>NC_014720.1:1172500-2445000 GCF_000166775.1 Caldicellulosiruptor kronotskyensis 2002 | reverse complement strand
AACGTTACCGAACCCTATCAAACTCCGAATGCTGGCGGTTTTAAGCTTGGGAGTCAGACCACGAGCGATAAGGTCCGTGGTCGAGAGGGGAACAGCCCAGACCGACTGCTAAGGTCCCGAAGGTGTGGCTAAGTGTGCAAAGGATGTTCAGCCGCGAAGACAACCAGGAGGTTGGCTTAGAAGCAGCCATTCCTTTAAAGAGTGCGTAACAGCTCACTGGTCGAGCGGCTGGGCGCCGAAAATACTCGGGGCTAAAGCCACACACCGAAGCATCGGGTTATAGCCACGGGAAGGTGTGGCTATAGCGGTAGGGGAGCGTTCTGCGTTAGGGCGAAGCCCAAGGCGAAAGCCAGGGTGGACGAGGCAGAAGTGAGAATGCCGGAATAAGTAGCGCGAGGCAGGTGGGAAGCCTGCCCGTCGGAAGCCCAAGGTTTTCTGGGGAAGGCGAATCCGCCCAGAGTTAGCCGGGGCCTAAGGCGAGGCCGAAAGGCGTAGCTGATGGGTATCAGGTTGATAATCCTGAGCCACCTGCCGGAGGTTAACCTACGAGGCGGGACGCAGGAGGAGCAGGCAACCGGGGAGTTGGTAGACCCCGGCCAAGCGGCGAGCGGGAGTGGGTAGGCAAATCCGCTCACTCGGCAACCGTGAGCCGTGATGGGGAGCCGAAGTAATAGTAGGCGAAGTGCCGAGCTTCACACTGCCAAGAAAAGCGTCGCGTAGGCGAAGGCAGGTGCCCGTACTGGAAACCGACACAGGTGGGCGAGGAGAGGATCCACAGACGGACGGGTGAAGCACCGCTAAGGAACTCGGCAAACTGACCCCGTAACTTCGGGAGAAGGGGTGCCCTGGGTGAAGAGCTCAGGGTCGCAGGGAATAGGCCCAAGCGACTGTTTATCAAAAACACAGGTCTCTGCCAAGCCGAAAGGCGAGGTATAGGGGCTGACGCCTGCCCGGTGCTGGAAGGTTAAGGGGAGGGGTTAGCCTGAAGAGGGCGAAGCTCCGAACCGAAGCCCCAGTGAACGGCGGCCGTAACTATAACGGTCCTAAGGTAGCGAAATTCCTTGTCGGGTAAGTTCCGACCCGCACGAATGGCGTAACGACTTGGGCGCTGTCTTGGCGGTGTGCCCGGCGAAATTGTGGTACCAGTGAAGACGCTGGTTACCCGCGGTTGGACAGAAAGACCCCGTGGAGCTTTACTGCAGCCTGGCACTGTGTTTTGGTGTGCCCTGTACAGGATAGGTGGGAGGCGGAGAAGTGGGTGCGCCAGCATCCATGGAGCCGACGGTGGGATACCACTCTGGGTGCACTGGGGCACTAACCAGACACTCTGAACCGAGTGATGGGACACTGTCAGGTGGGCAGTTTGACTGGGGCGGTCGCCTCCTAAAAGGTAACGGAGGCGCCCAAAGGTCACCTCAGCACGGATGGAAATCGTGCGGTAGGAGTGCAAAGGCGGTAAGGTGGCTTGACTGTGAGAGAGACATCTCGAGCAGGGACGAAAGTCGGGCTTAGTGATCCGGCGGTATTCAAGTGGGAGAGCCGTCGCTCAACGGATAAAAGTTACCCCGGGGATAACAGGCTGATCTCCCCCGAGAGTCCACATCGACGGGGAGGTTTGGCACCTCGATGTCGGCTCATCGCATCCTGGGGCTGAAGTAGGTCCCAAGGGTTGGGCTGTTCGCCCATTAAAGCGGTACGTGAGCTGGGTTCAGAACGTCGTGAGACAGTTCGGTCCTTATCCGCCGCGGGCGCAGGGTATTTGAGGGGAGCTGACCCTAGTACGAGAGGACCGGGTTGGACGGACCGCTGGTTTACCAGTTGTCCCGCCAGGGGCACGGCTGGGAAGCCAAGTCCGGAAGGGATAAACGCTGAAAGCATCTAAGCGTGAAGCCCACCCCAAGATGAGATACCCCACACCTCAAAGGTGGTAAGGGTCCTGGAAGACTACCAGGTAGATAGGCCGCATGTGTAAGCGCTGTGAGGCGTTGAGCAAGGCGGTACTAATGGCCCGAGGAGCTTGACCGAAAGAGGAGCTTTCTCCCTATTCACTTGCGAGGCTGCTTAGAAAGCTGCTGAAGAAAATGAATAAGCTGACAAATCCGGTGGCGAAAGAGCGAGGGAAACACCCGTTCCCATTCCGAACACGGAAGTTAAGCCTCGCAACGCCGATGATACTGTGCTGGAGACGGCACGGGAAAGTAGGTGGCTGCCGGATTTTTTATTTTTGTGTTCGAATGTTAAATATTTAACAAGTAAGATGAAAAAATGCAAATGTCAAATGTTTAGTTATCACTTCTTTTGAACTAATTAAAAACAATAAAAAACTGGAACGAGTTTCTATCTCACTCTCTTTTCTTCTCCCTTCTGATTTTTATTTTATTGCTCTGAATTATTTATAATAAAGTTATTCCATCTAAATTTTTAACTTTCTTAACTTTCTTGTCTTTACTATTATTATAAAACTAATTCTTTTCTAAAACTATTAAAATTCTTTCCTTATACTTCGAGCATGTCTTTATAAAATGTCGAAAATAATCGAAAACGATATTGAAAACAATTCGAAAAACTTTTATAATAATCTTATACAACAATCACAGCAAAGGGGTTTACTTTTCATGGGAAAAATCAAGGCTGCTATTTTTGACATGGATGGTGTTTTAACAGATACTGTAAAATTACATTTCAAAGCATGGAAAAAGATGTTTGAAAACCACGGTTATAAATTTGAATATGAAGATTACAAATGGAAGGTTGACGGAAAACCAAGGCTGGATGGGATAAGAAGCATTGCATATGATATGCCAGAAGACAAGTTAATAGAAATGGCAGAGGAAAAACAAAAGATTTTTTTGGAATTTGTTGAACAAGAAAATTTAGAAGCTTTTGAAGATAGCATATGGCTTTTGAATCATTTGAAGCAAAATAATATAAGACTTGCTGTTGCTTCTTCAAGCAAAAATACTACTAAAATTTTGACCAAAATAGGAATTCACAATATGTTTGATACAATTGTGACAGGGTATGATTTCAAAAAAGGAAAACCTGACCCTGAAATATTTCTAACTGCTGCACAAAGACTAAACGTAAATCCCAAAGAGTGCGTCGTGTTTGAAGATGCTATAGATGGGGTAAAGGCAGGTATTCGTGCGGGGATGCTTACAATTGGTGTCTGTAGAGATGGTCAATTTGATAGGCTCAAAGAAGCTCATTACGTGGTTGATAAATTGACCAATGTTAACTTGGAACTTCTTGAAAATCTTCATGAAAAACTTTTCAAAAAGGTTTAGGAGGTTTTCAATAATGAAACTTTCAGAAAAAAACTGGCTGATTGAACAGGAAAGTTTTGGAGTTTCACATAAACATGAAACCTGCTTTGCTCTTACAAATGGGTATGTAGGAATAAGGGGAATCAATGAAGAGGTTTTTTGTGATGAGATACCAGGAACTTTCATAGCAGGTGTATTTGACAAAGACACAGCTCAGGTTACAGAACTTGTGAATTTGCCAAATCCAATAGGTCTTAGGATTTATATAAATAGAGAATTTCTAAATCCTTTGAAATGTGAAGTTGTTGAATTTAAGAGAGTTTTAGACTTAAAACAGGGACTGCTTTTTAGAAAATTGAGACTAAAAGATGAAAAAGGTAGAATTACATCAATAGAGGGATTTCGATTTGTCAGCATGAAAAATAAAAATCTTATTGTTCAAAAGTACAATGTGGTTTGCGAAAACTACTCAGCGGTTTTAAATGTAGAAAGTTTTATCGATGCCAATACCATGAACTCCAAGGATATTCCAAACGATAGAGTAAAACATTATGAAGTAGAAGATAAAAAGGATTGCAAAAGCTGTATATTCCTTGGCATTACAACAAAGGATAAAAGATACAAAGTGGGAATAGCAAGTTCTACAGAGGTTTTATTAGATAGCCAGAAATGTTATTTTAATAGATTTGTAAAAGATTTAGGAAGCGTTATTACTGAAAACCTTGAGGTTGAAGCAAAAGAAGGAAAAAGTTATGAGATTGTAAAGCTGAGTGTATTGGTGTCCTCAAGAGAAAATGTTGATGATATTTTTAGAAGTTCTACAATCAAGCTTGAAAGAGCAAAAGAATTAGGTGTTGAGAGGCTGCTTTCTGAGCATATAGAAGAGTATGATAAGCTCTGGGATGTTGCCAAGGTTGAGGTAATTGGTGATGAGGTTGCAGATAGAAGTCTTAAATTTAATGTTTTCCATCTACTTAGTATGGCAAATCCAGAAGATGAACATGTAAGCCTTGGTGCAAAAGGCCTTCACGGAGAAGGCTACAAAGGACATGTTTTTTGGGACACAGAGATTTTTATGCTCCCGTTTTACATTTACACAAATCCGAAAGCTGCAAGGTCAATGCTGATGTACAGGTACAATCTTTTGGACGGTGCAAGAGAGAATGCAAGGAAAAATGGATACAAAGGTGCGCAGTTCCCCTGGGAGTCTGCAGACACCGGTCAAGAGGAGACGCCAAAGTGGGGGTACGATTATCTTGGCAAACCTGTTCGAATATGGACAGGGGATATAGAATATCATATCTCAGCAGATATAGCCTTTGCAGTTTTAGAATATGTGCGTGCAACAGATGATATAGAGTTTCTTTTAAACTATGGTGCGGAAATTGTGATTGAAACAGCAAGGTTTTGGGCTTCTATTTGTAAATATAATGAAGAAAAGGATAGATATGAAATAAATGATGTGATAGGTCCGGATGAGTTCCATGAACATTGTAACAACAATGCCTATACCAATTATCTTGCAAAGTGGAACTTAGAAAAGGCTTATGAAGTATTGAAATGCTTAGAGGAAAATTACCCAAGCCATTTTGAAAGGTTAGTAAAAAAAATAAACTTATCAGAAGATGAACCTTTGAACTGGCTAAAAGTTGCATCAAAGATTTATATTCCATACCATCCTGAAACAAAGCTAATTGAACAGTTTGAAGGATATTTTAATCTTAAAGATTTTGTTATTAAAGAATACGACAGCAACAATATGCCAGTCTGGCCAGAAGGTGTTGAGCTTGACAAGCTAAATAGCTATCAGCTCATTAAACAAGCAGACGTTGTGATGCTTTTGTATTTGCTTGGCGACCAGTTTGATGAAGAGGTCATGAAAATAAACTATGATTACTATGAAAAAAGGACAATGCACAAATCGTCTTTAAGTCCGAGCATTTATGCTTTGATGGGAGTAAGAGTGGGTGAGACAAAAAGAGCATATATAAATTTTATGCGTACCGCTTTGACAGACATTGAAGACAATCAAGGCAACACAGCTTTGGGGATACACGCTGCGTCTTTGGGCGGCACATGGCAAGCTTTGATATTTGGTTTTGGAGGTTTAAAAGTAGAAAAGGATGATGTTCTCTCTGTCAATCCGTGGCTTTTTGAAAAGTGGGAAGCTTTGAAATTTAGCATTTGGTGGAAAGGAAACTTGCTGGATTTTGTCATAACCAAGGAAAATGTTGAGGTCAAAAAAAGAGTTGACAGGAGCAAAGTAAAAATCAAGATAAGAAGCAAAGAAGTTGTTTTATAGCTTTTTTTGCTTATAAGGGGCTGTCCAAAAAGATAATTGGATAGCCCTTTTCTCACAATATATAGTTTAATTATTTGATTTTGCCTATATATTGTGGCATGAAATCTTTAAAATTTTGTTTTTAGACAGCTCCTTTGATTTTACGAAAACATTTCGAAAAAAGTTTGAAAGCTTGAAATATATAAGACAGCATTACTTATACTTAATAAACAAAATCTAAAAATTAATTAAAAAACCTGTAGACAAAATTACTAACTTGTTGTATAATAAAATCATCGAAAACATTTCCGAAATATTTAATTCAAAAAGGAGGTTTGTTTTATGAAAAAATTTCTAACAATTTTATTAACGTTAATTTTCCTACTTTCCTTGGTTGCAGGAATAGGTGCTGCGCAAAAAGATGTTTTTGCCACTTCCAAGATAACTTTAAAGCTTGGTGCGTGGGCATCTTCCCCTGCTGAGAAGAAGATTGTTCAAAACCAAATTGCAGCGTTCAAAAAGCTGTATCCAAATGTTGATGTAAAAATTACTGAAATTGTCGGTGACTATAACCAAAAGATGCAGCTTCTCATGGCATCTAAAACAGAACCAGATATCTTTTACATGGATTCAATGCCAGCTTGGCAGTACATTGCAAAGAATGTCTTAGAGCCGCTTGACAGCTGGATGAAAAAGTACAATGTCAAAACAATTGGTTATGAGTCATCACTTCTCCAGCCATTCATATACAAAGGAAAAGTGTATGGACTTCCAAAAGACTACAATACATTAGTTTTGTTCTACAACAAAGAGATGTTCAAACAGGCAGGTCTTACACAGGCACCAAAGACATGGCAGGAGTTGAAAGAGTATGCTAAAAAACTTACAACAGACAAGGTTGTAGGTCTTACAATGAATCTTGAGCTTGCAAGAATTCAACCTTTTGCATATCAAAATGGTGGTAAAGTATTTGACGGTAGTAAGCCAGTCTTTACTGACCCGAAAGCCTTGGAAGGCTTAAAATTTGCACTTGACCTTTTCAAAGAAGGAATATGCAAGACTCCGAAGGATTTAGGCGCTGGCTGGGTTGGAGATGCATTTGCTGACAAGAAAGCTGCTATGACAATTGAAGGCGGCTGGATGATTCCATTCTTAAACGACAGAAAGATACCAAAAGATCAATATGGAATTGCAGAACTTCCCGCAGGACCAGCTGGCAAGTCAACAATGGCATTCACCGTTGCATATGTAATGAGCAAGAATTCTAAGCACAAACCTGAAGCGTTCAAACTTATAAGATTCTTAACTGGAGAAGGTGGTCAAAAGTACGTGGTTGAAGCAGGTTTGGCACTTCCTTCATTAAAGAGTGCAGGTGTAAACTTTGCTAAGACTTATCCAGAGAGAAAAGCGCTTGTTGATGGTGCAAAATATGCACAGGTCTACTTCTATGGTCTGGATGGCACAAAAGTTGTGGATGTCTTCAACAAAGCATTTGAAGACTATGTAATTGGCAAAAAGTATGACCTTAAGAAGAACATTGAGGAAAGAGTAAAGCAAATCATGAAGTAAAATAGAAGATACTACCTGGAAAATAATCAAGGCAGGTAAAAAAGCCTGCCTTGATTTATAAGAATATAACTGTAAGTTATAGGGGGATGTGAATAAAAAATGAGAAATAGAACAAAAACGCAAGAATACTTGACAGCTTTTGTCATGCTGCTTCCTTATATACTGTCTTTTTGTGTATTTTTTGCTTACCCGCTTGTAAAAGCTTTTATGATAAGTTTTCAGAACTTTTCATTCTTAGGAGATGCTCCACCTAAATTTGTAGGCCTTGCTAACTATAAAGAAGCGCTGACAAACAAGATGTTTTTAGATTCTATCCTTAACACACTTTATTATTCGGTTTTAGTTGTTCCTACTCAGCTTATTATTGCTCTCATTTTAGCTGTGATAGTAAATGACAAGGTAAAATTCAAGGAGTTTTTCAGAACAACATATTATCTTCCCACGGTTACATCACCTGTAGCAGTATCGATTATATTTCTGTTTTTGTACAAAACAGATGGGCTTGTGAATCAGATTTTAAGTCATATTGGGATTACTCCTCGAAATTGGTTCAATGAACCTTCTTTTGTGATGCCCGCAATTGTGAGTGTTGCTGTTTGGGGATCTGTAGGGTTTTATATGGTTACATTTTTGTCTGGACTTTCAACAATTCCAGACCAGCTTTATGAAGCTGCAGAAGTTGAAGGTGCAGGAGAATTTATTAAGCTTATTAAAATCACAATACCTCTTTTAAAACCGATGATATTTTTCAACACAGTTGTATCTTTTATTAGTACTCTCCAGATGTTTGATTTGTCATACATTATAGGCGGTTCTGATGGTGGTCCCATGGGAAAAGCAATGACAATGGTTGTGATGATATACAGAACAGCTTTTAAAGAGTTCAACATGGGAGTTGCCTCGGCTATGGCGTTTGTTGTGTTTGGGATTATCTTTGTATTGACATTAATTCAGCGAAAATTTTTTGGCGAGGAAATGTCATATTAAGTAATGATTTTTCTGGATTATCAAAAAAGGAGATGAGAAAAAGGTGTGGATGAAGGAAAATACCTATGGGATTGGAGTCAAAATAGTGCTATATACAATCTGCATTTTATGGGCGCTGATAACCTTGGTACCATACCTTATTGCTGTTATAACTTCTTTAAAACCTGTAGAAGATGTGACAAAATTCTCAGTTGACTTTGGAAAGCTGAGCTTTAGTAGCTATAAATACATCACGACAGAGTTTCCGTTTATGAGATGGCTTTTTAACAGCTTTGTGGTTGCAGTAGCTGTGACAGCTGGCAATCTGCTTTTCAATTCCATGGCAGCATATGCTCTTGCAAGGCTAAGTTTCCCATTTAAGAAGGTTGTTTTTTACATTATCATAGGTACAATGATGATACCTGGGCAGGTACTCTTGATTCCTATTTACCTTATTCTAAACAAACTTGGCTGGATTGATTCGTACAAGGGATTAATTATTCCGTGGCTTGTGAGTGCATTCTATATATTTTTCATGCGCCAGTACTTTTTGACAATTCCTAAGGATTTAGAAGAAGCTGCATTGATTGACGGACTGTCGCGGTTTGGTATATTCTTCAAGATATTTTTACCACTATCGCTGCCGGCTTTGGCAACTCAGGCTATATTCATATTTGTAGGCAACTGGAACAGTTTCATGTGGCCAAGCATCATAGCTTCGTCTGAAGAGCTGTATACCCTGCCGGTAGGCCTCAACTCGTTTTACGGCCAGTATTATCAATTTTGGAACCAAGTTTTAGCAGGAGCAATTCTTCTTTCTTTACCAACCATAATAGTTTTCGTAGCATTTCAGAAATATTTCGTCAGGGGGATAGTCACAACAGGGCTTAAAGAGTAATAAAAATGTTGAAACAGAAGACAAAGAAAGTGTATAATTAATTTCAAGGTTTTAGTGAAATATTTCAAAAACAGAAGGTGAAAAGAAAGAATGAGAAAGAACAAGAATGTGACAATAAAGGATATTGCAAAAGCTTTGGGACTGTCGCCAAGCACTGTTTCAAGGGCGCTCAATAATTACTCAGATATAAACCCGGAGACAAGAGACAAAGTAATAGAGATGGCCAAAAAACTAAACTACACACCAAACATCTTTGCAAAAAGCCTTGTCACAAACAAGACAAAAAGAGTTGGACTGTTCATTGAAGACATGGAGAGAGAAGGCATATACGGTGTTTTCTATTATGAAATACTTATAAGTTTTAGGAAAGCTGCAATGGACAATGGTTATGAGGTTGTTTTGCTCTCAACATCTTCAGAGGAGCAAAAAAGAATCTCTTTTGATGCAGTTATGCAGGAAAAAGGGCTTGAAGGTGCATTCATTATGGGACTAAAAATGGACGATGAGTATCTGAATGAAATACAAAAAAGTACCTATCCTGTTGTTTTGCTTGACATTCCAATAAAAAACTCAAATGTAGGTTATGTGACAACAAACAATCTAAAAGGTGCACAGCTTGCAACAGAACACTTGATTAACCTTGGACACAAAAGAATAGGGTTTTTGAATGGTCACAAAAAAGCATATGTCAGCCAAGAAAGATTAAACGGTTATATATTGGCACTGAGCAAAAACGGACTTCAGGTTGACAGTGAACTTATTTACGAAGGTGATTTTACAGAGGCAAGCGGGTTTAAGGCAGCAGACTATTTTGTCCAGAAGGGTGTCACAGCAGTTTTTGCTGCATCAGACATGATGGCAATCGGTCTTATAAAAAGATTAAAGGAACTTGGTGTGGATGTGCCTAAAAAAGTTTCGGTTGTGGGATTTGACGATATATCCTTGGCACGTTACATCACCCCCACTCTTACAACAATAAGACAGAACAAGAGTGAGATGGGCAAATCAGCCTTTTATTTGCTTTTGAACCTGATTTCAAAGCAGCCAATAAACCACATTATTTTAGAGCCAGAGCTTGTAAAAAGAGAATCAACAGCAAGGCTGCGCTAAATATCTTTTTGTAAGCTCAACAAAAACGGCTGTGAGGAGAAAACACAAATCTTCTCACAGCCTTTAAAATTTTAATTGACAAGGATAAATTCTTTAGTCTGTCCTCTTTTCAATTCAAAACTGCTACCATGGTGTGAAAGCTGAATACTTTCACCATCCAAAAGTGTATAGGAAGCTATGCTTTTTGTTATTTCCACTTTCAAAACTTTTCCTTTGTATCTTACTTTGAACGATAAATATTCAAGTCTTTCAGGAAGCTTTGGAGCAAAGGAAAGTACACCTTTGTTTGTTCTCATTCCACCAAAACCGAATACCAAAGCTTGCCAAGCACCGCCCATACAAGCAGCGTGAATTCCATCTTTTGTGTTGTCATTTAAATCGTCAAGGTCCATTCTTGCTGTATATACAAAGTATTCGTATGCTTTGTCTAAGTACCCAAGCTCTGCTGCAAGGATGCTAAAAATTGCAGGTGAGAGTGATGAGTCATGTGTTGTGATTGGTTCATAATATTCATAGTTATTTTTTAAATCCTCAAATGAAAAATTTTCTCTCAAAAGGTAAATGAGCAAAAGAACATCTGGCTGTTTGCAAACTTGATATCTATAAATGTCTAAATAATGCCAGTTCAAAAGAAGAGGAAACTGATTCTCTGGGATTTTTGACAAATCAAGCCTCTTTTTATAGATGAATGAATCGTCCTGAGGAATAATTTTCAGCTCTGGATTGTACGGCAAATACATGTTATCAGCAATGTTTTTCCACAGCAAGACTTCATTCTGTGAGAGCTCAATTTTTCTGCAAAGCTTTTCAAAAGCATCGCTGTCTTTTTCTTTCAAGAGAGTATAAAGATTTGTAGCAAACTCAAGGGTCATCTTTACCATGTAGTTTGTATAAGCGTTGTTGTCAACAAGTGCAGTATACTCATCAGGGCCGGTGACACAGAATATGCAGAACTTTCCGTCCTTTGCTTCACTGAAATGGCCAAGTTCTGCATAGAATCTTGCAACTTCAAATACAATTTCTGCACCATAGTTTTTTATAAATTCTAAATCATCTGTTGCCTCAAAATACTTTTTTATGGCATACACAATATCAGCGTTTATGTGGTATTGGGCAGTCCCTGCGGGAAAATATGCTGAACACTCTTTTCCTGCAATTGTTCGCCAGGGATATAGTGCTCCTCTGTGGTGAAGCTCTCTTGCTCGCTTTCTTGCTGCATCTAAAATGTTGTATCTGTACAAAAGTAGCATTTTTGCAATTTCTGGCTGAGTATATATGAAAAACGGCATTATATAAATTTCAGAGTCCCAGAAATAATGTCCACCGTAACCTTCGCCTGTGAGACCTTTTGCGGCAATATTTGAAATACCGTTTCTACCTGTTGATTGAAGCAGCGAAAATAGACTAAATCTTATAGCTTGCTGAATCTTAGGATCCCCTTTTACCACAACATCAGCATTTTCCCAAAAGGTTTCTAAAAATTCTCTTTGTTCTTTCAAAAGGTTATTAAAACCTATCTTTTTTGCTTCAAGTATTTCAGCAGCGCAGTGCTCTTCAATCAAATCTTCTTCAACATCTCTTTGTGTAAAATATGAAAAATATTTTGTCAAGCTATATTCCATATCTTGTTTAGCATCAAATTCAATTTCAAATATAACAAGATTTTTCTCTTTGTCGGCAAAAGATTTGCAGAAAAATTCTTTGATGCTCAAAACATGATCTACCATGCAGCCATACGAGAGTATACTCTTTTTAGTTTTCTGCATCAAAAAACCATTAAGTTTATTACAGTAAGCTTTAATTGTCTCAAAAGGAAATTTTTCTATTCCAGAACCAACCCTCACATCTTCTGTCTCAAGCAGATTTGAAGAGTTTCCATCTATTTTACTTACAATTTTTATTCTGCCAGAAAAATTGAGAAGTTTTATTCTAATATTAATTGCTCCTAAATGCTGCCTTTTAAAACATGCAAGTCGTTCAAAAGATATATAAATTTTTCTGCCACGTTCAGATTCCCAGAGTATTTCTCGTACTACCGTTCCGCTCTTCATGTCAAGTTTTCTAATATGTTTATAAATTTTTCCACTGAATAAATTGAATTTTTCACCCTCAATCATTATTTCAAATGTCTTCACATCAGCAACATTTACCATTGCCTCGCCACGCTTTGCAAATCCATATCCACCCTCTGGATAGGTAATATCATACTCTTCATAAAAACCGTTGATATAGGTTGCTTTAAAGCTCTGGCTTTTGTCAGGGAAATCTTCATCCAAGTTTCCTCTCAGGCCTAAATATCCATTTGCAACTGTAAAAATGGTCTCAAGCATAAAATTCTTTTCAGGATGAAATCCATCTTCTATTATGTTCCACTCATCTGGCAAAAATATAGCTTGCTTTTTGGGAAGCCTTCTCAAGCTGTATTCTCCTTTCGCAGCAAAATCTTTTTTATGTAATCATACCTTAATATAATTTTACAGTCAATGGCTGGAAGTTACTTTTTAAATATGTTTTGGGAATGTTACCGAAATATTTTCGGTAAAATTATGTTCAAATAAAGCACAGAAAAAATATTCTTGCTTGTGAGCTACTATATTTGACATGGGAAATAATACAAGGTTTACTTGGTAGCCACCGAGGTTTGCTTATGTTTAATTATGAAAGCGAGAGAAAATTGAAGAAATTTCAAGATATTTGGAGAAAGAAAAATTTTATATTGAAAAATTAAGTTTTATGTCAAGAAATTAGTTAAAAAAAAGGTTGACAGTATAAAGATGCGTGAGATAAGATTTACACATAAATTCCAGTGTATAGGTTAACAAAAAGAAAAGTTTTAGTACAAAATTTTATAAAAAAGATGGTAACTCAATTAAAATACTAATGAATAAATTGATGGACGAAATGATGAAATATGACATGGAAGGGTAATGGTGAGATATTAAGATGTGTGGCAAGGAAATAGAAATTGGTGGCAAGAAGTTAGTGGTTACGAATGAGATTTTGAGGAGTCCAGAGGGTAAGATATACTTTATTGTAGATTTTGAAACCAAGTTTGAAGAGCCTGGCATATCTAAAATTCCTGTGAGAGCAGTTGAGATTAAGACAAAGGAAGAGGAGTATTTATTGAGGAGATATAATATTGTAGTAGGAGAGATAGAGGGGCAATGCTAAAAATAGGTTTTAATGGCAAGTATAAGGTATTACATTTTACCAATGAGATAGGTGGTTATATTATAGGTGGGATTGCTACATTTATAGAACAGTTATATAAGTTTCACGAGGCAGATGAGGGGTTTGTACATATTTATGATGGAGACATATTGGATGAAATAGATATAAGAAGATATTCTGGAGATAGAGATATATTAGCTATTGATTATAGGGAGATAGGGAAGCTAAGTAGATTTGAGTTTGATATAGGAGTAATTCACTTTTACGGGTTAGATTACATAATGGATAGTGGGATATTTAGGGATAAAAAGATAGTATATGTAATACATTCTGTTCCAACTCCTGAGCCATATTTTTTAGACAATCCATTTGGGGGGCATATTGAGGTACAAAGGAGTTTTGAAAGGCTTTGCGAGGAGGCAGATATATTAGTGTGTGTGTCCAATTGTGAAAGAGAAAAGTTGATTAGATTGTATCGCCGATATGATAGCAAGACAAGGGTTATATACAATGGGATAGATATGACGGCAGGTGAAATTAAAAGAGATATAATGGGCGAGAGGAAGATTTTTGGTTTTTTAGGGAGATTAGATTACAGGAAGGGGTTATTAGAGTGTTTGAAGGAGTTTAGGGATGTGGAAGGCAAGTTGATGATAGCATGTGATAATCAGGACATAGCATATATGGGGGAGATAATAAGTTTTATAGATGGAGCGAAATTATGGGATAAGGTAGAATTTATAGGTTGGGTGAGTGGGAAGAGGAAGGAGAATTTTTTAAAGGCAATAGATGCATTAATAGTGCCATCGTTATATGAACCGTTTGGGTATGTAGTTTTAGAGGCAGGGAGATTAGGTACACCAGTGATTAGTAGTTGTAGGGGAGGGATATATGAGATAGTAGGAGAGGAGTACAGATATGTTTTTGATCCATATGAGAGAGGGGAGCTGGCCGAATGTGTTAAAAGATTTCAAAGAGATTCTGTAGATGTAGTGAAGAAAGAGGTAGATAAACTTGCCGAAAGGGTAAGGATGTTTAATGCAGAGAGGATGGCAAAAGAATACAGGAAATTGTTTAATGAAATATCAAATTAGCAAATGAGAATGAGAGGAGGAAAGTTGATGGTACTGAATAGTGTGTTATATAATGGAGTAGAATATGAGAGGCAAAAGGGGTTATTAGTAGGGATTGGTGTGAGCACAGCAGTAAATGGGAGTGGGAGTTTGAGGCAAGAGAATGCGAAGAGTGGTACTGATGAAGATATAGCAGTTGTGTACAGTAAGGGTGGAGGCAGTGGGAATGAATTTTATGGTAAGGTAGTGTATACTCCACCGAATACCTATTTTGGGTACAAGATAGGTGGATGGACGAGCATAGCAGGAAGTGGTAGTATGAGTTTGAGTATTAGTGGGAGTAATGCAACAAGGAATAGTGGGGGATTAGGGAGTATATTAGGTAATGGGAGTGGGAGTTTGCCAAGTGGTTGTGTGACGTTATACAGGAGTGATATAAGTTGGAATGGGTATTATACACCGAAGGTGGCAAGTGGAGGTTCAATAACTTTAAAAGGTAATAGTGAGGCAAGCAGGAAAGAGAGTAGCAGTGCGAGTATAACACCGGGGTATTCAGACAGTTTTGTATGGGGTGATAGAGGTTATTCAGGTGGAATATCAGCAAGTGTATCGCCGGTGAGGACAGGTGGATGTTATACGCCTAAGATAAGCGGAGGAGCTTCTTCAACACCAAAGCCGTCAGGTTCTAAAACTCCAACTGAAGTGAAGAAAATAACTTCCAATATGAATGCAGCAATAAAAAGATTAGAACCAAGCGATGCCATAGTTGAATTTATTAAAATATATGAATACAAGGGAGAATATTCAAAATTTGCTTATAGTGACAAAGATGGTGTTTGGACTATCGGATACGGACATGTATTAAGAGGCAAAGAATTAGAAGAATATGTTGACCTTAAAACTCACAAACCTAAGAAAGCAATAATTGAAGAAAAAGCAAAAGAGTTTTTAAAAAATGATATCAAAGCTGCAGCCGACGCAATCAATGAGTTTATGGAAGAAAATAAAATTCAACTTTCACAAAATCAATTTGATGCTTTGGTTAGCTTTACTTTTAATGTTGGTTCGGCATGGACAAAAAATAAAAGTTCTGAAACTCGAAATGATATAATTAAAGCTGTTAAAAGCGGTATTGACTCTAATTTAGAAAGAAAGCTTAGAGACGATTTTCTTTCTTGGACAAAAGTTCAGGGAGAAGTTTGGGAAGGTTTGCAAAGGCGCAGATATGATGAATGGGAGATGTTTGTGAAGGGAGATTATAAGGTTATAGGCGTTGATGCTTGGAGAAAAATAAAAAAGGAAATAAGTCTCTAAAGTATTATCAGTTTTTGGGCTATAAAAGAAATGAATAGAAACTTCTTTTTGAGTAAATTTTATTTTTATGTTTTAAGCAGAGATAAGCTAAATTAGAGAGGTGTAATTTTATGAAGTTTTTTAAAAATGTTATTGCAGCATTTTTAATCATGTTTTTAATTTCGCCTGCTCTAATTGTATTAAGTAGCGCTAAAATTGAGGATGCTGAAATTGAAAAAGGTTATTATGATTACATTGGTAAAAAAGGGAAAAAGGATATAGTGATGAGTATATATATTGACAATCCGAAGGTTAAAGGTTTATATAATTACAAAGGTGTAAGAAAGTATATAAAGGTAGAAGGAGTAATAAAAGGTGATAAAATAAAGTTAAATGAGCTTGATTCAAAAGGTAAAGTAGTTGGAACATTCAATGGCATTATAAAAGATAAAGTGATTAAAAAGAGTGATGGTCGGCTAATAAGACCAGTAGATACAATTGAGGGTACTTGGAGTGATGGCAAAATTAAAATGCCTTTTAAACTGGGAAGGGGTATATTTGCTGGCGTATCACCTATGCCTTATGGTGAAAAATTCAGCTTTGTTGGTTTTCCGGATGATGAAGTACTGAAATTTGCTACTAACATTCAAGAATATTTGATAAAAAACGACAAGAAAGCACTTGCAAAACTGATAGCATATCCAATTGAGGTCAAAATAGACGGTAAAAAGAGAAAGATAAGAAATGAAAAAGAGTTTATCAACAATTTTGATAAGATATTTGATGCCAATTTGAAAAAAGCGATAATAAATGCTGAGCCTTTGATTATGTTTTCGAATCAATATGGAGCTATGTTAGGAGACCCCACATATAACATCTGGTTTACAGGAATAGTAAGGAAGGGTAATGTCTATTTGTTAATTCATACTATTAACGAATTTATACTAAGAGATAGTTTGTTGTATGATAATAATATATATGGTGATAATAAATAATTTTTTGGAGACTATAAATAATTTTGTGTAAAGTATAAGGACCTCCTTCTTGGTAAGAATCAGAATATAAACAAAAATATCCAAGAGACAAACGGTATAATGTCAAGGGGGTTTTTTAAAAAATTTTTTTAGATAATTAGGGCAAAAAAGGCAATAGAATATCGAGCCGCTCAGCATGGAAAAATTTAACTGGCAGCTTGTTTGGGAAAGATTATTAAATTAAAAAATTGGGACTAACTAAGTATTGTAAACATCACCTCTTTCTTGATATATTTGACCAAGGCTAGAGCATGGCAAAGATCAGAGGAATTAATCGTCTTGCGGTGAGGACGAGGGCACGTTTATGCTGATGACAGGTCCACCTCTGAGAACTTCTTGTTGTAGAAAGCTTTGTAACGTACTGTGTGCTACATCACACAGTTAGCAGCCTCAACAAGATAGTATTCTGAGAATATTGGTTACCACACTTAGCTAATGCTGCATCTTGGGCATTGAAATTGTCATATTGATATTGAGTCCAAACGAGGCCAGAATATTTAGCCAAAGCAGCTTTGTTTTTGAAGTGCTTGATATTACAAATTTTATTGCAGATAACAGTTGCAAGAAGGTCGCCTATACCAAGGATGGTTGTTAATGTTTGAGAGAGAGGGAGGTCAATTTTAAGTTTGGTGTGGTAGAATAATGCAATAATAATATCAAAAAAATAGTTTGTTTAGATAGAAAAATTTAAGGAAATCATGATATATTTTGGGAAAATCAAAGGTATATTGAGAGGAAGGTAGATTTTTATAAAAAAATTTCTAATAATAATATTAACAATTGGAATTGTGTTTTTTTCTGGGTGCAAGGTTACTTACAATACAGAAAAAATAAAAAATCCGTTTTTCTTCAATGAAAGTATTCAAAGGATAGAGTATAAAGGGAAGTTTTTGTTCGATGATCTTATTGAAAAAAATGTAAAATTGAATATTGTTAAAAAGGCTAGTTTGAAGTACGGTGAGTTATACGAATTGAAACTTGAACCTATTGAGGGTATTCCACTTGAGCGTTTGAGTTTAGGTTATTTTTACGTGCAGAAAGATAAAATATATAAGATAGTTCCAACTAAAGAAAATCTAAGTAAGTTAAAAACAAAAGATGAATTGCCAAGTGATAGTGTAATTGTGTGCCAAGAGAAAGAACTAAAAGACCCGTTAAGCAGAGACAGGCTTGGATTTCATCATTACATAGTGGTAAATGGAGATAAGCGTGAATATCACTCTTTCAATAATCAAATAGAAACAGGATATTATGAATCATTTACGTGGGAAAAAGATAAGGGACTAATATATTATCGGAGCGGATATGGTGCTGAAAAGGATGCTATTGAGTTGAAATTGAAAGAGAATTGAGAAAAAATAAACAAAAGATTGATACTAATAATTTAATGTACCAATTGAGATATGTGTTTTGATTGATTTGATAATCATATTATGAGAACTGGATATGGTAGAATAAATCAATAATAACAGTATCAAGAACAAAATTATTTGTTTCGATAGCGAAATTTAAAGAAATCGCGAGATATTTTGAGAAAATCAAAAGTATATTGAGAGAGGTTTACTTAGTAACCACCTAGGTTTGCTTATGTTTAATTATGAAAGAGAGAGAAAATTGAAGAAATTTCAAGATATTTGGAGAAAGAAGAATTTTATATTGAAAAATTAAGTTTTATGTCAAGAAATTAGTAAAAAAAAGTATTGACAGTATAAAGATGCGTGAGATAAGGTTTACACATAAATTCCAGTGTATAAGTTAACAAAAAGAAATGTTTTAGTACAAAATTTTATAAAAAAGATGACAACTCAATTAAAATACTAATGAATAAATTAATGGACGAAATGATGAAATATGACATGGAAGGGTAATGGTGAGATATTAAGATGCGTGGCAAGGAAATAGAAATTGGAGGTAAGAAGTTAGTGGTTACGAATGAAATTTTAAAGAGTACAGGGGGTAAGATATACTTTATTGTAGAGGGAGTATATTAGGTAATGGGAGTGGAAGTTTGCCAAGTGGTTGTGTGACGTTATATAGGAGTGATATAAGTTGGAATGGGTATTATACACCGAAGGTGGCAAGTGGGGGTTCAATAACTTTAAAAGGTAATAGTGAGGCAAGCAGGAAAGAGAGTAGCAGTGCGAGTATAACACCGGGGTATTCAGACAGTTTTGTATGGGGTGATAGAGGTTATTAAGGTGGAATATCAGCAAGTGTATCGCCGATGAGGACAGATGGATGTTATACGCCTAAGATAAACGGAGGAGCTTCTTCAACATCAAAGCCGTCAGGTTCTAAAACTCCAACTGAAGTGAAGAAAATAACTTCCAATATGAGTAAAGAAGATTTTGTGGCTACTGCATTTGCAGCTTCAAAAGAAGAAGAAAAGAAAACAGGGATTCCAGTTGCAATTATTACAGCTTAAGCTATACTTGAATCGAATTATGGAAAGTCTGTTCCCGTTGATAAAAAGACAGGACAATATAGTTACGACTTATTTGGGATAAAAGGGGAGGGCCCAGCAGGAAGTGTTACTGTTACTACAACAGAGTATGTCAATGGCAAAAAAATAAAAATTGAAGATAGATTTAGAGCATATAACAACTTTGAAGAATCAATAAAAGATCATAGTGAATTTTTAAGAAATTAAACGATATCAAGAATTATTTATTTAAAACAATGATCCTACTAAATGGGCAGAAGGGTTACAAAAAAGCTGGTTATGCTACCGATCCTGAATATAGTAAAAATTAACCAATATTATGACGACATGGAAACTAATTGATAAAAAGGAGAAGAAAAAATGAAAAAGGCTTTTTGTAGAATAATTGTACTAATTTTAATGTGTATTACTTTGATTTCTTGTTCGTTTACCAAAGGCAATACTACGTCTGAAATAAAGCAAACTGTCAATAAATTTGTGCATGCAATCAAAACAGGAAATATTGAAGAGTTTGTAAACATTGCAAATCCATATGGGATTTTAGTAATAAGAAACTATATAACTGGTGGATATGGCTTGCGAGGGAAAAACATTAGAAACTTCTATAAACCGAATGAAATATCTTCAGGTCTTATTTTTCCAGTAGATGGAGAACTGCCAGTAAAACTTTCGGAACTTTTTCATTCTACAGTTCAATTAGGAGGTAAGATTAATAATATCAAAAAGTTAAAAGGCATTTATTTCACAAATAAGAGAGAATATATCCAATACAATAATATACCATCAACAAAAGAGATTGTTAACAGAATTTATAAAATACTCAATAAGGCAGGTAAAAATTATGAAACGCCTGCAATATATGTACTTGATAATGATGAATTCTTACTTTGTGAAGCAAAAATTATTAATAGTCTACCTGTTGGAAGTTTTGTTTTGTTCAAAAAATTAGAGGGAGATTACAAAGTTATAGCAGTAATTGATTTGAAATAAAATTTTAAATACTTTAACTTTTTCATTTTGTATTTAAATTTAATTTTCTTTTTTCAATATTTGCAAATCAATACAAAGCTATAACAGTATTATAATTTTACAGTCAATGGCTGGAAGTTACTTTTTAAATATGTTTTGGGAATGTTACCGAAATATTTTCGGTATATTTTTTTGTTTAATTATAAATTTGATGGGTAAAAAATAAAAGAAGTAAAAATCAATTTTATGGAGGTAAATACGAGATGCCAAGTTTTGCAAACCCTTTTCAGGGAAATGTGAACAGGAAAATGACAAAACAAGAGTTAATTCAGGCAATTCGCCTTGACATTGCATCAGAGCTTGAAGCTATTTTTATCTATGACGCTCATGTGCAGGCAACAGATGACCAAATAGCAAAAAGAGTAATTGCAGATATCAGAGATGAAGAAAAAGCACATGTGGGAGAGCTAATGACACTCCTGAGAATACTTGACCCTGAGGAAGCTGAACACTTTTTAGAAGGTGAAGAAGAAGTGAAAAATATGCTCAGAGAACTTGGAATTGAAACTGAAGCAAAGCAGGGTGGATTTACAATTGGAAGTTTAGTTGATGAAGGAAAGGAGAAAGATTAAGATGTATTTCATGGGGCGAGAACAATCACCGTTGAAAAGTGAACATTGGAAAGTAATAGATGAGATTGTAATTAATACTGCAAAAAAAGTTTTAGTTGGTCGACGATTTTTGCATCTTTTTGGTCCTTTAGGTCCACAAACACAAACTATCTTTGCCGATGTTGTTGAAGAAGCAGAAAGCAAAAAAGCAGTAAGAAGATATTACCCTTTAAAACAAATTTACGAAGACTTTAAACTTAGCTGGAATGATTTAGAATATATTCTCTCTGGAACAGGACCTTATGATTTTTCTCAAGTTGCAAGAGCTACTTTGGAATGTGCAAAAAAAGAAGACGAATTTATATTCTGGGGTTGTAAAGAACTTGGGCTGGAAGGAATTTTAACTGCAACTGGCACAAATAGACTTAAAAAAGGAAATTGGAACGAGGGAGAGACTGCATATTCTGAGATAGTAAAAGGAATAGAATTGCTACTAAGAAAAGGATATATAGGTAAGCTTGTTCTTATATTAAGTCCAGACATTTATGTTCAGCTTTCAAGAATAAACCAAATGGCTGGAGTGCTGGAACTTGAAAGAATTTCGAAACTGGTAGATAATAACATTTTTAAAACACCAGTACTTGGTGAAGGAAAAGCAGTCTTAGTTTGTGCGGAGTTTTCTAACATCGATTTAACGATAGGGCAAGATATGGTTGTAACATATATGGGAAATGACAAACTTGACCATGAGTTTAGAATTATAGAAACAATTGTACTTCGTATTAAAAACAAGGATTCTATTGTAATATTTGAATAAAATTTGAAATAATAGGAGGAATAAAGATGAGCGTAAAGAATGATATGACAATAGGATTTTTAAGGTCTGCATATGGTGGGGAGAGCATGGCTCACATGAGGTATCTGCTTTGGGGTGACATTGCTGAAAAAGAAGGTTTTCCGAACATTGCAAGACTTTTTAGAGCAATCTCATATGCTGAGCAGGTCCATGCAAACAATCATTTTAAAGTACTTGGTGACATTAAAGGTGGGCATATGGTTGCATCTGATGCAGTGTTTGGAGTTGGCACAACAGTGGAAAATCTTCAAGGTGCAATTGACGGTGAGCTTTTTGAGGTAAACCAGATGTATGATGTTTACTTAAATGCGGCAAGATATCAAAACGAAAAAGATGCAGAAAGGAGCTTTCATTTTGCAATTGAGGCAGAAAAGATTCATGCTCAGCTTTTTAAAATGGCTCAAGATAGCGCAAAAGAAGGAAAGGATATAGAGATTAAAAATGTTTATATCTGCCCTGTTTGCGGACATACAGTTTTAGATGAGGCTCCTGAGTTTTGTCCAATCTGCGGGACAAAGAAGGAAATGTATAAGATGTTTTAAAATAACTTTTTTATGGACTATCCATTCTGGATAGTCCATTTTTATAACAGTAAATTAGTATTGACATTTTGTTTTTTTTTTTTTAAACTTATTATAGAAAATTTTATACATTTACACTTTAAAAGGAGGATGAGGGGTTAATATGAATAGTATTCAAAAAGTAGCTTATCACATTGTAAGTTCTATTGCCAATGATTTACGAGAAAATACGTTGACAAACATAGTATCAATTGCAGCAGGTGGAATAGGTGGAGGAGTGAAAGCGTACAGAGCTGCCACAAGTGGTTTTACAATGCTTGAAAGAAAGGTTGCAAGTAAAACAGTAAGTGGAGTATTGAAAGGTATGGGTGAAGGATATATTTTCGGGAAAGGCACAGTAAGTGTTATTGCGAGTGTTACTAATAAAATAGCGAGTGTAGAAAGATGGTTTGATAATACCAAAGTGGGTAAAGCAATTGATAATGCCATTACTAGAGTAGAGCATGGATTGCACAAACTTATTGGTGGGGGAGCGTATTAAATATAGATAAATAGGGAAGGAAAAAATGTCATGAGTAAAAGATTCAAAGTAAAGGATATTCTTTTTCGGGTATACATAGTATTTATTATTTTCATAACTATTGTGGCAGGACTCATTGTCATACCTATTTTAGGAGGATTAATAAATGTAGCACTAAAAGCCTTAAAAATTGAATGGCTTTGGTCAGTAGCTGCTTTTGGGTTGCTGGGTTATTATGTTTACAAATTCGTATCAAAGAGAATAAATAACAGAAAACCAAGGAAGGAAGGGAAGCAAGATTGAAATTGTTGCAATTTGTTCTTGTAATGGCTTAGACGAGAATTATCAACCAGTGAATGTAAAAAAAGCGTTTAGTGAATTAGATGAATTTATAATTGTGTGGTGTCAAGCTAAAAATATTAAAAAGGAAAGCCAAGTGTCAATGGAATGGTATAATCCCGAGGAAAAACTTGTGTTTACAATAAACATTGATATAAAACCTACAAACAAAGAACATCTTTATAGATATTTTTGGAGTGTTATGAGGTATAATTTTATAAATACAATCAAAGGTAAAGTGTTTGGTATATGGAAAGTAAAGGTAAAACCTTTTGACATTGAATATGAATTTGTAATAAAAGATTTAAAGAGTTATAGCTTATTTAAAGAAGGCAAAACAATTAGTGGAGTATTTGATGAAATAATTTGAAATTTTATATCAATATAGTAACAGAAAATTGATTATTTAAGAAGTGCATAATAAAAACTAAAAAATCAGGGGCTGCCTATTCCAATTGAAGAAAAGCAGCCCATTTCCTTTTAAAAGAAAAATAACGATTATTTCAAAATCTCCTCAATTTCTTTCAATTCTTCTTCTGAAAATTCAAGATTATTAATACAACCCACATTATCTTCAATCTGAGACACTTTGCTTGCACCGACAATTACTGATGCTACAACTTTGTTGCGCAAAATCCACGAAAGTGCAAGCTGTGAAACTGTTTGACCACGTCTTTTTGCAATCTCAGATAACTTTTTAACCTTTTCAATTCTCTCAGGAGTTATATCACTTTCTTTTAAAAATACGCCCGATTTTCTTACTCTTGAATCCTCAGGAATTCCATCTAAATAACGATCTGTCAGAAGTCCTTGAGCAAGAGGAGAATATATCACAGCTCCCATGCCAAGCTCATTTAATGTATCAAAAAGACCATTTTCAACATCTCTTGCAAACATATTGTATCGAACTTGATTTACTATAAGCTTTAGTTCCATTTGTTTTGCAGCTGAATACGCTATTTTAGTTTGTTCAGAATTGTAATTAGATATACCGGCATACAAAGCTTTTCCGCTGTGCACTGCCTGATACAAAGCCTCCATTGTCTCTTCAATTGGTGTTTGAGGGTCTGGTCTGTGCGAATAAAAAATATCAACATAGTCAAGGTTCATTCTTTTTAGACTTTGGTCTAAGCTTGCAAGAAGATACTTTTTTGAGCCCCAATCACCGTAAGGACCTTCCCACATCTTGTATCCTGCTTTTGTTGCAACAATTATTTCATCTCTGTAAGGTTTTAAATCAAGCTTAAATATTCTGCCAAAATTTTCCTCAGCAGCACCCGGTGGTGGTCCGTAGTTGTTTGCAAGGTCAAAGTATGTTATTCCAAGATCAAAAGCTCTTTGAACAATTTTTCTCATGTTGTCAAATGGGTCACCATCTCCAAAATTGTGCCAAAACCCAAGTGAGATAGCAGGAAGTTTTAAGCCACTTTTTCCACAGCGAAAGTAGAGCATATTATTGTATCTGTTTGGATCAGCAATATACATGAGTTTTCAAACTCCTTTTGAAGATTTTAATAATTTGATTTTAACCCCTGAAGGGATATATTTCAATAGAATGTTTTTTATTATCACTAAATGATTAAAAAGATCAATATTTAAACCTTCTTGTAGTACCTCTATCATCATTTGTCATTCACCTTTTTATAATTTTTGAATCAATTCTAAAACTTTATTTACACCTGTAAAATTATATTCATTTAGTTTGGTATGCCAAAAGTGTAATTTTTCTTTAAAATTTGAGTTAGTTAGAATCTCAACAATTTCAGCTAATATATCTGCTTTTTCAATGTCTTCTCTTTTTATAAATTTAGAAACTCCCATATTGGTGCAAATTCTTGCATTATACTCTCGTTCAGTATGAGTAGGTATAATTAATGAAGGTACCTCATACAAAAATTGACCTAAACAACTTCCATGGCCTCCATGATGGATAACAACATCAGAGTTTCCATAAGCAATTCCCATTGGAACCCAATCAATAATGCTAAATTTCTCTTCATCAATTCCGTAAGAGTTTAAAATCTCTTTTGCAATTATCCTGTCCGAATCACTCCCTGTAGAAAAAATAATGTTAGCATCAAATTCTTTTAATGCTGAAAGTAATGTTTTAAAAATAATAATTCCACTTTCACCTACATTGTCATAAAATCTTGCTGTATAGCAAAAAATTGTAGGCTTATTTTTATCTCTGTTAAAGAATTTTATATACTCTTCTTTAGCCATGTCTAATGGATCCCATAATATGGGACCAACATAATATGTGTTAAATTCTGAAGGATTATTTATTGGATCAAATTCAGGAAAACTGGGAATTATGGTTAAACTACCAGTAAAAATTTCTTCAAAAGAATTTAATTGTGAAACACCTTTTTTCTTAAAATAATTATTTAATTTCTCAGTTAATGTAAACTTTAAATTTTGTTCTTCTTCCCACCATCTTATTCTTCCAAAAGCAATGTTAGGATGATAACAACTTTGAGTTATGGCTATCAAAGGTATATCCATTATTCTTGCAGCAATACAACTTAATATACCAAGGTCTGATATTATAAAATCAGGAGAAAAATCTCTTAAATATTCTATTAATTCTTCAACTTTTTTTTCTACCCATTCTATATTACCATATCCTATTATTTCCCAAAATTGTTCTGCACAATACCAATTAGGAGTTTGCACTCCTTTTTTAATATCCTTGATATTAAAATTTTCTGATAACTCTTCAATTCCCATTTTATTCATATATGGTTTTGCATTTTCAAATCCAAAATACTTTACGATATATCCTTCTCTTTGTAACCCTTCTGCTATTGGAAGGGATCGAGACATGGGACCTAACCCAGAACCAAATTGTAAGAATACTTTTTTCATTAAGTTATACCCCCTTGTAAAACTTTTCAATTTCATTCTTAAATTGAGATAGGTCAAATCTTGAGGAGTCAGTTTTTATTTTACTAAAACATGGCATAAAAGTAGTTTTTAATATAAACTTTATTTTTTATTTGAACCCATTATATTGTGTAATTTCTGTTTTAAAAGTGAGAATTTGAAATGAAGTTTTGTGATAAATTTAAAAATCTTACGTCAACAAATTTTATCAATATTATTACCAACCACTACCTTAGGATCAGTTGTTTTCGCAAATTTGAATTTTCCCTACAACATAAGCTTGTATAGTAAAAATTTAGAAAGTAATCAAATATTCTCTGCTGCCAAAACATCTCTAAAACTATTCGGAAGGATTAATATTGGTATTGAACAAACAAACCAAATTTAGAATTAGTAATATTTTCTATATATTTCATCAGTCTTCATTTTAAACAATAAACAGATAAACTAACTTAATATATAATCAAAAATCAATGACGTTATCTACTCCTTTCTATGGATATTATGAAATTGCAATTATAATAACAAAAAAAAAGAAAAGAAGCAATATTTGTTATAACCAAATTTTGTTTTAAATTTAGTGTATTTTTTATAAATAATTTAAAGCTGCTTTTAGATGATAGAGCAGAAAAGAATATAGGCTATTAATCTGATTAGATAGGCCTCAGAAAAAACTATGTCCGGCCTCTTGATGCTATCCTCTCTAAATCTCAATTGCAAATAAAACTAAAAAAATCTATAATATAGATAACAACACTTTCAAAGCTTTTTAAAGGATTGTGAACCGATGGATGAAAATATCAGGAGAGAAGATAATTTGAAAAGAATTGAAGTAAAGATTGCGGGCATGAATTATGTATTAAAAACTGACGAAGATGAAGAATACATAATGAAGATTGCAAATTATATAAACAAGAAGATGTCTGAGGTTGTGACAAACGAGCCGCAGCTTTCTACATCTCTTTCGGCAATGCTCACAGCCTTTTTGGTGGCAGACGAGTATTTTAAACACCTTTTAGAATGTGATGAGAAGCTTTCAAAGATAGGTGTTGAAAGTGAAAAATATCAAAAAGAGGTTGAGGAGTATAAAGAGAAATTAAAAGAGGCAGAGGAAAAGCTCTTGCAGCAAAATCAAGAGATTGAAAAGTTAAATGAAATTATTCAAAATCTTAACCAAGAACTTGAAAAAACAAAGCAGGAACTTGAAAAGACTAAAAAAGAACTTGATGATTTCATAAACGCATTTGATGGTGATAGATAAAATGAAAATGCTTTTTGTATTTTTGGACGGTGTTGGAAAAGGGGAGAAAAATGAATACAACCCCTTTTTTTATTATCATTCAAAAGCATATGACATTTTTTTAAAAAGTGGGAATGTCCGGTTTTTGGATGCCACGCTTGGCATTGAAGGTCTGCCGCAAAGTGCCACAGGTCAGGTTACAATTTATTCAGGCATAAATGCAGCAAAAGAGGTAGGGTTTCATATTAACGGACAGATTACACCAAGCCTCAAGAGAATAATTGACAAACAAAATATATTTACTACTCTTTCCCGAAACGGTTTGAAAGTAGACTTTGCAAATGTTTACAGAAGCGAGTATTTGCAAAAGCTATTAAATGACAAGAATTTTAAGATGTCTGTGACAAGTTATATGGCTTTGACGGCAGGCATAAGGTTCAAAACAGTGGAAGACCTCTTGAAATCTGAGGGAGTTTATTTTGATATTACAAATCACGTTTTGATTGAAAGTGGATATGAGGTACCATTTTTTTCACCTGAGAAGGCAGCTGAAAATCTTTTGAATGTGCTAAACAAAAATGATTTTGTTTTGTTTGAACATTTTAAAACAGACATCATAGGACATTCATGTGATATGGAAAAAGCTTTAGAGCTTATAAAACTTTTAGATGATTTTATGATCAGCTTAATTGAAGATCTTCCTAAGGATGCTTGCCTTGTTGTTACATCTGACCATGGTAACATAGAAGATTTGTCAACAAAGACACATACAAAAAATAAAGTACCTTTTTTAGCATATGGAAATAAAAAAGAAATCTTTGCTATTGAGTCAATTGAACAGATTTATAGTAGTATATTAAAATACTTTGAAATATAAACGCAGAGGGATGACAAAGAAGAATGAAAAAGGTAGAGTTACTGGCACCAGCAGGTGGATTTGAAGAGCTCATTGCAGCCGTAAAAGCTGGGGCTGACAGCGTGTATGTTGGTGCAAAAGAGTTCTCAGCAAGAGCGTATGCAAAGAACTTTTCAGAAGATGAGCTTAAAAAAGCCATAGATTTTTGTCATGAGAGAGGAAAAAAGATATATCTTGCAATAAACACCCTGATTTACAATGATGAGATGCGCAAAGCTTTGAAGCTTTTAGAGTTTGCATATATGGAAGGAATTGATGCTGTTATTGTGCAGGATATAGGTCTTCTTTTCATTATGATAAATGAATTTCCCGACCTACCTATTCATGCAAGCACACAGATGACAGTTCATAACTTGGCTCAGGTAAAGTTTTTGGAAGGCTTAGGAGTAAAGAGAGTTATACTCTCAAGAGAGCTCTCAATAGATGAGATAAAGAACATAAGACAGCAAAGTAGTATTGAACTTGAGGTTTTTGTGCATGGAGCTTTGTGTATTTCATATTCTGGTCAGTGTCTTTTTTCAAGCATAATTTTTAAAAGAAGTGGCAACAGAGGGCAGTGTGCCCAGCCTTGCAGGCTTTATTATAAGCTATTAGATAAGGGAAAAAAAGTAATTGATAGAGGATATCTTCTTTCACCAAAGGATATTTGTCTTATAGAAAACATAGATAAACTAATCGAAGCAGGGGTTGACTCTTTCAAGATAGAGGGAAGATTAAAGGACCAATATTATGTGTACACTGTGAGCTCAATCTATAGAAAATATATTGATATGTATTACGAGAAAGGCAAAATAACAATCGTCAGCGCTGATAAGCAAAAACTTCTACTTGTTTTCAACAGAGGAAACTTCAGTACTGGATACTTAGAAAATACTGGTATAGATAGAATAATCTTCAAAAAAGCACCTAACAATACAGGTCTTTTTATTGGGAATTTTTATTTTGAGAACGAAACCCTTTTTTTGCAGACTTCATATAATCTTTCAAACGGTGATGTGATTTCTTTTAGAAACAAAAATTTTGAAGAGATTCTTCTTGAAATAAATAACAATATTATTAAGAAAGATGACAAAAGATTTGAGGTGAAAGTTGATTTTGAAAGGAAAAAGAGATTGAAAGAATTTTCTCAGGGTCAGGTGTTTATTGTAAGAAACAAAGAACATGAAATTAGGATAGAAAAAGAAATGAATAAGGAGAAAAAATTTAGGAAGGTTGATTTTAAAGTATGGATAGAGAAAGGAAAAAGAATAAAAGCTTTAGCAGCGTGTGATAGATTTGAGGTAGAGGAAGAGGGGGAAGTTGTTCAGCAGGCAAAAGAGAAAAAAGTTACATCTGCTGCTGTAATCAGCAGCTTTTCAAAACTGGGTGGAACAATTTTTGAGATGGGAAATTTTGATGCGTATATTGAAGATGGTTGTTTTGTGAAGGTCTCAGAACTAAACAGACTGAGAAAGGTATTGATTGAAAAGCTTTCTCAAAAGATAATTAGTTTTTACAAGAGAAGTCTAAAACAAGATGTTGAAATTTTAAGGTATTTAGAAGATGGTTGTGCAAGGTCATTTAATAGAAGTCACCGGTTTTCTTTCATGATAGACTCACTCTGGCAACTTGAAAAACTTAAAAAGTGGTGTGAGGCACACAATCTATCTAACTATGAAATCTACATTCCTTACAATGTAATTTTTGAAATAAAGACAGATGACAATATGGTTGTTTATCTTGACAGGATAACACACGATGAAGATTTAAAAAAGGTTGATGTTGAGAAGATAAAAGAAAAGGGTATTAGGAAAGTTTTGGTAAGAAACCTTGGTCAGTATGAGATTTTCAAAAAACATTTTGAAATTTATTTTGATTTTAGTCTTAACATTGCAAACTCTGCATCATTTAAGTTCTTAGAACTACTTGGTGGTAAAAGAATTTGTCTTTCTGTGGAGCTATCTAAAACAAAAATTACAGAAATTTTCAATTACGCTCAAAAAAGTGAGATAGAAATAGTAATCTTTAGTAGAATTCCACTGATGGTAAACAGGCTCAAATTTTTCGAAAAGGGAGACTACTTGCAAGACAGGAACGGTGAGCTTTTGAAACTTATAAAAACCCAAAGCGGGAAAAACGAAGTTTTAAACCCTGCATTTTTGTATATAGACGATAAAGATGTGCCATCTGATGTGCTGAGATTTGATTTCACAGGCATAAATGAAAAAGAAATGGAAAAAGCTTTGGAAGGATATTTTGATAACAAAGGGATTGGTCTAAAAATTACAAAGGGGTATTATTTGTCATGATGAGGGAGTTTACAAAAAATCGGTTTGTGGTTGCTATGATTTATGTTATCATAATTAGCGCTTTTATCTTTTCATGTGCATATTTAATTAAGACATTTGACCTTTTTGTGAGATTTATAATAAAAGCATTCATTCCAGTTATAATAGGACTCTTTATTGCAGTTGTATTTGAACCGCTTTTAAAATATATGGAAAAGAATAAAGTAAACAGGACAATCTCTGCAATACTTATACTTATTGTCCTTAACATAATACTTGGTTTTATGTTTGCAGAGGGCATATATATACTTGTGAATGAGTGCATGAGATTAGTTGCGAGTCTTCAAAATATTGATTATGATAAAATTTATCAGGCTTTAGACAAGCTCTTTTCAAATGTAAAAAATATATACTCAGGATTGCCGGGACCTATTGTAAATTTTATTCAATCAGGTGTTGACGAACTTACAAATGTACTTAACCAAATTGCCACAATGAGTTTAAAGGTAATAAAGGTTATACCAGCAACCTTAAAAGGTGTCACGGTGTGGTTTTTTTCTGTTCTGTCAGCCTTTTTCTTTATGCGCGACAGACACAAAATGAGGTCATGGCTAATTCAAAACTTTTCAGTCCAGATTTACAAAGAACTTTCATCAATTGCTTTTAAAGTTATAGACTCTGTTGTAGACTATGCAAAGTCTCAGATAATTCTGGCGATTTTAATGTTTCTCTCAGGGCTTGTAGGGCTTTCTATAATAAAGGCGCCTTACTTTTTGGTGGTAAGTCTTCTTCTGGGGCTGTTGAGTATAATTCCAATCATAGGTTCAGGCATAATATTGCTTCCGTGGATTGCAGGCAGTTTTATAGCTGGGGATACCAATTTTGGCATAAAACTGTTGATTGTATATCTTATAATTTTAGGCATTCGTGAATTTGCGTCTATCAAGATTGTTGCGAGCCAGGTGGGGATTTCGACCTTTACAACACTTGTTTCTATCTATGCAGGTGTTGAAGTGTTTGGAGCGTGGGGGTTTGTGATAGGTCCGCTTCTGGTTGTGTTTTTGAAAGCAGTGTATGAGACAGGTGCAATTAAAAAGATAAGAGAAAATCTCTTTTTGACAAAAAAGGAGTGAAAATATAGAAAATGCCTGTTTTAAGAATATATACTGAAAATAAATCTGCGATAGAAATAGAAGCAGAAAAAAGATCAAATCTTTTGGATGTTCTTCAAAGAAGCTCATTTGACATTGAAGCAAGTTGTGGCAGCAGAGGCGTGTGTGGAAAGTGCAAGGTGAGAGTCAAAAAAGGTCAAAAACCTTATTTAGAAAATCTTACACCGGAAGAAAGAAGACACCTGAGAGAAGATGAGATATCAAGAGGTGTTCGGCTTGCATGTAAGGTAGAGGTTTGCGAAGATTTAGATGTTTTTTTAGAAAAATTTTCTGAAAAGACAAATGTACTTTCACATTTTACCTTGAATGATTTTGAGTATGAAGAAAATATAATTGTAAAAAAGGTGGTTTTACAGAAACCTTCTTTAGACGACCAAAAAAGTTTTGAACTGAGGCTAAAAGAAGTAATTGGTAATAGCAATTTAAAAGTTTTGCCAAGAACATTGCAAAAGCTTGCAAGACTGAAGGACCAGGATTTTTATGCAGTTATTTATTCAGATGAGATTGTGGATGTGAAAAACTCTTCCCTTGCATTTGGTCTTGCTGTGGATATTGGAACAACTACTGTTGTATGTTATCTTGTTGATATGATTAAAAAAAGAGTAGTGGATTTTTACTCTTTTGTAAATCCTCAGAAGAAATTTGGTGCTGATGTTATTTCACGAATAGATTTTGCAAGAGAAAAAGAAGAAGGGCTTTTTATTCTTCAAAAAGAAATTTTAAATTCACTAAACAGAGCATTAAAAATTCTTACACAGAAAAACTTTATATCTCAAGATGATATATATGTTGCAGTATTTGTAGGTAATACAACAATGTTACATCTTCTTCTGGGGGTTGACCCTCAAACAATTGCAGTTTCTCCATTTGTGCCGATTTTTACCGAAAATATTATTGCAAAACCGAATGATTTGGGGCTCGAAATAAATTCAGAAGGTGCTGTCAAGATTTTAAATAGCATTTCAGCATATGTTGGTGCTGATATTGTTGCTGGGATACTTTCAATTAGAATGCATAAAAGTCCTAAGGTTTCGCTTCTTTTGGACCTTGGAACAAACGGCGAGATGGTACTTGGAAATAATCAATTTTTGATTGCATGTTCAACTGCTGCAGGTCCTGCATTTGAAGGTGTCAATATTTCATGCGGAATTAGTGCTGTTGAGGGAGCAGTTGATAGTGTAAAAATAGAAGAAGGTAGGGTACATTTTACAACAGTAGGGCAAAAACCGCCACTTGGCATTTGTGGTTCAGGGATAGTTGATGCTGTTTTTTATATGCTTAAAGAAGGTATCATAGATGAAACTGGCAGGTTTTGTGTTCAAAATGATACATATAAATCATACATGAAAGAAGTGAACAATCAACAAGCCTTTTTCATCACCGACTCTGTCTATATAACTCAGAAAGATATAAGAGAAATTCAGCTTGCAAAGGCAGCAATCTCAGCTGGAATAAAGACGATGATAAAACATGCTAAAATTAAAGAAGATGATATAGAAAATGTATATTTAGCTGGCGGTTTTGGGAATTACATAAATCCGAAATCTGCTGTTGGAATTGGTATTATTCCAAGGAAACTGAAAGATAAAATAGTTTCTGTTGGGAACAGTGCTGGTGCGGGAGCTTTGCTTGTGCTTTTGGGCAAGAAAATGGAGTTTGAAGCTCAGGAGATAGTAAAGAAAGTAGATTATATAGAACTTTCAAATTCTCAGGAATTTAATCAGTTTTTTGTTGAAAGTATGATATTTGAGAACCTCAGTCAAGAAGGTGAGCAGAAGCAAGATGGTTGAAGAGATAAGAGTGAAAGATAAAATAAAACTTTGGATATTCATTTTTATCATGGTACTTTCCATATTTGCTCTTGTATATGCTGAAAAACAACATCAGCTAAACCCCAAGTTTATAAAACAGTATATCACCCATTTTGGGGTTTGGGCACCAGTTGCATTTTTAATACTCTACTCAGTAAAATCTTTTATAATCTTCATTCCGGCAGGAGTATTTATGCTTGCTGCAGGACTTTCATTTGGCACATTATTTGGGGCACTTATTTTAATTGTAGGTACTCTTCTTTCATCTACCATAGGTTTTGTGTTTGCAAGGTATTTTGGTAAAGACTATGTGCAAAAAAAGCTTAAAAACACAAAGTTTTCTAATGTAGGTAAGAAGATAGCTGAAAAAGGTTTTTTAATCATACTACTTTTGAGGCTTGTGCCAATCCTCCCTTATGATGCTATAAACTATATATGTGGTCTTTCAAAGATAAGGTACAGAGACTTTATACTTGCCACCTTTATTGGAACAGTACCTGCATGTTTTTTGTACGCTTATCTTGGTGAAAATATCTTAAGACCGTTTTCTAAAGGATTTTATTTAAGCTTGTGTTTAGTAATTGTTATATCCCTCACGCCAGTTCTTTTTGCAAAAACAATAAAAGAATTTTTGCAGGATGATAAAGAAGAAGAGAATTAGCATAAAATTTAATTATGAAATGGGAAATAGAGATAAGGGAAGGAATAAAAAGATTGAAAAATAAAAAATTAAAGCTATTTTCAGTTTGCACAGCGTTTTTAGCTTTTATAGCTTTCACAGTTTTTTTGTTTTTAAATACCAATATGTTAAAAGTTGTTGAGATATTTAGTGAAAATAATTGTCAAGCAAAAAATCTTGTTGTTGTTGACCCGGGGCACGGTGGGTTTGACCCGGGGGCAGTGAGTGGTGATATAAAAGAATCTGTGATAAACCTTCAGATTGCAAGAAAATTGAAAGAATATTTTGAGATGTTTGGTTTTAAAGTTCTTCTTACACGTTCAACAGAAGAAGATTTGAGCGAATATGATAAAAAGGCGCATGACCTAAAAAAGAGGAAAGAGATTGTTTTAGAAAATAATCCTCAGGTTTTTATCTCTATTCATTTAAATAGCTTTCCGGTGAGTAAGTACTTTGGTGCGCAGGTGTTTTATGACAAATCGAATGAGGAGGCGAAAAAACTTGCTTTGTTTGTCCAAAATGAACTGAGATATATGCCAAATGGACTTGTAAATAGACGACAGCCAAAACCAATAGATGTATATATCCTAAAAAACCTAAAAATTCCTGCTATATTGATAGAGTGTGGTTTTATGTCAAACAAAATGGAACTGTCTTTGCTCCAGAACCATCAATACCAAGACTGGCTTTCATACTCAATATTAAAAGGAGTTTTAAGCTATTTAGACCAAAAAAAGGAGATGGTAAAAAGTGAATGATGTAAAAGTGATGATAAATAAAGAAATTGAAAATTTAAAAGATGAAATAGTGAATACTACTTTAAAGCTTATAAAAATCAGGAGTGTTGAGGATACACCTGCACCTAATATGCCTTTTGGCAAGGGAATTAATGATGCCCTGCTTGTATGCGAAAATCTATGCAAAAGCTTGGGATTTGAAACAAAAAACTATGATGGATATGCGCTTGAGGCGGTCTATGGAAATCAGGATGAAGATGTGTGTGTTATAGGTCATTTAGATGTTGTACCCGAAGGGGAAGGATGGAGTGTGCCACCTTATGAAGGGGTTGTAAAGGACGGTAAAATTTTTGGGCGTGGCGCGATTGATGACAAAGGTCCGACTGTTGCGGCTCTTTATGGCATGTATGTGGTTAAAAAGCTTGCCCAGGAAGGGAAGATTTCTCTTAAAAGAAAGCTAAGGTTTGTTTTTGGTACAAACGAAGAGGGTGGCTCTAAGTGTCTTCAGTATTATTTTGAAAGAGCAAAATATCCAACTGTTGGATTTACTCCAGATGCTGATTTTCCTGTCATTCAAGGTGAAAAAGGTTTTCTGGTGTTTGAGCTTACAAAAGATGTGGAAGATACCTTTGAGATTGAAGGAGGACATCGACCTAACATGGTGCCTGACAGGTGCAGGTTCGAAGGCAGTTTTGATGTCCAAAAAGCTAAAGAAATTATTAGTATAAAAGGGCTGAATGATAAGGCAGAAGTTTTTGAAGAAGCTGGTAAGACATGTATAATTACAAAGGGAGTTTCTGCTCATGGGAGTCTGCCTTTCAAAGGTGAAAATGCAATATCGTATATGTTTGATATTTTAAATGATCTTTGGACAAAAGAGGATGAGTTTAGAAGATTTATTGACTTTTATAATAATCATATTGGATTTGATGTGTTTGGAGAAAAACTTTCAATAGGGTTTGAAGATGAAAAGTCAGGCAAGCTTGTGTTAAATGTCGGGATGATACGGAAAGAAAAAGGCAGACTTGTCCTTACAATAAATGTTCGCTATCCAGTTGACACCTCATATGAGGAGATAGAAAATAAAGTAAAGGAAGTGCTGCAGGATTATAATATTGAATATCGTTTGGTGACAAACGTTCCCCCTCTTTATTTTGAAGCTGACCACTTTTTAATCAGAACCTTGCTTAAGGTCTACAGAGAATTTACAAATGACGATACACAGCCGCTTGTGATTGGCGGTGGAACATACGCAAGGTGGGCAAAAAATGTGGTTGCTTTTGGTCCAAATATGCCGGGTGATGAAGAAGTTGCCCATCAGAAAGATGAATATATCCTTATAGATAGGCTAATCCTTTGCAGCAAAATCTATGCAAATGCTATTTACAGGCTTGCAAAAGAATAGTAAAAAGCAAAGAGGCCGTGGTCTTGTTTTTGAACAGGACTTTTCAGCCTCTTTGTCTTTTTTAAAATAGGTTGTAAATTCCAAGAATAATTAAAACAATTCCGGGGATGTAATTGGCAATAATTGATTTTTTGAAGGGTTTAAAAAAGTAGGCAAAGACATTTCCTACAGAGATAGCTATAAATTGAAATACTGGTATAAGAAGTATTTGATATATATTTGCAAGGTTTGAAAGACCCAATGAGAATGAAGCAGAAAGGCTATCAAACGAAAGCGCAAGAGCGACTAAGAGAGCTTCTGCAGGTTCAATTGACCCTGAACTATCAATGTCGGATAGTCCAGGTTCTTTTATGATTTTTATAGTAAGTCCGATCGATTTTAAAGAGAGGTTAACAAGTGTCTTGGGTAAAGGGCTGTTGTTCTTTTCAATAAGTGTTCTAATTACAAATACTATGCCGATTATTATCATAAAAATAGCGCCCAAGTGTGAAGAAAGTTGAGGTTCAAGAAATTTACCACAGCCTTTTCCCATGAAAAATGAAATTATGGTGATACTCATAGATGTAAAAAAGATGATTAACTTTGACTTTGTAAGAATTTTAATTCCTTTTGCAGCAAATGCAACTCCAAAGAAGAGTGCGTCAAGGTTAAGCGACAAAATCACCACGAAGATCTGGTATATATTCATTCTAAAATGTGTGCACCTGCCACCTTTTAGTCTTTATTATTATACGAACAACAAGTTATTTTGGTAACGAAACAAAATTTTTGCTTTTCGCGTTATAATAAATATAGTAAAATTTTAGGTGTGTGATAAAAAATAAGCAAGAGGGGAATAAAAGTAGACAATGGATGAAAGAGAATTGGTGGAAAAAGCAAAGAAAGATAAGAAATACTTTGAAAAGTTATATGAGATGTATTTCGACAAGATTTACTCTTACATATACTATAGAACCTTCAACCATCTTATTACAGAAGACCTGACAAGCGAAACCTTTATAAAAGTGCTGAGGTCACTTGACAGGTTTGAATGGAAAGAAAATGGTTCTTTTTCAGCATGGATATTCCGTATTGCCCAGAATGTTGTAAATGACTATTACAGGAACAAAAAAGAATTTGTTGATATTGAAAAAATTTCAGACAGTACATGGATGAAAAATCCAGAGGATGAGCTTTTAGATAAAGTTGAGAAAGATATAATTAAAAGTGCACTTAAAAAGCTTACAAAGGACCAGCAGGAAGTTGTGATTCTGCGGTACGGTGCTAACATGAAATTTCATGAGATTGCAAAGATAAAAAACAAATCCGATGTAGCTGTTAGAGCCCTATTTTTCAGAGCAATACATTCGCTCAAAGAAATGCTTTTAAAAGAGGTGCATGAAAGTGAATGATGAAAAACTTGACAAAATTTTTGAAGAGGCTTTTAAAGTTGAATATCGCAAAGAATTTAAACAAGAGCTGAAAGATTTGTTGTTAAAAGAATATGATAAGAGAAAAAAAGGAAGATTTTTCTTTAGGATATCAACAGTTGTTGCAGCATGTATAATTTTAGCTATTGTTGTTTTTGGGGCTGTTAAATTTGATTTGATGAGATTGAATATTCAGGACACCTCGTTTGTAAAGACGGAGATGGAAAGAGTTTTCCAACAGCAGGATACAAGTACAAGACAAGAGACAGAGCAGAATGATAACAATAGCAAAAATAGCAATCTTTTTACCAAGCAAGAGACTTTACAAAAAAGTGATAATCTTGGGAAAAGTCAGACGCAGAGCACAGAGCAAAAGCAAACTTCAAATGATGATAAAAGGATGAGCAGTGACAGTAAAGGGACATTTGTAACATCATTTTCAACAAAATCAGAGTCTGAAAAATCTTCTGAAGTTACAAAAAAATCAAGTTCTACTATAAATGGAAACAAAAATAATACAGACAAAAAAGTTCAAAATTCAAGTGTATCTTTGCAGAATGCTGAAAACTCCAAAATTGTTAAAAGTGATTTTGAAAGTAAAACAAAGCAGAGTATAGAGAAAGATTCTGATTCAAATTCTAAAAATGAAAGTTCAGATACATCCGTAATTGTTACAAAACAGAGTAAAGAAGTTGAAAAAGAAAAGCAAGATATGATAGTAAAAGTGCAAGAAGAGAATGTTTTGGAAAGTGTTTATGTTTTAAAAGAGGAGGAACTTAAAATAGACAAAGAACATGTTTTGGATATTTTATCAACCATTGTGTCATCTGGTGTGTATGAAAAAGTGTATTTTACTCCCCAAAATATTGTTCAAGCTGATGTCTATGATGGTTATTTAAATTTTGTGGTAGCCAAAAGAGATATACAGGTTTCAATTTACCGTTTCTCAGAGTACAAAGAACAAGAAGAAGTTTTAAAGAGTGTTTATAATAAGACTGACCTTATTTTACAAAAACTTGGTATAAAGGATTACAAAATATCTGTCTTTCCCAAAGAGGAGGGCTACAGGGCGGAGGTTGTCTTTTATTTTAACGGATACAGGATATTTGATGTGGACAGTTTTATTGATTATTCAAACAATGCAGATGTTATTGGTGGTAGGATTTATCTTAAAAACTTTTCAAAATTTAAAAGTATGAAAATAATAGATGTAAAAACGGCTGTAAAAGAATTTGAAAAAAGATATAACCTTAAAGATGTAGAACCATCTGATATTGATATTGTATATAGGAAAACAGGAGAACTTTTTATTCCAGTATATATTTACATTTATGAAAACAAAATATACTGGTTGGAAAAGTAGATTTTAAAATGGTATAATAAGATATACAAAAATATTTACGGAGGTTTTTGTTATGAACCTTGATTTAAAAGAGAAAATTTCTGAAAATGGTGTTGTGATAGAGCTTAAAGGTGAGCTTGACATATTTTCTTCACCAACTTTGAAAGACAAGCTTTATTCATTGATTGATACATCATCAAGTGATGTTATTATTGATATGAACGATGTAAGCTATATAGACTCAACCGGGCTTGGTGTATTTGTAGGTGCTTTGAAAAAATCAAAGCAAAAAGGTACAAATATTGTTCTTAAGAACTTAAAACCCAACGTAAAGAAGGTTTTCACTATCACCGGGCTTGACAAGGTGTTCAGAATTGAATGAGGGGGCAAAAGTCGAATATGGACCAAATTATGTTAACAATTCCGCCAAAAGCTGAATATATTATGGTAGTAAGATTAACACTATCTGGGATAGCAGCGCGAGCAGGCTTTGATTTTGAAACAATAGAAGATTTGAAAATGGCCATATCAGAGGTTTTCAACCTATTTGAAATAGAAAAGCTAAAAGGGAAAATATCTGTGGAGTTTAACATTGCAAGTGAGTTTTTGGACATAAGAATTGATGTGCCCAATGGTGAGCTGAGAGACAACGAGCTTGCAAAGATGATTCTTCAAACTTTAATAGATGAAGCAGAATTTGAAAAAACTGAGGATGGTCATAGAGTAAAACTCAAAAAATATCATCGAGGGGTCTGATTTGATGGTTGATGAAAAAAGGACATTAGAGATTGATGATGAAAAAATTGATAGACTCTTCGAAGAATATCAAAAAACAAAGTCTATTGAACTTAGAAATGAACTTGTAAACAGGTACCTTTATATAGCCGAGATTATAGCAAAAAAGTTTGTTGGAAGAGGAATAGACTATGAAGACCTTTATCAGGTTGCATGTATTGCACTAATAAACGCTGTTGAGAGATTTGAACCCAACAAGGGCTATAAATTCACAAGTTTTGCAACCCCGACCATAATGGGAGAGATAAAAAGATATTTCAGAGATAGAGCTTCAATCATCAGACTTCCAAGGAGAATCTATGAAACTTCTGCCAAGATAAAACTTGCAACAGAAGTGCTTTCAACAAAATTAAAAAGACCACCGAAGGTAGAAGAGATTGCTCAGCATCTTAACATGAGTACTGAAGAAGTTTTAGAGGTAATGGAAGCATCTAACAACTATCTTCCCCAGTCTTTGGACCAGACCATGTATGAGGATGAAGAGATGACGCTTGGAGATGTTCTTGGCAAGAGCGATGAAAACATCTTGCAGGTGGAAAATGTTGAAGCTGTAAAAAAGGCGATTGAAAGGCTTTCGCCTTTTGAGAGAGAGTTTGTTCAAAAGCGGTTTTTTGAAGAGAAGACTCAAAAGGAAATTGCTGAGGAGATGAACGTTTCGCAGATGTACATTTCACGCCTTGAGAAAAAGGTGCTAAAAAAATTAAAGGATTTCATTGAAGAGAAAAAAGAAGAATAAGCAAACATACAAGACTGCCGTTGTAGGCAAAAACCAATTTTTTCTGCGCGGCAGTCTTTTTTATCATCCTTTTTCTAAACATTTTCCAAAAAACATGATATAATACCTTATATAAATGCTGTGAAGAAATGCAAATATTGATCAAAGGAGAGAATAGCAATGAATAAAAGTTGGGGTAAGAAACTTTTTGCCTTTTTGAGCTTACTGAGTTTATTATTAAGCTTTTTGGTAAATACTTCATTTTCTCAAAACCTTTCATACTATCAGCAAGCAGCACAGGTTTTAAAGGAAAAAGGAATAATGACAGGTGACACAAAAGGAAATTTGAATCTTGACAAACCTCTCAAACGTTCAGAGATTTCCAAAATGATTATCATGCTGCTTGGCAAAAAGCCTTTAGCTGATTTTTATGCAAATCAGAAAAAGTCTTCTTTTAAAGATGTTAAGACAAATTACTGGGGACTTGGCTACATAGAAGCTGCAAAAGCAATAGGATTGATTTCAGGGTATACAGATGGTACTTTCAAGCCAGAGCAATACTTAAAAGTTGAGGAGTTAACTGCCATAGTTGTAAGGGCACTTGGTGTGAAGGAGGGAGAACTCAAAGGCAAGTGGCCACTAAATTATATCCAAAAAGCATATTCGATGAACATTTTTTATGGGATAGAATCCGAGATTGAGATAGGAAAGCTTGTCACAAGAGGGCAGACGGCAGCTATACTTTACAATGCGTTTTTGAATGAAAGTCTGAAAGCTGCAAAACCTGTCGGGCTTGAAATAATTGATATGCAAACTTTAAAGGTGACATTTGATAAGGAGCTTTCTTCAATTGTTAAATCTGACTTTTCGTTTGATGGAGGACTTTATGTTTTGGATGCAAAGTTTGCAGACTCAAGCAAAAGGGTTGTTGAGATAAAAACATCTTTGCAGCAAGAGGGGAAAGAGTACACGCTTTTTTACAAAGGGCAAGCTACAACTTTAAAGTTTGTGGCAAAGACAATACCTTTTTCACTTGCAGAGGATATCAAAATAGAGAGTTTAAAGAAAGTGAATTTGAAGTTTACAAAGGCCATTTCAAAAAGCCAGCAGGATAACCTGCCAATAAAAATCTATGTCAATGGCAAAGAAGTTACAGATGTAAAAAAGATCATTTCAATAGATTTTAAAACTGTGAGTATAATCTTCCAAAACAAATTAAATCAAACTGACAAATTGATGGTTGAGATTTCAAACCTTCTTTCAGAAACAGGCCAGAGCTTAAGCACAACAAAAGAGTTAACAGTTATTGATGCAACCCAGCCAAAGGTTGTGGATTTTAGGCTCATTAACAGCAAAAAGTTTAAAGTTATCTTCACTGAGCCTATGAATATTGATTCTGCAAATGCTTACAAGGTATGTGATTTATCTTCGGTTGGAGCAAATATCAGAATTGACTCAAATTATGTGTATGCAAAAGTTACACCAAAACATCAAGAGAATGCTATTGATATTGAACTTTTATATCCTCTTGCTGATGGGAATCACATAATTGAAATAACAGAAGCGAAAGACTTTGCAGGATATAAAGCTCCTGACTTTAGAGCAACATTTACAACAGTGCTTGAAAAAAATCCACCAAAGCTTGTGTCCTTAGAACTTGTTTCAAATAATCAAATAAGGCTTGTATTTGATGAAGAGATAAGAAGCTTAGATGGTTTGATTCCAACAGGTGAGTATGAGGTTTATCAAGCACAGGACAGTACTAACCATGCAATTGGCGCAAAAATAACACTTCTTTCAGATGAAAAAACAATTGACATTCAGTTAAATCCACAATTGAAGCTTGATAGCAGGGCACTTGTTTCATTTGAAGTGAGGTTCCGATACGTTGAAGACCTTCTTGGCAACAAGGTATCAGATTGGGTATCAGTAACATCCAAAGCTCAGGATGATACTACAAAACCGTCAGTCAAAAGTATCGAAGTCTTGGATGGGAATATTATAAAAGTAACATTTACTGAAAACGTAAATGCTACTGATAAGGTTCAAAGCTTTTCCCTTCTTTCAGGAGATGGCACACAAATAGTGGAAGCTTATGCAAAAAGCGTAAAACCGCTTAAGGAGGAAGATAATTCAACATTTGCTGTTGAGTTTTCGACACTTGCAGCAATAAATGGTGGAAGATATACTTTGAAGATTTCAGGCATCTGTGATACATCTGTAAGAGAAAATGTTATGGACAGCAGCACATATGCAATAGATGCAAAAGACACACTTGCACCAACCATAACTGCTGCAATTGCCAAGTATGATTCTTCTTCGGATGTAGACAAAATAGACATATTTTTCTCAGAACCTATGGATGTTGAAAAATTAAAAAATTTGAGCAGTTATTTTGTAGGGGCATCAAGTGCAACAATTCCACTTTCGAGCGTAAAAGGAGCAAAAATTGATTATATCTCACCAAACGGCGACAGAATCACCCTTTTAATTCCAGGGGCAGACGATTCAACGCCTGGCAGATGGAGTCAATCTGGAGCTGTAGTTGACAAATTGGCAGCTCCTACCCTCACTGACAAAGCAGACAACTTTATAGCAAATGCTACAATTGCAATGCCGGTTTCTGTGTCGGCAAACTTTAGAGGAATATCTGCGCAAGACATAGAAATTGTTGCTATTGATAAAAACACAATTGAGCTTAAGGCTTTGAATGGATACATCTTTGCATCGTTTGACCCTGCAGCGATAATGTTCAGAAACGCATATTCGACTTCAAGTTTAAATGGAAATCCTGACAACGATAAAGTGGTTAGCCTTGGAATTGTAAGTTATACAATTTCTCAAGATAAAAAGACCATTACTTTAAAAACATCAATTTCTTTGACCTCAAGCGCTATGGCTGATACAAATGATTCCGGTCAAGATGCTGAACAGCTGAAAATATTTACAGTAAATTCGAATATAAAAGACCAGTTTGAACAGAGCCTTGTAATTCCGCCAACACTTGATATTAACTTTTATCCGTCGATATTACTCAAAGACAAAATTTCTCCACAGCAGACAGGGGTTTCTGTTGGAAGTGGAAATCAATCAGACACAATAGCTATTACATTTGATGAACCAGTTTTTGCCTTGCCAGGTATAAATAATACAGTTTTGGCTGCAGGAATTGAGCTAAAGGTTGGAGGTACTACTTTAATTCCTGATGTTGACTACACAGCTTACATCCAAAACGGTATAGTTTATGTGAAAGTCAAAAAGCCGGGGATTGTGGATAGCAAGGTAAGCTTGGAGATAAAAAGACCAGATTTAATAGTAGATAACAATGGAAATCCTTCTATTGTCTTGAAAGCTCAAACTGTTGAGCATGTGACAGAAAGGACTTCACCTGATGTCACAGCAGAGTTTTCTTCGACTGATACAAGAAAAGTCAAACTCATATTTTCTGAACCTATGGATGCTTCAACACTAATTGCTCAAAACTTCTCATGCGTTGCAGGCGGCAGCATTGTAAACTTTGTAAAGTCTTCTGACAACAGAGTTGTTGAAATCACATTCACAAACCCGCTTCCAGCAGGAAGCATTGTGAATATATCACCGAATGTCAAGGACTTGGCTGGAAATTCAGTGTCAGTTCAGGCTGTGAGAAAATAGTATAAAGAATTTGGAATAATAAATTTTGAAAGTAATTGATATATATGGGGTGATTTGTGATGATAATAGATGCGGATAAGATAATTCCTGATGTAGATAAATATATAAAAATAATAGAATAAGAAATTATTTTAGAAAAAATGGTCAAAAAATTGCAAAAATTATTCCAATCAAGAAAAGAAGAAAAAAGAAAAAATCTCAAGAGGAAATTCTCAATGTAATCAAGGAGTTAGCAGGAATTGCAAAGGAACTTAATATGGATGCAGACTCGATAAGAGAGGAGAGAATTTTAGGAAAAGACAAAGGTTGTAATTGAACTAATGTGGTGTTAGATTGGATACTTGGAAGAGAGTCATTTAAGTATGCTGCAGAGAAAATGTTTGAGATTATAGCATTGAGAGAAGATATAAAAGCATATATAACTTCAAACAGTGTTACTGATATATTCTACATTGCTAAGAAGATATTAAAGAGGAGAAAATTGGAAAATTATTACTCATAATGTTTAAAAAAATTGATATTGTGAGTGTTTTAAAAAGTGATATAATAAAATCATTAAAGACATTAAAGAGCGGGTATAAAGACTTGGAAGATGCCCTGCAAATATTTTGTTCAAAGAGAGTACATGCGGATTATTTTGTTACCCGTGATGAAGGCATACAAAGTGTTGATATAAAAATAAATACTCCAAAAGAGTTCATTCACATCTTTTCTGCTTAAGAACTTTAAAAGAGGCTGTATTTTGGGTCTTGAAGAACAGCCTCTTAAATTTTTTCGTTAGCTTTCATAAAAGGGAGGATTTAATCATGCTTCTTAAAAAAATTTTCAAATTTGATGCAGCGCATAATCTTACAAAGTACAATGGAAAATGTGAAAACCTTCACGGGCACACATACAAGCTTGCTGTCACAGTAGAAGGAAAACCCGATAACCAAGACATGGTGATAGACTTTATGCTTTTAAAGAAGATTGTACAGGATGAAGTGATTGACATCTTAGACCATGCGTATATAAATGACATTATTGAAAATCCTACTGCTGAGAACATTGCAAAGTGGATATGGGAAAAACTGAGCAAAAAAATAGAAGAACAAGGCGTCAAGCTTTATGAAATTGAAGTGTGGGAGACAGAGGACAGTAGCGTCATATACAGGGGTGAAGATGAATGATTGATGTTCAGAGCCAGAAAGACCTTCGTGGTATCAGTATTCAAAAAGTTGGAATAAAGGATTTAAACTGGCCAATTGTTGTAATGGATAGAGAAAACAAAACTCAGACAACAATTGCAAAAATCATCGCTGCAGCAGAGCTAAAAGGTGATATCAGAGGCACGCACATGTCCAGGTTCATTGAAGCGATAGATGAGCTGAAAGTTGTGGGACCTAAGGAGATAGAAAAGCTTTTGGATAGAATAAAAGAGAAGCTGAATTCAGAAAAAGCCTATATAAGGTTTGATTTTCCCTACTTTATCAACAAAAGAACACCTGTGACAGCAACGCTTTCTCCACTTAAAGTTGACTGTTATTTTGAAGCTGAAAAAGACCAGAAATTTGACCTTAAAGTGGGTGTGATTGTTCCTGTTCACACTCTGTGTCCATGCTCAAAAGAAATTTCGGAGTATGGAGCTCACAACCAGAGAGCTTATGTGACGATAGAAGTGAGGATGAAAAAATTTATGTGGATTGAGGAACTTGTTGAGATTGCAGAAGCTTCTGCGTCATGCCCTCTTTATTCTATTTTAAAAAGACCTGACGAAAAATGGGTAACAGAGAGAGCTTACCAGAACCCTCGCTTTGTTGAAGATCTTTTGAGAGAGGTTGTTTTGAAAATAAAGGAAGACAATAGAATAAAGTGGTATAAGGTTTTTGTTGAGTCAATTGAGAGTATTCACAACCACAATGCCTTTGCGTATATTGAAGGTGAAATAACAAAATGATACAATTAAAGTAACAATCTGCTTTGAAAAAGCGAGGGAAGGTTTTAAAAAACCGATTGTTATGAAAATTAAGATCTATACAAAAAGACTTGGAATAAGCATTGCAGCGTTTGTATTTGGAATTTTGTTTATAATCCTTTTAATCAGAAATTTTACGGTCAAAAATACACCATCCCAAAATGACAACATAACCTATATAAAAAATATGTTTGAACTGAAAAATGCAAAGCTTGTTGAGGACAACATTATCATTGAAAAGTTACCGGATGATACCTTTATGTTCAAATATCTTTTTGAAGACACAAAATCAAAATATGAAATATATATGAAAGAAGACCAGTCAATAGTTTTTTTTAAGAAATTGACTCCCTCAGATACAGTTAACAGATTTTCGATAAGTGATGTAAAAGCAAAAGCTTTCAAGCTTTTGTATAAATTTGCGCCGTATACAAAAGGGAATGTTGAGATTGAAGTAGCGTCAATGCCAAACGCTTATGTTTGTGTTTTTAATCGATACGAAGGAGACAAAAAGGTTTTAGGAAACTGGGCAACAGTTGTACTTAACAGAGATAATGGTGAACTTTTAGAATTTAATATAAACTGGTATATAGATATTAACTTCAAAAGTGCAGCCAAAAAAGGAAATGAAGAGAGCAAAATTTTGAGTAGCATAAAGGTTGTACCTGTTTTGAGTAGTGATTCTTTTTTAAAATATACAACAATGAACAATATACTTGGATTAAAGGATGTCTACTATGACTTTGTCGATGGTAAGGTGTATCCACAAATTAATCTACCTACAAACACTTTAAGCATTCGGTATTACAATAGCTATGTTGATTATGCTCAAAAAAGAGCCAAGGTTGACTACGTAAAGCTGAAATTTGGAAAAATTTTAGATCTGCTTTCTTCTCAGGCAAGACATATTTCTTTTTCTGCTTCTGAATTTAGTGTATCTTCAGGTGGAGAATACTCATACACTAAAAAAAGTTTTTTTGGCACTGTAAGTATAACTGCTGACAAGTACGGGAATATATTAAAAGCCATGGCTAATTTAAAATCATCTGGTGAAATAAAAAAGGTTGACTCTAAGATTTTAAATGACAAAGCAGAACAGATTATGCAGCTGCTTGTTGGCAAATACGTTGTAGCTAAATCTTATATATTTGAAAATGACAATCAACACACTGTAAGTTATAAACTCTATATAGGAAATGCCTACATAATGAATGGAAAACTTGAAATTACATTTGATAAACTTTCTGGCGAGGTCTTAAAACTTGATTTTGATTTAGGCATAAGACCAGAATTTATGGAAAAGGTGAAAACTCTAAAAAGTACATCTGAGTATATAAATCTTATAAAATCAAGTGGATTTGAAGAGGTTTATGTTTTGACAAAAGAATATGGGAAAGTATATCTTTACCAGAAACCTGTTGAGGCGCACTTAGCGCTAAAACCCAAATTTGATATGACATATCTTATGCATGCAACCAAATAATCTTGCAATACATTTAAAGGAGGAAAATCAAGGATATGGACATCATAATAAAAAATGCAAAAATCTATACAATGGATGAGAAAGGAATACTTGAAAAAGGCGATATTTTGATAAAAGATGGGAAAATAGCACTAATTGATGAGAATATACATAGTCAAGATGCTCATGTAATAGATGCAACAGGCAGGCTTGTCTTTCCAGGGTTTATAGATGCGCACTCACACATAGGAATGTGGGAAGACTCTGTCGGGTTTGAAGGAGCTGATGGGAACGAAGACTCAGACCCTGTCACGCCACACTTAAGAGCAATTGATGCTATAAATCCATTTGACAGAAGTTTTGAAGAAGCAATTGAAGGTGGCGTTACATGTGTTGCAACAGGGCCAGGAAGTGCCAATGTGATAGGTGGGCAGTTTTGTGTCATCAAAACTTTTGGCAAGAGAATTGACAAGATGGTTGTGAAAGAACCTGCTGCAATGAAGGTTGCTTTCGGTGAAAATCCCAAAAGCGTTTATCACGAAAAACACCAGATGCCTCAAACACGCATGGCAACTGCTGCAATCTTAAGAGAGGCACTTTTTAAGGCAAGAGAGTACTTAAATAAAAAGCTTGAGGCTCAGCAGGATGAGGAAAAAGATATGCCAGAGTTTGATATGAAAAGTGAAAGCCTTATAAAGGTTTTAACAAAAGAAATTCCGCTGAAAGCACATGCTCACAGAGCAGATGACATATTCACGGCAATAAGGATTGCCAGAGAATTTGATGTGAATCTCACTCTCGACCATGTCACAGACGGATATTTGATTGTGGATGAGCTAAAACAAGAAAATATTCCATGTATTGTTGGACCAAACCTTACTGATAGGTCAAAGGTTGAGCTTAAAAACCTTGATTTCAAAAATCCAGGAATACTTTCTAAAGAAGGCATTCTTGTTGCTATTATGACTGACCATCCTGTCATTCCGCAAAAATATCTTGTTTTATGTAGCGCGCTTGCGTGCAAGAGCGGAATGGATGAGATAGAGGCTCTAAAAGCAATTACTATAAACCCTGCAAAGATTTTAGGAATTGATAACAGAGTTGGGAGTATAAGGGAAGGCAAAGATGCTGATATTGTAATATACAAAGGTCATCCTTTTGATATATTTTCCGAGGTTGAATATGTCTTGATTGATGGCAAAGTTGTATATCATCGCAAATAAAAAGGGGAAACTATGAAAAATGAAGGAGATAATGTCTTATTCGTATGATGAGACAGTTTCGATTGGATATAACATTGGAAGAAATCTTTTCAAAGGTGCAATTGTTACCTTAGAAGGAGAACTTGGTAGCGGAAAAACTGCACTAACATCTGGAATTGCTAAGGCTTTTGGGATTGAAGATATTTCAAGTCCAACGTTTACTATATTTCATGTGTATGAAGGAAAAGATGGCATTTTAATTTATCATTTTGACATTTACAGAATTGAAGAGACAGAGCTTGAGGATATAGGGTATGAGGAGTATTTTTATGGTGATGGTATAGTGATAATTGAATGGGCTGATAAGTTAAAAAGGCTTCATCCCAAAGAATATTTAAAGGTTGAGATTCAGAAGATAGATGAGGATATTCGAAAAATATTGATAACAGGTGTTGGGGAAAAGTACAAAAATGTTGAGGATGTGATAGAAAAAGATGAAGATATTGGCGATTGAGACGTCTGGCAAGGTTGCAAGCGCTGCTTTGCTGGCAGATTACAAGGTGATTTCTGAGATAGTTCTTAACACAAAACTTGTTCACTCTGTGATGTTAATCGATTTAATTGATCAGGTATTAAAAAATGCATCAATTCAAATAGAAGATGTTGACCTATTTGCAGCATCGGTAGGACCTGGTTCTTTTACTGGGCTCAGAATAGGTGTTTCAACAATAAAAGGTTTTTGCTATGCTACTTCAAAGCCATGTATAGGTGTTGATACTTTGATGGCTCTTTGCTATAACTTCTGGGCTTGTTCGGATTTTTTAATGCCCGTTTTAGATGCAAAGTCACAAAAGGTATTTACTGGAATTTTCAGATTCGAGGAGGACAAACTCAAAACATACCATCCAACTTCGATACTTGATATTGAAGAAGCAAAAGAACTTGCAAAAAAATATAACCCCATTTTGCTTGGTGAGGGTTTGGATATTTATGATTTTTCTGAATTTAGAATTTCGCCTAAGTTTTTGCAATATCAAAAAGCATCAAATGTTGGAGTTTTAGCTTATGAAATTGCCCAAGAAGGCAAGATTTGTTCGCACTTTGACCTTGTTCCCATTTATCTAAAAAAGTCATATGCAGAGAGGGAACAAAATATATGATAAAAGGTAGAGTAAGAAGAATGGCAGAAAAAGACATTGATATGGTGCATGAGATAGAAATTTTATCGTTTTCTGTGCCATGGAGCAGAGAAAGCTTTGAATATGAGCTTAAAAATGAGTTTGCTATATATTATGTATATGAAGAAGATGGCAGAGTATGGGGTTTTGCAGGAATGCACCATATTGTGGATGAAGGTCATATTACAAATATTGCTGTACATCCTCAAAAAAGAGGGCAGGGGATAGGAAAACTTCTTCTTTCTGCCCTCATTTCATATGCAAAAGAAAATGGTTTGGTTGGTCTCACACTTGAGGTAAGAAGCAAAAACCATGTTGCTATTTCGCTTTACAAGAGCTTTGGATTTGTCCAGGAGGGTATAAGAAAAAATTACTATTCTAATCCCCCGGATGATGCCATAATTATGTGGCTGTGGCTTTAGAATTTTATACTATTCAAAACCTCTTTGCAAACTCTATAAATTGGTCTTTTGGAAGAGGTTTTCCAAACAAATATCCCTGTCCGAAATCACACTTAAATGCTTTTAGTATCTCAGCCTGCTGACTATCCTCAATACCTTCTGCTACAACCTTTAAATCTAAGATGTGAGAAAGGTCAATCAGGCTTTTGGCTATTTTTTGTTCTTTTGTGTCAGTGCTCATATTGGCTATGAAACTTCTATCAATTTTAACAACATCAATGGGAAGCTGTTTTAGATAGTTTAAAGAAGAGTAGCCTGTTCCAAAGTCGTCAAGAAAAACTTTAATACCTTTTTCTTTTAAAGTATTGAGTGACTTTATGGTATTTTGAGGGTCTGCCATTGCAACTGATTCAGTAATCTCTATTCCCAAGGAATTTGAGTCTCCTTTTAAGGCTTCAATTGTATGAAGTACGTTACCAACAAAATTTGCGCTTGAAAACTCTCTTAAAGACGCATTGAAAGAAATATAAAAGTTGTGATTTGTTACATCTCTGATGCTCTTCAAATCCGATATGACCTTTGCCAATACCCATTGACCAATTTGTGATATGAGCCCTGTCTGCTCAGCAATTGGAATAAAAGACATGGGCGGTATAAGCCCCTTTTGTGGATGTATCCAGCGAATAAGTGCTTCTGCTCCACATATCTGCATTTTTTCGAGGTCCACAATAGGCTGATAATACAAAACGAACTGGTCTTTTTCAATCGCCTTTTTTAAATCTGATTCGAATTCAAGCCTCTGTTGAAGTATATTATCCATTTCCAGGTTGTAAAAACAAAAAGTATTTTTACCTTTTTCTTTTGCAAGTTTTAAAGCTTTGTCGGCGTTTTTCAAAAGTGATATCCCATCCTGCCCATCTGAAGGATATATAGCAATCCCCATACTTGGTGTAATGTTAAAATTATATTCCATTATTTCCCATGATATTGAAAATAAATTAAAAATTTTATAGATAAAGTAATTCAAGACGTTAAAATCAAGAAAATTATAAATTATTATTCCAAACTCATCTCCTGTTAGTCTTGCAACAAACCCGTTATTACCCACCGCTTCTTTAAGCCTTTGCGCAATTTCTTTTAAAACAACGTCACCAGTCGCATGACCAAGAGTATTATTAATTTTACTGAAATTATCAATATCGATACACATCAGAGCAAGTTGCTGCCCTTTGAAATGAGCATCCCTGATAGCCTTTTCGAGAGCTAACATAAAATGATTTCTATTTGGCAGATTAGTTAGCTGGTCAAAGTAAGCAAGCTCTTTTATCTTTTCTTGATTTTTTGCAAGTTTTTTGTACTGGATAACAAGCTTTTCCTGTGTTTTAGAAAGTTCATCATTTGTCTTTTGAAGTTCTTCGATAGCATTTTGGAGCTTATTTTCGGAAAGGTAAAGCGAATAGATTTTTTTGCGAATCATAAAATACAAAAGGCTTGCAGTGATAAGCACAAAGAGCCAGCCTTTAATTACTGAAATGAAAGTAACAAGCTCTTTTTTAGCAAAGAAAATTGTTGTTAGCATATCAGAGATTAAAATCCAAATTGCGCTCACAACTGCATATATTATTGATATTTTAGCTGCATAATTATTTGCTTTACAGTTTAAGTCTTTATTTTTTTCAGACATTTTTTAATCACCACTGAATATGTAGAAGATTTTTTTCTCATATTATATACCCAGAAAAAATAGACTAAAAACATCTTTTACATATGTATTCTTAAGCTACAATTTTTTTTACTTTAAAAAAGGGTATAAATGATATATAATTTCAGAATATTGCATATCCTATTCTTTAGAAAAAGATAGGTGGTTTTAATGTTAGTGAGAGCATATATAGATGATTTTAACGAAATAGTTGTAGTACTTTCCCAAATGGTTCACCCTGTAAAGAAAGAAGATTTTAAAGTGTTTCTGAATGAAGAAGAAATAAACATAGAAAAAATAGACAAGGTAATTCCTCACTCTGACAATCCAGTTGAAGCAGAAGCAAGAGGTTATGAAATATGCGAACAAAAAGGAAAGATAAGGTTTGTTTTAAAAGAAGGACATTTTGACTATCATAGAAAACCATACAAAAAACCAGTTTTCGTAATTGGTGAAATGAACGACTGGCAAATTTCACCTGAGTGGGAGATGACATACTCTAAATTGAGAGGCAGATATGAGCTTATAAAGGATTTAAAAGAAATAAAGATAGGACAAAAATTTAAATTTGCAGAAGGTGCGAGCCAAAAACTTTGGTATCCACCAGGATTTGGTAACGATATTGTTATAACTGAATACTTTAACAGAGAAACGGCTTTTACAAATATAATAAGAATTACCACCTCAAATAGATTATTGCCAAATTTAAAATACAAGGTTGTCTATAAATCAGAGCATATCTGGGCAAGACCAAGAGAAATTCTAACAAGGCCTGAGTTTTTTTACCCAGGTGAGCTTGGAATAAAGTATGAGCCATACGGCACTTACTTTAAACTGTGGGCACCCACAGCATACAAAGTAAAGGTTAAGGTATATGATGAGAGTGAAAATTTCAGGTTCGAAAAAGAGATGGCACGTTCTGAGAATGGTACATGGAACATATATCTTACAGGAGACTTGAAAAACCACTACTATCTTTATGAGGTTTGGCATTACAATTATGATGAAGACGAAGGGTTTATTGTGTATGAGGTTCCTGACCCTTACTCGAAAGCTTCTTCCTCAAACTCTCAAAAATCTTTCATATTTGACCCAGCAGATACTATTATTGAAGGCTGGCAGCAGGATGAGTTTGTGAAAACGATAGAAAAACAACAAGATGCTATCATTTACGAGATGCATGTGCGAGACTTTACAATTGATGAAACCTCAGGTGTAGATGAAAAGTTTAGAGGAAAGTTTTTAGGTCTTTGTCAGAAGAGTTTTTACAAAGAAAAGTTTTCAACAGGGCTTTTACATTTAAAAGAGCTTGGAATTACACATATTCATCTTCTTCCTATTTCTGATTTTGGGAGTGTTGATGATAAAAATCCTGATAAAAAATACAACTGGGGATATGACCCTGTTTTGTATCAATGTCCTGAGTACTGGTATTCAACAAAAAGTGGTAGAATTGAGGCTTTAAAAGAACTTAAGACCATGATTAAAACTTTGCACCAAAACGGCATAGGTGTTGTGATGGATGTTGTTTTCAACCACACGTACCATATAAAAGGTGGCAAGTTCTCTATTTTTGACAAAATTGTTCCCGGCTATTTTTACAGAATAGATGACTATGGCGACTATTCAAACGCAACAGGCTGTGGTAATGAGATTGCGACAGAAAAGCCAATGGTCCGAAAGTTTATACTTGATACAATTATATACTGGACAGAAGATTTTCACATAGATGGCTTTAGATTTGACTTAATGGGGCTTATTGATACACTTACCATGAGAATGATTGCAAAAGAAGTGCGCAAGCGAAATCCGTATGCCCTTATTTATGGTGAAGGATGGGTGATGGGAGATAGTGTGTGCCTTTTAGAAGAGAGGGCAACAATTGAGTCAACAGCGCACCATGGATATTCCATTGGACTTTTTAACGATAGAATAAGAGATAGTATAAGAGGTGACCTTGACGGATTTAAAACAGGGTATATGCATGGAAATCTTTCTGATGTTGAGAGATTAAAACAAGGTATAAAGGCAGCTATTGACGATTTTGCAAAGGAACCAGATGAATGTGTTAATTATGTTTCATGCCATGATAATTTAACTCTTTTTGACAAGGCACTAAAGACAATGGTTGGCGAAGATATATTCTGGATTGACCGGGTATGCCGCTTGGCGAATTCAATAATTTTAACATCTCAGGGCATTGCGTTTTTGCATGGTGGAGTTGAGTTCAATAGGAGCAAAGGAGGACATCCGAACACATACAATGCAGGGGATAGTATAAACAAGATTGACTGGAGTTTAAAAGAGAAGTTTTATGACACTTTTAAATTTTATTGTGACCTTATAAAACTGCGAAAAGAACATGTGGCGTTTAGAATGCGTTCATCAGGTGAAATAAGAAAATATTTAAAATTCTTGCCAGCACCTGATGGCATTGTGGTTTTTTTGATTTCGTATCCCTATGATGCATGGAAAAAAATAATTGTTGCATATAATCCTTTTAAAGAAAAGAAGGTAATTACACTTCCTGAAGGAGTATGGAAGATAAAAGCAAATGATGGTATAATATTTTCAGAAGAAAATGAACTGGAAGCAATAGGCAGTTTTGAAATTTCACCTGTCAGTCTTTTTATAGCATATCAGAAATAAAATCTTTTTGAACTTACTCAAAGAATTCAAGCCGCAGGTACAATAAAAAAGAAGAACCTGCCTGCGGCTATTATTTAAGTTCTAACATTTTCTAAAAGATGCTGTTTTGCCAGAAAAATTCTTACATTTTCTGATTCTAATTTGAAAGGTTTTTCATCATATTCAAGAAGAATAATAGTAAACTTAACTCCGAGTGAGGAATAAAGAAGGATAGAGTTTTCCATCTCCTTGTTAACAAAAGAAGTTATTATAAAAAGCTCACGAAAGTTGTAACTTCTTAAAACTTGATAAAGAAAAGCTTCAAAGTATTCGTTTACCTGAATTTTAATGTGTGCAAGTGTTTCGAGAATTTTTAAAAGCTGATTTGAATCTTGTGATGGCAGCAAGATTTCAAGCGGCTCAAGAGTCTCTTCATCTATGCCATTGCAAACAAAACCAACTGGAATGTGATTATCTAAGCATTCTTTTGTCAGGCTTGCTGCAATCTTTATTCCAAGTTCGATTGCGTTTTTGTTGAAAACCTCTTTTCTTTCATACTCTGAACTTTGGACATTTAAAAGTATTAAAGCATCACCTGACGAGGTGTATTCATACTTGTTTACCATCAAAGTATTATATTTTGCAGTTGCGTTCCAGTTTATTCTGTTGAAAGAGTCAAAAGACTGATACTCTCTTATCCCTGCAAAGTGAAATATATCTTCATAATAATGCCTTTTTACCACAACTTCGCCTGAGAGGCTTGAACGGGGCAGAAGGTGTTTTTTCAGGTCCAAAAATGCAGGGTAAATGGTAATATTGGAATTTACATAGTAACACCTGTCATCCATTGAAAGACCGAAAAGGTCACCAGTGACAAGATAAATTTTGTCAAGCTTATAAAACCCTCTTTTTGTTGCAACAAATTTATGACGCCTAATTATTTGCTGGTAAGGTAGAAGAAAGAAAATGCTGATGTACCTTAATTTATCTCCCACTACATAATTTTTTGCATTTTCCATGAAAAATGATGCTGATACTTCAAATTCGGATTTTACCCATGGAAGTGGCAGAGCTTTACCGTTGTAAATTCTTTCAACAATATGAATCTCATCACCTTCAGTTTTTTTATTTTCTTCAAAGTAGATTTCATACTCAACGTTTTTTAGTCCAAATTTTTTAGTAACGAAAAAATTTAGAGCAAATAATAAAGAGCATATTATAAACAGCCAAAAGGTTTCCATACAAATAACCTCTCGCTTTTTTTAAATTTTATTTCTATTATATCCTAACCATTTGAATATTAAAATTAGAAATTTTCACTTTTAGACCCTTGACTTTTTACCTTGAAAGAAGATAAAATGAAGTTAGTAATTCAGTCTACCGGCAGAATTTTATCAAAATCTTCGGCTTTGACAATCTCAAAAATTTATGATATAATCAATCTTGCTTAAAATTCAAAAAGAAAATGTGCCGAAGTGGTGGAACTGGCAGACGCGCCGGACTCAAAATCCGGTGGCCGCTGAGGCCGTGCGGGTTCGACTCCCGCCTTCGGCACCAGAAGAGAAAAAAGTAAAAAACCCCTTTTTAGACCTTTTAATGGTTTTAAAAAAGGGGTTTTTATTTTTGCTGTTTTTAAATAAAAAATAAGGGGTAATAAAGAATTAAGATGGTACTAAACATGGGAGAACAATATATGATAGTTAAAAATGTGTTGATTGCAGATGAAAATGAATACATAAGAAAAGCAATAATTGAAAAGTTTGAAAATTCTTTTGATTCAGTACATCACTTTGTATTTTTTGAGGCTGCTGATGGTGAAGAAGCTTTGAACAAAATTGGTGAGAACAGTATTCATGTTGCAATAATTGATACAAACTTGCCTAAAATTAGTGGATTTGAAGTTTTGAGAACTATCAAAAAAAGTTCTGTTAAAGCTCACATTCCAGTAATTTTGCTCAGTAGCAATATTCATCGTGCAACAAGAGCAAAGGCATACGAGCTTGGAGCTATTGGAGTTATTCCAAAGCCTTTTTCAACTTTAGAAGTTTACAATATGGTAAGGTCACTTTTGTACACTCAAGATGAATATTTACATATTAATGAAGTTGTACATCTTATTTCTTTTTTGAATGAAATGGCAAATGAACATATCATTGTAGTTCCCAAAATTATAGATGAATTTTTATCAGAATATTTTGTTTCATATCACTTCTTGGCTTTAAATGATACTACAAAAGAGGTGATTTATAACAGAGGTTTTGATGAATATGAAATTAAAAAGGTTATTGGCTGTTTAAATGATGAGGACAGAATAAATTCAAGCAGTTATTCGATTATAAAACTTAACAATAAGGAAGAAACTTATTACTTTATATTCAAAATTCTGAATGATAATAAAAGATTAATTCTTCTAAAGAAAGTTTTAGAACTTTGGAGTGAATTAAATGATAGATAATATAAATTTTGTTATCTTGTGTGTTATTATTATTGTTATTCTTTTAGTTATAACTTCGGGAGTTGTTTTTTTATACAAAGTTATTAATAGTATCCGTCAAGAAAAAATAAAGCAGATTTTTAAAAATAACAGTGAAAATGTCTATGATGTGATAACAGGAAAGAAAAATGTTATTGATTCTTCAAACATTTACATTCTGAGTGATGTTATAAATATATATTATTCATGGGTAAATGGAGAAGAAAAAAAACAGCTATATATAGCTTTAAAGAAATTGAACTTTTTTGATATTGCTATTAAGATGGTTCAAAAAGGGAATAAAGTTCAAAAACTTAGGTTTGCAAAAGTTATTAGTATAGTGGGCGAAGAAGATGAGCTAAAAACGCTTTTAAAAATTAGCATTAAAGAGCCGTATCTGATAGATACAACTGCCGAAGCCATTTTCAAAAACATAGATGAGATACAGAATTTAAATGTTTTTAAACCTTATTTAAAAACTATTTTTTTAAACATTGATAAATATACAGATTCGGTTAGAAGAAGAATAGAATTTTTTGCAGTTTATGGTGGCGAAAAAATAAAAGATATAATTTTATACGTGATAAAAGAAAACCCGTCGGATAAAGTTCTGATATCATGTTTGAATATATTTTCAGAGATTGCGGCATTAGAAGATTTAGAACACATTGATTTTCTTATAAATCATCCATCACCAGAAGTCAGATCAGCTTTCTGCAGAGTAATTGAAAAAGTAGGATGTAGAAACTGCAAAGAAAAACTTGAAACTCTGATAAAAAACGAAAAGATAAATTTTGTGAAGTTACGAGCCTTAAGGGCGTTGAGCAATGTTTCACCTAAGGGTTCTTTAAAATATTTACTTGCCTCCCTTGAAGATGACTGGTTCTACATGAGAGACTTTGCAAGAAAGATGCTATCTGAGTTTGGACCAGTTATTTTAAATGATCTTCTAAAATTTTACTATACAACAAATGATAAATTTGCAAGGGACAAAATAAGAGAAGTTTTTTATAGTCCAGTGAATTTTGATTATATTATCAAGAGTGCTTTGAATTACAGAAATGAACAGGAGAAAGATTTAGCTTTAGAAATAATTAAAATACTTAAATCGTCTAACCCCCACTGTTTTTATCAAAGAATGAAAGATGAAGGATTTGAATATCTTATAACCGAGAAAGAGGTAGTGAATAACGAATGCGACATATAATAAACTGGTTTTCATGGTTTGTATCTTATTATGTTTTAGTTTTGAATACTATTTATGCTATTTTAATTTTAATATCTTTTTTTGGTATTGTTAGTTACTGGAGAAATAAGATAAAAGGAAGGATTGTGGAGATTGTCTCATCAGACTTTGCACCACCTGTATCACTGCTGGTACCGGCATACAATGAAGAAGAAACAATAGCAAAATCTGTAAAATCTTTTTTGCAGATTGAATATCCAGAATATGAAGTAGTAGTAATTAATGATGGGTCAAAAGATGGGACATTGGATGTATTAAAAAACGAATTTGACCTTTACATTGTAGATAGGAAATTTAGAAAGATTTTGTCAACAAAAGAGATAAAGGCCATATACTATTCCAAAAAGTATTCAAATTTAATTGTAGTGGATAAAGAAAATGGGGGAAAAGCTGATGCTCTCAATGCAGGGATAAACGTATGTACATACCCATATGTTTGTTCACTTGATGCCGATTCAATTTTAGAAAGAGATTCAATAGCCAAGGTTATGCAACCATTTTTTGATAACCCTTATGAAGTTGTAGCCACAACGGGTATTGTTAGGATTGTAAATGGATCCGAATTGGATTCCTTTGGCAATATAAAAAAATTAAAGCTACCAAGTTCAAGTCTTGCAAGATTTCAGATAATAGAATACTTGAGAGCTTTTTTGGGTGCGAGAAAAGGTCTTTCTATGATAGGAAGTCTTGTTATTGCATCTGGAGCCTTTGCAGCATTTAATAAAAATGCTATTATAAAGGTTGGAGGGTTTTCTGATAGAACTGTTGGCGAGGATATGGAGATTGTTGTAAAGCTCAGAAAAAACTCTTATAAAGAAGGCGCACTGGGAAGAGTTGAATTTGTACCAGATCCGATTGTATGGACTCAATGTCCAGAGACTTTAAAAGACCTTTCAAAACAAAGAAGAAGATGGCAAAGAGGTCTTTGCCAAGTTATTTTCATGCACAAAGATATTCTATTTAATCCTAAGTATGGCATATTAGGTCTTTTTGCTATGCCATATCAGCTTATGTTTGAACTATTGGGGCCATTCGTGGAGATGTTGGGTTATATTTTTATACCTATATCGTATTTTGCTCACATAATCAATTTAGAAGTGGCCTTATTTTTCTTTGCAGTTGAGATAATGTACGGAATAGTTATTTCGATTTTAGCAGTTCTTCTTGGAGAATTTTCTGATAGAAAATATGAAGGGTGGAGAGAGTTCGGTATACTTGTATTGTTTGCGATATTAGAAAATTTTGGCTACAGACAGATGACAGTGTTATTCAGAATTGTTGGTACATTTGAAGCTATACTTAGAAAGAAAGGTTGGGCAAAGCCTGAGAGAAAGAAGTTATAATGTGTTACTTTTTAATTAATTGGGGTATATAATATTTGAATATAACTTCAATTTGAAAGGAGTGAAATAATGCCGCAAATAGAGTGGCTTGACCAGTACTCTGTTGGAGTTGAGTCAATAGACAATCAGCACAAAGAGCTTTTTGAAAGAATAAATAGACTTTTGGATGCTTGTGCTCAGGGTGAGGGGAAGAAGGTATTGCCAGAAGTTTTAGACTTTTTAGGTGATTATGTTGTTTTTCATTTTTCAACTGAGGAAAAATACATGAAAGAGTATCTGTACCCAGAGTATCTATATCATAAAAAAGAACATGACAACTTTGTTGAAAACTACAAAAAGTTTCGAGAGGAGATAGAGAAGGAAGGAGCAGGAGTTGCAGCAGTTATAAAGACAAACAGACTTGTTGTTGACTGGCTCAAAAATCATATCCTTGGAACAGATAGAAAACTTGGAGCTTTTTTGAAAGAAAAGATGCAATCAAAATAGATGAAAGGTTTCGGAAATTGCAAAAAGCTGTCCACCGCAACGGTAGACAGCTTTTTTATTTATATGCTAACAAGCTTTTTCTGCTTTGTTCTTCCAATTGAGCTATTGTCTTCTTTTCTATTTCTCAAGCTTTCAACTGGGTGTGGAGCCATCTCCCACCTGTAATCTTCACCTTTTACCGTTTTGTGCTTATCAATCACCACATGGCTTGCAACCAAATTTATATCATGGTTCACTTTATTCTGGAACCAGAAAAACGTATGATTTTCTGGTAGATCATTTACATTTTTTAAATCCTCTTTGTCAGCAGTTATTTCAACCATCTGTGAAATAACTTTGCGTACATATTCACGCGTATCATGGAACAGCAAAAGATTTGGGAACTGCCCACCCGGGATAACTTCATACCAAGATTTGTTCTCATATTTTTGCAAAAGTTCTGCAGCTTTATGAAGATGGGCAATTTCAGCATCAAGGTGCATCTCCCATATAGATTTTACATTTGGGTCAACCTCAGATTCATAGAATGAGTAATACAGATAGCATTCGGTGTATTCATGCAAAAGAAGACTTTCGAACCATGTGAGTCTCGGGTCAATCAACGAACCATACTGGGTTACGTGTTCTTCTTCCACTAAGGCTATTTCTAAGTAGAGCTGTCTTCCAAGGTCGTTGTAATAGGTGTTACCAATGTTGTTATAAAAATTCATTGTCTGCTGCTCACCGGCTGTTATGATGAAAATGTTTAACTTTGTTCTAATATCTGCTTTTTTAAAATCAACGCATCTGCTGACAGTATCATAAGGATGTCTGTGATGGGCAATTGTCGGCCGACCAGGGATGATTTCAACATAGTTTTTTACCAGATTGTTTGCTGGGATATTCGAGTCCATGTCAAGAAGGTTTGCATAGCGGTAAAGATGGTCAAAATCTTCAAGCAAAATAAAATCAAGAGTTTGTTTAACATAAGGGTCAGGTTCGTTTTGAGCAAGCCAAGCGGTAAGGTCTACAGCCACATGCTCATATCCTATTGTAGTTTCAAGAGGTGTCTCATCAATTGGCTTTAACCAGTTGATGTGTTTTTGTTGCATTTGCTCAATTCTTCTCATCATTGCTAAATCGCGTCTTACGTTGTTGTCTATACAATGGCGGTGAAACTGATGGAAAAACATCGAGGCTTCAACTTCAATCCCGTTCATGAGAATTATTCTTGTCTTTGTATAAGGGTCAACTTCATTTTTGCAGTACGACTTGGGGTATATTGTTTTCCAGTCCATAAGAAAATTTTCAATCGGCTTTGGCTTTTCTTCAAACGGGTTGAACAATTTTTTTAAACCTCCTTTTGATTGAATGTCTTATGAACAGTAGCTTTTAGATTTTCAATATATATTTTCTCTAAGACTTTATGAAATTATTATTTTCTTGCTATTAAAAAATGGTGTAAAATATTAAAGCGAAAAAACAAAGAAGTATCAGGGGGAGAAGATGTGGTAAAAAAGTCGCAAGAGTATATTGTCAAAATTGACACACTCAATCACCAGGCACAGGGCATTGCAAGAATTGATGGTTTTGTAGTGTTTGTTGACAATACTTTAATTGATGAGGTTGTAAAAATCAAAATAGAAGAGGTAAAAAAAGAGTATGCCAAAGCAAACTTAGTTGAAATTTTAGAAAAAAGCCCATATAGAAAAGACCCTGAATGCCCTTATTATGACTTTTGTGGTGGATGTCATTTGATGCATGCAAAATACCAGCATCAGCTAAGCCTAAAAAAGCTTCTTGTTGAAGATGCTTTTAGGCGAATAGGAAAGCTCAGCCCCAAAATAAATGATGTTATTGGAATGGAAAACCCATTTAGATACAGAAACAAAACAGCACTTCCGGTAGGTGGAGATTATAAAAAACCACAAATAGGATTTTATAAAAAGATGACACATGATATTGTTGATATAGATTACTGTCTTATTCAGCATGAGTTTTGCGATAATGTGATAAAAGGTATGAAGGATCTAATCCGAAAACACAAGATAGAGGTTTATGACGAAAAAAAGCATAAAGGAGTTTTGAGGCACATTGTTGTTAGAAATTCATTTGCATTTAATGAGATGATGCTCATTCTTGTTTGCACAAAAGTACCTGAGAATTTAGAAGCTATCAAAAATGACATTTTAGATAAGTTTCCCGAGATCAAATCCTTTTTCGTCAACTTGAATCCTAAAAGGACAAATGTAATACTTGGTGAGGAAGATATATTGATCTGGGGCAATAGCACAATAAAAGACAAGATAGGGAATTTAACATTTGAGATTTCCCCAAAGTCATTTTTTCAGGTAAATTCTGTGCAAACAGAGGTACTTTACCGTCAGGTAGTAAAATATCTGCGTAATATTGAGGCAGAAGTCGTATTTGATATATACTCTGGAATTGGTACCATTTCAATGTTTGTAGCTCGGTTTTGCAAAAAGGTTTACGCCATAGAGTTAGTTAGAGATGCAGTTGAAGATGCAAAAAAAAGCAGCAAGAATAACAGCATTTCAAATATTGAATTTATATGCGGTAGTGCTGAGATTGAAATTCCAAAGTTATTGAAAAGTGGAATTATACCCCAGGCTGTGATACTTGACCCTCCGCGAAGTGGCTGTGAAAAACAGCTCTTAGAAAGCTTGATAGAGCACAAGATACAAAACATAATTTATGTATCCTGCAATCCTTCAACACTTGCAAGAGATGCAAATATACTTTGTTCAAATGGCTATGAAGTTGTGGAAGTTCAGCCTGTTGATATGTTTCCACAGACATTTCATGTAGAGTGCGTGACATTGTTTAAAAAGTGTAATAGTTAAAAGAGGTGGATTCATTGAGTAAAAATATAAGAGAAAAGGCAAAATTATTAAAAAAACAAATTCCGGCTATTTTTTTAGCAATGAAAAGAAGAGATACACCTCTTTTAGCTAAGATATTTGCTTTAATTACCATTGTATATGCCTTGTCGCCAATCGACTTTGTACCAGATTTTATACCAATTTTAGGTTATCTTGATGATATAATAATTCTTCCATTTTTAGTTACAATAACAATAAAGCTTATACCAGATTCCATTTTAAATGAGTGCCAGAAAGAGGCAGAGAATCTTTGGCGAGAAGGAAAGCCAAAGAAATGGTATTATGCTATTCCCATTATTATTTTTTGGATGTTGATTATTGGATTGATTATTTAAAAAGTTGTGAAAAGTATTAGTTAAAAAGAGCAGGTGATTTAAATTGAAAAAATCTGTTGGTTATTTAATATCTCCAATTGGACTGATAAAGATTGTAGGACAAGACGATAGCATAGTATCAGTGGAGTTTGTTTCACGAAAAGATGAAAAAGAGCTGATTAGCCCTGTTATAAAAGAAGCTATTTTGCAACTTGAAGAGTATTTTGGAGGGAAGAGAACCAATTTTGAGCTAAAACTTCGTTTAGAGGGGACAGAGTTTCAAAAGAGAGTTTGGAATGAACTTATAAATGTTCCCTTTGGAAGTGTAGTTTCTTATAGAGAGCTTGCAAAAAAAGTTGGAAAGCCCCATGGTGCAAGAGCTGTTGGAAATGCTGCCAAGAAAAATCCAGCTGTGATAATTGTTCCGTGCCACAGAGTTATAAAAAATGATGGAACTTTGGGAGGATATAGTGCAGGAATTGATAAAAAGATATGGCTCTTAGAACATGAAAGGGTGACTTTTTAAAATGGTTGTGTTTGTGTTCGAGAATAAAATTTGGACTGTCTAAACTAATAATTTTGGTAATAACAAGAATAGGCTGGCTTATTCTAATTGCCAGCCTCAACAAGTTGAAGTTTTATGGGAACAAGAGCTGAGTATTTTGTAGAGCTTTTTTCATTGTACTTTGCATTACCTTTTTCATTGTCATGATGGTCAATTTTTAATACAATTCCGCTTAAATCTAAGTAAATCTTTTTTGTATTTTTGGCTTTGAATTTAAAGGTATATTCGAATGGGTAGTTAATATCAAGATTTAATACATTAGGACTAATAAGCATTTTTTTGAATTGAGTGGACAAGTCTTTAAATTTATTTATACTTCTTTCCCAAGTTGTTCCATCATAAGAGACGGAAATATCTTTTTCGTCAATTATTAGATTTCCCTGGGGTATTTTAATACGTACAAACAATATTCCTTTATGTTCAAAAGCATTTAAACTTAATGGTACCTGTTCATTTATAAAGGTAGTACCTATCTGATCCTGATAAAAAATTATTTTTCTGGACTTTAGAAGAGAAAGTTGTTCGAAGGTTAGCCTACAGACATAGTCAGTATAAATATTTTCCTTACTAAATACTTTTTTATATTTCGAATAATCTTTTTTGTCTGCAGAAAAATAGATTCTAATAGGTAATACACTTTTTAGATTATTCATTAGTATAGCAGAGCTTAGATCCAAAAAATATGTTTCTCGAAGGTCTCCATAATAGCCGTATTTTCTCAGGGTGTATATATTATTTTCTGGATAATATACCAAATTTAATTCTAATTTCTTTCCGACATTAAGCGGATAGCTGGAATTTTGAATAAGGTGAGGTAAAAATGAGTACTGGTTCAAATCACCTTTGTAACCCAACAGTACATTTGTTGTGTTTAAAGTTAACTTATTACCTGTAAGGTTTTCTATATACATTTTGAGTCTTATGCCTACTTTGTTTTCTTCTGGGAAAAGAGATGAAAGATTAGCCTTTATCTTGAGTCCTTTATAATCAATTAGTAAGGAATTTTTATCAAAATCGTATATCAGGTCTTTGACTGTTTGTAGAAATTCCACCTTTGTAGGGTAAAAATCAACAATGTATTTGCCGCTAATTACAGATTCTGCTTTTCTGAAAAGGTTTATTAAATTTTCGGGCTGATTGTTGTACACAACAACAATGTTTGCAATAATCAAGGCTATCAATAGAAACAATGAGATAAAAACCACTATTTTTTTTCTTTTACTCATTTTATTATTGTTACCTCCACCTAAAATATTGTTCCCTTAGGGGTTTTGCCCCTAAGGGAACTTGTAAAAGTTTTTGTATTATAGACCATCTACAGAATATACAGCATATCCTCTTGGTGGTGCCCATACTTCTACCCAACCGTTTGCATCACAGTATTTGTTTTGCGGCTGAACATTTTGACCTGAAACTGTGGATGACCAAGCATAAGCTTTTAAAGTCTTGCCTTTTAAGTAACTATTGCTTGTTTGAACCCATGCACCTTTCCATTGACTTGGATGATCATTTATTACAACGATGTATCCTGGGCTTGAGGTTGAATAGCCTTTGCTTCCGTAAATTATAATATCACCATCATTGCTTTTAAGAATTTCAATATTAGGTGCACCAGCAGCAAGTTTTTCTCTGCACCATACAAGCTGTTTTATACCATTTCCCCATCCACCAGGAGATGCTCCACCGCCTGTCGCAAGACCATAATCATAGTAATCTTTCCAGAATATACATGGATAACCTTGATAAGTCAAAATGAAAGCATAAGCCATCATTTTGTCATTTACAATTTCATCTGTGTCATGATTTGCAACAAAAGTTACAGCTTTGAAAGGATTTTTTGCAGCATAGCTTTTGCTATAGTCAAAGACGTTTGGCAAATATCCGCTGCCGCTTGTATTGTTGCAAATGTCTCTTAAGGTATAGTAAAGTGCAAAGTCAAATACAGAGGAACCACTTGAATTTGCCCACCAGTCAAGTGTTGATGTGTTTGCGTCCCAGTATTCCCCAACGCTAAATGTGGGGGATGTTGCAGCATTAAAATCTTTTACAACCCAATAGCCATAACCTTTTACATAGTCATATCTCCAGCTATCAAAACCAGCGTTTGTGGATGATTTCAGCCAGTTCATCCATGCTTTCATGTCATTGTAAGCTGGACCTGAAGTATAGCAGACATCTGGGAATCCAGCAAATGTTCCTTCGTCACCACTGCAATAGTTATTTGGATGGAAAGCATCCCAGTGCCACTGACACATACCGCTTGCTGTATTTGTAAAATCTGTCCATGTATTTGTACCAGTCTTAGGATTGTATTCACTCTTTCCACCAGAGCGGTGATTCAAGACAATATCTTCTGTTACAGATATACCATAGCTTTTATATTTTGAAATAGCATTTTTTAATTCAGATTGAGATCCAAACCTTGTTTCAGTTGTTCCATCTTGATAATATTGACCAAGGTCATAGTAGTCATGAGGATCATACCCCATTGAATAAGCCCCGCCTTGACCTTTATAGGCTGGAGGGAACCATATACGATTTATACCGTAACTTCCTCCTACCATGTATTTAAGCTCATACGCTTTTGAAGCAAGAGTGTTCCACCACGTGCCTCCTGCTGGTACATCCCAATAAAAACCTTGCATCATCACACCAGCATAGATAGATAGTGATGAAGTAAGTAAAAATACAATAATTACAATAAGGGAAATGATGGTAAGTTTTTTAGATAATTTTTTAAATAAACCATTCATACCAAACACCCTCCTTGTTTTGATTTTGAATTAATCGTAACAAACGTTTTCGATAAATGTAACTTAAAAATTCTTGTTTAGCTATTCCTCCTCTCATAGTTGAATGCAATCGTTTGTAATTATATTCTATAAAAAATAGCTGAAAAAAGTCAATAGTAGCTTAAATACTTTAGTTGTTTTGACTTAAATAAATAGAATACTATTCATTTAATGCTAACAAAAGGATATAAGGTGTAAAGAAAAAAATTGTGAAATGTATTTAAAAACATAAAGAATATAGATAGAAAAGATTTCTACAATAATATAAAAAAGGCTTTTGAAGTAGAACCCCTCCAAAAGCCCGTTTATATTTGTATTTATGAATTTTCCTTTATATACTGCTGATAAAAATAAAAACTATCTTTTTTAATCCTTTTTTGAGTTTCATAATCCACATATATAATTCCAAATCTTTTTGTATACCCCATTGCCCATTCAAGATTGTCCATCAGAGACCATACAAAATAGCCTCGCAAATCCACTCCATTTTCAATTGCCTTTCTTGCTTGTTCAAAGTGCTGTTTTAAATACTCCACTCTCTTTTGGTCATGAATCCTTCCATCTTCTACCTTGTCGTTATAAGCAGCACCGTTTTCTGTTATATAAATTGGAATTTGTGGGTAACTTTCTTTAATCCAAATCAAAAGATCAAAAAGTCCTTGTGGGAATACTTCCCAGCCCATCTCGGTGTACTCTCCTGCAGGATGTTCCCATCTTATTGGAAATATCCAAGAAGAATTTTCATCGTAAAGCCTGACGGCACGTGTATAGTAGTTGATACCAAGAAGATCAGGGAAAACGAAATTTTCTTTTACTTCCTGCTGCATACTCAATGCTTTTTGAGTTTCCAACAAATCTTTTTGAACAAGATAATCAAACAGCTTTTGTGGATAGCTTCCTTTGAGTACTGGGTCAAGGAAAAGTTCATTGTCAAGCTGGCTACTGAGGTTTACCATTTCTCTTTCAATTTCGCTTACCTTATATCCAAGACGCTCTGTTTGAAGGTAAACTGGAGTTAAATTAAGTGTAATTCCTACCTCAACATCAATATTGTTTTCCTTTACCGCTTTTACAACCTTAAAGTGTGAAAGCATAATATTGTGTACAACATCCATTGCAACTTTAAAATCTTTTATTCCCGGTGCATGAACTCCATAAAAGTGTCCCAAAAAGGCAATACAATAAGGTTCATTAAATGTTATCCATTTTTTTACTTTATCTTTGTAGCGATTTATAAGAAGCATTGCATATTCAAAATAATAATTCACGATTTCTGAGTTTGCCCAACCGCCAATGTCTTGAAGCTTTTGAGGAAGATCCCAGTGATAAATGGTGACAACCGGTTCAATATTGTTTTCAACAAGCTTTTTGATGAGTCTATCATAAAACTCAAGACCTTTCTGATTTACAGTACCATAGCCATCTGGAAATATTCTTGTCCAAGCAATAGAGAATCTGTATGCTTTTAGTCCAAGTTCTTTCATAAGAGAAACATCTTCTTCGAACCTATGATAGTGGTCACAGGCAACATCGCCTGTGTGACCGTATAGAATATTCCCTTTTTGATGAGAAAACCTGTCCCATATAGATTCACCTTTTCCATCTTCATTCCAAGCACCCTCAATCTGATATGATGCAGTTGCAGCACCCCACAGAAATCCTTTTGGTAAACTCATGTTTGTAAACCTCCTTGAGTAATAGAAATTTTTAGTTGTGAAATCAATTACACTCATATCAAAATATATTGCCATATAAAATTTGAGTTTGCAAATAAAAATTTTAAGTGAATATAGCAAAATTTTTAGATGTTTTTAACCAGTAGATGTTTTAGAAAAGAAACAAAAAAGAGACACACCACTTTAAATATGCAATGGTGTGCCTCCTCTTTTTGCAGTTTTATTTTCCTGTCTTAAATATTATTTTCCCATCACAACTTCAACTACATTTTCATTGCCAAGTAATTCTACTGGGATTAAATTTCCTGCAATCTCTTTTCCATTTACTAATATTTTTTTAACACCTTTCGAAATATGGTCTGGATTTGAAACCTTAATAGAAAGTTTTCTTCCTCTGAAAACTCTCTCAACTTCAAAACTGTCCCACTGATTTGGTATACATGGGTCAATGATAAGCCCTTTATAGTGAGGTCTTATTCCAAGGATATACTGTGTTGCAGCAACAAATGCCCATGTTGCAGTACCTGTCAACCATGGATTTCGCGCGCGACCAAAATAATATGGATGTTCTTTTCCAGTGATAAACTGGGAATAAACATAAGGTTCAGTGGTATATATTTCAGCAATATCATTTTTGTTTGCAGGAAGGAACGACATATAGTATTCAAAAGCATAATCGCCTCTTCCAAGTACAGCCTCTGCAATAATTACCCATGTATTAGCATGACAGAAAATAGCAGCATTTTCTTTTAATCCTGGTGGGAAAGAAGTTACAGCCCCAACCTCTATGATATAATCAACATAAGCTGGCCAGTTCTTAACACAACCATGCTCTGTTGCAAGATACTTTTTAACACTATCCATTGCCATTTTGCCTTTTTCATCAATAAAAGCCCCAGAAAACACTGCCCAAGACTGTGAGTTTAAGAATATTTTGCTTTGCTCACTTTCTTTTGACCCAAGTTTTTTACCGCTTGCCAAATACCCTCTTACAAACCATTCGCCATCCCATGTATACTCTTCCATTGCCTTTTTGATTTCATTTCTATAAGCTTTATACTTTTCAGCATCATCAGTCTTTCCAATATACTCAGCAAGTTCTATAAACTCAGATAAAGCTTTGTAATAAAGCTGGGTTGACCATGTACTCTCGCCACCGTCTTTGAGGTTGATACAGTCATTCCAGTCAGCAGCAAGACCAAGCAAAAGTCCATGTTTTCCTCTGTGATTCCATGAGAACTCCAAAGCTTGTTTTAAATGCTCATAAACAGAAGCACTTCCCTTGTCCGCATATTCCACAACTTCATCTAAGATAGAAAAGTCACCTGTTTCTTTTATATAGTGTGGCACAGCAATTAAAAGCCATAAATGGTCATCTGAGTAAATTCTATCTCGTGGAGGTATATTATGTTCTCCCTGAGTCAATGTAAGAGGCTGGAAGTGATGCATCGCATATCCTTCAGAAAGCTGGGCCTTAAGAAGTTCAATAAGTCTTTTTCTTACCTCTTGGGGGATTGAATGTGCAACGCCCAGAATGTCCTGTGAAGAATCTCTAAAGCCAAGTCCATCTCTTCCACCAGCTTCAATAAATGAAGCAGACCTTGACCAGTTGAATGTTGTATGGCACTGATATTGATTCCATATATTTAACATCAAATTCATCTTTTCGCTTGGCGTTGAAAATTTAAACTTACTAAGTCGTTCATCCCAATACTTTTGTACTTTTTCAAATTCTTTTTGAATATTTTCTTTTGATGCAAATAGTTTTTTATATTCTTTTCCTTCCTTGTATGCATCTCCTATTCCCAGTACAAACACTAAGTATTCTTCTTGACCGGGCTGAAGTTCAATTTTTACCTGTGTTGCAGCACATGGATTTCCACCTATTGCAATTGACCCAAAACACCTGCCGTTTTGAATTGCTTCTGGATTAGCCTCACTGTTATATGGACCAATAAATACATCTCTATCTGTATCAAAACTTTCAATCTTTTTATTTGTGCACGTGAAAAATGCTTTTGGTTCATAAGGACTCCAGAGTTTGATAGAATAATCTACAATTTCATCTTCTTTGTTGTAACCCATTCTGCAGGTGTAAAGAATATACTGAAAATCCATCATGTCAAGCATAGAATTCCATAGACAGAACTCTGTATAAGTAAATATCGATAGTTCTTTTTTCTCATCTGATTCATTCTTGATTTTAACTTCCCAGATCTCAATTGGTTTGTCTACTGGGACAAAGATTTTTAAAGATGAAGTTATATTGCTGTATTTGCTTTCAAATATTGAATATCCAAGACCATGTCGACAGATGCTCAGGAACTTCTCAAGAGGCTTTCCAACAGGTTGCCAGCTTATTGACCAGAAGTCTTTTGTCTTTTCATCTTTGATATATACATATCTTCCAGGTCTGTCCATTGGGATGCTGTTAAACCTAAAACGAGTGACCCTTCCAAGTTTTGGAGATTTGTAAAAAGAATAACCTGAAGCGTTATTTGAGATTATAAGACAATAATCACTTGTTCCTAAATAATTTACCCATGAAGTTGGTGTTTTGGGGTTTGTTATAACATACTCTCTGTTTTGAGAATCAAAATATCCATAATTCATAAAAAATGCCCTCCTTAAAATTTTTCTATCCCATTATCACTTCAACAAAATGCTCTTTGCCATCTGAAAAAGCTGGTATTAAATTAGAAGACATTTCTTTACCATCAACTACAACTTTTTTTATACCTTTTGAAACACCATCAGGGTTTTTTACTTTGATATTGTAAACTGCATTTCTGAACACTCTTTTTACAGTAAATCCATTCCATTCTTTTGGTATACAAGGATCTATTAAAAGTCCATCAAAGTCAGGTCTTATTCCTAAAATCCACTGTGTCATTGCCACAAAGTTCCAAGCAGCAGAACCTGTCAGCCATGAATTTTTTGCCTCTCCCGGTTTGTATGCATCTTTTCCAGCAATCATCTGGCAGTATACATATGGTTCAAGCTTATGAATTTCACTTATATCTTCTCTGTACGATGGAGCAATCTTTGACCAGTATTCAAATGCTCTGTCTCCTCTTCCAACTATGCACTCTGCTATCATAATCCATGGATTATTGTGACAAAAAACTGCTGCATTTTCTTTGTAGCCCGGCGGATAGCTTGTAATCTCACCAAGATGAATTTTGTACTCTGTAAAAGCTGGCTGAACAAGGACTATTCCATGTTCTGTATCAAGATATTTTTTAACAGAATCGAGCGCAGAAATAGCTTTTCCATCATCAAGTCCTATTCCTGCCATTACACAAAAACCCTGTGTTTCAATAAAAATTTTTCCTTCATCATTTTCTTTGCTTCCAACTTTGTTGCCAAAATAGTCGTATGCTCTTAAAAACCATTCACCATCATAACCATACTTTAAAATAGCCTCTTTCATATTATCAATGTGTTTTTGGGCATCTTTGGCCAGCTCAAAATTTCCTGTCTTTTCACACAGCCTTACAAATTCTTTTCCTACATATACAAACATCCCTGCAATCATGACCGATTCAGCAGTCTTGCCATCCTTGTTGTCGCATGTCTGGAACGACTCGTCAGGGTTTGTTGAAAAAGCATTGAGGTTCAAACAGTCATTCCAGTCAGCCCTGCCGATAAGAGGAAGTCCATGTGGGCCTAAGTTGTTGACTACATGATAAAATGCTCTTTTCAGATGTTCAAACAGTGTTCCCACTTTTTCAGGGTTATTTTCAAATGGTACTACTTCGTCAAGGATTGACCAGTCTCCAGTTTCTTTTATATAGTGAACTGTTGAAAGTATCAGCCACAAAGGGTCATCATTGAAGTTTCCACCAATTTCATTGTTACCTCTCTTTGTAAGTGGCTGATATTGGTGGTATGCCCCACCATCTTCTAACTGGGTTGCAGCTAAGTCTAAGATTCTTTCTCTTGCACGCTCTGGGATCTGGTGAACAAAACCAAGAATATCCTGGTTTGAATCTCTAAATCCCATTCCTCTACCAATTCCGGATTCAAAATATGATGCACTTCTGGAGAGGTTAAATGTAACCATGCATTGATATTGATTCCATATATTTACCATTCTATCTACTTTGTCAATTCCTGTTGATACATTGAACTTGTCCAAAAGCCCATCCCAGAATTCTTTCAATTTTTCAAATGCAGCATTTACATCTTCTGGTTTTGAAAACTTTTCAATCATCTTATACGCCTTTTCTTTATTTATAACGCCTTTTTTAAACCACTTCTTTTCAGGTTCATTTTCAACATAGCCAAGAACAAATACAAGCTCTTTTGTTTCTTCTGGCAAAAGGCTAATTTCAATCATGTGAGATGCAATTGGTGACCAGCCATGAGCTTCTGAATTAAAACTTTTTCCTAATTCAACAGCTGCAGGGTTTTCAAATCCTCTGTAAAGCCCAAGAAAAGTATCTCTGTCTGTATCAAACCCAGAAATAGGAACATTTACAGAGTAAAAAGAAAAATGATTTCTTCTTTCTCTGTATTCAGTCTTATGGTAGATTACAGAACCTTCAATTTCAACTTCACCTGTTGAAAAGTTTCTCTGGAAGTTTGTCATATCGTCAAGTGCGTTCCACAGACAAAATTCGATTAAAGAGAAAAGTTTAATTTCTTTTTTAGTATTTGTCTTGTTAGTAATTCTCAAATGATGTATCTCACAGTTTTCATCAACAGGAACAAAAAACCTTTGTTCAACCTCAATACCATTTCTTCTGCCCGTGATAATTGTATAACCAAGACCATGCCTGCACTGGTAAAATTCAAGGTCTTTTCTTGTTGGCATCCATGAGGGTGACCAGACATCATCCCCATCTTTTATGTAGAAATATCTTCCACCCATATCAAGCGGAACGTTGTTATAACGAAATCTTGTTATTCTTCGAAGCCTTGCATCTTTATAAAAACAGTAGCCTCCAGCGTGGTTTGAAATCAGAGATAGAAAATCTTTCATTCCAAGATAGTTTATCCAAGGATATGGAGTAAGCGGTGTTGTGATTAAATATTCTCTTTTAGCATCGTCAAAATAGCCAAACTTCATTTTTGAAAACCCCTTTCTCGAAACATATTCAATAAGATAATATGCCTATCTTAATTATACCTTTTTTGCCAAACTGCCAACTTTAATTATTTTGCTTTTATTTTGCACTATTTTGTCATGAAACAGTCTACCCAAAGCTTTGATTTTAGATATTAATAATCAGCCCAAATTATGATATACTCAATATGGACAAAATTTTGCTGATCCTCAAATAATCAAGAATATCTGTTGTACTTTTTGGAAAGGGAGAAGAAAGTTGAAAAAGGTTTGGATATTTAATCACTATGCAATCCCGCCAAAAGTTGGGGGAATTACAAGGCATTTTGATTTTGCTAAGCAGCTTGCAGAAAGAGGCTATAGCGTTACTATCTTTGCTTCAAGTTTTGACCACAAACAGAGGGTTGAGATGTTAGAAAAAGGCAAGAAATTTAAAATAGAGGAATATGAGAAAGTAAAATTCGTGTGGATAAAGACGTTTCCTTATAAAAAGAATGATATAAAAAGACTTTTTAACATATTTTCATATGCCAAAAACCTTTATTTCATTGCAAGAAAGTTTGAAAGACCTGATGTAATATTGGCATCTTCATTTCATCCTCTTGCCTGGATTGTGGGGTATTTGCTGTCAAAAAAATTTAAATGTAAATTCATTGCAGAGGTCAGAGACCTTTGGCCGCAAAGTGGTATTGACCTTGGTGCTTTGAAGGAAGGAAGTGTAATTGTAAAGCTTTTAAGAAGTCTTGAAAAATTTATTTACACAAAAGCAGACTATGTTGTAACGGTATTGCCAAAGGCAGACCAATACATTGAAAGTTTAGGTATTGATAAAAAGAAGATTGTTCATATTCCTAACGGATGTGATATAGAAAGGTTTGATAGTCTTAAAAATATTCTCTCAGAGGAAACGAAAAGGATTTTAGATGAACATAATGGATATTTTAAGGCTTGTTACTTGGGTGCGCTTGGACAGGCAAATGCAATGGAGACCATAATAGAGGCAGCAAAAATTGTCCAGGAAAATATAGGTGATAGAGTTCATTTTTTGATAATAGGTGACGGGCCAGAAAAAGAAAAGCTTGAGAATATGGCAAAAGAGCTTGAACTTAAAAATGTATTTTTTTATTCTCCTATCTCAAAGCTTTCTGTGCCAAGCTTACTTGAGCGCGTTGACATAACACTTGTTTCAATGCACAATCTAAAAGTTTACAGGTTCGGAATATCACTTAATAAGCTTTTTGACTATCTTTGTGCTGCAAAGCCGATTGTTTTTGCGGGTAATGTAGCAAATGATATTGTCAAAGAGTCAGGTGCAGGAATTTCCTGCCAAAGTTATGACAGCAAAGCATTTGCTGAGGCAATATTGAGCTTGTATGGTATGTCCAAAGAAGAAAGAGAGAGAATTGGGCAAAAGGGAAGAGAATATGTTCAAAAGTACCATGATATAAAGGTGCTTGCAGAGAGGTTAGAAAAAATATTATAAGCGGAGATGGTAGGAGATGAAATCATATATTAAAAGCTATCACAAGCTGAGCAAATTTTTTGTTGTCCTTATGGACATTTTACTTGTACACGCAGGTTACATTCTTGCATATATAATCAAGTTTAACTTTACATTCCCAGAAAAAAATTTTATGCCTTATTATACATTGATTCCACAAATAACTCTTTTTACACTTGTGCTTTTAAATATCTATGGACTTTATACAATAACAATGAAAACCATTAGCGAAATTGCATTTTCGCTTGGTCTGGCACTTATGCTTCTACAATTTTTAACAGTTGTATCAACATTTTTCTACAGACACTTTGCTTTCCCACGAAGTATATTTATAATTGCCTTTTTTGTACAGTTTTTGTTGCTTTTGGGTTGGAGAGGACTTGTTTTATATGTTTTCAAAAGAGTTCAAGGTGTCAAGCATGTACTTGTGATTGGAGAGATGTCAAAAGCGCAGGAGTTTGCTCAAAAGCTTCAAAATATTTCGAAAGGTTGGATAGATGTAAAGTATGTTCTTGAGCCAAAAGCTATAGAAGAATTGATACCATATATAAAACTTGTTGATACAATTTATATTTATTCAAAAATGGATGAAAACTTAAAAAGTGAGATTGTAAGAAAGGCGATAGAATTCAAAAAACATATTTTCATAGCACCAGACTTTAGAGATATATTGGTATCACGTGCGAGGGTGATTCAGTTTGACGATGTTGCAACACTTTCTATTGAACAGCCAGAACTTACTTCCGAGCAAAAGCTTATAAAAAGATTTTGTGACATTCTTCTTGCATCAGTTGCACTGGTTATTTCTTTTCCTATAATGATCTTGATTGCAATTGCCATAAAACTTGACTCAGAAGGTCCAGTGATTTATAGGCAAAAAAGGATTACAGAAGGAGAGAGAGATTTTTATGTTTTAAAGTTTAGGACGATGGTAAAAGATGCAGAGAAAATGACAGGTCCTGTGCTGGCAACCGAAAACGACCCCAGAATAACAAGGGTTGGAAGGTTTTTGCGCGCAACAAGGCTTGATGAGCTTCCACAGCTTATAAATATTCTAAAGGGTGAGATGAGTTTTATAGGACCAAGACCAGAGCGTCCTTATTTTGTTGAGCAGTTTAAAAAGCTTTATCCTGAGTATTCTCTTCGTCATAATGTAAAGGCAGGGCTCACAGGACTTGCACAGGTTTACGGCAAGTATGCAACAAGTCCAGAAGATAAGCTCAGGCTTGATTTGATATATATAAAGAATTACTCTGTTTTTTTGGACATCAAGATTTTACTGTTGACCTTAAAAACAATCTTTACAAAAGAGGCAGCTGAGGGGGTAAAAGCTAAAAATGAATAGGGGCTGCTTTTCTATTTTGTGAGGCAGCCCTCTGTTTATGGTAAAATCTCAATAAAAATGAGCAATCAGCATAAAGCGGCACTACCAATTGGGTAATGCACTGCCGACTTCTTACAAATTGTTCCAAACCTCATCGTCAATATCGTTGTTCCAAAAATCTATACTACTCTCACTGGCGGACACCAAATCACTTAATAACTTTTTATCTTGCTTGTGTTTTAAAAACAAAATAAAGTCAATAACTTCTTCAAGTTGACTTTCCGGGATTTCCTCAATTAGCTTTAATAAAAGATTTTTATTTGCTTTCACTAATTTCACCTCTGAATTAATATACTATACCTCATTATTTTTCTAATGGGAGTTCTTCTTAGAAGTGTAGTCTCATAATCCTAAAACATTGTAGAATTGTTTATTTTGGTGGAGGCGGGGGGATTTGAACCCCCGTCCGAAGGCATCGAACCCCAAACTTCTCCGGGTGCAGTCAGTGTACTTAAATTCTCGGGAAGAAAACGCCCACTGACAGGCTTTTTCTTCCCCAGCCTGAAATTAGTCCCAAAAGTAAGGCTCAGGCGACCTTACTTTCGGTGCCCCACGACGGTTGGCGCCCGACTCGGAGGCCGTGGGCACCTCCGGCGGACGTTAGCTGCGCTTTAGGCAGCTAAAGCGAGTTCTGCTTTGTCTGCAGTTATTTTTCTTCTCGGTTTTTTATAGTGGCACCGAGAAAACCACTACCCGCTATTTGGAATCCGACTGCCCCCGTCGAATTCCAAAACACGCCCCCTTATCTTAAATACTCCTTCATCTTCTTTCTTATCTCAAGCTCAGCATCCCTTTTTGCTATTGCTTCACGCTTGTCATAAAGTTTTTTACCCTTTGCAACTGCAAGCTCTACTTTTATTTTACCTCTTTTGATGTAAATCTTCAATGGGATTAAAGTGTAACCTTTTTGCTGAACATAACCCGCAAGCCTGTTGATTTCATGTTTGTGCAAAAGTAGTTTCCTATCTCTCATTGGGTCAACGTTAAAGATGTTGCCTTTTTCATAGGGACTTATATGCATGTTGTAGAGAAAAACTTCACCATTTTCAACCCTGGCAAAACTGTCTTTGAGATTAACATGACCAAGGCGCACAGACTTTACTTCTGTGCCTTTTAGCTCAATTCCTGCCTCGATTGTCTCTTCAATGAAGTAATCATGATATGCTTTACGGTTTGTTGCTATGACTTTTATGTCATCCTTCTTATTCTTTTCAGACATCTAATCAACTCCTGCAATTGATTCCAAACAATTATTCTCTGCAAACTTTTATTATATAATAGAAACAAATTTTTGTCAATCCCCAATATGCATTACATTTGCTCTATATATCATTGTTCCAACAACTCCATTATTTCTTCTTTTGTAAATTTTCCTATAAACGATTGACTTGCTTCTATTAAGCTATCAAATAAGTCTTTCTTTTTCTGTTGTAAAGCAAGTATTTTTTCTTCTATTGAATTTTTGGCTATAATCTTGAATGACTGAACAACATTTTTCTGACCCAGCCTATGTGCTCTTGCTGTTGCCTGGTTTTCAACTGCCGGGTTCCACCATGCATCAAAGTGAATAACAACGTCTGCGCCAGTAATATTGAGTCCAAATCCACCAGCTTTTAGAGAAAGTAAAAAGACATTTCTCTCTCCACTGTTGAACCTGTTCACCATTTCAACTCTGTCTTCAGCTTTTGTTGCACCATCTAAATAAAAGTATAAAATTTTTTCCTTGTCAAGCATTTTGTTGATAATAGATAACATTGAAGTCCACTGAGAATATATAATTACCCTGTGCCCGCTTTCTAAACAGTCTTGTAAAATTTCTTTCAGTGCTTCCATCTTACCAGAGCTTCCTTTGTAATCTTCAAATACAAGCTTTGGATGACAGCAGATCTGTCTTAGTCTTGTCAGCAAAGAAAATATTTTTATTTGACTTTTTTCAAACCCAGCTGAATCTATTTCTTTTTCAATCTCTTTTTTGGCTGAGACTAAAAATTGCTTGTAAATTTTTTCCTGCTCTGGACTCATTGCAACTTGGATATTTGTTTCTATTAGCTCAGGAAGTTCATTTAATACATCTTGTTTTACTCTTCTTAAAACAAACGGTTTTATCAACTTTTTTAATTTTTCTAAAGAATTATTGTCTCCGCTATAAATCGGTATTACAAAACGCTCAACAAATTTTTCTTCGCCTCCTAAATATCCAGGAAGTATAAAATCAAAGATTGACCACAGTTCAATGAGATTATTTTCAATTGGTGTACCTGTCAGGGCAAATTTAGCATCTGCACAGATTTCTTTTACAGCCAACTTTATTTGTGAGTGAGGATTTTTTATGTACTGTGCTTCATCTAAAATACAAACACTAAAATCGATGTCTTTATAAAATTCTATATCTTTTCTCAAAAGTGCATATGATGTAATTACAATGTCATACTCTGGTATTTTTTCTATAGCTTTTTTGCGCTTTGCAGGTGTTGAGTCTATAATTAGAGTTTTCAAGGTTGGCGCAAATTTATCAATTTCCTGTTTCCAGTTATAAATAAGTGATGTTGGCACAATGGTTAATACCGGCTTTTTAATTTTTTGCTTATTTGCAAGGATAAAGCCAAGTACCTGTAGAGTTTTTCCAAGCCCCATATCATCAGCTAAAATTCCACCAAGTTCATTTTCAAATAGAGAAGACAACCATTTTATTCCAAGTTTCTGATAATCTCTTAACACACCTTGAAGCTCAACAGGGATTTTAATATCAATTTCCCTAATATTTTCTATCTTTTCAACAATATTTTTTATACTTTCAACTCCATTTGCCTGAATTTCGCTTTCTTCTAAAAGTTTTGTTACAGCCACTGCTTCTTGTAAAGAAAGCTCAGCTTTTTCTTTTACAACCTGGCCAATGTCAGATGCAGATTCTAAAAATGAAGCAAATCTTTTTATATTTGGACTATCTAAAATCAAAATTGAGCCGTCTTTGAGTTTGTAATACTTCTTCTTTTTCTTTATTGCATCAAGAATATTTTTAAGTTCTGAGCTATCAAGATCATCACTTTCAAGCCAGAAGTCAATTGAGTGTTTAGAATATTTTAAGCAGGGAATAATTTTTACATCTTTCTTTATTTTAAGCTTCTTAAAATCTTCCGAATAATAAACATCAGTTATATTTTGGATTTGTGGGACACCTTCTGCTAAAAATTCCATAAACAGATCAGGGTCAACACATTCATAACAGAATTCTTGGTCAGACTTTATCTTATTAAACCTATAAGCAAATAAAATACTTTGTATCTCAAACAAACCAAAATAATCAAACAATGGAACTTTCTTTGTTTTTGATATTATATTAAATATTTCATTCATTCCACTGATTCTTGCAACAAACCTTTCATTTTCAAATTCTAAGTATAGTTTGGGTTTAATAATATAATCTTCTAATATTAATTTTTTGAGGTCTGGGTCAATTTCGAATTCAAAGTGTTCATTTAAAAATAAATAATATTTGTTCATGAACTCACAAAAGTCTTCTTTATTGAGGGTAAAAAATTTAACGTATTCAACTTTGAAAAAATTAAATACTCTATTTGCTTCAGCCATTTTTTTGATAATTGAAGAAAATATCTTTTGCTCTGGCGAAAGCTTATATAAAGTGTCACCTGAGACAAAATAACTACCATCGCTATATAAAAATTTTTTGTTGGCAGTGTCTATTAAATCACTATAAAGTCTTACCTGATTGTCTTCAAGTTTAAATAAAATCTTTGGTTTTACTTTAGTGCAAAGATCAACTTTTACTTTTTGAGCATCATAATAATTTGCCACAAAATAATCAAAAGATATAAAAATTTCTTCATTGTCAAGGATTTCGATTATTTCATTTGCTATCTTTACAGGTAGGTAAATAGTATTTTTTTCTGTTTCTAAATCTAAAAAGTTCAAATAATTCAATAGCGCATTCAAAAATTTTTTGTCTTTTTCACCAAAAAAATGATAAGTAGGATTATACACAAAATTTTTACCAAACTGAAATGGTTGTTTTTGTTCGTATGCTTTTAAAAATTCTGGTATATTTGAAACCACATAGTCTCTTTTTAAATCTGAAGTTTTTACTTTTAATTTTAAAGTTACTACATCATTAGTAGAATATCCGAAGTATTTTTCTAAAAATATGTTAGGAGACTTTATAGATAAATTATCAAGTGAAAACTTTATATAATTTTCTTCAAAATTGTTTGCAAAGAATTGATAAATCCGGGAATTTTGTTTTCTTTCCTTCTCAATAGCCTCATTTAATTTTTGTTCTAACATTTGAAGCAAAGTTTCTTGCATTTTATTTAGGCTATTGAGAATATACTTACCATCGGCAAAACTTTTTAACACAGCAATTATATGCCGACAAAAATCATCGAATAGAACAAAATCTTCTATATCAATATCTTCTTCCGATTCTAAATCAATATTTTCCAAACTGCATGTACACGCAGCACTTATGATTATATTTTCAATTTTGATATTACCAAAAAAGTCCTGAGTCATGTATGAAGGCAAATCAAAATCAACAAAAACCCAATATTCATTTTTACCATCTTCTACTTTGCCGAATATTGCATTTTCTTCTTGATCATATTGAATATCTTCTTTTTGTATTTTTCGAGCAAGAGATATTCCCTTTTCAAAAGCTTTTCTATTTTTTGCAAGTTGAGCAAGTTGACTGTCTGTTAAAAACTGCACAATTGTTTGATAATTAAGCTCTATTGACATTGTATTTCACATCCTTTATCCCTTTAGTAAGTAAATTTTATGCAGGAATTTTCATTCATATTGATTTTATCAAAAAATGAAGAACATTCAATAAGCAAAAATTTTCTATAAATTTTTAGCTATTTAATCTAAGACAAATAGTATCATCTCTTGAATTTTAAAGGGAAGAGGCTTGAAGATTAGATTAATCGCCAATTGTTACTCGAATAATCTCAAGCTTTTTCTCAATCATATCAGGTATTGGCAAATTGTATGGGCATCTTGTCACGCAAACTCCACATTTAATACAATTTTTTGCTTTTTGATAGGCATCATAAAACCAACCAGACTTTAGAGTTTGATAAGGTAGCCTTTTTATTGCTGAATCTGCATGGAGTATAACCCAAATAGGAATTTGTTGAGGGCATGGTTGACAATAACTGCATCTTCTACAAAATTCTTTGCCGAGCTCTTTTCGTATCCTTTCTATTTCTTTCATTTCATCATCAGTCAAAGGGCTAAGGTTCATTGCTACATTTACGTTTTGTTCTAATTCCTCAATAGTTTCTATTCCAGGGTCGGGTACAACAAATTCTTTTTGCAAGACGTATTTTAAAGATAGTGCAGCATTTGGGATAACACCACCACCAACTGGCTTCATTGCAATTATTCCAATATCTTTTTGGAGTGCTAATGGGAAAACTTTGTCTTCTACATCTGTTTCTATTATATTATAGCAAAGTTGGATCACATCAAATTTATCTGTATTTATTAACTTTTCAAGAATTTCTGTACTGTGGCTTGAAGCGCCGATAAATCTAATAAATCCTTTTTCCTTTGCTTCAACCAGTCCCCAGTAAGCTCCATCTTCAGCAAAAACCCTATTGAATGTATCTATATCATTAACACCATGTAGCTGATAAATATCAATTTGTTCAACACCAAGATTTTTAAGGCTTATTTCAATATCCTTCAAAATACCTTCTTTTATTCTATTTTGTGATTTAGATGCTAAATAAACTTTTTTATTGATTCCTTGTAGAGCTTTGCCTATCTTTATTTCGCTGTCTGTATATGATCTTGCAGTGTCTATAAGGTTTATTCCAAGTTCTATTGCTCTTCTTACTACTTTCACAGCAGACTCCTCATCGATTCTTTGTATTGGTATTCCACCAAATGCTATTGGGAAAACCTCAATATTTGTCCTACCAAGCCTTCTGTATTTCATATTTTTATACCTCCCTTATTAAGCTATTATTTTCATCAATTAACTGCACAGAACACAAATGATAATAAAGTCCTTTTTTAGCAAAAAGTTCTTCATGTGTACCCATTTCCACAATTTCGCCATCTTTCAAAACTATAATCTTATCTGCCTTTTTTACAGTAGATAACCTGTGAGCAATAATTAAAATTGTCCTTGTACCTGCTAAGTTGTTTATGGCTTCTTGAATTTCTTTTTCTGTTTCTGTATCAACAGAAGAAGTTGCTTCATCTAAGATTAATATCGGTGCATTTTTCAAAACAGCTCTTGCAATTGCAAGGCGCTGTTTTTGGCCTCCAGAGAGTTTTACCCCTCTTTCACCAATTACAGTGTCATAACCCTGAGGGAGATTTTGGATAAAGTCGTGAGCACAGGCAATTTTTGCAGCTTGAATTATTTCGTCCATGGTAGCATTTTCTTTTCCGTATGCAATATTTTGAGCAACTGTTCCATTGAACAAAAACACATCTTGCATTACCATACTGATATTATCATGCAGAGATTTCAATGTAACATCCTTTATATCAATATCATCAATCTTGATTGTACCTGAATCTGGGTCATAAAAACGATTTAAAAGATACATAATTGTTGTCTTTCCAACACCTGTTGGGCCAACAAATGCAACCATTTGTCCTGGCAGAATCTCAAACGATATATTTTTTAAAACCTGAACTTCAGGATTGTAAGAAAAAGAGACATTTTCAAAGGTGATTTTACCTTGAACATTTTTGAGTTTCTGCGCATTTTCTTTTTCTTTTATCTCAGACTCTGTTTCAAGAATCTCAAAAACTCTCTCAGCACCTGCCAAAGCTTGCTGAACGTTTTCAATGACTTGAGATAGCTGAGTCACTGGTTGATAGAACATGCTAAGATACAAAATAAATCCAACAATATCTTGCACAGGTACTTTTCCTCTCAAGGCCATAAGTCCACCAAAAGAAACTACTATCACTGTTCCAACAGAGCTTAGAAAACTTACAGTTGGATGAAATATTGCTGAGAGTTTAAGCGCACTCAAAAGTGCGTTAATGTGCCTGTAAATTTTTTCTTTTATTTTTAAAAGCTCTTTTTCCTGCTTGTTGAAAATCTGTATTTCACGGATACCTGAAAGATTGTCTTGCAAGTCGGCATTTAAATCTGCTAAAGCTTTTTGAGCTTCTCTAAAATTTGGCAAAATCTTTTTAGCAAAGACTGTGCCGCTCAAGATCAAAAATGGTATAGGAATTAAAGATAGCGCAGCAAGAACAGGGTTTATGATAAAAAGGATACATGCAACACCGAGTATTATAAGAGAATTCGTAAAAAGCTCTGGTACTGCATGAGCTATCAAGACTTCAAAGTTTGCAGTATCATTTACAACTCTTGACATAAGCTGCCCTGTTTGTTTGTCTACAAAGTACCCGAAAGAAAGCTGTTGAAGCTTGCTATAAACCAAAGTTCTCACATGTGCAACTAAATTCCATGCAGCATAATGTGAGAGATAACTATTTAAAAACTGAAATACAATCCTTAAAATGTAAGATAGAATCAATATAAGAGAGATGTTGATTATCATTCTTTTTGCATTTGGGTACTTGCTAATATTTGTAATTATTCCTGTCAAATCCCTCACAAGCCACGGACCAAGAAGGTTTAGTGCTGTGATTGCAAGCATAGAGATACCAGAAACAACAAGATATTTCCAGTATGGTCTTGCCATCTTCACAAGCTTTATCAAATACCCCATACAATCATCTCCTTAAAAAAACTTATTCAATGATTTCGAAAAGTCCAAATCCTTGAGAATTTTTTGAGCCAAGTCCGCAGTAATATGCTACCTCCATTATTATTGGGTCAGTTTCAATTGTATAAAAACCAAGCCAGCCTTTTATAGGCGTTTTTTTGAAAAGCAGGGGTTTAAAGTGTGTTTTTTCTTCAACCTTTAGTGGTTTTAAATCAAATCTGAAGCTTTTTTCATCAAAGTCTTTTATTAAAAGTTTGCATTTCTTCATTAAGTTTTGAGAAATAAGGTTATAGAACTCATCCTCAAAAGGAGTAAAAAAGTGTTTGTGTTCTGAATTTTCGTTTCTGATTGTTTTGTATGCACACATAGGAGATAACATTTTTATTTTATGGAAGCTTGAAAATTTCGGTTTTCTGAGCATATTTGCAGATGTCACATATAGTGTATTATCTTTTAGATAAATTTGGTCTTTTTTTAAAAGCCCGGTTGAAAACTTTGTAATAAAATCCTCAACAGGTGAAGAGATTATAAGTGAAACTTTTTTGTCAAAGACTATCTTTTTATTTGAGTCATTTCCTACAATTTTAAATGGACCTTCTAAGCGAGAAAATGAAAACAGTTTAAAGTTTTTCAAATCAACCTCATATCCCTTGTCATGTAAAAATGTTGCATAGATTTTATCATCAATAGTATTGTATATCATTGACTGGACAAAATAGTTGTAATGAATAGGAAGTTCTATTGGCTTTTGGGATTCAAAGACTACTTTTATTCTCATATTTCGCTCCCTTTCCTTAAAATGAAGTTTTATTTTCCATAAAAATATTTTATCAGGAAAATCAAGAATTTGCACGGCAGCTTTTGAAAAGACATATCAAAATTTTAGTGTTTATTTAATTTTTTTAAGTGAATATAGCAAAACATCTCACATGATGATATTATAAATTTTAAAAGAACCAGCTTAAAAAGAAGGAGGTTTAAAAGATGCCAATAACCTTTAACCCACAGACAAATATGTTTTTCATAGAAGCAAAGAACACAAGCTATGTGATAAAGCTTTTCAAAGGAAAGTTTTTGTCCCATGTTTATTGGGGGAAAAAAATTAAAGAATTTGAGTGGACAGATTTTGATGTGACAGGAGGAAGAGCATTTGGTGCAACACCTGACCCAAATGACAAAACATACACATTTGATACAATGCTTTTGGAGTACCCTGCATATGGAAATTCAGATTTCAGGCATCCTGCATTTCAAGTAGAGCAGGAAGACGGCTCTTGTATCACAAACCTTGTTTACAAAACACACAGAATTTATGATGGAAAGCCAAAACTTGAAGGTCTTCCAGCAACATATGTTGAGTCACCTGATGAGGCTCAAACACTGGAGATAGAACTTTATGATGATTTGATTGGTTTGAAAGTTACATTGACATATACAGCTTTCAGAGATTTTGATACAATAACAAGGAGTGTAAGGTTTGAGAACTTAGGAAAACAAACTCTCAAAATCCTTCGTGCAATGAGCGCATGTGTTGATTTCCCAGAAGGGGACTTCGAACTTTTGCACCTGTGGGGTTCATGGGCAAGAGAGAGATTCATAGAGAGAACCCCTCTTATCCATGGAACTCAGATAATTGACAGCGCAAGAGGTGAAAGTTCACATCAGCACAATCCATTTATAGCACTTTTATCAAAGGGTGCGACCGAAAAGTTTGGAGATGTTTATGGGTTTTCTCTTGTCTACAGTGGTAATTTTGCTGCAATTGTAGAGAAAGACCAATACAATCTGGTAAGAGTGACTATGGGAATAAATCCATTTGAGTTTACATGGGTTTTAGAGCCGCAAAGCAGTTTTCAGACACCAGAGGTTGTGATGGTTTATTCACAAGAGGGCTTGGGAGGGATGTCTCGCACATACCACAAGCTTTACAGAAAAAGACTTTGCAGAGGAGCATATCGGGATAAAAGAAGACCAATTCTGATTAACAACTGGGAGGCTACATATTTCAATTTCAATGAAGAAAAACTTCTTTCTTTGGCAAAAGAGGCAAAAGATCTTGGGATTGAGCTGTTTGTTTTAGATGATGGTTGGTTTGGTAAAAGAGACGATGATACAAGCTCACTTGGAGACTGGTTTGTTGACAGAAGAAAGCTTCCAAACGGTTTGGACGGGCTTGGGAAAAAGTTAAATGAAATGGGGCTCAAATTTGGACTGTGGTTTGAGCCTGAGATGGTCTCACCAGACAGCGAACTTTACAGAAAGCATCCTGATTGGTGCATACAGGTACGAGGAAGAACGTTGACACAATGCAGAAACCAGTACGTTTTGGACATCACAAGAGAAGATGTTAGAAAAGAAATTTTAAGGATGATGAAAGAGATTCTAAAAGCAGCTCCAATTGAATATATCAAGTGGGACATGAACAGGCCCTTAACAGAGGTAGGTTCGCTTGACCTTCCACCAGAAAGACAAAAAGAGGTCTTCCACAGGTATGTACTTGGACTTTATCAGATGATGGAGGAGCTCACTTATGAGTTTCCATACATCTTATTTGAAGGATGTTCTGGCGGTGGTGGAAGGTTTGACCCGGGAATTTTGTATTACATGCCTCAAATTTGGACAAGTGATGACACAGACGCAATCGAAAGGCTTAAAATCCAGTTTGGAACAAGCATAGTTTATCCTGCATCAACTATGGGTGCGCATGTATCAATTGTGCCAAACCATCAGGTTGGTAGGATAACACCAATGAAAACAAGAGGGGTTGTAGCACTTTCGGGTGCTTTTGGATATGAACTTGATTTGACAAAGCTATCTCAAGAGGATAAAGAGGAGATAAAAAAGCAAATTGAGATTTACAAGAGAATATGGCATATAGTGCTTAAAGGTGATTTGTACAGGCTAATTTCCCCATTTGAAGAAAATGCAGCTGCTTGGATGTTTGTAACAGAAGATAAAAATGAGGCGGTTGTATTCTATGTGGAAATTTTAAGGCAGCCAAACCCACCAATCAAAAGGTTAAAATTAGATGGTCTTGACCCCAGCAAGAGCTATTTGATTGAAGGTGAGCAAAAAACAAGGTTTGGCGATGAGCTTATGAACATTGGGCTTATGATTCCTCAAATGTGGGGTGATTTTAATTCTCATATTTGGATACTGAAAGCAGTTGATTAGATTTAGATTTGGTAGTATAATTGTAAAAAAGCAGGAAAGTGTGATTCTTATGATAAGAAAACTTTCAAATGCCGATTTTAAAACTCTCATGGATTTTGTCCGAAAGGAAAAAGAGTGGAATATTTTTATAATTGGCGATATTTTAAGCTTTGGTTTTGACTCACCGGTTGTTGAGGTTTGGGGAGAATTTGACGTTACTTCTGGAAATTTAAAAGCAGTTCTTCTTCGCTATCGCAGAGATTTAATTTTCTATTCAGATTCTTACGGCTGGGACATTGACTCATTTTGCAATATTATACTTACAACAAAATGCAAGGTTTTTTCTGGCAAAAAGGATGCTGTTATGCCGTTTTTGAAAGTACTGAATGTGCTCAATAAAAGAGAGCAGCTTTTTATGAAGCTTGATAGCAGTGTAGATAAGAATAAATTAGAACTTTCTCAGAAAGAATTTGAAAAGGTCAGGGTAATTAATAAGGACAATTTAGAAGAAAACCTTGACAAGCTTGAACTGATAGTATACCTATATCAGTCTATAGAAGAATTTTTAAATCCCTCAACGTTTGAACAGCTAAGACAGGATGTTTTGATGGGAAGAAGTAGAATATATTATATTGAAGAAGATGGAATGGTTGTATCGTCAGCACGAACAGGTGCAGAAATTGCAGACATGGCAATGGTTTTAAGTGTTTGCACAATGCACGAGTATCGTTCAAGAGGATATGCTACTATGTGCATGAAAAGACTTTGCAGTGATTTGATTAAAGAGGGTAAATCGCTTTGCTTGTTTTGTGACAACCCAAAAGCTGCCAATATATACAGAAAAATTGGTTTTCAGCAGATTGGCACATGGATAACATTGGGATTGTAAAGTATTTGTTTCAAACAGACTTAACCACCTGTGATTTTGCAGGTGGTTTATTATTTTTTTAAATTTTTGGTTGTAGTTATATAGATTTAGTGATATAATATAGCAAAATAAAAATGGTGAACAAACTATGAAAAAATTTGTTCTCTTTTCAGTAGTTTTTTTAAGCTTAATCTTGGTTTCCATCTTATTTGCAATTTTTTCGTTTAGTCTTTTATTTTCACAAGACAGCGGTGTAAAAGAATTCGAAGAAAATTTTAACATAAGACTTCCAAGAGGTACAGTTTCAGAAAAAATATATGACGATTATAGTGGTTTTCACAATGATGGTGTGAAACTTTACAAATTTGTTTTTACTCCCAAAGGTATGAAAAGTTTTGTTTCATACATCGAAAAACAAAAAGACTGGGAAAAGCTACCTTTAAGTCAATCATATCAAGCACTAATATATGGCGGAGAAGTTAAAGATTTTTCTGGTAATGTTACAGGATTTGGAGGCTTTGCAAAAGAAGTTGGTCTTCCTAAAATTTCTTCGGGATATTGGAAAGCAATTGGTGACAAGTCGGTTATCACAGCAAGGTTTATAGATTATGAAAACCTCGATATTAAAACTCTTATCAACCTTAATTCATATGATTTTTATTTGGCAATCTACGATACAAAAAAAGGAATACTTTATATGTTCCATATTAATACTTAAAAAACTTATAAAAAAGAAACAATGTGTAAAAGTTTTTCAGAGCAAAAAACTGGTTTGATATTAATTACATTTTATTTGAGCAACTTCTCGGTCAAGTTTGTAAAACAGATTTATCTTTTGCTTATAAATGGAATAAAAAACTTTTTTGTTTTATGTATTGTTGGTAATATTTTCTTCAATAACCTCTTTTACAAAAAATTTATATTGACTCAGTTTTAAATCTGCTGCTACAATTGAAAAATTTTATTTTTACATTGGAGTTGCCAAATATAAGCTCAAATTTTTGTTTTAATGGAGGTTTAATTTAAAATGAAAGATTATAGACTCATGCTGTTAGGAATTGCAATTATTCTATTTGGAATTGCTTACGAAGTAACGTTAATTGGTTATGCTCCAGAGGAATTTTTGCGATTTATAGTAAAAACATTTAAATTTATAGGCATTATTGTTACAGTAATTGGTTATTTTGAAGCAGAAAAAAAATAATCGAGCAGATAGTTACTTTATTTTTATAAAATTTTGATTGTAGCCTCAGGAATTTAATGATATAATGTAATAAAGTGAAAAAAATGGAGGTTAAAATTTTGAACAATAAGAATTTTACCTATGTTCTGGTTGCTTTAATTATAGGGATTTCTTTTACAATCTCTTCTTACTTTTTATCAAACGGCCTTATAAATTTAAGGGCAGAAAGAAAGGTCATTACAGTAACAGGTTCTGCAAAAAAACAGCTCAGATCTGACCTTGTCAAGTGGACAGGGATGTACACTGTTGTGGCAAAAGATTTAAAAGAAGCTTACAAATTTTTGGAAGAAAGTCAAAAGAAGGTGAAAGACTATTTCCTTTCAAAAGGTCTTTCTGAAAAGGACTTGATTTTTTCTTCAATTTCAACTCAAACAATATACGAGATGCTTCCAAATGGAATATATTCAACAAAGGTTGATAGCTACAAGCTTTCGCAAAGCATTCAGATTACATCAAAGGATGTAGACAAGATTACAGAGCTTTCTCGAAAGTCAACAGAGCTTATAAACTCCGGTGTTCAGTTTGAGTCTATGCCACCTCAGTATTATTATACAAAGCTTGCAGATTTAAAAATAGAAATGCTTTCTTTAGCGACAGAAGATGCTGTAAGAAGAGCAAAACAGATTGCAAAGAGCACAGGAAGTCAAGTCGAAAGACTAAAATCTGCTTCTATGGGTGTTTTTCAGATAACTCCGCTTTATTCAACTGAAGTTAGTGACTATGGAATAAATGATACAACATCAATAGATAAAGAAATAACTGCTGTTGTGAACTGCGAGTTTATAATAAAATAAGTGGCAAAAAGCCCCTTCCAGTTTCCTAAGAAAGTTGGAAGGGGTCTTAATATTCAAACTCAATCCCAAACGGTTTTAATGCTCTTGGCAAAATCCCGTGAACATATGCAATCATTAGACCATAGTTTGTTATTGGCACACCTTGCTGTTTTGCAAGCTCAATTCTAAATAGCATCTCTCGCCTTGTTATCATACACCCGCCACAGTGGATTATAAGCTTGTACTTTGTAAGGTCTTTTGGATAATTGTAGCCTGATACCCACTCAAAATTTATATCAAATCCAGCTATCTGGCGAAGCCATCTTGGAATTTTAACAGTTCCAATATCATCTGATTGCCTGTGGTGTGTACATGCCTCGGCAATCAAGACTGTATCTCCAGGTTTTAAATCTTTAATTTTCCTGACTCCTTCAACAAACTCCACCAAATCGCCTTTGTATCTTGCAAACAAAATAGAAAATGAAGTAAGTGGTATATCAGGTGGGGTGTCAGCATCAACCTTTAAAAAGGCTTGTGAGTCTGTGATTACAATCGCAGGTTTTTTACCAAGATTTTCGATAGTTTCTTTAAGCTCGTATTCCTTTGTCACAATTGCAATTGCATCAGAATCAAGAATATCCCTTATTGTCTGCTGCTGGGGCAAAATAAGTCTTCCTTTTGGGGCAGCTTTGTCAATTGGTACAACTAAAACTGCAAAGTCGCCTGGGTTTATCAAATCTCCTACTATTCGCAAATCCTCACCAACATCTGGTACAAGCTTTGAAAGTGAACTTTTTAGCTCATCAATTCCTTTTAAAGTAACACATGACACAGCTAAAAATGGCATTCCCAAACTTGTTTGCAAAAAAGAAAGTTTTTCTTTATAATTTGGGTCTTTGTCAATCTTATTCAAAACACCGATTTTTGGCACTTTTTTCTCGTCAAAAAGTTTTGCAAGCTGCTTTTCATACGTCAAATCATCTATATCAGATACCACCAAGATTGCAATATCTGTTTTATTTAAAACCTCCAGGGTCTTTTCAACTCTGAGCTTGCCAAGTATGCCTTCATCGTCAATTCCTGCTGTGTCAATCAAAACAACAGGACCGAGTGGCAAAATCTCCATTGATTTGTAAACAGGGTCGGTTGTAGTGCCCGGCATGTCAGACACAATTGCAATTGGCTGGTTTGTGATTGCATTGATTAAACTTGATTTGCCAGCGTTTCTCTTTCCAAATATAGCTATGTGAAGCCTTTCACTGCGCGGTGTTGTGTTCATCTTAAAGTCAGTCCTTTCCATAATATTTCATTCTTTAAACTTTATAAACTCAAAAGGATTCAAAAGCTCTTGTGCTTCTTTTTCATCCATAATATTTAGCTCTTTGACAACATCAATTATCTGTTTGTTCTCAAGAATAGCCTTTTTTGCAATTTCTGCTGCCTTGTCATATCCAATCCTGTCAATTAAGCTTGCTGCAATAGCAGGAGTCTTTTTTGCATACTCTAAACATTTTTCTTTGTTTGCTGTTATACCATCTATACACTGCTGCCTGAAAATTTTAATACCGTTTTTGAGAATTTTAAGACTCTCAAGAAGATTATTGGCTATCAAAGGCAAAAAGGCATTCAGTTCAAGCTGACCAGCTTGTGCTGCTAAAGTTATCGCAAAGTCATTTGCCATCACCTGAAAAGCTACTGTGTTTATAAGCTCTGGTATAACAGGATTTACCTTTCCTGGCATAATACTTGAACCTGCCTGAACAGCTGGCATGTTTATCTCATTTAATCCTGTGTTTGGGCCAGAGGAAAGAAGACGAAGGTCATTTGCAATCTTTGAGAGATTCACTGCTAATGCTTTCAAAAGCCCCGAGCATTCAACAAAAACGTCTGCATTTTGTGTTGCATCCATGAGATAGTCAGACCTTGCCAAGCCAATTTTAGTTAAGTTTCTTAATATTTCTATCACCTTGAAAATGTATTTCAAAGGTGCGTTTACTCCTGTGCCAACAGCAGTTGCACCGAGATTGACAACTCTTAGCCGCTCTTCAACCTTGTATAGTCTCCATCTGTCGCGTGAGATGGCTTGGGCATATGCACCAAACTCCTGACCAAGTGTTACAGGCAGGGCATCCTGCAGCTGTGTTCTTCCTGCCTTGATTACATCTTCAAATTCATGTTCTTTTTTCTGGAGGCTTTTTTGAAGCTCTGCACACTCTTCTGAAAGCTCTCTTACATTCCATATTGTAGCAATTCGCAGGGCTGTAGGGTACACATCGTTTGTTGACTGTGACATATTAACATGATTGATTGGATGAATTATGTCATACTCACCTGGTTTTCTTCCAATGTGAGTTAAGGCTACATTTGCAATAACTTCGTTTACATTCATATTTGTAGATGTTCCCGCACCGCCCTGGAATCTGTCTACAATGAACTGGTCATCATATTTTCCTGCCAAAATTTCGTCACATGCAAAGACAATAGCGTCTTTAATTTTTTCATCCAAAAGACCAACTTCATAATTTGCAATTGCGCACGCTTTTTTGACCATGACAAACGCTTTTATTAAATCTTTGTCAACACTCTTTCCAGAGACGTTAAAATTAGCAAAAGCGCGTTTTGTGTGAATTCCATAAAGTTCAATGTCAGAAAGTTCAATACTGCCCAAGAAATCTTTTTCTATTCTTGACATTGCTGTATATCTCTCCTGATTAAATGTATTTTAAAATTGTCCTATATTAATCAACATCAAATATTATATCATATCGATAAGAATTCAGGTGAAAAAGACGCGATTTTAAAACCACTTTCTTTAATTGCAGAATTTTAAAGCTTTGCGAGAGGTTTTTATGTCTAATAAAGATAACTTTGAATCAGTTCACAACGGTCATTTCATGTGATTTTTCCCTTTGGATTTATGTTTGTTTTTTAAGTGTGTAATTGGAGTGCAAAAAATATAGTAATTGGTTTAATTTAAAAACAGAAAACAGTCCAGGGTAAATTTTTATCTTTGGCAAGACAAAATAATGTAAGATTGAGTGCAGAATATTGCAAAAAAAACAATATTATGAATTGAAATTAAAACAGCAGTTATAAATTATAATTAAAGGTTCTTAAATGAAATAGAATTAAAAAACGAAAGAGTGAGAAGATATGGTCAGAAAATTACTAAAAAAGGGAAGGTACAAAAGAATCGTGATTAGTGTTATTGTGTTTTTTACATTACTCTTACTGAACCTTAGTGATGCGTTTGCAGAAAATACAGTTACGTATGTTGAACTTCCAGTTAAAAAGGTAAGTCAGGCATATTCAAATTGGTGCTGGGCAGCAGGAAGTGAGTCAATACTTTACTATTGCAAAAACTATTTAGGTTTTGGAAGAGAGGCAACACAGTGGGATATAGTGAAATATATTTATGGAAGCTATGTAAATAAACCTGCATCTCTTTATGATATACAAAGAGCACTGAGCTATTATGGTGTTGGTTCTACACGCATGATACCAGTAAGTGGCTGGATAATTTCATATGGGCAAATTGCAGAGCAAATTGTAAATTATAAAAGTCCAATAGGATTAGTAATTACAGCAACAGTAAGTCAAAATCATTTTGTTATTTTAAATGGTATATAGCAATATTTTGACTCAAATGGATATCTACAAAATTATATAATGATTATGGATCCAGCTATAGGTGGAGTAATTAGTATTCCTGATTCTGAGTTGAGGGATAATGACAATTACCAGGATTACTTAGATGCGATAAGAGTATTTAAACCATATTGATATAACAGGGGGGTGAAATAGAATGAAAAAGAATAAGGTATATATTGGTTTTGTAATGACCTTTTTGTTGCTTTTCTTTACGACATTTTCAGCTACTGGAGCAAGCTATTCAATCGACCACAATGATGAAATTAATATACTCAGAAGGCAGTACTTAGCCGAGTCATGGCTCAATCTTTATATCAGTACTCTTATTAAAAATTCTATAAAAGACTCACCTATGCTGCAATCGTTAAATGAAATAACAAATATCAATGGACCGTATAACATTGAAAAATTCAAGTTGAGCAAAGAGTATGAATATTACAGGGTATTTCATATTCCAACTGAAGTTAAAATAGCTGAAAATGGGCGTCCATATCATATTGTAAGAGATGAGGTAAAAGATAAAATTAAAAATTTGAGATTTAACTCTTGGAAAGATGTTTTTAATACTGAATTTGTAGACAATGGATGGGCAAGAATTGTATATTACGATAATATACCTGTTGGATATCTTCTTATCGAGTGGGATAGTAAAATGAACAATTATATAGTGAATACTGGAGTGTTTGGTAATGATTCATTGGGTAATGCAGTAAATAATTTGGAAAAATATTTGGTACAACGGGGCATGAAGAGTGATGTAAAAATTGTCAATATTGGAGAAATGACATTATACGCAGTATCAGGTGATGGAAATTGGTGGTGTGCTGGTGCAAAAGGTTACGAAAATCATATATGGGATTTTGGCATAATAAAAGATGCATTAAATAAAATACCAGTTCAAATTTTAAACGCTATAGAAGAAAGAAGTAGATTGATGAGGGAAGCTCCTGAAAAGATAATGATAGGTGGGGAAGATCCTTCAAAGACATTATACTTTGCTGCTGCCAAAAAAGAAAGAACTCAGAATGCCATGATTGCCATATTCTTACTTATCCTAACTGCTATTGTTGTTATATGCTCAAAGTGGAAATTTTCTTACCAGCATCTATTCTACAAACATGTTAGAAATAGACAAAAGTAAAACTATGTTCAAAAATAATTTAAAAAAAATTTAAAGGGAGCTGTCTAAAAAATAGAATAAAGACTGCTCCCTTACTGCTTTTTGTAGGTCTTTTTTAGAACAAATCAATTTCTTCCCACTCTTTTTTCATAAGACTGTGGTACCTGTCTTTAAAGAATTTCTCATGTTCCTCTTCCCACTTTGCAAGATGTAGAAGCAAACCTTTTACATTGCCATCTTCAACCTTTTCAGCAGCATGTTTATAAAATGCTGCAAAATCGCTCTCAATCAGATATGCAAGCCTTAAAATTGTAAGGTCTGAAAAGTCAGTTTCCAAAATTTTGGAGTTATCAACTAATATATGCGGGTCAACCATCTTGTTTTGGTCATCTACAACCCATGAAATTGAAATTGGTGGTTCTTGGCTGCCCAGACTTTTTAGAATATTCTCAAGATACTTATAATGTTCCTGCTCAATCTTTACAAACTCTTCAAAAAGTTTTTTTAAAGTCTCATCCTGCAGGCTATTTGCATAGAAAGAATAAAAGTCTTGTGCATTTTTCTCCATCTTCATTCCAAATTTTAATATGTTTTCAATCTTTTTGCTCATCACAAGGTCTCTCCTTTTATAAGATTTTTGTTCTCAGAGATATTTATACCCAATAGCTTGTATTAAAAACATAAAATAAATCAAAATATAAATGTTCAAAATGCTCTTCACTATTCCTACCTATAGCTTTTTTAAATTTTTCATCTTCTTTATTTAACAGGCTAATATTATAGTTTAATAGAATACCTTAATTCTCTCAAATTTACCCCTGCAATATTAATTATTCTTACTTTATTATCACTTCTGAACCCATACCTTTCATAAAAATTCAAAGCTCTCGTATTGCCTTCTAAAACCCAAAGGTGACAATAATCAAAATTTTGCTTTTTCAATCTATTTAAAGCAAAATTCATTAATTCATAACCTTGCTTAGTTGACCAATATGCTGGTAAAACATATATCGATATGATCTCTCCGTATCCAGCTTCTCCATCACGCGATTTGCCAAAACAAACACATCCAGTATCAGTTTCTCCATTATTTATTATCGCCGCTTCATGCAATTTATTAGATAACGCATCGGTAAATGGCTTGATCCACTTATCTTCCGAAATCTCATTTAGATATTCTTGCGGTATCAAACCTTTATAAGCTTCTTTCCACGTTAAAGCGTGTATTCTACTCATAATAGCTACATCTTCAATTTTAGCTAACCTTATATAACTCAATTATTTCCCTCCTATTATTCAAGTATTTTTATCAGCAATTAATAATTCTGAAAAGAAAACTTTTTTACTTTATAATATTTTGTTCAGAATCTGATATAAAGAACTGTTCTACTTCTGCACCGCATGGCACATACAATTAAATAAACTTCAGAAAGCCGAAGATGCCAAAGAACTTTTAGCAAAGACAAAAACCAATTTTTATTTTTTCTGCACATAATTTTTTGCTGCTACAGAAAAAGTTTTTCCTTAATGTTTCTTTCTTCTGTACTTTTGTATAACTTAACCTATAGATGCCATGGCAATATAGAATGCTATAAAGTTATTCTTTGTGCTTTTATAGTTTTTAGTCTATTAGAAATCCTTAGTAAATCACCCTTCGACTCTTTGGTATATTTGAAAATAATATAAGAAGAACAAAGTTGTTGAATTAGAAGGCAAAAGTTTTAGATGATGAAATCACCTCTCAAGTTAATTATTTACATTCATATTAGCAAAAAAAAAAAAAAAAAGAAAAAACAATTAGCATTTTAAATAAAGTTTTAGATAAAGACAAAAAGAAATTTTGTTGATAACTAATAAGGAAACTATGGTAAAATATTAAAACTAAGAGATAAGTTTTAAAAAATTTTTTGCTCCAGCCACCTGAAAATGAAAAATGCTTGCAATAATCAAATGAAAAATTTAGAAAAGAAAAAAGGAGAGTAGGAGAGTATGATTATAGACTTTCATACCCACTGTTTTCCAGATGAACTTGCACCAAGAGCAATGTCAAAGCTTTCACAAAATTCTGGTATGCCATATTATCACAACGGTACTTTGTCAGGTTTGAAAGACTCTGCTAAAAAAGCTGGAATTGACATGTGCGTGGTTCTGCTCATTGCGACAAAACCTCAGCAAACAAGGTCAATTAACAGATGGGCCTTGTCGGTAATGGAAGAAAACAAGCAGATAATTTGTTTTGGCACAGTTTATTCTGAGTTTGGCACGAAAATAGATTGTATTCAAAAATGATCTTGAAAATTAACAATATAATATGTTAAATCATTGCGTATTTTTGTTGAATAATTTTTTAGTGGAAAACAGATAAAATCAATTCTACTATAACTACTATAGAAACAATATGGATATAAATAATTTTCATCCTCTGCATTCGACTGTTTGCTCTTAGGTATTGGTGAGAGGACTGGTAATACTCCGCTTGAGGCTATGGTAATTGAATATGCCCAGCTTAGAGGCACAACAAAGAATATGAGGCTTGAGGTAATCACTGAGATTGCAGATTACTTTGAAAAAGAGCTTGACTACAAGATTCCACCAAGAACGCCGTTTGTTGGCAGGGCATTTAATGCAACAAGAGCAGGAATTCATGCTGACTGTATTTTAAAGGATGAGGAAATCTACAACATATTTGATACAAAGAAGGTTTTAAACAAGCCAATTGTCATTGCAGTTGATGCACACTCTGGGCTTGCAGGTATCGCTGCATGGATTAACACATATTTCAGGCTTGAAGGTGACAAGAAGATTGACAAGCGCGACCCGAGAGTTGCTAAAATCAAAGAGTGGGTTGACAGGGAGTACGAAAATGGAAGAACAACTGTTATTGGCGATGATGAGCTTGAAATGGTTGTTCGAGAAATCATGCCAGAGCTTTTCAAGATGCATGAAAGCAGGGTAAAATAGTTTTTCTCAAGTATTTGAAAAGAGCCAGTCCTAAAAAGTTGGGCTGGCTTTTTACTTGTGTATCTGTCTTGTCTGTTTCCATTTTTCTACCAGGTTAGTCTTGACGCTTAAACAATATCTATATTTATTACCTTAGACAAATAGCTCAATCAAATGAAAGGGGATATGCAATGAAATTTACTTTTTAGGAGGGGTAAAAATTAAACTAAAGGTGAACTAATTCAAGGCCAATCAGTTATATCAGCTTTTAAGCCTTTGTGAAATAACAACTCTGCTTTTTTTAAGTCCCACTTTTCAAGCATTTTATCAAAATACTTGTCGGGGTTATGTAAAGCTTTATCACTTTCTATAATCTCTCCATTTTCAGATATTATGTTTTTTATCAAGCTGCAATAATTTGATAGCATATTGTAAATATCTTCGTTTGTTAAAAATTTAAGTTTATTGCTGTCATTTGTAGTAATAGGCTTACCTTCTGAAAGATTAAAATATATTTGCCCTATTAACGAGTTAATATCATTAACCGTATACAAAATAGATGGGACCTTTGATTCATATTTTCTATATCTGGGATTTGTGTTACGTAATATTACTAAAAGACGTGCGCTACTGGTCAAGCTATCTCTTAGATATAAAAACTCCTGAGAAAAAGTCAGTTTATTATTTTTTTTCAAATTTTCCATGAAATATAAAGCATTAAAGTAAGTATCTTTTATTGAACAGAAAAATTCATATTTAGCAGCTTTACTTGAGTTAGCAAATCTCTCTTTGATATTAAAGTAATTCCAGCAAATTACTGCCAAAATCAAGGCTAAAATAATTGATAAGAAAGCAAGTTTGTAAATAAGTTTTTTATTCATTAAGGATTTCCCTCCCGAAAATAAAAATTACTTGGGATTGTCTTAAAAACTAAGTTTTAAAAATTTTATGTGATAATAATTAAAAACTTTATATTTATTGTAATGAAGGGACAGTCCCAATAATTTTTAAGACAGCCCTATATAAATGCAAATATTTTAGTTTTATTTAATATAATAGCTTTTGCTGCCTGTTATTTTCATAAACATATCAACCCTAATGTAGTTAATCTTTTTTTTCATAAGCTATCACAAGCTAAGATTTATTTTTAATTTCTTTCAGAAGGGTATACTATTTTGTTTGCCTTTTCAATATCCCAAGTTTTAATAATCTTATTAAATAACTCAGTACCTGTAGAAGACTTTGTTACGTGTAAGTCTAATTTTGAAAAAAGGTCGTGATATAATAAAAACTCGTTATATATATCTTTTTTAGTTTTTATTAAAAACTTGTTATCATTGTTGTCAAATAAATTAAAAGGCTTGCCTCCGTCTTTAATATACTCAATAACTTTACTCAAAAATCTACCATATTGTAAAAATGTCCAATACATTGAATTTAATTTTGCATTATAATCAAGTATCTCCAAAGAATCGATGTCTATATACTTAAGTGCCTCTATAATATAAGAAACAAATTCTACTTTAGATTTTAAAAACAATACATTTTCCATAGAAAAACCGTATTTATCAAAATTATATATTATATTATTTGTAAACCACGTGGTTTCTCGTATTTCAGAAGAGACTATCGATTTCATATTCTCCAAAGCTCTAACAAAATATGTTCTTTTTACTGAGTAATTTTTATAAAAAATAGATAAAATTAATGCTATTATAACCAAGAAAACAATATGGATATAAATAATTTTTCTCTTCATGAATTTCCTCCTCTCTCAATATACCTCCATAAATAAAAAAAGTATATGAATGCACTGCATAATTCAAAGCTTATGCAGCGCATTCATATTTAGATGGTTATGCTTTAGCATTATTGAATATAATAATTTTTTGTAATTGTTTTGTCTACAGTTGCTTCCAATACACTATATGTTAACCAAACAGGATGACGTGAATATATTTCAAAATAAAATTTATTATAAATTGTACGACTCCCTAAAACTTTTGTTCTGTCAGTTGGCACACAAACATCATACATTAAAAGCAAGCGGTGACCTTCTGTATTTAAATATGAGTTTGATAGTGCACTAAGCTTGAAAGCCCTAACAGTATTTCCTTTTTGCTTTTCTTGCTCTTTTACTGACATAGGATACAAGTAAGTAGGGGCTAATACTTCATCTCGTGATATGATTGATCTAAAAAAATCAACTGCATTGGTATAATTTTGAGCAAAAGGTAATAATCCCACTGCTGCAATTATATCAAAATTTATATTAGTAACATAAAGTTGTTCCTCTCTACTAATTCTATACATTATATCGGTATTTCCTGTTCCAATACCTACTTGAATATATGCATTTCTTACTCTTAAATTGGCACTATTATCAAATAATTGAATTGAACCGTTATATGCAAGATAAATATACTGGGCTTCGGTTTCGATACTTAACTGAATACCACCATTTACAGCTGTGTTGTTTCTAGTATCTGAAGGTGGATTAACTGTATATCCCCATTTTAGTAAAGTTGTAAGTCTATTGCCGCTTCCTACTGGCCACTCTACAGTGTTTTTGTAGTAACCATAAGCGTTATCAGCTGTAAATAACTTCTTGCCAAGAGTAGTAAAATCACTCACGGGAACACCAGGTACTGGAGATGTTGTTGTGAGACTAACAATTTGAGATTCCTTATGGCTAACATCTTTGGTTTCTTCAAGCTGGGAAGTATTACTGTTTGCGATAAAAGGCATAAACCAATTTTCAGAAAGACCTACTTTGTCAGATTCGTCAATGTTTGTATTGCCAATTTCTATACCTGATTTATCAACTTTATCTTTATTATAAGTTTCAGCTGGCTCTTTAGCAAGATTATATAAACTTGATAATTTATTTATACTGGGGAAAACATCTTCAAAGTAGAAAATATCATCTGTGTTTGTGCACAATACTGCTATTTTAGCCACAGTTTTATTTTTAAGTTTTCTATTTACAGGAAGAAGAAGTCCTTCATTGGCGTTATTTTCAATTATAAATGATAATATTTTGTAATCTCCTTCATTGTTAAATAATACTGTTAGAGATCTTGTTTTCTTCAACATCATGTTTTGAGAATAATATATTTTTCCAGTTGCTTGAATTAAGTTTTGCATATTTTTATTTTCTATTACAGCTTCTAAAATAAGCTCATCATTTTTTATTTGCATTTTTTTAATTATCAATTTAGAATCCAGTTGATTTTCGGAATCAACTTTAACAAAATTTCCACCTTTATATTGTATTCCTTTTAAAATACCATTGTCAACAATCAATTCATTGTTTTCAGCATACGCTTTAATATTAAAGGCACTCGTAATAAGAGAAAAAGATATTATCATCAATACTGCTAGTATTTTAGTAATTATTTTATTTCTCACTATTAAACTCCTCCTCAAGTTAATTATTTATATAACTACAATTTACAATTTTAACAACAATTCCTTTCTTGCATTATATTTTGATCAGAATCGGATATAAATGCTGTTTCACTTCTGCACCGCATGGCACATACAATTAAATAAACTTCAGAAAGCCGAAGCCGCCAAAGAACTTTTAGCAAAGACAAAAAACAATTTTTATTTTTTCTACACATAATTTTTTGCTGCAACATAAAAAGTTTTGCCCTTAATATTTCTTTCTTCTGTACTTTTGTATAACTTAACCTATAGATGCCATGGCAATATAGAATGCTATAAAGTTATTCTTTGTGCTTTTATAGTTTTTAGTCTATTAGAAATCCTTAGTAAATCACCCTTCGACTCTTTGGTATATTTGAAAATAATATAAGAAGAACAAAGTTGTTGAATTAGAAGGCAAAAGTTTTAGATGATGAAATCACCTCTCAAGTTAATTATTTACATTCATATTAGCAAAAAAAAAAAAAAAAAAAAAGAAAAAACAATTAGCATTTTAAATAAAGTTTTAGATAAAGACAAAAAGAAATTTTGTTGATAACTAATAAGGAAACTATGGTAAAATATTAAAACTAAGAGATAAGTTTTAAAAAATTTTTTGCTCCAGCCACCTGAAAATGAAAAATGCTTGCAATAATCAAATGAAAAATTTAGAAAAGAAAAAAGGAGAGTAGGAGAGTATGATTATAGACTTTCACACCCACTGTTTTCCAGATGAACTTGCACCAAGAGCAATGTCAAAGCTTTCACAAAATTCTGGTATGCCATATTATCACAACGGTACTTTGTCAGGTCTGAAAGACTCTGCTAAAAAAGCTGGAATTGACATGTGCGTGGTTCTGCCCATTGCAACAAAACCTCAGCAAACAAGGTCAATTAACAGATGGGCCTTGTCGGTAATGGAAGAAAACAAGGACATAATTTGTTTTGGAACAGTTCATCCTGAGTTTGATGAGTGGCAGCAAGAAATTGAATGGTTAAAATCACAAGGTTTTAAGGGAGTAAAATTTCACCCTGATTATCAGGATTTTTTTGTAGATGACAAAAAGATGTATCCAATCTATGATGCTATTTTCCAAAACGATATGATTATACTTTTTCACAGCGGAGTTGACCCGGCTTTTATGCCACCTTACCATTGTACACCAAAAAAGCTTCATAAGGTTCTAAAAGATTTTTCGGGTGCAAAGATTGTTGCAGCGCATATGGGTGGATATAGGTTTTTTGATGAGACGCTTGAGTATTTGATAGGTGAAGATGTGTATCTTGATACATCCTTTTTCTTTGGTGAAGTTGATATACAAAATCCAGAAGAAATTTTCAGGAAACACGGCATAGATAAGATTTTGTTTGCAACAGACTCTCCCTGGAAAGACCAGAAAAGAGAAGTTGAGCATGTTAATAGCTTAAAACTTTCTGAAGAAGAGAAAGAAAAGATTTTTTGGAAGAATGCGCAGCAGCTACTTGGACTCAAAATTGTCCATAGGGCAAACTAAGACGTTTTGTGTATAGATTAGTAAATGGCAAATTAGAAAGAGAGGCTTTTTTAGAATGAAAGCCAAAATACTTGTCAACAACTGGACGTTCAAAGGCGGGTATTTAGCTGAACATGGTCTTTCGATTTTGATTGAAAAAGATGACAAAAAGATTTTGTTTGACTGTGGGCAAACAAATGCCATTGTGAAAAACATTGAGAAGATGGGTGTGGGCTTTGATTTTGATGCTGTGGTCCTTAGCCATGCCCATTATGACCACACTGGTGGACTTAAATTTCTTATTGAAAGAACAGATTGTAATATTTGGGTGCACAATGGATTTTTTGAGAAAAAGTTTGCCAATAGAGAAGGGGAGTACAAATTTATAGGTGAAAATTTTGAAAGGTTTGACATGGCAAGGTTTAAGGTTGTTAATGAAGATGTCTATGAGATATTTGATGGTATTTTTGTGGTGAATGTTACCTCAGGTAAGGAATCTAATGAGTTTTATATTCTCAAAGATGGTCGGTTTCAAAGCGATTTGTTTTTAGAAGAACAATCTCTTGTAGTTAAGGAAGATGACAAACTTATACTTATTGTCGGCTGCAGTCACAACGGAATTGAGAATATTATAGAAAAAGTGGAAAAATGTTTTTCTCAGAGCATCTTCGCAGTAATCGGCGGATTTCATTCAAAGAATTTTCAAAAAGATGATTTTAAAAGGCTTTGTCAGTTTTTCAAGGAAAAGAGAATCTATAAGCTTGTACCTCTTCACTGCTCTGGGACAGAAGCATTAATTTATTTTGGTAACGAATTGGCAAATAAGCTAAAAGTTTGTGGTGTGGGAGATGTGATTGAAATATCATCATAATTCTTAAAAGGTGGTAGTGCCGCATGAGAAAAGATTTCTGGAGGGATAAGACCATCATTATTACAGGGGCAACATCTGGTCTTGGGAAGGAAATGACAAAGATTTTACTTGAAAAAGGTGCAAAGGTTGTTGCCATTTCAAGGTCAGAAGAGTCTTTAAAAGGGCTTCAAAATGAGCTTACGATGTTTTCAAAAAATCTATTTTTAATAAAGGCAGATATAAGCTTTAAAAAAGATTGTGAAGATGCATTTAAAATCATAAAAGATGAGCTAAAAACGGCAGATGTCTTAATTAACAACGCAGGAGTTGGCTTGAGATGTGAAGTGGAAGAAATCGATGTTCTTGATCTTAAAAAGGTATTTGATACTAACTTTTTTGGTGCTTTTTATATTATGAAGTATGGAATAGCCTTTTTCAAAGAGCAGGGAAGAGGTACAATTGTGAATATTTGTTCGCTTGGTGTAAAAAGACCTGTGCCATTTACAGGTGGATATACAGCATCAAAGGCTGCACTATCAAGCTTGGCAGATGTTGCAAGAATGGAGCTTAAAAAATATAACATAAATATTTTAAATGCATATCCAGGTTCTATTTCAACAAGTTTTAGAAAAAAAGCTTTAGGAAAGCCGTATCCAGAAGATGAAGTTCGGCTTTCAAGGCTTTCGCCAGATGTTGCTGCAAGAAGAATTATCAGAGGGATAGAGATGAACAGAAAAGAGATCTACACATCAAAAAAAGACTATATATTTGTGCTTTTTACCCGCCTTTTTCCACACCTTTCAGATTTTATAGTTGAAAAAGCATTTAAAAAAAGTTAAAAAGATTGTAATAGTCTTTGCACCTAAATTCCTTGACACGAATAAAAATACGTGCTAAAATATTTCAAAATTTAATTTGAAAATAACAAAAAGCTATTAGCAAAAAAGCAATTGTCCGACAAATTAAAGTAGCATGGTCGGACTTTTCATATATAAAGGGTGGGATTGTATTTATGGCAAAGATGACGGTAGCACGGGCAATGGTAGAGGTTTTAAAAAGCGAAGGTGTAGAGATTATCTTTGGCATTCCAGGTGCGGCAATATATCCGTTTTATGATGCTCTTTATGATTCTAACATAAAGCATGTCCTTGTGAGAACAGAACAGGCAGCAGTTCATGAGGCAAGTGGATATGCGCGCACAACTGGCAAGGTAGGTGTGTGCGTTGCAACCTCTGGGCCTGGTGCTACAAATCTTATAACTGGCATTGCAACTGCATATATGGATTCAGTTCCTATTGTGGCTATCACAGGTCAGGTAAATTCAAGTTTAATTGGAAAAGATGTGTTTCAAGAAGTGGATATAACAGGGGCAACAGCTCCGTTTACCAAGCATAACTATCTTGTAAAAGACCCTAAAAAAATTGTAAGGATTTTAAAAGAAGCATTCTATATAGCCTCAACAGGAAGACGTGGGCCTGTTTTGATAGATGTTCCTATAGATGTTCAGATGCAGGAGATTGAATTTGAAATCCCAAAAGAAATTGATATTCCTGGCTACAAGCCAAAAGAAAAAGGGCATCCTCTGCAGATAAAAAGGGCAGTAGAAGCGATAGAAAGCTCAAAAAGACCTGTTGTATGCAGCGGTGGTGGAGTTATTGCATCAGGCGCATCACAAGAGCTGCAAATTTTGATAGAAAAACAAAAAATCCCTGTGATTTCAACCCTAATGGGAATTGGTTCTATTCCAACAGACCATCCTTACTATCTTGGCATGATAGGTTCACATGGTCAGAAAGAGGCAAATTTAGCGCTCAGACAGGCAGATCTTTTAATTGTGATAGGTGCGCGGCTTGCAGACAGAGCCTTGGGTGATACAAAGATCACTGAGGATATGAAGATTATTCATATAGATATTGATCCTGCTGAGATAGGCAAAAATGTTGATACAAACATTCCAATTGTTGGCGATGCAAAACAGGTGCTTTCAGAGGTTAATAAAAGAATTTCAGAAAGAAAAGATTTTTGGGCTTATGAGATTAAAGCGCAAAAGAAAGTTCTTCCAGATGATGACAAGCTTCATCCTTATGATGTGCTAAGAGAAATTTCAAGGGCGTACAATGGAGATTATATAATCACAACAGATGTTGGGCAGCATCAGATTTGGGCAGCTCATAATCTGTATATAAAAGAACCAGGGACATTTATAACTTCGGGTGGACTTGGTACAATGGGATATGGTGTCCCTGCTGCAATTGGCGCGAAGTTTGGTAGACCCGAGAAGGAGGTAATTAGCATCACTGGTGATGGAAGTTTTCAGATGCTTTTGCAGGAGCTTGCTACCATTAAAAGAGAACAGGTGCCGATTAAAATTGTTCTTTTCAACAACACAAGGCTTGGAATGGTATATGAGCTTCAAAAGAAAAGATGCACAGGCAGATTTATTGCAACATGTTTGGATGGTAACCCTGACTTTATGATATTATCAAAAGCATATGGCATTGAGAGTATGAGGCTTGAGAGCAAAGAAAAGTTAAAAGAGGCTATTGAGATTATGAAAAGCCACAAGGGTCCGTTTTTACTTGAAGTTGTAACAAGCCCTGATGAGCCAACTATACCTTAAGGGTTTAATTAAGCTTGCTAAAATTTTTGGTGATAGGGGGATGTAAAAAGGTGAAGTACACACTTTCTGTTCTGGTTGAAAACCACCCGGGTGTGCTGTCAAGAGTTGCAGGACTTTTTTCAAGAAGAGGTTTTAACATAGACAGCCTTGCTGTTGGCGTTACAGAAGACCCAACAATATCCCGCATGACAATTGTTGTAAATGGAGATGACTACATTGTCGAGCAGGTGACAAAACAGCTAAATAAACTTATTGATGTTATAAAAATCAAAAAACTTAATCCTAAAGAAGCTGTTGAAAGAGAGCTTGCGCTTATTAAAGTTAATGCTAATTCTCAGACTCGTTCAGATATTATTCAAATAACAGAGATTTTCAGAGCAAATATTGTTGATGTGTCAAAAGAAACGCTTACAATTGAGATTTCAGGCGATGAAGACAAGATTGAAGCGCTGATAGAACTTTTAAAACAATATGGTATTCGCGAGGTAGTCCGTACAGGACTTATTGCGATAGAGCGTGGAAATAAAGTCATATCAAAATCTAAGTCTGAGGAGGATGAGTAAAGATGGCAAAGATATTCTATGATAGTGATTGCAATTTAGATTTGCTTAAAGACAAAACGGTTGCAGTAATTGGTTTTGGTAGCCAAGGTCATGCACATGCACTGAACTTGAGAGATTCTGGTATAAATGTTGTTGTTGGACTTTATCATGGAAGCAAGTCTTGGGCAAAAGCAGAAAGTCATGGTCTTAAAGTTATGACAGCTGATGAGGCAACAAAAGTTGCAGATGTTATTATGATTCTTGTAAATGATGAAAAACAGCCAAAGCTATTTAAAGAGAGTATAGAACCTAACTTAAAAGAAGGAAAGGCTATAGCATTTGCGCACGGGTTTAACATTCACTTTGGTCAGATAGTTCCACCACCATACGTTGATGTTATAATGATAGCTCCAAAAGGACCAGGGCACACAGTCAGAAGCCAGTATGAGGAAGGGAAAGGTGTACCAGCTTTAGTCGCTGTACATCAGGACTATACAGGAAAAGCCTTAGATGTTGCCTTAGCTTATGCAAAAGGTATTGGTGCATCAAGGGCAGGGATAATTCTTACAACATTTAAAGAGGAGACAGAGACAGACCTTTTTGGTGAACAGGCAGTTTTATGTGGTGGTCTTACAGAGCTTATCAAAGCCGGGTTTGATACACTGGTTGAAGCAGGATACCAGCCAGAGATTGCGTATTTTGAATGCCTGCATGAGATGAAGCTGATAGTTGATTTGATTTGGCAGGGTGGACTTTCACTTATGCGCTATTCAATTTCAGACACAGCTGAGTATGGCGACTACATGACAGGTAAGAGAATTATAACAGAAGAGACAAGAAAAGAGATGAAAAAAGTATTAGAGGAGATTCAAAACGGTACATTTGCTAAGAAGTGGATTTTGGAGAACATGGCAGGAAGACCTGAGTTCAATAGCATAAGAAAAAGAGAACAAAATCTTTTGATTGAACAGGTTGGTAAAGAGCTCAGAAAGATGATGCCGTGGATAAAGCCAATAAAAGAATAAGGGTGAGGGGTTTTTAATGGGAAAAAGAGTGATAAAAATATTTGATACCACGCTCAGAGATGGTGAGCAAACACCAGGTGTGTCGCTCAACGTTAATGAAAAGCTTGAGATTGCAAAACAGCTTGAAAAACTCAAAGTTGATGTAATAGAAGCAGGATTTGCAATAGCCTCTCCTGGCGATTTTGAGGCAATAAAAGTAATATCTGAGAATATAAAGGATGCAGTAATAGTCTCTTTGGCAAGAGCGATTGAAAAAGACATAGACAGAGCATATGAAGCACTCAAAAAGGCTTCATCCCCAAGAATTCATACATTCATTGCAACAAGTGATATTCATATGAAATACAAGCTCAAGATGACAGAAGATGAGGTACTCGAGCGAGCAATTGCTATGGTAAAATATGCAAAAAGATATGTGTCTGATGTAGAGTTTTCATGTGAGGATGCAACACGTTCAAGGATTGAGTTTTTGATAAAGGTATTTGACGCTGTTATAAAGGCTGGTGCAACAGTTATAAACATACCAGACACGGTAGGCTACACAACACCTGAAGAGATGAAAAGGATTATTCGAGCAATAAAAGAAAACATTCCTGACATTGACAAGGTTCAAATTTCAGTTCACTGCCACAACGACTTAGGTCTTGCTGTTGCAAACTCACTTGCAGCGGTAGAAGAAGGGGTTCATCAGGTTGAATGTACAATAAACGGTCTTGGTGAGAGGGCTGGGAATGCTGCCTTAGAGGAAATTGTTATGGCTCTTAAGACAAGAAAAGACTTTTATGATGTTGATGTTTTGATAGATACAACCCAGATTTATCGAACAAGCAAGCTTGTGTCTTCTCTTACAGGTGTATTTGTTCAGCCAAACAAAGCAATAGTTGGTGCAAATGCTTTTGCGCACGAGTCTGGGATTCATCAGCATGGTGTACTTTCGGAAAGAACTACTTATGAGATTATTGACCCTGTATCAATTGGTCTCCCTAAGAACAGGATGGTTTTGGGTAAGCATTCTGGCCGCCATGCGTTTGAAGAAAGGCTCAAAGAGCTTGGATATACAGACCTCACAAGAGAAGAAATTGACGCTGCGTTTGAAAAGTTTAAAGTTTTGGCAGATAAAAAGAAGGTTGTGCTTGACAAAGACATTGAGGCACTTTTAGAACAAAAGTCGCTCAATATTCCAGAGACATATGAGCTTGTGAGGTTCCAGATAATAAGCGGAAACGGTCTTATATCAACTGCATCTGTAAGGATAAAATCGGGTGAGGAGGAGTTTGAAGAGGCGGCGACAGGTGATGGTCCTGTTGATGCAATCTTCAAGGCAATTGACAGAATTACAGGTCTTCAGGTTGAACTTGATGATTATAGCATAAAGGCTGTCACCCAGGGCAAGGATGCTCTTGGCGAGGTAACAGTCAGAATTAAGAAGGATGGCAAAGCGTTTTTGGGAAGAGGCTTATCTACAGATATTTTAGAAGCAAGCGCAAAGGCGTATGTAAATGCTATAAATAAGATGCTGTATAAAATTTCAGAGGAGTAAAATTGACTCTTTACAATTTTTTAAATTGGGTTTAAAATAATTAGCAAATAAAACTTGAGGGTCAAAGGGGTGCAAAAAATGATAATACGAATATGCGGCGCAATCACAATTATTAGCGTTATTTCAATAATTAAAAAGAGAATAATTAAGTGGATTTATAAAATTTCATATGCCGCATTGCACCCATTTTGGCCTGTGTATGAGCAAAGAGGGTTTTTGAAAAGACCCTTAGGGCATCTTTAGAATTTGCAATCAAATTTGAGATTGAATTTTAAAAGCCCAGCCTAAAAATCACAGGCTGGGCTTTTTTGATATCAAAAAGGAGGGAAAATGAAGTGGAAGATAATAAGACCATCATCATTTATGACTCAACCTTAAGAGACGGTGCTCAGGCTGGTGGAATTTCATACACTTTGGAAGATAAGCTCAAGATTGTAGAGAGACTTGACAAATTTGGTGTAAAATTCATCGAAGCAGGCAATCCCGGCTCTAACATCAAAGACCAGGAGTTTTTCGCAAGAGTTAAAAAGATGAAACTGAAAAATGCAACGCTTATTGCCTTTGGTTCGACAAGACGAGTGGGAATTGACGTGAAAGATGACCCTAACATCCAGTCATTAATTGCAGCTGACACCGAAGCTGTTGCAATCTTTGGCAAGTCATGGGATTTTCATGTTAAAGAGGTTTTAAAAACAACAGAGGATGAAAATCTTCAGATGATTTATGATACAATAAAATATTTAAAGTCCTTAGGCAAGTATGTTGTATTTGACGCAGAGCACTTTTTTGATGGGTACAAGAATAACAGAAAATACGCTTTGGAGACTTTAAAGGTTGCAAAGGAAGCAGGAGCAGATTCTTTGGACCTGTGCGATACAAACGGTGGCACCTTCCCAATGGATATTTACAACATCACAAAAGAAGTTGTTGAGATGTTTCCTGGGACATTGATTGGAATTCACTGTCACAACGACACAGGTATGGCTGTTGCAAACTCAATCATGGCTGTTTTGGCAGGAGCTCGTCAGGTACAGGGAACTATAAACGGATATGGTGAGAGGTGTGGGAACGCAGACCTTATCACGCTCATTCCAAATCTTCAGCTAAAGCTTGGTTTTAAATGTGTACCAGATGAGAACATAAAACACCTGACATCTCTTTCAAGGTATGTTGCAGAGATAGCAAACATGATTCCAAACGAGCGCGCACCATATGTTGGAGCTTATGCATTTACTCACAAGGCAGGAATGCACATTGATGCTGTCAAGAAAAATCCAGCTTCGTTTGAGCATATTAACCCTGAGATTGTTGGAAACACAAGAAGAATAGTACTGTCTGAGGTTGCCGGAAGGGCTACAATTCTTGACAAGATTCGCGAAATTGACCCGACAGTTACAAAAGACTCACCTGTCACAAAAGAGATTATTGATGAGCTAAAGCGCCTTGAGAATGAAGGGTATCAGTTTGAGTCTGCAGAGGCTTCATTTGAGATGTTAATTAGGAAAAAGCTGGGACTTTACCAGCCGTTCTTTACTCTCAAAGAATTTAAAGTTCTCATTAATGAACCGGCAGTAGAGTACAGCTCATCTGCAATTGTAAAGATTGCAGTAGATGGGGTTACAGCAATCACTGCTGCAGAAGGTGATGGTCCTGTTCATGCTTTAGATAGTGCTTTGAGAAAGGCTTTGGAAAAGTTTTATCCCGAGCTCAAAGAGGTTCATCTTGTTGACTACAAAGTAAGAGTGCTCAACGCCGAGACAGCAACTGCTGCAAAGGTAAGAGTTCTGATTGAGTCAACAGACGGAAAAGACACCTGGACAACTGTAGGTGTTTCAACAGACATTGTCAATGCAAGCTGGATTGCACTTGTTGACTCACTGGAGTATAAGCTTTGCAAAGAAAAAGTGGGGAAATAAATATAAAGCAGGGACTGTCCATCTCAAAATAATTTTTGACAGCCCCTGCTTTTAATTTTGCAGAATCCATAAATATATTACTTTTTTATTATTTTCAATTTAGTATGGTCTTATGAACATCTGGGTCCAATACAAAACTCCCTTGCTATTTTTTGCAACCCCAACACCAATTTCAGTAAAAGAGGGGCTAAGAATATTTGCTCTGTGCCCTGGGGAGTTCATCCATGAACGAACAACCTCTTGAGGTGATTTTTGCCCGTACGCAATATTTTCCCCTGCTGCAGAAAATTTGAGCCCAAAACTTTCCATCATCTTAAATGGCGAGCCATAAGTTGGGGAATAGTGTGAAAAATAGTTTTTGCTTGCCATATCCAGAGATTTGTATTTGGCAACGCGTGAAAGCTGCCAATTTGACTTAAGTATCGCAAGCCCTGCTTTTGCGCGCTCTTGGTTTGTAAGTCTTATTACTTCATCCTCAAAAGATTTAAAATCGGATTGATTGGGGATATTTATCTTTTGTCCGGGAAATATTAAGCTTGGATTTTTGATCTGAGGGTTTGCTGCTAAAAGTTCGCTTATACTAACTTGATTTTTAACAGCTATACTCCACAGAGTGTCTCCGCTTTGGATGGTATAAATCTTTGTTTGTGCAAAGGCACTTGAAAAATTCAGAAAAAATAGGATGCTCAAAAATGCAAATATTTTTTTCATCTTTACGCTTTCACCTCCTCATATCTTATTTTTCTTAAAAATCTTTTGCTTAATTCTTTCCTTTTAAAAACCTAATTAAAAATCTATTTTAAAAACCACAAAATCGTGGTATTATTATAGAAGTAAATCTAATTTCAAAAAGGAGGCAAAGATAAAATGGCATATTACATCACAGATGATTGTATTTCATGCGGCGCATGCGAGAGCGAATGCCCTGTTTCGTGCATATCCCCTGGCGATGGAAAGTATGTAATTAACGAAGAAGAATGCATCTCATGCGGTGCATGCGCAAATGTATGTCCAGTTGATGCTCCAAAGCCAAGAGAGTAGTTCTTGAAAGTTGCAAAATTAGCTTAGGACCGGGTAGAAAATCAAGTGCCCGGTCTTTAAATTATAAATTGAAACAAAATTAGAAAAATCTGTATAGTTGAAAGGAAGGGCGAAAAAGAAATTGAACAGGATTTATGTTCCAGTTCAAAATCCTGAGGAGATACAGAAGCTAAAATGTGGTCAAGAAGTTTTAGTGTATGGCAAACTTTTTGTTGCAAGGGATGCTGCTCACAAAAGGCTTTTTGAAATGATTCAAAAAGGAAGAAAAATCCCAATAGATTTTAAAAACGGTGCGATATATTATATGGGTCCCTGTCCTGAAAAGCCAGGTGAAGTAATAGGACCATGTGGCCCAACAACAGCAGGCAGGATGGATGTATTTACTCCCATGATGCTTGAGCTTGGAATAAAGGTTTTAATTGGAAAGGGTAAAAGAAGTGACGCTGTAAAAGAGGCAATTAAAAAACATGGCAGCGTTTATCTTGCTACATTTGGTGGTGCTGCAATGTTGATTCAAAGCTGTGTAAAATCTCAAAGGATTGTTATGTTTGATGACCTTGGTGCAGAGGCAATTCGTGAAATTGAGGTCGAAAGCTTGCCATGCATTGTTGCAATAGATTCTCAAGGGGAAGATATATATGAAATTGGACCAAGAAAGTATGCAAAGGATTTTAGATAATCTTAAAATTTTCAATGCTCTTAAAAGTTACAATTTTTTGCGTCTTCACATGCCAGGTCACAAAGGTAAAGAAGAGATTTTTCCAGATGCAATTAAAAATATATTTCCCAGCTTTGATGTCACAGAAACCTTCTATACAGACAACTTATTGGACCCAAAAGGTTATATAAAGGAATTTTTAGATGGAATAAATGAGTTTTTTGGTTCAAATTATAGTTTTTTGTCTCTTCAGGGTTCAACACACCTTCTGCAATCCTCAATTGCTGCATTTTCAAATCCGTACGACAGTATACTTATAAACAGAGATGCTCACAAAAGCATATATAATATTGCAAAGATTTTAAAGCTTGATATTGAATATATATATCCACAGTACGATGATTCATTAGGAATATTTACACATATCGACAAAAAGCACTTTGAAAGTGTTCTTCAAACTTCAAAAGCTCAGATTGTTGTAATAACTTCACCATCATATTATGGCATTGAGCAGAATGTAGAAGTGCTCTCAAAGATTGCAAAGAAATATCAAAAAAAGCTCATAGTTGACCAAGCTCACGGTGGTTATTATAAATTTGTAGGGGAAAAAACAGCCTTGGATAGCGGAGCTGATATATGCATTTTAAGTCTTCACAAAACATTGCCATGTCCAAACCAGTCTGCAGTGCTTTTGTCAAACTTAGCAGATAATGGCAATAAGAAACTTTCTGCAACATTGGGTTATTTTCACACAACAAGCCCATCGTATGTGCTGCTTGCTTGGAGTGAGTATGGGATAGAGTTTTCAAAAATGTTTGGCAGACAGTTTTTTGAAGAGCTTAAAAGAAAACTTGATAAGCTATGCAAGCCGGTCTTAGAATATACAAACTATGTCTACAAAGATGTAGATATTTTAAAACTTCTTTTAAACTTTAGCAAAGTAGGGAAAAATCAAAGTTTTATAAAAAGTCTTTTGGAGAGGTATTCTATTGTTCCAGAGCTTTTTGACCAAAATAGGATTCTGTTTTATTTTTCTCTGGTGGATGCTCTTTCTAATTTTGAAATCTTGGAAAGCTTTTTTTATGATATAATAAAAGAAAAAGGAAAAGAAATGCTGAAAAAAAAGTTTTTATCGCCGCCAAGACCAAAAAAGGTTTTAAAAGTGTATGAAGTTGACAGCATGAAAAAAAGAAGGGTAAAGATTTGTGAGGCAGAAGGCTTTGTATGTGCGCAGGCAATCATTCCTTATCCCCCGGGATTTCCGGTTGTTGTTGAGGGTGAGGTTATAGAAAAGGATACTATAGAATATTTACAAGAGCTTTTGGGTATTGAATTTATTAAAAAAAATGAGGTTGATGTGGTTGAGGATGGGTAAACTCATAGTATTTGAAGGAAACGATGGTTCAGGTAAAACTACCCAGCTTGTAAAAGTTGAAAAATATCTTAAAGAAAAGGGATACAAAGTTCTCACAACAAGAGAGCCAGGTGGGACAGAAGTAGGATACAGAATCAGAAAGCTTCTTTTAGACCCTCAATATAAGATGGATGGGCTGACTGAAGCTCTGCTTTTAGCTGCAGACAGGAACGAACATGTTAAAAATGTACTCATTCCTGCACTGGATGAAGGGTACATTGTGCTTTGCGACAGATACATCCTAAGTAGTGTAGTTTACCAGGGCATTGTAAGAGGGGTTGGTGTTGAAAATATTCTGAGATTAAATTCAATCTTTGAAGATAGAATAAAACCCGATCTTTACATTGTTCTTACCTTAGAGCCTGAAATAGCTCTGCAGAGAATTAAAATGGCTGGAAAAAACGACAAGCTTGACTTAGAAGATTTGGAGTTTCACAGGCTTGTGTACAGCGGCTTTAAAGAGGTATCAAAATGGTTTGAAAGATGTGTGAACATTGAGGCGCAAGGTTCAGAAAAAGAGGTTTTTGAAAAGGTGTTATTGGAGATAGAGAAGCTATTGGTAAATGGGAAGTAGAGAAGTAGAAAAGGAAGAAGAGTTTTTAAATAAGAACCTTTTTACTGCAATAGAGAGGAGAGAGGAGAGAAGATGAAGCTTATTGTAGCAGTTGTGCAAAATGAAGACATTGGCAGGCTTTTGGACGCTCTTCAAAAAGAAGGTATAATGGCAACAAAGCTTTCAACCTCAGGTGGATTTTTGCGTTCTGGCAACACCACTTTGCTCATAGGCATTGATGATGACAGGGTTTCTGAGGTGATTGACATTATATCTCAAAAGTGTAAGACACGTAAACAAATTGTTTCATCACCTGTTACAAACAATCCGTCAACAGGTGTATACATGCCATATCCTATTGAAATAACAATTGGTGGTGCAACAATATTTGTCCTCAATGTTGAAAGATTTGAGAAGGTTTAAAAAAATTTAAGAAGTGGGAAAGTAAGATGAGAGTAGAAGATGTTAAAAGAAACAATATAAATAATGTAGCGTTTTTTCAAGACCAGCGAAGAGTTGAAAGGGCAAAAGACTCTTTTTCAAACTATGTAAAGCAGCTTGAGAAAGATGAAATTATCAATAGAATAAAAGAGCTTATTAACAAAATAGACTCTCTTGGCAAGAGCCTTGCAGAAAGATTGGACCTTTCGACGCTAAAAGAGTATAAAAAGGCGATAAGAGAACTTTTGGGATATACAGTATTCTCTTCTCACGAATATTTTAGTGAAAGTCTTTTTGGCAGAAAAGGCAGACACAAGGTGTTTGGTATTGTTAAAAAAATTGATGAAAAAATGGATATGTTAACTCAGGAGATTTTGAAAAAAGAAGCGGACAATCTCAAAGTTTTGTCATATGTAGGGGAAATAAAAGGGCTACTTGTTGACCTATTTATCTAAGAAAATCTATACAGGGTGAGAAAAAGTATGAATTTAGATACTTTTATAGGGCAAAGAGAGATTATTAATACACTCAAAAAGGCACTCAATAAACCTTTTCACGCATACATTTTTGAAGGTGAAAAAGGACTTGGCAAAAAGCTTTTGGCAATGACCTTTTCAAAGCAAGTTTTGTGTGAAGAAAAGCTTGCGTGTGGGGTTTGTAAAAGTTGCAGGCTCTTTGACGCATTCACACACCCGGATTTTAAATTAATAAAGAGAGATGAAGACAGAAAAGAGATATCTGTTGATGCTATTAGAGAGATTATAAAAGACATTTCACGAGGACCTATTTTTGCAACAAAAAAGATATATGTAATACAAGAAGCTGAGGAGATGTCAACAAGTGCTCAAAATGCACTTTTAAAGACCTTAGAAGAGCCTCCAGAGTATGCCCTTTTTATTCTCACATGCAACAATTTAGAAAGACTTTTGCCGACAGTTATTTCAAGGTCATTAGTGCTTTCATTCAAAAGGTACAGCTCAAGCGAAATCTCTGAGATTTTAAAAAAACATGAGCTTGAACCCAAAGACTATGTTTTAAAACTTTGCAGAGGGAATCCTAAAATTGCTCTTGATTTTTATGATAAAGAGGTTCAAAATAAAAGAGACTATATTTTTGATAAACTTCTTTCATACGATGGGGCAAGTTTTAGTTTGATAAAAGAATTTGAAAGTGATTTTGAAAAGTTTAAAGACGACTTTGCATTTTTATTTGAAACAGTTATATACTTTTTACGAGATGCGCTTATGTTCAAAAAGACAAACCTTGTTGAGCTTATTATAAACACAGACAAGTTAGAAAAGATAGTTGAGTTTGCAAACAAGCATACAATCTCTCATATATACAGGCTATTGCAGGATTTTATAATGTTAGAAAAGTATCCTGATGCAAATGTAATCTCAGACAATGTGCTTGACATGATTTTTTTAAAACTATCAGGGGGCTAAAAAAAGATGGCAGAAGTTGTTGGAGTTAGATTCAAAAAAGCAGGGAAGATATACTGGTTTGACCCGAATAACATAGATTTAAAAGCCGGAGATGACGTCATTGTTGAGACGGTCCGTGGAATTGAAATGGGAAAAGTTATGATAGAAAAAAGAGAGGTGCCTGACGAAGAGATAGTCCAACCTCTCAAAAAGGTAGTAAGAAAGGCAACAGAAGAGGATTACAAAAAGGCTCAAGAGAACATGGAAAAGGCTGCAAGAGCACTTGAGATTTGCAAGGAAAAAGTACAAAAGCATGGTCTTCCTATGAAGCTTTTGCATGCCGAGTACACATTTGACAACAACAAGCTTCTTTTCTATTTCACAGCAGAAGGAAGGGTTGATTTCAGAGAACTTGTAAAAGACCTTGCAGCAGTTTTCAGAACAAGGATTGAGCTGAGACAAATAGGTGTCAGAGACGACACAAAGTTCCGTGGTGGTTTGGGACCATGTGGTCGTGAGGTTTGCTGTGCAGTGCATCTTTGTGAGTTTGTACCAATTTCAATAAAGATGGCAAAGCAGCAGGGGCTTGTTTTAAACCCTGCAAAGATATCCGGCCTTTGCGGCAGGCTCATGTGCTGCTTGACATACGAGCAAAAATTCTATGAAGAGGCAATGTTAAAGCTTCCCGGGATAGGTGCGATTGTAAAAACAGCCGATGGTATAGGTGAAGTAGTTGAGGTAAGCGTCTTAAAAGAAAAGATAAAGGTCAGATTTGAAGATGAAATGCAAAATGTAGAGGTAAAAGAATACTCTGTTGGTGAGTTTGAGATTCTAAAAGACACCAAAAAGATTCAACAGCCGGTTATTACACTTGATGACGACGAGCTAAAAGAGCTTTTGGATTTGGAAGAATAAAAATGAATTTGAACTTGAAAAAGGCAAAAAGGGCTGCTAAAAAAGTTAATGTGAAAGCAGCCCGTTTTTTAAATTTTAAGATTATTCTTCTTTAAAAACAGAGGTGATAAAGATTGGAAGCAGTTTTGCTGATTGTTGCTATTGTTCTTGGCATATCAAACTTGTTCCTGCTCATAAGATTTAAAAATAATATGAATTCTTCTTTGGAGACACAAAATAAACTGTTAGAGATTGAAAAAGAACTTGAACAAATTCAAAATTCTATCTCGCAGCAATTTTCTCAGAATAAAAATGAAATGCAAAACATGATAAGCTCATTTGGCAGCATTCTGATGACAAGATTTTCAGACCTATCCAATCAGATAATAAATTTTACATCATCAAATCAGGAGAGACTTGACAGTATCCGAAAAGAGATAGATAGCAAGCTTGAGAAAATACGAGAGACTGTTGACAGCCAGCTACAAAGCACATTAGAAACAAAACTTTCACAGTCTTTCAAGCTTGTATCAGAGCGGCTTGAGCTTGTCCACAGAGGCCTTGGTGAGATGCAGGTTTTAGCAGGAAGTGTTGGTGATCTTAAAAAAATTTTGAGCAATGTAAAGGTAAGAGGTACACTTGGTGAGATTCAGCTTGGCAATATCATAGACCAGATTTTGGATCAATCACAGTACGAAAGAAATGTCAGGATAAAACCACACACTCAAGAACAAGTTGAGTTTGCTATAAAGATTCCTTCTAAAAATTCAAAGGATAATGAATTTATATACCTTCCAATAGACTCTAAATTCCCCATAGAAAGTTATCAGCGACTTATTGAGGCACAGGAAAAAGCAGATGTAGAAGAAGTTGCAAGATTTTCGAAGGAGCTTGAAAATAGTATAAGACAGAATGCAAAGACTATAAAGGAAAAGTACATTGACCCGCCTAAAACAACAGATTTTGCTATCATGTTTTTGCCTTCTGAGGGGCTTTATGCAGAGGTGCTGAAGATACCTGGACTATTTGAGTCTGTGCAAAGGGAATACAAGGTAATTATTGCAGGACCTACAACAGTTGTTGCAATGCTCAACACCATTTCGCTTGGATTTAAAACTTTTGCTATTGAAAAGAGAACAAATGAGGTCTGGGAGCTTTTGTCTGCCGTCAAGACTGAGTTTTCAAGGTTTGCTGAGATTCTTGAAAAGGTTAAAAAGAAGCTTTCTGAAGCGCAGGATACAATTGACACTGCAACAAGAAAGACAAGAACTATAGAAAGAAAGCTTAAAAGTGTTGAGACTCTCTCTTCAGAAAAAGATATAGATATGATTCTTTATGAAGAGGAAGCTACTGAAGAAAGTTCAGGAAAATAGTCTCATTTATGAAGATTTCAAATTTCCATCTTGCAAAATTTCGTTCAGTATCTTAAAATATACTCTTGTGCAAAAGAACAATTTGCAATGTCCTATTGTCAAAAATGCAAAAGTAGAATATAATATATCTCATAACACTTGATTGTATACATATATACAATGTGGAGGGAAGTTTAAGTGGCAAGAGTAGAATTTAATCCCAAGACAAACCTGATTGAGCAGGCAGCGTATAAATATACACTCCAGGATGTTCCAGAGCCGAACCTCTATAGAGAGATTTTCCCGTACACAGAGATACCCAAGATAGCCTTCAACCACAGGCATGTTCCTATGTTTGTGCCTGATGAGATATGGATAACAGATACAACATTCAGAGATGGTCAGCAAGCAAGGTCTCCTTATACAGTTGAACAAATTGTAAGGCTTTTTGATTATCTTCATGAACTTGACAATGACTCTGGCGTGATCCGTCAGACAGAGTTTTTCCTATATTCAAAAAAAGATAGAGAAGCTGTTATAAAATGTATGGAAAGAGGCTACAGGTATCCAGAGGTTACCTCATGGATAAGAGCAAGAAAAGAGGATTTTCAAATTGTGAAAGAGATGGGCATCAAAGAGACAGGAATTTTGGTATCCTGCTCTGACTATCATATATTCAAAAAGCTCAACATGACAAGAAAACAGGCAATGGAGATGTATCTTTCTATTGTTGAAGCAGCGCTTGAACATGGAATTATTCCGCGCTGCCATTTTGAGGACATAACAAGAGCAGACTTTTACGGCTTTGTTGTTCCGTTTGCAAATGAGCTTATGAAACTTGCGCGCCAAGCAAATATGCCGGTCAAGATAAGAGCATGCGATACCCTCGGGCTTGGTGTGTCTTACCCGGGAGTTGCTCTGCCAAGAAGTGTTCAGGGAATAATTTACGGGCTAAGGCATTACGCAGAGGTGCCATCTGAGTGGCTTGAGTGGCATGGTCACAACGATTTTTACAAAGCTGTTGTTAACTCTGGTACTGCATGGCTTTACGGTGCATCTGCAGTTAATTGTTCGCTCTTGGGTATAGGTGAGAGAACTGGTAATACTCCTTTGGAGGCTATGGTAATTGAATATGCCCAGCTTAGAGGCACAACAAAGAATATGAGACTTGAGGTAATCACTGAGATTGCAGATTACTTTGAAAAAGAGCTTGACTACGAGATTCCACCAAGAACGCCGTTTGTTGGCAGAGCATTTAATGCAACAAGAGCAGGAATTCATGCTGATGGTATTTTGAAGGATGAGGAAATCTACAACATATTTGATACAAAAAAGATTTTAAACCGTCCAATTGTCATTGCAGTTGATGCACACTCTGGGCTTGCAGGTATCGCTGCATGGATTAACACATATTTCAGACTTGAAGGTGACAAAAAGATTGACAAGCGCGACCCGAGAGTTGCTAAAATCAAAGAGTGGGTTGACAGGGAGTACGAAAATGGAAGAACAACTGTTATTGGCGACGATGAGCTTGAAATGGTTGTTCGAGAAGTCATGCCAGAACTTTTCAAGATGCATGAAAGTAGGGTAAAATAGTTTTTCTCAAGCATTTGAAAAGAGCCAGTCCTAAAAAGTTGGGCTGGCTCTTTATTTTTGTATCTTTCTTGTCTGTTTCCATTTTTCTACCAAATTCATCTTACTTCTTATATTTCTGTATTCCCAATACTCTTTTTCATCAAGAAATATACTTCCCCAAAGATAAATTGTAGGTATAGGAAGTTCTGTAACTCCATAAAAGTCTTTTAAGAATACATCTTTTATTTCGTTGAAGCTATAAAAAGTAAAAAGTTTTTCAATGTGTTCCCAATTGCCGTATGCTAATACTGTCTTTATTATTAATTCTTTGTGTTTTTCTGTATCTAACATTTCAAAGTTATAATTTTTGAATAAGATTTTAAAATCCTCTGGAAGTTTCATGGTAGCATACCTCTTTTCTTTATATACTTTTCAATTGATATTTTAGCTTGCTGAGTTAAAAACCTTTCTATTTCACCTACTTTTGGTGCTTCACCTATTACAGAGATTAATGCTGTTTCTTTATCAATTATATCTTCTGTATACATAAGTTGTTCTAAGAACAATTTCTTTGAAAAAACTGATTCACCTTCTATTACAAATTTCTGAGGTGCTTTTTCTAAGATATATTCTAAAGTTACAATACCTTTTTTAAGTAGAAAATACAAATCAATATAATCTCTGAATGTTGGTCTTCTACCGATGGTATACGCTTTCATCAAAGCTATTTCCTTAGGAGATGCTAAATTGATTCCTTTTAAACGAATGTCTATTTTATCACCTTGGACTAATGGCTCAATCAAAGGGAAAGGATATGCAATGAAACTTACCTTTACTCCACATATAGTAGAAGTCATTTGGTCAACTTGCTTTACAACGATATTTACATCTCTTTTAGAGAAAAACTGAGTTAAGACATTGTAAATATATTCAAATTCTATTTTTTCGCTAACTTCTTTTTGAAAAAAATCTAAATCATATGACTTTCTATGGCGAAGTTGCAATGCCAATGCAGTACCTCCTGCAAGATAGAATTTTTTTGACAAATTGCTTTTAGCGATATTTCTACATATTTCATATCCTACTGAGTCTAATACTTCCATATCCATCATAGCTGACTCCTTTTTTATTTTCCTCTTTATTTACCATTATAACATATAACCATAAAAAATAATTTAATTAGCTCAAATTTAACTTTGATTTAATTTGAATCTAAAAAGTTTATGTGAGATTATATCTTGCAAATTTATTATCAGGCAATAATTAACAAATAGAGTATTGTAATATTTGTTTAACGAAACACAAATTATACAAATATATATTACTTTTTATATACTATATCTAAAACAATTATAAATTACCTTAAAAACTTTATATAAAATAAAATGCAATTTTGGTATTGACAAATTGCAAAATGAAGAATATAATGAGAGTAAACAAAGAGAATAAAGAAAGAAAGGCAAAGGCGCCTTTCAAAAGGTTGCCTTTGCCTTTTTTAATTACCCAATTTTATCCGTCTTCACACACACTTTTGATTTTTGAATCTTCTCTTTTTAAAAAGGCTCTTTGTCAAGAGTTGGGGTGGGTACTCTGAATGCCCACCTTTTTCAGTTTTATCAACCAAGCATTAATTGTAATATATGCCTATTACAGGTAAATAATTTTAAAAACCTAATATTGCCTTTCCCCGCGACTTTTGCGGGTTTTAAATATTCTCTTTCTAACTCCTAACTACCACAACTGTATAAAATCCTCTTTCTAAATCTCTCAAAATTTCTATATCCAAATGCATTTCTCTTTAAAACTTTTATCTTATTGTTAAAACCTTCTGTTACACTATTTGTATATGGAACATCAAATGAATTTACTATCTCTGAAAACCAGTTCCTAAAAACCTTTATACATCTGCAAAATTCAGAAAGGCCACTTCTCTCTGCTGCCTCTATCCATTTTTTTAATTCAACTTTTGCTTGTGCTGAATTACTGCTTTCCAAAACTTTTCTAAATTCTTCCTTGAGTCTATGCGCTTTCCTTAAATCTCTACTGTACCAAAACATCACTTCTAACTCTTCTCTCTGCTCTGCTGTAAGTTCTTCATAAGACTTTAACAGTAGTTTCCTGCTTCTCTTGAAATACTTCCTTAAATTATCTTCTAATTCCTTTTGTACTCTCTTCCTTACATTTTCTAACGCCCAATACACATATCTTGTAAAATGAAATTTGTCTATTACTATTTTCGCGTTTTTAAAATATATCTTTGCTGTCTCCACAAATTGTCTCCACATGTCACATACAAAATATTTTACTTTATCCCTATCCTTCAATCTCTTAAAATATTCAATCAAAACATCTTGTCTTCTGTCTTTTAAAATTTCTACTATCTGCTTTTTCACAGGGTCCACAATTATACACTGATATTTAGCTCCACCTGCATTTCCTTTGAATTCATCTATGCATATCGCCTCAGAAGAAAAATCCTCTATTTTCTTGGTAGGACTTACCTTATCAAATAACCTCATAACTGTTGTAACTGATACATTTGTCTGTCTTGCCACTTCTTTCATACTGCTTAAGCTACTGAGCTGACTTATAATGTATGCTGCTAATCTATTTGTCATTCTTTGTCGCTTGCCTAAAAAATTTATGTGTTCAAAAAATTTCTTTCCACATTCTTTGCAAACATATCTTCGCTTTCTTAAAACTAAATATGTTCTCTTACCCATTATTGGTACGTCCTTTACTCTTTGGACACGATAATCATGTATCTTGCTTGTGATACTACCACACTTAGGACACTTGTGAGGTTTTTGCGTCTGACTTATGTGCAGTTCTACCTCCTTTTCGCTTTCTACTACTTGGTGGAGAATGATATCTTTTGATTTCAAAAGTTCTGTGATATAATTATGATTGAGCACTTATTCTGGATGCCTCCTTTCTTTTGTGTGTTTTTTTATCTCTAAAAACAATTTTAATTATAGCAGGCATTCAGAATAAGTGCTATATTTTTTCTTTTCTTACCACCCCAATATTTATTATAGAGCCTTTAAAAATTGCGTGCTTTTTCATTATACCAGAGAATCTTTACTTTGAAAAGGGGGCGCAGGGCAAGTGAACAAAGTTGTATCAGTAAAAAGTTAGGTTTAAGGAGGGTTTTTAAAGATGAATAGACTCATTAAAAACTACAAGGCCTTTTTAATCACGGTAGGAACAATTGCAACTTTGCTGCTTGTTACATCAATAGCAAAAGCTGACCAGATTACACCTGAAAAGGTTGCAACAGCAATTGATAATGTGTGGGTGCTTATTACAGCGTTTTTGGTCTTCTTTATGCAAGCAGGATTTGCAATGGTCGAAGCAGGCTTTACCAGAGCAAAAAATGCGAGCAATATTGTTATGAAAAACCTAATGGACTTTGCAATAGGCTCTGTGATATTCTGGCTCTTTGGATTTGCATTCATGTTTGGGAAAGACGCAGGTGGGTTTATCGGTACGTCTGGATTTTTCCTGAATGATTCATTTAAACACTTGGGCCTATCTATTCCGCTTACATCATTTTTGATGTTTCAAACAGTGTTTGCTGCAACAGCTGCAACAATTGTCTCAGGTGCTATGGCTGAAAGAACAAAGTTTATTGCGTATTGCATTTACAGTGCTGTAATTTCGTTTATCATCTATCCTGTTGTAGGTCACTGGGCATGGGGTGGCGGTTGGCTGAGCAAACTTGGATTTATCGACTTTGCAGGTTCTACTGTTGTTCACTCAGTAGGTGGCTGGGCAGCACTAATTGGTGCAGCAATGCTTGGACCAAGAATTGGCAAATATACAAAAGATGGTAAAATAAATGCAATACCTGGCCATAGTATAACCTTGGCAGCACTTGGAACGTTTATATTGTGGTTTGGTTGGTTTGGCTTCAACCCAGGTTCAACACTTTCGGGTATGAATGAAAAGATTGGCGATATTGCTGTCAATACCAACTTGGCAGCTGCGATGGGTGCAAACTTAGCAATGATATACACATGGCTAAAGTACAAAAAACCAGACGTTAGTATGACACTAAACGGTGCTTTGGCTGGTCTTGTTGCAATTACAGCAGGCTGTGCGTCTGTCAACCCATGGGGTGCGGCAATAATAGGCGGGCTTGCCGGAATATTGGTTGTTGTATCTGTTGAATTCATTGATAAAAAACTAAAGATCGATGATCCTGTCGGTGCAATATCAGTACATGGAGTATGTGGTTCTTTTGGGACATTGATGGTTGGACTTTTTGCAACAGAAGGAGGACTATTCTATGGTGGAGGGATAAAGCAATTTTTAGTCCAGCTTGCCGGAGTTGCTTCAACATTTATATGGACTACCGTAACAACCTTTATTCTATTTGCAATAATCAAACTCACAGTTGGTTTGAGAGTCTCTGAAGAGGAAGAGATAGAAGGTCTGGACGTTACAGAACATGGTGCAACAGCATATGGTGACTTTGTAATAAAGTCTCAGGCAGTAAAGTAAGTTTTGGGGTTTAAGATAAATTTTATTTGAAAAGGGTGAAAGTTAATGAAAAAGATTGAGTGTATTATTAGACCTGAAAAGCTTGAAGAGGTAAAGGATGCTTTAAATCAACTTGGGATTAAAGGCATGACAGTGTCACAGGTTATGGGCTGTGGTCTTCAAAAAGGAAGAACTGAATACTACAGGGGTGTTGAGATTAATATAAATCTTTTGCCAAAGGTCAAGATAGAGCTTATTGTAAAGGACTCAGAAGTGGATAGAATTGTTGATACCATTGTTAAAGTAGCACGCTCTGGAAAGATAGGCGACGGCAAGATATTCATTTATAACGTAGAAAATGCAGTGAGAATAAGAACTGGCGAACAGGGCGAAACTGCAATTTAAACCTTCCCTCATCCCTTGAGTTTATAATTTGGCAACAGCAGGCATCCAAAACACCCCCACATTTAATAAAAAGCTTCTGCCTTGCCTCTTGCGCCCCTCTTTTTAAAAAAGTGAATAGTGTGTTTTGTGCCTGCCATTGCCATGTGTTATCGTTATGACAAGGCTTTAGATGTCTGCTGTTGCCCTTTTTCATAGATTTTAGCTCATTCTTCTTGAAAATACAGGGGGAGAAGAATTAAAAGTGCTTCCTCTACCTTGAAGATACTTAGTAGATTTGCACAACTTATCTCCCCCTGCCTCGCAAAAAAATTGATTTATTGTCCTATTTTTAAGTTTACCATATCAAAACACATAATTCAACAATTTTAATCTTGCTGAAAGGAGGCAATTAGATTATGAGACAGATTGCTATTTATGGAAAAGGTGGTATTGGAAAATCTACAACAACTCAAAACACAGTTGCAGCTCTGGCAACTCTTGGCAAAAAGGTAATGATTGTTGGATGTGACCCAAAAGCTGACTCAACACGACTTATTTTAGGTGTCAAGTCTCAGGTGACGGTTATGGACACTGTGCGAGAGGTGGGTGAAAGCAATGTCAAGCTTGACAAAGTGATGTTCACAGGTTTTGGTGGTGTGAGGTGTGTAGAGTCTGGTGGACCAGAGCCGGGTGTTGGTTGTGCCGGGCGTGGTGTGATTACTGCCATCAATCTTTTAGAAGAGCTTGGTGCATTTACTGATGACCTTGACTTTGTGTTCTACGATGTTCTTGGTGATGTTGTGTGTGGCGGTTTTGCAATGCCAATCAGAGAAGGCAAGGCAAACGAGATATACATTGTTGCATCTGGTGAGATGATGGCACTTTATGCTGCGAACAACATCTGCAGAGGAATACTCAAGTTCGCTGAAACAAGCGGTGTTAGACTTGGTGGTATAATTTGCAATTCGCGTAGGGTTGAAAATGAAAAAGAACTTTTGGAAGCATTCTGTAAACGTCTTGGAACACAGCTTATAAAGTTTATCCCACGTGATAATATTGTCCAAAAAGCTGAGATTAACAGAAAAACTGTTATTGAATATGACCCAGGGAGCAATCAAGCAAAAGAATATTTGGACTTGGCAAAAAGGATAATTGAAAATGACATGTTCGTCATTCCAAAACCCATGCCAATGGATGAACTTGAAAAGCTCATTGAAGAGTATGGACTGGCAGATTAGAAAAAAGGAGGTTTTGAATAGTTATGAAGATGATACGAGCAATAATTAGACCAGAGATGCAAGAAAAGGTTGTGAGGGCACTTGACTCAAACGGTTTTGTTTCAATGACAAAGATTGATGTATTTGGACGTGGAAAACAAAAAGGCATCAAAACAGGGAACATCGTCTATGACGAACTTCCAAAGACAATGATCATGATGGTAGTAGAAGATAATGACTGCCAAAAAGTAGTTGATATAATCTTGCAAAATGCGTATACCGGCAATTTCGGTGACGGTAAGATATTTATAAGCCCTGTTGAAGAGGCTTATACCATCAGAACGGGAGAAAAAGGTCTGTAGTAAGAAGGAGGTATTTTTTAAAAATGAAAGAGATTGTAGCTATTATCCGAATGAACAAAGTGGGTGTGACAAAAGATGTGCTGGCTGCAGCGGGGTATCCCGCTGCAACATTCCAAAAAGTCATGGGGCGTGGCAAACAGCGAGGGCTGGTTGGTGAGGTAAAAGCAGTGGAGGTTGACAAAGCTACAGAGATGGTTCTTTCATCCACCGCTATGGAGTTTATTCCCAAAAGAATGGTTACAATCATTGTAGATGATAGAGATGTTGAGAGGGTTGTCAATATCATTACGGCTGTAAATCGCACAGGTCAAATTGGCGATGGAAAGATATTTGTTCTTCCTGTTGAAGATAGTATAAGAATCAGGACAAGAGAAAAGGGCTATGAGGCCCTGATATAAAAAATCCTAATCTTTAAATAAAAGGAGGTTGACAGTCATGCCATTTGTGACTTTGGACTGTGACAGGTGCATTGAAGAAAGAGGAAAACACACATATATAACTGACAGGAACAATCCTGTTGTACCTGTGTGCAATGTAAGAACCATCCCGGGTGACATGACAGAGCGTGGTTGTGCATTTGCAGGAGCAAGAGGTGTTGTTGGAGGACCTGTTAAAGATGTAATTCAGATAGTCCATGGGCCAATTGGCTGTGCATATTATACGTGGTCATCACGAAGACACCTGTCCGATAGTGAATTTCATAGAAAGTATTGCTTTTCAACTGACATGCAAGAAAAAGACATAGTTTTCGGTGGGGAAAAGAAACTTTACAATGCAATAATTGAAGCAAACCAGCAGTTTCCTGAAGCCAAAGCGGTATTTATATATGCAACATGTCCAACTGCCCTAATTGGTGATGATTTAGAAGCTGTTGCCAAAAAAGCTTCAAAAGCAATAGGAAAACCAGTCATTGCATTCAATTCACCGGGTTTTTGCGGTGTTTCTCAGTCTAAAGGTCATCATATCGCAAATCACACAATCTTTGAAAAGATTGTTGGGACAAAAGAACTTGAAGACCCAACACCGTATGATGTTAATATCATAGGCGAGTACAACATTGATGGAGATTACTGGGTGCTTGAGAAGCTATTCACAAAGATTGGCTTGAGGATTATAACAGCATTTACTGGAAACGCTTCTTATGATAATCTGTGCAAGATGCACTATGCAAAGCTCAACATTGTCCACTGCCAGAGGTCAGCAACATACATTGCAAGGCTTATGAAAGAAAAGTACGGCACGCCATTTATCAGGGTAACACTTTTTGGAATTACCGAAACAACTAATTCTCTTAGGGAGATAGGAAAGTTTTTTGGAATTGATAAAAAGGTGGAAGAAGTGATTGAAGAAGAGCTCGAAAGTATTATGTCAAGGCTTGAGTTTTTCAGAGAAAAGCTTCGCGGCAAGCGTGCAATGATTTACGTTGGAGCACCAAGAGTCTGGCACTGGATACCGCTTATGCGTGACCTTGGGATAGAAGTTGTTGCATGTGCTACAACATTTGGGCATGAGGATGACTATGAAAAGATAAACGCAAGAGCAGACGATGGAGTTTTGGTGATCGATAATCCTAACGAGCTTGAGCTTGAAGAGGTTATAGAAAAGTATAAACCCGATATATTCCTCACAGGATTGAAAGAGAAATACCTTGCACACAAGATTGGTGTTCCATCTTTGAACTCACATTCTTACGAAAATGGGCCATATGTAGCTTTTGAAGGTCTGGTCAATTTTGCAAGAGACCTTTACAAGTCACTCTATGCTCCAGTTTGGAAATTCGTTGACAGGAGGTGGGCATCACAATGGCAACAAAACTTGATAGTCCGCTAATTTCGAAAGCAAACAGACATGTTACCATAAATCCTCCAAAGATGTGTCAACCAATTGGTGCAATGTATGCAACACTTGGTATTGACAAGGCAGTACCCCTTGTTCAAGGTTCTCAAGGATGCTGCACTTATGTTCGATACCAGTTCAACAGGCACTTCAAAGAACCTGTGAACATTGCAGTGACATCTTTCCACGAAGATGCGGCTGTGTTTGGTGGAAGAAGAAATCTTATAGAAGGAATAAGAAATCTTGTTTTTAGATATGCGCCAAAGGTGATAGGTGTTGTCACAACATGTTCAAGCGAAACCATAGGAGACGATATAGAAGCTTTTATAAAAGAGGCATATAAAAAGGTGAGAGAAGAACTGGGTGATGAGGTTGCACAAAGCGTATTTGTTGTGCCAATTCATACACCAAGCTATGCAGGAACACATGTAAAAGGCTATGACACAGCAACAATTTCGTATATTAAGTACTTTGCAAAATCAAAAGAACCAAACCAAAAACTATATATTATTCCAGGAATGATTAATCCCGGTGACATCGAAGAGGTAAAACATCTTCTAAATTTAATGGGTGTAGAATACTCAGTTTTATTTGATATTTCAAAAACCTTAAACTCACCACTGATGCCTCCAAAACCGCTCTATCCAGAAGGTGGCACGCCATGGCAGGAGCTTGAAGACTGTGCAAACGGGAAAGCCATCTTAGCTCTTTGTCCTCATGCAGGTGGCACTGGTGCAAGTTATTTGGAAAGCGAGTTTGGTGTAAAAAGTATCCTTGGTCCGTTCCCGGTTGGAGTGGAAAATACAGATAAATTTATTGAGAATGTTGCTTCTATCTACGAAATCGAAATTCCAGAAGAAGTCAAAGTTGAAAGAGGTCTTCTTTTAGATGCTATGGCAGATACTTGCCAGTATACAATGATGAGAAGGGCAGCTGTGTTTGGTGACCCTGACATTGTAATAGCTGTTACAAGGTTTTTGTGTGAACTTGGGATGGATGTAAAGGTGGTGGAGACAGCAACGCCTTCTCCTACCTTTGCCGATGAGATAAAGAAAATCTTTGATGAATATAACATTGAAGGTGAAATTCTTGTAGACAGCGACCTTTATGAATTTGAATACTTAGCAAAAGAGGCAGGGGTTGAAGTCATACTTGGCAACTCAAAAGCAGTTGAAGTTGCAAAATCAGTAAAATGCCCTGTTGTGAGAATAGGCTTCCCTGTATACGACAGGGTTGGATATTTCAGATATGGAATAACAGGGTACAAAGGAAGCATCTGGCTTTTGGATTTGATTGTAAATACAATCTTAGATTATTCTTATCCACATGACAAACTTCACCAGTAAACAAGAAGAAAAGTGGTGAATTAAGATGGCTATAAAAGCTTTTTTAGAGCAAAGACAGGGGCACATTGTACAGAGCGGAATACCTCAGTGTTCAAGACCAACAATTCCAGGTGTGATGTCCCAGCGCGCTTGCACCTATTATGGGGCGCGCTGGGTTCTTGCCCCTGTAAGAAATTCAACTCACATTGTGCACGCACCTGCTGACTGTGCATATTATGGTCAGAATGTAAGAAAGAAGAATTATTTAATACTTTCAACTGATATGAATGAAAAGGATGTTATCTTTGGTGCGCATGAAAAGCTTGAAAGGTGTATTGAAGAAGCAGCAAAAATCTTTCCTGAACACAGTATGATATTCGTATATTCAACATGCACGTCTTCACAGATTGGTGAAGAAATAAAATGGGTTGTAGAGAAAGTAAAAGAAAAAGTACAAAAACCTATCATTCCTGTTGAGGTTCCTGGGTTTGGAGGGTTTTCGCAGTCAGACGGGCACCACATAGCTCAGAAGGCTATTATAAGTTATCTTTCAGAGTATTGCAAAAAAGAAAGTACACAGCCATTTTCTGTAAACATAATTGGTGAATACAATGTGGCAGGAGAGACGAGGGTTATAAAAAAACTTTTAGAAAAGATAGGAATAGAAGTTATATGCAGCTATACAGGTGATTGTGATGCAGATCTTATGCAAAAAAGCACATCTGCTGCATTGAACTTGCTTGTTTGTAAAAGCTCTGGGCTTTTGCTTGCTCAGTTTATGAGAGAAAGATACTCTATTCCTTTTGTAGATGTTTCATTCTATGGACTTAGCAATACTGTAAATTCTCTTAAAAAGATTTCGAAGTTTTTTGGTATTGAACATAAAGTAGAAATGGTCATTTCAGAAGAGTATGAAAAAATAAGAGATAAGCTTGAGAAATATAAAAAGAAAATTTTTGGCAAAAAAGCAATTATTCTTCTTGGAGGTTCAAGGATAGGTTTTATGGCTGGTGCGTTTAAAGAAGCAGGACTTGAAATCTGTGTATGTGGCAGTCAGTTTGGATGCAATATCGATTATGAGACAGCACGCTTTGAACTTCCTTCTGCACTTTTTATCGATGATTTTAATTGTGCAGAAATAGAGGAAATTCTCTTGAGAATAGAACCTGATGTATTTATTGGCGGAACAAGAGAATGGTATCTTGCACACAAGTTTGGAGTACCTTTTTTGGTATTTCCTCAGGAGACAAAACCATATGCATGTTTTGAAGGCTTTTTAAACATGTGTGAAGATTTGTTCAAAGAAATACATGCACCTGTATGGAGGTTGATTTGAGATGGAAAGTAAACTTCTTGGTCACCCATGTTTCAATAAAGATGTCATATATAAAATTGGCAGAATACATCTTCCTGTTGCAAAGTCTTGCAATATCAAATGTAATTACTGTGACAAGAACATCTCATGCATAAACGATCACCACCCTGGCGCATGCTCAAAAGTATTAACTCCTCAAGAGGCGCTTTTAAGGTACAAGGATATCACAAGCAAAGACCAAACTATAAAGATAGTAGGAATTTCTGGACCGGGCGATCCTCTCTTTAATCAAGAAACATTTGAAACTTTTGAGCTTATAAGAAATTATGATGCTCAGGCAGAGTTTTGTATAAGCACAAATGGACTTTTATTAGAAGATTTGGCGGAAGTGCTTTTAAATTACAATGTCAAATATGTGACAGTCACAGTCAACGCAGTAGATAGCAATATTGCTCAGAACATTTATGAATTTGCCATGTACAACGAACTACTATATTTTGGCAAAGAGGCGGCTGAGCTTATTGTCCATAAACAGCAACATGGTATCTACAAAGCATCCGAGTTTGGACTTGTGGTGAAGGTAAATACAGTTTTGATACCTGGAATAAATAGCCATCACATTGAGAAGATTGCTGCAAGAGTCAAAGAACTTGGTGCTACGGTGATGAATATAATGCCGCTCATACCCTATGCAAAATTTTCTGATATTGAAAAACCATCTTGTAGTGTTCTTGCTCAAGCAAGAGAAAAGTGTAGTAAAATAATTCAGCTGGTGACCCATTGCAAACAGTGCAGGTCGGATGAAGCTGGATTGCTTGTGTGAAAAGAGGTGGTGATAAAAAAATGAAGAAAAAAAGAGTGGCAATTGCAACGAGTGATGGAAGACTTGTAAATAGGCATTTTGGAAATAGTGAAAATTTTCTGATAGTTGACCTTTTCAGCGATGGAAGCTGTGAACTTATATGTGTTAGAGAATTTAAAGACAAAGAAGAAGATTGTTCTAATGAACAGAGGATAGAAAAGAGAGTGGATATGCTAAAAGACTGTGATGTAATTGTAGCAAATAGAATTGGGCTTTGTGCATTGGAAAAACTTTCAGACAAAGTTGTATTGGAAAGACAGGGGTTTATAAAAGATGCCTTAAAAGAGATTGTAGAGATTTTTATGTAAAGCAAACTGATTATGCATTTTGCAAGATGAAAGGAAGATGCAGGAAATGATAAAAAAACTTTTTATTTTTAAGATGCGATGTGTCTATTTTTTTATAATAGCATCTTTTTTATTCTCAACAGTTTCTAATGTATCTTTTAGCAAAGATAAAACCAAAAAAGAAAGTTTGATTGTTTTTGTTCCTAACACATTGGAAAGTATTGTAAAAGACATTTCTAAACAGTTCGAAAAACAAAAATCATGTAAAGTTGTTTTCAATGTTGCAGGAACACACGTGCTTGTTACACAGCTGAAAAATGGAGCAATGTGTGATGTATTTTTTTCAGCAGACAGAAGGTATATTGATAGTCTAAAAAAGGCCAAATATATAGATAAATACGAAATTTTTGCTAAAACAAAACTCTGTGTTATATCAAGTTCCCCAAGTATAAAAAAGTTTGAGGATATTTCAAAAAAGGGGATAAGGCTTTGTATAGCTGATCCTGTGTCTCCCATTGGCATGTATACAAAGATGCTAATTGACAAGATAAAAAATGATAACAAGAGTCTTTACAGCGGTATAATAGCCAACATTATTTCGCAGGAGTTTGAGCTCACTGATGTAATTCAAAAAGTAAAGGTTGGTGAAGCTGACGCTGGGATTGTTTATTTTCCTGATGCAAAGCTTACAAAGCTCAAGATAATAGACATTCCAGATAAATATAATGTAGTTGCAAGCCACTATGTTGCAGCTGTAGAGAAAGCTAAAAATCCAAAGTTTGCAAAAGATTTTATATCTTTTATTAAGACCAAAACCATTGCAAAGCTCTTAAAAGAAAAGGGGTATGAATGATTGGTCTTTTTTAAATAATGCAAAAAGTGTGTGAGCTTGATATGAAAAAGATATTCTTTTTGTCAGTACCGTTTTTGCTGTTTTTACTCTTGCCTTTTATAAACCTTATCTTTGTTGTGCCATATACTACATTAATAAATGCTATAACAAAAGAAGAGACCATAACTGCATTTGGTCTTTCATTTTTTACTGCTGCGATTTGTTCTGCTTTAGCATTTTTGCTGTGCACACCGTTTGCCTATTTGCTTTCATCTTTGAAAAAGAAAAATGAGTTTCTGGAGATTTTAATTGATTTGCCAAATGTTCTACCGCCAATCATAACAGGAGTTTTGCTTCTTTTACTTTATGGAAGGATGGGTTTTTTAGGCAGGTATTTGAGCAAAATTGGTTTTGATATTCCATTTACTACATCTGCGGTTGTCCTTGCCCAGCTATTTGTTTCGATGGGATATTATTTAAAAGTTTCATATACTTCATTTTTAGCAGTGGATAGACAGCTCAAAGAAGAAGGGTACATCTTAGGATTGGATGAACTGGGGCTTTTGTTTAAAGTGTATTTGCCTGTTTGCAAGAAAGGGATTGTGATAGGGATACTTGGGACCTTCTCACGAGCCCTTGGTGAGTTTGGGGCAACAGTTGTTTTTGCGGGGAATGTTTACGGCAAAACTCAAACAGTTTCTCTTTATATTTATAAGCTTTATGCTCAAAATCAGGATGAAGTTTACTGTGTAAGCTTTATTGTGATAGCCATCTCATACCTTCTACTTTATATAACCAAAAAATTTTTAAACAATGTTGATTATTAAAATTTTAGAAGATAAGAGGAGATGAGGACTGTGTTCAAAATTGAAAATGAGGAATATGAAGTTCTAACAAAAAACGCCCCAAATTATTTTAAAAATATTTTTCCGTACACCTCAATACCAAAGATACCTTTTGAAGATACACCCGTTCCTTTAGATATTCCAGAAACTCTTTGCATTTCAGATAGCACATTCAGAGAAGGTCAGCAAGCAATTTCGTATATAGGAGAAGATAACGTGGAAAGAATTTTTGAATATTTCCATTATATAGATAACGAAACTGGAATAATAGAATACTCAGAATTTTTCCTTTATACAAACTATCACAGACGATGCGTTGAAAAGTGTTTAAAGAAAGGGTTCAAATTCCCACGGGTGGTGGGGTGGGTGAGAGCTAAAAAAGAAGAGCTAAAGATCGCAAAAGAGTTGGGGCTTGATGAGGTTGGAATTTTGATGTCAGCATCAGATTATCATATTTACAAAAAGTTTGGCAAAACAAGGCTTGAAGTTGCAAAAGAGTATATAAATATAATTGAAGAAGCTCTGGCTTTGAACTTAAAACCAAGAATTCACCTTGAGGATATTACAAGAGCTGATATCCAAAACTTTGTTATACCTTTTATTATGTTAATTGAAAGTAAAACAAAAAACGAGGGCATAGATATTCGTTATAAACTTTGTGATACATTGGGATTGGGTGTTCCATACGAGTATGCAAGCTTGCCACGAGGTGTTCCAAGGCTTATATACGTCTTGCGGCTACATTGCGGTCTTTCCCATCAAAGACTTGAATGGCACGGTCACAATGATTTTTATAAAGCCCAGGCAAACGCAGTATGTGCATGGCTGTTTGGAGCATCAACTGCAAATTGCTGTATCAGGGGCGTGGGTGAGAGAACAGGCATAGCTTCTTTTGAAATGCTTCTTTCTGATCTTATTCAAATAAAAGAAGAGATTAGATTAAAACTTAATTTAGAAGCGTATTGCGAACTAAAAAGATTTTTAGAAAAATTATAATATCATTAAATTTACTTAGTGTAAAATATTTATAGGACATTGGATGGAAAAAGCTCCCTCCTCTTGGTAGAAGAGAAAAAATGAAGTAGAATATAATGATGAAAAATAAAAAAAGAAAAAGGAAAAACAAACCAAAGGAGGGAGCAAAATGACTGAAAATATTGTATCAAAAATAGAAGAACTTTTAAAGACTTTTGAGGAAGGATTAGAGAAGATAGTGAAAAGGGAGAAGGATTTAGCGGAATATTCAATTGAACTTAAGAAGCAGTTAGACCTGATAGGCAAGGAGATGATAAAGGAAGCATGTGAACTTATAGATGAATCATTGAAAGTAAACGAAGAGAGGAAGAAGAGGTATGAGGTTGTGAGGAGAGACAAGAGGGGTTTAAAGACAATATTTGGTTATATTGAATATGAGAGAACATATTACAAAGATAAGGAATGCAAAGGATATGTGGGGGGAAGGGGATTATGATTTTGAACTTATGAATGTATATTTAAGAAGTATAAAGTCGAAAAATTTAGATAGGCAAGAAGTTAAGGAAATAGCAAAAGGAATTATAAAGAACGTGAGAAGAGTACGAAGAGATACGGGGAAGTTGAATAATATACCAATTATAGCAAATGGTAAAGTTAACCAGTTACGAAGAGCATTAAAGTTTTTGATTAGTTGTAGCTTCTATAACGCAGGTATATTCTGATAAAAATTTTTTCCTACAAACTCTTGACACTATCCACATCACTTTAAATATTGAAAACTATAAAAGATTATGCTAAAATACTTTTATCAGAACTTGACAAAAAGGCAAAGGGGCCATAAAAGCAGGGTTACCTTTGCCTTTTTTAGTATTCAAATTAAATTTATTATGTTAATGGGAGGATGGTAGCACTATGAAAAGATTGACCTTAAAGAATCTGGTTGGTATTACGGTAGTTTTGGTTTTATTAATTTCTCTTTTTACCAGTGCCGAATCTTCAAATACAAAAACTATTCGACTTGGTGTGAATCTTGAACTATCAGGCAGTGTTGCACAGTTTGGGCAGAGAAATTTGGAAGGACTTAAAATGGCAATTGAAGAAATAAACAGTAAGGGTGGAGTTTTAGGCAAAAAAATTGAGCTTGTGATTTACGACAACAAATCAGACAAGACAGAAGCATTGAATGTTGCCACAAAACTTGCTACAAAAGAAAATGTTTTTGCAATGTTAGGACCAGTTACGTCAGGTGCAACAAAATCAGCCTCTGTTGCTGCGCAGCGTTATAAAGTACCTTTAATTTCTTCTACAGCAACAGATGACCTTGTCACAGTAGATGAGCGAACAGGTAGAACAAAAGCGTACATTTTCAGAATTTGTTTTAATGACTCATTTCAGGGCAGCGTGATGGCAAACTTTGCTCTAAAGACGTTAAAAATCAAAACTGCAGCTGTGATATACGATGCATCTTCAGATTACAGCAAAGGTCTTTATAAGAATTTCAAAGAGGCATTTACAAAAGGTGGAGGAAAGCTTGTAGCTGAAGAAGCATTTTCGAAAGGTGAACAAGATTTTAATGGAATATTGACAAAGATAAGAGACAAAAAACCGCAAGCTATTTTTGCCCCTGTATACTACGATGAAGCAGGACTTATCATCAAACAGGCAAGAGAGCTGGGGATGTGGATACCTATTTTAGGTTCTGACGGGTTTGACGACCCGAAAGTTATAGAAAAAGCAGGCAGCAAATATGCAACAAATGTATTTTTCTCAACACATTATTCCTCTCAGGACACAGATAAAAAAGTGCAGGATTTTAGAAAAAGATACCAGCAGAAGTATAAGATTGAACCTAACGCGCTTTCAGCACTGGGTTATGATTTGGGTTATTTCATTGCAGATGCAATAAAAAGAGCGAATTCTACAACAGACAGGGAAAAACTTCGCAAAGCACTTGAAAACACCAAGAACTTTGTGGGTGTTACTGGAATTATCTCAATAGATGCAAAACATAATGCAAAGAAGTCTGCGGTTATAATCGAGATAAAAAATGGTGTTCAGAGATTTAAACAAAAACTAAATCCTTAAAAATTTTGTCCCCTTTCTGGCATAAAGCCAGGGAGGGGATTTTTAAATTCACGCTCTTGTATACAGGTATACTTTAATGCTATAATATTATAAGGTATTTTTAACAATTACAATCAAAGCTTTTTGGGAGGTTTAAAAGCGAAATGGGTTTGACAGTTGCGCAGAAGATTATAAAACAACACTTAGTTAAAGGTGAAATGATACCAGGAAAAGAGATTGCAATCAGAATTGACCAAACACTTACACAGGATTCAACTGGTACAATGGCATATCTTCAGTTTGAAGCAATGGGTATTGACAGGGTAAAAACTAAAAGGTCTGTTGCATACATTGACCATAATACACTTCAGACAGGGCCAGAGAATGCAGATGATCATCTATACATACAAACTGTTGCAAAAAAATATGGTATTTACTTTTCAAAACCCGGTAATGGAATCTGCCACCAGGTACATCTTGAAAGGTTTGCGGTTCCAGGACAAACACTTTTGGGCTCAGACAGCCACACACCAACAGCTGGTGGAATAGGCATGCTTGCAATTGGTGCAGGTGGTTTAGATGTTGCAGTTGCAATGGGTGGTGGTGAATATTACTTAATTATGCCTAAGATTGTAAAAGTAAATCTCAAAGGCAAGCTTCAACCTTGGGTTTCTGCAAAGGATATTATTTTAGAGCTTTTGAGAAGGCTTACAGTAAAGGGTGGCGTTGGCAAAATTTTTGAATACACAGGTGAGGGTGTAAAGGCTTTATCTATACCAGAGAGAGCCACGATTACAAATATGGGGGCAGAACTTGGAGCAACAACTTCTATATTCCCATCTGATGAGGTGACATACGAATTTTTGAAGGCACAGGGAAGAGAAGCTGACTTTGTTGAGATTCTGCCAGACCCAGATGCACAGTATGATGAGGAGATTGAGATAGATTTATCGAGTCTGGTACCGCTTGCAGCATGCCCGCACAGCCCTGACAATGTTGTGCCTGTGAGTGAGTTAAAAGGTATAAAGGTTGACCAGGTTGCAATCGGAAGCTGCACAAACTCATCTTACAAGGACCTCATGAAGGTGGCAAAGATTTTGGAAGGAAAAACCATTGCAGAGCATGTATCGCTTGTCATATCTCCAGGGTCAAAACAGGTTTTGAACATGCTTGCTCAAAACGGTGCACTGGCGTCAATGGTTGCAGCAGGTGCAAGGATTTTAGAGTGTGCTTGTGGTCCTTGTATAGGCATGGGTCAAGCACCAAGAACAGGAGGCATTTCGCTCAGAACATTTAACAGGAACTTTGAAGGAAGAAGCGGTACACCTTCTGCCAAAGTGTACCTTGTTTCTCCTGAGACTGCTGCAGCTTCTGCCATCACAGGTTATATCACTGACCCAAGAACCCTTGGCGATGAGCCAGAGGTTGAGATGCCAAAAAGTTTTCTTATAAATGACAATTTAATAGTGCCACCTGCTGAAAATCCTGACGAGGTTGAGGTTATAAGAGGACCGAATATAAAACCATTCCCGCAAGGGAAGCCTTTGCCAGATGTTGTTGTGGGAAAAGTCTTGATAAAGCTTGGAGATAATATCACAACAGACCACATTATGCCGTCTAACGCAAAGCTTTTGCCATATAGGTCGAACATTCCGTATTTATCTGATTACTGCTTGACACCATGCGACCCTGATTTTCCTAAAAAAGCACGTGAAAATGGTGGAGGGTTTATAGTTGGTGGAGTAAACTATGGACAGGGGTCATCAAGAGAACATGCAGCGCTTGTGCCGCTTTATTTGGGTATAAAAGGGGTTTTGGCGAAGAGCTTTGCACGAATACACATGGCAAATTTGATAAACAACGGAATCATACCAATGGTGTTTGAAAATCAGAATGATTATGATACAATTGAAGAGATGGATGAACTTAAAATTGAAAATGCAAGAGAACAGATAGAAAAAAGTGATGTTTTAATAATTGAAAATGTCACGAAAGGATTAAAGTACAGAATGATTTTAAACCTGACAGACAGACAACGTCAGATGATTTTGCATGGCGGGCTTTTGAACCTTACAAAAGCTATGGGGATGAAATAAGATAAATAAAAGAGGGGAGTTTAATCCCCTCTTTATTAAAGTTATCAAATTTTAATGTTAGGAGGACTAAAGATGGCATACAGAATTACACTTATTCCTGGCGATGGTATAGGACCAGAGGTTACAGAGGCAGCAAGAAGAGTTTTGGATGCATCGGGTGTAAAGATAGAGTGGGAAGTTGTGGAAGCTGGCGAAAAGGTTATGCAGGAGTATGGGACGCCACTTCCTGACCATGTTTTGGAAAGTATAAAGAGAAATAAGGTTGCACTAAAAGGTCCTATTACAACACCTGTTGGGACAGGGTTTAGAAGTGTTAATGTTGCACTCAGACAAGCGTTAAACCTTTATGCAAATGTAAGACCTGTAAAGTCTTATGAAGGTGTTCCTTCAAGATATACAAATGTGGATTTGATCATTGTAAGAGAAAATACAGAGGACCTTTATGCAGGTATTGAATATATGGCTGGCGATGATGCGGCGGTTGGTGTTAAAATAATAACAAGAAAGGCAAGTGAGAGGATTGTCAGGTACGCATTTGAGCTTGCAAGAAGAGAAAAAAGAAGAAAGGTCACAGCTGTTCATAAAGCAAATATTCAAAAACTTACTGATGGGTTGTTTTTAGAATGTGCAAGAAAGGTAGCGCAGGACTATCCGGATATAGAATTTGAAGATATGATTGTCGATGCAATGAGCATGAAGCTTGTCCAAAGCCCGGAAAACTATGATGTTTTGGTTATGCCAAATATGTATGGAGATATTCTTTCTGATCTTGCAGCAGGACTTGTGGGAGGGCTTGGTATTGCACCAGGTGCTAACATCGGCGAAGATGGGGCGGTATTTGAGCCAATCCACGGCTCTGCACCAAAAAGAGCAGGACAGAACTTGGCAAATCCAACTGCAACTATACTTTCTGGTGTTATGATGCTAAGGTACTTGGGCGAGCTTGAAGCAGCTGATAGAGTTGAAAAGGCGGTGGCTAAAGTTATAAAAGAAGGCAAAGAGGTTACATACGACCTTGGAGGCTCAACAGGTACAAAAGAGTTTGCAGATGCAGTCATCCGCGAGATGGAAAGGATATAAAAAATAAAGAGTTTGAAGGTGGTTTTTGATGGTATATAGTTATTCAGATGATAAAGATGCAAGATATTCTCCCTTATATGAGAAGATTTTTGAAGTGATAAAAGAAAAGATTTTAATGGGAATTTTAAAGCCGGGAGACCCTCTTGTTGAAGTAAAACTTGCTGAAGAACTTGGAGTTTCTCGAACACCGATAAGAGAAGCTCTGCGCCAGCTTGAACTTGAGGGGCTTGTATATTCTATTCCTCACAAAGGTGCGTTTGTTGCAGGTGTTACTGCTCAGGATATAGAGGATATATACACAATCAGGATGCTTTTAGATGGACTTGCTGCGCGCTGGGCTGCCCAGAAGATTACAAAAGATGAAGAAGATGAGCTTACTGAAATTATAACTCTTATGGAGCTCTATACAAAGAAAAAAGATATTCCAAAGGTGATGAAAACTGATTCGCAGTTTCACCAGCTCATTTACAAAGCATCGAAGAGCAAACCGCTTGAACATGTTTTATCCACCTTCCATAGCTATATAATAAGGGCAAGAGCAACCTCTTTTGAGACACCAGGAAGGCTTGAGGAAGCTATGGAGGAACACAAGCTCATATTTGAAGCAATAGTCAGCAGAGACCCTGACAAGGCAGAAGAGTATATGAAACTTCATGTTAAGAACGCAGCAAAAAATCTAATTGAACAAAAGAAGAGTGAAGAGAGAACAGTAGCAGGGAAGTAAGCACTTTCCCTGCTTATTTTTTTTGCAGGTATTAGTCTTTTATGAAGGGGGAAGAATACAAAATAAAAAGTAAAAAAGGAGAGAAACTTTTACTGTCATGAAGATTGAAAGTATGAAGGTATACAATCACAGAAATATTTACTCAGACAAAAAAGTTGTGGTATTAAAGGTAAAAGGAGACATTGAAGAGGCAAGAAACTTTGCAAAGCTTTGCATCCATATTCAAAACCTTATAGGATACAACTTGGTTGAATACTGGGAATGCTTGAGCGTGGAAGATCATATTGATGTTTTGATTGAACATGACAATCAGATGCTTGTACACAAGGTCATAGAGTTTGCTTTAGAGTGCATAGAAAAAGGGTTTGAACCTGAACATTTTCCAGACAAGATTTCAAAGTTAAAAAAGCTCACAATTGAGACAGAGCTTTCGCCAAATACAAGACTTTTGAAAAATGCCTGTATGAAAAGAGGTATAAAGTTTACAAGGATTGGATATACAGATACATTCATGCTGGGAGAGGGAAAGTATGCGAAGCTTTTTGCATCCATTATAAGTGATCATGACTTTAGCAGAGTTAGTCTGTCTGAAGACAGGGAACTTTCCCGAAGGTTTTTAAAGCTCAATTCTTTTCCTGTTGTGCCGTTTGATGTGGTCTTTACATCTGACCAACTGATGGACAGCATAAAAAAACTGGGTTTTCCAGTTTCGATAAAAGGCTGCAGAAAAGACTCTCCAAATATAGGGAATATCAGAACAAATCAACAGGCGTTGGAAGCATTTGATATGGTAAAAAGCCTGGATAGCAGAGTGATAGTTGAAAGGTATGTGCCGGGTAAAAGCTATAAAATCCTGGTTGTAAATGGGAAAGTTGTAGCAGCTGTTGAAAGAACCTCTCCATACATTGTAGGCGATGGTAAGAGAAGAATTTCAGAACTTTTAGACCAAGGTGAGAGAAATAATAAATATATTCAAAAGAATATTTTAAAACAGGGATTTACTTTGGACGATATTTTGCCCAAGGGAATGAAGGTTTTTTTGAAGGAACCGACCAGTTTTAAAACAGGATGTATAACCACAGATGTTACGGAAAAGATAGCATACGAAAACCAACAACTTTTTATTAAGATTGCAGAAAAGTTTGGGTATGTAGTGACCATTTTAGACTTTGTTACAGAAGATATTTCGCTGCCATATTCGGTGGTAGGAGGATATGTTGTTGATGTTGAGACAAATTGTGACCTTCGTATATTTTCGCAGACATGCAACTGCGATATTTTCAATACTATTTTGGATGTATATTTTGAAAAGATGCCCAATCCAACTGTGCCGATAATTGCTGTGTCAGGGACATATGGAAAAAGCACGATATTGCAAATAATGAAGTACATTTTACAAAGATGCGGTTTGGAAACATCCATTGATAGTGAAATTGAAAATTTCTATCTAAGAAATTTTGGTGACTTGTCTGACATAAAACTTGTTGAATTCAATCCAGAAAAGTGTATTGAGGAGATAGAAATAGAACCCGATGTAGGTATTATTACCAATACATTTTCTCAAAATCAAATAGAAAGAAACCTTTTGTTTTCTAAAAGTATTAAGGAAAATGGATATCTAATTTTGAACATCAACGATGCTTATAAATATCTATACAGTGCAAAAGCCAGATGTAATATTGTATTTACATCTATTTCAAATCATCATCCAGATTTAAAGGCTCATATAGAGATGAAAAGACCCTGTGTGTATCTTGAAAATGATTTTGTGAAGATTTTCGATGGTCAGCAGTTTTTTTCATTATGCAACATTAAAGAGATTCCGTACTCATATGAAGGCAAACTTATGTTTGCAGTTGACAATATTCTCCAGACAATTGCAGCATTATATTTTTATGGTGTTGACAGCGAGATTATATATAAATTTTTGACTGAGTACAAGAATGATTCACATCAAAATCCAGGAAAATTTAATATATTTGATATAAATGGTGTAAAAGTAATTATTGACAGTGTTAGTAAAAAGGAACATATAAAAATTCTTGCTTTGAGCCTAATCTCAATAGGAATTAAAAATCTTTATTTTGTATGCGAAAAAGAACAAGAACAAATTCTGGACTTTATAAAAGACAAAAGTAAAATTATATGTAAGCATATAGAAAAATTTTCAGATGTAGTTGAAATGGTATCTGAGGGCATAAAGAAGGCAAAAAAGGGAGATGGTGTTTTTATCATTCTGCCAGAACCTTTAAATAGAGATGTTACGTTTGAGATAAGAGAGGCACTGGCTAAGAGGAAGAAGAATTTTGTGAACAATGCTTGAAAAACACAATAAAGTTTAGTATCATATCCACTATAAGAAGTTCTAAAATTTATGGTGATTAGGAGTTGATTTTGCTATGGGCTTACCACAAGTGTTTAAATATAGAGGGAGAGAGGTTTATAAAATTAGAAATAACCTTATCCACTATGGAAATCCAGACGACAAATTTGTTGCTGTGTTTGTAGTGCTGGGGATTGAAGAATATAAAGGATACAAGATAGCATCACCTATTTCGGTTGAACTTCAGATAAACAATCCAAAGCTCACTGTCAGAGAAAGAGTTGTGAAAAAAGCTGAAGCAGACAATCTTTACAAAGCACTTGAACTTGCTCATGTATGGCTTGTTCAGGCAAACGGCAAGTAAATTTTGGCAGTTGATTTTAGAAGGTTTTAAGAGTATAATAGAATTGGCTGTGCTATGACGGGGAGGTAGCGGTGCCCTGTAACCCGCAATCCGCTATAGCGGGGTCGAATAGCCAGACTGAGGTATAACCCTTTTGGCATTGAGGGCAGGCCGGGGTGAGGATGGTTGTGTCCTGCGCAACGCGAGGGCTGTGAACCCCGCCAGGTCCGGAAGGAAGCAACGGTAAGCAGTTTTTCGCGTGTGCCGCAGGGGTGCATAACAGGAGCCTGTCGGGTCTGCTATTTCACCAGGAGGGTTATATCGAAGCTGGTTGCACAGCCATTTTATTTTTGTCTTTTTCCAGGAATAAAAATCTAAAAGTAAATAATTTTATTGACAGGTACTTAGATTTAGAATATAATATAGAAAAGTATAACAGAGGTTTACAAAGGGAGGATAAGATACAAATGATAGTTCTTGAAGGACATGAACTTGTGACCTCCCAAGCACTGACAGTTCTAAAACCCTATGTGGGCGAAGCCCATCTTATCTCAAGTATTCTTGTTCTTGCACGCCTTCTTGAACTTGAGAGGTTTTCTTTTTTTGGTTCTGAAAAGGTTTACCAGCGACTCAAAAAACTTTTTTTCCCAAACGTTTGCGTTGAGTTCTGGCAGGAATCTCTTGAAGTTGTGTTTATCGATGTTACTACTATAAAAAACCACTTTGTAGATTTAAAACATTTTAAAGCTTGGAGTGAGGCTTTGCATGCAAACAAAAAAATCCTGCTCTATGAACTTTTCGCAGAAGGAAGTTTACTTTTTGACTTATGTAGCTTTATTTTAATTTCTGATGAGATATTCAAAGTAGAATCATAGTAAAATTGGTCTAAAAAAACAAGGGAGATTTTGAAAAGTCTCCCTTTTAAATTTTATGTAAAGTAGAGTATAATAAAAATCAATCCCCCTTCTCAGGGAATATATTATTATATGGGCAAGTGATAAATTTAAACAAAGGGAATGATAAATTGATGAGTTCTCAGTTGGAATTCTGTCTTTATAAGCTTTTTGAAATGGTTGGTGTTGTTGCAATAAGTGGTATATTTATTGTTTCAGTTTTTTTAGGGAAAGAACTAAAAAATACATTGATTTATAGTTTTGGGAAGATATTTTTATCGCTTGTTATTTTGAAGTTCTTGTATGTACTAAAATTAGAAAAAGATGTTTTAAACAAAGTTGAAGGGATACAGGCTATTGTTTTTTTAAATGTTTTTTTGAAATTTTTAATAATATATGCGCTTGTATTTTCAGTTTTGTGCCAAGAAAAACTAAAAAAGTTTTTAGAAAAAACTGCAATTTTAATCAATATAGGTATAACAGTAATAGTTTTTCTTATGTTTGAAAAAATAAAAAACTCAAGATATTTTGTTTTTCTATATTCTCAGAAAACTGCTACAACTCTTTACATTTTTAGTGAAATAATAGTTGCAGTCGGTATTTTGATTTTATTACATTTAAGCTTTACAAATTTTTATTTTAAACAAACAAAAAGTTTTAGAATATTTGTTTTAACATTTGCTGCAGGTGAGATTTTTTTAGCAATGTTTAAAAGAAAAGGTATTTTGTATACTGAGGCAATTCAAAATGGTGCTTTGCTTTATCTTTTTGTTGCTATATTTCTTGCAGTTGCAATGCAAAGGTTCAGGTTTTTGCACAGTTTATCAAAATTTAGTACTGAAGTGTTGAAAGAAAGGCTTGACTTACAGAAAAGTTTTGAGCTACTTGTAGAGTTTGTATATGAGATGTATTCAAAAGTATTTCCACGAATGTGTTTTTATTACTGCCATGAAGATGATAACTACAGGCTTATAGTATTCAAAGATGAAAACAAACAAAGTAGTGATATAAGCTCTGGCCTCCAATTAAAGGTAAGTCAGGAACTGTTGCAAATCAATAGAATTAGGACATTTACTATTGATGAATTAAAGAGATTTTTTGAGTGTAAATCTTTAGAATCTTTGGTTTCTGAGGTTTTCAAAATTGCTGTATTTGTTCCAATTTTAATGCATAGCAAACTTGTTGGATTTTTAGTTTGCTATTCGAAACTCAAAGATTTTAATCTTACAGATGAGATAAAAGATGGGCTTACAATCTTTATAAATTTTTCTCAGGCTCTTCTTTTTCAGATTGAAAGAATTGAAAAAATAAAGAATTTATCAACAGAAGATGAGCTTACAGGAATATATAACAGAAGATATTTCATGAAAGAGCTTATATTAGAGTCAATATCTGCAGATAGATACAAAAACAACTTTTGTGTAGCTTTCTTTGATATGGATAATTTAAAACTTTTGAACGATTTTTATGGACATAGTGTGGGTGACAAAGCTATCAGGATGATAGGAAGGATTATAAGAGACAATATCAGAAAAACAGACATTCCTGCAAGACTTGGTGGAGATGAATTTGCAGTTATATTTAAAAATTGCAGTAAAGAAGCAATAGAAGATAGAATAAATACAATAAAGCAGCTTATAGAAAAAGAATCTGAACAGCAGCTTCCCAAAAAGATAAAAGTAAGTTGTGGAATTGCTGTATATCCTGATGATACTACAAGTCTTGATGAACTTTTGAAGATTGCAGACTTGAGAATGTATGAAGAAAAACTAAAAAACAAGGAAGGTGACCTTGATGAAAAAACAAGGTAATACAGTAAAAGTCTTTTTTGAAGATGCAAATGTATATGAAGATGTAGAGGTTGGGACAAATCTTTTGAGCTTTGTTCCAAGGTTTGAAAGTTATTTTAAATCTCCGATAGTTGCAGCAAAGGTAGACAATGAGATTAAAGAACTGAAGTATGTTATTCACAGAGATTGCAAGGTAAAATTTATTGACATGACCCAAGAAGATGGTATGAGGATTTACAGAAGAAGTCTCATTTTTGTTTTAATTGTTGCAACAAGAATGCTTTTTAAAGAAACTGTAAATGTTCAGCATTCTCTTTCAAAAGGACTTTATTGTGAGATTGAAAACAGAAAGCTGACAGCTGAAGATATAAATCTTATAAAACAAAAAATGAAATGGATAGTAGACCAAGATTTTCAATTTAGAAGAGAAAAGGTTTCAAAAGATGATGCAGTTAAACTTTTTGAAGAAAAAGGCTTTTACGATAAAGCAAGAACAATAAAGTTTTCAGAAAACGACTATGTTTACATTTATTACTGTGGGGATTATGTTGATTATTTTTATGGTCATCTTGTGCCCTCTACAGGATATCTAAAAATATTTAATCTAATTCAATACCACGACGGTATGGTGCTTTTGTACCCAGACAAGTCAGACCCATTTAAGCTTCAAGAGTTTGTTGAGAACAAGAAACTGTTTGCAGTATACCATGAGTACAAAAACTGGGGCAAGATACTTGGGGTAAGCAGCATCGGTGAGCTCAATGAGGTGATAGCAAGTGGAAAGATAAGAGAATTTATAAGAGTCTCAGAAGCTCTACACGAAAAAAAGATAGCATATTTGGCTGACCAGATTTCGCAAAATCCGCTGATAAAAGTTGTTTTGATATCCGGACCTTCATCATCCGGAAAGACAACCTTTGCACAAAGGCTTTCTATTCAGCTTAAAGTAAATGGAAAAAACCCTGTTTATATAGGGCTTGACGATTATTTCTTTGAGGATAAAGTGCCACTTGACGAAAATGGCAAGCCTGACTATGAATCGATTGAAGCTATTGATGTTGAGCTTTTTAACAAACAGCTAAAAGATTTGATAGATGGCAAAGAGGTTGTTCTGCCACGGTTTAATTTTATAGAAAGAAAGCGGACATTTGAAAGACCAGTCAAGCTTGAAAAGAACGATATAATAATAATTGAAGGAATACATGGACTAAACAGAAGACTTACTCCAATGATACCTGATGAAAGCAAGTTCAAAATATATGTAAGTGCCTTGACACATCTAAATCTTGACAAACACAACAGAATACAGACAACAGATTATAGAATTTTGAGAAGGATTGTCAGAGATGCCAGAACAAGAGGAGCATCTGCTAAAAGAACAATTTCTATGTGGCCGTCTGTTAGAAACGGTGAAGAAAAGAATATTTTTCCATACCAGGAGATGGCAGATGCCATGTTCAATTCAGCGCTAATTTATGAGCTGGCTGTGTTAAAGAAATATGCCGTGCCGCTACTTAGGACAATCACAAGAGAAGATGAGGAATATAGCGAGGCGCAGAGGCTTTTACACTTTTTGAGCTTTATCCTCACAATTGAGGACGAAAGAGAAATCCCACCACAATCAATCATAAGAGAGTTCATTGGAGGGTCTTGCTTTTATGACTTCTGAAAAAGAAAAGGGGCTTTTCGGGAAATTTTCCTTCAAGCCCCTTATTTTTTTAGAATGTCACATTTGTTGAAGAGTTATTTGTGTTCTGGTTTGTTCCCTGATTTGGCCAAAATCCTCTCATCTTAAATCCAAATCCACCCATCTTGCTTCCATCCATTCCTGCAGCGCCTTTAAATTTTCTGCCAAATCCTCGTGGAGCAAATCCCTTTGAAAGGTCCCAGTTTGAGATTTTTGTTTTGATAGCTTCTTTTATTTTGTCTGCCTGGTCTTTTGTTATTTTACCTTCCTGCAAAAGCTTGTCAATCTTGGCTGTTTGCATTGATATTAGTTTGTTTTTGAAGTCAGACTCAAGGATATTCTTGGACTTGATTAAGTCTGCAATGGTCTTTCCATTTTTCAGCTCATTTAAAAGACTATCCTTTGTCATACCAAGGATTGTTGCAATATCACTGAACATATCGAGGTTGTATAAATCTTTTGAAAATGCCCTAACCTTGAAGCCAAAGAATGGGGATTTTCCATCCCAGCTGTCTATTTTCTGTTTTAAGTTCTGCTTTAACTGTGTTGCTTTGTCGCTTGTTATTTTATTGTTTTTAACAGCTTCATCAATCTTTGCGTAAAGACTTTCTAAAAGTTTTGATTTGAATTGATCAAGTGTCAAACCCTTATCCTTTAAGATGTCTGTGAAAGACTTTCCGCTTTGAATCTGTTTTTGAATATCCTCTTTTTTCATGCCAAGGATATTTTCAATTGTGCCAGCAATATCAAGCTTTATGCCTGCAACATCTTTTCCAAATTTTCCAAAACAGAGTTTCGTAAGAGTACCCTTGAAAGGTGCAGTGAAATCTGCCTTTGAAGAACCTGCAAATGCAAGGCTTACACTTAAAATCAGGATTGCAATAAGTCCTATACCAATTATTGTCTTTATCCTTTTCACTGAAAAATCACCTCTTTTCATTTTGAATTTTTCTTTCAATTATATTATCCCACACAAAATTGGATTTTGTGTTTCGCAATTGTAAAAATATTTTTAAGGAAAATTTTTACACCAAGATGTGTTTTTAAATGGCTATCAAAAGGGTATATTAGAATCGAAAAAGACTTTTAAAAGAGGATGGTGAAAATTGAAGATGAAGTATGTTGTGATTGGTGCTGTTGCGGGTGGGATGACAGCTGCGATGAAAATAAGACGAAATGACGACAAAGCAGAAATCATTGTATATGACAAAGACACTGACATATCATATTCTGGTTGTTCTCTTGCATATTATATTTCGGGTGTGATAGATAACAGAAAAAACATTGTTCCAAGAGATAGCCAATATTTCAAAAAGTTTAATGTTGATGTAAAAACAGATCATGAAGTTTTGAAGGTTGATGTACAAAACAAAAAAGTGATTGTGAAGGATTTAAAAACTGGTAATATTTTTGAGGATGGTTTTGACAAATTGATTATAGCAACAGGAGCCCATCCTGTGATACCCCAGATTGAAGGCATAGAACTTGAGGGCATATTTGTCCTTCGAAATGTCAAGGATGCAGATAGAATAAAAGAATTTATAAATAACAATCTTCCGAAAAAAGCCTTGATAGTTGGTGGTGGGTACATTGGACTTGAAATGGCAGAAGCTTTGAAGGTTTTGGGGATGGATGTATGCATTGTGGAAAAACAGAAAAATATTCTTCCAAACTTAGATAGTGACATGGCAAGGCTTGTTGAGAGCTATCTTGAAGAAAACGGTGTTGTGATAAGAAAGGGCACCTCTGTTTTAAGGTTTGAAGGAGACAAGAGAGTGAAAAGAGCCATTTTGAGCGATGGTAGCAAAATTGAGGCAGACTTTGTTTTGCTTGCAGTGGGAGTAAGACCTTCTACCAAGTTTTTAGAAGAAAGTGGTATACAGCTTTTGCCAAATGGAGCTATCAAGGTTGATGAGTATATGAGAACTAACATTGAAGGAATCTTTGCTGCAGGTGACTGTGCTGCTGTATATTTCAAGCTAAATGGCAAAACCATGTACGTGCCACTTGGCTCAACTGCAAACAAGATGGGAAGAATAGCGGGAGAAAATGCAACAGGTGGGAGCATGAAGTTCAGTGGCGTTTTGGCAACATCCATTTTCAAAGTATTTGACCTTACAGTTGCACAAACAGGCTATACAGAAAAGATGGCACAGGAAGATGGAATTGAGTATGAGGTAGGGCACATTACAAAACCGCATATCACAACAGCATATCCAGGGGCTGAAAAAATGACAATAAAAGCTTTAGCAGAACTTTCCTCTCGAAAAGTTATAGGTGCTCAAATTGTTGGTACAAAAGGAGTTGACAAAAGGATAGACGTTTTGGCAACTGCAATCTTTGCAGGGCTTACAACAGATGACCTTTTCCAGCTTGATTTAGCTTATGCACCGCCATTTTCGTCGGCAAAGGATCCTATTCACTATGTTGGTATGGTTATGTCAAACTTTCTTGACAAGAGAAAGTTTAACTGCACTCAGGAAAAGCTTTTGGAAAAGATGCAAAAAGGAGAAGATTTTATTGTTCTGGATGTTCGAACACCTGAGCAATATAAAGCCAAGCACATAAAGGGTGCTATAAATATCCCTCTTGAGATGCTTCATGAAAAGATGAATGAGCTTTCACGGGAAAAACAGATAATTGTATATTGTAACAGTGGTGTAAGCTCAAATATTGCACAAAATATCCTTCAGCAAAACGGATTTAGAAAAGTTTATAATCTCTCAGGTGGAATTTCGAACGTGACTATTAAGCAGCTTATTGAATGAAATAATTTAGATTCTTTTTTTTCTTCTCCATAGCTTTAAAAATATGGTCCATACTAATATTACAATAAAAACCAACACTGAGATGGCAAGCCAGAAAAGATTTATATCTTTTTTGTAAAGGAACTTGAAAAAGCTAAAACCATACCAGTAAAAATACACATAGAATGTTGCCCAGATAGTATTTCCAATAAATGAAGATATGATATATTCATAGAAATTCATTTTACTAATTCCTGCCAAGAAAATTATGGGGGTGCGCGGGACACCTATTATTCTTGCTACTGGCACGGCAAATATCCCATACTTTACAAAAAAACTGTTGACGCTCTCAAGCGTCTCTTTTTTTATCCTCAAAAGTCTTTCAAAAAAGCTTATAATTCTTTTTCTCCCACTTCTGAGAAGAAGGTTGACAATCACATTTCCACAAAGATTTCCCAAAGATATTACCATTATCAATGTAAAAGGTGTGAATTTGTGAGAGTTTAAAAGTGCAACTGCGCCAAGGTAAGCAATCTGTGTTGGAAATGGAATTCCAAGTCCTTCTATTGCCAGTATTAAAAAAATACCCCAAAGTCCAAAACTGTCAACAATGTATTTTAAAAATTCTATCATATTTCCATCATCTCTTAAAACAAGTTTTTACAATATCTATTTTACTCCTTTTCTTATAGAATAAACAGAAAAATAAACTTTGGATTTGCTAATATGACTTTTCAAAATTTTGTTAAATACAGAAAAGGGAATTCAAACCAATAAAAACTCTTAAGACACATAAATGGTATAAAAATTAGTTTAAAGTTGATAAAATTTTTGTATAGAGTATGGGCAAAAGGTATAAAATTCATATATGAAAGGTGTTGCAAGTCAAGAAAATTTCTTGACTTTTAAGGTTATTTGACAAAAAATTTTTTTTAAATTAAAATAACAGAGAAGTTTTTTAGAAAATAAATCCATTTTGTAGGAGGTTGATTATGAATAAATTTAAGTGCCTTGTGGCAAGGCCAAGGGATATGAAAAAGCTTATCCTGGCTTTTGTCATTGTATTTGTTTTGTCAGTCCTGCTTGGCGCCATGACTGCACAGGCACTGGTGAAAGAAGTTAGCATAACAATTGACGGCAAGACATTTTATTATAAAACGATTAAATCCACAGTAAGAGAGGTTTTAGAAGAAAATCAAATTTACTTGACAAAAGATGACTATGTCTCGCCTTCTTTGGACTCAAAAATAAATGAAAATACCCAGATAATAATAAAAAGAGCTTTTGAAGTGAAAATACTTGTTGGCGACGAGGAAAAAGTTGTATATATTCCAAGCGGTACTGTTGAGGATGCTATCAAAAAAGCTGGAGTTGTTCTTGGAAAGTTGGACAAGATAAATCTTCCTCTTTCTCAGCTTCTTGATAAGCCAACTGTCATTAAAATTACTAAGGTGACAGAGAAGGTGGTCGTGGAAAAACAAAAAATACCTTTCAGTACAGTGACAAAAATAAACTATAATATGGACTACGGAAAGCAAAAGGTTATCCAGCAAGGGCAGGATGGTATTAAAGAAAGAAGATACAAAGTTGTCTTGGAAGATGGTAAAGAAGTTGAGAGAAAGTTGATTGAGGAAAGAGTTGTCAAAAATTCGAAGCCGAGGATTGTTGAAGTTGGAGCAATAAGGTGGTTCAAGACATCAAGAGGAGAAGTGGTCAGATACAGAAAAGTTTATACAATGATAGCAACTGCATATTCTTTGACCCCAAGTGATACAGGAAAAAGTCCATCTCATCCTGATTATGGCAGGACTGCAACAGGTCACAAAGTAAAGCGCGGGGTTGTTGCGGTTGACCCACGGGTGATTCCTCTTGGAACAAGGCTTTATATAGAAGGATATGGTTTTGCGAGAGCTCTTGATACAGGTTCTGCTATCAAGGGGAACAGGATAGATGTGTTTGTTGAAAAGGATGCGTATAAATTTGGTGTGCGGCGCGTAAAAGTTTATGTGCTTGCAGACTAAAAAATTGGAGAAAAGAAATAAGGCCTCCTTGCCAAAAAGGAGGCTCTTTTGTTTGTAAAAATGTAACATATCATTTTCAAAAATTTAAAACAAGAAAAGTTCAGGTTATTTTTTCAATTGAAATTTTCAAAACTTGAATTAAAATTATGTGTTGAAATTTCGAAATAAAATTATGTGATAAAAAAACAAGAGGGGGCGCAAGATACTTTTATGTTTAAACTTCAAAGGGTGACTGACAAGCCAGTTTTAAAGCCAAAACAGGAAAATGAATGGGAAAGAAGTGCAGTTTTCAACGCTGCAGCAATATATCACAGAGGACTTTTTCATTTGATTTACAGAGCAACAAACATTCCACCTCACAAGGATTATGGTGAGTATGTATCTACCATAGGATACGCTGTATCAACAGATGGTATTAACTTTTACAGGCTTGACAAGCCTATAATGGTGGCAGAAAACGAACAAGAAAGAAGAGGGATTGAAGACCCGCGCATAGTTGAGATTGATGGGACGTTTTACATGACATACACAGGTTTTGGCGGAAGATATGATGGTGATTTTAGAATAATGATAGCAAAATCAAAGAACCTCATAAAATGGGAGAGAATGGGGGTTGCTCTTGACGAGCCCAACAAAGATGCAGCTCTTTTTCCAGAGAAGATAAATGGCAGGTATGTTATGTTTCACCGAAGATATCCTAACATGTGGCTTGCGTTTTCTGACGACATGATAAATTGGACAGACCATGTTCAGATAATGACTGTAAGAGAAAATTCATGGGAAAGTAGCCGCATAGGTATTGCAGGACCACCAATAAAGGTCAAGTTTGGCTGGCTTGTGATATACCACGCAGCAGACCATAAGAATGTGTACAGACTCGGAGCAGTGCTTTTGGACGCAAAAGACCCAACAAAGATTCTGTCTCGTTTTTCAGAACCTATTTTGGAACCTGAGCTTTCCTGGGAAGTTGATGGTTACATACCTAATGTGGTTTTCAGCTGTGGTCATGCAGAGGTTGGCGATGAGGTCTGGGTATACTATGGTGGTGCTGACACTGTTATTGGAGTTGCAAAATTTAATAAAGAGAAGATAAAATTTGATTGAAGTAGCTTTCAAGTTAGTGATAAACTTTATAATAGAAAATCAAAAACTTCATCAAAGAGGGTTTAAAAAAGACAATGAAAGCAGCCATATTTTATGGTAATAGAAACTTAAAAGTAGAAGAAATTGACTTGCCTCAGATAAAAGAGAATGAGATTTTAGTCAAGGTTGAGGCGTGTGGCATATGTGGTACAGATGTGCATATATTCAATGGAGAAGAAGGGTCTGCAAAGGTCACACCGCCGATAGTGTTGGGTCATGAATTTTGTGGCACAGTTGTTGAGACAAAATCTAAGCTTTTCAATGTAGGAGACAAGGTGAGTATTGACCCTAACATCTACTGTGGAGTGTGCAAGTTTTGTAGAACTGGAAGGCCTCAGCTTTGCGAAAATTTAACAGCGCTTGGTGTGAACATAAACGGTGGGTTTGCACAGTATGCCGCTGTGCCAGAAAAACAGGCGATAAAATTTGATAATATAGATTTTGCTGAGGCGGCACTGGCAGAGCCTCTGGCTTGCTGTCTTCATGGTCTTGATAGAATTAAGATTTTTCCCACCGACAAAGTTTTGATAATAGGCTTTGGTCCGATTGGCCTTATAATGCTTGAGCTTGTAAAAATGTATGGGGCTGACAATATCTTTGGCTATGAAGTTGATGATTTTAGAAAAAATATTGCTAAAGAGTATGGAGTTAAAGATATTGTTGATGAAGATTGCAGAGAAGAAAGTTTTGATGTTGTAATTGAGTGTGCAGGGACAAAAGAAAGTATCGAAATGGCATTTAAGAAGATAGGGAAAGGTGGCAGAATTTTGGTGTTTTCAGTACCGTCACCGCTTGTTGCTACTGAAATTTGTCCGTTTGAGATGTTCAGAAAAGAAGCACAAATTTTTTGGTCATTTGTGAACCCGTTTACCCAAAAGCTTGCAATTGACCTGCTGCAGCAGGGGAAGATAAATTTGAAACATATAATAACTCACAAAATTTCGATTGATAAGCTTCCTGAGGCACTTTCAAAAAAGTTTGAGAATCAACTAAAAGTGATTGTCCAACCTTGACAAGTGCAAAAGGTTTGGGTATAATAATTAATGTGCCATTTAGAGGGTGCGGAGAAGTACTCAAGTGGTGAAGAGGCGCCCCTGCTAAGGGCGTAGGTCGGGTAAAACCGGCGCGAGGGTTCGAGTCCCTCCTTCTCCGCCAGGAAATGAAAGATAGATTAGTTGAAATAAAATATAACCTCTTCAAGTGAAAAGCTGAAGAGGTTATATTTTTTTTGGCAGTGTGACTGTAAAGGTTGTATATCCTTCTTCTATTTTGTCAAGTGCTCTGTATTCAGAGAAAACATCAATTTTACCTTTGTATTTCTCTACTGTTGATTTTACAATGAAAAGACCAAGACCACTTGAATTTTTTGTAGAATATCCAAGTTCAAATATTCTCTCCTTTTTACATTTGTCTATATATGACCCCGAATTTGTTACAGTGATTTCAATTTGATTACCTTCATCTTCTATATTAAGTCCGACATATTTTGAAAATGAAGATTTGGCGTAGTAAAATGCGTTGTCAATTAAGTTGCCGCAGATATTTATAAGGTCCATTGAATCAAACTTGAGATTGCTAAAGTCTACGCTGTAATGAAATTCAAAATTTATATCGTACTTCTCAGCCAAAGCACTTTTTGCAAATATCAAAGCAGAAAGTTCTGCACATCCAAGTCCGTAAAATTTTGATGTATTTTTAAGATTTTCGCTGATTTGCTCAATATAACGAATGGCATCATCATATTTTCCAACACAAATAAGTCCCCATATAATTTGAAGGTGGTTGTTAAACTCATGTCTTTGAGCTCTTAAGATGTTTATAAAATTGTCTAATGATTTTATATTGTCTTTATAAACCTGAGTTGCCTTTAGTATACTTAGTGCTGAAAAAAGGTTTTTTACAGTGTACAAATTTAAAATTGCAAGCAGAGTGAAAGAATATATAACAAGCGTTCTTTGCCACTGAGGTATCTTTTGATGTTTTATGAATTCGGTGTTTATAAAGTATATCGAATAGATGAGCAAAAACATAATAAGTGCAAGTAAAAAAAGCATTGATATCAAAAGCTTTGTATGGTCACTTTTCTTCATACTTTACCTCATTCCCTTTATCAATATGCGAAGGCAATATTTTGCAAATTTCAAATACCAAGTAGTTTCTACTCTTTATAATAGCAAGAAGTACGCTCATAACAGCTATCTCAATTACAAGTGTTGTGATATCACATGCAAGCACTGATGGTGTGAGCGAGAGATTATTAGCAATTGTACTAATTATTGAATAACCTCCAAATTTCAATGTCAGACATAAGGATTGCGAAATAAGTCCCAAGATGATACCATATAAGGGTAGAAGTCTGAGGTATAAGATATACAAAAGTATTAAGCAAGTAGTCATAAGTATAAGTCCCAGCATAAGATTTATATGGTTGCCAAATACAATGGTATCCCAGAAAGCTTGAATAAAACTCACAACCACAACTTTTTTTATGCTATAACATATCCCAAACAAACTTAAAATCAGGCTTACAAGAAAAAATACTTTTAAGAAGTACAAACAGTACAACACTACATATGTAGCCATTGTCTACCATCCTTTATTTTTATGGATTGCAGAAACCTTCTATATGATATTATATATTTTATTTATGTTTTATTCAAAACTTTTGTATCGATATGGGGGTAGAAAATATGAAATTTTACAAAATAGACATTTCACACAAAAGCATTTTTGACCAATATTTTGCCGAATTTGAGCCTGAGATTGCTGACCTGACATTTACAAACCTCTTTATGTGGGATCCGTTTTATGATATTCATTTTACTGAGGAAGATGGATTTTTGCTCATCATGGCAAAGCCGTACAATCAGCCACCTTTTTTACATGGACCTGTGGGCAAAGATTTAGACAAACTTCCCATTGTTATTGAAAAAGCCAGAAGTTTTTTTGAATCTGAAGGATATAATTTCATGATAAAAAGAGCTTCTAAAAAGACGTTAGATATGCTTTCTGAGTGTAAAATGGAGTTCAAAAGTATTTTTGAAAGAGATCTTTCTGACTATGTTTACAGAGTTGAAGATTTGGTTCAGCTAAAAGGGAAAAAATATCATCCCAAAAAGAATCATATTAACAAGTTTTTAAGACTCTATTCAGAGAGATATGAGTGGAAAAAAATAGATGAAGAAATTGTAAAGCTTTGCTGGGACTTTGAATGTGAATGGTACGAAAAGAGAAATGGGAAGGAGGATATAGGGCTTACATTTGAAAAAATGGCTATAGAAAGGGCTATAAGAAATTTTGAAAAACTTTCTTATGAAGGTATGGTAATTTTTATTGATGGCAGAATAAAAGCCTTCACGTTTGGAGAACCTTTAAATAAAAATACAGTGGTCATACATATAGAAAAGGCAGACCCGGATGTTGAAGGGCTTTATGCTTTTATTAACCAAAAATTCTTAGCAGAGTTTTGGCAGAATTATGAATTTGTAAACCGTGAAGAAGATTTGGGTAAGGAGGGAATAAGAAAGGCAAAGATGTCTTACCATCCATTCAAGTTTGCAGAGAAGTTTACTATTCTTTTTGATTAACACTCACTGCAGACTTGCCATATAATGAAATTGAGCAATGAAAAATGTATATTTTCATGGGAACACCTGAACTTAAGTTAGTTGAAGAGAATTATTATATAAAGATAGATGAAATAAAACAAATAAAATCCAATGCCTATTTTGTAAAGACAAAGGATGGTAAAGAATTTTTTTTGAAGGTCAGTAGAGTTGACAAAGAACATGTTGATTTTATTATCAAGATTTTTTCACACCTGAAAAATACAAGTTTTAAAAGCCACCTGATTGATTTTCAAAAGACCATTGACGGTGGCTTTTATTTTTTAGATAATCACAAAAAGGTTTATCTTCTATGTAAGTGGATAGATGGCAGAAGTGCAGATTTCAGAAATGTTTATGACTTGAGAAGAGTAGTTTCAATCTTGCATCACCTTCATTTAGCCTCACTTTCTTTTGCTGAGGAAATAAAAGATAGTTTTTATCCATCTTATCAAGAAGTGTTTTGTAGAAAGTATTCACAAGTTATCCAAATGAAGAATATTATACATCAAAAAGATAATCTTAGCTATTTTGATGAAATATTCTTGAATGTTCTAAGCAGATTTGAAGATAGGTTTGTGGAGAGCATGCATATGATGAAAAAAGTTGAAGACTACTTCAAAGAAGAGAATCAGAAGGTATTAATTCATCATGATCCTGCTCATCACAATTTTATATTTTCTGAAAAAGGTGTATACCTTATCGACTTCGATTATGCGATGGTAGATTATAGTGTACATGACTTTGTAAACCTTGGTGTGAGGGTTTTGAAAACAAATGATTGGGACAGAAATATGTTTAGAATTTATTTAAAATTGCTACAGGATAAAAATATCTTAAATAAATTCTGGTTGCAAACATTTTGGATTTTGATGTATTTCCCACAAGAGATTTGGCAAGTTGGATTTCAGTACTATTTCGAAAAACAGCCGTGGGCGGAAGAGTATTTTCTCAAAAGACTTAAAGGATCAGAAAGAATACAAGCAGGAAAGGAGATGATAATTAAGGAATTTGCGGGAGGGATTTTTAAATGGTGTTGAAACAAAAATTTAAGCTTTACTATGGCTTTGACATAAAAGAGCTCAAGAAGTTCAAAGATGGATATTTATTAAAAACAGGCAAAGAAGAATACCTTTTGAAAAAGACTAAAATGTCGCCAGCAGAAATTGTCTTTATATTTCACTGTCATCAGCATTTAAAAGACAACAAATTTGTTAATTTTGAGAAGATTATTCCCACAAAGGATGGTTGTCCTTATCTGAGAATTGACAAGATGACATATGTGCTGATAGAACATTTTAAAAAAGAACCGGTTGAACTTTCTGAAAAACAGGTGATCAGCTGTATTGAATTTATAAATTCTTTTCATGCAGCGTCTACCAACTTAAAATCGGCTGTAGGTGCAAGATACAATGTTCAATATGGAAAAGATAGGATTACTGCACGGAATATGTATTCGATGTTCGTTAAGCTGAAAGAAAAACCTCAGCTCATAAAAAATGAAAAGCTGAGAAACATAATTTTGAGGACAATTGACTCAAACATCGAATATGTAAAAAAAGCGTTAGAAATTTTAGAAGATGACAGGTATCTTGAGGTAATATCGCGCAGCATGCAAGAAAATAGATTCATACATGGCAAACTAACTATTTACAACATATACAAATGTTACAGTAAATTAAGACTTGCAAATATGTTTGACTTAGAGCTAAATGTCCGTGAAAAGGACATAGCCACGTTTGTGAAAAGCCTGATTAAAATAGATAAAAATTTTGATTTTGAAGAATGTATAAATAAATTTTATGTTACCTCATATGATAATTACAAAAAATGTTTAGTATTGGCTATGATACTTCTGCCATATGAGTATTTCTCTCTTCTCAAGAAAATCATCAGGTTTAGAGATTTGGACTGGGCGTCTGAAGAATTTGAAGAAAAATTTACAAGTTTATGTGAAAAAGAACAATATAAAGATAAAATTTTAGCCTCCCTGCATTAAAAAAGCTGTGTGATCATATAGTTTTTAGTGGGAGGTGTTTTTGTTATGATTGCTCTGAGAGAGGAGATAACTCAATTTTTTGATATAGAGGTTTTTTATTTTATGCCTATCCGTGACATTTTGGTTCTTTCAACAGACAGAGGTCTTAAGTGTTTTAAAAGAGTAGATTATTCGATAGAAACACTTTTGTTTATTCACGGGGGCAAAGAACACCTTGTTTCAAGAGGGTTTATAGACATTGACAGGTTTAACTTAAGCAAGGAAGACTTGCCTTATGTTATGTTGGGTGATGAAATCTATGTGTTGACAGACTGGATTGACGCGAGAGAGTGTGAACTTGAAAACCCGATAGAATTGAAAGCTGCGACAGAAAAACTTGCTATGATGCACGAAGCATCGATAGGTTATACAAATGTTCCCGAAGGTGCAAGGGTCAGAGATGATTTGGGAAAACTTTTGACTAAGTTTGAAAAGCGCTGCAACGAATTTTTGCGTATGAGAAAGATGGCAGAGAAAAAAAAGAGCATGTTTGATTACGAGTATCTATTTACATACTCATATTATTTTGACCTTGCAAAGGAAGCGCTTGAAAAACTTAAAAATTCAAATTACTTAAAACTTTGTGATGAGGCAAGAGAAAAAAGAGGTTTTATTCACAGAGATTACTCTTACCACAATATTCTCTACACTCACGATGGTGATGTGTATATTATAGACTTTGATTATCTTACGTATGATCTTAGAATAATTGACCTCACAAGCTTTATGCAAAAGGTGTTAAAAAGGATTCACTGGGACATAAAAACAGGTGAGAGCATCTTGAACTGGTATTCAAATGTATCGCCGCTCAACAAAGACGAGATTGAACTTATTTATATAATTCTGCTTTTTCCATACAGATATTGGAAGACATGCAACAGATATTATAATGGTAAAAAGAGCTGGTCTGAAAAAGCATTTACAAACAAGCTTCATGAAGTTATTGCAGAAAAAGAATTTCACTATGATTTTGTCAGATGGCTAGAAAAGCAGATATAAGAAAAGCAGATATAAAAAGAAGGGGCAACAAAACCTGCTGTTTTTTTTTTAAGGTTTTATTGCCCCGTGTTTATTTTAGCATTTTTAAATTGACATCTGTTTGTTTTTATAGTATATTATCCTGAGTCCTTCTAATGTCAAGGTAGGATTTACAATCTGAATTGTTTTTGACTCTTCAGCAATAAGCCTTGCAAGGCCACCTGTTGCAATGACTTTTGCATTTATCTCACTCATTTCTTCTTTTATCCTGTTTACCATGTAATCAACAAGACCGACATAACCATAGAGGATACCAGACTGCATAGCATGTACTGTATTTTTGCCAATTACACTTGGTGGCTTTTGAAGTTCTATTCTGTGGAGCCTGCTTGCATGAGAAAAAAGTGCCTCTGCCGAGATTTTAATACCTGGTGCAATTGCACCACCTAAGTATTCTGATTTTCTTGAGAGGGCACAGAAAGTTGTTGCTGTTCCAAAATCAATTATTACTGCTGGACCTCCGTAAAGTTCATTTACCGCAACAGCATTGACAATTCTATCTGAACCAACCTCTTTCGGGTTTTCAGTTTTGATGTTCAGTCCCGTCTTGATGCCTGGACCCACCACCATAGGATTTGTTCCAAAATACTTTTGTATTGCTCTTTCAAACGAATACATAATTGGTGGTACAACAGAAGAAATGATAACATCCATTATTTCAGCTGGGTTTATACCACTGTACAGAAGCATCTGTGTCATAAGTATTCCAAATTCATCTGCAGCCTTTTCTTTATCAGTCTTCATCCTGTAACTCGCTATTAAATCTTTCCCTTTGAAAACACCGAACACAATATTAGTATTGCCGATGTCAACAACTAAAAGTTTATCTTTCATTTTCTCTCACCTATTAAAGAGTTTATTCCACAACAACTGCAGTTCCTGTAACTGAAACCATCAGCATACTTCCATTTGCACCCAAAACTTCATAGTCTATATCAATTCCAACAACTGCATTTGCACCGAGCATTGCAGCCCTATTTTGAAGTTCTTGCAAAGCTTCTTCTCTTGCCCTTATAAGCTCATTTTCATATGTTCCAGACCTTCCGCCAAATATGTCTGTGATAGAAGCTATAAAGTCTTTTACAAGATTGACTCCTACAATTACTTCGCTGCTCACAATTCCTTTGTATTCCACAATTTTTTTGCCCTCAATAGAGGGAGTTGTTGTAACAATCATCAAAAAAACCTCCTAAAATTCAAATTCCACATCGGAAAGTCTTCTTTTGAGCTCTTCCATAACTTTTATTTCGTCCTCAGGTGTCTTTGCTTCAAATGTGACAGAGAACCTAACAAAATGTCCGGCGTCGTCCCATGGAACTGTTGAGATGCATTTTTCAGTGATTAAGTATTCGGAAAACTCTTCAGCTGTCTCAAACCTTCGGCCCTTTTTAATTCCCTTTGGGATCTCAACGTACAAATAGAAAGACCCCTTTGGCTTTTGAGCATCAAAACCAAGATCTCTTAATGTTTTTACAAGAAGGTCATGACGGCGTGAATATTTTTCATTGATTTTCTCAGTGATCTCAGGATGCTCAAGTGCATAAATTCCTGCTTTTTGTATAGCTTTGAACTGACCAGAATCGTTGTTGTCTTTGACAGCTGCAAATGCCTTTACAACAAGCTCATTTCCTGCAACAAATGCAAGTCGCCACCCTGTCATATTGTATGCTTTAGATAGAGAATGAATCTCAACACCAACTTCTTTTGCCCCTTCAACCGACAAGAAGGATAGTGGCTTGTATCCGTCAAATACTAAAGCTGCATATGCTGCATCGTGCACAACTATTATGTTGTTTTCCATTGCAAATTTTACGACCTCTTCAAAAAACTCTTTTGTTGCAACAGCACCACATGGATTGTTAGGATAGTTTAAATACAAAAGTTTTGCCCTTTTTCTTATGTCAGCCGGGATTGATGACAAATCTGGAAGGAAATTATTCTCTTTCAAAAGTGGCACGTTATACACTTCGCCACCAAGCCATTTTGTGATTGTTCCTAAAACAGGGTAGCCTGGCACAGTCATTATTGTTACATCACCAGGGTTTATAAATGCATAGGGCAAAAGTGCTAAGGCTGACTTTGAACCTATCGCGTGGTTTACCTCTGTATCAGGGTTAATCCCCTTGACGCCGTACACTCTTTCTAAGTATTTGGCAGCTGCCACTTTAAATTCATAAATTCCATTGTCGGCATACCCTCTGTTTTCATCTTTTCCTGCCTCATAGGCAAGCGTTCCAATTATACCCATGTCAGCTTTTTCATCAGGTTCACCAACTCCCATATCAATGAGTTCCATGTCAGGGTGAAGCTCTTTTGCTTTTGCCTTTGCCCTTTTAATTTTTTCAAACTTATAAAGCACAGTTTCTTTACCAAATTTGCTTCCGCCAATTCTTTCTGCAAACATGTTCTGGATATAGCTTTCCATCAAAACCCCTCCCTCAAAATTTGGTATAGCATTGTTTTATTAGTATTATGATATGGTTATTCACAATTTGATTGCTGATCCAAGTCGATAAGGTCAAAAATAGATTTAGTGATATTTTAACATAAAACATCAGATTTATGAAAGGGTAATTTAGTTTCGAAATTTACAGCAAAACTAAACTGATTGTGCAATTTAGAAAATTTATTTTTCACATTTATTAGCAAATTTCATAAAGGGCTTCTAATTGACATACAATACCTACCCATGGTATAAAAAATGTCTGGATTACATATAACACAAAAGAAAAAAGTGAGGGGGTATGTGAGATGGAAATACTGGAAAGAAGAGATGAAAAAAGATTGAAGATGGACAAAAGCAACATTGCAAAGATACTTTTGACTTTTGTATTTTTTGGAGTTTTAATAGGCGGACTTTTTTATCCGAAAGTAGGTTTGTTTGCATTTGTGTGCATGATAGGTAGTGTTTTACTGAGTTTTTACAAAGGAAGGTACTGGTGCTACAGGTTTTGCCCAAGAGGTGTATTTTTAGATGAGTTTATTGCAAAGGCAAGCTTTAATAAAAATATTCCTGCAGTTTTAAAATCAAAGGTTGCAAAAGCATTTATGGTTACATTTTTTGTTGTAATGATGAGTGCAAATGCTATTTTAAGCGGGGGAGATTTAGAGAAATTCGCAAAAGGTGTTGTGATGCTTTTATGGGTTACAACTTTGATTGCAATAATTTTGGGAATTTTATTTAGAGCAAGAACATGGTGTGTTATATGTCCGATGGGGACAGTCAGTGGAATTGTAGGCCAAAAAAGAGGGACGCTAAAGATAGACGCCCAAAAATGTGTGAGCTGCAAGCTTTGCAACAAAAATTGTCCGATGGAAGTGGAAGTTTGTTATTTCAAAGAAAATGGAAACATTGAAAGTGTAAACTGTATAAAATGCGAAAGCTGCAAAGTGGTATGTCCTAAAAACGCAATTGAAATGGTTTGAGTAAAAGGCAGGCACCAATTTTTTAGAATATGCCTGCCTTTTGTTTTTTAAAAAATTTTTTGTTCTCCATTGATTTGGAAATGAGGTTGGAATATAATATATTGTGCCAAGTAAAAATAATTAACACAATATATAGTAGTTTGCAAAAAGAAGTTTGCTGGTTAAAAAAGTTTGCGAAAGGAGAAAGTAAAGATGATAACAAAGGTAATGAAAAGGGATGGGACAATTGTTGACTTTGACCGCAAAAAGATAGAAAATGCAATCTTTAAGGCTGCAAAGGCCGTTGGTGGCTCTGACTACTCAATTGCTGAAAAGCTCACAGACCAAGTTATTGAAATCTTAGAGCAAAAATTCGGCTATTCAATTCCGCATGTAGAGGATATTCAGGATATAGTGGAAAAGGTTTTGATAGAAAACGGTCATGCAAAGACAGCAAAGGCTTACATTCTCTACAGGAAACAGCATCAAGACATGAGAGAGTTCAAAAACCTGTTTTTAGACATTGAAAACACAGTTGACCAGTACATTGGCAAGATGGACTGGAGAGTCAATGAAAACAGCAACATGAGCTATTCTCTACAGGGACTCAATAACCACATATCAACAGCAGTTATTTCAAAGTACTGGCTAAACAAGATATATCCAAAAGAGGTTGCAGAGGCGCATATAAACGGTGATTTTCATCTTCATGATTTGGGTGTGCTTGGAGTATACTGCTGTGGTTGGGATTTGAGAGACCTTCTTTTAAACGGATTTACAGGAGTTGAAGGCAAAGTTGCATCAAAGCCTGCAAAACATTTTAGAAGTGCTCTTGGTCAGATTGTCAATTTCTTCTATACACTTCAAGGTGAGGCAGCAGGTGCACAGGCTTTTTCTAACTTTGACACATACCTTGCACCTTTTATATACTACGACAAGCTCACATACTCTGATGTAAAACAGGCTCTGCAAGAGTTTGTGTTCAATACAAACGTGCCAACAAGGGTAGGTTTCCAGAGTCCATTTACAAATATAACCTTGGATTTGGTACCTCCTTCCACTTTAAAGGATGAGCCTGTTATCATTGGCGGGCAGATTATGGACAGGACCTATAAAGAATTTCAGCGCGAGATGGATATGTTCAACATGGCATTTGCTGAGGTTATGATGGAAGGGGACGCAAAAGGGAGAATTTTCTCATTCCCGATTCCAACATACAACATCACAAAGGACTTCGACTGGGACAGCCCAGTCGTAAACAAGATAATGGAGATGACAGCAAAGTATGGTCTTCCTTACTTCAGCAATTTTATAAATTCGGATATGAAACCCGAAGATGCCAGAAGCATGTGTTGCAGATTAAGGTTGGATAACCGTGAACTCAGAAAACGTGGTGGAGGTCTTTTTGGTGCAAATCCATTGACTGGTTCTATTGGGGTTGTCACAATTAACCTGCCAAGAATAGGGTATCTTTCAAAATCTGAAGATGAATACTTTGAAAGACTTGCAAGGCTTATGGACATTGCAAAGACAAGCCTTGAGATAAAAAGAGAGGTATTAGAAGATCTTACCAAGAAAGGTTTATATCCATATTCAAGATTTTACCTGCGCGACATTTATGCACGATTTGGTGAGTACTGGAAGAATCACTTCAACACAATAGGAATTGTTGGAATGCACGAAAGCCTGCTTAACTTCATGGGCGTTGGTATTGATACAAAAGAGGGAAGAGAGTTTGCTATAAAAGTGCTTGACTTTATGAGAGAAAGAATTATAAAGTACCAGGAAGAGACAGGAATTCTTTACAATCTTGAGGCAACACCTGCAGAAGGAACCTCTTACAGGCTTGCAAGAAAAGACAAGCAGATGTTCCCGGACATAATTACATCAGGCAAAGACGAGCCATTTTACACAAACTCAACCCAGCTTCCTGTTGATTACACAGATGATATATTTACAGCTTTGGATCATCAAGAAGAGCTTCAGATTCGCTACACAGGCGGAACTGTTTTGCACGGCTTTGTTGGTGAGAAGATTGACGATATTGAGGTTTGCAAAGAGATAGTCAAAAAGATTGCATACAACTATAGAATTCCATACTACACAATAACACCGACATTCTCTGTATGCCCAGACCATGGCTATGTTGCAGGTGAGTACTTTAGCTGTCCAACCTGTGGCAAAGAATGTGAGGTTTACTCAAGAGTTGTGGGCTACTACAGACCTGTTCAGTGCTGGAACAAGGGCAAGCAAGAAGAGTTTAAGTTCAGGAAAGAGTATAAGATTGCTGTGAGAAGATAAAAGATGAAAACTTTACTTTAAAAACAAAGAGAGCTAATCAGATGTGGTTTTTCACACACTGATTAGCTCTTTTTTATATTTCGACTTTTTATTTTTATATCAATTATGAAGACTGCTGCTATTGATAAAATTATTATGATTATTGCTAACAGAATATAAGCCAACGAGATTCTGGGTTTATAGTTTACTAATACCACTGCTATGATAGCGCAGGCTATAAACCATGATATTTTGGAAATATTCCACACTTTAAGTTTAACAGGGATATTTGTAGTAAAATTTTTGACAATGGTTTCAAAAAATAAAATACCGCTTATACTAACAATTAAAAATATTTCAATAAATAACATATTCTTTGAGGTTATTGAAAAATATATTCCAAAGATTAAAAATAGAATTTGTGTTATCCATACAAATATTCTCAACAATTTTACTATAGCACTTTTGGTCAACCTTTTATTTCTCAAATTTCTCAGTCTCCTTATGATTTTTGTTTTGTAGATTTTTTGTTTAAGATAAGTCTAAGGATAAGCTTATCTGCTATCAACACCAGATAAAACAACAAACCACTAATTGGGATACCAAAAAGATAAAAGAGATTTTTAGTTTCAGTTGTTTTCAGGATGAAAATTAATGCTGCTGTACAAGAAGAAATTAATAATGCTATTCTAGTTAGTTTCCAAGGTCTTGAAAAGTCAGGTTTTGCTTGAATACCAAATTGTTTCCATACTTCCTCAAATCCCTGTCTTCCAATAAGCAATGCTAATTCGGGTAAAAACAAATAGATAACTAAAACGCTTAACATAAATAGTAGACCACCAATTGATTTATTAATAATGGAAAGAATAGTACCCCCGATAAAACCAATAAAAGCTGGAACCAAAGCAAAATATTTGAAAAAGATACCAAATATTTTGCCTATTAATTTCATAGCTTCTCCCTTATTATGTTGCAATTTTTTTCATAATATCAAAAAAAACAGTTCTTGTAGATAACAAAAAATATTTAATTTTATGCAAGTTTATTATGCAAAATATCTAAAAATAGAGACTAAAAAGTCTATTTTACTTAATCTCTTTTTGTTGATATAATAAAATCAAAATCTTGAGAATTGGAAAGGAGAGAGAAAGTGTATTACATAGGAATTGACTTGGGAGGAACAAACATTGCAGCAGGAATTGTTGATGAGGGAGGAAAAATTATAAAAAAAGGTTCTGTGCCAACAGGAGCGCACAGACATTATACAGAGATTATGAAGGATATGGCTGAGCTATCTTTAAATCTTGTAAAGGAATGTGGACTTACACTTGATGATATTCATTCTGTTGGAATTGGAAGTCCAGGTGCACCTGACAATGAAAAGGGCATGATTCTTTACAGCAACAATATTGCGTTTTTGAATGTGCCTATGAGAGAAGAGATACAAAAATACATTCCAAAGCCTGTTAACATAGAAAACGATGCGAACTGTGCAGCATATGGTGAGTATATAGCAGGCGGTGCAAAAGGCACAAAGATTTCTGTTACAATTACATTGGGAACTGGCATTGGCGGGGGAATTATAATCGATGGCAAAATATTCACCGGGGCACACCATGCAGGTGCAGAGCTGGGGCATATGGTAATTTGTGTTGATGGTGAGCAGTGCACATGTGGCAGAAGAGGTTGCTGGGAGGCTTATGCTTCAGCAACAGCTCTTATTCGAATGACAAGAGAGGCTGCTGCAAGGGATATAAACGGCACTATCATGAAGCTTGTAAATGGTGATATTTCAAAGATTGATGCCAAAACAGCTTTTGATGCAAAGCGAATGGGAGACAGCACTGGTGCAGCAATTGTTGACAGGTATGTAAAATACCTTGCTGAAGGCCTTGCAAACATCTGCAATATATTTGAACCAGAGGTAATTTGCATTGGCGGAGGAGTTAGCAAAGAAGGAGAGTATCTTTTAGAACCTGTGAGAAAGCTTGTGTATGAAAAATTCTACTGCAAACAGGTTCCAATGCCCAAAATCATTCCTGCCGTTTTGGGAAATGATGCTGGTATAATTGGGGCTGCGCTTTTAGCAAAGCAGCTGTGAAATGTAAAATTACAAAAGAAGGTGGGCAGCAAAAATGAAGATTGAAAATGGAAGCAAACTTCTTTTCATAGGCGATTCAATTACAGACTGCGGCAGAGCAAGACCAGTTGGTGAAGGGCTACATTGGAATAATTTGGGGAATGGGTATGTTTCTCTTGTACAAGCTCAGCTTCTTTCAAAGTATCCTGAGAGCAAAATAAGAGTTATAAACATGGGTGTTGGTGGAGATACTGTAAGGCATCTCAAAGCGCGCTGGCAGACAGATGTTTTAGATTTAAAACCTGACTGGCTTTCTATCATGATAGGTATAAATGATGTTTGGAGACAGTTTGACAATCCACTTATTCCTGAGTGCCATGTGTATTTGGATGAGTACAAGTCTACCTTGGATGAGCTTATAAATCTTACAAAGCCAGACTTAAAAGGACTTGTTCTGATGTCGCCATTTATAATTGATGATAACAAAAATGATGCTATGAGAAAGAGAATGGATGAGTACAGATTTGCAATGAAAGAAATAGCTCAAAAACATGGTGCAATATTTGTTGATGTTCAGGAAGCTTTTGATGAATTCTTAAAATACTATCATTCATATGCACTTGCGCTTGACAGAATTCATCCGAATTTAACAGGACATATGATTATAGCAAATGAGTTTTTGAAAGCTGTTGAATTTTAATTACCCAAAATAAAGGCAGGCACAGAAAGTAAGCCTGCCCTTATTTATTTTTTGACAATTTAATCTGGAATTTCAACCCTTTTTATATGCCAAATTTCATCAGCATACTTTTGAATGGTGTTATCACTTGAAAAAATTCCAGATGCTCCTATGTTGATTATCATCATTTTTCGCCAGCGTTTGGTGTCTCGGTAGAGCTTATCAATTTTCATTTGAGCTTCATGGTAAGAGTCAAAATCTTTCAATACAAAGTACTCATCGTTATATGTTATCAAGTGATTATAAATATCCATAAACTCACCAGGTGGCACATCAAAAAAGTTTCCGATTAACTGATCAATGAGCCTTCTGATTCTCAAATCTTTTTGATAAAGCTGACTACTACTGTACCCGCCATTTTTGTAGTAGTCCAAGACCTCTTCAGCCAAAAGGCCAAAAATGACTATGTTCTCATCACCCACTGCCTCTTTTATCTCCACATTTGCACCGTCCAAAGTTCCAATGGTAATTGCGCCGTTCATCATAAACTTCATGTTGCCTGTACCAGACGCTTCTTTTGAGGCTGTTGAGATTTGCTCTGACACATCAGCAGCAGGGATAATTTTCTCTGCTAAAGATACACAATAGTTTTCCAGGAACACTACTTTGAGTTTGTCTTTTACATCTGGGTCTTTGTTGACCTTTTCAGCAATAGAATTTATGAGTTTTATAATCTTTTTTGCAAGGATATAACCCGGCGCTGCTTTTGCTGCAAAGATAAAGGTTCGCGGATAAATATCCAAGCTAGGATTTTCTTTCAGCATATTGTAAAGATGCAGTATGTGAAGAGCGTTCAAAAGCTGGCGTTTGTAAGCATGGAGTCTTTTTGCCTGCACATCAAATATTGAACGCGGGTCAACCACGATGTTGTATTTTTCTTTTATATACTTGGCAAGTTTGACCTTGTTGTTAAATTTAATATTCGCAACAAGCTCCTGTGTTAGCTTATCTTCTGCAAAATCTTTGAATCTGAGCATGAGCATAGGATCTTTTATCCACCTGTCTGTCTGCAAAGTTTCAGAGATAAGCCTTGCCAAATCTGGGTTTGCTTCAACAAGCCATCTTCTGTGTGTAATACCATTTGTTTTGCTGTTAAACTTTTCAGGGTATATAGTGTAAAAACATTTCAAAACTTCATTCTTTAAAATTTCAGTGTGAAGTTTTGAAACCCCATTTACAGAGCTGCTACCAATAACAGCCAAGTGCGCCATGTTTATTTGCCCATCATGGATAATAGCTACATTGCATACTCTTTGCCAGTCACCGCCAGTACGTTCAAGCATTTCACTGCAGAATCTTCTATTTATCTCTTCGATTATCGTATATATCCTTGGAAGAAGAGTTTTTACCATATCAATTGGCCACTTTTCAAGAGCTTCTACCATTATAGTATGATTTGTGTATGCAACAGTTTTTGTTGTGATATTCCATGCATCTTCCCATGGAAGTCCCTCTTCGTCGATTAGTATCCTCATAAGTTCTGGTATAACAAGTGCTGGATGTGTGTCGTTGATTTGAATCATTACATAGTTTGGAAGCTCATAAATTGGTTTTCCACGTTTTTTAAATGTCCTTATTATACTCTGAACACCGGCTGATACAAAAAAGTATTCCTGCTTGAGCCTCAAAATCCTGTTTTGCTCATTTGTATCATCTGGATACAAAACTTGGGTTATAGACTGCACCATATACCTGTATTCCACAGCTTTAATATAGTCACCTCTTGAAAACGAAGCAAAGTCAAATACATTTTCAAACGGTTCTGCACTCCAAAGCCTTAAAGTATTTACTGTGTTGCAACCGTAACCTATTATAGGAATATCATAAGGTATTGCCCAAACAGGTTCATAGTTTTCGTGGAAGGCTTTCAGTTTTCCATCAACAATGTCAAAACGCACTGTGCCACCAAACTTTACAACGCAGGCTCTGTCGCTTCTTTTTACCTCCCATACATACTCTTCAGAAAGCCAGTTGTCGGGCACTTCAACCTGATACCCATTTTGAATTTTTTGTTCAAAAAGACCGTAGCGGTATCTTATTCCATTTCCATGACCAGGTAGACCCATTGATGCCATAGAATCTAAAAAACATGCAGCAAGTCTGCCAAGACCGCCGTTTCCAAGTCCTGGTTCTCTTTCTGCCTCTTCAATCTCTTCAAGAGTTATGCCAAGTTCGCTCAAAGCTTCTCTGCATACATCACGAATCCCTAAGTTTATAAGATTGTTAACAAGAAGTTTACCAAGAAGGAACTCTATCGAAAAATAATACACCTGTTTTACATCGTTTTGCTTGTAATACTTGTTTGTCTGAAGCCATCTTTCGAAAGAGTATTCTTTTATAACCTCGCCAAGAGCAAGATATTGCTGATAAGTTGTTGCTTCTTTTGGATCAATTGCAAAGAGGGATATAATCTTTCGCTGAAAATCCTGCTTTATTTTTTCTTTGAGTTCTTCTTTTGAAAGACCCTTAATTCCACCTATCATAAAAAATTATCCTCCTGAGTCTAAATTTTTATGAATTTAAAAGGCTTTCATAAACCTTTTGATATTCATAGGCTGAAGCATTCCACGAATTGTCTTGTGTCATTGCCTGATGGACAATATTTCTCCACTGATTTTTATCATTATATATTGAAAGTGCATATTTTATAGTGGCAAAAAGCTCTGCAGGGTCATAGTTTGCAAACGAAAATCCCCAGCCCTCACCTGTAAACTGATTATAAGGTTTTACTGTATCTTTAAGTCCACCTGTCTCTCTGACAATCGGCACACTTCCATATCTCATTGCAATGAGCTGAGATATTCCACAAGGTTCTGTTAAAGATGGCATAAGATACATGTCAGAACCGGCATAAATTTTTCGTGCAAGTTCTTCACTATAACAAATATTTGCCGAAACCTTTGAAGGAAACGCTCCTGCATATTGTTTTAACATTTGTTCATAATGATAGTCACCAGCACCCAAGATTACAAGCTGAATTGGTAATGTCAAAAGCTTATTTATAATTCTTTCTATAAGCTCAATTCCTTTTTCTTTTGTTAACCTTGAAACCATACCAATCAGAACAATCTCGTCTGAAACAGGAAGGTTTAGCATTTGCTGAAGTCTAAATTTGTTCTCTTTTTTTCTATTTTCAAATGTATTAGAATCATAATTTACAAATATTAACTTATCTGTTGCAGGATTGTAAACTTCATAGTCAATTCCGTTAATAATGCCTATTAATTTTTCTCCAATCCCAGACAAAAGTCCGTGTAGTCCTTCGCCGTAAGAAAGTGTTCTTACTTCGTTTGCATATGTTCTGCTCACAGTTACGACCTTATCAGAGTATATTATACCGCCTTTTAAAAATGATATAGCATCATAGAATTTTAGCTTATCTTCAGAAAAATATTCATCCGGCAGTGAAAGAAGGTCATACATAACTTCTTTTGGAAAAATACCTTGGTACTTAAGATTGTGTATTGTCAAAATGGTTTTTATTTTATTATGTTTATCTGAATGTCCGTAATGAGCTTTAAGTAAGACAGGTATAACGCTCGTGTGCCAATCATTTACATGAATTATATCAACATCAAAGTCAAGATGATACACTGCTTCACATACAGCCCTTGAAAAAAAAGAAAATCTTTCTCCATCATCATAATATCCATAATATCCAGGTCTTTTAAAATAGTATTCATTGTCAACAAAATAAAATGGTACACCATCTAAATTTAGGTATTCTATTCCACAATATTGATTTCGCCATCCAACAGGTACAGTGAAATGACATATATGTTTCATCTTTGTTGTAAAATCAGGATGTATATCACTATATTTTGGCATAATGACTCTTATATCAACACCAAGTTTTCTTAATGCCTTTGGCAAAGAATATGCTACATCAGCAAGGCCTCCGCTTTTAGCAAAAGGAAATGCCTCAGACACTGCAAATAAAATTTTCATATTCTTTTCACCTCTTTTAACTGACTGAAATTAATAAAGCTTTGTTTTTCCATCACGAGGGGATTTTTGTTGTGCCCAATGAGTGTAGTATTTTCATCTATTATTACGTTTTTATCTAAAATCACATTTTTCAATATAGTGCCTCTTTTAATAACGCATTTTGAAAATATTATACTGTTTTCAACAATTGCATCTTTTTCTATTACAACTCCTCTTGAAATTATGCTATTTTTTACCTTGCCTGCAATCAGGCATCCGTTCGACACAAATGAGTTTTCAACCTCACATGTGGAAAAATACCTTGTTGGTGGCGAGTCGTTGGACTTTGTATAAATAGGTCTTTCCTCTGAAAAAAGTTCACGTTGAATATCAACATTTAACATGTCCATTGATACTTTAAAATATGAGGAGATGGAGTTTATGCATCCTACATATCCTTTAAACTCATAAGCTTTTACATTAAAATTCTGGACATTTTTGTAGATAAAATCTCTAAATGTTGTACAGTTACCATTTTCAAGACATATCATAATGCACTCAATCAAGAATTCTTTACTAAGCACAAACATATCCAAAGATATATTTACAGCTGTGCGCCTTCCTATGTTTTTTCCGACTCCAATTACATTTGAGTTTTGGTCAACCATGATTGTTGAAAGATCCAAAAAATGTTCATCTTCATTGGTAACCTTCTTATATACAACTGTTACATCTGCAGCACTTTCTTCATGAAACCTTGCTACATCTTCAAAATCAATATTGCAAATCATATATGATGAAGCAAAAATTACCATTTCCTTTCTACTACGAAGTAAGAATTCTATATTACTTTTCAAAAGTTTTATGTCACTTATGGAAGGCGGTTCATATGAATAATTGAAAATGTAAAGACCATCAACCTTGCGGTTTAGGTCCCAGGGTTTGCCTGTTCCAACATGGTCTATCAAGGACCTGGACTTGGTTGGAGCCAAAATCCCCACGTTTGTGATACCTGCGTTGACAAGATTTGAAAGCACAAAATCAATAACCCTGTATCTGCCGAATATAGGAATTGACGCTAAAGGTCTTGTTGCTGTTAGACTTTTAAGTTTACTATCATTTTCTGTAAGGCTTACAATACCTAAGTAATTTGTAAGCATTTTAATCTCCTCCACTTTATTGTTCTGAAATTATGATGTCAGAAGTTACCTTTTTGTTTTCAGGAACAACTGCAATTTTTCCTGGTTTTCCAATAACTTTACAACCTTTTGTAACTCTTGCCCCTGAACACACAATTGCATTTTCAACCACAGCACCATCTTCGATGAAGACATTGCTAAGTAAAACAGAGTTTATAACTTTGGCATTTTGGCCTACGTACACGTTGTATGACAAAACTGAATTGTAAACCTCACCCCAGATGCTGCAACCTTCTACTACCATCGACTTTTTGACCTTTGCACAAGGGGCTATGTACTGAGGTGGATATGCAATTGATGATGTATAAACCTTTGTCTCTTCATTGTACAAATCTAATATGCAACTTGGTTCATCTAATTTACACTCTTCATTTAAAAGGTCCATATTTGCCTCCCAGTAAGACTCAACCGTCCCCACATCCTTCCAGTAACCTTTGAACCTGTATGCAAATAATTTTTCACCACCTTTTAACATCTTGGGAATTATGTTTTTTCCAAAATCATGTGCAGATTCCTCGTCTTTTGCATCTTCTTTCAAATATTTTCTTAATTTGTCCCAGTTAAAGATGTATATGCCCATTGATGCAAGATTGTTTTTTGGATGTTTTGGTTTTTCTTCAAACTCATATATTCTACCATCTTCTTTTGTATTCATAATTCCGAATCTTGAAGCTTCCTTAATAGGAACTTCAATGCATGCAATTGTCACATCAGCTTTCTTTTCCTTGTGGAATTTAAACATCTCTTGATAGTCCATGGTATAGATATGGTCGCCAGACAGTACTAAAATATACTCAGGTGAAAACAGCTCCACAAAGCTCATATTTTGGTAGATGCTATCTGCAGTGCCTTTATACCAATTTCCGCCACTGTCATTTGTATGAGGTGGCAGGATGTATACACCTCCTTTTGTGCGGTCCAAATCCCATGCAGTTCCAGTTCCGATATGACAGTGTAATGTAAAGGGTTGATACTGAGTAAGAACGCCAACAACGTCGATTGATGAGTTTGCACAGTTGCTTAAAGTAAAGTCAATAATCCGATACTTTCCCCCAAACTCTACAGCAGGCTTTGCATTTGTTTTGGTGAGGTCTTTTAGCCTACTTCCTTGTCCGCCAGCCAAAATCATTGCTATAATCTCACGCTTGGGACCGTTCATTTTAATCACCACCCTATGTCTGAATATTGTTGTCATTTTGATTCTTTTTCTTCTTGAGCATTGAAAAATTCAATTGGCTTGAAAATCAAACACGAAAGTGCAGGAAGCCTAAATTCTATACACTGGTTATACCCATGCCACACTTCATCAATTGTTTTAAGTTTTTCTGTGTTTACTATATTATTACCACCAAATTCAGCTTTATCACTGTTAAATACTTCCAGATAAATGCCTTTTCTTGGCACGCCTATTTTGTAATTTTCATATGAAGCAAGACCAAAGTTACAAATGACAACAAGGTAATCATCAGGTTCTTTGGAAAATCTCAAGTATGATATGACACTTTGCTCCCAGTTGTGAACATCTATCCATCTAAAACCATCCATTTTATGGTCAAGCTCCCACAGAGCTTTGTTTTCTAAGTAGAATCTGTTTAAACTTTTAACATAGTGCTGAAGCATGCGGTGCATGGGGTAGTCCAAAAGTAGCCAGTCAAGCGATGCATAAAATCTCCATTCAATGAACTGACCAAACTCACCACCCATGAAAAGGAGCTTTTTGCCCGGATGAGTGTACATATAACCGTAAAGAAGTCTTAGGTTTGCAAATTTTTGATTGTAATCACCTGGCATTTTGTCAAGCAAAGATTTTTTCCCGTGAACAACCTCATCATGAGAAAAAGGTAAAATGAAATTTTCAGAAAATGCATACATTATAGAAAATGTCAAGAAATTATGGTGATACTTTCTTTCATCAGGGTGTTTTTGCATGTACTTTAAAGTGTCGTTCATCCATCCCATATTCCACTTGTAATTAAAGCCAAGCCCTCCATCGTATGTTGGATATGTGACCAGAGGAAATGCAGTTGACTCTTCGGCAATCATCAAAACATTTGGATATTTTGAGAATATTGCCTTGTTGAGCTTTTTTATAAATTCAATTCCTTCTATGTTTTCATGTCCGCCATACCTGTTTTTCTGGTTGTTGTTCATATAGATGATGTGAGAAACAGCATCTACCCTTATTCCGTCAATGTGATAAACATCAAACCAAAACATGGCGCTTGAGATAAGAAAGCTTTGAACCTGGGGTTTTGAGAAGTCAAATGTAGCAGTACCCCATGTGTAGTTTTCTCTCAAAAGTTCATCCTCATATTCATATAAAAATGTTCCGTCAAACCTATAAAGTCCATGCTCATCTTTGCAAAAATGAGCTGGCACCCAGTCAATTATTACTCCAATTCCATTTTGGTGCATATAGTCAACAAAATACATAAAATCCTCAATACTACCGTAGCGTGATGTGAGAGAAAAGTAACCTGTTGGCTGGTAACCCCATGACATGTCAAGAGGATGTTCTAAAACTGGCAGAAGTTCAATGTAGTTATAGTTCATTTCTTTTATGTAGTCTACCAGCATGTGGGCAAGTTCGCGGTAATTATAAAACTCGCCAGCCTTCTCTATGCTTCCATCCTTTTTCATTTTCCATGATGCAAGATGCACCTCATAGATATTGATGGGCTTGTCATATGGTGGAGTGGTTTTTCTTTTTTCCATCCATTCCTGGTCATGCCATTCATAGTCCGGGATGTTTTTGACAATTGATGCTGTATTGGGACGTTTCTCAGAATAGATTGCATACGGGTCAGCTTTTAAAACCCTTTTCCCATCAGCACCAATAATTTCATATTTGTAGAGCTCTCCTTCACCAATTCCTTCTACAAATAGCCACCAAAACCCACTTCCATAAACTCTCATCATCTTATGGTTTTCGCCGTGCCAATTATTAAAATTTCCAACAACAGATACGCTTTTAGCATTTGGTGCCCACACACAGAAAACTGTCCCAACCTTGCCTCTGTAGTTTACAACCCTGCTTCCTAAGAACTTATAACTTTCAAAATGTTCTCCTGATTCAAATTTTTTTATATCAGATAGATAAATAGTAGATTTTACTTTTTTTATCATATTTAGCACCCCCATTAGAGCTTATATTATAGAAAAGATAAATGTTTACAAAATTTAAATAAGTGTTAGTAGAAAATACTGTAAGCAATTTTATCAAAACAGAGACTAATAAGTTATAAAAAACATACAAAACACAAATTCAATTATAACATTATTGTAAAATTAAAGCAACAAAAATTTTTTTCTTTAAGATACTTAATACCCAAAATTCATGGGTTATTATTCTTTATTGAAAAGAATGATATAATCAAAATAAAATGTGATTAAAAAATTCAAAAGAAAAGTTATTTTAAAGGGAGAGTGTATGGATTTGTCTTGTAACCTGCATGAAGGGCACAGAGAAAGGCTCAAAAGAAGATTTATTGAACAAGGGCTTGATGGTTTTGAAGACCATCAAGTGTTAGAACTTCTCTTATTTTTCAGCATTCCAAGGAAAGATACAAATGAGATTGCACACAGGTTGATTTCAACTTTTGGAAGTATATCAAATGTATTTGAAGCTCACCCAAAAGAACTTCAAAAGGTAAAAGGTGTCGGTGAAAATTCTGCCATTTTGATATCTCTTATTTCTCAAATATCAAGACGATATCTTGCTGATAAAAATAGAAAAACCTTTCAGCTAAGAAATGTAGAAGCGGCAGCAGAGTACATAAAGAGTTTGTTTGTTGGCAGGAAAAATGAGGTGTTTTATGTTATTTGTCTTGATACCCAGTTAAATGTGATATATTCCGTGCCACTTTTTGAGGGTACAGTTAAAGAAGCTGTTGTGTATCCACGAAAAGTTGTTGAATGTGTTATTCGGTACAATGCAAGCAGTGTAATTTTGGCTCACAATCATCCTGGAGGTTCTGTAAGACCCTCAATGGATGACATTAAGACAACTCAGAAGATTGTTAATGCTCTTTCTACGATAGGTGTTGCTGTAAATGACCACTTTATAGTGGCAAAAGATGAGTACTACAGCTTTGCACAAAATGGAATGCTGCCCCAGCCGCAGATATAACATGGCTATTATTTCAATGGGGCTGTTCATTTGAAACAGCCCCAACTTACTTTACCTTACCTCAAGCCTGCAGCAATACTTACTGTCAACTGATGCTGAGGGTCAATTTGATTGTCTTTATGGCGAAGACCGTTGAAAGTATACACATCAAAATGTCCGTCCATTCCATTTACAATTGTATCAAGGTTTGGACCGTAGCCATATCCACCGCTTCTATTTGCAACATTTTGATTGTAAGGAAGGCCGTCCACCCCTGCATGTGGCATGCCAGAAACTGACACGGCTATTCTTCTACCATTTATTTCAAGTATAAACGGACGTCTTTCCCATGTAAAGCTTCCGCCAAATATCTCTTTCATGATTTGAGTGTCTTTAAAGCTCAAGGTTTCTACATCGGCATGGCTTGCCCCCATTGTCCTTTTTGCAAAGAAGTATTTTCCTGTCTGGATGTCAATAAACTTGCCAACGCTGCCGATGGGGAATACATAATTTCCCTGTGAAAACCAGTCGAGCATTTCAACACCGAACTCATTTGAATGCACAGCAACTGTGTGAACCGGCACTTTTAAAGTTTGTCCTGCATAGATGTATGAGTTTTGATTAAGATTATTTGCTGACATAAGTTCATAGTCGGGTATTCCAAATTTTACTGAAATCGACCATATTGTATCTCCATTTTGCACCTTATAGTATGTGTAGCTTACATAGTCACCTGAAGTATCAACAGGTATATAAGAATAAAAATAGCTACTTGGTTTTGAGACGTCAGAAATATCTTGTTTTATATCTACTGCCCATATTGAAACAAAGCCAGTTCCTTTGGGGCTTGAAATTTTATAGAAATCTGTTTGCTTTCCAATAACATTTACGCTTTGCCCTTGAGTAAGATAAAATAAGTTTTGTGCTGATGAAGTTGGTGCAGCTTTTACATATGTCCACCACTTTGTTGTTCCAGTAATTTGCACAGAATTGAGGCTCACTTTTTTTACAATGAGCTTTTGTCCCACATAGAGTGTATCATTTGTAAGATTATTAAAACTCTTAATAGCTTCAATAGATGTTCCGAACGTTTGGGATAATATCCAGAGTGAATCACCACTTTGAACACTGTAGACTATGTAGTTTCCGTTTGGCTTGAATATCATCTGCTTTCCGGATGTATAATGACGAAATTCAAATAAATTCAAGTAAGTTTTGAAAGTAGAATAAGGTACACAAATTCTATTTTGTATGATTTGCATTGGTCCGTCCATATAAAAGTTTTTTCCATTGAATGTCACCACATTGCTATCGAGCTTGAATATAAGTTCATTTTGGTCAACGATAAGCTTTGACTGAAGAAAGTTATAGTCTTTTGGATCGAAAGCAAAATTTCCACCCAGTATCCTTGAAAGTTCATAAGGGGAAAGGAGCTCTACTGAACTTTTGTTAATAATGGTGATGTAAGATGGGTTGCCATTTGCATCAAAAATCAGAGCCTCTTCTTTTTGAATATCAGAGGCAAACGAAGGAAAAACTATGACTAAAGATAAGATTATAATAGTAACAACAAACAGCCAAAATCTTAATAAACTTTTCATAAAAACCCCGCCTTTTTCATTTTTAGAGTTTTAATATATTTTCATTATAAAGCCAACGTTTTACTCAACTCAAATGAAATGCTTTCCAAAATGACTGAGTGTCATAAATAACTTGTTAGCTGTCTATAAGTTTTGTGGTATACTAATAATTGAAGAAATAATAGGAGATGATTGCGATGCCAGCAATTTCGGTTGTCAATAGTTCTTTGAAGAATGAATTAGATAGAATATTAAACATAATTATTGAAAATTTCAATCCTGAAAAGGTGATACTGTTTGGGTCAATGGCAAATGGGAATTTTAATGAATCGAGCGATATTGACTTGGTGGTAATAATGCCTACTAACCTTAGGTTTATAGAAAGATTATTACATCTTGCGCAGACTGTAAAACCTGAAGCACCTGTAGATTTTTTGGTCTATACTCCAGAAGAGGAAGAAGAATTTATAAAAAATAACCATTTGTTCTACACGGAAGAAATTTTAAAAAAAGGAGTTATACTCTATGAAAAAAGGAAAAACTGAATTTGAACAATGGGTAATGTATGCAGAAAATGATCTAAAAGCTGCTCAAGAGCTGTTAAACTCAAAACTTTATAATATTGTGTGTTTCCATTCTCAGCAGGCAATTGAAAAATATTTGAAAGCGTTTTTGGTATATAATGGTGTAAATCCACCCCGAACACATAGCATAGTATATTTAATTGAGATGTGTGCTAATATTGAAAAAGATTTTGAAAAATTTAAAGAAGAGGCGCGCATAATCGATGTTTTCTACATTCCCTCAAGGTATCCTAACGCGCCCCTTGGAAGCCTTCCAGATGGTTTGCCGAACAAAGATGATGCAGAAAAAGCATTTGAAATTGCTCGAAAAATTTGTCAATTTGTAAAAAATCTATTGCCAATTTAAGATTCAGAAACATTTTTCATCAAATTTGCCATCTCCAAGGCAGAAAGGGCTGCGTCAAACCCTTTGTTTCCTGCTTTTGTTCCTGCTCTTTCGATTGCCTGGTCAACTGTGTCGCATGTCAGAACACCAAATATAACTGGAACTTCTTGTTCCAAGGAGACGTTTGCAATGCCTTTTGAGACTTCTGCGCTTACATACTCAAAGTGTGGTGTGCTACCGCGAATCACTGCACCCAGTGCAATTATTGCATTGTATTTTTTTGACTTTGCAAGCTTTTTGCACACAAGTGGTATTTCAAAAGCACCTGGTACGTAATATACGTCGATATTTTCACTCTCCACCTCATGCCGCTTAAGACCATCTAAGCACCCTTTCAAAAGCTCATCTGTAATAAATGAGTTAAACCTTGAAATGACAATTGCAAATTTCAAGTCTTTTCCACAAAAGCTTCCTTCAAAAGTTCTCAAAGCTATCCTCTCCTTTTATTAAGATTTCATGCTTTTTCTTTAACATTTTAGAATGTATATATTTCCTGTTATATGGATTTACAGAAACCGGAATAGCTATCTTCTTCAGAATTTCAATTCCGCAATCCTGCAAAAAAGAAACTTTTTCAGGATTGGATGTTGCAATATTTATTCTCTTTATTCCAAAGAATCTCAAAATATGCAGAGCATCGAAGTAATCTCTCAAATCGTCGTCAAAGCCAAGTAGATTGTTTGCCTCATAGGTATCAAAGCCTTGCTCTTGAAGTGCATATGCTTTAATCTTATTGGCAAATCCAATTCCTCTTCCTTCCTGGTCAAGGTAAATAAGCATGCAGTTTTTGTTCTCTGCCATAAACTGCAAGAAAAATTCAAGTTGTTGATGGCAGTCACATCTTAAACTGTGAAAAATATCTCCTGTTTTACACGATGAGTGTATTCGGACATTTACAGGCTGGCTTGGGTTAAAAGTCTGGTTCATCAGCACAGCATGTTCTTTTTGCGAAAAATAGTTTTTGAAAGCAAAAATCTTAAACTTTCCATACTGTGTGGGAAGCTCTGCTTCAGCTTCTTTTTGCACTGTAGGCTGGCTAAGTAGGATATATTTTTCAATCTCCTCAATTGTGGTAATAGGTATTGAAAATTTCTTTGCCAAATTTTTTACATACTCTTTGTTGTGACTATCTCCTTTTTCGTCTAAGATTTCAATCATGACTGCAGCAGGAAAAAGCTTTGAGATTCTACAAAGTTCTACAGCTGCCTCTGTGTGCCCTTTTCTTATCAAAACCCCCCCTTCATGCGCAACAACAGGACTTACATGACCTGGAATTTTGAAGTCAGAAGCAATTGCTTTTGGGTTTGCAAGTTCTTTGCTTGTTTTGCTTCTCTCTTTAGCAGTTATACCCGTTTTTGTATCTTTGTGGTCAACAGTAACTGTAAAGGTACAGGTGTTTTGAGTATTGTAAGGAATGTATAAATTCAAGCGCTTTTGAATTTCTTTATCTATGGCAACACAGAACATTCCTTTAGCATAATTCAAAACAAAGCTTATTTTCTCTGGGGTTGAAAACTGAGCAGGCAGAATTAAATCTGCCTCATCTTCACGGTTTTGGCTGTCAAATACTATGACAAATTCTCCATTTTTAAACTTCTGTATTACATCTTTCAACTTGTACATTATCTATCACCTCAAATTTTCTTTCACAATCTTTGCAATATAGTCAAATTCAATGTTTACCCAGCTACCTACCTTTTTGTACTTCAAGGTAGTATTTTCAATGGTGTGTGGAATCAAAGATATTGTAAAGTATGTATCAAAGACATCTACGATTGTAAGAGAAATGCCGTCAATTGCAACAGAACCTTTTTTGATAACAAGACCTTTAAAATCTTCGGAAGGCTTTATTCCAATTATTCTACTTTTTCCCTGAATTTTTTGCATACAGATTGTGCCAATACAGTCCACATGACCAAGAACAATATGACCGCCAATTCTGTCTCCCATCTTCAAAGCAGGTTGCAGATTAACAGGCATTCCCTCTTTTAAAAATTTAAGTGTGGTCCTCTCAATTGTTTCGGGTGACAGGTCAAAGTCAAATTTGTTATTAGAGATATTTGTAACTGTCAGGCACACACCATCAACGGCTATACTGTCACCAATTTTTGCATCTATCTTTTTCACTTCTATACTCAGCTTTACAATATCCTCAATTTTTCTCATTAGAACAACCCTGCCAACCTCTTCAACAATTCCGCTAAACATAAGTTATATCTCCCTCAATAATAGTAGAATTTCTAAATGTTGTAACTTTTGTATTTGCAAGCTTTGGGAAAAACTGTTCAAAGCCTTCTCCGCCTACCGCACCTTTTGTATTCTGTCCGCCAATAAAAACATTGAATATCAATGAATACCAGTAATCCGCAATTCTTTGTTTCAAAAGAGAAAAGTTAAGTAGACTTCCTCCCTCAACAAGGACTGATACTATCTTTTGCTGTGCAAGTTTTAAAAATGTATCTAAAAGGTCAAGATGACCATCTTCTGATGACTTTGCAAAGATTATTTTTATTCCTTTTTGAGAAAGAAGCTCTATTTTTTGAGTATCATTTACATTTTCACTGCACACAATGTAGGTAGAATACTTGTCAGAGGTTTTTACAATATTACACTCTAATGGAATTCGAAGCTTTGAATCAAGCACAACTCTTATAGGCTGCCTTACAATCTGGCCATACCTTGCATTTAAAATTGGGTTATCTGAAATTACAGTATTTACAGACACCAAAGTTGCCATATATTTTTGACGAAGACTGTGCACAAAGACATTTTCCTCTTCAGTGTTAAACAAAAACCTCTTATTTGAAGGTATTGCAATTTTGCCATCAATACTCTGGGCAACTTTTATAGCGATATAGGGAATGCCTGTCTTCATGTACTTAAAAAAATCCTTGTTAATACTTTCTGCTTCTTTCTGCAGCACACCTTCTATGACTTCTGTTCCGTGCTGCTTTAATATCTGTATGCCCTTGCCATTGACAAGAGGATTTGGGTCTTTAGTGGCAATGACAACTCTTTTAATTCCACTTTTTATAATTGCTTCTGTACAAGGCAGCTGTTTACCATAATGACAGCATGGCTCTAATGTAACATACATTGTTGAGTTTTTGAGCAAGTATCCATTTTTTATTGCATCCTCAATTGCCAAAACTTCTGCGTGTTTTTCACCATACTTCTGGTGATACCCCTTTCCAATTACAGTTCCATTTTTTACAATCACACACCCAACTCTTGGGTTTGGCAGCACCAAAGGAGAAGCTTCTTTTGCCAGCTCAAGTGCCATGTTCATGTAGTAGCTATGTGAAAGAGCTCTCAAATGCTTCCTCCTTTCTAAGGTGTAATTTGATACACAAAAAACTAAAGCCTCGAAAGTAGATTTTCCACCTTCGAGGCTTTTTGGGCTATTGACAAGATGTATAAGAAATCTTCCTTACACATCCAATCCTTCTCCCATCCGGACTGTAACCGTTGGCACCGGAATTTCACCGGTTCTGCAAAAGCCAGAAAAGCTTTTGCTCGCGGGCTTTTACCGCCAGTGGGGAATTTCACCCCGCCCCGAAGGATGGACTTTTACTATTAGCTTATATTCAATTTACATTTCATTATATTCATAAATTTACGAAATTTCAATAGCAAAATTTATACGAAACTTTGCAGAAAGCCTCGTCCTTTTAGGGTGGGGATGAATGCAATGATAAAAAATGAAAACCAAATATGATATAATTAAGGCAAATCTTTGAATAAATTAAGGTAGTATTAAATTCATGCCCTGTTCGCGAATTGAACTGTTTTCGACCATAAATCATTAATGGTTTATTTCCACCTTTTAGAACGACTACACTTCCAATTGGAAGCCATCCGCTTTCCACCTTAATCACCCCTATAACCTTTATTTCCATTTTATCAAAAAAAAAGAAACGTCAATAGATGTTTTTGTAATATATAGTTAAAAATTCTAATACCCTACCTTGCTATTTTTAAAAATTTTGTTGATAAATCAACTACCAATGTGATAAAGTATATAACAAAGAATAATCGAAATCGCTTACAACTTCTATATTTGAGAAATTTAAAAAAGCTAAGTGAAAGGAGGTAGAGCATTTGCCATCAATTGAAGATGTTGCAAGAAGAGCTGGTGTTTCAAAGGCAACTGTGTCAAGAGTTATAAATGGAACAGCAAACGTCTCTGAGAAAAAGAAAAAGGCTGTTTTGGAAGCTATTAAAGCTTTGAATTATACTCCAAATGTAACAGCCAAAAATTTAGCAAGAAGAAAGACAGATACAATAGGAATCATAATCCAACAGCTCAGTAGCTGGTTTTACAGTGAAGTTGTGGGGTTACTCAACCAATATATAACCCAGCGCGGGTACGGGGCTATATTTTGTCAGCTGATAGATAATATTGACTACTTCAAATTTTTGGTAGGCAGAGTGGATGGAGTTATAGTTTTTGGATATAAAAGTATTGATAAACAAGCACTAAAGCTTTTGCATGCTAACAATGTTCCAGTTGTTCTTGCTGAAAACAATACTGAATTTACAAATGTTCCGAGGATAAATGTAAACAACCTGCAGGGGGGCTACATTGCAACAAAGTACCTTATTGAAAAAGGTTGCAGGAAAATTGTACATATATCAGGTCCGCTTGAGTCTTTTGAAAGTGTTGCAAGATATGAGGGGTATAAGGCAGCATTAAAAGACTTTGGAGTAGAATTTGATGAGGAACTTGTCATCGAGGGAGATTTTATGTTTCAAAAGGCATATGAAAATACAAAAAAGCTTTTACAAAACAAAAAAATAGATGGCATATTTGCAGCAAACGACCTTATGGCATATGCAAGTATGTACGCATTAGATGAAATGGGAATGTCTGTCCCAAATGATGTGAAAGTAGTCGGGTTTGACGATGTGGATTTAGTAGGGCTTCAGCTCAGCAAAATGCCAAGACTTACAACAGTTCGCCAGCCAATTGACCTTATGGCAAAGACAGCTTGTGATATTCTTTTTGAAAAAATAGATGACCCGAACAAAAAATTTGAAAGTGAATATATTCTTGACACTCAGCTTATAATCAGACAATCTGCATAAAATATATTTTCAAGACAAAAATTCAAGAAAGGAAGGTGTTTTGAATGTATTTTATTGGAATTGATGTTGGAACATCTGGTACAAAAACTATTTTAACTGATTCAAAAGGCAACATTTTGGCAACAGCAACTTTTGAGTATCCTCTTTATCAGCCTCAGATTGGATGGGCTGAGCAAAACCCTGAAGACTGGTGGGATGCAAGCGTAAAAGGAATTAAAGCTGTACTTGAAAAGTCAAAAGTAGACCCAAAAGAAGTCAAAGCTGTAGGACTTACTGGGCAGATGCACGGGCTTGTTATGCTTGACAAAAACTACAATGTCATAAGACCATCAATAATCTGGTGTGACCAGAGAACGGCAAAAGAATGTGATGAGATTACACAAAAAGTTGGCAAGGAAAGACTTATTGAAATAACAGCAAACCCTGCACTGACAGGTTTTACAGCGTCAAAGATTTTGTGGGTAAAAAACAATGAACCCCAAAATTATGAAAAGGTTTACAAGATTTTGCTTCCAAAGGACTATATAAGATTTAAACTCACAGGCGAGTTTGCAACAGATGTATCAGATGCATCTGGCATGCAGCTTTTGGACATTAAAAACAGATGCTGGTCTGATGAAGTTCTTGAAAAGCTTGAGATAGACAAAGATCTTCTTGGAAAAGTCTATGAGTCACCAGAGGTTACTGGAAAAGTGAGCAGGCAAGCAAGTGAGATTACAGGTCTTTGTGAAGGGACGCTTGTTGTTGCAGGTGGAGGGGACCAAGCAGCAGGTGCTGTTGGAAATGGCATAGTAAAGACGGGTGTGATTTCTTCTACAATAGGTTCGTCTGGTGTTGTTTTTGCCCATCTTGACGAGTTTAAGATTGACCCACAGGGAAGGGTTCATACATTTTGTCATGCAGTGCCGGGAAAATGGCATGTGATGGGTGTAACTCAAGGTGCCGGGCTTTCTCTCAAGTGGTTTAGAGACAACTTTGCTCACATTGAAAAGGCTGCGTTTGAGTTTATTGACAAAGACCCATACATTTTGATGGACCAGGAGGCAGAACTTGCAAATCCAGGGTCAGATGGGCTTGTTTTCTTGCCATACTTGATGGGCGAAAGAACACCCATTTTGGACCCGTACGCAAAAGGTATTTTCTTTGGAATAACTGCAAAACACACAAGAAGGGAATTTATTAGGGCTGTTATGGAAGGTGTTGTATTTTCGCTTAAAAACTGTCTTGATATTTTGAATGAGATGGGTATTGAGGTAAAAGAAGTCAGAGTTTCAGGTGGTGGTGCAAAGAGCAAGCTGTGGAAACAGATGCAGGCAGACATATTTGAGATGGATGTATGGACACTGAATTCCAAAGAAGGACCTGCATTTGGCGCGGCTATTCTGGCAGCAGTTGGTGCCGGAGAGTATAATAAGGTCGAAGAAGCCTGCGATGTTATGATTCAGAAGGTTGAAAGCTGTAATCCAAATAAAGACTTATTTGAAGTATATAGAAGGACTTATAAACTTTATAATAGTATATATCCAAGAGTAAAAGATTTATTTAACGCATAAGAGAGCCGTGTTCGGCTCTCTTTTTTTGTCATTTTGTTTAAAGGATTTTTGTACCTTTTGTCGAAATAATAAGGTGTGTGACTTTTTTGACAGGGGGACTGAAGATTGAAACTACAAAAGAATTTATGGATGAGGATTTTTGAGTTTTTTCTCTTCTTTTTAATATGTTTTCCACTGGCAGTTCAGGTTGCTGAGATTTTCATACATATTCAAAAACCTGTCATTGAATATCTTAAAATTGTAACACTGTTCCTTGCAGTGGTATTTTTTACAGTATTTTATATTCTCAGATATGGCAGTATATTGAAAAGATATAGAGTATTTGAGAAAAAACAAAAAGTCATAATTAAAAAGCTAAAAGAGGAAAAAGATAGTATTGAAAAGAACTACATTGATAGTATTCGACTGAACAAAGAAATGACAAATATTGTAAAAAGATTAATTGAAACAGAAAGGGACTTAAGAGAAAAAAATGAATGGTTTAAAAATTTTTTTGAACTCTCAACTAAGATTATTAGTCTTTCGAATGTAGAAAATATAGTTGAGGTTATAGGTGAGTATAGCCATGGAAGTTTGAGATTTTCTCGTATAAGCATTTATCATGATGGTGATGATAAAAAATTCAAAATCTTGGGTCAGTTTGGGCAAAAAGATATTCATGAACATCTTCTTCTGAGCAGAGCAAAAGAGGATATTAATATTGCTTTCAAAATAATAAATAATAACTTGGTAAAAGTAGCTATTCCGATTGTTTCAGAAGAGAGATGTGAAGGTATTTGTTTTTATGGCATTGAATGCAAAAGCACTTCAAGCGAAGATGTTGAATATTATATCAGCCTGTGCAATTTTATTACTATAGCCATAAAAAATGCCATTTATTATTCAAATCTCAAAAAACAGAAATCAGAAATAGAAGATTTGTATGAGAAAAGCACTTACATGAACGAAAGACTGAAAGACACAATTGAAGAATTAAATAAATCAAAGGCAGAACTTGAAAAGAAAAATCAAGAAATTGAAAAGTTCTTCTATGAAACAATCTTATGCTTGTCCAAAGCGATTGAGTACAAAGATGTGCATACGAAAGGACATTGCGAAAGAGTGCAAAGTATTGCTTTAAAAATTGCTGATGAGCTTTCGCTTTCAGAGGAAGAAAAAAACATTTTAAAGGTTGCGTGTTTGCTTCATGATATAGGAAAGATTGGTGTGAAAGAGGATATACTGAACAAGAAAGGTTCTTTAGATGAGCATGAGTATAAAGAAATCCAAAAACATCCTTTAATAGGTTACAACATTTTAAAAGATTTAGAGTTTACGGACAGGATTAAAAAGGTTGTGCTTCAGCACCATGAAAGGGTGGATGGCAGAGGTTATCCGTTTGGATTGAAAGATGAAGAGATAGACCTTCTTGCCAAGATTGTAGCTGTTGCAGATGCTTATGATGCAATGACTTCTGACAGACCCTATAGAAAAGCTTTTGATAAACAGGCGGCGTTGAACGAAATGAAAAGGTGTGCTGGAAGTCAGTTTGATACTACTATAGTGGAAAAACTGCTTAATTTAGCCCAAAAAGGTTTAGTAATGTTTTTATAGAAAAATAAAAAGAAGTGTGTTAAAATTATTAAATAAGCTTGGTAAGGGGCAAAAATATAGATGTTCAAGGTTATTCTGGCTATAAAAAACCAAAGATTATTTTCTGTTGTAAAAAATGCTCTCATTGAAAATGGCTATACCATTGCTGACACTGCTTCGGACTTTGCAGATTGTCTGAGAAAGATAAGAGCATTAAAACCAGATATTGTTATTATGGAGTATGGATTTAGTGTTGGCAGTATGGTGGAGATGATAGATATTTTAAAAAATGACAGAATATGTCCTGTTGTCATCTTGGCAAACCAGGCACAAAGGTCTAATATAGAAAGCGTAATCTTAGAAGACGATGAGTTCAATATTTTTTTATACAGTCCATTTAATAAATGGGCGTTCATATCTTTTGTTGAGACTATTGCAAAAAATTGGATGAAATTAAGAAAGTTAGAAGAACAAGTAAGGAAGCTTCAGGATGATTTGGAGACAAGAAAGCTTGTTGAAAGGGCAAAAGGGATTTTGATGAAGGAGCTAAAGCTTGATGAGGAAAGTGCAATGAAAAAACTTCAAAAGCTCAGCATGGACCACCAGATGCCTATTAAAGAAGTGGCAAAGAGAATCATAGAATGGAAATTGAAGAACTCAAAGTGAATAAGGTAAGTCCAATGAAGGTTCTTATATTTGGCGGGTTTGATACAGAGAATAGAAAACTTTATGTTATGAATGAGTACATAGAAATACTTTTAATGCTAAATGCAAAACCCATAATTTTCCCTATAAGTGTTTTATCAACTGATCTTTTAAGAGAGTACATACAGATGTGTGAGTATGTTCTTTTTTGCGGAGGTGAAGATGTTCACCCTAAATTTTATGGCAGAGAACCTCAAGTAGGAATAAGAAAAATCAATCTTTTGAGAGATAGAATAGAGCTTGAGGCAATGAAAATTTCATATGAGATGAGCAGAAGAGTTTTGGCAATTTGCAGAGGAGTGCAGGTTATGAACGTTGCGTTTGGTGGGACTTTGATACAGGACATAGAGAGAAAATCCTCTATGTCTCATTACCAGAATCTTGATGGTATATATGGATATCATACTGTAGAGGTTGTTGGAGGGTTATTTGCTTGCATCTTTGGGGGCCGAAAGATTTTAGTAAACTCTTTTCACCATCAAGCAATAGAAGAAGTAGCACCTGGATTTGAAATTGAGGCAGTATCAATGGATGGCATTGTAGAGGCAATTTCGAAGAAAGACAGAAATTTTTTTGTAGGTGTGCAATGGCATCCCGAGCTTATGGCAAAAGACGACCTTTTTCAGAAAAGGCTTTTTGAGAAGTTTTTGGGAGGGTGATGTATTTGAGTATTGGGAAAATATCTGATATGATTTTGAAATACAGTGGCAAAATCATATACTCTGTGTTCATCCTAATTATTGGTTTTTTATTTTTGAAAGTTTCTAATAGAACGCTTGAAAAATGGAAGAAAAAACAGAGAAGTTCTGTATTTCCTATAAATCAAAAAAGAATAGATACTCTTGCAGCACTTTTCAAAAGTATTATAAAATACTCTATATACTTTTTAGTGATTGTGCTCATTCTTGAAAACTTTAACGTTTCAATCAAGACAATCTTGGCTGTTGCAGGGATAGGTGGACTTGCAATAGGTTTTGGTGCACAGAGTTTGATTAAAGATGTCATAGCAGGTCTTTTTTTAATTATAGAAGACCAGCTGTCTGTCGGTGACTATGTCACCATCGATGGGAGAAGTGGTACTGTAAAAGAAATGGGGATAAAGACAATAAAAATCCAGGACTACAACGGCTCAATCCATATTATACCAAACGGTTCAATAGGTGCTATTACGAATTGGTCGAGGCATAACTCAAAGGCGATTGTGGATGTTAAGCTCAATACAAAAATGAACTTTGATGAGGTGTCTTTGAAGCTACAAGAGGTTTTTAAAGAGATTGAGGAGGAGTTTAAAGATGATATTGTAACACCACCGCAGATTGTTGGTATTGTGGACACGAACTGGATAGAATATACGCTCAGGATTGTGACAGAGACAAAACCTCTTCGCCACTGGGATTTAGAAAGAGCGATGAGAAAAAAGATTATTGAAAAACTTTTTATATGCTAAAAAACTAAGGTTTAGAAAGGGGTAGTAACAAAGGAAGATGAAAGTTTCAGAGCTTTTTATGCCAACTTTGAAAGAGACACCTTCTGATGCAGAGATAGAATCACACAAGCTTATGCTAAGGTCTGGTTTTATGAGACAGCTTTCCTCTGGCATTTATGTTTATCTTCCGCTTGGTTACAGAGTTTTAAGAAAGATAGAAAACATTGTAAGAGAAGAGATGGATAAAAGCGGTGCACAAGAGGTTCATATGTCAGCTCTTATGCCAAAAGAACTTTGGGAAGAGTCGGGTAGGTGGGCTGTATTTGGCCCTGAGATGTTTAGGGTAAAAGATAGAAATGAAAGGGAATACTGTTTGGGTCCCACTCACGAAGAAGCATTTACTTATATAGTCAGAAACGAGATTTCATCTTACAGGGACCTTCCTAAAATTTTGTATCAAATCCAAACAAAGTTTCGTGATGAGAGAAGACCGCGGTTTGGCGTTATGCGTTGCAGAGAGTTTACAATGAAGGATGCTTATTCATTTGATGTTGATGAGAAAGGCTTGGACATATCATATAAGAAGATGTATGATGCATATGTGAGAATATTCAAAAGATGTGGGCTTGATGTAAAGATTGTCGAGGCAGATACAGGTGCAATGGGCGGAGCAAGCTCACACGAGTTTATGGTTCCATCTTCTGTTGGTGAGGCAGAGATTGCATATTGCAAAGCGTGCGGATATGCTGCAAACTTGGAAAAGGCAGAGTGTTTGGATGAGCCTATTGAAAACAATGAGGAGCTTAAAGAAAAACAGGAAGTCTACACTCCAAATGTGAGAACAATTGAGGAGCTTGTGAGTTTTCTTGGCATCGACAGTACAAGGTTTGTAAAAACAATGATTTACAAGGCAGATAACAAGTTTGTTGCAGTGCTGGTAAGGGGAGATAGAGAGGTAAATGAGACAAAGCTAAAAAATCTTTTAAAAGCTACAGACCTTGAACTTGCATCGGCAGAGGATGTAGAGAAAATTACAGGTGCAAAGGTGGGATTTGCCGGTCCAATTGGTCTTTCGATAAATGTGTATGCAGACAATGAAGTAAAATATCTCAAAAACTTTGTGGTAGGTGCAAATAAGACAGATTATCATATAAAGAATGTTAATCTTTCAGATTTTAAAGTAACAAAATTTGCAGACCTCAGGAATATAACCCAAGATGACCTTTGTCCAAAATGTTGCTCTCAGAAGGTGACAATTGAGAGAGGAATTGAGGTTGGACATATATTTAAGCTTGGCACTAAATATACACAGGCATTTAACTGCGTGTACACAGATGAAAAAGGCGAAAAGAAGCTCATGATAATGGGATGTTATGGTATTGGTATCAACAGGACAGCTGCAGCTATCATTGAACAGATGCACGATGAAGATGGTATAATTTGGCCAATTACAGTTGCACCGTATGAGGTAATTATTGTGCCTGTAAATGTAAAAGATGAAAATCAAAATAGAATTGCATTTGAGATTTATGAAAACCTTCAGAGAAATGGAGTTGAGGTTTTGATTGATGACAGAGATGAAAGAGCAGGTGTTAAGTTCAAGGATGCAGATTTGATAGGGATTCCGTTTAGAGTTACTGTTGGAAAGAAAATATCAGAAGGAAAGCTTGAGATTAGAAATAGAAGAACAAAAGAATCTTTTGAAGTTGAAATTGAGAAAGCAATAGAAGTTGTAATTAATCTAATCAGGGAAGAAAAAGCAAAATACCAAATATAAGTTTAAAATGTTTGTCAGCAAAAGGGGCTTTTAAGCAAAAGCCCCTTTTTATTATTCTTATTTTTGAAAATGTTAAGTTTAAAGGAGGGTTTGAAATTGAGGATTATAGATGTCAGTATTCCAATTTCAAATAATATGGTTTATTTTCCCGGTGATCCAAAACCGCAGATATCAAGGGTTTATAGTATTGAAAGTGGAGATGTGGCAAACGTAAGCAAATTAATACTTTCATCCCACACAGGGACGCACATTGACGCACCATCTCATTTTATAAAGGATGGTAAAACAGTTGACCAGATTCCTTTGGAATACCTGATTGGAGAAGTCAAGGTTTTCGAGGTATATGAAGATAATAAGATAACCAGAGAGTTTCTTGAAAGCAAGAATATAGAGTATGGTGATAGGATATTTTTCAAGACCAAAAATTCTCAGTATCTTAAAAGGAGTTCAGAGTTCTATGAAAAGTATGTTTATTTGACTTTGGAAGCAGCCGAGTTTCTCATAGAAAGAGAGGTTAAAGTTGTAGGAATAGATTATCTTTCAATAGAAGAATTTGCTTCAAATGATTTTGCTGTACACAAGAGTCTGCTGTCAAATGGTGTAGTGGTTATTGAAGGATTGGATCTTTCACAGGTTTGTGAAGGGAAATACAGGTATGCAGCACTGCCACTAAAACTAAAAGACTGCGACGGTGCACCTGCAAGAGTGATATTGATTGATTTTTAATCCAAAAATTTTGTAGGTCTCATTTACACCTACTTATTTTTGGTGGTATTTTTATCAGTAAAGATAACTTGATAATTAAATTGCAAATTATTTTTAAATATTTCTGTTTTAGTTGGATTAATTGGTATTAACGTATACAATGCCAATATTATTGTGGTTATGGATTGAATATATTTGTATAACATAAATAAAATTTATTAAAAAAAAAAAAAAAAAAAAAAAAAGTTACAAAACCACAACATTGTGGTATTATATATTCAAAAATAAAGGGGAGGTAGAAGAATGGAACTTTCAAAATTACAAACACCGAGAAATCCTTTGAAAGCAGGCGCTCAACCTGCTGCATCAAACCAAATTCAAGATGTTTCTCAGAGCCAATCTTACAGTACCAGTATTTTTGACTCAACTAAGAGAAAAGAAAGAAGAGATGAGCTGAAGAAAAACACAATAATCGAGAGGCTGGCTGCAGCATCAGCTGAAACTCAGGCGGCTGTAGCCCAGGCAACACGTAATGTAAATGAACTTCAGGTTGCAGTGCAAGAGATTGCGGCATCGGCTCAGGAAGCATCAAAAGCTGCTAATGAATCTTTAAAAGCTATTCAGGAGATTGAAAAGGTTGCAAAGGTTTCAGATGAAAAAGCAGTTGAACTTTCAAACTCTATTGCAAACCTTCAGACGCTTATTCAGAGTATTTCAGATGAGATAGAAGAAGTCATAAGAGGAATTGAAATATCTGCTCAAAGTTCTGTTGAGTCTGCAGAGAATGTTTTACAACTTGAAAGACAGGCAAATGAAATTAAAAATACTGCCCAAGCTGTAATGGAGGTCGCTGACCAGACAAATTTGCTTGCACTCAATGCTGCGATTGAAGCTGCAAGGGCAGGAAAACATGGTCGTGGTTTTGCAGTTGTTGCAGATGAGGTAAGAAGCTTAGCAGAGATAACAAATAAAGCTGCTATAGAGATTCAAAACATCATAGAGGATATTCAAAAAGATGTAAATGTTGTAGCGGAAGACATAAGAAGCGTTGGAACACTTGTCAGAGGGGAAGCTGAAAAGGCAAAAGGTGTTACTGAGGATTTGAAGAAAATAGAGGATGCTATAAATACAATTGTCGAAGCCATGAAGGAAATAAGGGTTTTGTCAAGGAACATGATGAATGCATCAAGCGAGGTCAGGGGTGGAAGCCAGCAGATTGCAGCAGCTGCTGAGGAAACTGCAGCTGCAACTGAAGAGTCAAATGCATCGTTAATTGAACAGACAAAAGCATTGAACGAGATTAACAATGCAATAACTATGCTTGCTGAAATGGCAGATGAGTTAAAATCTACAAGTGTAACTCAGAAAAATGCAGAAGAACTTGCTGCAGCGTCTTCTGAGCTTGCTGCTATGGTAGAAGAGTCACACAAGGCAAGTTATCAGATTTCTTCAGCGCTTGAACAAATAATGCAAGCTTCTGAAGAACAAGCAGCTGCATGTGAAGAATCCCAAAGGGCAACAGAGAATCTTAAAAACATGCAAAAAGACATAGTTGATAGATTAGAAAATGCTACAAAGTTGTCAAAAGAGCTTCAAGAAATTTTAGAAAAGAACAGGAAAGACGTAGAAGGATTGATTGAGGGTGTTGCCCACTCGGTTGAAAAGAACAAACAGTCATTGGAAAGTGTGAGAGTACTTGAGAAAAGAATTAGAAACATTGAAAAGATAATTGATACAATCTCAAATGTTACAACAAAAGTGGACTTGCTGTCACTCAATGGTTCAATTGAAGCGGCCCGTTCCGGCAAGTATGGAAAGGGATTTGCAGTTGTTGCAGGAGATATAAAGCAGCTTGCTCAGCAGTCAAGTGAAGCTATTGGAAACATCAAAGAAATGGTGAGAAATATTAGCGACCAAGTAAGAATTGTGTATGAGGATGTAGAAAATGCAGTAAAGACATCTACACAGGAAAACGAAAAAGCACAAAAAATTACCATTTCGCTTGAAAGAGTTAGGATTGCAACTGAAAAAGTTTTAGCTGAAGGCGGGCAGCTACTTAAGATGGCACAGGATGCAGAAGCAGCTTTAACCCAGATTGCAGCAGGAACCATGCAGATAGCAAGAGGAGCAGAAGAAGCATCACAATCAGCTCAAAGTGCAGCAACCCAGGCACAAGAACAGCTAAAAGCAATATCTCAGATTGCTCAGGCAGCCCAGGAACTTGCTAATCTTGCTGAAGAGCTTAAAAATATTTAAGCGGGGTTAGTTTAAAAGAGGAGGATTGAGTAATATGATTGAAGAAGAAAGAAAAAAATTGTTAAAAGCAGATATAGCTGAAGATTTTGAAGAAGAAGATGAACTCACTGATGAAAAGCAGCTTGTTATTTTCAAGCTTGGGGATGAAGAGTACGGTGTTGATATAATGCAGGTCAAAGAGATTATCAGAACAACCACCATTACCAAAATACCACAAGTACCATCTTTTGTTGAAGGGATAATAAGTCTGCGGGGAGAAATACTGCCTATAATTGATATGCGAAAAAAATTTGGACTTCCAGAGACAGAAAGAACAAGACAAACAAGAATCCTTGTCATAAACCTTGACAATATGACAATAGGCGGAATTGTTGATGAAGTTACGGAGGTTTTAAGACTTCCAAATGATGCTATAACTCCCCCACCACCTGTTATAAGGGGAATCAACACTGAGTACTTACAAGGTGTTGGTCAAATTAATGGTAGGATAATAATTCTTCTTGACATGTCAAAGATATTAACATCAAATGAGGTAATTCAAATTGAGGAGTTAAAAGAGGAACTTTTGAACACAAATACACAATAAACTTTTACTAAACCACACGGGAGAGTAGAAATTCAAAGATGGTAAGAGTGTTAGTAGCAGAAGATTCCCCTTTGATGAGAAGGGTTTTAATAAAAATACTTCAAAAAAGTCCTTTTATAAAGGTTATAGATTATGCAACAAATGGGCAGGAGGCAATCGAAAAGGTTGCCTCCCTTCGCCCAGACGTTGTCACAATGGATGTTGAAATGCCTGTATTAAACGGTCTTGAGGCTCTGAAAGCAATAATGCAAACATGTCCAACACCTGTTGTGATGATATCAACGCTTACCCAAAAAGGTGCTGAAGTCACATTAAAAGCTTTGAGTCTTGGTGCGGTGGATTTTATTCCAAAGCCTTCTGCCTACTCAAGCGAGCTTGAAAGTATAGAAAATGAGATTATTAAAAAAGTATTAAATGCAGCAAAAGCGAATGTCTTTGGCAAAAAAGTAGATTCTTTGAACACTACTAAAATTATTTCAGTTTCAAAAAAACCATTAGTAAAGCCAAATGCTATATTTATTGGTGTTTCAACAGGTGGACCAAAAACTCTTGGTGAGATAATACCCTATATTAAAAGTGATATAGGTGTACCAATATTTATTGTTCAGCATATGCCACCAAACTTTACACGACAACTTGCTTCAACCCTTTCAGAAAGAAGTTCGCTTTTTATAAAGGAAGCTGAAAAGGGTGAATTTGTAAAACCTAATACAGTCTACATTGCACCAGGTGGCAAGCAAATGGAACTAATAATCTCTGGTGGCAGAACTGTAATAAATATAGTTGATGGTCCAAATGATTTGATATACAAGCCTTCTGTTGATTATGTTGGGTTTTTACTTGCCAATCATTATAAAGACAGACTTGTTGCAATAATGCTGACAGGAATGGGCAATGATGGTGCAAAAGCATTTGCATTTATCAAAAAACTTGGTGGTTTTATAATAGCTGAGGATCATTCCACTGCTATTATATTTGGAATGCCAAAAGCTGTAATTGATCAGGGGATAGCTGATTTGATTTTGCCTTGCACAAGTATTGCAGGGGCTATAAATTCTATATTTTCATGAGAAAGATTTTTAAGGGCAGGGTTGAAAAGATGAATTATGAAGAAAAGAAGTTTCTTATGGAACTTTTAGATGAGGGGAAAAAGATATACAAAATAGAGTTTTTATTAAAGCCAGAAGCTGAGTTTAAATCTCCATCTATGGCAAAGATATATAAAGCTCTTAAAAAAAAATACAATATTTTTTTAACAATTCCGGATGTAGAGCAGGAACATGTTAGTGAAGAAGTAAATGAATATCTATTTTTTATTGAAGGCGACATTGAAATAAATGCATTACGGCAGGATGTAGAGGATATCTGTAAAACTGAGGATGTAGTGGAAATTTTCTTTATACAAAAACTAATAAAAGAGGATTTAGAGGTAACAGAAACAGAAGAAGTGGACAAAATTGTAAACCAGTCTGAGAGTGATCAGACGGGGACTTTTGAGGATGGAATTAAGAATCTTAAAGAAATTGATATTAAAAGAATTGATTCAGTGCGAATAGATATAAACAAGCTCAATAATCTTACAAATCTTGCTGGCGAACTTATTACCTGTAAATCTCAATTGAATCAGATATTAAATGCATTCAAAGAAACAAACATAAAAGATAAAACGCTTAGTAACTTAATTTCAAATCTTGAAAAAGGAATTTTACGACTTGAAAGAATATCATTTGATATTCAGGAAGGAATAACAAGTTTGAGGCTTTTGCCTATAAAAAATGTTCTGAGAAAGCTTCCGCGAATTGTTCGAGAGGTTGCTCAAAAAGAAGGGAAAGAGGTTGAACTTATCATAAAAGGTGAAGAAACAGAAATAGACAAGATTATACTTGAAAAGATAACCGACCCACTTGTTCACTTGGTGAGAAATTGTGTAAATCATGGAATTGAAAAGCCTGAAGAAAGAATTGCTAAGGGAAAAAGACCTCAGGGAAGGATTTTGATAGAAGCATATGCAGAAGGTGAGAATATCTACGTAAATGTTGAAGATGATGGCAAAGGTATTGACATTGACAAAGTAAAAGAAAAAGCTTTGCTAAAAGGTATAGTGACAAAGGATGAGATTGAGAGAATGTCAGATGATGAAATAATAGAGTTTATTTTCTTACCAGGTTTTTCTACTGCTGATAAGATTAATGATGTGGCAGGCAGAGGCGTTGGAATGGATGTTGTGAAAAAGAATTTAAGTGAGCTAAAAGGAGAGATAAAGGTTAAAACAGAAAAAGATAAAGGTACAAGCTTTTTGATGATAATTCCTCTCACTGTTGCAATAATAAAGACATTGCTGGTTTTAGCTGGGGATAAATTGTATCTGCTTCCGCTTGAAAAAGTGGTTGAGACAGTAAAGATAAGAAAAGATTCAATAAAGTCTATAACTGGTAAAAAGGTATGCAGTATTAAAGGTGAAATAGTACCATTTTTCAGTCTTCAGGAAATACTTGGATATCAGAAAAGTGAAGATGATAGAAGTTACTATTTTGGAATAATAGTAAAATATAGAGAAAGCAAAGTAGGAATAATCGTGGACAGGCTGATGGGCGAATATGATGTGGTTGTAAAGCCTTTAGATCAGTTTGTCGGGAATGTAAAAGGAGTTGTTGGTTCAACAATCTTAGGTGATGGGAAGGTTGTACTTTTGCTTGAACCAGAACAGCTAATTGAAAGAGTTATTCAGATGGTCTAATTAAAACTAAAAGGAGTGGGGCACAGAAGATGAATTCAGCTATGGAAATAATTGAAATGCTAAATTCAGATGACTATCTATTACAAAAAGAAGCTATTGAGAATGCGCCAAAGTTTAAGGAACCTGAAATTGTTGATAGATTAATAGATCTTTTTATAAAAACAAACAATAAAATGATTGAGGAGCACATTACAGAAGCTTTAAAACAAATAGGTGGCAGTTATACTGTTGAAAAATTATTGAGGCTTTTAGACCATGAAGAAGCAAGGGTTAGGGTTTTTGCTTTTGAGGTTTTAAGTAAAATAGGTAATGATAATATTCACGCAATAATCAAAGAGGCAGAAAATCCAGATAAAAATGTTAGGAAATTTGTAGTGGATATTTTAGGTGCTCTTAAAAACAAAGAAGCAGTTGATACTTTACTGAAAAGGTTATCAGATGATGATGTAAATGTAGTACAGGGGGCCATTGAGGCACTTGGCAATATTGGGGATGTTGAAGCTCTCAAAAAGGTAATTGAGTTTTTACCTTCTGCTCATCTGTGGGTACAGTGGACAATAATTGAGAGCATAAAAAAAGTGAACAATAGAGAACTAATTTCAGAGGTTTTAAATCTGCCATGGGAGATTGAGGATATCATCTTTGACAGTATTTTTGACATGGTGAAAGAAAATGGTACCCTTGAGAATGTGGAGGATGCAGTAAATCTTTATTTAAAGCTTTCAACACAGCTGAGGATAAAGGTTTTAGATACCATATATTCGATTTATATAAAGTCAGATAAACAAAAACTTGAAAAAGTTTTATCAAATACAAGCTTTTTTGATGAAATAAAAACCATTTTGATATATGGTTCTGATACACAAAAATTTGAGATTTTTAACTATATGGGTAGCATAGAAGATAAGGATTTTGTAAGGTTTATAAAGAGTAGGGTGTTTGATGAAACAGTTATTCTAAGCGCTATAAAACTCTATTATGCATCGAATACTTTAGAGAAAAGAGAATTAGTTAGAGTGTTTAAATATTTTAATAAGTCAAAACTGGTTGAATATATGAGAGAGATATTCAAAGGTGATGATAATATCTTAAAGCTTAGCGGGTTGAAGATTATGAGATACAATGGTATCAAGGAGGCAGCAGATGTGTTGCCAGAGATGATAAAAGAAGATGAGCTTTTACCAGAGGTCTTAAAAACTGTGATAGAACTAAACTTGAAGGAGTTATTTGATAGAATTTATGAAGAATATTTCAATGTCAAAAGCGATGACTTAAGACTTTTGATGCTTGAATGTATGGTTGAACTAAGACCTGACGATGCAAGGGTTGTGGCTCTAATTAAAGATGAGCTTGCAAATGAGTATTTATCTGATGTTCATATTCTCAAGCTTTTACAACTTGTAAGAAAAATTAGTGATAAAGAACCATTTAGATTACAGTTAGAGTATTTGGCTGACCATCCTAATATAGAGATTTCTATTGAAGCTCAGGACCTGCTTGGAGGCTAAGGAGGAGCAAAATGCTAACAGAAATTGTCTTAAATAATCAAGAGTGGTATATTATAAGAGATTTTATATACAAAACTACAGGATTGTACTTTTCCGATGATAAAAAAAGCTATATTCAAAAAAGATTGAAAATAGCAATGGATAATTTAGCGATAACAGATTTTTGGGAGTATTTAAAAAGAATTGAGACTGACAGAAATGCTCTTAACAAATTATTGGAATTGATTACAACAAATGAAACATATTTTTTCAGAGACATTCCGCAACTTGACATGTTTTCGAAAGATGTTTTGCCTGAACTTTTGAATAGAAAAGCAAGCAAAGGTGATTTTAGGTTAAAAATTTGGAGTGCAGGATGTTCAACAGGGGAAGAACCTTACACTATTGCAATAATTTTGAAAGAAAGGCTTGAATATTTTGATGACTGGGACATTGAGATACTTGGAACTGATATTTCAGAAAGGGTTTTAAGGCTTGCGCAAGATGCTATTTACATGCCACGGTCTTTGAAAGATGTTCCAGAGTATATAAAACTTAAATATTTTGAGTACAGCCCTGTAGATAAAATGTACAAGCTCAAAGATGAGATAAAGAAGCTGGTGACTTTTAGGTACTTGAATCTTTATGATGAGAGTAAGATGAGGCTTATGAGAAATTATGATGTGATATTTTGTAGAAATGTTTTGATTTACTTTGACGAAGAGTCAAGAAAAAAGGTTGTAGAATATTTTTATGATGCATTAAATCCGGGTGGTTATATCTTTTTAGGACATTCAGAGAGTATCCTAAGAATCACAAAAGCTTTTGAAATTGTTTATTTTGACAACAACATAGCTTTCAGAAAACCCATGTAAAAATAAAGAATAATGGAGGGTACGAAAAGATATGCCGAAAATTTTAGTTGTTGATGATTCGCCGGTTGTAAAGAAAATTGTAACAACAACACTTGTGAAAAAAGGGTTTGAGGTAAAAGAAGCATTAGATGGTGTTGCTGCATTGGAAATACTTTTAAGCGAGAAGATTGACCTTGTTATTACAGACCTCAATATGCCAAAGATGGACGGTCTGCAGCTTACCAGAGAAATAAGGAAAAACCCGATGTATAAGAGAATACCAGTTATTATGCTAACAACAAATCCATCAGAAGAGCAAAAAGCGTTGGAAGCGGGTGCAAATCTCTACCTGAAAAAACCTGTGACAAGCGAGGAATTGATTTCACATGTTCAAAAATTTTTGGGGATAGAAATGAGAAGCTAACAGAGGTGGGATTGTAATGACTGACCAATTGTTCAGTGCAGCAGAACTTGAAGAGCTTAAAAAAGATTTTATTGTTGAAACATACGAGCATCTTGAGAATGCTCAAGATGCTCTCCTGCAACTTGAGAAAGATCCAGCTAACTATGAAACACTAAATTTTATATTCCGTGAAATTCATTCAATAAAAGGAGGCGCAAACTTTTTAGGTCTGCAGGATATAATCAACGTTTCTCATGAAATGGAGAGCTTATTGGACAAGATGAGAAACTATGAGATATATCCTTCCAGTGATGTTATAAATGCTATTTTTGAGGGAATAGATATAATTCGAAAGTTGGCAGATAATTTGGAGAATAATGAACAAAGCTGTATTGATTATACCTCATACATAGCACAATTGAAGAGAATAGACAGTTCAAAACATTCATCAGATACAGCTATTCAAGGAAGAATAAAAAATAATGATGATTTTCAAACATCGAACGAACCTGAATTTGCAAGAAATCAAGAAGATGATAAAAATGATGGATTTACAAACTTCAGAATAAATGATGATGACCAACGTATTGATGAAGATTCTTACCAAATGATTGTTTCATTTGAATATGGAGATGTTACTTATGGAATTGAAGTAGAGTTTGTCAGGGAGATAGTGAGGCCAACAGATGTAACCACAATACCGTTTGCACCTGAACATGTAATGGGGCTTATGAATCTGAGAGGAGATGTTGTAACAATAGTTGATTTTGGGAAACTACTGGGAGTTGAAAAGAGTGAAAGTAATAATCACAAAGTTCTAATAATTGGCAATGATGAATTGACATTTGGGCTGTACGTTGATAATGTAAGAGAAGTTGTGAGTGTGCTTCCTGAGGAGATAAAAAAAGAATTAAATGTTTCTTCAATTTCATCAGGAGAGATTTTGAAAGGAATAGTAGAAAGAAATGGTGAGTTTATACAAATAATAGATATTAGGAAATTGATAGAAAGGTCAAAAAATAGTATGGAGTTGATTTAAATGGAATTGTATACATATCTTCTCTTTGCAATAATGCTAATGATAATAATTGCTGAAAAATTGTTACTTGTGAAAAAGTCCAATGAAATAAAAAAAATTATTGAATTTGTGAGTTCGGGGAAAGTAAAAAAGGGAATACCTAAGGAATTTGTTAATGTATATAAAAGTAAGCTTGACTTGATAGAAAAACAGTTTAAGAATGAGATATCTAAGCTTAAATCTGAAAACCAGTACCTACAAAAAGAAATAGAGGAAAGTAGAAGAATGTTAGATAGTCACAACAGTGAGTTTAAAGAACAGTTGCATACTATATTTGACTCAGTTAAGGAGCTTGCGGAAGCATTTAAGGTAGTAGTGGATGAGATAAATGAGGTCCTGGTAAAGAATTTAGAAGACATGACTCAACGGTCAAATAAAGTTGAAGATGATATAAGAAATGGTCGAGTTCAGGTTTCAAAGTCTGTAGAGGATATAAATATCCTTTTGGGTCAAATGCAAGAGTTATTAGAAAATGTTGTTAATCTTTCGGTGCATATTGAAAATATGAGCAAAGTAACGCAGATTATTAGCGATATTGTAAAGGAGATTTCTTTCATTTCATTAAATGCGCAGATTGAAGCTAATAAAGTGAAAGATTCTATGGCGTTTAGTTTGTTGGCATCCGAGATGAGAAAACTTGCAGACAGTGGCAAACAGAGTTTGAAAGAAGTTAACAAGACCATTTCAAATATTGTTGAGGATATTAATACAAACAGTATCCGTATTAATACTTTTGTAAGTAAATTGGAAGAGCTGAAAAATAGAACTAATGAAATAACCGATGAATTTGAATCTGTTCACAGACTAATTAGCTCTGTGCTACATTATCAAAATCAGTTATCAGACCAGGTAAAACAACACTTTGCAGGTATTCAAGAAATTGTTGGGGTGTTAGAGAATATCTACAATGAAGGTGTTCAGATTCTGGAAAAAAGCATTGCACACATATAGATGAAATAAAACTTGTGATGAGAGAGGTTAAGTAATGAAAAAGGTGACCTTTCTTATTGTCGATGATTCTCCAATGTGGAGAAAGGTGATAAGAAGGTTCATAGAAGAAAAGCTCAATGGTAAAATAATTGCAGAGGCAAAGGATGGTGTTGAGGCTGTAAAGCTTTACAAAAGATTTAAGCCTGATGTGGTTACAATGGACATTGAGATGCCAAAACTTGATGGTATAAGTGCAATGGAAGAGATTTTGAAATTTGATAAAAGTGCAACAGTAATCATCATAAGTTCAAAAGGTGAGGAGGATGTAGTAAGAAGAGCTCTTTTAAAAGGGGCAAAAGATTTTATTGTGAAAGATTTAGAGATTGAAAAGTGGTCCAAAAGATTTGATAATGTTATAAAAGAATTTGAGAAAAAGAATTCAAAGAAAAGTGTATTTGCAAATGTAAAAAACTACATTAATAGATTAAAAAGACAGTAAGTTAATTTTGCAGCGGGGGTATTTGGATGAACGTTGAAAAGAAAAGGGGTAAAGAGTTAATAGAAAACAATAAAGTTAAATTTTTTGTTGAGAATCTTAAAGATTATTTCGGTAACATGAATGAATATGTTGTAGTGGTTTGGGACGAAGAAGGAGTAATCTTGGAATACAAAGAAAATGGCGAGAAATTATTAGGGTATTTTCCTGACCAAATAGAGGGCAAAAAGTGGTTAGATGTTTTAATTGATGACAGAGAAAGAGAAGAGATGGAATGGGTTTGTAGAAAATTAGAGAGTATAAATTTCAAAGTGAAACTCATTTTTAGAAGGCACCAATGTGGTAAAATAAATTTAGGTGCCTTTTTTGTTTTTTAGGTCAAAGAGAAAGTTCTTTAATAAAGGAGAGAGTTTTGATAATGCTTTTTAGAGACAGGGTTGATGCTGGAGAAAAGTTAGCTGAGAAATTAGAAGCATTTAAAGGAAGACAAGATGTTATACTTTTTGCAGTTCCAAGAGGTGGGGTGGTTGTCGCAAAAGTAATTGCAGATAGGCTCAAAATCCCTTTGGATATTGTGTTGGCAAAAAAGATAGGTGCACCTTTTAACAGAGAGTTTGCTATTGCCGCTGTGGATATAGATGGGGATATGGTTTTAAATAATGAATATGTAGAATATTTCTCTATGAGAGACGAATATATAGAACACCAAAAGAAAAGAGTCTTAGAAAGCTTGAAGGACCAGCTTATTGAGTACAGGGGGTCTATCAAGTATAAAAGCTTGGAAAACAAAGTGGCAATAATAGTGGATGATGGAATTGCAACAGGTGCAACAACAAAAGCATGCATAAGGTTTCTTTTGAAACTAAATCCTAAAAAAATATACATTGCAACACCGGTGATTGCACCTTCGACTTTAAAAGAGCTGGAAAAGGAATGTGATGGTATCTTTTATATTGTAAGTAGTGAGCCATTTTGGGCAGTTGGACAGTTTTATGTTGACTTTTCACAGGTTTCTGAAGAGGATATTAAAAAACTACTAAGCTAAAATTTTTTTTGAAAACTGTGTGCACAAAAATGTTAACATAAAGAGGCTTTTGTGATAATATAAAATAAAACAAATACTAAAATTGAGTGGGATGAAGAAATGGATTTTTACAGGGTTGGTGATAAGGTCATAAGTCTTCAAAAAATAGTGGATGAAGTCAAGAAGATATTGGACCTTCGTCAAAAAGGATTTTCGCAGATTGAGGTTGCCGAAAAGCTGAAAATAGATAGGTCTTTTATCTCAAAGCTTGAAGGACTTGGAGAAGTACGCAAGGGCAAAAATATTGCTGCAATCGGATTTCCTGTAAAAAACAAGCATGAGGTAGAGCAGGTATTGAAGAGTTACGGAATAAACTACTATCTTTTAATGACAGAAGAGGAGAGAAATAGTTTTATAAACTCCCTTTCTGCTGCTCAGCTTTTGAACATCATGGGTGAATATATAAATAATTTTAAAATGTTTGACATTGTAATTGCCATGGGTTCGGACTTTAGACTAAACTGGTTCAAAGCTTTTCTTGATTGTGAGGTCATTACAATACCTCTGGGAAAATCCCCGCTCAAACATGATGTTGAAGTTGATGTTGAAGAGCTGAAAAAAATCTTAGATTCTATTGTGAAGTAGCAAGAAGGAAAAGGAGATGTTTTTTGCATGAAAAGGATAGTGAGTGTCAGCATTGGTTCAAGCAAGAGGAATCACAAAACAAAGACTAAAATAATGGGTATTGACTTTGAGATTGAAAGAATTGGGACAGATGGAGATATAAAAAAGGCAATAGAAATTATAAAGTCTTTGGATGGAAAAGTAGACGCCTTTGGTATGGGAGGAATTGACATTGTACTATATGGTGGAGGAAAAAATTATGTCATAAGAGAGGCTATTCCAATAAAAAATGCTGCTCAAAAAACTCCTCTTGTTGACGGTACAGGAGTTAAAAATACATTTGAAAAATGGGTTATAAAATATCTTCAAGACAACAACATAATAGGTTTCAAGGATAAAACTGCGCTTGTTGTGTGTGCGCTTGATAGATACAAGCTTGCAGAGGGACTATATGAGGCAGGGTGCAAACTTTTGCTTGGCGATGCCCTATTTGCCTTAGGGATTCCGCTTATGATAAAAAGTCTTAAGACGTTTTACTATCTTGCAGCTTTGCTTGTCCCATTGATAATAAAATTACCATTTAGCATGTTGTATCCCAATGATGAGAAAAAAGAAGAAAATCCCAAAAAGCTCAAAAAGTATTGGAAATATTTTAAAGTAGCAGACATCATCGCGGGAGATTATAAATACATTCAAAAGTACATGCCAGATAGTTTAGAAGGAAAGATAATCATCACAAATACCATTACGAAAGAGGATGTTCAAGAGCTTAAGAAAAGAAAGCTAAAGATGCTTGTTACTACAACACCTGAGTTTGACGGAAGATCTTTTGGGACAAATGTTGTTGAGGCTATTTTAGTCGCTCTGACGGGTAAGAGATTGGAAGACATGAGTCAGGAAGAGATAGAAAAGCTCATAAAAGAGATTGATTTTAAGCCCAGGATAGAAATATTCTATTAGTAGAAGATATTTTCTTGGGTTGATAAAAATTTATACTATTACTTTTGTGTTAGAAGGTGAAAGTAGAATTTTTCTTCCAGAATATGCAAAGTTTTTTCCTCTATTTTTGAGAAAATTTCTGGTTGCAAATTCACAACCCAAGTTCGAAGAGTATATAAGGCTAATTAATGGAATAGAAATGAGATTAGAATTTTTCATATTTCCGAAAATGGAGAAGGTTTCAAAAAAACATAAAAAAATAAAACATTTTATTGACCAGCAAAGAAGAGGAAGAGTAATACACTTTGATTGGACATATGAACAAAATATTCACATTAATTGTTTTATTGCATATCATATTGTAAGAGAAATATTAAAAAAGTACGGTCAACGTTTAAAAAATAGAAAGATAGGAATAGTTGGGCTTGAAAAAGCTAAAAAAAATGGACTTTTATATGAGCTTGCGGAAAATACAGATATTCTTTATACTTCCTTTGATTCATTTCAAGAGACAAAAATAGCTGATGAGCTTTTAGGAGAGTTCGGAACGATTGTAATAAACTGCTGGGAAGAAGAGAAGTTGTTTGAAACTGCAGATGTGGTGTTTATATTCAGAGAGATAGCCAAGACAGCTTATGCGTCAAAAAGAGGAATAGTGTGCTATCCTGAAATGGGTGTGATAAAAGATTTTGAATTTTTTAAAAAGTCCTTTTTTCTTTCTGAGATTTGTGTTGATTTTCTTCCTCTAAAAGATATATGTATATATAACGTGACACCCTTTATCGATTTGCCTATTAACATGGTTGAAATTATTTGTGAAAAGCTTCTCTTTACAACCATAAATAGCTTTTCAGATGCCAAAAAGGTCTTTACAAAAGACCTCTTTGATGTTAAAATAAAGCTCAAGTGACATGAAAAATTTAATACCTTCTGTTAAGAAGTGGTCAGAAAAGAGCGCTTAAAAGCTCTTTTCGGGCCTGGAAATTGTACCAGGCAGCAGGGATGAAAAAATCCTGCGGGACCCATGTTTTTTACACAAAACATGAGTCTTGGCAGGATTTTTTTATTGTTTTAATAGTTTTTGTGAAGAAGCTTATAATGAAAGGAGTTTTGTGAAAGTATATGGAAAAGCAAGGTGCAGCACTTTTGTCAGTTTTTTCTAATACAGCCTTGGTTTTATTCAAACTTATTGCAGGTAGCATTATGGGTTCTGTGTCTGTTATATCAGAGGCAATTCACTCTGGCATTGACCTTTTAGCAAGCTTGGTTGCATATTTTTCCATCAAACAGGCAAGAAAACCAGCAGACAGTGACCATCCTTTTGGTCATGGTAAGTTTGAAAATGTCTCTGGTGCATTTGAAGCGATATTAATATTTTTAGCAGCAGCTATGATTATTTATGAGGCAATAAAAAAGATTGTAAAGGGTGGAGAAGTTGAGAAAATAGAAGCAGGGCTTTTGGTTATGCTAATCTCAGCCGTTGTAAACCTTTTTATATCCTCAAAACTCTTTAAAATAGCTAAAAAAACAGATTCTGTGGCTTTGGAAGCAGATGCTTGGCATCTTTTCACAGATGTGTTTACCTCATTTGGAGTATTCTTAGGGCTTGTTGCAATAAAACTTACACATGTGTACATTATAGACCCGATAATTGCTATCATTGTTGCCCTGATGATAATAAAAGCTTCTGTTGATTTGACTAAAAAAGCTCTCTGTGACCTTGTTGACAAGAGTCTTCCTCAAAGCGAGATTGAGATAATTGAAAATATAATAAGAAAATACTCCCAGGTTACAAGCTTTCACAAGCTCAGAACCAGGAAAAGTGGAGACAGGCGCGAGATTGATGTTCACATTAGAATGGAAAATTCAACTACTTTAATTGACGCTCACAACCTCTGTAACCAGATAGAAAATGATATAAAATCTGCTCTGCCAAATTCGTATATAACAATCCACATTGAACCTGAGGAAGAAGAGTAGAAATTTAATTCTCATTAGCAAGCGTTAGTATATGTTCATAGAGCTCTTGACTGATATATATTCCATTTTTAATTAAATCGTTAAGAATAGGTTTAATTTCCTTGATTAGTTGATTTTCTTTTGCTCTTAATAAAACACCTATAGTTCCTGTAACCTTAAGGCCAAATAGAGAGGCATATTTTCTTGCTAAATAATCATCAATGATGCATAAGTCTGCATTTATTTCTTGCGCTAATAGAATTACCTCTATTTCTCCCTTATGCAAGGAAGTCTGAAGCAATTCTTTTGCATATGCGTTTTTTACTCTTTCTATTAAGATATAATCGAATAGAGAAAGATCAATTTTCTTGTTTGTAGGGGCTTTAAAAAATACTTCTTCATATACTCCATATGGCACAATTATCCTCTTGTAGAGAGCCTCCAAAATTGATAATTGATTTACAGCATTTAGCGCAATTAAAGGAGTTGAATTAACAACTACCTTAAGCATTTTTTACATCCTCTTTAATTTCTTCAAAGCAATCAAAGTTAAATACAGAAATATTTTGCTCGGATAGTAATTGAATAAATTCTGCAATACTCATACCGGCGAGTTCTGCTGCTTGACCAAGGGACAGTCTTTTTTCTTTAAAGTATTTGACAGCTATAAGTTTTTTTATTTCACTTGAAAGTTTGTTTTCATCTTCTCGCAAAGCTAAAAAGATTTCTAATGGTAAGTTTATATTAATGATTTTCTGCATAAAGATTTACCTCTCTCTTTTCTGATTTTACTCTGGTTTTATTATAACATAAAAGAGAATTCACAAAAAGTCTATATTGAAATCAACTGTGTTCGATGATATAATATTACTAACGGCGATGGAGTCCGCCGTACAAATGCCAATGAGGGCTGATGACTCCTACAGATGCTGCAAAAAAGCAACATCTGTAGGAGTTTTTTGTATTTTATAGGCCTAATTTCCTGCTGACTACTTTGATTTTACTGAAGGAGGCAATGGCCGTGAAAAACGTTGTTGCAATTGCTATTGGAGCTTTTTTTGGTGCTGTTTGTAGATTTTTTATATCTCAGCTGAGCCTTGGCAGCTTTCCTTTTACAACACTTTTTATAAACGTTGTTGGCAGTTTTGTTTTGTGCTTTGTTGCAGAGATAACGGTAGAACACATAAAGATTTCAACCGCCTTAAGACATATGATAACAACAGGTTTTATAAGCAGCTTTACAACCTTTTCTACATTTGTACTTGAAATTGTGAGGTTTTTGATGAAAGGAGAATTTACAGCTGCGATTGTCTATCCTCTTTTATCCATTGTACTTGGGCTTTTAGCTTCAATTTTTGGCTTTGAACTTGCAAGGGCTGTTTCAGAAAGACAGCAAAAAGAGGAGTATGAGGCAGCATGAACTATCTCATTGTTGGAGTTGGTGGGGTAATTGGAGCAATCTTGAGATATATAGTTGGGAAAATATTTAGAGAGGTAATGGATAAAGACCATCCTGCTGCTACATTGTTTATAAACGTGATAGGGAGCTTTTTAATAGGATATTTGTCAACAAACCATCTTTCGAGTGAATACAAACTTTTTCTGATGACTGGTCTTCTTGGCGGATTCACCACATACTCTGCGTTTATGATTGAGACATCAAGGTATATAAAGAGAGAAAAACACACGAAGGCTTTTATTTATGTATTTGTCTCTATCATTTTTGGAATAGTTGCAGCTGGTGTGGGAATTTGGTTAGCAAGCTTTATCTAAGTATTGCTATATTTTGATTATTTTTTAGGTCTCATCACTTGAAACCCCAAATTGAATTAATATATAATTTAAATATTGCAAATTTTAATCTTTTTAATTATTTTGAGGAGAGAGTAGGAAATGAAAATCCAAGCACCAAAAGGAACAAAGGATGTGCTACCAGAAGAAAGTTATATGTGGCAATATGTTGAGAATAAATTCAGAGAGATTTGCAAGCTTTATGGATATCAGGAAGTTAGGTTTCCTACATTTGAGTACACAGAACTTTTCCAAAGAGGTGTGGGCGATACTACTGATATTGTCCAAAAAGAGATGTATACCTTTTTGGACAAGGGTGGAAGGAGCATCACTTTAAGACCAGAAGGAACAGCATCCACAGCAAGATTGTTCATCGAGCATGGTTTTGCGTCACGTCCGATGCCACAGAGGTTTTACTACATTATTTCAGCTTTCAGGTATGAAAATACTCAAGGCGGAAGGTTTAGAGAGTTTCACCAGTTTGGAATTGAGAATTTTGGTTCTTCTTCTCCTGTAACAGATGCAGAGGTAATTTCACTTGCATACAATTTCTTTGCAAGCCTTGGGCTTGACAATATTACTGTGAATATCAACAGCATAGGATGTCCTGTATGCAGAAAAGAATATGTGAAAAATTTAAAAGAGTATTTTTCGGCAAATTCTCAAAAGCTCTGTCATACATGCCACCAAAGGCTTGACAAAAATCCTATGAGAATTTTGGATTGTAAAGAAGAGGATTGCAAGCTGATTGCAAAAGACGCACCAAAACCAATAGATTATCTTTGTGATGATTGTAAAAGCCATTTTGAAAGTGTGAAAACTTACTTAGATTCAGCTATGGTTTCATACAAGGTTGACCCATATATTGTTCGCGGCTTGGACTACTACACAAAAACAGTTTTTGAGATTGTTGCCACTGTCTCTGATAAAGAGCTTGCAATTTGCGGCGGTGGAAGGTACGACAACTTAATAGAGCAGATAGGAGGAAATTCCACTCCAGGAATTGGTTTTGCAATTGGCGTTGAGAGACTTTTAATGCTGCTTGAGCAAAATGGTCTTCTTCCTGCAAGATCGCAGGTGCCGAGAGTGTTTGTGGCAACAATAGGGGAAAATGGTATCAAAAAAGCTTTTGAGATTGCAAGGATGCTTAGGTTTGAAGGAATTTCAACCGTAGTTGAAGAGATGGGAAGAAGCTTAAAATCTCAGATGAAATATGCTGATAAGATTGGCTGCGAGTTTTCTATAATTATTGGCGATGATGAGATTGAAAAGGGTGTTTGCAAAGTTAGAAATATGAAGACATCTTCGGAGGAAATAGTAGAAATAGAAAATATTTGCGAGTATTTAAAAGAAAAACTTCAAAAATAACAAGAACGTTTTTATAACTTTAAAAATTTTCAAAGAAGGTGATGGGTGTGGAAGGTATTAAAGGGTTTAAACGAACAAAATACTGTGCAGAAGTATCACTTGATGATGTTGGAAAAGAGGTTGTATTAACAGGTTGGGTTGATACAAGACGCGATCTTGGTGGGATAATATTTGTTGATTTGAGGGACAGAACAGGTATTGTACAGGTTGTATTTGATGAGAAGATGGGAGAAGAACTTTTAGACAAGGCCGACTCATTAAGGTCCGAATACTGTATCGGCGTTAGGGGTATTGTGGAGAAAAGACCACCTGAGACAGTAAACCCTAAAATAAAAACAGGAGAGATAGAAGTAAGAGCAACAGAACTGAGGATATTTAACAAGTCTGAAACACCCCCTTTTCCAATTGAAGAGGGAATAAATGTAAATGAAGCAGTAAGGCTAAAATACAGGTATTTGGATTTAAGAAGACCTGATATGCAGAGGAATTTGATGTTCAGACACAAGCTCTATCAGGTTGTGCGAAATTTTCTTTCTCAAAATGGGTTTATAGAGATAGAAACACCCATGCTCACAAAATCCACTCCAGAAGGTGCAAGAGACTACTTAGTTCCAAGCAGAATATTTCCGGGAAAATTTTTTGCACTCCCACAATCACCGCAGCTTTTTAAACAGCTTTTGATGGTTGCAGGGTTTGACAGATATTTTCAGATTGTAAAATGTTTTAGAGATGAAGACCTGCGAGCAGACAGGCAGCCTGAGTTTACCCAGATTGACATTGAGATGTCGTTTGTTGATGTTGACGATGTTATCGAGATAAACGAAAAGTTATTGCAGACTATATTCAGAGAGATGCTTGGGATAGATCTTAAGTTGCCTCTTCCAAGGCTTACCTACAAAGAAGCAATGGAAAGGTTTGGCTCAGATAAACCAGATACACGATTTGGAATGGAGCTTGTTGATATTACTGACATTGTCAAAAATTGCGAGTTTAAAGTATTTGCTGATGCTGCGAACAAGGGTGGATCGGTGAGAGCAATCAATGCAAAGGGTTGTGCAGCTACATTTTCAAGGCGTGAGATTGATGCGCTTGTTGAGTTTGCAAAAAACTTTAAAGCAAAAGGTCTTGCATGGATCGCAGTTGAAAGTGATGGTCTGAAGTCCCCTATTGTCAAGTTTTTAAAAGAAGAGGAGATAAATGAAATTCTAAAGAGACTTGGAGCAGAGGTTGGAGATTTGCTACTATTTTCTGCTGACAAGAATGAAATTGTTTTTGATGTTCTTGGGAACTTGAGACTTGAGATAGCAAGAAAGCTAAATCTTCTTGATAAGTCAAAATTTAATCTTCTCTGGGTAACAGAATTTCCTCTTTTTGAGTATTCAGAAGAAGAGGGCAGGTTTGTTGCAAAACACCATCCGTTTACATCGCCAATGGATGAAGATTTAGAATTTTTAGAGACAGATCCGACGAAAGTAAGATCAAAGGCTTATGATATTGTATTAAACGGAACAGAAATTGGTGGTGGTTCTATTAGAATTCATTCACCTGAGCTTCAAAAGAGAATGTTCAAAGCCCTTGGATTTACAGAGGAAAGGGCACAGGACAGGTTTGGCTTTTTGCTTGAAGCTTTCAAGTATGGTACACCACCGCATGGTGGTATAGCTTATGGATTTGATAGGCTTTGCATGCTTCTTTTAGGTTTAGATTCTATCAGAGATACAATTGCCTTCCCGAAGGTGAAAGATTCGTCATGCCCGTTGACTGATGCGCCCTCTGAGGTTGAACCAAAACAGCTTCGAGAACTTCACATCAAGGTTGATGTTGTAAAATAACAAAGAATTTTTCACGGCTCCGTGTCCCTAAAATAGTTAAAGATTTTGGTGGGACAGGAGCCTTATTTTTTGCAAAATTTTTACCTTATCTTAGAGCAAGATGCTACAAAAAGCAGGTCAAAAATTTCAAACAGATATGAAATTTTTTTAATTTAAAACTTTCTGAGCATGGAATATATTAAACTTATAACAAGATGATAACGATTACATAGGAGGGATTTGCATTATGAGGAAAATTATTTTAAAGTTTTGTGCACTCATGATGGTAGTGATTTTGATTGTTTCTATTTTACAAATTTTACCTGTTTTTGCCCAGAGCATACCGTATGAAAAGGAAAAATATCCACATCTTCTTGGCAATCAGGTAGTTAAAAAACCATCGGTTGCCGGCAGACTGCAGATTATTGAAAAGGACGGAAAAAAGTATTTAGCTGACCAGAAAGGAGAAATAATTCAGCTTCGTGGTATGAGTACACATGGACTTCAGTGGTATGGTGATATTATAAACAAAAATGCATTTGAAGCTCTTTCAAAAGATTGGGAGTGCAACGTTATAAGGCTTGCGATGTATGTGGGTGAAGGCGGCTATGCTTCAAATCCAAGTATTAAAGAAAAAGTTATAGAAGGGATTAAGCTTGCTATTGAGAAAGACATGTATGTAATTGTTGACTGGCATGTATTAAATCCCGGCGACCCGAATGCTGAAATTTATAAAGGGGCAAAAGACTTTTTCAAAGAGATAGCTATAAGTTTTCCCAATGACTATCACATAATATATGAACTTTGCAATGAACCAAATCCAAATGAACCGGGAGTAGAAAATAGCTTGGATGGCTGGAAAAAAGTAAAGGCTTATGCACAGCCCATCATAAAAATGCTCAGAAGTTTGGGGAATCAGAACATTATAATTGTAGGTTCGCCAAACTGGAGTCAGAGACCTGACTTTGCAATTCAAGACCCTATAAATGATAAAAATGTTATGTATTCAGTTCATTTTTACTCTGGAACTCACAAAGTTGATGGATATGTTTTTGAAAACATGAAAAATGCATTTGAAAATGGCGTGCCAATTTTCGTGAGTGAATGGGGAACAAGTTTGGCAAGCGGTGATGGTGGACCGTATCTTGATGAAGCAGATAAGTGGCTTGAATATTTAAATTCAAACTATATTAGCTGGGTGAACTGGTCACTGTCAAACAAAAATGAGACATCAGCTGCTTTTGTTCCATATATAAATGGTATGCATGATGCCACACCACTTGACCCTGGTGATGATAAGGTGTGGGACATAGAAGAGCTTAGTATTTCTGGAGAGTATGTGAGGGCAAGGATAAAAGGAATTGCTTATCAGCCAATTAAGAGAGATAACAAAATAAAAGAAAGAAAAAGTGCACCTTTAGGCGAAAAAGTCTTACCATCCACGTTTGAAGATGACACTCGTCAGGGCTGGGACTGGGATGGACCATCTGGTGTGAAAGGTCCTATTACCATCGAAAGTGCGAATGGTTCAAAAGCGCTATCTTTTGATGTTGAGTATCCAGAGAAAAAACCACAAGATGGCTGGGCAACAGCTGCAAGGCTTATACTTAAAGACATAAATGTAGAAAGGGGAGATAATAAATATTTGGCTTTTGATTTTTATTTGAAACCAGATAGGGCTTTAAAAGGTATGATTCAGATATTTTTAGCTTTTTCACCGCCTTCCTTAGGTTACTGGGCTCAGGTACAAGACAGTTTTAATATTGACCTTGCAAAACTGTCAAGTGCAAAAAAGATAGAAGACCGAATTTATAAATTCAATGTATTTTTTGACTTAGACAAGATACAAGATAATAAAGTACTGAGTCCAGACACACTCTTGAGAGATATAATAGTAGTCATAGCAGATGGCAATAGCGATTTTAAGGGGAAAATGTATATAGATAATGTTAGATTTACCAATATCCTTTTTGAGGATATCAATTTTGAAAATAGCCTTTATGATGTTATCGACAAGCTTTATTCTAAAGGAATCATAAAAGGAATTTCAGTATTTAAGTACTTGCCAGATAAAACCATTACAAGGGCTGAATTTGCTGCACTTTGTGTCAGGGCACTGAACCTGAAAATTGAAAAATACGATGGTAGATTTTCTGATGTGAAAAGCGGCAACTGGTATTCAGATGTAGTTTATACGGCGTATAAAAACAAATTGTTTGAAATAAAAGAGAATAAATTCTTTCCTGAAAATATTTTAAAAAGAGAAGAAGCAGTAGCTTTGGCAATTGAAGTGTATAAAAGATTGACTGGTAAGATAGAAGTTAATACAGACGATGTTCCAATTGCTGATGAAAAACTTATAAATCCTCAATACAGAGAAAGCGTGAAGTTAGCAATTAAGCTCGGTATTGTTGACCTGTATTCAGACGGAACATTTGAACCAAATAAGAGCGTTTCAAGAGGGGAGGTGGCAACAATTTTCTATAATCTCTTGAACTTAGCAGGCAAGCTATGATACATGAATTTGAAAAGAATTTTTAACAAATGCTGCTGGCTAAATGCTGGCAGCTTTTTTTATATTATTTTGACACTCTTGTATGACAAAATATTGCACATTTTAATATCAACATTTCACAAAAAAACTGCAATTTTTTCAATTCATTTTGAAAAATATAGGTTGTAAACTATAGTTGAAAAGTTCAAAGAACAATTCAAAAGTTTCAATAAACAACTTGAGAAAGGAGACGGCATCAGAAATGGCAAACGATCAGCGCACATATCGAAGCGGTTTTTTGAGAGAATTGAATAAAAACTTTCCTCTATTCTTAATGGCACTGCCGGGGGTTGTTCTTTTAATAGCATTTTCTTACTTACCTCTGTTTGGGCTTATCATAGCATTTAAAGATGTGCACTATGATGTAGGAATTCTTAAAAGCCCCTGGGTGGGTTTAAAGAATTTTGAATTTCTTTTTAAAACACCTGATGCCTTTATTATAACAAGAAATACACTTCTTTACAACTTTGCTTTTATAGTCTTTGGGAACTTGGCGGCAATTGCAACGGCTATTGCGTTGAGCGAAATGAGATCAAGATTTATGGCAAAATTTTACCAGTCAGTAATGTTTTTACCATATTTTTTGTCTTGGGTTGTTGTTGCGTATATGGCATTTGCGTTTTTGAGTATAGACTTAGGGATTTTAAATACAATGGTTCTTCCAAAACTGGGTTTACAACCAATTGCATGGTATTTTGAAACAAAACCGTGGCCGGTGATATTAATACTTGCAAATTTGTGGAAATATACTGGTTACAATGCAGTCATATATTTAGCAGCAATTACAGGAATTGATCCTGAGTATTATGAAGCAGCTTTGATTGATGGTGCATCAAAATGGCAGCAGATAAAACATATTACAATTCCGCTTTTATCACCGCTTGTTGTTGTTCTTGTTCTTTTGGGTATAGGTAGAATATTTTATGCAGACTTTGGACTTTTTTATCAGCTTCCTATGAACAGTGGTGCACTTTATGATGTTACAAATGTTATTGACACTTATGTTTATAGAACTCTTATGGGCATGAACGATATAGGAATGGCGTCTGCTGCAAGCTTTTATCAGTCGATAATGGGGTTTATTTTGGTTCTTACATCAAATCTTATTGTTCGAAGACTTGACCCAGAAAAAGCGTTGTTTTAAGAACTTTTATAGACAAACAGCAAAGAAAGGTGATGATATAGTATGCATTCAAAAAGCAGATTTTTACAGATTTCTGCAGTATCAGAAGCCATTTTGCACATCTTCTTTGGAATTGTAACTCTTGCATGTTTAATTCCGCTATGGTCTGTTATATCAATTTCGCTCAGTAATGATAACAAGATTAGACAAATTGGATATAGATTTTGGCCGGTTGGTTTTAGTACAAAGTCATATGATTTTGTTTTATCTCAGGGAAGAGCAATTTGGCATGCGTATGGTATTACTATTTTTGTTACTATTGTTGGAACAGTGCTATGTGTGTTAGTAGTTTCAATGTACGCTTATATTTTGTTCAGAAAAGATTTTAAATACAGAAAATTCTTCACATTCTTTGGTTTTTTTACAATGTTAATCAATGCAGGTCTTGTTCCATGGTATATAGTGTGTGTAAATATTCTTCACTTAAAAAATACTATTTATGCATTAATTTTACCGTATGTAATGAATATGTGGTATGTTTTGATTTTTAGAACATATCTTTCGATGTCTTTACCTGATTCTATTATAGAGTCTGCAAAGATTGATGGAGCAGGGGAATTTACAACATTTTTTAGGATTGTTGTACCGCTTGTAAAACCTGGACTTGCAACAATTGCTTTATTTTCAGCTATCACATATTGGAATGACTGGTGGCTACCATTCATGTTGATAGATACTGAAAAACTTTATAATCTTCAATATATGATGTACAGAGTTCAACAAAAGATTCAGTATTTAGCAGAAATTGCAGGAAAGCTTGGTGCATCGGGTATTGTTCCTACCGACCTTCCAACAGAGTCTGCGCGAATGGCAATGGCAGTACTTGGAATGGGGCCAATAGTTTTAGCGTATCCTTTCTTCCAGCGCTATTTTGTAAAAGGTCTTACCATAGGTGCCATTAAGGGCTGACGTGTGGTTGTATTAATGCGGCTATAAGCTTCAGAGCTGCTATAAAAAAAGCAGCATGCTGAGGCTTATATACAAAAAAATAGAAATTGGGAGGTTGATTTATGTGAATCTCAAAAAGTTTTTTGTAGTCATGCTTGTTGTGACTTTTGTACTCACAAGTGTAATTGGTATAGTGACAGGATTTGGTGCATCTTCTTCAAAACTTCCTTATGTTAAGCTTACATGGTATGTCATTGGAACACCGCAAAAAGACTGGGATTTAATCAATCAAAAAGTAAATGAGTACATCAAACCAAAGCTTAATGCTGAAATCAAAATGACAATGTTTGACTGGGGCGAATATAATGATAAGCTCCAGACAAAGATTGCAGCAGGTGAACCATTTGACATCTGTTTTACAGCAATCTGGACAAACAACTACAGAACTAACGTTGCAAAAGGTGCATTTTTGCCGCTCAATAAGCCCGGAAAGGACCTACTTTCTAAGTATGCACCAAAGACAAAGAAGCTTCTTGGAGATGATTTCATAAAAGGTGCATCCATTAACGGAATTCTATATGCAATTCCAGCAAACAAGGAGAAGGCTCACAACTGGGGATTCATTGTTAGAATGGACTTGGTAAAGAAGTATAAATTAGAAGACATGTTTAAAAAGGTTAAAAAATTAGAAGATTTAGAGCCATATCTTAAGGTAATCAAACAAAAAGAGCCAGGTGTATATCCACTTGGAGCATATGCTGGTGAGTCGCCAAGATTCCTTTTAGACTGGGACAAGGTTGTAGACGATGATGTTCCTGTATCACTTTATCCGAATAATAAGAGCACAAAGATTGTCAATGAACTTGAACAGCCAAATACTAAGGCACTCTTTAAGACTGTAAGAAAGTATTACTTGGCAGGATATATTAGAAAAGATGCAGCAAGTGTTACAGATTGGATGTCTGATTTAAAAGCTGGTAAAGTGTTTGTAATGCCCCAGTCACTCAAGCCAGGAAAAGATGCTGAGATGTCTATTTCAACAGGTTATGAATGGAAACAGATAGATATAACACCACCTGTTATGTCAACAAGAGAATGTATAGGTTCTATGCAGGCAATCAACGCAAAGTCAAAGAATCCAGAAAGAGCTTTGATGTTCTTAGAACTTTTCAACACAGACAAGTATCTTAACAACCTTGTAAACTTTGGTATTGAAGGTCAGCACTATGTATTTAAAGACAAAGCAAAAGGAATCATAGCTCCAGGACCAAAGGCAAAAGACTATAGCCCAGGTCTTGGCTGGATGTTTGGAAATCAGTTTATAAACTATATTTATGAAAATGAAGATCCTAACAAATGGAAGAACTTTGAAGAGTATAACAAGAAGGCACTGCCTCTTCTTAGCCTTGGATTCAACTTTGATGACTCAAAAGTAAAAACACAGGTTGCAGCATGCAAGAGCGTATGGAAGCAGTATATTCCAATGCTTGAGACAGGTAGTGTTGACCCAGACAGATACATTCCACAGGCAATTGACAAGTTCAAGAGAGCAGGTGTTGACGTTATTATAAAAGAGGCACAGAAACAGTATGACGAATTTCTGAAGAAGACAGGAAGAAAGAAATAAAAAATAAATTTAGAAAATTTACAAACGGGATATCGGTGCGAATTTAGAGTACCGATATCCCGTTTGCTTCTAATATTCAGAAAAAATGGATTGTAATTTTATATTATTGTGAGCTAAAATAGAAGTAAAAATGTTTATATTTAAATTCTTTAGGGTTGTGATTTTTTATGAATGATTCATTCAATAAAAGGCGTATATTATCAATAAGTTTTTTAGTACCTCTTGTAACTACCCTTGTGCTCATAATTGTACTCATTTTGAATACGCAGAAGACAGTGGAAGAAAGCGTAACTATTGAAAATGAAGAGTTAGAAGTTAATACAAAAATAAGATTTTTAAGTCCATGGGGCGGGAGTGACCCTTATGCTGAAACACTCTCGTTTGTACTTCAAAAGTTTCAAGAAGAGAATCCTGGTGTAACTATTGTCAACGAATCTCTGTTTGGTGATGATTTTTTGATAAAACTTCAGACAGACTTTGCATCTGGAAACCCTCCTGATGTTTTTGGTCTTTTTCCAGGTTCTGTTAGAGACTTGCTGATTCAAAGGCATCAAATAGCTGATTTAACAGATGTACTTAAAAAAGATATAAGGTGGTACCAGAGTTTTTATCCTAACATGTGGAAGTATGTAACTTTCAATAAAAGAATTTATGGTGTTCCGCTTGAAACAATAGTTGAGTGCCTATTTGTTAACAAGGATATATTTGAAAAATACAATTTAAAAGTTCCTCAAACATTAGATGATTTGATAAGTGTCTCAAAAATACTAAAGAGCAAAGGAATAATTCCCATTGCTTTCAATGCCCAGCCAGAAGGAACATATATATACCAAAACATTATTGTTTCTATAGGGACAAAGTATGAAGTTGAAAACCCGATCAAAAACGGTGAATTTTCCTCACCCTACATAAAAGCCCTTGACTATTTAAAAGTTCTTTACAAGGCAGGTGCATTTCCAGCAAACTACTATTCACTTACAAGCAAACAGCGAAATGATTTGTTTTTGACAAAAAAAGCTGCAATGATAGTTCAGGGTTCATGGTTCATACCAAAGTGTGATCCAAAAACAGTTGACATATACATTTTTCCTCAGGCTAATGAGAAAGGCAAAAAACATTTAATTTACGGTCTTGGTGCAGGAACGTTTTATGTGAGCAGTCAAGCATGGCAAGACATAAAAAAAAGAAACAGTGCAATAAAACTTTTAAAATTTTTGTCTTCAGAAAAGATTGCGAGAATATTTGTGGAAAGAACAGGATTAATTTCAAATATAAAGATAAAGAATCCGCCAAATGTCAAAAATCCACTGCGTTCAAAGGTGGAAGGGCTTATAAAAGAAGCTGATGTGCTTGTTGCACCGCCTGACCATTTTGTTGATAGAATGGTTTGGGAAGAGGTAATAACAAAAGATATTCCTTATTATCTACAAGGAACCATTTCTTCAAAGTTATTTTGGACAAGAGCAGTCAAGGCGTGGAAAGAGAATATGGAGAAATTAGGTGAATGAAAATGTTAAAAATAAAACTTATTATTAGAAATTTAATAAAATATTACCGAAAAATTTCCATATACAAGAAGTTCTTGGTAGTATCATATATTCAAATATTTATCCCGATAATTCTTATTGGGGTTTTGAGTTTTAGAATTTCGTCAGATTTGATTTTCAAAAAATATGTAGGATACACTTCTGATGTTATAAAGACAGCAAGGCTTCGCATTGTTGACAAGATAAACGAGTTAAATAGCATAACTCAGGATATTTTGTATCAAACAGAATTATACAATGTTTTGGACAAATCAATGAAAAATATGGATTACTATGATGATGTCACTTCACTTACAAACAAGTTTCGAAAGATAATCTTAGGACATTTAGATGTACAATCGATAGGAGTATTTACAAAAGAAAAAAAGCTGTGTATAGTTGATAACACTTCAAAAGAAATAGGACTTGATGAAATAATACCTTCTCAAATTTCGTTAGAAAAAGTATATAAGATAGCTGAAATGGGAAATGGGAAACCTATTTGGTATGTAACATTACTGAAAAAAGACAAAGAAAACAAAGCGGCAGTTTTAATAACAAGATGTATAAACAATCCTAAAACATTAAAGTTTGAAGGAATTTTAGCTGTCATGATAAACACAGAGCTATTTGACAAGACATTTTCTGAGCTTGTTGCAGAAAAAAGTCAGGCAATTTCAGTGGTGGGAAATGGCATATTTATTTCAACAAAAGGTGAAATAAATAAAGAAAAAGTCCTCAAATTTATGTCTCAAATAAGAAATAAAAATGGAATTGTTACATACACTTCGAATGAATATATTGTAAATATACTGCCAATAAAACAAGTAGAATGGTACATAGTTACGTCTATTCCAGTTAAAATATTATTTAGAGACATAGACAAACTCAGGATGTGGCTTATAGTTTTGTGTTTTTTGTCGTTTGTTATAACATCAGCAATGTCAATAATGCTTTCAATGGACTTTTTAAAACCAATTAATGCTATTGTGGAAGCAACAAAGAGAATAAGAAAAGGCGAATACAAGACGATAGAAAATCTTGACAGAAAGGATGAACTTGGTATTCTAATTGATAACTTTAACAGTATGGTGATAAAAATAAATCATCTGATAAATTCGATTTACAAGGAACAGATAACACGAAAAGAAGCAGAACTAAAAGTTTTGCAAACCCAGCTAAATCCACACTTTTTGTTTAATATTCTAGAATCGATTAACTGGCTAGCACAGCTAAACGGCGTATCGCAAATAAGCGATGTTGTCATTGCGCTTTCAAAGCTTTTAGAGGTGAATCTTAAAGAAGAGAAGTTTTTAACCATAGAGGAAGAGATAAAATACATATCTTCATATGTATCTATTTTAAGGATAAATTTTGGTGAAGAGAATTTAAAACTTGAAGTGGATGTAGACAGAAAAGCTTTAAAACTTAGAATTCCCAAACTTCTTATACAACCTCTCGTAGAAAATTCCATTTTTCATGGTATACGTCCAAAAGGTTTTGGCAGAATATTTGTGGGTTGCTATATTTGGAACGATAAGCTTGCCATAATTGTAAAAGACGATGGTATAGGAATTCAACCTGAAAAATTAAAGGGGATACGCCAAAATTTAGAAGATAACAGTGAGGTTTTGCTTGATCAGTATGAGAGGTCTTATACAAGAATAGGGCTTGTCAATGTGGTAAAGAGACTAAAGCTCATTTATGGCAGGAATGCAAACTTTTCAATTGAAAGCTTGCCACAGAGGGGTACTACTATAAAAATTGAAATTCTATTAGATGCGCTTTCAAAAGCGGTAGAAGAAAGTTTGCAAGAATTTTCTGGCGAAGGGGAAGAGGTAAATGTATAAAATTGTAATAGTGGACGACGATATGCTTATTCGAAAAGGAATTAGGAATGTAATAAGATGGAAAGATTTGGATTGTGAAATTAGCGGAGAAGCTTCAAGTGGGGATGAGGCTTTAAAGGTGATTGAAAATGTAAAGCCTGACATTGTCATTACAGACATTAAAATGCCCAATATGGATGGTATTGAACTCATAGAAAGAATTAAAAAGATTATACCACATTGCAAGATTGTAATTTTAACAGCTTACAGAGAGTTTGAATATGCACAGAGAGCTATAAAATGTGGTGCTTTTGATTTTCTTCTAAAACCAACCAAGGTAGAAGATATAATAAATGTTGTGCAAAAAGCTATAAACGAGATTAAAAAAGAAAAAACAATATTAGAAGAGATAGAAAAGATAAATAACATTTTAAAAGAAAAATTACCAATCTTGAGAGAAAATTTTTTGTTCAATGTCATGTTTGAGATGATTTCAAATGAGGACGAGATTCTTCAGATGGCATCTCTTTATGAGATTGAAATTGGTATATTTTTAATGATTTTAACTGAATGCAGCACAAAAGAGAAAGAGAGAAAGAATTCTCATTTATACCTTTTAGGAATCTCAAATATGCTAAATGATTTTTTGAGCAATAATTTTACCATCTATACTATTTATTTAAATAACTCTCAAGCAGTATATATTGTAAACTCAAAGAAGGAACTTGATAAAGAAGAAGAGAAGAAATTCTTTGAACTTTTGAGCCAGCTTAAAAAAGCAGCAATGGAATGTTTTAATATTGATTTGACATTTGCAGTAAGTACGTGGGGCAGGGGATTAGTGCAGCTTCCAGACAAATATAAAGAATGCATAGATGCAATAAATTATAGATTTTATTTTGATGAAGAAGATATCATATATTACAGGGACCTTTCTCACTTTTTCATGTATGTGGATGATAGAAAACTAAAGAATTTGAAAAATGAAATTTTATCAAATGTCAGATACGGCAACTATTCGAACATAAATAATCTTTTACATGATCTTGAGGAAACTTTGAAAAAGTCAAAAGTAGATAAGCAATATATCTATAATTTTTACTATCTTATGCTTATTGAAATAAACATGATTAAAGCACAACTTTCTTCAACCATAAATAAGCCTGAGAATCAAGAGATGTTTGAACACATTGATTATTTTAATGATATTATAAAATGCAAGAATTTGTCAGAACTGAGTAGCATCTTACGAATATCTATTCAACAGACTATTGAAGAAGTCCAAAAACACAACCTAAACAAAATGGGCAGTTTAATAAAAAAGGTGATAGATTACATAAAAGAAAACTATCACTCAGGCGAGATTTCCCTCAGTGATATTTCAGAGAAATTTTTTGTAAGTCCTTCATATTTGAGCAGGTTATTCAAAAAAGAAACAGGAAAAAATCTTTCAGATTTTATAAATGAGTATAGAATAGAAAAAGCAAAGCATCTTTTGCTCACAACCGACCTTAAAACATACGAGGTTGCAGATAAGGTTGGTATTCCAGACCCACACTACTTTTCAAGGCTTTTTAAACGCTACACGGGCTACAGCCCTTCTGAATACAAAGAAGGTGTAAAAATAAAAGGTGAAAAAGTAAGCGATTAAAAAGAGGGGCGTGCAAAAATTAGCCCCTCTCATTTTTTGAACTTAAAATTATTCTTGCTTTATGTTTACTACCTTCAGTAGCATCATTGAGGCGAAAATAGCAAGGATGGCGCCGAAGATGAAAGGTGCAGAAGGACTTATATATTGCCACAATAGTCCAGCAATCAAACTTGCTGGAAAAGCAAAAATTCCAACAGCGCCGTTGTAAAGACCATAGGCAGTACCTCTTTTCTCAGAGGGAACTAAATCTGCAACAAGTGCCTTTTCAACACCTTCTGTAAGTCCATAATAAAGACCGTACAAAATGTACAAAGCAACTATTTGATATGTTTTTGTTGCAAGTCCAAAACCCAAGTATATTAGAGCATATACAATCCATCCTGCCACAATCAGGTACTGACGTCTTATTTTGTCTGACAAAATTCCAGCAGGGTAGCTACTTAGAGTTGTAATCAAGTTAAAAGCAGCCAGCATCAAAAATATCTCTAAAACTGTCAATCCCCTGTTTTGAGCCTGAAGGATTAAAAAAGCGTCTGAAGAATTTCCAAGGGTAAAGATTGAAATAGTCAAAAGATATAGTTTAAACTTTTTATCAAATCCTTTCAATGATAGGTTGACCTTTGCTGCCGATAGGTTTTGGTTTTTAGTATCTACTGCAAATGCAATTATTAAAAAAAGTGCAAAAAAGACTGGGAAGATTGACACTAAAACAAGAATCTGAAACAAGTGTTGCGTAAGCTTTAAGGTGTTTTTAGAGGTAAAATATATTATAAAACTGGCCACAATCAAAGCTAAAATTGCCCCTGCCGGGTCCATTGCTCTGTTAAATCCAAATGCCTTTCCAAGTTCTTCTTTTTTGGTTGTGTTGGCAATCAAGGCATCACGAGGAGAAGTCCTTATGCCTTTTCCAACTCTGTCCAAAAACCTTATAACCAATACGAATACCCAGTTATTGGCAAAATATAAAAGTGGTTTTGAAAGTGCAGAAAGGCCATAACCTATGGCTACAAGCCACTTTCGTTGATTTAGCTTGTCAGAAAGATACCCTGAAAAGATTTTTAGGATTGTTGCGGTTGAATCTGCCACACCTTCTATAAGACCTATCACTGAGGTTTTTGCGTTCAGAACATTTTTCAAAAAAAGTGGAAGTGCTCTAATTGTAAGCTCACTTGAAAAATCATTGAGAAAACTTACAAAACCGAATATAAAAGCGTTCCAGGGTATGCCAAGAATTTTCTTTTCCTCAAGATTGTCCTTTTCATTCTTCATTTTCATTCTCTCCTTTCTCATCAGTTTGCCATTCAAATTCAAGCTCAAACTTTATGGTGTCACTTCTTTTCTTGATTTTGACTTCCATTTCAACATTATCTGGAAAGTCGAACTTTCGATTTTCAATGGTAATTGACTTTTCACGGGAAATTGTGTCAAGAATCTCTTTTGCATGTGAAATGAGGTTTTCAGTCTTTCCTTTTCTTGTCTCTTCAAAACGAGATATGGTCTGGTTCTTAAAATAATCTTTTGATGATCCTCTTCCAAGCCAGTCAAGCAAAGCATGTTTAGAAAAACGCCACTCTCTGCCTATCTTTCTTGCTGGTATATCTTCATCTTTTAAAATTTGATTAAATGTTTTAGTAGAAATTTTCAAAAACTCAGCTGCTTCTTCAAAGTTCAAAACCTCTTTTTCCATTCGTATCACCTCATATTACACCTAAATTCTATTTAATTTATATTTATATTATAAACAAAATACATTCATTGCACAAGTTTAATTGACAATATGCCTTTATTTTTAAAAACATTCTTTGTTTTGAAAGAAGGATTTTTTGAAAAAGTGGAGAATATATATTATAATAAACTTAGTTTGTTTAATAAACAAACTAAGTATGTGTATGGCATGTTTTAAAAATAAGATTTAGTCAAAAAATTATATATTATATAAGGAGTGTGAATTTATAAAATGAAGTACTTCAAAGATATTCCAAAAATAAAATACGAAGGTCCACAGTCGGACAACCCATTTGCTTTCAAGTACTACAATCCTGACGAAATCATTGACGGCAAGTCTTTGAAAGACCACCTTCGTTTTGCTATTGCTTACTGGCACACATTCTGTGCAACAGGAAGCGATCCGTTTGGACAACCTACAATTGTTCGTCCTTGGGATAAGTTTTCAAACCCAATGGACAACGCAAAAGCAAGGGTTGAGGCAGCATTTGAATTTTTTGAACTGTTAGATGTACCATTTTTCTGCTTCCATGACAGAGATATTGCACCTGAAGGGGAAAATTTAAAAGAGTCAAATAAGAATTTGGATGAGATTGTTTCTTTAATAAAAGAGTATTTGAAAACCAGCAAGACAAAAGTATTATGGGGGACAGCAAACCTGTTTTCGCATCCACGATATGTTCATGGTGCTGCAACATCCTGCAATGCAGATGTCTTTGCATATGCAGCAGCGCAGGTGAAAAAGGCTTTAGAGGTTACAAAAGAGCTTGGCGGCGAAAACTATGTGTTCTGGGGCGGAAGAGAAGGTTATGAGACACTTCTAAATACAGATATGGGATTGGAACTTGATAACCTTGCAAGATTTTTGCATATGGCAGTTGAGTATGCAAAGGAAATAGGTTTTGACGGACAGTTTTTAATAGAACCAAAACCAAAAGAGCCAACTAAGCATCAGTACGATTTTGATGCGGCTCATGTTTATGGATTTTTGAAGAAATATGATCTTGACAAGTATTTCAAGCTCAATATAGAAGTAAACCATGCAACCTTGGCAGGACATGATTTCCATCATGAGCTGAGGTTTGCACGAATAAATAATATGCTTGGTTCAATTGACGCTAATATGGGCGACTTGCTTTTGGGCTGGGATACAGACCAGTTTCCAACAGATGTAAGACTTACTACACTTGCTATGTATGAGGTTATTAAAGCTGGTGGTTTTGGCAAAGGTGGACTTAACTTTGACGCAAAGGTAAGAAGAGGTTCATTTGAGCTTGAAGATTTAGTAATTGGTCATATTGCAGGTATGGATGCTTTTGCTAAAGGCTTCAAGATTGCGTATAAGCTTGTTAAAGATGGCGTATTTGATAAATTTATAGATGAGAGATACAAGAGCTACAAAGAAGGAATCGGTGCTAAGATTGTAAGCGGTGAAGCAAACTTCAAGATGTTAGAGGAATATGCTCTGTCTCTTGACAAGATAGAAAATAAATCTGGCAAGCAAGAACTCCTTGAGATGATTTTAAATAAATATATGTTCACTGAATAAGACCAATATTGCAAACTAAAGGCTGGAAGGAAGTTCCTTCCAGCTTTTTTCATGCAACAATACTTTGAGATTTTGCTGTGAGCAAAGAAAGAAGTTGTATATTTATGTTCTCGCTTTTTTTGTGTTCGGGTAAGAAAAAATGTGCAGGTGGTTCACCACAAATATCTGCTCCAACTATTTCAAAAGATGACGTAAAATGTGAAACTATTTCAATTAAGGTTTTTGGTTGGCAGTGTCCCTGGTCCCAGGTTGTGTTTATTGAGGACTTTGTCAAGATGTCTTTATCAATGCTTATATAAACTGGTAGGCGAGGTTTTATTTTTTTGTATTCAAGTGGTGAAAAAATTTTGACTTTATTGTTATGGACATTTTTTTTATCTTCTGAAAGGACAAAAATTTCTCCAATTTGCTTTAATTCTGCTGCATCTTTTAACCATGAACCGCATGTTATAAATCCCGGATAAGCAACTGAATAGTCAACATGTTTATCTATCACTATTAGAGAAAAAGTTTTATTAAAACTTTTTAATAACATATATGTAAAGTGGTGATATTCCCCAGCACCAAGAAAGAACAAGGAATTTTCAACTTTTTTTATCCTTTCTGAGATTGAATCAAGCACCTTTTTTGAACACATGTACTTGATTGAAGAAAGATCTTTGAGGTCAATGCAAGTGCAAATCTCTTTAAGTCTTGGCTGAAAAGTATAATACTCATCAAACATTAAAATGTATGAAGAAGATAATAAGCTTTTCATGCTCATCATCTCCTTCTTTTGGAGAGTTTACATATATAATTATATCACTTTAAGGTGAAGATGCTGTTATAAAGAAGCAAAATGGTGGTATAAAAATGTATTGAAAGCAGAAGATACTGTAAGGAATTTGTATTAGAGGGGAGTTGACTTTTATGAGCGCAAAAGAGATAGTGTTAGAGGCTTTAAAGAGTTCTCCAGAGCCGATGAAAACTCAGGATATTGTTCAAAAGACAGGGCTTGACAAAAAAGAGGTTGAAAAAGCTATCAAGGAACTAAAAAGTGAAGGGCTGATAGAGTCACCAAAACGCTGCTTTTATAAGGCAAAATAAGCACTTAAAAAACTTGTTGCCTGTCCACTTCATAAGGTGCAAAGGAAGATGGACAGGCTTTTTTTATTTTTTTAGCTACTTAAAGAGTTCACATGGTGTATAATATTCAAGTAGAAAGTCTTCAAAAAGTTGTGCAAGATTAACTTTTTTCTCTGTTGGGAGGAAAGACAATAAAAATGTTTAAACTTTTGATTGTAGAAGATGAGAGGATAACAAGAGAAAGTCTTGAGACATTGATACCATGGGATGAGCTTGGGATTGGAGAAATTAAGAGTGCTAAAAATGGTCAAGAAGCTTTAGAAATTGTAAAAAGTTACACTCCAGATATTCTCCTGTGCGATGTAAGAATGCCGCGAATGGATGGTATAGAGTTTTCAAAGAGATTAAAAAGTATTTTCCCAAAATGCAAAATAGTGTTTATCAGTGGATATGCTGAAAAGGAGTATCTTTTATCGGCCATTCGTCTAAATGCAATTGACTACATAGAAAAACCTCTCAATATAGAGAAGATTATAAGTACCATGAAAAAAGTTGTTGAGATAATTGAAGTTGAGAGAAAAGGAGAGGAAGAAAGAGAAAAATTGAAAGAGCACTACAACCAAAGTCTATCCTATATTTGCACACAGCTTATTCAGCAGCTGCTAACAGATCATCCTGACCTCAGCATTTTTCAAAAATACAACGCTGAAGATTTTTTAAATTCAAACTTAGATGTTATTGTTGGATTTGTAAATTGGCAGTCCGAAGAAGAACACATGAATGAAATTGTATCAAAAGATTTATACAATGGATTTTTAGGCAAAGACTTTACATCTAAAATTGCAGCACTTTTTGCATTTTTGTCTCCAAACAGCTTTGTTCTTATTTGTAACAATAAAAGAGAAATTGATACCCGAAAGGCAGTAGATATCCTCAAAGAGGCTTTTTCGCAAAAAGGGGAAGTTTCTCTTGCTATTGTGTATTCAATAAGAGCAAATGAGATAAAAGAACATGTTGAGAATATAATCAAAATGCTACAGAAAAATGTATTTTATAACGGTTTTGGCGATTTGTATACATACGAAGCTTTTGAAAATAAAAGGGAAGCAGAAGAAGTCAATTTTGACTTTGAGAGATTTGAAGAGTATCTCAGAAGGGATGAGATAAAAAAGGCTAAGGAGGAAATTGAAAAGCTGTATTTTTGGCTAAAATCAAACCAAACCATTGATGTAGAGAAGGTTAAAAATTTGTTTTTTGAGATGATACTGATTGTGTACCAAGTGGGCAAACAAAGAAAGATAACACAGCTTTTAGATGAAGATGGAAGATCTAAAAAATGGCGTGAAATTGAACAAAAGCTTACCTTAAACCAAGTAAAAGAGGTTGTTTATGAGACCATTGACGGAATATTTGAGATATTTGAAACACGCGGGAATTTGAACAGAAAGGCTTATCAGATAGTGAAATTCATTGAAGAAAACTTTTATGACAAAGAACTTAGCATCCAAAAAATTGCTCACTACTTTTACTTTAGTCCAAACTATTTATGTAGTATGTTCAAAAAAGCAACTGGTAAGACACTCAACGATTATATAACTGAAGTCAGAATTGAAAAAGCCAAGCAGCTTTTAAAAGATAATAGCATCAAGCTATATGAGATTGCAGAGAGAGTTGGATTTGGAGACCCGAATTATTTCTCATCCTTGTTCAAAAAGAAGGTTGGCATGACTCCATCTGAATTTAGAGAGAGGTATTACGTATGAAAAGAATTACAAATACTTTTTCAAATATGAGTATAAAATACAAATTGTTTGCTTCATATATGTTTGTGATTTTAATATCATTTGGTATATTTTCTTTTATGAACTATGTTATTGTTGGAAGGGATGTCGAAAAACAGGCTATTTATTCTTCTGGCAAGATTGTGGACCAGACAGCTTCTTTCTTAGAAAACAGGGTTTCATCAGTCAAAAATGTCCTGAACATTTTAGCTCTTGATTCAACTGTGCAAGAGCTTGTAAACAGACCGGATGACTATTACTACGAAAACATAGGAAACTGGCTTGTAGACTCCCAGAGATTTACAAAACTTTTTTACAGCACATGCCAAAATTTTGACATACTAAGCATCTCAATTTATATGACACAGGGATTGGCAAAACTCAGCGAGACAGATAGCTATTTTCTTTTTGAAAGGATTGAAAAGCTTCCATGGTATCAGCAGATGGTTTTAAAAGGGGAGCTTTTTGCTTGGGTGACCCCAAAAATGATAAATGTTGCGCGAAAAGATGTTGTGTCTTTGATAAGACTGATTCCAGACCCTAAGAATATTAGTGAATACAGAGCTGCGATCAGAGCTGATATCTCAATTGCTGAAATTGAAAGGATACTAAATCAGGCTTTGTTTACAAGCAGAACACTTGCTTTTATTGTCAATTCAAATGGAGAAGTGGTTGCACGTTCTTTAAATAGAGCAAATTTATCTATTGGGGAGATAATAAAAGGAATAGAAAAGAATATATCATCTCAAGAGGCAAATGTTGTTGAAATGGAGGTAGGGGGTGAGAAACTTCTTGTTCGAACGAGGAGTATTAGTGATACAGATTGGTATCTTGTACTGGTTACACCTTACAAAGAGATTCATGAGCTTAATATAAAGACTATTAAACAAGTATTTTTCATGATATTCTTGATTACACCTTTTACATTGATATTTGCTTTCTGGGCAGCGACCTCAAGCACATCAAGAATTAAAAAACTTACTCATAATATGAAAAAGGTTATCGAAAAAGGTGATTTCAATATAGAATTGGATTCCCACTCTCAAGATGAGGTGGGGCAGCTCATATATACCTTTAACTATATGCTAAAAAAGATAAAAGAACTTTTGCATGAGCAGTACCAGCTTGGTAAGGAGAAGAAAAATTTAGAGCTAAAAGCTCTTCAGTCACAGATAAATCCTCATTTTTTGTACAACACCCTTGACCTTATAAACTGGATTGCAATTAAGAACAAGAATGAAGATATTTCAAGGCTTGTAACCTCTCTTTCTCAGTTTTATAAATTAAGTCTTAGCAAGGGTGAGGATGTTGTAACAGTGGAAAATGAGATAGAACATGTAAAAGCCTATGTGATGATTCAAAATTACAGGTTTGACAACTGCATTGACCTTAAGATAGATGTTCCACAAAAACTTCTCAAAGCACGCATTCCTAAACTGACACTTCAGCCGCTTGTTGAAAATTCTATTCACCATGGAATTTTGGAAAAAGAGGAGCAGAAAGGTACAATAATCATAAAAGGCGAAATAATAGATGACAAAATGGCTGCGATATATGTTATTGATGATGGTGTTGGAATAAGTAAGCAAGTTCTTGAAAAGATAAAAAAGGGAGAGGTTGAGACGTCAAAAGGACATGGTTTTGGTATAAAAAATATAAACGAAAGGTTAAAAATCTATTTTGGAAATGAAGCTGGACTGTTTTACGAGAGCAAAATAAACGAGAAAACAGTTGCAAAGGTGCTGTTTCCTGTGGAAGAATAGCCATAGCAGCATTTTAATTTTTTCTCCTTACAATGCTCAAAAAGAGATGAAAGCTGGTTTTGAAAGACCAGCTTTTATTTTTTGCAATTTTTATCATCTTAATTTTACAAAGAAAATATTAATTTTGTCTGATATGAATTTCAAACTGACCTTTTATAATAAGAAATAGAAGAAGCGAAAATAAATGATTTGTTCAATCACTACAAAGGGAGTGGCAGAAATTGAAAAAGAACGGTTTTTGGTATGAAATAAAAAAGAACAAGGTACTTTATGCCATGTTCTTACCAGTAGCAATTTACTACATTCTGTTTGCCTACATACCGATGGGTGGAATTGTTCTTGCTTTTAAAGAGTTCAACTATCGAGACGGAATACTTTTCAGTCCATGGAACGGTTTCAAAAACTTTGAGTATTTCTTTGCTTCGGGCAGAGCTTGGCTTGTCACAAAAAACACTATTCTTTACAACATAGCTTTTTTAGCTGCGTACACAGTATTTTCAGTCGCTTGCGCAATTTTTATAGCCGAGCTTGCAGGTAAAATCTTTAAAAAGTTCATCCAGTCTGTAATGTTTTTACCATATTTTGTATCATGGGTTGTTGTGGCAGCTATGATGTATAACTTTTTCAACTATGATTATGGTCTTATTAACACCTTGATAAAAAACCTTGGTGGTGAGCCTATAGATATCTACTCAAATCCTACTTACTGGTATTTCCTTTTGCCAATGTTATATGTATGGAAGTGGGTAGGTTACGGAAGCGTTTTATATCTTGCAGCTATAATGGGATTTGACGAAGAATGTTATGAGGCAGCAATAATTGATGGTGCAAATATCTTCCAGAGAATCTTTTATATCACAATCCCGATGTTAAAACCGACAATGATAATATTGATTTTGCTTGCACTTGGAAGAATTTTGCGTGGCGAGTTTGATATGTTTTATCAGATAATAGGTAATAACGGTCTTTTGCTTGACTATACAGATATTATAGACACTCTTGTATTCAGAAGTCTCATGCAGGTTCAGGATATTGGAATGGCGTCAGCAGCAGGTGCTTATCAGTCTGTGCTGTGCTTTGTAATTATAATGTTTGTCAACTGGATAGTCAGAAGATATGATAAAGACTATGCACTGTTCTAAATCTTGACATAAAAGGGGAGATAACATTGAGAAAGGGTAAGGATTATATCCTCTTTAACATTGTCGGATATATATTCATAACAATAATCGGACTATTTACTTTCATACCTTTTGTTGCGCTTGTTGTAAGTTCATTTGCTTCAGAAAACTATATCATAAATCACGGTTACACTCTAATTCCAAGAGAATTTTCACTCAGTGCATACAAGCTCATCTTCCAAAACCCTCAAAGAATTTTCAGAGCTTACTTGGTAACCATTATAGTGACAAGCGTTGGTACAAGCTTGTCGTTGTTTCTTTCCACAATGGCTGCGTATGTTATGTACAGAAAAGATGTGAAATATAGAAATGCATTGGCTTTTTTCCTGTACTTCACAACACTTTTTAACGGCGGTCTTGCTCCGTACTATATAATATTGGCAAATTACTATCATTTGAAAAACAACGTACTTGTTCTGATACTTGTGCCACTTTTCAATGTGTTTTACATTTTAATCTTGCGCAACTTTATCAGAGGTTCTATTCCAGACTCTTTGATAGAGTCAGCAAAGATTGACGGCGCAGGAGATTTTACAATATTCTTGAGAATTGTTTTGCCACTTTCAAAACCAGCTTTGGCATCTATTGGACTTTTTATAGCTCTCAATTACTGGAACGACTGGTGGACGCCGATGATGTTCATCGAGAAACAGAGCTTGTATCCTCTACAGTATACATTGTATTTAATCCTGTCAAGTGTCAATGTTGCGGCAAATATTCTGCAGAATGTGGTTAGAATTGATATGCCCAAAGAGTCTTTAAAACTTGCAATGACAGTTGTTGCAACAGGCCCAATAATTTTCTTGTACCCGTTTGTTCAAAGGTATTTTGTCAGAGGCATTACACTTGGTGCTGTGAAGGGTTAAGAAAATGGTATCAACAGGTGCTTTTTATAATGCCTGTTGGTATAGATTAAAATGAATCAGGGAGGTTGATTTTGTGATGAAAAAGAACTTCAGGCTTTTATCGTTCATTTTGACAGTATGTTTTGTACTTTCGACCGTTTTAGTTTCAATGTTTGTGGTTGGTTTTGGTGCGCAAACAAAGGCGAAAAGAACTGCACCCGGTTTTGATCCGAGCATTGATGTGTCAAAACCTGTCAAGATTGTTGGTTATCTTTTAGGTGATGCACCGGCTGAATTTCCAAACGTTATGAAAGAACTCAACAAAAAGCTTCAAAAAGATATCAACGCAACAATGGAGATTAACTACATTGGATGGGGAGATTTGAACTACAAATATCCGCTTATTTTGGCATCTGGAGAAAATGTTGACTGGATGTACGCAGCAAACTGGTGCTTCTACTTCCAGGAAGCTGCAAAAGGTGGATTTAAGGAACTAACAATGGATATGATCAAAAAATACATGCCAAGACACTACAAAGCAACACCTTCTGTTGCATGGCAGGAGGCAAAGGTAAAAGGCAAGATTTACATGATTCCGACTGCAACACCCGACAGAAAAGCTGATGTTGTAATTTTAAGAGGAGATTTGAGAGAAAAATATAAGCTGCCACCAATCAAAAAGTATAATGACATTGAACCGTTCCTTGCTGCAGTAAAGAAGAATGAAAAAGGCATGATGCCAATGAACTTGGACAACCAGTATGATTTGAACTCAGTTATGTGGAGACTTTTGGTTGAAAAAACAGATTACTTAGAAGATGTTGCAAGAGTATCAACAGGCGGTACAGGACTTTTCACAACAATATATGATACAAAACCAAAAGTTTACTATATTATGGATAAGGAAATACTTCCTGCATTCAAAGAGGCAGCAGAGAAGGTAAAGTCATGGTATGACAAGGGATATATCAACAGAAACGCTTATGCTAACAAAGTAAGAAGCAAGGATGCGTTTGACCAAGGAAAGTCTGCAGTTGCATTTGGAAACAGCCAAGATATACAATCAAATCTTGCAAATGCAAAAGCCAAGGGTTGGAAAGTTGAGATTATCCCAATATTCGATAGAAGAGGACACAGACCAGCAGACCCATATATAAACAATGGTGTTGCTCTTGTTGCAAAGACAAAAAACGCTGAAAGAACACTTATGGCACTTGACCTGATTATGGAAGAAAAGTCCTATAACTATCTTGTTTACTTTGGAATTCAGGGCAAGAATTATATAATCAAAAACAACAAAATTGATTTGCCAAAAGGTGTTACAGCAGATAACAACACTTATCCACCAGATGCTGCAGGGTTCTGGTTCACAAATAAAGACCAGTTCTTACCACTTGCAAGCTGGGATGATAACTACATTGCACTCAGAAACACAATCAAGAAGGCACTTGTAAGCTCACCACTGTCTTCATTCTCACTTGACCAGACAAAGGTAAAAACAGAGATTGCAAACCTTAATAGCGTTATGACACAGTATTATAATCCAATATGTTTGGGTATGGTAAAGAACGTGGATGAAGCATTTGCAACACTTGACAAGAAGCTCAAAGCAGCTGGTGTTGACAAGGTTAAAGCTGAGGCACTCAGACAACTTGAACAGTACTTCAGGGAGAGAAATCAGTAGATTTATAGAATAGTTTTTTGAAAAGGAAAGAGGCTACCAGTGATCAGAAGAGCGGGATGGTTTGCTGGTAGCCTCTACACTAATTTAGTCTACGCTAATTTAGATAGAAAATAGAGCATAAAGGATTTTTATAAATTAAATATAAAGTAACTTGTTGTGAAATGCAAATTTTTGAAACAAGTTCTTGCCTGCTTTTAAACGACAATAAAGGGGTGGAACAAAAAATGAAAAGAGTATTTACCATTTTTGTATTGCTCATTTTTGTCATTTCTTTTACTTTTGCTTTTCCTTTGTTGCCAACCAAGGTCTTAGCCCAGAATTCAGCTCAGGTAAAGAAGCAAATTGGGATAAAAGTTGACCCAATTGGTACTGATATAGCTGTGGGCAAAAATATTTTTTCTGACAGTGAAGCCCCAACAAATCCGGCAACCCTTGCAAATGACGGTGATGAGACTACTTTTTGGAGTGCACAGGATGCAGGCATTCATTGGCTGAAGATTGATTTGGGAGATGTTTATACAAACCTTTTTGCAACTGAAGTAGTTTTTAATGGTAATGGAAGCTATCAGTATAAAATTGAATATTCAATAGATGACAATAGGTGGACAGTGTTAGTAGACAAATCAAACAATAGTGACACTTCACAAACACAGTATGACAAGTTCATACCACCTGCCTCAGGGATAAGGTATATCCGTGTTACAATCACCTCAACACCAAACAATGAGCCAGCTTCAATAAAGGAGTTAAAGGTATACAGAATGGTTGATGATACTTTCATAAAGGGCGCAGATGTGTCAATGCTAAAACAAATAGAAGATTGTGGTGGTAAGTTCTATTTGAACAGAGTCCAGATGGATGCACTTGAGATTTTGAAATATTTTGGAGTTAACTGGATAAGGCTTAGAATATGGAATGACCCTAAAGATGCTGATGGTAATCCATTGGGAGGAGGAAATTGCAGTGCGGAGAATATGCTTGTGATTGCAAAAAGGGCAAAGGCTTTAGGTATGAAACTATTACTTGATTTTCATTACAGTGACTTTTGGGCAGACCCAGGAAAACAAGATAAACCAAAAGCATGGGCAAACCTTTCATTTGATGAACTAAAACAGGCAGTTTACCAGTATACTTATGACGTCATAAAAATGTACAAAGATCAAGGTGCTCTTCCTGACATGGTTCAGGTTGGAAATGAGGTTAATGGCGGTATGCTCTGGCCGGATGGGAAAACATGGGGCGAAAATGCTGGAGGATATGACAATTTTGCAGAGCTTCTAAAGGCAGGGATTAGAGGTGTAAAAGATGCTGCTGGACCTGATAATCAGGTAAAGATTATGATTCACCTTGCAAACGGAGGGGACAATGAACTATACAGAAGAGTATTTGACAATTTGACCCAGCGCGGTGTTGAATTTGATGTAATTGGACTTTCATATTATCCATACTGGCATGGAAAGCTTAGTGATTTAATCTACAATATGAATGATATTAGCAAAAGATATAACAAAGAGATAGTTATTGCAGAAACAGCGTATGCATACACTTTAGAAAATGGAGATGGACTGAATAATATCTTTGGCACAAGAGAAGCTGCAACAGCAGGATATGATCCATCAGTCCAAAATCAAGCGCTGGTTATTAGAAACATTGCAAACGCTTTAGCACAAGTTCCAGATGGCAAAGGACTTGGCATATTCTATTGGGAGCCAGATTGGATACCTGTTGAAGGTGCTGGCTGGAAGACAGGTGAGGGAAATGGATGGGATAACCAAGCTATGTTTGATTTTAATGGGAATACTTTGGATTCTCTGTATGTGTTCAAGATGCTCAATAACATTATGATCGTAGGTTACAAACCAGTTGTTGTTGGAACAGCTCCCGGTGAGATGCCAAAACTTCCTGCTAAAATCACGGCCATTTTGAGCAATGGTCTTACAAAAGAGGTTGATGTCACATGGGACAGTATTGACCCGTCAAAATATGCTCAAGCTGGTAGCTTTGAAGTTTACGGGTATGTTGAAGGAAGTGAGGTTACACCTGTTGCAAAAGTAAAAGTAGCAAATCTGATACAAAATCCTGGATTTGAAGAGGATTTAACTGGTTGGAATATAGAGGGGCAGACTGGAGCAGCAAATGCAAATAGCAGTGCTCCTGTCCGTTCAGGAAATAAGAAATTAAATATTTGGTATAACTCACCATACAATCTTGTAATATCTCAAACAATTACAGGCTTAGGGCAAGGCAAGTATACATTAAAAGCATGGTTTGTTAATACTGGTAGTGCTCAAAAACGTGATATTGTAATAAAGGATTATGGTGGACAGGAGATAAGAATACAAATTCCACAGTCAGCTTCATGGGATGCTTGGACACCTGCTGAAATAAATGATATTAATGTGACAACAGGAAAGTGCACAATTTCGTTTGAAATTGCTGCTGATTCAGGTTTTTGGTGTGCAATAGACGATGTTCTGTTCTATCGCCAAGACCCAGATATCGAAAAGAATATAGTGAGTGTTCAAAGATTAGATATTACAACAGAGGTAGGACAAAAGCCACAGCTTCCGCCAACTGTCATGGTGGTTTATGATGATGATACATCATCTGAGGCAAATGTTACATGGGAAGCTATTGATGAAAGTAAATACTCAGCGATTGGTGAATTTACTGTGACTGGTACTGTAGAAGGCACGACTCTAAAAGCGTATGCCAAAGTCAAAGTTATCAACAGCAAAAACCTTGTAAAAAATTACAGTTTTGAAGAAGGACTAAAGTATTGGATAAGTGAAGGAAATACAAATGCAGTCAAAACTGAAAGTGGAGGGCATTCTGGGACAGCGCAGCTTACTCACTGGAGTGACAAACCTTACAAGGTGGTCACATATCAAACAATTGAAAATATACCAAATGGTATATACATCTTCAGAGCCTTTGCAAATGGTGGTGGCGGTCAGAATGCTAACTACTTGTTTGTAAAAGATTATGGTGGAGAAGAACTGAGAATAAATATGCCAACCAAATGGGTTGCTGAATGGCATAGAATGGTAATTGCTAACATTAAAGTTACCACTGGACGCGTTACAATAGGGCTTTATTCAGATTCAGAGAATGCAGGAGGAACATGGTGTAACCTTGACGATGTAGAATTTTTCAAGGTTGCTGACAGTGAATTTGAGATTTCAAATACAAGCCTGCAAAAAGATAAAGGACTTATTGCAAGTGTTACGGTAAAACAATCAGAAGGTATTCAGCATGATGGCAGAGAAGTTGTAGTGTTTGAACTATTAAAAGGGACAACTCCTGTTTCAATTGTTGCTGTTGAAAAGGATGTAGTAGAAGCTGAAGACTTTAAGGCCTATTTTAATGTAAGTGATTATCTGAGCACTGACTACAGAGTAAAAGTATTTGTATTTGACAAATTTGACACAAGCCTTTCTGTTCCAAATAGTCTTGCTGAGCCTGTTGATCTTCGATGAGGTTTTAACTGCCCGGCAACTATTTTTAGTGGTTGCCGGGCAGATTTTAAAGGTTTTATAAGGCTATAATCCTAAAAGGAGGATTTTAGTAATGGAAAAAAGAACAAGGATAGCTTCAAGTATATTGCTTGTTTTTGTGTTTTTGTTCTCTTTATTGTCTGTGGGATATTCTGCCCAGGAAGTTATTTTAAATTCCATACCTGATAAAAATCCAGGTGAAGACGTTGTAATTTCTGGGCAAACAGTGTTTGATGAGATCGTTATCAAAGTGCTGAGACCAAATTCTACCATACTTTATATAAATACAGTGAAGGGGAAAAACTTCAGTGACAAATTTACTTTACCAGCAGACTCGCCTGAGGGTACTTACACAGTTGTGGCAGGTAAAGGTTCTATTGTCGATATAAAAACTTTCAATGTAATAAGGAAACAGCCATCTTTGTCTTCTTCATCCTTTGAGATTTTAACCCCTGAGTTTAAAGAAGCTGAAAGGCAGATAGGTAGTCAATCATCTCAAAAGGAAGATATTAAACAAAGTGATAAAGAGGCTTTCCCTGAAATTACGATTGACAATAGTGGGATAATTAGGCCCAAAATATATCAGCTGTCAGAGGGAAGATTAGACGTTAGATTAGATGAGTCTTTAGTACAAAAAGCGCTGCAGATGCAGGTGTCAAAAAACAAAATTTTAACGTTGGATCTAAAAAACAGCAAGCCTTTAGTACAGTACAATATTGTGCTTCCATCGAAAGTATTTACAGCTTCTTTTGATGTGCAGGAAGTTTTAGTTGATACAGATGAATTAGATTTGAAACTTCCAGCTGACCTATTAAAGGAAAAGAACATAGACAAGAACAAGCAAATAGAGATATTGATAAAAAAAGTAGAAAATTCTAATATACCTTCAGAGATTGGTGCGGCAGTTGGGAAAAGACCAATATATGAAATTGGGTTTTATCAAGATTTGAAAAAGGTGAATGTTGAAAGACTTACAAATTCTATAAAAATATCTATTGCTTATACTCCTGGAATAGAAGAGCTGAGCGGTATTGAAAACTTGGTTTTGTTTCATATAAAAGAGGACAGGAAAGCAGAGATTTTATCAAATAGTAAATATGTAAGGACATCGAAATGTGTGATTGCAAATGTGAATGGTTTTAGCAAGTTTGCAATAGGGTATGTTACCAAAAAATTTGACGACTTGAAAAATTATTCGTGGGCTGAAAAAGCTGTGTCTTCCCTGGCCGCAAGAAATATAATAAGTGGTGTTGACAAAAATAGTTTTAGACCTCAAGAGTATATAAAGCGTGGAGAGTTTGTCAAGTGGCTGGTAAATGCTCTTGGCCTTGATGCTCAGTATTCTTCGAACTTTGAGGATGTCAAGAAAGGTAGCAGCTACTGGCGTGAAGTTGCAATTGCAAAAGTACTTGGCATTGCAAAAGGTTATGCGAATAAGTTTAAGCCGGAGGATTATATAACAAGGCAAGATATGATGGTTCTTGTTGAAAGAGCATTGGAGGTTGCAAACAAACCAATTGTAAAAACAAAAAGTAGCCTTGCAACTAAATTTTCTGATTCGTCTGATATATCTACGTATGCTCAAGATAGTGTTTCTGTTTTGGTTGCAAATGATTTAATAAAAGGAAATAGCAAAAATCAAATACTGCCTCGAAAGTTTGCAACTCGTGCAGAAGCTGCTCAGCTTTTGTTCAGGATATTTTTCAAATGGGAATAGAAAGTAAAATAAATTTTGCAACTTTTCTATACGCAGTCTTCACAGTGAGTGGAGACTGCCTTTTTTATTTACTTTTCATAAATTCAAGTCTTTAATTTATTCAAATTGCAGCATATTGACAATGTTAATGAAAAGATATATAATCATTACAAAGTAAAAGCAAACCTTTGCATTAATAAATTGTATTTTTGATTTTTAAATTTATTATTTATTTGTGATTGTTTTAAAATCTTATCAAATTTGCTGGGAGGTAAGAAAGATGATAAGCTATTTTAAAGGCAAACGTTTTATAGCTGGTTTAGTAACATTCTTGTTTATTGCTACTCTTATTTTTCCAATTTCTATTTTAAGAGCAAATGAAAAGACAACTCTCATCATCCACTATTACAGGTACAATGAAGACTATCAAGGCTGGAATTTGTGGATATGGCCTGTTGAGCCAGTCGGTGCAGAAGGCAAAGCTTATGAGTTTACTTCCAAAGATGACTTTGGTGTAAAAGCAGTAGTTGAACTTCCTGGAAAGGTGACAAAAGTAGGTATCATAGTTAGAAAAGGTAACTGGGAAGCAAAAGATGTTGCTGTTGACAGGTTCATCTCAGGAATCAGCGGTTCAAAAGAGGTTTGGCTGATAGAAGGTGAAGAGCAAATCTATACATCTCAGCCTCAGAAAACTCCAAAAATGACAGCTTTTATTGATGGTCTTAATACAATCGTTGTAAAGCTTGCAAAGAAGGCAGATATCCTTTCAAATAACAGGACTCAAGGGTTCAAAGTTACAGCCTTTTATGAAGAAGTTTCTATCAAAAAAGTTGAGCCAGTTTTGCCTAAGATAAATAAGAATTTTAAACCAGAAGAAGCTGGGTATGAACTCATTGATGGTGGCACAAAAGTGAAATTTATATTAAAACCTGGAGCAGGTGATTTTAAATTTACAGACACCTCTGGTAAGATAGATGTATATGTCTCTGGAACAATGAACGACTGGGGCGGAACAGCATCTTCCGAAGGAAAGTACAAACCGCTTCCTGCATGGAAAATGACATGGAATGCAGAGAAAGGTTACTATGAACTTGTAAAAGAACTTGGCAAAGACGGTGTTGTAATTGGTGCTAAGTTCAAGTTCACCTCATGGGATGGTACATCTGCAAAGTGGTATCCGGATGGAATGGGGAATGACAAGGTTATTGAAGAGCTTTACACTGGTAATGAAAAGATAACAAAAGTTGACACCTTTAAGATTACAACTGAAGATGAATTAGAACCACAGGTTCCTTATGTTGTATCGAAAGATGGCTTCAAACCAACAGTTGCACAGGCAAGAAACATCTTAGACAATCCAAAATATTATTATAAAGGCAATGACTTAGGATGCACATATACAAAAGCTTATTCAGCGTTCAGACTTTGGGCTCCAACAGCAATTGGAGTTATACTAAGACTCTATGATGATTATAAGACTACCAAGTATAAAGAGTATGAAATGGAGCAGTCTGTCAACGGAACATGGTATCTTAAGATAAATGGAGATTTGAAAGGGAAATACTACCAGTATGAAGTTTGGCATGCTTCTAACTCTATAACTGACGATACAATCAGAAAATATGTTGTGCCAGATCCATATTCAAGAGCAACATCTGCAAATTCTGAAAGAACCTTAATCTTTGATCCAAAAGATACAAACCCTGTCGGCTGGGAAAAAGATACTTTTGTGACTCTAAAGAATCAAGAGGATGCGATAATTTATGAGACGCATGTAAGAGACTTCACAATAGATGATTCAAGTGGTGTAAGGCCAGAGTTTAGAGGCAAATACTTAGGTTTTACCCAAACAGGGACAAAAGGACCGAATGGCGTAAAAACAGGTATTGACCATTTGAAAGAGCTTGGTATAACCCATGTACATCTGCTTCCAACATATGACTTTGGTTCAATAGATGAGACCAATCCTGACAAAGGCTATAACTGGGGATATGACCCTGTTTTATATCAAAACGTTGAAGGTTCATATGCTACAAATCCAAACACAATTGCAAGGATTAAAGAGTACAAACAAATGGTCATGGCACTGCACAAGGCTGGCATAGGCATTATCCAAGATGTTGTTTTTAATCACACATTCCAGATTGGCGATGCAAAATTATCAATATTCGACAAGATAGTACCAGGATACTTCTACAGAAAAGACAAAGATGGAAACTACTCCAATGCATCAGGCTGTGGTAACGAAATTGCAACAGAAAAACCTATGGTAAGAAAGTTTATAATTGATACCTTGACATACCTTACAAAAGAGTATCACATAGATGGTTTTAGATTTGACTTAATGGCAGCAATAGACAGGGTTACTATGGCAAAAGCTCAAGAAGAAATAAGAAAGATAAATCCATCAGCAGTAATCTATGGAGAGGGCTGGCTTGCAGGTTCAACACCGCTTGATAGCTCACTTAGAATGGAAATAGGCTCATTTAATCAGGCAGGCCTTCACATAGGACTTTTTAACGACAGAATAAGAGAGGCAATAAGAGGAAACCTTGACAATGAATCTAAGGGATTCATGCAAGGGAATTACTCGTTTAGGCTTGAAGATCTCAAAAGAGGCATTCAAGGTGGTCTTGGTGATTTTGCTGCAGACCCGGATGAATGTATAAACTATGTTTCAGCACATGACAACCTAACTCTTTGGGATAAACTTCAAAAGAGTGTGCCAAATGAACCAGATTACATCAAGGATAAGATGGGTAGACTTGCGAATGCAATTGTTTTGACAGCACAGGGTGTTCCATTCTTGCATGGTGGAGTTGAATTCAACCGAACAAAATATATGAATCATAACTCATACAATGCGGGTGATAAAATTAATAAGTACAACTGGAACCTTAAAGTAAAGTGGTACAACACTTTCAAGTACTATCAGGGTCTGATTGCACTAAGAAAAGCTCATCCGGCCTTCAGAATGACAACTGCAGAAGACATACTGAAATATCTTACATTTATCCAAACACCGAAAGGAACATTAGGATTCAGACTCACATATCCAAAAGATACATGGAATGACATTATAGTTGTTTACAACTCAACAAAGAAAGTACAAGAGGTCACACTGCCAGAAGGGAACTGGGTAGTTGTTGCAAATGGAGATGAAGTTGGCACAACACCAATTAAGAATCTTACAAACTTTGTTGCTGGCAAGGCATTGGTTGCACCAATTTCTATGTTTGTTGCATACAAGAGCAATGAATTTCCACAAGGTTTTACTAAGGTAACCGGTAAGGACCCTGTATTATTAGAAAGCTCAAGTACAGTAGCAGTTCCAAAAGTTTATGGTAATGGAAATATTGAAGTCACATTTAAAGTAAAGGTACCAGCTGGGACAGATGATGATGTTATCTATTTGGCAGGTTCGTTTGGGAAAGCTGGACTTTCTGATTGGAATCCAGGAGATAAGGATGGAGCAATAGAACTTGTAAGATTGCAAGATGGGATATATACTGTGACTGTTAAACTTAACGCAGGTGAAACATTCGAATATAAATACACAAGAGGTAGCTGGACTACAGTCGAGAAAGGTGCAAATAAAGAAGAGATAGAGAATAGGAAACTAACAGTTAAAGATGAAGGCGGCGGAAAGATGATAGTCAACGATACAGTTTTGAACTGGGCTGATAAATAAAGCAAGATTATTTGCCCACCTTGCGCACCGTCCAATCTCTAAGTGAGATGGATAGGTGTGCAGGGTTGGGTATTCACCCCTAAAACCAAAATAAGTAGAAGGAGGTCAAGAGAAGGATGAGAATGCTATTAAAAAGGTCTCTTGCTCTGCTGGTAAGCATTGTCCTTGTATTTTCGTTGTTCTTAGGTGTTTTTCCACAGCAAGCAAGAGCACAAGATACCATAAAAATTGTAGGTAACTGGCAGGATGCTGGTAACTGGAATTTTGACAGCTCTAATATTGTTTTGAGTGAAACCTCAACTCCGGGACTTTATTATGGTGAGTATACTTTTAAAACTGGTGGTTCTTATGAGTTCAAAGCAGTTATAAATGGTAGTATATGGTGTACAGGTGCTCCAAAAGTAGCAGATAATAATACTAACATACCTCTTAATGTTACAGATGGTCAGACAGTTAAGTTTTGGTTCTTCAAAAATTCTCAGCTTGTAATTGACAGCACTCATTTTCCAAATGGGCCTGATAGTTTAGTAGGGCAAAATTCTTTTAAATTTGTAGGAGTTAATAGTGAATGGGACCCTAATGATGGTAAGTATCAATTTGTAAGAGTGCCAGATGCAACATATACCTATTTATATGATAATAGTTACAATGATTTTTCGATACCATATGGATTTAAGATTATAATAGGTGGTTTTGGGAACCTATCATGGGCATGGAATGGTGCAAAAGAAGGTTCAGTTGTTAAATTTAAAGAGACCAGCTAATTAAAGTCAAAAGTTTTTTAAAAAATTTTTGATAACATTTTATGGTAGAAAATTCTTTTAAAAGGGTATAAGAAAGTAAGCCATCCATTAGAAGTTGACATAACATATGGAGGCTGAGCACATATTATGGTTAACTAATGTTTCATTAATAAAACAACTATTTATACGCAATAAACAGCAGTGTTATTAAAGCATCTTCGAATATGTTCCTTAGGAGTTTCTGCTTTCAAAAGGTTTTTTATCACGCATAATAGCAAAGATGATACAAATAATTTTTCTCATAACAGCGAAAAATAGTAACTTTTTTGAGCTTTTTGTTGGGGTGTGTAAATAATTTTGTGTATTTAAGATAAGCCGTCCTTCTTGGTAAGTAATCATTCAAAATTTTATTGCCAACTTTCTATTTTTAGTATTTCCATTTCAATATTTTTTATGCATAAATTTTTAACTTCATGGAGAAAATTTAATACTGGGTTATATTATCTTTTTTTATTTGTTTTTTTAACTGCTTCTATAGAAGCAGTTAAAAAAACGCGAACAAATGATTGCTTCTACTTTATATATTCTTTCAACCGCTCAGGATACATTATTAAAAGCTGGTTTAATATCATATCCCAGTTTCTGTATCTTTGCGTCCACTTTCTTACAACATTTTTTGTCGCAAGATAAAGCATCTTTTCTAAAGCTATATCATTTGGAAATACTGATTTTGACTTTGTAACTTTCCTAAACTGTCTGTGAACACCTTCTATAATGTTTGTTGTATAAATTATTCTTCTAATCTCTGGGGGAAACTTAAAAAACGAGGTCAGCATTTCCCAGTTGCTTTACCAGCTTCTAAATGCATAAGGATATTGTTTCCCCCATTTCTCTTTTATTTGTACAAAAATTACTCAAATGCCTCTTCTTCATTTGTTGCCTGGTATACTCTCTTGAAATCTTTTGAAAATTCTTTTATGTGTTTATACGAAACATACTTAAATGAATTTCTCAACTGGTGGATTATACATCTTTGAATATCACTCTTTGGAAACACTGCTTCTATTGCTTCTTTTAAACCAGTAAGACCATCAACACAAAACAGCAGGACTTCTTCTACCCCTCTTGTCTTTAAATCATTCAAAACTCCAAGCCAGAATTTAGAACTTTCACTTTCTCCTATCCATATTCCTAAAACATCCTTATATCCCTCAATGGTAATCCCTAAAACAACGTAAGCAGCCTTATTTACAATCTTGCCTTCATCTTTTATCTTGTAATGGATTGCATCCATAAAAATAAACGGATATATCTTTTCCAATGGTCTGTTTTGCCACTCTCTTATTCTATGGTACTATTTTTTCTGTAATTTTGTTTACCATCTCAGCAGATACTTCAATACCATAGATATCTTTTATTTGTTTATGAATATCTCTTGTTACTATTGCTCTGGAATATAAAGCTATTATTTTATCTTCAATTTCAGAGATATCTCTTTTATATTTGAGAATTATCTTGGGTTCAAATTCACCTTCTCTGTCTCCTGGAATATCAATTTCCATCTCTCCAAATTTTGTTTTTACGGTTTTCTGGGTATATCCGTTTCGAGAGTTAGTAGTTTGTTTGTTTTTAATATCATATTTTTCATAACCCAGAGTTTCCTCAGTTTCTGCTTCTAAAAAGCTTTGAAATACATCTTTGAACAGGTCTTTCAAACTTTCGTAAATATCACTTACACTCTGAATATTATTTTTTCTTATAAACTCTAAGAGCTGCTCTTTTGTTAAAACATTCTCCATATCAAAAAACCTCCTTCTTTGATATTTTTGTTTATATTCTGATTCTTACCAAGAAGGAGGTTCTTATACTTTACACAAAATTATTTATAGTCTCAAGAAGGCTGTCCAACTCATTATTGAACAGCCTTCTATTTAATTACTCTTCATTATAATAATTACAAATTAATCTTAAACAGCATTTGTTACAAATTGGCTTTTTGCTTTTACAAATTTCTTTGCAATGCTTTACAATAAGTGCATGAAACTCATTAAAAAACTTGGTTTGAGGAGTCAGATTGGCCATAATAATTGCTTGTAAATCATTATATGATATTTTTTCACTTTCTATTAAACCCAGCCTATAAAAAAGTCTTTTTGTATAACTGTCTACCACAAAGATGGGTTTTTCAGCACCATACAAAATTATGCTATCAGCTGTTTCAAATCCTATTCCCTTTTGAGAAAGCAAAACCTGTCTCAAGCTGGAGATGTCAAGAGCAAATAATTTTTCTAAGTCAGAGTTAAACTCTCTTTTTAAAAAGTTGCAAAATTCCTTCAACCTTTTGGCTTTTTGGTTATAATATCCCGCAGCTTTGATTAATTCAGCAAGCTTCTCCTCAGGAGTTTGTAAAATTCCCTCAACTGAGAGAATATTTAATTTTTTCAGATTACAGATAGCTTTTTTAGCAGAGATCCAAGAGATATTTTGAGCTAAGATTGCACCAATGACCATTTCAAATTTGGTTTCAGCAGGCCACCAGTGTTGAGGGCCCCAATATTCATAGAGCTTGTTATATACGTTATAAAGAAATTGCGAAATATCTTCTTGTTTCATAGCGTTTTTCTAATCCTCGTCTCCTTTCTTTATCACAGTAAATTTATAAACCGACTTTAAAAACACATTAAAAAAGTCATTTGGGCTGTGGTCTTTTATCACAGATAAGAGCGAATATTCTTCTGGTTTTTTACTTCTATCGACAAAGAATGTAAGGACAATCATTTCACCGTCAATTAAAGAACTTTTATTGTTTTCAATCTTTTCTAAAGGATAAAACATTACAGCAGCATTTATATACTTTGATGTTACGTCAATTTTTTCAATGTACACATCATAAATTCCTTTTTCAAAGACATTTGACATCAAGATTTGAGACTTGATAAAACTAATAACAGGGCTATAATATTTCATCTCAGATGCAGAAACCTTATTTTTATAGTAAATTTTCTGAGTTGTGGTCCCATTTGAATTTTTACTACTTACAATATAAATGGAATCTGAAACCTTTTGAGTAAAGACATTGTCAGAGATAGTAAGATTATCATTTATTTGTTGATTTTCATACAGCTTACTGTATACAGAAGTCGAAATGTATGATCTATTATCAGAAATTTTATTTGGGGCTGTTATATAATACTGACGATTAGAAAAATGTTTAATCTCATTTTTTATCTTAACGTGGTTAACAATAGTAGTTATGATATACATAGGTACAAGCAAAAACGCAAGAATGGTAAAAAGTTTTACTATTGATTTGTTCATAGTTTTAAAATCTCCTCAACAAAAGTGTATATTGAAATATCTAATTTAGATTATAAAACATTTCAACAAAAAAATCAGCTTCAAAAGCTCATTTGAAATTGTTAGCATTTAACAAAATGAAGTTACATATTTCATTATAAAAGCTAATAAAAATACAACAAAAATATATTGAGAAATGACAAATTATTTAATATTAATTAACAAAAGATTAAAAAATCGAAGAAGGAGTTTTAAAATTTGCAGCGAAATATATAAATAGTTTGTTTAATAAATAAACCAAAAGGAGTGGTGTAATGTGAAGAGGCTTGGAAGAATTGTAGCGTTGGTAACTTTGGTTGTTTTTATGTTGAGCTTAGTTTTAGTTTTTTCACCATCTGAAAAGGCTTTCAGCTCAGCTGGTGGAACAAAAAAGATTGTATTTTGGCACATCACAACTGATGCTGTCGGAAAGCAAATGATTCAAAACCAAGTAAACAGATTTTTGAAAGCGCATCCAGACTTTAAGGTTGAAGTTGTTCCACTACAGAATGATTCATTCAAGACAAAATTAAAAATTGCTATGGGTTCTAACCAGGCACCAGATGTATTTGTTACATGGGGTGGTGGTCCTTTCTTTGAATATGTAAGGGCTGGTAAGGTAAAAGATATTACAGCTTATATGAACGAGAAAAATTATAAGAGCAGATTTGTTGATGCAGCATTTGGCCCAATTACTTATAACAATAAGATATGGGCAGTTCCAGTTGAAGGCGCTGGTGTTGCGCTTGTATGGTACAATAAGGAAATATTCAAAAAATACAATTTGAAAGTACCAACGACTTATGATGAGTTTCTAAATATTGTAAAGGTATTAAAATCAAAAGGAATAACTCCGATAACTCTTGCTAATAAAACAAAATGGCCTGGTTGTTTCTGGTATTGGAATTTGGTAAATAAATTAGGTGGTGCTTCAGCGTTTGAAAAAGCTGCTGAGAGAACAGGTGGTAGCTTTGCAGATGAACCGTTTGTAAAAGCAGGTCAGATGCTTCAGGATTTGGTCAAAATGGGAGCATTCCCAAAAGGATTTAATGGACTTGACTGGGATACGGGACAATCAAGAATGCTTTTATACTCTGGAAAAGCTGCAATGGAATTAATGGGAACTTGGCAGATACCTATAGTAAAGGCTGAAAAGAAAGAATTTTATGAAAAGAATCTTGATTTCTTCCCATTCCCGTCGATTAAGGGTGGGAAAGGAGATCCAACAAGTTTAGTTGGAATGGCGTCTTCAAACTACTATGCTGTGACAACTACATGTAAGTATCCAAAAGAAGCATTCAATATGATTCAATACTTGATTGATGATCAGGCAGTAAAAGAGAGAATTAACTATGGTCAAATTCCACCTGTAAAAGGATTAAAATTTACAGATCCAATGCTACAAAAAGTTTATGATGTAATTTCAAAAGCAAAGAGTATTCAGCTTTGGTGGGATCAATACCTTCCACCACAACTTGCAGAGACTCATAAGGATATTGTGCAATCTCTCTTTGGCTTGACAATTACACCAAAAGCTGCTGCAGAAAAAATGGAGAAAGCTGCTAAGGAATATTTCAAGAAGTAAGAATTAAATATTTTATACTAATAAAGAAAATTGGTATTAGCCATGGAAAGTAAATCTCCATGGCTAATACCAATTCAATTTTCTATAAAACTGTTTAAATTAAAACTTAATTTTGGGGAGTGAAGTTAAAATTGCAGAGAGATAAGGCATCAAAACTAATGCAAAATTTAGGCATTTTATTGTTTTTGGCTCCCGCTTTAATTCTTATTGGAGTTTATATAATTTGGCCAATAATAATGTCTTTTGACCTCAGTATGTACGAGTGGGATGGTGTTTCTCCTCGAAAATTATATCTTGGTTTTAAAAACTGGATTGATCTTATACATGACTCGATATTTTGGCACGCATTTGGTAATAATATTAAATTTATATTTTTATCTATAATAATCGAAATGCCAATTGCAATATTGATAGCAGTAATGCTTGATAGAGGTGGCAAAAAGTTTGATGCATTTAAGTCACTGTTTTATCTTCCAATGTTAATGTCATCAGTGGCGATTGGTGTACTATTTAAATATATATATGATCCATCATTTGGGCTTTTAGCTGGAATACTTAACTTTTTACACCTTGACTTTTTAAATCAAGATTGGCTGGGTGATCCAAATGTAGCTTTCTACTCTGTTGTTGCTGTTATATGTTGGCAATATATACCTTTTTACATGATATTCTTTATAGCTGCAATTTCTAACATTCCTCATGAACTTTACGAAGCAGCAAGAATAGACGGGGCAACACAAGGTCAGTATTTTTGGAAAATAGAACTTCCTCTTTTAGCCCCGTCCATAAAGACTGCTTGTATTTTATCCTTGATTGGTTCTCTTAAATATTTTGATTTGATTTATGTTATGACAGAGGGCGGACCGTCAAACGCAACAGAACTCATGGCAACTTATATGTATAAAAACGCTTTTGCCTCATTTAAGATGGGATATGGCAGCACAATTGCTTCGGCAATGTTCATAATAATTACAACAGCAGGAATTTTAGCATATTTTGCGACAAAGAAAAAAGAAGCTTAAATTTTAAGTTTGCGCCAAAAGGAGGTACAATACTATAATGGGTTTTGCAAAAGAAATTAAAAAATGGTATTTCATATTTTTAGCTATATGGACATTAGTTGCAGATGTGCCATTTTTGTTTATGTTTTTTACGTCTATAAAAACACAATCAGAGCTACTTGAAGGTAACACATGGCAAATACCAAAACAGCCTACTGTTGGAAACTATTCAACTGTAATTCATGGTAGTTTTTTTAACTACCTCAAAAATAGTGTTATTGCAGTTTCAATTTCAGTAATTTTAATACTTATTATATCTTCAATGGCAGCGTATGTATTTGCGAGAATGAAATTTTCTCTGAATAATATATTGTATTCTCTTATAATTGCAGGAATGGCAATTCCTATTCATGTTACTTTAATCCCAATTTATGTTCTTACTAATAAAATTAAGTTATATGATACTATATTTGCATTAATTGGGCCGTATGTAGCATTAAGTTTGCCTATGTCAATATTTATCCTGACAGAGTTTATGCGAGAGATTCCTTTTGAGCTTGAAGAAGCAGCTAAAATAGATGGCTGTTCCATGTTTAGATTGTATTCTGATATCCTTCTTCCTCTTTCGAGACCTGCTTTAATTACAGTTGGGATATACAATGGGACATATCTTTGGAACGAGTTTGTTTTTGCTTTAGTATTAACAAGTTCGCCAGATAAAAGGACACTCCCACTTGGTATTTGGGATTTTCAGGCAAGGTATGGTTCAGACATACCAGCTATCATGGCATTCTTAACATTATCGCTTTTGCCAATGTTGATTGCGTATATTTTGGGTCAGGACAAAATTATAAAAGGTATGATGGCAGGTGCAGTAAAAGGATAAGAAGTTGTTTTAGCGTCAAAAACTGTTTTCCTGCAACCTATTTTTGTTGTATAATAATTTGCAAAGCTTAATTAGCAAAGGAAAATGACAGGATGGGTAACCACACGCTGTTAAAACAAATAAATAAGCTTTTGGTTTTGAAAACAATTTTGGACAATAAAATAATATCCCGCGCGAAAATATCAAGGCTTGTGGATTTAAATAAAGCAACAGTCTCAAACCTCACAGATGAGCTTATAAAAGAAGGGTATATAGTAGAAAAAGGATATGGTAAGTCAAAAGGTGGAAGAAGACCTGTACTTTTGCAGGTGAATAAGGATGTAGGTTCAATCATAGGAATTGATTTGGGTGTTGACTATATTCATGTTATTCTTTCAAACTTTGTTGGTGAGGTTATTTTTGAAGAATATGCAGAAATGAAGATGGGGGAGGACAAAGACAAACTTTTTGATCTTCTTTTTGACCTAATTGAAAAAGCAATAGATAGGGCTCCGCACACACCAAAAGGAATTTTGGGTATAGGAATTGGTGTTCCAGGTATTGTGGAAAAAGAGTCTGGTATTGTGCTTATTGCTCCAAATTTGAAGTGGAAAAATGTTCACTTAAAATCAATTGTTCAGCAAAGATTCAACCTCCCTGTTTATATTGACAATGAAGCAAATGCAGGAGCACTGGGCGAAAAGTGGTTTGGTGAGTGGGGAAAAGTTAGTGATTTGATTTATTTGAGTGTTGGAATTGGGCTTGGTGCAGGAATTATTATCGACAACAAACTTTTCAGAGGTGCTGCAGGATTTGCAGGTGAAGTTGGACATACCACTATCAACTTTCAGGACGATGTTTGCAGCTGTGGCAATATTGGCTGTCTTGAGAACTTTGCATCCGAGAGGGCACTTTTGAGTGTTATCAAAAAGCTTGTAAAACAAGGAGTAGAGGATAGGTATATAAGCTGTGAAAATGTACATGAAATCACTCCTTCTCGGATAATACAAGCAGCAAAAGAAGGAAGCAGAGTTTGCAGGATGGCTATACTTGAGGTTGCTGAAAAGATGGGGATAGGCGTGGCAAATCTTGTAAATATTTTTAATCCTGAAATGGTAATTATAGGTAATAAGGCATCATTTTTTGGAGAGTTGTTTTTAGAAAAATTGAGGGAAGTAATTAACCAGAGATCCTTTATCGCCCAGTTTTATAATCTTAAGATAGAGGTTTCAAAACTAAAAGACAGAGCTGTGGTGCTGGGATGTATAGCTATGGTGATTTCCGACATGCTTTCTTTTCCAGAATATGCATGAGGAGGAGGTACTAAGTGAGTTGTTGCTTTTATAGAAGATTGAAAAGGTTTTCAGTATTGATTTTAGTAATTTTATTTTTGATTGTAACCTTAATTGGTATAGAAAGTACTAAAATTAGTAGAGTCATTGGAGAAACAAAAAAGAGTTTTGTGGAGTATAATTTTGAAAATAGGTTTATAGCACCATTTAAAGCGTCAGGAAAATCTATGAGTTTAAGGATTGACAATACAACAGCAGCAGAAGGGACCTTTTCACTTCTTGCAAGTGGCCGAAAACAAATAGATGATGGAATTTTGCTTGATGTAACCAATCTTATAGATTATGCAAATGAATATAAAATTACTCTATATGTTTATCACAAGTCAAGCAAAATGCAGCGTTTTGTTGTGAGTAGCGAAATTGAGACAAAAAGCGGAAAAGAAAACAAACTGCTGTGTGAAAAAATTATTATTCCAAAAAGTTGGAAAAAACTTGATGCAAGTTTAAATTTGACTGAGGAAAAAGGGATAAAAAAAGTTTGGCTAAAAGTATATGTACCAACCTCAACCACAAATTTTTACGTTGACCTTTTTACACTCAAAGTTGCTGACAAATCTCATCTAATAAAATTTGAAAACTTTGAAGATAAAAATATAGCAGGATTTATCTCTCAAGATAAAAAATGTAAATTATCCATTTCAAAAGAAAAAGCTTACCAAGGTACATATAGCATAAAAGTTCAGCAAACAGTTAAAAGACAAAACACAACAGTTATCTTGCCTGTAAAAGGAACATTTGAAAAGGGGAAAAGTTATTCAATATCTTTTTATATGCATCAATCCATTCTAAAGAGTTTAAATTTTGCAGTTGGTATAAGGTTTCTGGAAAGTGGAAAGAATATGAGAGAGATTGTGCTTGGGAGGGTAACCATTCCAAAGAATAAGTGGACAGAAGTATTTGCAAGTTATACGCCCTCTTTGGATTCAAAGATAAAAGACTTTGTGATTTTCATAAGACCCCTCTCAGATATTTCCTATTACTATATCGACAACTTTACAATTTCAGATGATGGATGGTATTCAGCTGTACCTGATTTAGATTTACCTTCTTTGAGAGAGAAATACAAAAACTACTTTAAAATTGGTGTTGCTGTACCATACAGGGCTTTGACAAATCCAGTTGATGTTGCTTTCATAAAGAGACATTTTAACAGCATTACAGCAGAGAATGAGATGAAGCCAGAAGCACTTGAACCAATAGAGGACAATTTCAACTTTTCAATTGCTGATGAGTATCTTAATTTCTGCAAAAAGAATAATATAGCTATTCGTGGTCACACACTTGTGTGGCATCAGCAAACCCCAAACTGGTTTTTTGAAAACCCTCAGACAGGGAAAAAGCTGACGAATAGTGAAAAAGACAAAAAGATACTTTTAGAGAGGCTAAAAAAGTATATCCAGACAGTTGTTTCAAGATACAAGGGTAGAATATATGCATGGGATGTGGTAAATGAAGCTATTGATGAAAATGAGCCAGATGGATTTAGAAGAAGTGACTGGTTTAATGTATTGGGTCCAGAGTATATCGAAAAAGCGTTCATATACGCTCATCAGGCAGACCCTAACGCTCAGCTTTTTTACAATGACTACAGCACAGAAAATCCAGTAAAGAGAGAATATATTTACAAGCTAATAAAGAGTCTAAGAGAAAAAGGAATACCCATTCATGGTGTTGGTCTTCAGTGCCATATTTCTGTAAGCTGGCCAAGCGTTGAAGAGGTAGAAAAAACTATAAAACTTTTTAGCAGCATTCCTGGTATTAAGATACATGTCACAGAAATTGATATAAGTGTGGCAAAAGAATATGGCAAAGACATAGATGAAGAAACAAAAAGATATCTTTTAATTCAGCAGGCAAGAAAGTTAAAAGATCTTTTTGATGTGTTCAAAAAATACAAAAATGTAGTAACAAGTGTTTCGTTCTGGGGACTCAAAGATGACTATTCATGGCTTCAAGGTGATTTTCCACTTTTGTTTGACAAAGATTATCAGCCAAAATTTGCTTTCTGGAGCTTAATAGACCCGTCAGTTGTGCCAGAAGAATAAAAAGCAGATAGAATGGGAAAGCACCACAAGAAGGTTTTAAACTTCTTTAGAAGTGGTGCTTTCCTATTTTTTGTGTGGTTATGAAGTTGAAAAAACTGAAAAATTGTTATATTATGAAATAGAAAATTTTAAAGAAAGGAGTCTGGGAAAATGCTTGATAATTTAGAGACAATTGCACAGAATGACCCAAGCGGTATGTTTGAGGCAGTTTATAATCTTCCTGAGCAAATTCAAAAAGCATACGAAATAGGCAAAAATATTAGCGTGAATGTAAAAGCAGAAGATATAGATAAGGTTGTGATTACAGGTCTTGGCGGTTCAGCAATAGGTGGAAACCTTTTGAGAGTATTTGTCCTTGATAAGTGCAAAATTCCTGTGATTGTTAACAGAGACTATGTACTTCCTGCGTATGTTGACTCTAAAACTCTTGTTATAGCGTCCAGCTACTCAGGTAACACCGAAGAGACACTTTCTGCATACCAGGATGCAAAGTCAAAAGGGGCAAAAATCATTGCAATCACAACAGGCGGAAAGTTAAAAGAGTTTGCCGAAAAAGACGGATTTGATGTAATCACAATTCCAAGCGGGCTTCAGCCAAGAGCTGCACTTGGATACTCATTCATTCCACTCTTGATGCTATTTGTCAAACTTGGTCTGATTGAACCTGTTGATGACCAGATAGAAGAGACAGTAAAGGTTTTAAGTGACTTGAGAGAGAGATATAAACCAGAGGTGCCGGAAGAGAAAAACCTTGCGAAGAGACTTACACTAAAACTTTGGAACAAGCTCCCAATCATATATGGCATTAGCGGAACCACAGAGGTCATAGCAGAGAGATGGAAGGGTCAGATTTGTGAAAATTCAAAATCACCAGCATATTTCAATGTGTTTTCAGAACTCAACCACAACGAGATAGTTGGAACTGAGTCGCCAAAACATATTCTTGGACTTTTTGAAATTGTAATGCTCCATGACACAGAAGACCACAAGAGAAATGCAATCAGAATGGATATTACAAAAGACCTTATAAAGGGTGTTGTGTCTGGTGTAAATGATATATACTCAATCGGAAATTCGAGGCTTGCAAGAATGTTTTCTCTAATCTACTTAGGAGACTATGTATCGCTTTATCTTGCAACACTTTATCAGAATGACCCAACTCCTGTGAAGAAGATTGATATTTTAAAGAACAAACTTGCAGAGATTAAAGATTAATGTATTTAACAAAATTTTTGATGAGAGCTGAGATGAAAATGTTTTTGGAAGTGGAAACACACTGTCATACCATTGCAAGCGGTCATGCTTACAATACCTTGGAAGAGATGGTACTTGAGGCACAAAGAAAAGGTTTGAAAGGGATATGTATTACAGACCACGGCCCTGAGATGCCAGGGTCGTGCAGTAGTTTATATTTTTACAATCTAATTGTTGTACCGAGAAAAATAAATGGTATAATGGTATTTAGAGGCTGCGAGGCAAATATTGTTGACTATGAAGGCAGAATAGATATCCCGGAAGATGCCCTGAAAAGGCTTGATTTTGTGATTGCAAGCCTGCACGATGTTTGTATCCCGAGTGGGACAGTTTTTGACCATACCAGGGCACTGATAGGTGCAATCAAAAATCGGTATATACATTGTATAGGGCATCCAGGGAATCCATTATATGAAATTGATAAAGAAGAGGTTGTGCTTGCTGCAAAGGAATATAAAAAAGCAATTGAGATAAACAACTCTTCGTTTTATGTTCGTGAAAAAAGTAAAGAAAATTGCATAGAGATTTTAAAGCTGTGCAAAAAACATGGTGTGTACATTGCAATGGGCTCAGATGCACACTACAAAGCAGACATCGGCAGATGCGAAATTACTCAAAAACTTGTGTGTGAGTATGAATTTCCGCCTGAGCTTATTGTCAACAAAAGCTTAGAAAGCTTTATAAGCTTTCTAAAGCTTCATGGAAAGGATATTGAGATTTAAAACAAAAACTTTGGGGAGGTAATTTAGAATGCCGTTAGTTACCACAAGAGAAATGTTTAAAAAAGCGGCCGAAGGCAAGTACGCAATAGGTGCATTTAACGTCAACAACATGGAGATTATCCAGGGAATTGTTGAGGCTGCAAAGGAGGAGCAGGCACCGCTTATTTTGCAGGTTTCAGCAGGTGCAAGAAAGTATGCAAAGCATGTATATCTTATCAAGCTTGTTGAAGCAGCTTTGGAAGATTCAGGAGACCTACCAATTGCTCTTCATCTTGACCATGGTGAAGACTTTGAGATTTGCAAAGCTTGTATTGACGGTGGATTTACTTCTGTTATGATTGATGGGTCAAGACTTCCTTTTGAAGAAAATATTGCACTTACAAGAAAAGTTGTTGAATATGCTCATGAACGTGGTGTGGTAGTTGAGGCAGAGCTTGGCAAGCTTGCCGGGATTGAGGACAATGTGAAGGTTGCAGAGCATGAAGCGGCGTTTACTGACCCTGACCAGGCGGCAGAATTTGTTGAAAGAACGGGTGTTGACTCTTTAGCTGTTGCAATTGGAACAAGCCATGGAGCGTACAAATTTAAAGGCGACCCAAGACTTGATTTTGAAAGACTTCAGAAGATTGTTGAAAAGCTTCCAAAAGATTTTCCGATTGTTCTTCATGGTGCATCAACAGTTTTACCTGAATTTGTTGAGATGTGTAACAAGTATGGAGGAAATATTCCAGGTGCAAAAGGTGTACCAGAGGATATGCTCAGAAAAGCAGCAGAGCTTGGTGTGCGAAAGATTAACATTGACACTGATTTGAGACTTGCAATGACCGCAGCTATCAGAAAACACCTGTATGAGCATCCTGATCATTTTGATCCAAGACAGTATCTCAAGGATGGCAGAGATGCAATAAAAGAGATGGTAAAACACAAGCTTAGAAACGTTCTTGGCTGTGCGGGCAAGGCTCCTGAGATTTTAGAAGAAATAAAGAAAAACAGAGGTTAAAAAGACTTCAAATAAAGGGCAAGAGAAAACCTTGCCCTTTTTCTTTTGACAAAATTGTATTGTAAAATAGTTTGTGGTAAAATACTATATGTTGTTTATGCGTATGACGCATATTTTTACGAAAAAAGAATAAGTTTAAAAAAACTTCTTACTTTAAAAGGAGGGTTTAAGTCTTTATGAAGCATGTAAAGGTTGTTGTAAAAAATGCTCTTTCAAAAACAGTTGTTTCTGGTGGCTGTGGTGAGTGTCAAGCATCCTGCCAGTCAGCTTGTAAGACATCCTGTACTGTTGGAAACCAGATTTGCAAAAATAGAAAATAATCTTCTGGGAGTGGGCTGTCAAAAAATTTTTTTGAGGGCAGCCCTGTGCAAAACTTTTTAATTTAAAATGTAATAAGGCAGGAGGAAGACAAATAAAAAAAGATGGTTCATACGTTTGAGAAGTTCGGACTCAAAATTGTTGTAGATGTGGCGTCAGGTTCAATTTTTACAGTTGATAGCGTTGCTTATGAGGTAATAAAGTATTACAAAGAAAATGGAAGTTTTAAAGGAGTAGAAGATGCACTTGAGTTTAACAAACAACAAATAGCTGAGGCAGTTTCTGAAATAAAAAGCTTGATTGAACAAGGCGTTTTATTTTCTGAGGATACTTATAAGGATATGAATTTGATTGAAAAAAGAAATCCGGTTATAAAGGCAATGTGCCTTCATGTTGCCCACGACTGTGACCTGAGATGCAGATACTGTTTTGCATCAAGTGGCAGTTTCAAACAAGAGAGAAAACTTATGAGCTTTGATGTGGGAAAAAAGGCAATAGATTTTCTGCTTCAAAATTCTGGTTCAAGACAAAACTTAGAGGTTGATTTTTTTGGTGGAGAGCCACTTTTGAATTTTGATGTGGTAAAAAACATTGTTGAGTATGCAAGGCATGAGGAGAATAAATATAACAAGAAAATATCTTTTACCCTGACAACAAATGCGACAAACCTTTCAGACGATATAATTGAATATTTAAACCAGAACATGGAAAATGTTGTACTCAGCCATGATGGAAGACCTGAAATCAATGACTTTATGAGGATTGACAGGGACGGCAATGGCACCTATAACAAAATTACAGACAACATTTTGAGGTTTATCCAAAAAAGAAATGGGAAAACTTATTATGTGAGAGGAACATTTACAGCAAAGAACCTGGATTTTTCAAAGGACGTTTTACACTTATACAGCCTTGGGATAAAAGAAATTTCGGATGAACCTGTTGTGCTGGACAAAAGCAGTCCCTGGGCGATACGTGAGAGTCACATCGAAAGGATAAAAGAAGAGTATGATATTTTGGCTGAGGAGTATATAAATGCGAAACTTAAAGGAGAAGGCTTTAACTTCTTCCATTTCAATATAGACCTTACAGGTGGTCCATGTGTTTCAAAAAGAATTTCAGGATGTGGTGCTGGGTTTGAGTATGTAGCAGTTGACCCTGAGGGTAATATCTTTCCGTGCCATCAGTTTGTTGACAAACCAAGTTTCAAGTTAGGAAACGTGTTTGAAGGTATAAAAAGACTTGATTTGGTTGAGGAGTTTAAGAAAAATAACGTTTATGAAAAAGAAGAATGTTCACAGTGCTGGGCGCGGTTTTACTGCAGTGGCGGATGTGCTGCTGCAAATTATAATATGAATGGTGATGTTAAAAAGTCTTACATTGTTGGTTGTGAACTTGAAAGAAAGAGGGTGGAAAATGCAATAGCTATAAAGCTTTATCTTATGGAAAAGGGGATAGGAAGCTAAAATGATAATTACTTATAAAGACAAAACGCCTAAGATTGCGACTTCTGCTTTTGTGGCTGAGAATGCAGTTATAATAGGTGATGTTGAGATTGGAGAAAATTCAAGTGTGTGGTTTGGCTGCGTTTTAAGATGTGAAGAGAATAGAATTATAATTGGAAAGAATACAAATATACAGGACCTTACGACAATTCACACAGATCACTGCTGTTCTGTTATAATAGGCGACAATGTTACAGTTGGTCACAATGTGGTTCTACATGGTTGTGAGATAGGCAACAATGTTTTAATTGGAATGGGGACTATCATTATGAACGGCAGCAAAATAGGAGACAATTGCTTGATTGGAGCAGGAAGTCTTATAACTCAAAATATGGTTATTCCGCCAAATACCCTTGTGTTTGGCAGACCTGCTAAAGTGATAAGAGAGCTTACACCAGAGGAGATTGAAAAGATTGCAATTTCTGCGAGAGAGTATATAGAACTTAGCAATGAGTATAAAAAGATAAAAGGTTATTAAATTTTATTTGTTGACTTTTTATCAAACAGAGGATTATAATTTTACTGAATAAGTATTTATCTGTGTTTATATTAAATCTTCTACAAGTTTTTTTAACCTTCTAAGAAGAAAGGAGAAAGGGTTATGCAAAATAAGAGCTTAGCAAAGTTTTTGATAGGATGCTTGGTAATAGCCTTTGCATTTTACATAGTGTTTTTTGGGCTGGAAATTGGAACTGCAAGCATCCCGTCAGTCCAAAAAGTTATAAGGTATGGGCTTGATTTGAAAGGCGGCGTTTACATTGTATATGAGGCAGCAAAGGAAAACCCAACAAGAAGAGAAATGGAATCAGCGTTGCAGCTTATCAGAACAAGGCTTGACATGAGAAACTTTTATGATGCAACGGCGACAATTCAGGGTTCAAAAAGAATAAGGGTAGAAATTCCAGGGGTCAAAGACCCTGATGAAGCTATACAATATATAGGAAGAACAGCTTTGATTGAGTTCAAGGGACCTTCTGGAGATTTGATAGTTTCAGGTAGGAATGTTGTTGATGCATATGCACAGCAGACAGCATCAGGATATGTAGTTGCATTAAAGTTTGACAAAGAGGGAACAAAAAAGTTTGCCGAAGGGACAAAAAAATATTTGGGTCAGAACATTGGAATTTATCTTGATGGCAAGCTCATTTCAAATCCTATTGTTCAGGCAGAGATTGACAATGGTGAGGCTGTAATTGAAGGTATGAAAGATTTAGAAGAGGCAAAAACTCTTGCTCAGCAGATAAAAGCTGGTGCTCTTCCATTTGCTTTGAAAGTGATAGAGAGCAAGGCTATAGGACCTTCACTTGGAAATGAGGCTTTTAAATCAACTTTAAAAGCTGGAATTATTGGAATTTTGCTTGTGTTCCTGTTTATGATAATTTTCTACAGACTGCCAGGGCTTGTTGCGGATATAGCTTTAGTTGCTTATATAGTTATTCTGGTTGCAATTGTGGGGTATGCAAAGATAACTTTGACCCTCCCTGGTATAGCAGGTATAATCCTTTCTGCCGGAATGGCAGTTGACGCGAATATCTTGATCTTTGCAAGGTTGAAAGAGGAGCTGAGAAGTGGAAAGACATTAAGAGCTGCTATGGACGCAGGTTTTAGGCGAGCACTAAATGCTGTTATTGACTCTAACGTGACAACAATAATCGCAGGAATTGTTCTTTTGTTCTTAGGAACAGGTCCTATTAAGGGTTTTGCATGGACGCTCACCATAGGTATTGTGGTATCGTTCTTCACAGCAATCACCGTTACAAGATTTTTACTTACTTCAATTATAAATACAGGGTTATTTAAAGATATCAGGTGGTATGGCGGTAAGAAAACCAGGGAGGTGGATGCTTAAATGACCAAGATTGATTTTATGGGGAAAAGAAAATACTTTTATATAGTTTCAATTTTGGTTATGGTAATTGGGCTGATTTCGTATTTTGTACAAGGTTTTAACTATGACATAGACTTTACAGGTGGTACAGTTTTGGAGATAAACCTTCATAAGGTTCCGACAGCTCAAGAGATATCCGAGCTTGAGAAACTGACAAAGCAAATTACAGGAACTCAAACTCCAATTGTGAGAAAAGTTGAAGATGGCAAAAAGATAATGATAAACGCACATGAGGTTCACGGCAAAACCAAGACAGAGCTTTCAAAGGAAACAAGAGACAAGCTCTTTGCTGAGATTGCTAAAAGATATAATCTGAAAAAAGAGGATTTAATATCTTATCAGAATGTAGGAGCTACTATTTCATCTGAGCTAAAATCTCAGGCTATTTGGGCGGTTGTGATTGCATCAATTTTGATGCTCATTTATATTGCTATCAGATTTGAGTTCAGGTTTGGCACAACTGCAGTAGCAGCACTGATTCATGACCTGTTGATTGTTTTGACTGTATATACTCTCTTTAAAATTCCATTAAATTCCACTTTTATAGCTGCAATCCTTACTGTCCTTGGTTATTCTATAAACGACACTATTGTTGTATTTGATAGGATAAGAGAAAACAGAAGGATAGCAGGGAAGATGGAACTCAAAGATCTTGTGAACCTTAGCATGAACCAGACAATAGGAAGATCAATTGCAACAGCAATGAGTGTCATTATAGTTCTTGTCGTTCTGTATATCATGGGTGTTCAGTCAATAAAAGAATTTGCGTTTCCTCTTTTGATTGGTGTTATATCAGGTACTTATTCTTCTATATTTATAGCAACAGCACTGTGGTTTGACTGGGAGCTCAGTACAAGAAAGAAAAAACTTCAGGCAAAGCCGAAAAGAGCATAAAAGAATGCTTATTTTATGACTTATTTTTAAATTCTTCAAAAAGCTCTTGCGAAAGCCATTTTCGTAAGGGCTTTTTTAAAATGCCTTTTTACCTTTTTTACATTTGATTTTTTTTGGAGGAATTCTTTATGAAGAAGAAACAAGAACACAAAATTAGAATTATACCTCTTGGTGGATTAAATGAAATTGGCAAAAATATGACAGTAATAGAAGTAAATGACGAAATAGTTGTCATTGACTGTGGTCTCGCATTCCCAGAAGATGAGATGCTTGGCGTTGATCTTGTAATACCTGACATATCATATCTTTTAAAGAATAAAGAAAAGGTAAAGGCTTTGATTTTAACACACGGTCATGAAGACCACATTGGAGCAATACCATATGTCCTACGCGATTTAAACGTTCCAATATATGGTACAAGACTTACTCTTGGGCTTGTTGAGATAAAGCTTTTAGAATTTGGCATTGATTTGAACACTGTTAAGTTGTTTACTGTCAGGGCAGGAGATGTAATTAGCTTTAACAATATGCGCATTGAATTTATCAGGACAACACATTCGATTGCTGACTCTGTTGCTGTTGCTATACACACACCGCTTGGTCCTATAGTCCATACAGGCGATTTCAAGGTAGATTTTACGCCCATTGAGGGTGAGTCGATTGACTTAATAAGGTTTGCGGAACTTGGCAAACAGGGAGTTCTTGCACTTTTGTGCGATTCAACAAACGCAGAGAGGCCCGGTTTTACATTGTCTGAAAAGACTGTTGGTGCGACATTTGACAGGATATTTTCCCAAGCTCAGGGAAGAGTAATTGTTGCAACATTTTCTTCACACATTCACAGAGTACAGCAGGTCATAAACTCAGCTGAAAAGCAGGGAAGAAAGATTTGCGTCTTGGGAAGAAGTATGGTAAATGTTGTGAACAAAGCACTTGAACTTGGATATCTGAAGATGCCAGATGGAATGCTGATTGATGTTGATGAGCTTGACAACTATCCTTTGAACAAGATTGTTCTTATCACCACAGGAAGTCAAGGCGAGCCTATGTCTGCACTTTCACGAATGGCATCTGCCGAGCACAAAAAGGTAGGAATTATTCCTGGAGATGTTGTTATAATCTCAGCAGCGCCAATTCCTGGAAATGAAAAGTTTGTAAATAGAGTAATAAATGATTTGTTTAAACAGGGAGCGCAGGTTATATATGAAGATATTGATGACATTCATGTGTCAGGTCATGCCTGCCAGGAAGAGATAAAGCTTATACACAATCTTACAAGACCAAAATATAGTATTCCTGTGCATGGAGAATTCAAGCATTTAATTCATCATGCAAAGCTTGCATTAGAACTTGGCGAAAAAAATGTATTTGTACTTGAAAATGGGAAAGTATTGGAAATAACAAAAGATGGAGCAAAAGTTGTTGGAATGGTACAAGCCGGGAATATTTTAGTTGATGGTCTTGGTGTGGGAGATGTTGGAAATGTAGTTCTCAGAGATAGGCGTCACCTTGCACAGGATGGGCTTTTTATCGTTGTGCTGACTATTGATTCGGCAACAAGAGATGTCATCTCAGGTCCTGATATAATCACAAGAGGTTTTATATATATTAGAGAATCTGAGCCCCTGATTGAAGAGGCAAAAAGAGTAATAAAAGACGTTCTTTACTTTTGCAATAAGAACGATATTACTGAGCCCAATGCAATAAAGGTAATTTTAAAAGATAATCTGAGAAATTTCTTATTTGAAAAAACAAGAAGAAATCCGATGATAATTCCAATCATAACCGAGATTTGAATTTAATTACTTATGCTGATAGGGCCGCAGGCAAATATAAAATGTACCTGCGGCTTTTTGCTAAAGTGAAATTTTCACATGAAGAAAACTTTTGCATATAATAATAAAAGACAACAGTGCTTGAAAAGTGATAAAAGAAAATGTATAAGTCTTCAGATTTGAGAGAAAAGGATGTAATAAACATCTCTGATGGAAAAAAGCTTGGTAAGGTTTGTGATTTAGAGGTTGATGTTAAAACTGGAAAAATAGATGCAATAATTGTTCCGGCACCATTTTCTGTGGGCAACATCTTCTCAAAAGAAAAAGATTATGTAATTCCATGGGAAAGAATAAAAAAGATTGGTGAAGATGTTATTTTGGTTGAGATATAGGACTTAGATTTCTGCAGTCAAAAGATATTCCCCTGCCTCATCAGCCTCACATATAATACATCCGCTTCCATCTACAATCAGGCTATGACCAAGACTTATCATGTTAAGATGAGCACCTGTTGCGTTTGCCAAAAACACATAATATCCGTTTTCAACGGCTCTTGTAATAGGGATACTTCTATTTTTGTCTATTTTCCAGCGTGCTTCTTTCGGACTGTAATAGTGCGCAGCTAATATAAATACACCGTCGCATTCTCTATCTTTGTATTCTTTGAATATATTATAAAAATTCTGGTCTCTGCAGATGGCTGTACCAAAACGCTTTTGTTTGTATTCAAAAACAAGTGGATTTTTTCCGTCAGAAAATATTTTCTTTTCAATCTCAGTTGGGTGAAGCTTGTAATATTTTTCGCATCTGCCATCAGGAAATATTATCGATGCACAATTTTTTAACTCTTTACCTTCGTAAAATGGATGTCCAATTATGCAACAAACTGAGTATTTGCTTGCAAGTTGAGAGATTTTATCAAGAGCAGGCAAAATAATATCATTCAAATTCATTGATTTTAAAAGCTCAATATTATAGCCAGTCAGCGCCATTTCAGGAAAGCAGATTAAGTCTATCTCTTCGACCTTTGCTTGTTCTAAAAAATTTGCAATTTTGAGAAGATTATTTTCGATACTATTTGAGATCTTCATTTGAACAACTCCGATTTTCATCTTTTGTTTCCCCTTCGGCTATAATTTCTTGGCTTATTCTTATTATATCATTTTTTAGAAAATCACACTACTTTTTCATTTCCGCTGATATTTTCAATTGGCTTGATGAAAAGAATATTCTTCTTTTCAGATTTCACAAGAAAGAATATAATATAAAAGAATGGGAAAATAAATAAAAGCTTTTTGAAAAGAGAGGGTGCAAGAGTTGAAAGAAGCTTATGAAAAACTTGTGATAGAAGGTGGCAATCCTTTAGATGGCGAGGTTATAATAAATGGCGCAAAAAATGCTGCAGTTGCTGTAATTCCCGCAGCTTTAATGGCTGACGGGGAAAGTGTTATAGATAACCTTCCTTTAATTGAAGATGTGTTTGCAATGGATGACATTTTGCTAAGGCTTGGAGCAAAGATAGAGTATGACAATCATTCTCTTAAAATAGATGCGAGGAACCTGCACAGCTGTGTAGCACCATATGAAAGTGTCAAGAAGATACGAGCTTCATATTACCTCATTGGAGCACTTCTTACTCGGTTTGGCAGGGCGGAGGTTGCCATGCCAGGTGGGTGTAATTTTGGTTCAAGACCAATTGACCAGCACATAAAAGGTTTTACAGCGCTTGGTGCTGATGTTAGAATAGAAAATGGTATGATAAAAGCATATGCAGACAGGCTTGTTGGAACAAAGATATATTTGGATGTTGTGTCTGTTGGTGCAACAATCAATCTTATGCTTGCCGCTGTCAAGGCCAAAGGTACAACAATAATAGAAAATGCCGCAAAAGAACCGCATGTTGTTGACACCGCAAATTTTCTGAACAGTATGGGCGCAAAAATCAAGGGCGCAGGTACTGACGTTATAAGGATTGAAGGAGTGGATAAGCTTTATCCAACAAAGTATGCAATTATTCCTGACCAGATAGAAGCAGGGACATATATGATTGCTGCATGCGCAACAAAAGGACATGTAATTGTAAAAAATGTGATTCCTAAGCATTTAGAGTCGCTGATAGCAAAGCTTATTGAGATGGGGGCAGAGGTTATAACTTATGAAGACAGCATCGAAGTTATTTGCCGGCAAAGACTTAGAGGTTCGAGCATAAAGACAATGCCGTACCCAGGTTTCCCCACAGACCTTCAACCTCAGATGACAGTGCTATTGAGTCTTTGTAATGGTACAAGCATTGTTACAGAAGGTGTGTGGGAAAATAGATACCAGTATGTGGATGAGCTCAAAAAGATGGGAGCAAACATTAAGGTTGAGGGAAGAGTGGCCGTTGTTGAAGGTGTTGAGAGCCTTCAAGGTGCTGAGGTTGTTGCTGTGGACCTTCGGGCAGGTGCTGCATTAATTGTTGCAGGGCTTGCAGCAAAAGGGAAAACTGTAATTTACAATGCCAAAAATGTGGATAGAGGTTATGAAAATATAGATTTTAAGCTTTCAAAACTGGGTGCAAAGGTTTCAAGAACATAAGATAAAAGGGGAAAGATAATAATGTCAGATGAAGTGCTTTTTTGTCCGCTGTACAGTGGAAGCAGTGGAAATAGCATTTTGATTTCGTACAAAGATACATCAATAATAGTTGATGCTGGTGTAAGCTTTAAAAAACTTACACAGGGACTTGAAAAAATTGGATTTAATAAGAAAATTGATGCAATTTTACTTTCACATGATCATTCCGACCATGTTAAATGTGCAGGCATTTATTTTAGAAAGCTCAATGTTCCCATTATTACAAATTACAAAACATGGGAAAGCATAAAAAACTCTCTTGGCAAAGTTGACGAAAGCTATGTCAAATTAATTGATACAGGTACAAGCTTTTCGGTAGGAAGTATTGGAATTGACACATTTTCAATACCTCACGATGCATCTGATCCGATGGGGTTTTGTTTTTATTTCAAAGACAAAAAAGTTTCAATTTGCACAGATGTTGGACATGTAAATGACAGCGTTGCCAGAATGATAGATTTTTCAGATATTATCTTACTTGAATCAAACCACGACGTTGAGATGCTGATGTTCGGACCTTACCCATATTATCTTAAACAGAGGATAAAAAGCGATAAAGGTCATCTTTCAAATGAACAGGCAGCTCAGATGATTTTAAGACTAAATCTTGATCGAACAAAAAGAATCTATTTAGGACATCTGAGTGAGGAAAATAATCACCCGGATGTTGCGCTTTTGACAGTAAGTTCAATTTTAGAGCAGCATGGTGTATTTGAAAGTTATCATCTTTCTCTTGAAATTGCAAACAGGTACAGTCCATCACTTTGTTCATTACTATAAAGAATTTTTTGAAAGGGGAGAATTTAAAAGTGAAGATTGCAATAGGTTCTGACCATGCAGGATTTTCTTTGAAAGAGGCGGTGAAGAAACATCTTGAGAAAAAAGGGGTTGAGTTCAAGGACTTTGGAACGTATTCTCAGGAGTCTTGTGACTACCCGGACATTGCGAAAGATGTAGCGCTGGCAGTAAAAAACGGAGAGTTTACATTTGGTATACTCATCTGTGGGACAGGAATTGGAATCTCTATTGCTGCGAACAAAGTAAGGGGAATTAGAGCTGCGCTTTGTCATGACACATTTTCTGCTAAAGCTGCACGAGCTCATAACAATGCAAACATCCTTGCGATGGGTGCAAGGGTTATCGGTGAAGGGCTTGCATGTGAGATTGTGGACACCTTTTTGGCATCAAACTTTGAAGGTGGAAGACATCAGAGAAGGATTGATAAGATACATCTTATAGAGAATGACCAGAAATAGTAAAATTATTACAAATTTATTAGAAAGGAGTAAAGAGTATGGTAGAGTACAAGAAAAATGTATATGTATTTGATCATCCTTTGATTCAGCACAAACTAACCTTAATTCGTGACAAAAACACAGGGGTTAAAGAGTTCAGAGAGCTTGTTGAAGAGATAGCAATGCTCATGGCGTATGAGGTTACAAGAAATCTACCTTTAAAAGAGGTTGAAATTGAAACACCTGTTGGAGTTGCAAAGTGCAAAGTAATCTCTGGAAGAAAACTTGCAATTGTGCCTATTCTGCGCGCCGGGCTTGGCATGGTGGATGGACTTTTAAAGTTAATTCCTGCTGCAAAGGTGGGGCATATTGGTCTTTACAGAGACCCTGAGACTTTAAAGCCTGTTGAGTATTACTGCAAACTTCCACAGGATGTCCACGAAAGGGACATAATTGTGCTTGACCCGATGCTTGCAACAGGGGGGTCTGCGTCTGCCGCGTTTGACTATATAAAAAAATACAATCCTCAGAGTTTGAAACTCATGTGCCTCATTGCAGCACCAGAAGGCATTGAAAGGTTAACTCAAGACCATCCTGACGTTGAGATTTACTGCGCAGCAGTTGATGAAAAACTAAATGACCACGGCTATATTGTTCCCGGACTTGGTGATGCCGGTGACAGACTGTTTGGTACAAAGTAACGGTGAAAGTTTGGGAAAGATTCAGAGAAGCTGGATGGAGGAATTTTAAGATGAGACCTACATGGGACGAATACTTTATGCAGATTGTGGATATAGTAAAAGAGCGCTCCACTTGCCTCAGAAGAAAGGTTGGGGCTTTGATCGTAAAAGACAAAAGGATTCTTGCAACAGGCTACAATGGAGCACCCACAGGTATTCCTCACTGTGACGAGGTTGGGTGCTTAAGAGAAAAGTTAAATGTTCCTTCAGGTCAGAGACATGAGCTTTGCAGAGGACTTCATGCAGAACAAAACGCTATAATCCAGGCAGCAAAAATGGGTGTTGTGATAGATGGAAGTGTAATTTACACAACAACATATCCTTGTGTAATATGTGCAAAGATGATAGTAAACGCAGGGATAAAGAAGGTTATATATAAAGGTTCGTATCCAGATGAAATGAGTCAGCAGATATTTAAAGAAGCGGGGATAGAGGTGATAAAGTTTGAAGAAAAATAGTGAAGGTGGTTTGAAATGAAAAGTCAAGCGTTTATTGTACTTGCTGCTGGTGAAGGCAAAAGAATGAAGTCAAAGTATTCTAAGGTTGTTCAAAAAATAATGGGAAAACCAATGATACTTTATCTGATTGACGAGATTGAGAAAAACTTTGAAAATAGCGAGATAGTAGTTGTTGTCGGCAACAAAAAAGAGGATGTCTGCAAGGTATTAGAAGGCAGGAATGTAAAATTTGCTCATCAAGAAAAGCAGCTTGGGACTGCCCACGCGGTGATGTGTGCAATGGAGATGGTTTCAAAGCAGGCGGAAGATGTATTTGTTCTTTACGCAGATGCACCTTTTATTAAAGCAGATACACTAAAAAGAATTTCTGAAAAAAGAAAGAAGGAGAACGCATCGCTCTGTCTTTTGACTGCCATCTTCGAAAATCCGTATGGTTATGGGAGAATAATTTCTGATGAGAATGGTAATGTTTTAAAGATTGTCGAGGAGAAGGATGCAACAGATGAGCAAAGGCGAATAAAAGAAATAAATCCAGGATTTTATTGCTTTGAAAGAAATGCACTTGCAAGTGTTTTAACAAAGATAGACAATAACAACAGCCAGCACGAGTATTATCTTACAGACAGCATTGAGATACTAAATAAAGAAGGCAAGAAGGTAGTAAAAATTGCATGTGATGATAATTTTGAGGTCATGGGTATTAACTCAAGATATGAATTATTTTTGGCTGAGCAGGAGCTTAAAATAAGAATAAATAAAAAACACCTTGCAGAAGGTGTTCAAATGATAGATATTTATTCTGTCTATATTCATCCAGATGTGCAGATAGGTAAAGACACAGTGATATATCCCGGCACATTCATACTTGGCAACACTACAATAGGGGAAGAGTGCGTAATTGGACCAAACTCATACATTGTAAATTCAAAAATAGGCAACAAGTGCCATGTGTGGTTTTCGGTGATTGAGGATTCTGAGATAAAAGACAATGTAAAGGTTGGACCTTATGCTCACTTGCGTCCAAACAGCATCTTGGAAGAAGGAGTCAAGATTGGCAACTTTGTTGAGGTGAAAAACTCAAAGGTGGGCAGAAACACAAAGTCAGCTCATCTTACATACATCGGAGATGCTGACATTGGCGAAAATGTGAATTTGGGTTGCGGGACCATATTTGTAAACTACGATGGGTATAAAAAGCACAGAACAGTGGTTGAAGACAATGCGTTTATTGGCTGCAACTCGAATCTTGTAGCACCTGTTAAAATTGGGAAGAACGCCTACATTGCGGCAGGTTCTACAATCACAGATGATGTTCCTGCAGATGCTCTTGCGATTGCCCGTGAAAGGCAGACTATAAAAGAAGGCTGGGTTTTAAGGCGCAAGAAGATGTATGAGAGCCACAATAATAAATAATAAAATGAATAGATTTTGTAGACATTTTAAAATAAATTTATTCAATATTTTGTGTTATAATATAGTTTGCGTAGGAAAAGGGTAGAAAAATTAACTTTTGTGCTGGGGGTAAAGAAAGTGATAACACATGGTAAAGAGATAAAAATATTTACTGGTAATTCAAACAAGGAGCTTGCAGAAGAGATAGCCAGTCACTTGGGCAAGAAACTTGGGGATGCAGAGATTGGCAGGTTTTCAGACGGTGAGATATCAGTTAGAATAAACGAAACTGTGCGAGGTGCAGATGTTTTTGTAGTCCAGTCAACCTGTCATCCCGTGAATGAAAATCTGATGGAACTTTTAATCATGATTGACGCTTTCAAAAGAGCTTCTGCAGGAAGAATTACGGCTGTGATACCATACTATGGATATGCAAGACAGGACAGAAAAGCACGAGCACGCGACCCAATCACAGCAAAACTTGTTGCAAATTTGATAACATCTGCAGGGGCAGATAGGGTCCTGACAATGGACCTTCATGCACCTCAAATTCAAGGGTTTTTTGATATACCACTTGACCATCTAATTGGTGTTCCGATTTTAGCAAAATATTTTATGGAAAATGTGAACTTAGAGAATGCTGTTGTTGTATCGCCAGACCTTGGAAGTGTGACACGTGCACGCAACTTTGCAACAAAGCTTGACCTGCCACTTGCCATAGTTGACAAAAGAAGGCCCAAAGCAAACGTTGCCGAGATTATGAATATAATCGGTGATGTGAAAGACAAGACATGTTTGATGGTTGACGACATGATAGATACGGCAGGCACAATTGTTGCAGCAGCTCAGGCACTTATGGATTATGGTGCAAAAGAAGTTTACGCGTGTTGTACGCACCCGGTTTTATCCGGACCTGCTGTTGAGAGGATACAACAGTCGCCTATTAAAGAGCTTGTTGTGCTCAACACCATTCCTCTTCCGCCTGAAAAAAGGATTGATAAGATAAAGGTGTTGTCTGTTGCAAGCCTTTTTGCTGAAGCAATAACAAGAATATACGAAGATGTGGCTATTTCTACCCTTTTTGATGAATATATAAGCACAAAAGGGAACAGATAAGAATTACTCTCAAAGAAGATAAGTAAAGGCTGTCTTTTGATGTATTTTAAAAGGCAGCCTGTTTTTATAAATAAAAGGAGTGAGTAGGAATTGGATTATATCATTGCAGGACTTGGGAATCCTGGTGAAAAATATATCTTTACAAGACACAATGCAGGTTTTTTGGCGATTGACTATTTAGCTCAGCTTTTCAATACAAAGGTAGATAAAATAAAGTTCAAAGGTTTGGTTGGCAGCTTTGAATATGCCGGTAAAAAAGTTTTGCTTTTAAAGCCAATGACATATATGAACGCAAGTGGAGAAAGTATCATAGAGGCAGTAAACTTTTATAAGATAAAGACTGAAAAGCTTATTGTGATTTACGATGATATAGCCTTTGATGTTGGAGTTGTGAAGATGAGGAAAAAAGGGTCTGATGGAGGGCACAACGGTGTAAAATCAATAATACAGTGCCTTGGTACAGAAGAATTTCCAAGAATCAGAATAGGTATTGGTGTTCCAAAATATGATATGGTGAAATATGTTTTGTCTGAATTTGAAGATGGTGAAAAAGAGAAGATATTCAGAGCAATTGAAAAAGCATCAAACGGCATAAAAATCTTGCTTGAAAGTGATATAGATAGGGCAATGAATTATATAAACGGAGATGTGGTGGTGTAGGCTTTGTTAAAGGTTTTAGAAAAACTTGAAAGTTTCAAAAGGCTTGAAGAAGATGTAGTAAAAAAGAGCCTTCCTCTTGTTGTTACAGGCCTTGGCGAGATGGGGAAGGCGCTTGTGGTCAAGTCTCTATGTGAAAAGTTTAACAAAAAGGCGTTGTTTATCACAACTCAAAGAGCAAAGCTTGAGTGGGAAAGAAGGTTTAAAAACATTTTTAGTTGTGTTGTGAGCCTGCAGGAAAGAGAAAATCCATATATTGCATCTTTTGCAAAGAGCAGGGATTCTGAAATTAGTAGAATAGAGCAGTTAGTAAAGATTTTTGAGGACGGTTTTGATGTTCTCATATTAAGTAGCCAGAACCTTTTTGAAAAGTACACAGATTTAAAGTTTGATTATATCCATCTCACAGAAGGTCATGACATTCAGCTTGAAATCCTTATAGAAAAGCTTTTAAAATTCGGATATGAAAGAGTGAAAACTGTCGAAAAAAAAGGACAGTTTTCGCAAAAGGGTGGCATAGTTGATATATATCCTGTAGCAAGTAAATACCCTGTGAGGATTGAGTTTTTTGGAGATACGATAGACACAATTAGACTTTTTGATGTTGAAACTCAGAAGTCTTTTGAAAGAATAAATAGTATGAAGATTTACAAGGCAATTGAGTGGGATTTGGAAGAGGACTTTTCAGAAGGTTTAAAACGCGTTAAGGAAGACTACAAAAAAATGAAATTGAAATTGAAGGAAGATGGCAGAAAAAATTTAGAGGAGAGTTTCAGAGAGGTTGTAGAAGAACTTCAACTAAATGTTGAAAGATTGTATCCCTATTACTACCAACAATTTTTCTCAGTTGTCGATATTTTTGGTGAATGTCTTATCTTTGTTGACGAGTACAACCAAGTTTATAGCAGCTTGAAAGCTTTCGAACAAGAGATACAAGAGATGTTTTCAGACCTTTTAGAAAAAGGATTTGTGCTTCCAAAAATGGCAGAGTGTTATTTTACCACAAGCGAAGTTTTAGAAAAGCTTTCGAGGTCGATAATTCTTCAAACATTTGTCTCAGCTATAAAGGAGCTTGAACTCAAAGATATCATTTCTTTCAATTTTTTAAGGGAGCTTCCTTCTTATAATGGGCAGAAGGAAGTTTTAATAGACGATTTGAAGTATTACATGTCCAAAAGATATACCATAAACATCTTTACAGGAAGTCGAACATCACTTGAGGACTTGGCTGATGCACTTTTAAAAGAAGATATACAGTTTTCTGAGGCTGAAGAACCAGAAGTAGAAAGAACGGGAGTGTATTTAATAGCCCGGTCTATTGAAAAAGGCATTGAGGTGCAAGATCTCAAATTGGTTTATCTTTCGTTTTTCCACCTTGAAAAGAAGAAGGAAAATGAGACAAAAAAGAGGGTAAAATCTAAAAAGGATGCCTTTTATACTATTGAAGATTTAAAACCTGGAGATTTTGTTGTTCACAGGACATATGGTATTGGCAAATTCTTAGGGTTTGAAAAGATTACTGTCGAAGGCACAACAAAAGAGTATGTAAAGCTTGAATATGCTAACTCTTCTTATTTATATGTCCCAACAACTAACTTAGATGTGATTGAAAAGTATATTGGAACAGATGATGTACAGCCAAAACTATCTAAGCTTGGGTCACAAGAGTGGCAAAAGCAAAAACAGAAGGTAAGAAAATCTCTTGAGCTTGTGGCAAAAGACTTGGTTGAGCTTTATGCAAAAAGGCAGCTTGGGAAGGGTTTCAAATTTTCAAAAGATACCCTCTGGCAGAAAGAGTTTGAGGAGAAGTTTCCATATACAGAGACAGAAGGTCAGCTTCAGGCAATAGAAGAAATAAAAAGAGATATGGAAAGCGAAAAGCCGATGGACAGGATACTTTGCGGCGATGTTGGATATGGCAAGACCGAGGTTGCAATGAGAGCGGCGTTCAAAGCTGTGATGGATTCAAAACAGGTGGCAGTACTTGTTCCTACAACCATTCTTGCGCAACAGCATTACATGACATTTTCTGCACGAATGAAAGATTTTCCAGTAACAATTGAAGTTCTCTCGCGTTTAAAAAATGAGACACAACAAAAGAAGATAATAAAAGGATTAAAAGAAGGTACAATTGACATTGTGATTGGTACGCACAGGCTACTTTCAAGCGATGTTAAGTTCAAAGACCTTGGTCTTTTGATTATTGATGAAGAGCACAAGTTTGGCGTAGAAGCAAAAGAGAAGATTAAAAAGCTAAAAACAAATGTTGATGTTTTGACCCTCACCGCAACACCTATACCAAGGACACTTAACATGGCACTTTTGGGAATTAGGGATTTGAGTGTGATTGAAGACCCGCCGGAAGACAGGTTTCCTGTGCAGACATTTGTGCTTGAGTACAATGAAAGGATAATAAAGGAGGCTATTTTGAAAGAAATTTCAAGAGGAGGTCAGGTATTTTATCTTTACAACAGGGTAAAAGACATACAAGAAGTGGCAGCTAAACTACAAAAACTTGTAGGAGACAGTGTGAAAATTGCATGTGCTCATGGGAAGATGTCTGAAGAGGAGCTTGAAGAGGTATTGATTGATTTTATTGAAGGCAGGTACGATGTGCTTGTGTGTACAACAATTATAGAGTCAGGTGTTGATATGCCAAACGTCAATACACTTATTGTGGAAGACAGTGATAGACTTGGTCTTGCTCAGCTTTATCAGCTAAGAGGGAGGGTAGGTCGTTCTTCAAGGCTTGCGTATGCGTATTTTACGTTTAGAAAAGACAAAGTGCTGTCTGAACAGGCACAAAAGAGACTTGCTGCAATAAAAGAGTTTACAGAACTTGGGGCTGGTTTTAAAATTGCCATGAGGGACCTTGAGATAAGAGGTGCTGGGTCTTTGCTTGGAAAACTTCAGCATGGGCATATAAACAGTGTTGGGTATGATATGTATATAAGACTTCTTTCAGAAGAGATAAGGCGTCTTAAAGGTGAAAATATACAGCCAGAGATTGAACCTCAAATAGATGTAAAAGTAAGTGCATTTATTAGTAGCAGTTACATTGATGATGAAAAAGAGAGAATTAATATGTACAAAAAGATTTCATCAATTGAGTCAAAAGATGATATAAACGATATTTATGATGAACTAATAGACAGATTTGGAGATGTGCCAAAGGAGGTTGATAATCTAATAAAGGTTGCATACTTGAAATGTTTGTGTAAAAAGGCAGGGATAATAAGTATTTTGCAGTTTCAAGAAAGTCTTTTTAAACTTCAGTTTTTGAACAAAGAAATGCTTGAAGCTGCAAAGGTGAAGTTTTTAAGGAAAGGACTTTCATATTTACAAAACAGGGATGATATGTTACAGCTCTTGATTGCAAATAACTGGTTTGATACCTTAATAGCTATTTTAGAAGATTTACAAGGAAATTAAAAAAGTTTTTACAATTGGGGTGCTTTAAATTAGTCCTTTATTGTTTTATAATATTAATATTATCAAAATACTTTTAACAAAGGAGAAGGGATGTATGGATAAAAGAACTAAAATTGTGCTTTTTTCTATTGCAGCAGTTGTACTTCTTATAATTCTTATTGCTGTGACACCTGAAATAGTAAAGTACGTAGATGAAAACAGAGCAGTTGCCATAGTAAATGGCGAGAAAATAACAAAAAAGGAGTTTGCTATTAACTATAGGTCACAAATAAACTACTATGGACTTGACAAAACATTTTTATCACAAAAGGTTGGAGATAAGACATATGAGCAGCAGATAAAAGAGAATGTTTTGGATGGTCTTATAATAAGACAAATTGAGCTGCAGCAGGCAAAAAGGAAAAATATTGCTTTGACTTCGGCAGAAAAAAAGGCAATAGACCAGCAAATTGAGCAATACAAGTCAGATTCTCAATCAGGTGCTGAGTTCAAGCAGTATCTTCAGACAATTGGTGCAACCGAGAACGAATATAAGGACCAGGTAATAAAATCTCAGATCGTTTCAAAGTTGTATGATGAGATAACTAAAAATCAAAAAGCGACAGATGCTGAGATAGAAAACTATTATAGTTCACATAAATCAGACTTTGTTGAGGTAAAAGCAAGCCATATTTTATTTAAAGTAAATGATTCAAAAGAGGAGGCTACAAAAAAGAAAAAGGCTGAAGAAGTTTTGCAGATGATAAAAGACGGGCAGAACTTTGAAAAGCTCGCACAAAAGTATTCTGAAGATGAGACAACAAAACAAAAAGGTGGAGACCTTGGGTATTTTAGAAAAGGACAGATGGTCAAAGAATTTGAGGATGCTGCATTTTCTCTTAATATTGGCGAGATAAGCAATATTGTCAAAACAAGTTACGGGTATCATATTATAAAGGTAACAGATAAAAAGCAACTCTCTCTCAACGAGGTCAAGGATGAGATAAAGTCAACAATTGAGAGTCAGAAGAAGGATGAGTATTATCAGAGCTTGCTTGAGAAATGGAAAAAAGAAGCAAAGATAAAAAAGTTTGAAGATGTTCTAAAGAGTGTATCAATATAATAGTTTTTAGCTTTAAACCTTGAGGTGTGAATTTAAAGTGGAGTTTTTGGAGAAGGTAAAGAGTAACATAGAGAAATATGGGATGCTAGAAGAAGGTTTTAAGGTGTTAATAGGATGTTCTGGCGGCGTTGACTCAATGGTATTGCTTGACTGCATCTTAAGGCTAAAAGATAAGTACAACTTGGATATAACTGTTGCACACCTTAATCATATGCTAAGACCTGAGGCAGATGATGATGAGAAATTTGTAATTGAAATGTGCAAGAGGTATAATATTAAATGTATTACGCGGAAAGTTGATGTTGCAAAACTAAAAAAAGAAAAAGGACTTTCTGAAGAGGAAGCAGGAAGAAACGCAAGATATAGTTTTTTTTATGAAGTAGCAGAAGAGCTGAACATTGACAGAATACTTCTGGGGCACAACAAAAACGATGTGGTTGAAACCTTCTTTTTGAACCTGTTCAGAGGAAGTGGCTTGGAAGGTCTTGCATCTGTTCCTCCTGTACGTGATATTATTGCAAGACCTCTTATAAATATTTCAAGGGAAGAGATTGAAGAGTATGCCAAACTTAATAGTGTTCCATTTGTTGTCGATAAGACAAACTTTAGTCTTAAATATAAAAGAAACATAGTAAGAAACGAAATCTTACCACTTATAAAAGAAAAATTTGGAGAAAGTGTGTTAAATACAATTTTTCGAACAGTCGAAATAATAAGAGAAGAGAGTGACCAGATAGAAGCACTTGCTCAGAAATATTTTCAGGAATATGTTCAAAAAGAAGATGTTTATTATGTTTTAAATATTGAAAAAGCAAAAAATCTTCCAGCATTTTTGCGAAGAAGAATTATAAAAATTATGCTTGAATATTTTAACTCTACAATTTCGTATGATATGTTAAGAGAAATTGAAGATTTGTTTTTTCTTTTGTCTGGCAAGAAAAAGGTATATAAAGATTTGGTTGTTGAGAAACAAAGTGATTCGCTGGTGTTTTACAGAAAAGCTGATGAAAGTTCTTTTTGTTTTGAAATTTGTTTAGACAAGGAGCATCAAATATTTTACAAAAATTTCAAGTTTAATATTAAAACTACTCATAAAATAGAAAATCAGAAGAGTATATACATCGATATTCAGCAGATTGCAGAAAAAAAGTTATTTCTCAGAACAAGAAAAGATGGTGATTTTATTTATCTTAAAGCGGGTAAAAAAAAATTAAAAGAATGGTTCATCGACAAAAAGATTCCTAAACGGTGGCGAGATTCCATTTTACTTCTTGCAAAAGATAGTGAAGTGATTGCTATATTTGATATTTATTCAAACATGGTTACCATAAATCAGAAGTATAAGATAAAGCCAGATTCAAATACTTTTTTGGAAGTAAACATACAAAAAACGGAAGGAGACGGATGACTGTGAAAGATTTATCACTCAAAGTTAAGGAAATTTTGATAACAGAAGAGCAGATAAAGCAAAAGGTAAAAGAGCTTGGACAAAAAATTTCTGAAGATTATAAAGATAGTGACGACTTTTTGATGGTATGCATTTTAAAAGGTGGGGTAATTTTTATGGCAGACCTTTTAAGACAGATAACTATCCCTGTTAAGATAGAGTTTATGGCAGTGTCAAGTTATGGGAACTCAACATCTTCATCTGGGATTGTAAGAATTCTAAAGGACCTTGACACAAGCATAGAAGACAAGGATGTTTTGCTTGTTGAGGATATTGTTGATACAGGTTTGACTTTAAGATATATAACCGAATATTTGAGGGGGAGAAAACCAAGAAGTTTAAAAATTTGTACCATGCTTGACAAGCCCAGTAGACGAAAGGTGGATGTTGAGATACATTACAAGGGGTTTGAGATACCAGACAAATTTGTAATTGGTTATGGACTTGATTATGCAGGGCTTTACAGGAACCTGCCTTATATAGGCGTTTTGGAATAAAAAGAAATTTAATTTTACAATATTTGAAGGGAGTGCCTATTTACAATTGAGGAACCTATTTAAAACTGCAACAATTTATATTCTAATAGCTCTTGTAATTTTGTTACTTGTAGATATTTTAAGTGGAGGACTTTCGTACAATCAGCTTTTTTCAAATTTGAGCGAAAGAAGAGAGGTAATTTATTCAGAACTCATAAACGACATAAACGATGGCAAGGTCACAAGGATTGTTTTGAGCTACAACAATGTGTCTGGACAGTATGCCGACGGTACCAAGTTTGACAATGTATTTGTACCTTCTCCAGATAAGTTTTTGGACCAGATACAGCCAGCCATCCAGGCAAAGAAGATTCAGATAGTGACAAAAGAACCACCACAGGTACCATGGTGGCTTTCCACCTTTTTACCAATGCTAATCTTTGCTGGCTTGATGATTTTTGTATGGATATTTATGTTGCAGCAGACCCAGGGTGGCGGCAGCAAGATAATGTCGTTTACAAAATCGCGTGCAAAGACAATTCAGGACCTCAAAAAGAAGGTCACATTTGCAGACGTTGCAGGTGCAGATGAAGAAAAAGAAGAACTCAAAGAGGTTATTGATTTTCTCAAAAATCCAAGGAAGTATATTGAACTTGGTGCAAGAATTCCGAAAGGGATTTTGCTTGTCGGACCACCTGGAACTGGTAAAACGCTTTTAGCAAAAGCAGTTGCAGGCGAGGCAGGAGTTCCATTTTTCAGCATATCAGGTTCTGACTTTGTTGAGATGTTTGTTGGTGTTGGCGCAGCAAGAGTAAGAGATTTATTTGACCAGGCAAAGAGAAATGCACCATGTGTTGTGTTCATAGATGAGATTGACGCAGTTGGTCGTCACAGGGGAGCAGGGCTTGGTGGAGGTCATGACGAAAGAGAACAGACTTTAAACCAACTTCTTGTTGAAATGGATGGTTTTGGAACAAACGAAGGAATAATTGTAATGGCGGCAACTAACAGACCTGACATATTGGACCCTGCACTTTTGCGACCAGGTAGATTTGACAGGCAGATTGTTGTAAATGTTCCTGATGCAAAGGCAAGAGAGGAGATTTTAAAAGTTCATGCACGAAACAAGCCTCTTGGTGAAGATGTTGATTTATCTCAAATAGCAAAGATAACAGCTGGGTTTACTGGTGCTGACCTTGAAAATCTTTTGAATGAGGCTGCACTTTTGGCAGCAAGGAAGGGTAAAAGGCAGATTAACATGGAAGAGGTTCAGGAAGCTGTAGCAAAGGTGTTGATGGGGCCTGAAAAAAGAAGCAGAGTTTATACTGAAAAAGAAAAGAAGCTTACTGCATATCATGAAGCAGGGCATGCAATTGTTAGAACTATGATTCCTGATTCTGAACCTGTTCATGAGGTTTCAATTATACCAAGAGGGTATGCCGGTGGGTACACTATGTATCTTCCAAAGGAAGATAAGTTCTACGCATCAAAATCTGATATGATGAGAGAGATTGTAACATTGCTGGGCGGAAGAGTTGCAGAAAAGCTTGTTTTGGAGGATGTATCAACGGGTGCAGCATCTGATATAAAAAGAGCAACCAAGATTGCAAGGGACATGGTAACAAAATATGGAATGTCTGACAAACTTGGTCCTATGACCTTCGGAACAGAGCAGGAAGAAGTGTTCTTAGGAAGAGACCTTGCGCTTGCAAGGAACTACTCAGAGGAAGTTGCTGCTGAAATAGACAGGGAGATAAAAAGCATTATTGAAGAGGCATATAAAAAGGCCGAAGAGATACTAAAACAGAACATTGATAAGCTTCACAAGGTTGCAAATGCACTTTTAGAAAAAGAAAAGCTCACGGGCGAAGAGTTTAGAAAACTTGTTTTTGAAGATGCTCAGCCACAGCTTGTTTAAATAAGGTATGAAAGATTATAAAAATGTAGTTGCATTTTTTCGAAGAATATAATATAATAAAATTGAAAGGACAAAGGCGTCCTGAAGTTTAAAGTGGGCGTCTTTGTCCTTTTTTGTTTATTCAACAAGCATTATAAAAAATCTTTAAATGGAGGGGAATTTAGTAATGAAGAATTACACCAAGGAAGACATCATTCGCATATGCAAGGATCAAGATGTAAAATTCATAAGGCTTCAGTTTGTCGATATTTTTGGGATTTTAAAGAATGTTGCAATTACAGTTGATCAGTTAGAAGCAGCTCTCAACAATGAAATTATGTTTGATGGTTCGTCGATTGAAGGTTTTGTAAGAATTCAGGAATCAGATATGTATTTAAGACCAGACCTCAACACATTTACAATTTTCCCATGGAGACCTTCACCAAATAGAGTTGCAAGACTAATTTGCGACGTTTATCTTCCAGATGGAACACCGTTCCCTGGCTGTCCACGCGGTGTGTTAAAGAAGATGCTCAAAAAGGCTGAAGAAATGGGATTTAAGTTTTTTGTTGGACCTGAGCTTGAATTTTTCTTGTTCCTCACAGACGAAAATGGCAATCCAACTTTGCAAACACATGACAATGCAGGATATTTCGATTTGGGTCCAGTTGATTTGGGTGAGGATGCAAGAAGAGACATGGTATTGACTTTAGAGGAGATGGGATTTGAGATAGAAGCATCTCACCATGAAGTTGCACCTGGCCAGCATGAGATTGACTTTAAATACGACGACGCACTTTATACAGCTGACAATGTTGTGACATTCAAGCTTGTTGTAAAGACAATTGCACAAAGACATGGTCTGCATGCAACATTTATGCCAAAGCCGATATTTGGAATCAATGGTTCTGGAATGCATACAAATATGTCTCTTGCAAGGGTATCTGACGGCATGAATGCATTTTTAGACCCAAATGATAAGCTCCAGCTTTCAAAAGAGGCATATTATTTCATTGGTGGTCTTATGAAGCACGCAAGAGAGTTTGCGCTTGTTACAAATCCGCTTGTAAACTCATACAAGAGATTAGTGCCAGGGTATGAAGCACCAGTTTACATTGCTTGGTCACCAAAGAACAGAAGCCCGCTTATAAGAGTTCCAGCTAAAAGAGGGCAAGCAACAAGGGTTGAGCTAAGGAATCCTGACCCATCAGCAAATCCATACCTTGCATTTGCAGCTGTTTTAGCAGCTGGGCTTGACGGCATTAAGAACAAGATTGAGCCACCAGAACCAGTTGAAGAAAACATCTTCGTAATGAGCGAAGAGGAAAGAGCAAAACGCGGAATTGGTTCTTTGCCTGGAAGCTTAGAAGAGGCAATCAAAGAGTTTGAAAACAGTACTCTTATGAGAGAAACACTTGGAGATCACATCTTTGAAAAGTACTTAGAAGCAAAGAAACTTGAATGGGACGATTACAGAACAAAGGTACATCAGTGGGAGATTGACTCATATCTTACAAAATACTAAATTTAATAATAAAGGCTGCCAACTCAAAATAAAGAAGGCAGCCTTTATTGCATATTGCTGTAAGTTTAAGATTTACTATTCATTTTAGCATTTAAATACCTGTCAATACTCTCTGCAGCCTTTTTCCCCATCCCCATTGCAAGAATGACAGTAGCTGCGCCTGTGACAATGTCGCCTCCTGCAAACACACCTTCAATGTTTGTCATAAGATTTTCATCTACCTTGATAGAGCCATTGGGGTTTAGCTCAAGGTCAGGTATAGCTTTTTTGACAAGTGGGTTTGGACTTTGGCCAATTGCAACAATGAAGTTGTCTGCTTCGAACACAAAGTTTGAACCGTCTACAGGTTTTACGCTTCGTCTGCCAGAGCTATCCGGGTCAGATAGCTTCATTTTTACAAGTTCTAAAGCTCTGACATGGCCCGACTCATCGCCTATGAACCTCACAGGACTTACAAGCTCAACTATTTTTATCCCCTCTTCTTTTGCATGCAGAATCTCTTCTTTTCTTGCAGGCATCTCAGCCTCAGTTCTTCGATAGAGGATATAAACCTCACTTCCAAGCCGTCTTGCAACTCTTGCCGCGTCCATTGCCACGTTTCCACCGCCAATTACACCAACCTTCTTACCAAGTTTGATTGGTGTGTCATATTCAGGGAACTTGTATGCCTTCATGAGGTTTATCCTTGTTAAAAATTCATTTGCTGAGTATATCCCGTTTAAAAGTTCACCTTCAATATTCAGGAAATTTGGAAGTCCAGCGCCAGAGCTTATAAATACAGCATCAAATCCTTCCTGCTTTAAATCCTCTAAATCAAATGTCTTGCCGAATATCATGTTTGTTCTAAACTCAACGCCCATCTTCTTTAGATTTTCAATCTCCCACTCAACAACCTCCTTTGGAAGTCTAAATTCAGGTATTCCATAGTACAAAACACCGCCAAGCTTATGGAATGCTTCAAATATTGTAACTTCATAGCCCATCTTTGCCAAAGATGAGGCACATGAAAGTCCTGCGGGACCAGAGCCAATTATTGCAACTTTTCTGCCGTTTGGCTGGGGCTTTGAAAATTCAAATTCACAGTTTTGTCTAAACCAATCAGCCGCAAACCTTTCAAGTTTGCCAATAGCAATTGGTTCACCTTTCATTCCACGAACACAGTTCTGTTCGCACTGAGTTTCCTGTGGACATACACGCCCGCATATAGCGGGAAGAAGGTTTGTCTCAAGTATCTTAAAGTAGCTTTCTTTGAATTTTTTTTTCTTTATAAGCTGAATAAACTCAGGAATCTTGACTTCAACAGGACAGCCTTTTACACACGGTGCATTTTTACACTCAAGACATCTTTGTGCCTCCCTAGCAGCTTCATCAGGTGTATAGCCCAAGCACACTTCATCAAAGTTGTGTATCCTCTCAATAGGTTCCTGTTCCTTGATAGGAACTCTTTTCAATACGTCCAATTTCTCTACTCCCCCAATCCAATTTTGCATTTGTGTTCCTTGTACGAAATGTTTTCAAGATCTTGATAATAAGAATTTCTTTTCATAAGTCCGTCAAAGTCGACTTCAAATCCATTAAAAATAGGACCATCAACACAGGCAAACTTTACTTCATTTCCAATCTTTACCCTGCATCCGCCACACATTCCTGTCCCATCAACCATAATTGGATTAAGACTTACTAAGGTCTTGATTGAAAACCTTTTTGTTATATCAACAACTGCCTTCATCATTGGAACTGGTCCTACAGCGAATATTTCATCATACCTTTTGCCACTTTCTAAAAGCTCTTTTAAGATATCTGTGACAAATCCTTTTTTTCCATAGGAGCCGTCGTTTGTGGTGATGCAGAGATTATTACAATATTTTTTTAGCTCATCCTCAAAAAAGATATTTTCTTTTGACCTTCCTCCAATGATGATATCTACATTTTTGCCCTCACTGTGAAGCATCTTTACTTTTGAAAATATTGCTGGTATTCCAAGTCCACCTGCAATAAAGAGGTAGTCATTATCTTCAGGGCTGTGTTTATATGGCATACCAAGCGGTCCGACAAAATCAATAATTCTGTCACCGTTGTTTAGCTGAGATAAAAGTGAAGTTGTTTTTCCTACAACCTGAAATATGATGTATACTATTCCCTTTTCATTGTCAAAATCTGCAATTGTAAGAGGAATCCTTTCACCGTTTTCTGTAACTCTTAAGATAACAAACTGACCGGGTTTTGCCTTTTTTGCAACCTGTGGGGAGTATATACCCATGAGCCATACATTTGGTGCTAAGTTTTGCTTTATAACAATCTCATTCATATTTTATCACCCATATTAACACAGATTTTAATATATAGTATCAAAAAAGCTCTGAAAATTCAAACATAAAGTTTGACAAAAACTTAACTATTGCTCTTTCGTAGGGAAAGCTTCTTTGAAATGTAGCATATAATCCTAAGTAAGAGAAATGTTCTGGAGGACAAGACGTTGAGGGAGGATATTGAAAAAAGAGTGATTTTGGCAGCAGAAATTATGATTAAGTACAATGCAACAGTGAGAAAGGTTGCAAGGACTCTGGGTGTGTCAAAGTCCACAATTCACAATGACCTCACAAGAAGACTTATGTACATTGACAAAGGGCTTTACAGGCAGGTAAGAACTATATTAGAAAGAAATAAGCAAGAGAGGCATATAAGAGGAGGACTTGCAACTAAGAGAAAATACCTTATCAAAAAAATCACAGCTTCTTTCTAAAAATAGTGGTATAATATAGCTTATAAAAATCTGGTGCAGGAGAGGTCGGAAGATGAAAGCAAGTTTTGAGGAACTTGTAGAAATAATGGACATACTAAGGAGCAAATGTCCGTGGGATAAACAGCAGACACATGAAAGTCTTAAAAAATACCTGATCGAAGAGACATATGAGGTTATTGAAGCCATAGACGAGAAAGACTTTACAAAACTTAAAGAGGAACTTGGAGACCTGCTTTTACAGGTAGTGTTTCATGCCAAAATTGCACAGGAAAATGGTAGATTTGATATATACGAGGTTATTTATGACATCTGCCAGAAGATGAAGAGAAGGCATACACATGTATTCGGTAGCGACAGCTTTTCAACCGCTGAAGAGGTTCTTCTAAACTGGGATAAAGTCAAAAACAATGAAAAAGAAATTGAAACTGTGACAGATAGTATGAAAAGAATTCCAAAACATCTTCCAGCTCTTATGAGAAGTTATAAAGTTCAAGAGAAAGCGGCTAAAGTAGGCTTTGATTGGGAAAGTTATGAGGGAGCTTTAAATAAGGTATATGAAGAGCTTAAAGAACTGAAAGAGTGTCTGTCGAAAAATGAAAAAAAGGAGAAAATAGAAGAGGAAATTGGAGATATTCTTTTTGCAGTTGTAAATATAGCAAGGTTTTTTAATGTTGACCCTGAAGAAGCCTTGCACAGAACAGTTAAGAAGTTCATAACCAGATTTTCTTATATAGAGGAAAGTGCCTTCAAACAAGGCAAAATATTGAATGAAATGACCCTTGAAGATATGGACAAATTTTGGGAAGAGGCAAAAAAAGTTTAGAAAAGGCTTGAAAAAAGAAGGATTTTTGATATAAATATAGAATAGAAATATTTAGAATATCACAAAATACGCGAGGAGGTAAGAAAGAATGAACAAAACAGATTTGATTTCGGCAATGGCGGAGAAGAGCGGTCTTACAAAGAAGGATGCTGAAAAGGCACTAAATGCGTTTGTAGATGCAGTAACAGAGGCACTCTCTAAGGGGGAAAAGGTTCAGCTCGTTGGTTTTGGTTCATTTGAGGTAAGAGAAAGGGCAGAAAGAGTTGGTAGAAATCCTCAAACTCAAGAAGAGATAAAGATTCCAGCAACAAAAGTACCTGTGTTCAAAGCAGGTAAGATGTTGAAAGATGCTGTTGCAAAGTAACTTTTTTGGTCGAAATAGGGGTTTATAAATAAGAGGGATATAAGTTTTTTGCTGTTAATTTGGCTGCAGCCATTTTTTAGCTGCAGCCATAAATTTTTCGTCGCTTTTATGATTTTTTCAGAAGGCTCAAAGAAGGTGGGGACTTAAAAAAATGAGAATAGACAAATATCTGAAAGTGTCGAGAATTATCAAAAGAAGGACTTTGGCTCAGCAAGCATGTGAAGCGGGAAGAGTATTTGTGAACGGAAAAGTAGCAAAACCGTCAACAGATGTTAAAGTTGGAGATGTCATTGAGGTGCACTTTGGTGACAGGGTTTTCAGATGCAAAGTGACAAGTGTTGATGAAAAGGTCCAAAAGAATCTGGCAAGTTCAATGTATGAAATGATGGAATAAGATTTTCAAAATAGGTTTTGACATAATTTTCTGTCGGAAGAAATATAGTAATTATTGTGATGCTGAGAATATTTTTGAAGGATGCCACATGGTAATGGATGAAAGAAAAAATCTAAAATCTAAAATTCACAGTGTGCTTATCGAGAACAGGGAAAAGATAACAATAAATGGTGTTGATGATGTTGAGAGCTTTGATGAGAACAATATCATCTTGATTGTCAATGATGAGTTGCTTGTAATAAAAGGGTTTGACCTTAGAATAAATAAAATAAATACAGAGACAGGTGAGGTATTCATAGAAGGACAGATTTATTCACTTGAGTATGGGGAAAGTCCAAAAAAAGGACTGTTTTCGCGACTATTTAAATGAGAGGAGAAAAAGATTGCCAAAAAGCATATTTAGTCAAATTTCTGATTTTACAAGCTGTTTTTTTCTTGGGTTTGCAGTAGGAATTGTATTTGATTCATTCTTTTTCAAAAGAATATTGAAGCGCCGAACCAGAGAAATTTTATTTTTTATATCTTCAATTTTATCCACAGCAGTATTAATAGCAGGTCTTATGTTTATAAATTTTTATACTCTCAAATGGTACACCTTTTTATCAATAGCTTGCGGTATTTATGTTTATAAAAATACAATTTCGCCTCTTTATAAAGGATTTTTAAAAAAGGTGAACAAAGTTTTATCTTTTAATAAAAGATGAATTGTGATAGAATATAACTACACTTTTGAGAGTTTCCAAAAAGGAAGACAAGCCGTGAAAAAATTATTTAAAGTTCTCAAGAGAATTTTTGTGCTTATATTTGTAATAGCCTTTTTTGTATATTCTGCTACTACAGTTTTTAAGCAGCAAATGATTTTAAAACAGGTAAAGGCTCAGCAGAGGGAAGTTATTTCTCAGATAGAAAAAGTCAAAAAAGAAAATGAATATCTAAGGAGACTTGCGCAGTATGTTGGTACAAAAGACTATATTCAGCAAGTAGCCAGGGAAAAGCTTGGTCTTGTTGGCAAGGATGAGATTGTGTTCATAGATAAAAACAAAAAGAAAAAGGAGTAGAGGAGGCTATTTTGTGTCAATCAAAAGAGGTCAAATATTAGAAGGTATTGTAAAGGGCATAACACAGTTTGGTGCGTTTGTTGAGCTTCCAAGCGGAAAAGTTGGGCTTGTTCATATCTCAGAAGTGGCATACGAGTATGTTGAAGATATTAAAAAGTATTTGAAAGAAAATCAAACTGTTAAAGTAAAGGTTATTAATGTAAAAGAAGATGGTAAAATTAGTCTGTCAATAAAGAGAGTAAATGAAACAGCAAAAAGAGAAAATGAAAAAAAGAGGTCTAAAGATGATTTTGAAGCAAAACTTTCAAAGTTTTTAAAAGATAGTAATCAAAAGCTTAGCGAGTATAATAAACGATATGACGGAAAAAGAAGATAACAGCCTGTTTTAAAATTGAAACAGGCTTTTAATTTAGAAAAAGTATGTCAAAAAAATATCAAAAGAAGATAAGGGGGAGAAAAGTTGTTCAAAAAAAAGAACATCTCACTTGCGGTTATAAGAAGGTTGCCGAGGTATCTTCGGTATGTTGAAGACCTTTTAAACCATGATGTTTTGAGAATATCATCATCAGAACTAAGCCAGAGAATGGGTTATACAGCCTCTCAGGTAAGGCAAGATTTTAACAATTTTGGCGGGTTTGGTCAGCAAGGATATGGTTACAGCACACAGGTTCTTTATGAGAATCTTGTAAAAATTTTGGGGCTTGACAGAAATTTTAAAATGGTTATTGTTGGAGTAGGTAACCTTGGACAGGCATTGGCAAATTATGCTAACTTTTATAAAAAGGGTTTCAGGCTCGTCGGGCTATTTGACATTGACCCCCAAAAGGTAGGGAAAACTATTCGTGATATAAAGATTGAACATATTGACAAGCTTAAAGATTTTATCAAAAAGAATGATGTTGACATAGGTGTTCTGTGTGTGCCAGCAGATGTTGCACAAGAGGTTGCAGATATAATGGTTGAAGGTGGGATTAAGGGTATTTGGAATTTTACTGCAAAAGAGATTGAAGTAAAAGGTGATGTGGTTGTTGAGAATGTACATCTGATTGACAGTCTGATGGTACTATCGTATAAGCTAAATGAAAAACTTCTTGAAAAAGAGAAAATAAAGTAAGACTTGAGGTGAAATGAATGCGTTATATAAGTACAAGAGGTAATAAAGAGGTTAAAGCAAAAGAGGCTATTTACAGGGGGATAGCCGAGGATGGGGGACTTTACACCCCTGTTTTCATACCTCATCTTGACTTAAGTAAAATAAAAAATATAGAATCTTACGCAAATCTTGCAAAATATATATTTGAGCTCTATCTTACTGATTTTACAAATGAAGAGATTATTGATTGCATTGACAAGTCATATAGTAATGGCAAGTTTGACACAAAAGATGTTGTTGTTTTAAAAAAGCTTGACAGTAGCCTTTTTGCACTTGAACTTTGGCACGGTCCGACATACGCTTTCAAAGATGTTGCTTTACAGGTGCTACCTCATCTTTTACTAAAATCAATGCCAAGTTTTTACAAACAGGCACTCATACTTGTTGCAACGTCAGGCGATACTGGCAAAGCTGCCTTGGAAGGGTTTAAGGATGTTGATAGAACAAAGATAGTTGTGTTTTATCCATCTGAGGGTGTGTCAGAGGTTCAGAAAAGACAGATGACCACTCAGGAAGGCAGAAACACTTTTGTTGCTGGGATAAAAGGCAATTTTGACGATGCCCAATCTGGCGTGAAAGAGATTTTCACAAGCAAAAAATGCATAGATGAAATTGAAAATCTGGGGTTTTTCTTTACGTCTGCGAACTCAATAAATTTTGGTAGGCTTCTTCCACAGATTGTATACTATATCTGGAGCTATCTGGTGCTTTTAAAAGCTGGTGATATATCTGAAGGTGAAAAGATAAACTTTGTTGTTCCGACAGGCAATTTTGGCAATATATTGGCAGGTTTTATTGCTAAACTTATGGGAGTTCCTATAAATAAGTTGATTGTTGCTTCAAACATAAACAGTGTGGTTGCTGATTTTGTCAGGACAGGCTTATATGATAGAAGAAGAGAGTTTTACAAAACAATTTCACCTTCAATGGATATTCTTGTTGCAAGTAATTTAGAAAGGTTATTATATTTAATAACAAAAGAATCAGAAAGAGTAAAAAAATACATGATGGATTTAAAAAGTGAGGGGTATTTCAAAGTTGAAGAAGAAGTTTTAAAAGAGATTCAGGAAAGTTTCTGGGGTGATTTTTCCACAGATGACCAGACAAGAAGTAGTATAAAGATTATTTACCGCGAGTATGACTATCTTATTGACCCGCACTCTGCTGTTGGGTTTGATGTTTACAGAAAATACCAGAAGCAGACGTTTGATAGTACAAAAACGGTTGTACTTCAAACTGCAAATCCTTACAAGTTTGCAAAAGATGTTTTGAACGCTTTGTTTGATGGTGAATATAATAATATTGACCCGTTTGAAGCGGTAGAGATTTTGTATGCAAAGACAGGTGTTGAGATCCCGGATGGGATTAAAAGTCTTCTTGCAAAACCGATTTTGCATCCCGATGTGATAGAAAAAGACAAGATGTTTGATTTTATATTAGAGAAAATAAGAGATAATTGAAGAAATTTAAAAAAATTGCCCAGAAAACATATGATTTTTGCCGAAAAAGGCTTGAAAAATGAAAAAATTGTGCTAAAATAGAAGTTGAAAAAATAAATATTGCAAGATATCTCGGTAGGCGAGGCTCCTACAGGGATATAGGCTGCTGCCGCGAAAGATTGGAGACAATCTGAGCTGGTGAACAGGTTTTGCCGAAACCAAGGCATAACCTAATGCAGCTTTTTATGCCGTGTAGTGCCAAAGCTTGTACGAGGTAGCTTTAAAAGGGCGTAAAGTGTGCTTTCACCTCGTTTTTAAGCTTTGGGTGAAAGCACTTTTTGTTTCTAATATCAATGTATAAAATTTTGCTATTGCAAAAATTCTTCTTAAAGAAGGAGTTGAGAGAAAAGATGGACTCTGGTCCTGTGAGTAAGCAGGATTGGACAACAAAAAGCAATTGTACTTTGGAATGTGGAGGGGTGCTAATTTTTCTCTGTTTTGAAAAGAAGAAGGAATAAATGCACCTTCTTGCAAATAGATTTTAAAGGCTTTTAGCACCCCTCCACCAAATGACACAAAAAAATTCAAAAAAGGAGGGGTGCTAAAATGCCAAACGTCACAAGCTTTTATCTTAGCAGAGTAATCGGCAACAAGGTCTTTTCAGAAGAAAAGAAGGTTGTGGGAAGGCTTTTAGACTTGGTTGTTGATGCAAGTTATATAAGACCCAAAGTAATTGCTGCAAAGGTAAAAAGTGGCGGTCAAACTCAAATTGTTGATTTTTCGTTTTTCATAATCTACAAGGAAAAAGGGCAATACGTGATTGAAACAAGGAACTTAAAGCCAATCGATGTGAAAAAAGAAGACACCATTATGCTTGTTCGTCATATACTTGACAAGCAGATTGTTGATATGAATGGCAGAAAAGTTGTGAGGGTAAATGATATAAGACTTGCAGTACTTTCTACAGGTGTTTATGTAATAGCTGTAGATATTGGTCTTGAAGGACTTTTGAGAAGGCTTGGTCTTGCAAAGCCCCTGAAAAAAGTCTTAAAACCTCTTGGTAAAAACATTCCTTCGCGGCTTATTTTGTGGGACGATGTACAGCCGCTTGCATCGCCAAGGCTTGATTTAAAGCTTTCAACCACATATTCAAAGCTTGCCACCTTGCATCCTTCGGATTTGGCAGACATCATTGAAGAACTTGACAAAAAGACGCAAGCTTATATATTTTCGACTCTGGATGAGGAAAAGGCTGCAGATGTTTTGGAAGAGCTTGAGGTTGAAGCACAGAGAAATGTTTTAGAGAGTCTTCCTGTTGAAAAGGCAGCGGATGTACTTGAGAAAATGCCGGCTGATGAGGTTGCAGATATTTTAGACGAGATAAAAGAGGAAAGAGCAGAAGAACTTTTAAACGAAATGGAAAAGGAAGCATCAGAAGAAGTCAAAGAACTTATGGAATATCCAGAAAACAGTGTTGGTGCAATAATGACAACTGATTTTATCGCGTTCAAGACACATTTCACAGTTGAGCAGACAATAGAGGAGCTAAGACGCTTGAAACCTGAACCAGACGAGATTTATTACCTGTATGTTGTTGACAATGATGAAAGGCTTTGCGGAGTTGTATCTTTGCGCGACTTGGTAATCTCTGAGCCTCAAACACCGCTTTATGAGATAATGAACAGGGATGTGGTTTGTGTAAAGGATACTGATAATGTTAATTCTCTTGTTGAGATTATTTCAAAATATAGTCTTCTTGCTGTGCCTGTTGTGAATGAGAGCAAAAAACTTATAGGAGTTGTCATTATAAACGACATTGTATACGAACTGTTAAAGATGAAAAGAAAACTGCTGCTGTAGATAATAGGTTGATACTAAAGAGGTGATGAAAAGATGGCACAGACAACGAGAAGCACCAGACTAAGAAATATTCTTTTAATTTTAAGTGTAATTGGGCCAGGACTTGTGACTGCAACAGCTGACAATGATGCATCGGGTATTGCAACATATGCAATGGTAGGTTCCATGTTTGGTTACAAGATGCTGTGGGGACTTTTTCTGATAACTATAAGCTTGGCAGTAATTCAAGAAATGGCAGCACGAATGGGTGTTGTAACTGGCAAGGGACTTTCTGACCTTATCAGGGAAAACTTTGGTGTGAAAATGACATTTTTTGCAATGGTGACCCTTTTGATTGCCAACTTTACAACAACAGTTGGAGAGTTTGCAGGAATTGCAGCAAGCCTTGAAATATTTGGTATATCAAAATATATCTCTGTTCCTCTTACTGCTATTTTTGTTTGGTATATTATTAACAAAGGGTCATATAAAAAAACTGAAAAGTTCTTTTTAGGTCTTATGGTAATTTATATCAGCTATATAATTTCAGGATTTTTAGCTAAACCAGACTGGAAAGAGGTGTTCAAAAACACATTTGTACCTTCATTTAGTTTTGAGCCCAGTTTTGTATTGATATTTATTGCTATGATAGGTACCACGATAACGCCATGGATGCAGTTTTACTTGCAGTCCTCTGTTGTGGATAAAGGGGTTGATGTTAAGAACCTTAAGTACCAGCGATGGGATGTCTTTTTGGGAGCCTTCTGGACAGACTTTATTGCGTTTTTCATAGTTGTTGCAACAGCAGCTACACTTTACAAACATGGCATTAACATTGAAACAGCAGAAGATGCGGCAAAAGCCTTGGAGCCGTTTGCAGGGAAGTATGCATCAAGCCTTTTTGCGATAGGGCTTTTTGGTGCATCACTTTTAGGTGCACATATTCTGCCACTTTCAACGGCATATGCTATAACTGAGGCATTTGGTTTTGAAAATGGACTTGACAAGAAGTTCAAAGAAGCACCTGTATTTTATGGAATAATACTTCTTTTTATTGTCATAGGGGCAGGAATAATTTTGCTTCCAAATATACCTTTGATAAAACTAATGATAGTTGCTCAGGAGATAAATGGAATTTTACTTCCAATAATTCTCATTTACATGCTCAAGCTTACAAACGACAAAGAAATCATGGGTGAGTATGTGAATTCAAAACTATTTAATGTAATTGCATGGGTGACAGTTGTGTTCATAAATAATTTTAACATTGATTTTGCTTGTACAGCCATTTTTGAATATATAGACCTTTTTGGAACTTCTTTTTACGTTTGCTTTTGAGAAAGAAAGTTTTAAACTATATGATAAATTTGGCCGCAGATGGTTTTCATCAAAGAACTGTTCTTGCGGCTTTTCTTTTTCTTCACTTGACATGAAGCACATCTTTGATTTATAATTGACAAAAGTTAAAATGTACAAGCATAAATTGAAGTGGTTTGAATTAAAATTAATCATAAAAATTATTATTTTCTTTTTGAAAAAGGGGAGGAAAAAATGGCAAGAGAAATGGATACAGCAAAATATCAACTTTCTCGTGAAGCATATGAAAAATACTTAAAAGAACTTGAAAATTTAAAGACAGTAAAAAGAAAAGAGGTTGCAGAAAAGATAAAGGTTGCACGTTCGTTTGGAGACCTTTCAGAGAACTCCGAGTATGATGAGGCAAAGGCCGAACAAGCAGCTTTAGAAGAAAGAATTGCGTATTTAGAACAACTCATCAATAATGCTAAGATTATTGATAAAGATGAAGTTTCAACTGATTTTGTTGGAATTGGTACAAACGTAAAAATTCAGAATTTAGATACTGGGGATATATTTGAATATTCAATAGTTGGATCAAAGGAAGCAGACCCTTTAAATTTTAAGATTTCTGATGAGTCACCTGTTGGAAAAGCTTTAATGGGCAAGAAAGTTGGAGATGTTGTTGAGGTGAGTGTACCTGCAGGGAAGTTCAGATATAAGATACTTGAGATATCAAAATAAAAAGACGGAGATGGTGAATGGGGATGCAGGATTTTGAGTTTACTCAGGAAGAGCTAAACGAGCAGATACAAAACAGAATAAAAAAGCTAAAAGAACTTCAGCAGAATAAATACAATCCATATGAAAAGGTAAAATATGACCCGACACATTATTCTACTGATATTAAAGAGAACTTTGAAGTATTTGAAGGCAAGTTTGTCTGTGTTGCAGGAAGAATGCTTTCAAAAAGAGGTCATGGTAAGGCTTCGTTTGTGGATATTTTAGATACAAAAGGTAAAATCCAGATATATATAAAAATTGATGAAGTTGGAGAAGAAAAGTACGAGGAGTTCAAAGAATATTATGATATTGGAGATATAATAGGGGTAAAGGGAGAGGTTTTCAAGACTCACAAGGGCGAAATTTCGGTAAAGGCGAAAGAGATTGAGATGCTCACCAAGTGTTTGCGACCACTTCCTGAAAAGTGGCATGGGCTCAAGGATGTTGATACAAGATATAGAAAAAGGTATCTTGACCTGATTGTAAATCCTCAGGTTCGGGATACTTTTATCAAAAGAAGTTTAATAATCCGTTCAATACGCAAGTTTTTAGATGACAGGGGATTTTTGGAGGTTGAAACTCCTGTTTTGAGTCCTGTTGCAGGTGGTGCTGCTGCAAGACCTTTTATTACCCATCACAATGCTTTGGACATTGACCTTTACTTGAGAATTGCAACAGAGCTCCACTTAAAAAGACTTATAGTTGGTGGGTTTGATAAGGTATATGAGCTTGGTCGAGTGTTTAGAAATGAAGGTATTTCAATAAAACACAACCCTGAATTTACAACCATTGAGATTTACCAGGCGTATGCTGACTATAAGGACATGATGGATTTAACAGAAAAGCTTATCACAACGGTTGCACAAGAGGTTTTAGGTACATTAAAAATAACATATCAAGGGCAGGAAATTGACCTGACACCGCCATGGCAAAGGCTTACCATGGTTGAAGCAATCAACAAGTATGTTGGCGTAGACTTTGAAAATGTTACTTCTTTGGATGAAGCAAGAAAAATTGCAAAGGACCTTGGGATTGAGGTTGAGGAAAACTGGCAGATAGGTCATATCATAAATGAAATATTTGAAAAGAAAGTTGAAGATTTTCTGGTTCAGCCCACGTTCATAATGGACTATCCGGTTGAGGTTTCACCACTTGCAAAGCGTAAGAAAGACAATCCTCAGTTTACTGAGAGGTTTGAGCTTTTTATTACTTGTAGGGAAATTGCAAATGCATTTTCAGAGCTCAACGACCCGTTTGATCAGAAAGAGAGATTTTTAGAGCAGCTCAAGGAAAGACAGAGAGGTAATCAAGAAGCCCACATGATGGATGAGGACTTTATAGAAGCGCTTGAGTACGGTATGCCACCGACAGGCGGGCTTGGAATAGGAATTGACAGGCTGGTTATGCTTCTAACAGATTCGTATTCAATCAGAGATGTGTTACTTTTCCCAACAATGCGACCGAAGGATTAGTAAAAGATGAAGGGGCAGTTTTGTTTATTTTTGAAAAAGCTGCCCCTTTTTTTAGAATACTATAATCTTTTAATTGTGCTATAATAGTAAGGGAAGGTAAAATGGGAAAGAAGGAGATTTTAAATAGCATGAAAATTGCTATTCCACATTCACTTTTGTATTACTACTACTTTCCTTTATGGGATACATTTTTTAAAGAGCTCGGGTTTGAGGTTGTGGATACAGGACCAACAACTAAGGATATTCTTGATAAAGGTTCAAAGGCGGCTGTTTCTGACATCTGTGCGCCTATAAAAATATTTACAGGACATGTTATTGAGGGTTTGAAGGTAGCTGATTATGTATTTGTTCCAAGATTTGCGAGGATAAAAAAACCAGAATATTTTTGTCCAAAGTTTATGGGGCTTCCAGACATAATTGAAGGAACGGTAGAAGAAAGTAAAGGAAGAGTTATCTCACCCATAATAAATGAAAAAAACAACGAGAATATAAGCTCACCAAAGATTTATGAAATGTTGACAGAGATGTTTGGATTTTCTTACAGGGAGATACGACTTGCGATAAAAAGAGCAGAAGAGGTTTTTGAAAGGTTTAAAAAACTAATGCACAGTGGGCTTTCTTGCGACAAAGCACTTGATAGCTACAGAACGGGTAGATGGGAAGAGGACTTGAGAAGAGTAAAAAAAGATGGCGATGTGACAATTGCTGTTTTAGGATATGTGTATGATGTATATGATTCTTTTATAAGCATGGATGTTATAAAAAAGCTTGAAAATTTGGGTGTAAATATAAAAACATTTGAGATGGTACCCCAAGAGGTTGCATATGACAATTTAAAACATTACAGGAAAAGACTTTTTTGGACTTTTTCAAACAGGGTACTTGGCGCAGGTCTTCATTATCTTAAAGACCCAGAGGTAGATGGTGTAATCCATGTGACAGCTTTTGGGTGTGGACCTGATGCAATTGTCGGAAGGTTTTTGCAATATGAGAGTGATGTTGCAGGAAAGCCATTTACCACTTTGAGAGTAGATGAACATACAGGCGAGGGGCACATGATAACAAGGATAGAAGCCTTTGTTGACATGCTCAAGCGAAAAAAGTGGGCAAAATTGTCGGAGGTATTATAAAAATGAAAGTATCATTTCCTTACATGGGCTCTGCCATAGTGTATAAAAAACTTTTTGAGTTTTTGGAACATGAAGTGGTAATGCCGCCAAAACCAACACAGAGGACCATGGACCTTGGTGTCAAATACTCACCAGAGTTTGCTTGCATTCCTCTTAAAATGGTCATGGGAACATATTTAGAGGCCATTGAAAAAGGTGCAAAAGTGCTTGTAACATCTGGTGGACATGGTCCGTGCAGAGCAGGTTTTTATGGTGACACTCACAGGAACATATTAAAATCTCTTGGTTATGACGATGTCGAACTTATAATCTTTGATGCTCCACAGGACAATTGGAGGGCATTTTTCAGGAACGTTCAAAAAATCAGAAATGGAGTTCCATGGCACAAGGTTATAAACAGGATGTACACCTTATACAGATTTGTCCAGAAGCTTGATGAGCTTGAGAAGATGGTTCAAAAGATAAGGCCATATGAGGTCAATAAGGGTCAGACAACTCAGGTTTGGAATCAAATCCACGAAAAGTTTGACAAAGTAAAGACAAGGAAGCAGCTGTATGAAGTTTATGAGGAATGCAAGCAGATGCTTCTTAGTATCCCGACAAGAAAGGTTGATGAAAAAGACAGAATAAGAGTTGGGATTGTAGGCGAGATTTATGTTGTGATGGAGAGCTCTATTAACTTTGGGATAGAAGAGATTTTGGGCAATCTTGGGGTTGAGGTAGAAAGAAGCTTATATCTTTTTGAATGGATAAACGATAATCTTGTTCCATGGATTTTGAGACCAAAGAGGTTTAAAGAGATTATAAAAAAGGGTCAAAGATATATTAAGATTTTAATTGGTGGTCATGCGGTCGAGACTGTGGGACATATTATTGACTTTAAAGAGAGAGGGTTTGACGGAATTGTTCATCTTATGCCCTTTGCATGTTTGCCAGAACTTGTGACTCAGAGTTTGATTCCAAAGATATCAAAAGAGATTGATATTCCAATTCTGTCGCTTCCAATAGATGAGCAGACAGGAAAGGCAAATATGCTCACCAGGATAGAAGCTTTCATTGACCTTTTGAAAAATAGGAAAAGAGGAAAAACAAGAGAAATCTTTATTGATAACATACAAGAAGATGTTCAGGAAGAAAGGGTTGTAATGGTATGAAGGAAATCTACATAGGAGTTGACGTGGGTTCTGTTTCAACTAACGTTGTTGCCATTGATAGAAATGTAAACGTACTTTTTAAGACGTATATAAGGACAAACGGACAGCCTATAGATTCTGTCAAGGAAGGTGTTAAACAGTTAAAAGAAGCTTTAGGTGATGTAGAAGTTTTAGGAGTAGGGGCAACTGGTTCTGGAAGACAGCTTGCAGGTGCTATTTTGGGTGCTGATGTTGTGAAGAACGAAATTACAGCTCATGCGACAGCTACAATTCATTTTGTGCCTGATGTGAGAACTATTTTTGAAATAGGAGGGCAAGACTCAAAGATAATAATCATAAAAGACCAGATGGTTGTAGATTTTGCAATGAACACTGTATGTGCTGCAGGAACTGGTTCTTTTTTAGACCATCAGGCGGAACGGCTCAAAATTCCTATTGAACAATTTGGCGATTTGGCGCTGTCTGCTACAAGGCCAGTTCGAATTGCAGGAAGATGTACGGTGTTTGCAGAGTCTGACATGATTGCAAAGCAGCAGTTTGGATTTTCAAAAGCTGAGATAATAAGAGGGCTTTGCGATGCTCTTGTTAGAAATTATTTGAACAATGTTGGAAGGGGAAAAAACTTAGAACCGCCATTTGTTTTTCAGGGTGGTGTTGCAGCAAACAAGGGTATCAGAGCAGCTTTTGAAAGAGAGCTTCAAAGCAAGATTATTGTACCTGAACATTTCAATGTAATGGGTGCGATAGGCAGTGCCATTTTGGCAAAAGATTACATTGAGAAGACAAAGACAAGAACAAATTTCAGGGGGTTTGACGCTACTGACATTGATTTTTCAACCTCATCTTTTGAGTGTAAGGGTTGTTCTAACAGGTGCGAGGTTGTAAAAGTCTCAATGGAAGGCAAGGTCATTGCAATGTGGGGTGACAGGTGCGGTAAGTGGACAAATTCGTTGTAAGTTCTTCAGCAGCAAAGCCATGGAAGATATGTTCCATGGCTTTTAATTTTTTATTGGTAAGTTTATTATTTTTTTATTTAAAAAGTGATATAATAAAAATAGAAGATAATACTTTCTGAAGAAGGTTTTAATCATGTCAGAGGGGTAAATGATTATATAAGGTCAATTCTTTTGAAGATGTGTGCTTTAGAGTCGTATCCGGGCAAAGAAGAGGAGCTAAAAGAGTTTGTTGAAAATGAACTTTCTGAGATGCTCATCTTTTATGATGACGATATGCAAAACAATCTCTTTGGCGAGAGAGGAAAAAATCCAAAGGTGCTTTTGAATGCTCATCTTGACTCATATGGTTCAGAACATGTAGGGAAAAACTGGATGTTTGAAGTAATTTACGATGAGAAAACAGGTAAAATAAAAGGAAATGGTGTAAGGCCTATAGGTGCTGATGACAGATGTGGTATTGCTATAATCTTAGCTCTTTTGAGATTTACTGACTATCAGTTCAAGTTTCTTTTCACTACATCATGCGAAGATGAACATCAAGGTGTGAAATTCTTTATTGAGAATCATCCAGAATTTTTCAAAGGTGTAAACCTTGTAATTGGTCTTGACAGAAAAGGGTTTGGGGATGTTGTATGCAGCTATGGTGGGAAAGACGTATGTTTCAAAAATGAATGTATCGACAAGGTGATAGATATTGGTAAATCATTGGGAATACCTGCTAAGAAAGAAAAAAGCCCTCATGTTGCTGATATAAGATTTATTGCAGACAAGTTTGGAATTAGCAGTTTTTGTCTTTCTGTGGGATATTATAATCCTCACACAACATCTGAGTATGCTGTTTTGGGTGAGATTGTTAAGACATATGAATGGATGTGCAAAATCTTAGAGTGTGTGCAATGAAAGGAAAAACCTGCAAACAGCTTTTCACAAGGACCTTTTTACAAGGTCCTTTTTTGTTATTGTAATTTTTCCTTTGCTCAAGTATAATGTATTAAAAATGATTAATTATTCATCTTTACTATTCTATTTAGGCGAAAAAATCGTTAAAAAAATTAGGGATATTATAAAAAACATGTCGACAAAGATTTTTAGGTATTATACAATAAATAATTAATCTTCTTATGAACATATCAAACTATACACATAGGGGGAAATGTTTCAATGGAAGAAAAACTAATATATATTGATGGAAAGTTTTACAAAAAATCAGAAGCTAAAATTTCAGTGTTTGACCATGGTTTTTTGTATGGCGATGGCGTGTTTGAAGGAATAAGAGTGTATAATGGCAAGATTTTTAAGTGTAAAGAACATGTGGACAGGCTGTATCAGGCTGCAAAAGCAATCTATATGGAAATTCCAATATCAAAAGAAGAGATGATTGAAGCTCTGAAGAAGACTTGCAGGGTAAACAATATCAGGGAAGGATATATCAGACTTGTTGTGTCGCGAGGGGTGGGTGATTTAGGTCTTTCTCCAACAAAGTGTCCAAAACCGACAATTGTAATAATTGCTGATTCAATTGTTTTGTATCCACAGGAAATGTATGAAAAGGGAATGAAGGTAATAACAGCATCCACAAGAAGAAATAGTCCTCAGTGTGTCGACCCGCAAATAAAATCATTAAACTATTTAAATAACATTTTAGCAAAGATAGAAGCGAACAGAGCCGGAGTTCCTGAAGCTATAATGCTAACGCAGGATGGGTATGTGACAGAGTGCACAGGAGACAACATCTTCATTGTCAAGGATGGTGAGCTTATCACACCACCTGTGTATCTTGGAGCTTTGGATGGAATTACAAGAAGAACTGTTATGGCTTTAGCGAAAGATTTGGGAATACCTGTGTATGAAAAGGTATTTACACTCTACAACCTCTACAATGCTGATGAGTGTTTCTTTACAGGAACTGCGGCAGAGGTTATTGCTGTAACTGAAGTTGACGGTAGAAAGATTGGAAATGGTGAGGTTGGACCAATCACCAAAAAGCTCATGGAAGAATTTAAAAAGTTAACACAGATAGATGGTGTTGATATTTACGAATAAGGAGATGAAAATGAAAGATGAGAAGTGATACTGTCAAGAAAGGGTTTGAAAAGGCTCCTCAGCGTTCGCTTTTCAAAGCAATGGGATACACTGATGAAGAGATAAGAAGACCACTTATTGCAGTTGTGAATTCATGGAATGAAGTTGTACCTGGACACATTCATCTTGACAGAATTGCAGAGGCAGTGAAAGCTGGTATCAGGCTTGCTGGTGCAACTCCAATGGAGTTTAATGTCATAGGTGTATGTGATGGTATTGCTATGGGTCACATTGGCATGAAGTATTCGCTCATCACAAGAGAGCTCATTGCAGATTCAATCGAGGCAATGGTAATGGCTCATCAGTTTGATGGCATGGTCTTGATTCCAAACTGTGACAAAATAGTCCCTGGAATGCTAATGGCAGCAGCAAGAGTAAACATCCCTGCCATTTTAATAAGTGGTGGACCTATGCTTGCGGGTAAAGTTGGTGATAAGGTATGTGACCTTAACTCTGTATTTGAAGGTGTGGGTGCATACTCTGCAGGCAAGATTTCTGAAGAAGATTTATATGCCTTAGAAGAAAATGCATGTCCTGGATGTGGCTCATGTTCTGGAATGTTTACAGCAAACACCATGAACTGTTTGAGCGAGGTTTTGGGGCTTGCTCTTCCTGGAAATGGAACAATTCCGGCTGTAATGGCAGCACGCATTCGTCTTGCTAAAATGGCAGGTATGAAGATTGTTGAGCTTGTTGAAAAGGACATAAAACCGTCTGATATTTTGACAGTTGAAGCATTTGAAAATGCCTTAGCAGTTGACATGGCGCTTGGTGGGTCAACAAACACTATCTTGCATCTTCCTGCTATTGCAAATGAAGTTGGAATAAAGTTAAATCTTGATATAATAAACGCTATAAGTGATAGAACACCAAATCTTTGTAAGCTCTCACCGGCAGGACAACATCATATTGAGGACCTTTACTTTGCAGGCGGCGTTCAGGCTGTTATGAATGAGCTTTCTAAAAAAGGTTTGCTTCATTTAAATCTTATGACAGTTACAGGCAAAACAGTTGGTGAGAATATTAAAGATGCAAATGTTAAGAATTACAATGTCATAAGACCAATTGACAATCCATATTCTGAAACAGGCGGGCTTGTGATTGTGAGGGGTAACCTTGCACCAGATGGTGCTGTTGTCAAAAAAAGTGCTGTGCCACCAAAGCTAATGAAGCACAGAGGACCTGCGCGTGTGTTTGAAAGCGGTGAAGAGGTATTTGAGGCAATCTTGAAAGGGAAAATCCAAAAAGGAGATGTTATTGTTATAAGGTATGAAGGGCCAAAAGGCGGACCTGGTATGAGAGAGATGCTTTCTCCTACATCAGCACTGGCAGGAGTTGGGCTTATTGAAGATGTTGCACTGATTACAGATGGAAGGTTTTCAGGTGCAACAAGGGGTGCATGTTTTGGTCATGTATCGCCGGAGGCAGCAGAAAGAGGACCAATTGCAGCAGTTCAGGATGGAGATATGATTTCAATTGACATAGAAAACAAGACTCTTACGTTAGAAGTACCAGAAGAAGAAATCAAAAGAAGACTTGAAATCTTACCACCGTTTGAGCCAAAGGTGAAAAAAGGGTATCTTTACAGATACTCAAAGCTTGTCAGGTCTGCGTCAACAGGTGCTATACTTGAGTAAAAAATCTTATTTGGGGGTTGTTGAGTTTTGAAATTGACAGGAGCTGAGATTATAATTGAGTGTTTAAAAGAACAGGGTGTAAATGTTGTTTTTGGTTATCCGGGTGGTGCTGCTTTAAATATTTATGATGCTCTTTACAAACATCAAAATGAAATAAAACATTATCTAACATCGCATGAACAGCACGCATCCCACGCTGCAGACGGATATTCAAGAGCGTCCGGCAAGGTTGGCGTGGTCTTTACCACTTCAGGACCTGGTGCAACAAACATTGTAACAGGCATTGCAACAGCGTATATGGACTCTGTGCCGGTTGTGGCAATTACTGGTCAGGTGCCAACTAATTTGCTTGGGAAAGATTCTTTCCAAGAGGTTGATATTACAGGTATTACCATGCCAATTACAAAGCATAATTTTATTGTCAAGGATGTAAATACACTTGCAGATACAATCAGGCGCGCGTTTGAGATTGCGCAGAGTGGAAGGCCTGGACCTGTTTTAGTTGATGTGTGTAAGGATGTGACAGCAGCATATGCTGAATATGAGATGAAAGAACCTAAAAAGATAAAAAAGAAGGTATTAGCAACAAAAGAAGAGATAGAAAAGGCAATAGAACTTATCAATGCAAGCGAGAGACCTTTTATCTGCTCAGGTGGCGGTGTTATTTCATCTGAAGCCTCTGAAGAACTTATTGAATTTGTGGAAAAAATAAACGCACCTGTTGCAACAACGCTGATGGGTGTTGGTGGATTTCCTTCCACCCATCCGAACTATACAGGCCTTGTTGGAATGCATGGAAGTCGTGCTTCTAACTATGCAGTTTCGCACTGTGACCTTTTGATTGCTGTTGGTGCAAGATTTTCAGACAGAGTAATAAGCAAGGTAGACAGGTTTGCACCAAATGCAAAGATTATTCACATAGATATTGACCCGGCTGAGATTGACAAAAACGTGAGCACAGACATTGCACTTGTGGGCGATGTAAAGCAGATATTAAAAATATTGATTGAGAATGTACAGAAGAAGACCAGCACAGAATGGATAGAGATGATTTGCGAATGGAAGAAAAACTATCCTTTGAGCTATCCTCAAGATGGCAAGCTTCACCCACAGTATGTTGTTGAGAGAATTTCTGCTCTTACCAACAACGATGCAATAATCACAACAGAGGTTGGGCAAAACCAGATTTGGGCAGCACAATTTTACAAATACCAAAGACCAAGGCAGTTTATTTCCTCTGGTGGGCTTGGTACAATGGGTTATGGATTTGGTGCAGCAATTGGAGCAAAGATAGCAAGACCGGACAAAGTAGTAATTGACATTGCAGGAGATGGAAGTTTTAGAATGAACTGTGGTGAGCTTGCAACGGCTGTGCACTACAACATTCCGGTTATAGTTGCACTGCTTAACAATGGTGTATTGGGCATGGTTCGTCAGTGGCAGGACCTTTTCTATGGCAAGAGATTTTCACAAACAACCCTTGATAGGCCTCCAGATTTTGTAAAGCTTGCAGATGCATACGGTGCACTTGGCATAAGAGTTACATCACCAGATGAGGTTGACAGGGCTATTTTAAAAGCGTTAGAAGCTGGAAGACCAACTGTGATTGACTTTGTAATTGACAAGGACGAAAAAGCTCTTCCAATTGTCCCACCCGGTGCGCCAATTGATGAGATTATTGATTAGAAAAAAGGGGCTAATTTTTAAAAAGCCCCTTTTCTGTTTTGTTATTAAAAAAGTTTTGTATTTTGGGTATGTTGAATATCAAGATTCCTGTAAGATAACCAAGTAAATTAATTATAATGTCTAAAATATCAAATACACCCCTTTTTGTTAAAAACTGTAACAATTCAACTACTATAATCCATACTGAAAAAATAAAAATTGTGATTTTTGGTTTATTTCTTATTCTAAAAGAAAGGTAAAAACCAGCTGGCAAATACAAAATGAAGTTTTCAATTATTTGAGATAAACTATAATTAATTATTTCATTTAAATTAAAGTTGATGTAATGTTCTGATCTGCTTATCCGGAAAAAGCTAAGCGAAATAACTAAAACAATATAACTGGTAAATAAAATATCTAACATGAAATAATATAATTTTCCGTTAAATATAAGATGCAAGAGAGAAAACAATAAAATAGCTACAAAAACTCTCAAAAATATAAAGCTAAATGCTTCAATTGAGAAATGTAACCAGATATCATCTAAAACATAATAACATAAAAACATTGACAAAACAAGAGAACATATAACTATAAATGCATTTTTTAAGATTTCTTTAAGTTTCATAATGGTCCTCCTGCTAAAATTTCTAATATTACTTATCGTCATATACAATACCATCAAAATCTACATTATCTTTATAAGTGGACTGGAAGTATATTTTATAAGTTCCGTCAGAAAGCTCAGTAAATGGAAGTGTATAATATGATGTATCATTTGGACTAACTTGAATTGTTTGAGCTTTATTACTTACAGCCTTGTATCCCAACCATTCTTTTTTAAGAGGAGTTAATTTCATTTCAGCATATGTCCCAGTATTCCATCGAGTTGATTTAGTTATTCTGTGATAACAATAAAAATCACCTTTTGTAATTGTAAAACTGTCAACAGATTCTTTGCCGACATCAGTAAATCCTGTTCCTTGATAAGTGTCTAATTTATTTGATAGTGCAAAGACAATGTTGGTCATTAATGGTAAGCAAAATATTGCAGTTAAAGTAAGAATAATAAGATATACTTGTTTCTTGTTATACATTGGCAATCACACACCTTTCTATTTTTAGTTATTATAAAAAATTTTTGTTGCTATTATTATATACTCTAATATTGATGAAGTCAACAACATATACCAGTAATTTAGCAACAACGCTGTAAGAATGTATAAATATCTATCTAAGTATATTAAACTAAATCAATACATTGTGTAAAAAATATTATTCTGTTAGGTTATAACAGGAATTTGGAAATAAAATACAGTTTTAATGATAAACCATTTACAATTGAATTTTCAAAATTTCAAATGTGATAAACTAACAAATAATTATAGATTGCTCTATAAAAAATAATTATTTTTATCTTTCAGTTAGGAGAAAGCTAATTATTATGTTTCAACAACAGAAATGAGTGTTAATAGCAAACGACAAAGTAGTAGAATGGTATTTAATGTAAAGATTTTAAGAAAAAAAATATTAAATTAGTTTTTTCAGAAAAAATTAAAACAAGAAAAAACTAATAATACAAAATTAAAAGTTAAATTTGCAACTATTAATAAAATTTTCTGTACATACGGGAAAAATGCAAGAATAGTTAAAAAGTAACCTTATCTTTAACCTATTTTAGTATTTTCTGAGAAAGCCATTACAGAAGATGAAGCGGTTGCTACTTTTGATATAGTTGTTTCAGATATTGAATATTAATAAAGGGACTTCCACAAACGGTAAGTTTGATATGCTCTACTTTTAGTAAGCAATAAAGAGACAAAACTTTTGATTAAAATGGAGCATATTTTTTTAGTAAAAGTATTTAAATTAATTTTAAAAATCGAGAAAATCGAAGAGATTTAAAGTTAATTAAAGAAATATGTATTTTTTGCTCAAAATTTAGCCAAAAATTGGCTAAAAAAAAAGAATAAATAGGATTGACAAAGAGAAAATATATAAGATATGATTTACATAAAAATTCCAAGAAGAGATTTACAGAAGAAATAATTTAAGAATAGAATAGTCTTAAAAAAAATAAAAGAATGAATATATAAAAAATCAAGTTGATTGAAAAGATAAAAAGAAGATGCTATTATGTAAGGCACAAGATATAACAGACTATGCTCAAGAAGGCTTATCAACAATTTGTTTGCAGTGTAGGGGAAATAGATGAGCTAAGAAATGTATGAGATGCAGATAGAGTTTTAAATAGGCCTCGTGTGATATTTGAAAAATCTTTAGAATAAAAAAATTAGAATTTTTTAAATCTAAGCTCTAACCTTTTATCAGCCGGCTGAAAAAGGTTGAGATAAATATCAAAACAAAAAAGAGGAAGAACATTTTATGAAAAAAAAATTAAAAAAATATTTGAAAATATTTGTTTTCTTTTAATTATATGCTCATTATCTATATTATTCAATGTAGTTAATACCGATACGGGTTATGGAGAAGTATACAACCAAACTAAAAATCAGAATAAAACAGAAAAGATTGATGTTTTTTCAATAACAGATATAGATACATTAGATAGTCAAAGGCTTAACATTGTCAAAGAGAAAATCCTATCTTTTGATACGGATGAATTTGTACGTTTCATTAACAATTATATAAGACTTCATATGGACAATAAACAAAAAATAAAGGATGATTTAGAAAAAATAGGGGTATACATTGAATTTGCTAACAATGAGCAAAACATATCTATCCAAAAAATAGAAGCTTATGAAATGGAGCATGAAATTGCCATAGCAAGAAGAGCAGGTTCACAACTTTATTATGTTAGTTATATGTTTAAATTTAATAAAAAAGAGACGTGCCCTGGCTCGTATGATGTTTTGGGTCTTTTTTGGGACAGTAACAGATTATCCTATGAAAACTACAGTACATCTGAAACAAAATATGTAGATTTAAGGGATAACACCAACAAATTGAAAGGCACATTGGTATTTAATGTATTTGATAAAAATATAGAAGTTGGTAAATATTATTATGCAACTGTTGTTCTTGCTCCAAAAGTTGTTGATAGCAATTGGTATGAAGTTGGTGCCAAGTATACTCATACTTTTACAACTACACAGACAACAATTAGTTTATCTAACAAAATTGATTACGGAGGTAGCGGAGTAGTAAGTGGCTCAATTGGTTATACAGTAACAATAAACCAAATAGAGCAGATGTGGGAAAAAGCAGCTGACAATGCTTTTAAATACTAGTATAGGGGGGTTATTCTTTAATTGAAAAAAACTTATTTGTGCAATATTTTAGTAATTATTTTTTTAGCATATTTAATTTTGAGTGTGATTATAGGAGGCTTTTTGTTTAGTAGAATAAACAAATTAGAAGTGTTTAAAGTCAATTATAATGCAAAAATTATTAATATATTTTTTGTCGAATATTCTCATAAACTCTCTGATGCAAGTGATATTCTGGAATATCTCGTCAAAGATGAAAATATGGATTTTTCATATCTAATCGGAAGACTTGAGGAATATTTTTTAAATAATACATTGACGATGTTAATTGCAAAAGAGCCAAACATATTTGAAGATGAGGAGATAGGTAAAATAATTAACTCAAGATATGAATTAATTATCAAAATTGTTGATTTTCTTAAGAAAATTAAAACAAAAATAGTTGACCCTAAAAATAAAGAAAAAATTATTTATATTAAACCTGATATTGAAAAAACAATATTTTTATTAAATGCCTTAAACGAAGATTTGCAGTCATTCAGAAACTCAAAAACCAAAAAAGTGTATGAAGAATACGAAAAAGAACTCTTAGAATGTATAGCAAGAGTTGAAAAAAATATTTCTCAATAACTTTGATGAAGTTATAGAATTAAATTTAAAAAAGATAATTAGGCTAAGAAGCTTTCTATCTTTCTGAAATGAAGTTTTTAATAATATTTTTCAGGTTATATGTCAAGAGTTAGGGGGTTATCCAATTATCTTTTTGGATAGCCCCTACATTATCAAATGTTTGGGAGTGATTGTAATTTGATTAATGTGTTAAGATATGAATTGAAGAGGTTATTTAGTAGAAAGGAATTTTTTATTGTAATTGTAATTGCTTTTTTTTTACATAAGTGTCGATTTTATTTATCATTCAGTAATGTTAATCAATTCACCTCTTTTTGAACTACCATCTAGATATCAGATGTGGTTGTTGTACAATAAAGTTCGTGGACAGTGGGGGCAACTATTTGCTTATTTCTTAATTCCGTTATTTGCAACTATACCGTATTCAGATTCATATTTAGAGGATAAGAGAGCAGGAGTTATAAATTTTATTATTACGCGTTGTGATAAAAGAGTGTATCTTTTTTGTAAGGGAATAGTTGTCTTTTTCTCTGGTTTTATTGTAGTTTTTGCACCTTTGCTTTTTAATCAATTATTATGCTTTTGTCTATTGCCAGTTTATTCTCCGTCAGAAAATGTATTTAATCATCCGACATATAACGCTTACCAATTTTTAAGTACAGTACAACTTCCAAAATTGCACTCGATAAATCCTTATTTACATAATTTATTTTACATGCTTTTAAATGGCGTTTGTGCTGGTATCATTGCTTTGGTTTCATATTCTATATCATTCTTTAGAAAAATGAACAGATATTTGGTGGTTATTTTAGCTTTTTTATTCTATCTTCTGGAAAATTTTATTGGAAAATTAATTAGTTCGTCAACCACATTTTCAATAGCTGATTATTTAATTATTCTTCCATTTTCTTCTGAAATTACGAAATACCAGTATTTACTAATCTTTATAATGGTGCTATTGTTTATAAGTGCTATTACTATAAACCTTAGATGTAGTAAGGATGAAGTATAATGAAATTAAGGCAAATTTTTTATATAAACTTAACAAGAAAGTTTATGGCTTATTTTGCAACTTTATTTGTAGAATTAGTACTTTCAATTTTATTGTTAAAATTTTTGGATGCAAATAAAACATGGACTGTTAATTTAATTATAAGTCAAATATTTAAAGCAAACGCAATTACGTTTTTTTATGTATCCATATATCTTCTTTTGGTCAGTTCGCAAATACATATGGATAATTGCCTGATTATTCTGAAATATACTCATGTTGAGGATTGGTGGAAGGAAAAAATAAAAATTTTACTAAAAGATACCTCAATCTATTTGTTATCGATATACACCATACCTTTAATAGTAACTATTATGTTAAGTTCGAAATATTTAAAAGTTTTAAGCTATAGGGAATTTATCTTCATTTTAGAATTTCTATTTATTGTACTTCTTTTGTTAGTTATATATGGAACAGTATATCTTATTGTATTGGCTATTATTAAAAAAGCTATTGCGGCATATATAGTTGGCATATTAGTGCCTTTCATAGATTTTGTCTTTATATATATATTTAAAACAGTGAATTTTTCTGGTATTACCTTAGGTATGTTAATAAATTTTTTAATGAGCTATAATTTATCATTTAAAAAACATCTTTTTTTGTTCGGAATATACCTTAGTTATTTTTTTCTGCTTTTTACCTTCTTGAACATTATTATGACAAATACACTGAGAAAAATAGATATCTACAGAGGTGATAAGAAATCAGAAAACTAGTAAATAGTATTGTCAGTTCAGCAGTTATCTCTTTGTTAATTGATTTATATTGGTTGATGTCTTTGAAATTTTATAATAATACTTCTGCTGAGATTTTTTTTGATTTTTAGTTTCAATTATTTACCTTTTCCAGGTAAAGTAACTTCTTTTATATATCCTTAATATATGCTTTGCCCAGATTATATCTTATAGCTACCTTAGGAGATGTTTTTTCTCGTGATTTTAAAAGATCTGCAGTTTACATTCTTACGAGAAAAGATAGTAGGCTCTCATGGTATTTTAATAAACTTTATTTTATATCTTTATATATTCTGTCATTTCTGATTACGTTTGTAATAACTACAGCTCTATTTGCTTTGGCAAATAAATTTAAGGTAGAATCTTTTTTTAAAGTTCTATTGTGTTGTGCTGTAATAGTTCTACTAAATTTTATTTCTATAATATTGTTTACTATGGTTGCAAATATATTATCATTATATGTAAGCTCAAGAATATCCTTTCTGCTCACTATAACAGTTTGGCTAATATTTTTTGTTCCCTCTTTTATATCTTTAAATGATTTCAATTATCTTTTAATAAAATTTAGTCCTGTTTTACAAGATGTTTTGAGTTGGCATAGTGATAGATTTATTGTAGATATAACTGGAATCTTTGGTATAGACAGAATAAACGGTTTTAACATATTGTGGTCAATATTTATCCTTGCTATTTATTTTTCGATTGTAGTGATAATAGGAATAAAAATAGTTAAAAATATCGAAATATTTGAGAGAGATTGACAGGAAAGAGGTGATTTTAAATATGAAAGCAATAGAAGTTAAAAATTTAACAAAGATAATCAAAGGAAAAGTTATTTTGGATAATGTTAATCTTGAACTCGAAGAGGGAAATATTTATGGATTTTATGGTAGAAATGGTTCAGGCAAGACTATGTTATTTAGAGCTATATGTGGTTTGATAAAACCAACGTTTGGAGAAGTTATTGTTTTTGAAAAGAAAATAGGAAGAGATATTTCTTTTCCTGAGAGTTTAGGGGTTATTATAGAAAATGTTGATTTGTGGGAAAATTTAGCAGGCTTTCAAAATCTCAAATTATTGGCTTCTATAAAAAATTTAATTACTGATGATGAGATCAAAAGTGCTATAAAAAGGGTTGGGCTTGATCCAGAAGATAGAAGACCGTATAAAAAATATTCGCTTGGTATGAAACAAAGATTAAAAATTGCACAAGCTATAATGGAAAAACCTAAATTGATTGTTCTTGACGAGCCAACAAATTCTCTTGATGAAGATGGTGTTAAACTTGTAAGACAGATTTTGTTAGAAGAAAAGAGAAGAGGAGCAACAATTTTATTAGCAAGTCATATAAAGGAAGATATAAATTTGCTATGTGATTATAAATTCAGGGTAGATTCAGGGAAAGTTTACTATTCGGAGGATGAAAACAAAGATGAATAAAAAGTGGTTTGTGGTGATATTTATTATTTTAGCCTTAGATATAGTTATAGGTTTTTTAGTAAAAAAATCATTTATTAATACTGAAATACAAAGTGTAAGTGAAAATATAGTAGACCAATGCATTTTTTTAAATGGTGGTAGTTTTAAGGGGTGCAATAATGAAAATTTTTCGTTGGAAAAGATTATTAGAGATTCTGAGGTAATTGTAAAGGGTACTGCGCTGAGCGATAGAATTTATTTAAAAGGTTCAGTACTGACAGCTTTCAATGTTATCAAGGCTTACAAAGGGGATACAAAAAATTTAAAAATTTACATATTTGAACCAAGTTATCTTAATTTAGGTAAGTACAACAACTATTTTGCATACTGTGGTTATAATCTTATGAAGCCAGGTCACAATTATATTCTTTTTTTGAAGAAATGGAAGTATACAAATTTTGTTAGATATAATCCATATTATAGAGGCAAAGAGATTTATGTCTTTGCTCATAATTCTGCTGTTGATAAATTTGAAATTAATAAATCAAATACTACAAAGGTGATTAATCTTGAAGGGGATAAATTAATAAAATACGGGCAAGTGAAAGATTATGAGGTTTTTGTATATAACAAAAATGAATTAACTGAATACTATCTGCTAAAAGATAAGATATTGAATTGGATTTCTCAAAATTAATCGGCACTTGATGGAAAATTATTTTTTAATACACTAAAGGGGCTCTCACAAAAATTTTAAGTGAGAGCCCCTTTTTGGCTATTTTGTTGCCAAATCCCCCTCAATCAAGATAGACAAAATCTGGTCAATCTCAGCAAAAGCAAGAGCAATACAAGAATCTGCAGCTCCATAGTAAAGATAGATTTGGTTGTCTTCAACAATTGCTCCACAGGTGAATACCACATTGTTGACATCTCCTATTCGTTCGTATACTTCCTGAGGTGATAGTAACCACTCTGGGCATCTTTTTTTGACTTTTGCTGGATTTTCTAAGTCCAAAAGCGCAGCACCAAGCCTGTAAATTGGTCCTGATGGCATCATTTTCACGCCGTGATAGATTATTAGCCAGCCCTCTTGAGTTTTTATTGGGACAGCTCCTGCCCCAACTTTAAAGCCGTCCCACCAAGGCCCTCCTTTTTCAACAAGCACAACCTCATGGTTTCCCCAGTGGATAAGGTCTGAGGAATATGCAATCCAAATGTGTTCGATGTCCCCTGCAACAGGTCTGTGAAGCATGGCGTACCTACCGTTAATTTTTTCAGGGAACAAAACTGCATCTTTGTTGTTGGGAGGATAAATTAATCCCATTTTTTCAACTTTTTTGAAGTTCTTTGTTCTTGCAAGTGCAACTGCTGGACCATAACGAGAGTATGCAGTATAGGTTATATAGTAGTAATCATCTTCAGGAATATAGGTTATTCGCGGGTCTTCGCAGCCAAACTCTTCGTATATGAACACTGTGGGTTGGGGATAAATCAGAGGTGACTTTTCAATCTTCCAATTGGTCTTTCCATCACTACTTCGAGCAACAGTCAAATGCGATTTTCCTTGTCTGTCCTCAACTCTCAAAAGTAGTAAGTACTCATTTTTATATTTTATTGCACCAGCGTTAAACACAGCATTTGCTGAATATGGAATATCAAATACTGTGATTATTGGATTTCCGCTGTAGCGCGTGAATATATCCTTTTTTGCAAAGACCTTTTTCATTGTTTTAATCCCCCCACAAATAAATTGTCTATACATTGAAATATACCACATTTGGTATTGAATAATTACAAAAAAATTATGTAAAATATCTTTGAAACCTGTCAATAGGATAACCAATTTTCACAAAAGAGGTGAAAAATATAAAATGAAAACTTACAGAAAAGAGCTGTGGTTTGAAATACCAACAAGAAGAGCATTTGTAAACATTACAGACACTCTTCAAAAGTGTGTTGATGAAAGTGGTATAAAAGAAGGACTTTTGCTTTGCAATGCTATGCACATAACTGCAAGTGTATTTATTAATGACGATGAACCAGGTCTTCACAAAGATTTTGAAATCTGGCTTGAAAAGCTTGCACCTGAAAAACCTTATTCTCAGTACCACCACAACGTCGGTGAAGACAACGCAGATGCGCATCTTAAAAGAACCATCATGGGAAGAGAAGTTGTTATTGCTATAACAAATGGCAAGCTTGACTTAGGTCCATGGGAACAGGTGTTCTATGGTGAATTTGATGGTAAAAGAAAAAAGAGAGTGCTTGTGAAGATTATAGGAGAGTGAGAGATTGACAATTATTCCTATGTGTATTAAGATACACATAGGGAGGTGTATAAAATGAGGACCAATATTTTTATAGATGAAAATTTATTAAAGAAAGTGATGGAGATTGCTGGGGTAAAGACAAAAAAAGAAGCAGTTGAGATTGCCTTGAGGGAGTACTTAGAAAATCACACACGAAAGAATTTGTTGGAGTTGAAAGGCAAAATAATGTTTGCAGAAGATTATGATTATAAAAGGATGAGGGCAGGGCAATGATTTTAGTTGACACTTCTGTGTTGATAGACTTTTTTAAAGGGAATACAAACGAAAAGGTAAAAAAGTTTGAATGGGTATTAACAAATAAAATACCATTTGGAATTACTCATTTGATTTACCAGGAGATTTTACAAGGTGCTAAAAATGAAAAAGAGTTTGAGCTATTGAAAGAATATTTGAGTACTCAACCATTTTACGAATTGACAAAAGGAAAAAAATCGTATGAAGAAGCAGCGCTGCTCTACTTTAAGTGCAAGAAAAGAGGCATAAATCTTAAAAGTACTGTCGATGTGATAATAGCCCAGATAGCTATTGAAAATAATCTTTACTTGCTCCACAATGATAGAGATTATTCTAAAATTGCTAAAGTTGACAATAGGTTAAAAGAGTATTGAATATAATAACATTTCCGGTTGACAATACTCTTTTGTTTTGTTAATATTAATGAGGCAAATTTAAAAATTGAATATTGTTAATATATGAGAAGCTTATCCTTATCAAGAGAGGTGGAGGGAAAAAGGCCCGATGAAACCCGGCAACCGGCAAAGCTTTTAGCTTTGCAATGGTGCCAACTCCGTCAGAAAGCAAAATATCTTAGCTTTCTGAGAGATGAGGATAAAACTTTTGCAAAAGAAAGTTTTGCCTCTTCTTTTCAGAAGGGGCTTTAAATTTTTAAAGATTTTCAAGAGAAGTTTTTATTTTACTTAAAAGGAGGTAAAAATTTCAGATGAGAAAGCTATTTACATCAGAGTCAGTAACAGAAGGTCATCCTGACAAAATCTGTGACCAAATTTCAGATGCTGTGCTTGACGCAATATTGGAAAAAGACCCCTACGCAAGGGTTGCGTGTGAGGTTGCGGTAACAACAGGCCTTGTTCTTGTGATGGGCGAGATTACAACAAAATGCTATGTAGACATACCAAAGATAGCAAGGGATACAATAAGAGAGATTGGCTATACACGTGCAAAATATGGATTTGATGCTGACACATGTGCTGTTATAACCTCAATTGACGAACAGTCACCTGACATTGCAATGGGTGTTGACAAAGCTTTAGAAGCAAAGCTTGGTGAGATGACAGAAGATGAGATAGAGGCAATTGGTGCAGGCGACCAGGGTATGATGTTCGGATTTGCATGTGATGAAACACCTGTTTTGATGCCAATGCCAATTTACCTTGCTCACAAGCTTGCAAGAAGACTTGCTTATGTGAGGAAAGAGGGTATATTGCCTTATCTTCGTCCAGATGGCAAGACTCAGGTTACAGTTGAGTATGAAGATGACAAACCAGTTAGAGTTGACACGGTGGTTGTATCTACACAACACAGTCCGGAGGTTACTCATGCTCAGATAGAGGCAGATGTTATTGAGCATGTTATAAAACCTGTAATTCCAGAAGGAATGCTTGATAAAAACACAAAAATTTTTATAAATCCTACAGGAAGATTTGTGATTGGCGGACCACAAGGTGATTCAGGTCTAACAGGAAGAAAGATTATTGTTGACACTTACGGTGGGTATGCACGCCATGGAGGCGGTGCTTTTTCTGGTAAAGACCCGACAAAGGTTGACAGGTCTGCAACATATGCTGCAAGATATGTTGCAAAGAACATTGTTGCATCAGGGCTTGCAAAAAAATGTGAGGTTCAGGTTTCATATGCAATAGGTGTTGCAAGACCGCTTTCAATTAGGGTTGACACATTTGGCACGGGTAAAATTAGCGATGAAAAGATTGCTGAGATTGTAAAGAGGGTATTTGATTTGCGCCCTGCTGCAATAATTAGAGATTTGAACTTAAGGCGTCCTATCTACAAGCAGGTTGCTGCCTATGGTCATTTTGGAAGGGAAGATTTGGACCTTCCGTGGGAAAGAACAGACAAGGTAGGTGAAATACTCAAAGAGGCTCAGAACGTTTAAAATTCTCGAAAGAATAGTTCTAACTTTTTAAAAACTTTAATAATGTTTATTAGAGATTATTTTAAGTAGATTTGAGCAAGTTTAATGGATAAAAAGAATACAGCAGTTTCAGTTTATCAATATATATGGGTTATAGTAAAGTCTTTGTTCATGGCTTGCTTTTTGATATTTGTTATATCCATTTTTGTAATGTATTTCTCTATGCCAGACAGGGTTGCATTTTTTCTTACGTTATTTTCTATGTTTGTAGGAATAGCATTTTCGGGCTATGAAGCAGCAACTTTGTCACTAAGTAATAAAAAGATTGCAGCGTTTTTGGTTTCGACTTTTGTTGCAGCTGTCCTTTTTGCCTTAAGTGTTATATTTAAAAAAGGCTTTAATGTTTCAAAATACCAATTATATATCCTTATATTTGGACCGCTTGTAGGATTTTTAACAGGTGCACTCAATTCAAGTAAAGCGAAAAGACCAAGAACAAAAAGAAGATAAAGCTCAAAATAATGCATAACCCTTTTGCTTTTAAAAGAGCAAAGGGGTTTTATTTTTTGCTTTTAAACCGCTTATGGTATATAATAATTTCAAGAAAAAATTAATCTTTTTGGGGGAAAAGATAATGAAACAAAAGATTGCATATCTTATCAGCAGTCTTTTTACAGTTCCTATGGTAGCACTACTTGTTTTTACAATCATGTGGTTTGACAATAGTTATAAAAACTTTAACGGGAATTTCTACTACTATCTAAATTCGATATTCTTTTTTACTATAATTCCCCTTTGTGCTTACATTGTTGCAAGAAGTTTTCCAAAGTTTAAGGCCGTGGGAAGAGAAGTTGAGAGAAAACTTGCGTTTGTGTTCGGAATAGTTGGATATCTGCTTGGAAATATAAGTTTAATGTTTATGAAAAAACCAACAAGGGCCATGGTAGGACTTTATTTATCATATCTTATCTCAGCCTTGATTTTGGCGTTTGTAAACAAGGTCTTGAGATTCAAAGCAAGTGGTCATGCATGTGGAATTACCGGTCCGATTGTTGCAATAAACTTTATTGCAGGAATAAAGATGATCTATTTAGTTTTGCTCATTCCTCTTGTCATGTGGTCAAGACTTGTACTCAAAAGACATGATACAAAACAGCTTTTGGCAGGTGCTGCCACATCTTTTTTTGTAACACTCATAATAATGATTTGGATATATTGAGTTTCATAAAAAGTTATTTTCTGCCTCTGAGGGGGATTTTTTGAGATATGATTTTTCAGAAAAAGAGATGGATTTTGAAAGATAACAGCAACATTGAAGATATGGATATTGAAATTGATGGTAGGAAAATAAAGCCTCAAATTGTAAAGGTTTTAAACAATAGAGGTATACAGGAAAAGGAGGAAATAGAGAAGTTTTTAAATCCTTCACTTAAAAATCTTCACAATCCATTCCTTTTGCCTGATATGAAAGAAGCAGTTAAAATTATAAACCAGGCTATTTTGTGCAAAAGTAGAGTGCTCATATATGGTGATTACGACTGCGATGGAGTTACAAGTACATATTTGCTTTATTCAGTTTTGAAAAATTTTTTGCCAACAATATATTATATTCCCAATAGATTTAAAGATGGATATGGGCTCAACTTTGATGTTTTAAAGAAACTGGAAGACAAGTTTGACCTGCTTATTACTGTTGACACGGGGATTAGCGCACAAAATGAGGTGAAGTATCTCAAAGAAAAAGGGAAAACAGTTATAATAACAGACCATCATGAACCGAAAGAAGTTTTGCCAGAGGCTGATGCTGTGATAAATCCCAAAAGAAAAGATAGTATTTATCCGTTCAGGGATTTGGCGGGTGTTGGGGTGGCGTTTAAACTTTTACACGCACTCAAAAACTCAGGGATAAATCTTAAACTATCTGAGTATCTTGATGTTGTTGCGATTGGAACAATTGCAGATGTAATGCCTCTTGTTGATGAGAATAGGGTTTTAGCAAAGTTTGGGCTTAAAGTTTTAAAAAATACGAAAAATGTCGGACTCAAGAAACTTATAGAAGTAGCTGGACTTTCGTCAAAAGAGGAACTGAAACCCTATGATGTGTCGTTCATAATTGGTCCGAGGCTGAACGCTGCTGGGCGGATTTCTGATGCGAATTTAGCTGTGTCACTTCTTTTAGAGCAGGATATTATAAAGGCAGAGAGTATTGCAAAAAAGCTTGACGAAGAGAATAGAAAACGTCAGGAAATAGAAGAAAAGACAATTAAAGAAGCTCAGAGCTTAATTAATAAAAATAAAGGTATTTTAAGAAAGAAGATATTTGTTCTTAGCAATGGTTCATGGCATGCTGGAGTTGTTGGGATAGCTTCTTCAAAAATCACAGAAAAATATTACAGACCTTCTCTTTTGCTGACACTTGCTGACGAGGGTGTTTTAAAAGGTTCAGGAAGGTCAATTAAAGGTTTTAACTTGTTTGAAGCACTCAGAAACTGTGCAGAAATTTTGCTCAAGTTTGGTGGTCATGAACATGCAGCAGGTCTTTCACTTCCTGTTGACAATGTTGACAAACTTGACGAGATTTTAAACTCAATTGCACAGGATTATCATTTTATGATATTCAAGCCGGCAATTGAAGTTGACCTTGTGCTCTCTTTAAATGAGATTGATGATGAACTTATCGACCAGGTTTATCTTTTAGAACCGTTTGGTGTTGGTAACCCTGAACCAACTTTTTTGATAAAAAATCTTGTTGTAGAGAATTTTAGGTTCATGGGTGATGGCAACAAATACTATAAATTTTTTGCTGGCAACTCAACAAAATATGATGTTGTGTGCTTTTCCAACTTGGAAGATGAAGATGAGCTGATTTCAATGAAAAAAGTAGATATTGTTTGCAAACTCGAAAAGAATCTTTTTAACAGTGTGAGAAAAAATCAGTTCAATATTATTGATATTTGCGAAAATGTTAGTTTTGGAGTTATAAAGGACTTATATAATAATTTGAAGGCTGTTAGAAATAACTGCTTAAGTTTTCAGAGATATGAAGTAAAAAGAGGCAGCTTGCAGGATATAGAAGAAAAAAGGTGTGTTTTTGTAGCTTTTTGGCCGCACATTGTTCTCAATTTTCTTAAATTTTTAAAAGGAGAAGACGTGGAGAGTGAATTTTTTGAATTTTTAAATAAACAAGGTAGGATAATTCAGCATCAAAGTAGTCTAAAGGAGGTATATTTTGACGATATCTTTGCAACAAGGCTTGATAAGCTAAATGCTATTGTGAACGAGGCAGATTTGGTTGTTGCTCTTGATATGCCTTCTTATCAGTATGTCAAAAACTTTTATCAAGATATTAACACTGTTTTGATTGACTTTGACAACAAATTTGATGAATTTTCACTTCACATAAATGAAGAATGTGTTAATGTTTATAAAACATTGAGGGACTGTGAGTTTATATCTTACAATTTTTCGGGTATATATGAATCAGACCCATTTTTGAAGGTGGTAAAATTGCTCTTTATTATCCAAATGTTTGAAGAGACAGGTCTCATTTTAGCAGAGGTTACTCACGAAGGAATTGAGGTAAAAGAGTTTTTTAAAACACAAGAAAAAGTGAACCTAAAATCTACAAAGGTGTACAGCTTTTACAGAACGTTGAAAGTATAAAAAATGAAAGGGGGAGTTTTGTTGAATGTAAACATTTATGACTTTATATGGCTTGGGATTGCTCTTGCAACTCTTGCAGCTGATATGTTTATAGGTTTTGTTTTGTTTCCGATTTATATATCTGCTTTTGTAGTGTTCATTCTTGACTTATTTATAAACAATATAGCACTTGAAATGGGGATATTTATTGTTTTGGCAATTATTATTTTCTTAATTTTTAAGCCCAAGATTAAAAGATTTCTTCAAAACATGCCAAAAATAGAAAATAAAAGTTTTATATCTGTAGGAGATGAATTTTTTGTTGAAGAAGTATCTGGGGATGGATATTTTGGTAAGATAAAAAAAGACGGAATATTTTATAATATTTATTGTCAAGAAAAACTTCAAATTGGTGATAAGGTCAGGGTTACAAAGGTAGATGGGCTAAAAATCTTTGTTGAAAAAATTGAAAATAAAGTGTAAGGGGGAAATGTAAATGTCAGCAATTGGTTGGGTAATACTTGTTATTGGATTATTTTTAATATTTTTCTTCTCAAGCATAAAGGTTGTCAGGACAAAATACTGCTATGTTGTTGAAAGAATCGGTCAGTTTCACAGGGTTTTAGAACCTGGTGTTCATCTCATAATTCCGTTTATTGATAACGTTAGAGCAAAGGTAAATATGCAGGAAAGAATTCTTGATGTTCCGCCACAGGATGTGATTACAAAGGATAATGTCAGAATAAAAATAGACTCTGTTGTGTTTTTTGAAGTATTTGACGCTAAAATGTGTACTTACAACATTCAAAACTATCAGGCGGCCATTATGTATTCAGTGCTCACAAACCTTAGAGATGTTGTTGGTAACATGACACTTGACGAAATATTTTCATCAAGAGAAGTAATTAACTCAAGACTTACATCTGTTTTGGACCAGATAACAGATAATTATGGTGTTAAGGTTAAAAGAGTTGAGATTAAAGATATTATTCCGCCAGCAGAAATTACCCAGGCAATGGAAAAGCAGATGAAAGCAGAACGAGACAAAAGAGCAATGATTTTAGAAGCAGAAGGTGTAAGAGAAAGTGAAATTGCAAAGGCAGAAGGGTATAAACAGGCACTGATAAAGAGGGCAGAGGGTGAAAAACAACAGAAAATTTTGCAGGCAGAGGGTCAGGCGCAGGCAATAGAGATGGTGGCAAAAGCTCAGGCAAATGCTATTGCATATGTCAACAGAGCAATAAAAGAGAGTGGAACAGATGCGGTTGTCCTTGCAATGAGACAGATTGAGGCTGCAATTGAGATTGCTAAAAATCCAGCAAATAAAGTATATATTCCAACAGATGCCTTCAAAAATCTTGGAACTCTTATTGGCGCTTCTGAGCTAATAAGAACAAATGATAATACAAGTTCTCAATCATCGTCACAATAAAAAGTGGGAAGAGGTGGCAAAACCAAAGATGAGAAATATATATGACATTGCATATGAACTTGCTGCTGCTTTGAAGGAGTCAAGCGAATTTAAAAGATTTAAAGCTGCAAAAGAAAAGATTGAGAAGGATGAAAAGCTAAAACAGATGATTTCTGATTTTAAAAAGAAACAGTTAGAACTTGAACAAAAGCGTCTCAAAGGTGATGAAGTTACAAGCTCAGATGTATACTCCTTGCAACAGCTTTATCAAATAATATCTCTGAATCCAGACATAGAGGAGTATCTTTCTGCTGAGATGATGCTGGCAAAGATAATTGCTGACATTTCAAAAATCATTGCCGACAGTATTGAGCTTAAAGATGAGCTGTGGGGATTTGCAGATAAATAAGCAAAAACAAAAGTGAGGGGATTTGTTCGAAGATGGCAGATAGAATAATTTATGATTATAAAAAGGAAAAGACAAAAAGGCTTTTAAAAAGAATAGGGTTTGTTTTGGCACTGCTGATTTTGATTGCTATTGCGTTTTCAATCGCATTTGATTTGTTTTTGGAGTTAATCCAGATAAGAGAGATTGGTAAGAATTTTGTCAGTGTGTTCTGGAAAAATTTCTATGTAAAACTGTCTGTGCAGATAATTTCTTTTGTTATATTGTTCTTTGTGTTTTTTACAAACAATGCAATTGTGAAAAAGAATATCGAAAGAATTGTAGGGAAAATTGGTTTTTTGAAGAAGAACATTCTCAACATTATTCTTTCAATTTTCTTGGCACTTGTGACAAGTAAATATTTGGAAAACAATCTCTATATAAAGTTTTTGACATTGACGCATTCGAAACCTTTTGATATCAAAGATCCAATCTTTAAGAAAGACATAGGTTACTATGTATTTGAAAGACCATTTTTTCTGACTGTGGTGAATTTCCTCTTTTTCTTGATGATATTTGTATGTATATACACAGTGGTGCTATATTTGCTTCTTTACACAGCTTCATTTGTTAGCAGAACAAGTTCGTGGGATATTCTATCTGACAAAAAGGTCAGGGCTCATATATTTTTCAATCTTATACTCATATTAGTTGTTAAAATGTTCACATTGAAGTATGAAATGGAAGGGCTTTTATACTCTTTCTTTGGAGAGGTTGTTGGTGTTGGGTATACAGACTATTATATTAGAATGAACTATTTTAAGCTTTCCTATATAGTCTTGGCTGCAGTTATTGTTCTTAGTATTTACTTTTTTGCAAAAGGAAAGTACACAAACATCGGAAAAGTTATGCTTTCTTATGTTGGATGGGCAGTTTTGGGGACTATAATTTCAGCAGCTTTTCAGTACTTTGTTGTATCACCAAACGAACAGGTATATGAAAGACCGTTTTTGGAGAAAAATATAAAATTTACACGTCTGGCCTATAATTTAGAAAATATTGAAGAAAAATATTTTCCTATAGACACAACAAATAATATAACGGCAAAAGATTTGCAGCAAAATAAAGCAACAGTTGAAAATATAAGGATAACAGATTTTCCAACTACCCTGGATATACAAAACCAGATTCAGAGGTTTAAACAGTATTATATATTCAACGATGCAGACATTTCAAAATATACCATAAACGGCAGGATAAAATCTGTGTTTATCTCTGCGAGAGAGATAAATTACGATGGCATTCCAACAAAGACATATATAAACCAGAAATTCCAGTATACCCATGGTTACGGTGTTGTTATGAGTCTTATGACAGAGGTGACACCAGAAGGTCAGCCAAAGTTCATAATAAAGGATATTCCTGTAAAAAGTTTAGATGGTGCGCCAAAGGTTACTCAGCCGCGCATATACTATGGAGAAAAGACAGACCCGTATGTGATAGTCAACACAAAGGTTGATGAGATTGATTATCCAGAAGGTGATTCAAATAAGCTCTACAGATACACAGGTCAGGGCGGAATAAAACTCACACCGCTAAACAGACTGATATTTTCATATGTATATAAAGATTTTAGGCTTCTTGTTTCTTCTGCCATTAATTCAAACAGCAAAATTCTTATAAACAGAAACATTATTCAAAGAGCAAAAAAGGTTGCACCGTTTTTGGAATTTGACCCAGACCCATATATCCTAATTGATGGGAAGGGCCGTTTAGTGTGGGTTTTGGATGCATACACAAAGACAAGTTATTTTCCATATTCAGAACCAACTGAAGAGGGTTTTAATTATATCCGTAACTCTGTAAAGGTTTTGATTGATGCGTACAATGGCACCTTGAGGTTCTACATTGTTGACAAGAACGACCCGATTGTAAATGTATACAAGAGCATATATCCTCAGCTTTTTGAAAAAGGAGACATTCCAGAGGATATTGCCGAGCACATACGATATCCGGAGTATATCTTTACTGTCCAAGCAAATGTCTTGAAAAGATATCACATGACAAACCCTAATGTGTTCTACAACAAAGAAGATTTGTGGGATTTTGGTAAACACAAAACCCCTGATGGCTCAATTGACTATATTCCCCCATATTATAGCGTAATGAAACTTCCAGATTCGCAACAAGAAGAAATGATTTTGATGGTACCATTTACACCGCTAAAATATAATACAATGATTGCATGGCTTGCAGCAAAAAGTAGCCAAGAAAATTATGGAAAGCTTGTGCTTTACAAGTTTCCAAAAGGCTCAACTGTTTATGGTCCGCTGCAGGTGGAAAATATGATTGACCAGGACCCGCAGATCTCAAAAGATTTGTCTCTTTGGAATCAGGGAGGTTCTAAAGTAATAAGAGGTAATTTGTTGGCACTGCCTATAAACCAGAAGATTTTGTACATCGAACCAATCTATATTGCATCTGACAACGCATCAGCTTTGCCAGAGGTAAAAAGAGTGATTGCTGCCTGCAACGGCAAAGTAGTAATGGGAAGCAGCCTAAATGATGCTCTCACGCAGCTGATTGGGCAGCAGCTTACACAGACTACTCAAGAGCTACAAACGCCGCAGCAGCAAGGTGCTCAGGAAATTCAAAGCTTTTCTGAGCAGCTTTCCAAGCTAAAAGTTATATTTGAAGATGCTAAGAAAGCATTGAAAGAAGGCAACTGGGAAGAATTTGGCAGGAAGTTCAGAGAACTTGATGAGATGATGAAAAATATAAAATAAAAGAAGAGGCTCTTTGTGTGGATGCCCTCACGAAGAGCCTTATTTTTTTATTTTCTTCTTCACAAATAGAAAATATACAGGCAGGCCAAGTAATGTGATTAGAACAGAAAAAATTGAGTCTGTAGGGTTTGAGAATATGTTGTTTACAAGAATGTATAAACCACTGAAGATTGCGACAAGTGGGGTTATAGGATACAAGAATGTATTGTACCCTTCCTTGTTCTTTCCTTCTCTTTTTCGCTTGATAAATATTCCAATAAAAAACAGAACATAGAATATCCATGTTGAAAACATGGCAAGGTCTTGACTTTGTCAATTAGGAGTGGTTATTGAGCTAACAAAAAATGACAAAGTCTTAATTTATGCGGGTTTTGAAAATAGAAAAATAAAAAATTTTAAAAATTGTAGTGGCAAATTAGAGTCTGAAATATGCTATAAATACTTGACATTTTGAATATTTTGTGGTACAATTATTCAAAATACCTTTGAGGAGCTACCATATGTTTGTCAAAATAACTAATGCTGGCGGTTACCAGTATGTTAGATTAGTCGAAAACTATCGTGAAAATGGCAAGGTTAAGCAAAGAGTGTTATTTAATTTTGGTAGACTTGATCTTCTCAAAAATGATCCTGCTTTTAGAAACATTGTAAAAAAACTATCTGATATTGTTGAAAGAACAACTACTGACAATACAGAAGCTGTTACTATTGAATCTGAAGAGGATGTATCGGATGCAGTTATAAAAAATTGGGGGTACATTGTATTCAGAAAGTTATGGGAAGAACTTGAAATAGATAAATTTTTAAAAGAGAGAGCAACAAGGGGGAGAAAGATAAAATTTGACGTAGACAAAGTAAGTTTTTTAATGACCATACAGAGATTGATAGAACCTATGAGCAAACTGAGAACTTATCATGAGAAGAATAGATATTTTGGATTTGAAGAGGATATAGATTTAAATCAATTATACAGGTGTTTAGATTTTCTTGACAGTATAAAAGAGGATTTAGAGACATACCTGTATCAGAGAAATAGGGATTTATTTAAGATGGTGGTTGATATAGTTTTTTATGACGTGACGACAATATACTTTGAGAGTTGTAGAGCCGATGAACTTAAAAATTTTGGTTTTAGCAAAGACAACAAGATAAATGAAGTACAGGTTGTGTTAGGGCTTTTGGTAGACAAAGAAGGCAGGCCGATAGGTTATGAACTTTTTCCTGGCAATACAATAGATAGCAAAACAATGGTAAAGATATTGAGGAAACTGAAGGAAAAATTTAGTATAGATAAGATAGTGATAGTAGCAGACAAAGGGCTCAACAGCAGATTAAATTTAAAGATGATAAAAGAAGCGGGATATGATTATATAGTAGCAAGCAGATTAAAGAATGCAAGTAAAGAAGTTTTAGATGAAGTATTTGAGCAAGAAGGATATAAAAGGCTTGATGGAAAAAGTTGTTTGAATGCTGAAGAAATTTATGGAGATGAATTCAAATATAAGGTATTGGAAAGAACAAATGTTATCAAGGATGAAGAGGGTAAAGAGTTTAAAATAGAAGAGAGACTGATAATAACGTATTCAAGCAAGAGAGCTAAGAAAGACAAAGAAGACAGGGAAAGACTTGTATCAAAAGCCAAAGAGCTTTTAGAGAACAAAGGAAGTATAACATCCTTAGAGAAAAAAGGTGCGAGGAGATATTTGAAGAAGAAATCAAAGACAGAAGAATATGAATTGGATGAGGAAGCGATAAAACGAGATGAGAAGTTTGACGGTTATTATGCAATACAGACGAGTAAAAAGGATATGGATGTAGAAGAAGTTTTAGGAGCATATCACGATTTATGGAAGATAGAACAGTCATTCAGAGTAATGAAAAGCTGTTTAGAAGTACGACCGATATATCACTTTACAGAAAGTAGAATAAAAGGACATTTTGTGATATGTTTTTTGGCATTTTTATTACAACGGACATTGGAATATATTTTGAGGAAAAAAGGTAAAGAGATAAGTAGTGAAAGGATAATGGAAGCGATAGATTCAATGAATTTTATTGAAATAGAGATAAAAGGGAAGAAATATTTGATAAAGCAAAGGACAGAAGGAGGAGCTATAGACATCCTGAATGTGATGAAGATAAAGGGGCCAAAAAATTTCATGACATATGAGGAAGGTTTAGGATTTATTGGCATTAACAAATGATGTAGTGACAAAATTGAGGTCCAAATTTTGTCAATCCCAGTCCTCCCAAGCTTTTTGAGTTTCAAACTGACAAAGTCAAGAAAATATAAAATAAAAGAAGAGGCTCTTTGTGTGGATGCCCTCACGAAGAGCCTTATTTTTTTATTTTCTTCTTCACAAATAGAAAATATACAGGCAGGCCAAGTAATGTGATTAGAACAGAAAAAATTGAGTCTGTAGGGTTTGAGAATATGTTGTTTACAAGAATGTATAAACCACTGAAGATTGCGACAAGTGGGGTTATAGGATACAAGAATGTATTGTACCCTTCCTTGTTCTTTCCTTCTCTTTTTCGCTTGATAAATATTCCAATAAAAAACAGAACATAGAATATCCATGTTGAAAACATGGCAAGGTCTGTGAGTCTGTTAAAGCTTCGTGTGAAAATATACAAGAGCGAGAGAATAAAAACAAGTATGCTTGAGTTCACAGGTGTTGCGAAACGAGGATGAAGCTTTGAAAATACATTGTTTGCAATAAATCGCTGATTTGTTGCCATGGCATAAGGAATTCTTATACCTGTCAGGGCAAAACCATTCAAGGTTCCAACAATGGAAATAATTATACCAAGTGATATTAGAACCTTTCCAGTACGACCAAATAACTTTTCAGAAATAATGTTTATGGCATTTTCAGCTGCTGCAAGCTTCCCAATTCCAATGACATTAATGTAAGCAATGTTTACAAGTAGATAAACCACCATAACAAATAACATTCCGAATATTAGCACCAAAACTAAGTTCTTTTTAGCATTTTTCATCTCTCCAGCAACATTTGGGACAGAGAGCCAACCATCGTAAGCCCACAGTGTAGATAAAACTGCAAGTCCAAAATTTTCCGTAAAATGTCCATAAGATATAAAATTTTCAGCTTCAATAGGTCTTATGAGACCAAAAAAAATAATCAAAAAAAGGGGTATTAGTTTTAAAACTGTTGCCAAAAGCTGAAAAGCCCCACCATATTTGTTGCCTATAACATTGATTATAACTATTGTTGTCAAGATACTGATAGCTAAAATATCATGTACTAATTGATTTACGTTTAACATACTTGATACTTGGTCTGCAAACAAAACTGATAATGCAGAAAGTATGGCGGGTGTATAAATTAGAGTATTCATCCAACCAAACAAAAAAGAAATTTTATTGCCATAAATTTTTTCAAGATAGACATAAAGCCCACCTGTGTGAGGATATCTTGCTGAAAACTCAGCAGCAACAAGGGCACCGCAAAGTGACATAACTCCGCCTAAAAGCCATGCAAAAAAAATAAAAGCAAAACTTCCAGAGTACTTTGCAACAGGTGTTGCTTTAAAAAATACCCCTGAACCGATTACCATTCCCACAACTAAGGATAGTGCCATCCAGATGTTTAGATTTTTCTTAAGAAGAATGTTGCTTTCCATCTTGCGCCCCCTTTTTGGATAATCTATTTCAAAAGTTGCAAAAGCTTTGTCGCATTTAGCTAAAAATATAACACAGGTAAAATCTTTGTGCAAGATAAATATTATCGTGGTGAAACTTTTTAGCAGTGGTTTGTTTTGAAATGATTTTTGTGTATTTTTAATAATCTCACAACAATTTGCAGAGTAAATTAACAATTTAATTAGTTTAAATTTTAAATAAATCATAGTGACAAAATACCTGAGTTATATTATAATAATTAATAAAAGACATCAAAATCAAATACAAAAACACATAAATACAAAACTATTTAACTTTAGCTTTAAAAATCAAGCATAATTAAACATAAAATCAAAAATTGCACAAATATCGGTTGTAGAAAGGAGCATAAATTATGAAATTTGAACTACTACATCCAGCCGACCAGATAGTAATGATAATGGAAAGGATATATGGTTATGGTATGACAACAACATCTGGTGGCAATATATCAATTAAAGATGACAATGGCGATATCTGGATTACACCCTCTGGCATAGACAAAGGAAGTTTAAGAAGTAGCGATATTGTTCAGGTAAAAGAAAATGGAGAGATTATTGGCAAACACAAACCTTCTGTTGAACTTCCATTTCACGAGATGATATACCGAGCACGGCCTGATATAAAAGCAATAATTCATGCGCACCCGCCATCAATTATGGCATTTTCGCTTGCACGCAAAATTCCAAATACCAAGCTTATTCCAAATGTCCATCTAATATGTGGCGAGGTTGAGCTTGTTGAGTATGCTTTACCTGGAAGTACTGAGCTTGGTCAGAAAATAGCTGAGACTTTCAAAAAAGGGGTATCAACAGCTGTTTTATCAAACCACGGGATTGTTGTAGGTGCAGAAAACCTTTTCAAGGCTTTTATGGCGTTTGAAACGCTTGATTTTTGTGCTCAGCTTGAGATAAGGGCAAGGCTTATTGGTGAACCAAGACAACTCAGACCAAAAGATATTGAGATTTCAAAAGCAAAACAGGATATTCAAATGGATGAATTCATTCCAAAAACATATTCGAGTTTCGAAAGGCTATCAAGAAAAAAGATGTGTGAACTTATCCACAGGGCATATGACCAGAGACTTTTTACAAGCACCCAAGGAACATTTTCACAAAGGCTCAGTGACAATTCTTTTATAATAACTCCTTACATGGTTGATAGGAAGTATATTCAGCCAGAGGATATTGTGAGAATAGAAAATGGGTACAAGGAGGCTGGGAAAAAGCCAAGCAGGTCAGTTCTGTTGCATAAGTTTATTTATGAAAAGCATCCAGATGTCAATGCAATCATAATTGCTCATCCGCCTAACATTATGGCTTTTGCAGTGACATATAATGATTTTGATTCTAAAACAATACCCGAAACTTATATTTCTCTCAGAAACGTTAAAAAAATTCCGTTTGGTTCATCGTTTATGCAGCCAAAAATGACTGCAGATGTGTTTTCTAAGCAGACTCCAGCTGTGATTGTTGAAAATGACTGTGTAATTGTTGTTGGTAAAGACCTTTTAGATGCATTTGACAAACTTGAGGTGCTGGAATTTACTGCAAAGGCCATAATAGACGCAAAGAGGTTGGGTGATGTTGTGTTAATAAGCCAAGAAGAGATTGAAGAGATAGAAAGAGCATTTAAACTGTAAAAAATATTTTGAAAGGGATGATGAGATGGAAAGAAGCAAAACCTTACAAGAACTTGTATGGCTGTGCCAGAAAATTGGCAGGAAAATTGACTATGTTCAGGGTGGCGGGGGAAATATTTCTGTAAAACTTGATTCTCAGTATATGGCAATAAAAGCCTCTGGTTTTAGGCTTGACCAAGTGACAGAAGAAGACGGGTATGTAATTGTAGACTATCAAAAAATAAAAAGCTTTTATGAGAATGTTAATCTTTCACAGGTTAAGGACTATGAAAAAGAAAGTTCAGAAGTTGTTCAAAAGAGCGTCTTAAGTTTTCCCAGTAGGATTTTAAGACCATCAGTGGAGGTAGGATTTCACTCGATTCTTGACAGATATGTAATTCACTCTCACTCTGTATATGCAAATATCCTGACTTGCTCACGTGAAGGCAAATGCTTGTGTTATAAAATATTTGAAGATAGGAAATTTAACTTTATCTGGATACCTTATATCAATCCTGGTTTTTCATTGACCATTGAAATTGCAAACCAGCTTAGAAGCCTGCCAGCTGAAGATAAAAGGCCGAAGGTAATCTTCATGGAAAATCATGGACTTATTGTGTCTTCAGATAATTTAAAAGAAGCATATGAAGTGCATGAAAGGGTTAACCTTTTGATAAAAAGGTGGTTCAAAATAAGAGGACGATATCCGTCTTGTGTGCTAAAACAAATTGGTGATAACAGATATCAGAGCAGAACAAGGTTTATCTTGGATTTTATAAAATCAGAAATGTTTGAAGTTGAACTATTTGAAAAATATCCTCTTTATCCTGACCAGCTTGTTTATATAAACTCAAGTCTGTATGCAGAAAATCCAAAGATAGAAATAGATTTGCCAAGAGGCAGAGTTATATACAATGCAGCCTATTCAGAGGCGCTTGCAACTGAAGAGACTTTGCTTGCTTATCTTTATGTGATATCTAAAATAAACAAGTTTGGTCTTACTATAAAAACTATGTCACAGAATGAAATGGAGTATATCAAAAACTGGGAGAGTGAAAAATATAGAAAAGAACTATTAAAGAAAATGGCAAAATAAGAAGGCAACAAGTAGGCACAACTGCTTGTTGCCTTTTAATTTGGTAAAAAGTATTATTTTTTAATCTGATTTTGACCACATTTTAAGGCCAATATTTTTAAAATATTCAATTCTGTCTCTTAAATTTGGAAATTTTTCTTGCATTTTATCTGAAAAAAATCCAAGGTCTTTGTCCTCTGTTGCCATTATTTCATGTCCAATCAAAGCCCATGTAGTATTTATCAAATGTTTAAACTCATCCTGATTTAATGCTTCACATATAAAACTTTGGCGAGGTGAGTTTATGTCTTCACCGCTTATCTGAAGAAAGTCATATTTTTCGCATAAGTTTTTTACTCTTTTGAGCTGAGTAAGAGTATTTCTTGACGGCATGTATGTTACTGCTTTTATGCCAAGCTCATTTAAAACCTCAAACAGAAGCTCAAGATAATCATCTTCAAATTTTTCACTTCTTTTATCGCCTGTTACAGATTCAACAATATCACCAAGATATGCGTATGCAATTATTGCACCTATCTTATATGAAAACTCTACAACCTCTTTTATGTCAGGGCACTCTTCTGTGGCATTTATATAGAACTTTGGAGTAAAATCGCTCTTGAGAAGACCTAACAGGTCATATTCATAAAAAGGGTTTTGCTCATCGCTGAGAAAACTTTCTATCTTTTTACTAATCTTAATTTTCAATTCATTTTTTAGAAAATTTACCAATTTCCTTCCTTTGCCAACTCTTTCAATGATTTTTTTTGCAAGAGCAAAAAGTATATGTCTTTCTGTGACAGTTCCGCCTTCTTTATATTTTGAAATACTCACAACATCCTTTTCAAAATTCAAAGCAATTTCGTACTTTGAGAGAAGGTTATTAATATTTTGTACCATCAGTCTATTTCTTTTCATTCTTCTTTCGATATACGGTTTGAAAAATTTCATTACAGTTTCAACTTGGTTATGTGGAATTCCATGAATTGCAACATACGCAATTGAATGTTGGTCAGGATTATTTATTTTTTTGCCAGAAAGCAAGGTTTTTGAAAAGTCAGCTCTACACTCAACACCAATTGTTGTTGCAATACCTGCTATTTTCCCGGCAGAGATAAATTCTTCACTGCCTGCTATGGTGTCATGGTCCATTATACCTGCTGTCGGAAGACCACTTTTTGCCGCCATGTAGATTGCCTTTGAAGGAGAGTAAGGTGAAAATGAGTAGAATGTATGTATATGATTGTTAATGACGCTGTTTTTTGGTGGCAATGAAATCTTGCCTTGCCTGACAAGCTCAAAAAACACTGAAAGAACTTCAAGTCTTCTCTCCTTATCTTCATGATTTAGTTCTTTTTCAAGATCAAACTCAACTTGTGCCATGTTTCAAATCTTTCTCCTTTTTCAAGATTTATCTCATTTCCTGACCACCTGTTACATTTATAGCTTGCCCTGTCATGTAGCTTGCTTCATCAGATGCTAAAAATACGAGAACATTTGCAACATCGTCGTATGTGCATGCACGCCTGAGTGGTACTTGGCTCAAATATTTTTCTCTTATCTGTTCTGGTGTAAGTCCTTGATTTTTGGAGTACTGCTCATAAAGGCTGTTTACCCACAGAGGCGAGTCAAGAAGATTTCCCGGGCATATAGCATTTACTCTTATCCCATACTCTGCAAGCTCAAGTGCCAAACTCTGGGTAAGGCCAATTCCACCAAACTTTGATGCAGAGTATGCAGAGTTTTTGTATGATCCTTTCTTTCCGGACTTACTATTTATCTGGATTATATTTCCTTTTCGACGGGGAATCATAACCCTTGCTGCGGCTCTTGCACACAAGAAATATCCAATGAGGTTTACATCGATTACCTTTTTCCACTCAGCAAGTGAAAATTCTGTAATAGGTTTTGCAATCAGTATTCCGGCATTTGCAACCATCAAATCAAGCTGGCCAAAAGTTTCAATTGTCTTGTCAACCATTGCCTCAACCTCTTCTTCGTTTGTAACGTCACACTTTACAGCAATAGCTTCAGATAGCTCACTTGCGACTTTCTGAGCACCTTCCAAATTTATATCTGCAACAACAACCTTGCATCCTTCTTTGTCAAGTCTTCTTGCTAAAGCCTCACCAAGTCCCTGGGCAGCCCCTGTAACAATCGCAACCTGTCCCTCTAATCGTTTACAGCTCATATTACTCTACCCCCTTTGATATTGTTTTAACATGTTGTCTTTTTGCTCTATCTAAAATTAATTATACAATATGTGTTGTGTTTATGTCTATATCAATTTGATTTATTTTTGAGTTTATTGATTTTTGGACTAAGATGTATTATCATTATCTTATGACAACATTGATGTTATAGTTAAGATTTTGATTTGTAAAGGAGGATATAAAAATGAAGACAAAAGCTGTGAGATTATATGGCAAAAATGATTTGAGACTTGAAGAATTTGAACTTCCACCAATAAAAGAAGACGAAATCTTGGCAAAAGTAATTTCTGATAGTCTTTGTATGTCTTCTTACAAGGCAGCAATTCAAGGAAGTGACCACAAAAGAGTACCAAAAGACATAGATAAAAACCCTGTTATAATAGGTCATGAGTTTTGTGGGCAAATAATGGAAGTAGGTAAAAAGTGGCAGAATAAATTCAAGCCAGGTGACAAATTCACAGTTCAGCCTGCGCTGAACCTCAAAGACAATCCGTATGCAGCACCGGGATATTCGTTCCAGTACATTGGTGGTGATGCAACGTACATCATTATTCCAAATGAAGTAATGGAACAAAACTGTCTTTTAAAATATGAGGGTGATGCATTCTTTTACGGTTCACTGGCAGAGCCAATGTCGTGCATTATTGGTGCATTTCATGCAAGCTATCACACCCAGCCAGGCAAGTATATACATAAAATGGGTACATTAGAAAACGGTTTTATGGCAATCTTAGCAGGTGCTGGTCCAATGGGGCTTGGGGCTATTGACTATGCTGTGCACGGCCCTAAACCACCAAAACTGCTTGTTGTAACAGATATAAACCAGGAAAGGTTAGATAGAGCAGCCTCAATATATACTCAAGAGGATGCTAAAAAGCATGGTGTTGACCTTTATTATGTCAATACTGCCAATATAGACAATGTTGAGAATTATCTTATTTCATTTACTGATGGCAGAGGCTTTGACGATGTGTTTGTCTTTGCACCAGTCAGAGAACTTGTTGAACTTGCAGATAAAATTCTTGCAAGAGATGGGTGCATAAACTTTTTTGCAGGACCGAGCGATCCCAATTTTTCAGCACTTTTGAACTTTTACAATGTCCATTACAACTCAACACACGTTGTTGGAACAAGTGGTGGAAATACCGATGACATGATTGAAGCGCTTGATTTGATGGCAAAAGGTATCGTCAATCCTGCTGCAATGATTACTCATATTGGAGGACTTAATTGTGTAGCGCAAACAACTCTAAATCTTCCCAAAATCCCTGGCGGAAAAAAGCTTATATACACAAACATAGAGCTTGACCTTGTGGCAATAGAAGATTTCAAAGAAAAAGGTAAAGAAAATCCTCTTTTTGCAGAGCTTGCAAAGATTGTTGAAAGAAATAATGGTCTTTGGTGCAAAGAGGCAGAAGATTTTCTTTTAGAAAACGCAAAAAAGATATGACAGTTAAAGTAAAAAATTGGCAAAGATGAAAGGAAGATATGCCAAATGTGTATAAATGTCTGTTATTTAGAAAAGGTAGACTATCAGGAAGCTCTTTTTATTCAAGAGATTATTTGGTCTTTAAGGGTTGAAAAGAAGATTGGTGACACACTGCTGCTGCTTGAACATCCACCTGTTATCACAATAGGAAGACGTGGCAGCAAGAAAAACATACTTGTGTCAGAGGAATTTTTAGAGAAAATGGGTGTCAAGGTGTTTGAGGTAAGCCGTGGTGGGGATGTGACATACCACGGTCCTGGTCAGCTTGTTGGGTATCCAATTTTTGATTTGGCTTTGACAGATAGAGACATAAAAAAGTTTGTGTATCTTTTAGAAAAGGTTTTTATAAGGCTTTTAAAAGACCAATATGCAGTTGAAGCGCGCAGGGATGAAGATAAATACACGGGTGTTTGGGTTGGCAATGACAAGATAGTTGCCATAGGTATAGCAGTTAAAAAGTGGGTAACCATGCACGGGTTTGCTTTCAATGTAAATACAAATCTTGAACACTTTTCATGGATTGTCCCGTGCGGACTGAAGGATAGAGGTGTTACATCCTTAGAAAGACTGATTGGAAGCACAATTCGGTTTGAAGATGTGGTTGATAAGGTTCAAACTTATTTTGGAGAGGTTTTCGGCAGGAGTTTGAATATCTTTAACAAAGAAGAGCTTTTCAATTTGCTAAAAATTCAAACACAAGAAGGTATGGAAAGATGAGCTATCTAAAAAAGCCTGATTGGCTAAAGATAAGAGTAAAGGCTGATCAAAAAATAGATGATGTAATAGAAATTTTAAAAATGTTTTCTCTTCACACAGTGTGTGAAGAAGCTCAGTGTCCAAACATTTATGAGTGTTTTTCAAAAAAAACTGCTACGTTTTTGATTATGGGAGATGTATGCACAAGAAACTGCACTTTTTGTGATGTCAAGAAAGGAAAACCTGTGAAGTTAAAAAGTGATGAGCCCAAGATGGTTGCAAATGCAGTAAGTACATTGGGACTAAAGTATGTTGTTATAACCTCTGTTACAAGGGATGATTTGCCAGATGGAGGGGCTTCTCATTTTGCAGAGTGCATAATGAGCATAAAAGGAAAAAGCCCATACACAAAGATTGAGGTTCTAATTCCTGACTTTAAAGGTAGTTTTGAATCAGTTTTAAAGGTTGTAGAAGCTTCACCTGATGTTGTTGCACACAACATAGAGACCATCGAGAGATTATATCCATCTGTAAGACCGTTGGCAAGTTATAAAAGGTCGATTGATGTCTTGAGGATGATAAAAGAGATTGATAAGAATATATTTACAAAATCGGGTATCATGGTTGGACTTGGTGAAACAAAAGATGAAGTTAAAAAGGCACTTGAAGACTTAAGAAATGTAGAATGTGATTTTGTAACAATAGGACAGTATCTATCTCCTTCCAAAAATCACCATCCTGTTGTTGAGTTTATTCATCCGGATGTCTTTGAAGAGTACAAAGAGTTTGCAATTTTAATTGGATTTAAGTTTGTTATGTCAGGTCCTCTTGTGAGAAGTTCATATATGGCAGAGAATGCAAAAGATATAATTGAAAATATTCACAAAATATAAAATTAGAAATACAAAAATCAAAATAATATTGACAAAAAAACAAACAAAATGATACTATTAAATTGGAGATGAAAAAAGTTAACATGATAGATGAAAAAATATATCAAACATATTGAAATAAATAAACAGCTAAAATGGAGGTCATTGATATGGCAACACCTGTAATAATGCCCAAGCAAGGGCAGACTGTTGAAAGTTGTATAATTACAAAGTGGCACAAGAAAAAAGGTGATAAGGTTGAGGTTGGCGACCTTTTATTTTCTTATGAGACCGACAAGGCAAGCTTTGATGAGGAAGCAAAGGTAAGTGGTGTGCTTCTTGACATTTTTTTTGAAGAGGGTGAAGAGGTTCCTGTCTTGACAAATGTGTGTGTGATTGGTGAACCTGGTGAGGATGTACTTAAGTTCAATCCAAAGACCTTCTTGGAAGCTCAAAAAGATGACATCTCACATTTGCAGACATCTGAACAAGATATGCCGATGGAAACTCAAGCAAAAATTCCAGGTGACTATTCTCCAATTGAAGGGAAAATAAAAATTTCGCCTAGGGCAAAGAACTTAGCTGAAAAATTAAATGTTGATTTTAGGTTTGCAAAACCTTCAGGACCAGATGGAAGAATAATTGAAAGAGATATTTTAAAACTTTTTAAATCAGGTCCAGTGTTCACGGCTGCGGCAAAGCAGGAAGCAAAAGAAATTGAAGAGGCTAATGTTTTAGAATCAACTGGCATTGGTGGGAGAGTCACAACTTTTGACATTGAAAGGGCAAAGCAGGAAAGCTATGTCTCAAAAACTTCTGAGTCTTCTGTACAGAATGTAGAATATGAAGATGTGCCGCTATCTAACATCAGAAAGGCAATCGCAAAGGCTATGTATGTATCTCTTACCACAACAGCTCAGCTGACATTACATACATCATTTGATGCAAGTAAAGTCCTTGAGTTTAGAAAGAAAGTAAAAGAAAACAAAGAAAAACTGGGACTTGAGGATATAACAATAAACGATATAATCCTTTTTGCTGTCTCAAGGGTTTTACCAAAACACAAATCGCTCAATAGCCATTTTTTGGATGATAAAATGAGATATTTCAAAAATGTTCATCTTGGGTTTGCAGTTGATACAGAGCGTGGTCTTATGGTGCCAACAATATTCAATTGTAACCAAAAGAGTTTGAGTCAAATCTCGAAAGAAGCAAAGGAGCTAATTGGCCTTTGCAAAAAAGGAACAATCTCACCAGACCTTTTAAAAGGAGCAACATTCACTGTCACTAACTTAGGAAGCTTTGGCATAGAAAGTTTTACACCTGTCCTAAATCCTCCTCAGACAGGGATTTTAGGTGTAAATACAATTGTCCAAAGGCCTAAGGAAGAAGATGGACATATAAAATTCTATCCAGCGATGGGACTATCACTAACATTTGACCACAGGGCGTTAGATGGAGCCGATGCAGCAAAGTTTTTGAAGGATTTAAAGGAGTTTTTAGAAAACTTTGATTTGCTTTTGGCACTCTGATTTTTTTAGAAAGGGTGAAAACTTAGATGAAATACGACCTTATAATCATAGGTGGTGGTCCTGCAGGGTATCTGGCAGCAGAGAGAGCTTCAAAAGGAGGACTAAAAACGCTCCTGATAGAAGAAAGGTATTTGGGCGGTGTTTGCCTCAATGAAGGCTGTATTCCTACAAAAACTTTACTGTACAGTGCAAAGATTTTAGAAGGGGCAAAGCACGGTTTTAAATATGGTGTTGAAGTCAAAAATATTACGTTAAACCATAAAAAGGTACTTGAAAGAAAAGACAAAGTAATAAAAACTCTTGTGACAGGAATAAAAAGTAAGCTCAGAAAAAGCGGTGCTGAAATACTCAGCGGCCATGGAGAGATTTTGGGAAGAAATAGCAAAGGATATATTGTAGCAGTGGGCGATAAAGAATTTGCCACAGATAGGCTCTTGATTGCCACCGGTTCTTCGCCTTTCATTCCGCCAATTGAGGGTATGAAAGAGGGGCTTCAAAGAGGTTTTGTGCTAACCAGTCGAGAAATGCTTGAGATTGAAAGTGTGCCAGCATCGATGGTTGTGATTGGTGGGGGGATTGTTGGGCTTGAGATGGCATCATATTTCAATTCGGCAGGTTCAAAAGTGACTGTGATAGAAATGCTTGACTACATTGGTGGCAGCATGGACAGGGAAATTTCGAATATACTGCTTGAAGCATACAAGAAAAAGGGAATTGAGTTTGAACTTTCAGCAAGAGTTATTAAAATTGATGACCGAAAAGTGGTGTATGAAAAAGATGGAAAGATATTCGAAAAAGAGGCAGAGAAAGTTTTGCTGAGCGTCGGAAGAAGACCAAATATCACAGGGTTTGGACTTGAAAACATAGGAGTTGAGGTTGAAAAAGGGTGTGTAAAAACAGATGAGAGAATGAAGACAAATGTTCAAGAGGTGTATGCTGCGGGGGATGTAAATGGAAAGCTCATGCTTGCTCATACAGCCTACAGAGAAGCAGAGATTGCTGTATGGAATATGCTTGGAAGAAGAGTGAAGGTGAACTATGATTCTATTCCTTCTGTTGTATATACAAATCCGGAGGTTGCATGGGTGGGCGAGAGTGAAGAGTCGGCAAAAGAAAAAGGCTTAGAATATGAAGTTGCAAAGCTTCCCATGCTTTACAGTGGGAGGTTTGTTGCCGAAAATGAAGAATTTGACGGCCTTTGCAAGATATTGATTGATAGAAAGAAACGAACAATACTTGGCTGTCACATGATAGGAAACTACAGCTCAGAAATAATTTTCGGTGTTGGTGTGATGATTGAGGCACAACTGAGAGTTGAAGATATAAAAGATATTGTATTTCCACATCCGACGGTTAGTGAAATTATAAGAGAGGTTATATTTGAACTATAGAATTTGTGGGGGGAGGTTGGTTTAAAGATGCCAAAGTCACAGTTTATTGACCCGAACGAGGTAAGAAAAAGTGGCTGGATAAAATTTTTTGATATTCCTGTAAATCAGTATAACAAAACCTTAGAAGAGGAGAGACAGAACTTTTCGGATGACCAGCTGATTAGAATTTACAGAGATATGTTTATAATCCGTGAATTTGAAACAATGCTCTCTTTAATAAAAACAACTGGGGAGTACAATGGAATAAAGTATGATTATCCAGGACCGGCACACCTGTCGATTGGTCAGGAAGCAGCAGCGGTGGGTCAGGCTTTTGTGCTTGATAAAGATGACTTTATATTTGGTTCACATAGAAGTCATGGAGAGGTTATTGCTAAGGGCCTTTCAACAATTGAAAAGCTCAGTGACAATGAGCTTTTAAAAATTATGGAAAGCTATTTTGATGGATCAATACTTAGAGTTGTGGAAGAAAACTTAAAAAATATCTCAAGTATTAAAGAACTTGCAGTCAACTTTTTCTTGTATGGCACTCTTGCCGAGATATTTGGAAGAGAAACAGGTTTCCAAAAAGGTCTTGGCGGATCCATGCATGTGTTCTTCCCACCATTTGGAATTTACCCAAACAATGCAATTGTTGGCGGGTCTGCTGATATTGCAGTAGGAGCAGCTTTATTTAAGAAAATCAATAAGAAAAATGGCATTGTTGTTGTCAATATTGGCGATGGTTCGATGGCGTGTGGACCTGTATGGGAGGCTATGTGCCTTGCTTCAATGGACCAATACAAAAAATTGTGGGATGATGAATACAGAGGAGGGCTTCCAATAATCTTCAATTTTATGGACAACCAATATGCTATGGGTGGGCAGACACGTGGCGAGACAATGGGATATGACATGCTTGCAAGAGTGGGAGCAGGCGTTAACCCTGAACAGATGCATGCCGAGCGTGTTGATGGCTACAATCCACTGGCTGTAATTGATGCAATGAGGAGAAAGAAATACCTTCTTGAACAAAAACAGGGTCCGGTTCTTTTGGATATTGTCACATACAGGCTCACAGGCCACTCTCCATCTGACTCATCTTCCTACAGGACAAAAGAGGAGGTTGAGGCATGGGCAGCTCAAGACCCAATAGTAACTTATAAGGATGAGCTAATCAAAGCAGGTGTTGTGACAGAAGAAAAGATAGAGGAGATTCAAAGCTATGTGAAAGAGCTTATAACAAAGATATGCGCTCTTGCTGTTGATGAAAATGTTTCGCCAAGAATAAATCTTGTGAAAGACTCTGATGGTATAGCAAGATATATGTTCTCAAACCAGAAGATTGAGAAGATGGAAGACAGAACTCCTGAAGTTTTGATTCCAAAAGAAGAAAATCCGCGCTTAAAACAGATAAAGAACAAAATAAGAGTAGGAATTGTTGATGGGAAACCTGTTCCAAAGGCAAAGGTGTTCAATCTCAGAGACGCAATATTTGAAGCGTTACTTGACAAGTTCTACACAGATCCAACACTTATCTCATACGGGGAAGACTTGCGCGACTGGGGCGGAGCTTTTGCGGTCTACAGAGGACTTACAGAGTCTTTGCCATATCACAGACTATTTAACACCTGTATCTCAGAAGGTGCAATAGTTGGGTCTGCAGTGGGATATGGGATGTGTGGTGGCAGGGTTGTTGTAGAGATAATGTACTGCGATTTTATCGGAAGAGCAGGGGATGAGATATTTAACCAGCTTGCAAAATGGCAAGCAATGAGCGCAGGAACGTTGAAAATGCCTGTTGTTGTGAGGGTTTCTGTTGGTTCAAAATATGGTGCACAACACTCACAGGACTGGTCTTCTATTGTTTCTCACATTCCTGGACTTAAAGTTGTATTCCCAGCAACACCTTATGATGCAAAAGGTCTTATGAACAGCGCACTGTCTTCCACAGACCCAGTGATATTTTTTGAAAGCCAAAGACTGTATGATATTGGAGAACTTTTCCACAAAGAAGGTGTCCCGGAAGGGTATTATGAGATTCCAATCGGCGAACCTGATATCAAAAAAGAAGGTAAGGACATTACAATCCTGACAGTTGGAGCAACGCTGTACAGAGCACTTGATGCAGCCAAGATCTTAGAAGAAAAGTATGGAGTGAGTGCTGAAATCATCGATGCAAGAACGCTCGTACCTTTTAACTATGAGAAGGTGATTGAATCTGTCAAAAAAACAGGAAAAATTGTGCTTGCATCTGACGCATGTGCAAGGGGCTCAATTTTGAAAGACATGGCAGCAACAATCGCCGACCTCGCATTTGACTATCTGGACGCACCACCTGTTGTAGTTGGTTCTAAAAATTGGATTGTCCCAGCATACGAATTTGAAAACTATTTCTTCCCGCAAGCTGACTGGATTATTGATGCAATCCATGAAAGGATTATGCCACTTAAAGGTCATGTGCCAAAGAACAACTTCACTACAAATGAGATTTTAAGGACAAATAGACTTGGTATATAATACTTTTAAATCCAAGATGAGTTTTCGGGATGTGGTGTTGTGAATGATTTTAGAAAGAAAAAAATCCTTGATATATTAGAACAAAAAGGGGAAATCCAGCTTCAAAAACTCAAAGAATTTTTTCCAGATGTATCTACCATGACGCTGCGACGTGATTTGATTGCGCTTGAAAAGGAAGGCCATCTCATTCGGACGCATGGTGGTGCTATCAGCACAAAGAAGCTGTGGCAGCTGACTGGCCAGGAAGACGAATATTCAAAGCGTGCTCAGGAAAATATTGAAGCAAAGATGAAGATTGCAAATATTGCAAAAGGACTTGTTGAAAAAAATAGGTCAATATATTTTGACGCAGGTTCCACCATCATGTGTCTTGCCAAAATCCTCGAGAGTGACAATTATACAATCATTACAAGCGGGCTTAACATTGCACTTGAGCTTGTTAAAAAGAAAAATATTTTTGTTGTGATGCTGGGAGGAATTGTCAATAGCAATACCTTATCAGTGTCTGGTCCAAATGCCATATTTTCTCTTGATAGAATGAACATTGACATTGCCTTTATGAGCGCATCAGGTTTTTGTCTTGAAGCAGGATTTAGTGTATCAAATGCATATGAAGGTGATCTCAAAAGAAGGATAATTGAACGGAGTCAGAAAGTAGTTATGCTTATGGACACTTCAAAAGTAGGCAAAAACATGCCGTTTTCGTATGCAAGGCTTGATGAGATTGACATTTGGATTTGCGAAAGAGAACTTCCTGAAGACATTGAAAAGGCTGCTCGAGAATGTGGTGTTAAGATTTTATATTGAAGGAAAAAGGGAGGGAAGGTTTTTTATGAGCTCAAGTTATGAAAAGATTCTTGCCGATTACGAAAGGGCAAAAGAGGTTTACAAAGAATATGGTGTTGAGACAGATGAAGTCTTAGAAAAGATGAAGAGAATTAGTATTTCACTTCACTGCTGGCAGGGCGATGATGTGACAGGGTTTGAAGAAGCGACAAAAGGGATGGGCGGTGGCGGAATTTTAGCAACAGGAAACTATTTTGGCAGGGCGAGAAACGGCGATGAACTCAGGTCTGATTTAGAGTTTGCTATGAGTCTTATCCCTGGCAAGCACAAGGTAAATCTTCACGCTATATATGCTGAGACAAATGGGAAAAAGGTTGACAGGGATGAGCTTTCAATTGACCACTTTGAAAAGTGGCTTAAGTGGGCAAAAGAAAAGGATATAGGGCTTGATTTTAATCCCACATTTTTTGCTCATCCAAAGGCACAGTCAGGATATACTCTCTCAAGTACAGATAGAGATATTAGAAATTTCTGGATAAAGCATGGAATAAAATCAAGAGAAATTGCATCCCAAATAGGGAAAGAACTAAAAAAGACTTGTATAAACAACATTTGGATTCCTGATGGGTCGAAAGACTTTACAGCAAAGAGGTATGAGTACAGGAAGATTTTGAAAGAGTCTTTAGATGAGATATTTGCTGCGTCGGTTGACAAAACATACCTTGTTGATTCTGTTGAGAGTAAGCTTTTCGGAATTGGGTCTGAGGCGTTTGTTGCTGGGTCTCATGAGTTTTACATGGGCTATGTTTTTACAAGCAAGCATGATATAGCAATTTGTTTTGACCTTGGACATTTCCATCCAACAGAAAGTGTGGCTGACAAGATTTCATCAATTTTAGCATTTTCAAAGAAGGTGCTTTTGCATTTGAGCCGCGGTATGAGATGGGACAGTGACCATGTTGTTGTGCTAAACGATGAAGTGGTGTCTGTTTCGCAGGAAGTAAAAAGAGCAGATGCTTTTGACAGGGTGTTTTTTGCATTGGACTTTTTTGATGCAAGCATAAACAGGATTACTGCTTGGGTGACAGGTGCAAGGTCTGCATTAAAATCAATTTTGTACGCTTTGCTTGAACCAACACATCTTTTAAATGAAGCTGAAAATGAAGGAGATTTTGGTAAACGGCTTGCGCTTTTAGAAGAGTTCAAAACTTTGCCATTTGGTGCTGTGTGGAACAAGTTCTGCTATGAAAGTGATGTTCCTGTTGGAAGTAGCTGGCTTGACAAGGTGAAGGAATATGAAGATAAGGTATTGAAAAACAGAATATAAAACAAAAGAGGCTGCAGCTTGCGGATAGAGTACATAAAACCGGCTGCAGCCCTTTTTATATCCACATTATTTAAATGGATTTTCGTCCTTGTAGAGCATATTTGCTGGTTGATTGAACGATATGTCATCAACACCCAGCATTTTCATTGCGTCAAATAGAACTTTTCCAACATGTTTGAATGCAACTGCTGTATGATGAGGGAATCTCTTTTGAATCAGAACGTATCTGTAGAATCTTCCCATTTCTTTTATTGCAAACACACCAATTCCACCAAACGAACGTGGGTCAACGTCAATTACCTCACCCTGTGCAACGTACGACCTGAGCAAACAATCGGCTGTTGACTGAAGCCTGAATATTGTTATTTCACCAGGTTTTATTGCACCTTCAAGTGTTCCGCGTGTGATGTCGGGTTCTTTGTCAGGTTCCAATAGTCTGTGCATAATAAGCTGGTATCTCATCTCTGCATATTTCATGTGGCAAATTGGAGTATTTCCGCAGTGGAATCCCATGAAAAGGTCTGTTGGCTTGTAATCTTTGAACTTGTCCTTGTTTGCCTCGTACATATCTTTTGGTACTGTGTTGTTTATATCGAGGATTGTTGCGGGAAGCTGTGTTGCAAGTGTCACTATATACTCGCTCAGTGCCCCGTAGATATCAACCTCACATGCAACTGGAATACCTTTTGATGCAAGCCTTGCGTTTACATAGCATGGAACAAATCCAAACTGTGTCTGAAAAGCTGGCCAGCATTTGTTAGCAAATATTGCAAATTTGCAGCTGCCGCGATATTTTTCATACCAGTCCATCAAAGTGAGCTCATATTGAGCAAGCTTTGGCAAAATACCTGGATGTTTGTTGCCAGTGCCAAGCTCATCTTGCATTTGTTTTACAATCTCAGGTATACGTGGGTCATCTTTATGATTGTTGAATGCCTCAAACAGATCAAGCTCAGAGTTTTCCATTATCTCTATGCCAAGGTCATAAAGAGGCTTTATTGGTGCATTGCAAGCAAGAAAATCCTGTGGACGTGGTCCAAAACTGAAGATTTTAAGGTTCTTTACTCCTATCACAACCCTTGCAACATCTACAAAATGGGCAATCATGTTTGCAACCTCGCTGCTATCTCCAACAGGATACTCAGGAATGTAAGGATTGAGCTTTCTAAGACCTATATTGTACGAAGCGTTTAGCATCCCACAGTAAGCATCGCCACGACCATCAAACAGGTTTTCTTGTGTCTCTTCAGCTGCTGCGACAAACATGGAAGGACCATTAAATTTTTGTGCAAGCATTGTTTCAGGTCCTTCTGGACCAAAGTTTCCAAGGTACACAACAAGAGCATTTACATCTGCTGATTTGAGTTCGTCTAAGGCTTTTAAAACGTCGTTTTCATTTTCTACTGTTGTCTTTGCCTCAAAGATGTCAATGCCAAGACGTTTGCACTCTTCAACCACTGCTTTTCTTCTCTTTTCGGAAAGTGTGACTGGGAAACAGTCTCTGCTGACTGCCACAATTCCAAGTTTTACTTCAGGTATGTTTTGAATCATCTTAAATGTTCCCTCCCAAATGTTCATTTTAAATCATAATTAAATTATATACCTTTCAACTTGTGCATACAATAAAATAATTCCATAATATTCCATTTTGAATTAAAAAATTGTTCGCATACAAGTTGGAAAGCAAACTTTTCAAAATCCACTTTTAAAATAAAAACTTTTATGCTACAATATCATAGTTAAAATATAACTTTTTATTAGACAGACAGCAATGAAAAATTTAAAATAAATCTTTTTGAGGGAGGATTAGAATGGAGTTCAAGATTGAGAAAAAGGGTACAAACAAGGCAATCATTGAGGTTGAGGTTGAGGCTGAGAAGTTTGAAGAAGGTCTTCAAAAGTCTTATTTAAAGAACGCAAAATATTTCAAAATTCCAGGTTTCAGGCCTGGCAAGGCTCCAAGGTCTTTGATTGAAAGAGCTTATGGCGAAGAGGTATTTTATGATGATGCTATTGACTATGTTTTAAATGAGACATATCCAAAGGTAATTGAAGAGAGCAAACTTGAAGTTGTCTCAAGACCAGAAGTGGATATTGTTCAGGTTGGAAAAGGCAAGAGCTTCATATACAAGGCTGAAGTATATGTAAAACCTGAATTTGAGCTTGGTCAGTACAAAGGAATTGAAATTAAAAAGATTGAATATCCTGTTGCTGAAGAAGAGGTAGAACATGAGCTTGAACACTTGAGAGAAGAAAATGCAAGGTTTGTTCCTGTTGAAAGACCGGTTGAAAACGGAGATATTGTTACAATTGACTTTGAAGGTTTTGTAGATGGTGAGCCTATAAATGGCGGTTCAGCAAAGGACTATGAACTTACAATAGGTTCAAATACTTTTATACCAGGATTTGAAGAACAGCTTATTGGTATGAACAAGGGTGAGGAAAAGGAAATAGAGGTAACATTCCCAGAGGATTATCAAGAACCTTCACTTGCTGGTAAAAAGGCAACTTTCAGGGTAAAAGTGAAAGATATAAAGGTGAAAGAACTTCCTGAGCTTGATGATGAGTTTGCAAAAGATGTCAGTGAATTTGAGACATTAGAAGAACTGAAGGCAAATATTAGAAACAGAATTAAAGAGAAAAATGACCAGAAAGCAAAAGACGAAATGATTGATGCAATTTTAGAAAAGATTGCGCAGAATACTTCTATAGATATTCCTGAGCCTATGATAGAAAATCAGATAAATTATTATGTTGAAGATGTTGCAAGAAATCTTCAGTACTTTGGCATGACATACGAGAGATACCTGCAAGCTATAGGAAAGACTGACAAGGAATTTAGAAGCCAGTTTAGAGAAAGAGCAGAAAAGGCTGTAAGGAATAACCTTATCTTGGAAAAGATTGCAAAGGTAGAAAATATCCAGGCAACAGATGAAGAGCTTCAAAAAGAGCTTGAAAGACTTGCAAAGATGTACAACTTGGAAGTTGATAAGCTTAAAGAAAGACTTTCTGAAGATGATATTGAATATATAAAAGAGGGTATAATCCTAAATAAGGCTATAGATTTTATTTACGAAAATGCTAAAATTATAAGTGAAGATAATCAAGGTGAAAATCAAGAGAATTAAACAGAATTGTTGAATGGAATTAATATTTTTAGTGTTACTAAATTGTTTTTTGGATAAAGGAGGGAAAAATTATGTCTGCACTTGTTCCAATAGTTATAGAGCAGACAAACCGTGGCGAGAGAGCATATGATATATATTCAAGGCTTTTAAAAGATAGAATAGTAATCTTGAGCGGTGAAATTACAGACGATATTGCATCACTTATTGTTGCTCAGCTTCTCTTCTTAGAAGCTGAAGACCCTGACAAAGACATTTACCTTTATATAAACTCACCTGGTGGCTCTGTTACAGCAGGCTTTGCAATCTATGACACAATGCAATATATAAAGCCTGATGTTTCAACAATCTGTGTTGGTTTGGCAGCGTCAATGGGCGCGTTCCTGCTTGCGGCAGGTGCAAAAGGCAAGAGGTTTGCACTTCCAAACAGCGAGATAATGATACACCAACCGCTTGGTGGTGTTCGCGGTCAGGCAACAGATATAAAAATCCATGCAGAGTGGATTTTGAAGATAAAAAATAGAATAAATAAAATTTTGTCAGAGAGGACTGGTCAGCCAATAGAAGTTATTGAACGTGATACAGACCGTGACTTTTTCATGACAGCAGAAGAGGCATTAAAATACGGTATCATTGACAAGGTGATTGAAAGGCGCCCATAAATCCTTCTTTAATTTGAGGTGATTCAAAATTGGCTAAGTTTGAAGAGAAGAAACAGCTAAGATGTTCATTCTGTGGGAAGTCACAGGATGAAGTAAGACGACTTGTTGCTGGTCCTGGCGTTTATATCTGTGATGAGTGTATTGAACTTTGCTCTGAAATAATCTCAGAGGATTTTGAAGAAGAAGAATACAATGAGTTTGACGACAGACTCCCAACTCCAAAGGAGATAAAAGAGTTTTTAGACCAATACGTTGTTGGTCAGGACCACGCAAAAAAGATTTTGTCTGTGGCTGTATATAACCATTACAAGAGGATATACTACCACGACACTAAAAAAGACGATGTTGAACTTCAAAAGAGCAACATCTTGATGCTTGGACCAACAGGGTCTGGTAAAACATACCTTGCTCAGACTCTTGCAAAGATGTTAAATGTCCCGTTTGCAATAGCTGATGCAACAACTTTGACAGAGGCAGGTTATGTTGGTGAAGACGTTGAAAATATCTTGCTCAGGCTCATACAGAATGCTGACTATGATATTGAAAGAGCAGAGCGTGGTATAATCTATATAGATGAAATTGACAAGATTGCAAGAAAGTCTGACAATCCTTCTATCACAAGAGATGTTTCAGGCGAAGGTGTTCAGCAGGCCCTGCTCAAAATATTGGAAGGGACTATTGCTTCTGTTCCACCACAGGGTGGGAGAAAACATCCGCACCAGGAATTTATACAGATAGACACAACAAACATCCTGTTTATCTGTGGCGGGGCTTTTGAGGGTATTGAAAAGATAATTGAAAAGAGAATTGGTGAAAAGACACTTGGTTTTAACGCAAAGATTGAGAGCAAAAAAGAAAAAAAGATTGGTGATATACTAAGACAAATAATGCCTCAGGATCTTCTAAAGTTTGGAATGATTCCAGAGTTCATAGGACGCGTGCCTATAATAGTTACATTGGATGCACTTGACAAGGAAGCTTTGATAAAGATACTAACAGAGCCCAAAAATGCTCTTGTAAAACAGTATCAAAAGCTCTTTGCAATGGATGGTGTTGAGCTGGAGTTTGAAAAAGATGCATTAGAAGCGATTGCTGACAAGGCTATTGAGCGCAACACAGGTGCAAGAGGTCTTAGAGCTATAATGGAAGAGATTATGCTTGATGTGATGTTTGAGATTCCGTCAAATGATAAGATAGAAAAGGTTATTATTACAAAAGCTGCTGTTTTAAAAGAAGACAAACCTATTGTAATAATAAATGAGAACAAGAAAGCTCAGAAAAGACCAAGACTAAAACAGCGACTTCAGGAAAGAAGAGGAAATGTTTCATAACACAAAAATCTGAAATGTAGAAACTGACAATTGGAATGGAAGGCTGGATGAAAATGCCAGCCTTCTTCTTTTTGAATTTTTCATTTCCAAGAAGGGAAATTTGAGTTTGTAGAGAATTTAGATATTATAATAAGTTTGGCATAAATAAAACAAGTATAAACTTGGCCTTATAAAAAGGTTCGGTGAGAGGTTTTGCTTAAAATAAGAGAGTATCAAGAAAATTTAGAAGAAAAGATTCTTTCTCCCTATGCAACACTTTCAAAAAATACAAAAGGGAGACAAAAGCAAGAACAGAAATGCGATGTGAGAACAGAATTTCAAAGAGATAGAGATAGAATAATACATTCCAAGTCTTTCAGGAGGCTAAAACACAAAACCCAGGTGTTCATATCTCCAGAAGGTGACCATTACAGAACAAGGCTCACGCACGCTTTGGAGGTTGCGCAGATTGCAAGGACAATATCAAGAGCACTGAGACTTAACGAAGATTTGACAGAAGCAATAGCGCTTGGTCATGATTTAGGTCATACACCATTTGGGCATGCAGGTGAGGATATCTTAAACAAGATAACTACAACTGGATTTTCACACAATGTTCAGAGTTTACGTGTTGTTGATTTTCTGGAAGGTGAAGACGGTCTCAACCTTACTTTTGAAGTTAGAGATGGGATTTTGAATCATGTCTGGGGCAGAACGCCCGCTACCTTAGAGGGCAGAGTTGTCCAGTTTGCAGACAGAATTGCCTATATCAACCATGACATTGACGATGCTATGAGAGCAGGTATATTGAAAGAAGATGACCTGCCTAAAGACTGTCTTAAAATACTGGGATATTCTAAGAGAGAGAGAATTAATACATTAATTAGGGATATAATAAAAAATAGTATGGACAAGCCAGAAATCTCCATGAGTGAAGATGTTTTTTATGCTATGCAGACTTTACGAAGTTTCATGTTTGAAAATGTGTATATTGGTTCTGAAGCAAAAAAGGATGAAAGTAAAGCCAAATATATTATACAAGCTCTCTATGAATATTTTATGTCGAACTGTGACGTCTTACCTGACGATGTGAAAAAGAATATCGACAGATTTGGAAAGGAACAGGCAATAGTTGACTATATAGCTGGAATGACAGACAGGTATGCTATGCGAAAGTTTTATGAATTATTCTTACCGTCACCATGGAACAAGCTTTGATTTTTATTAAAAATGCTAAAAGGTATTTTAAAAAATTTGTCGAAATAAAATTAAATTGTTTAAAAAAACGCGAAGGTGAACATGATGTGCTGGAAAGAGTTGTAGAACAGGTTCTAAGCAAAGTCGACATTGTTGATGTTGTCTCAATGTATGTACCGCTTAAAAAAGTAGGAGTGAACTTCAGAGCGCTTTGTCCTTTTCATCAAGAGAGAACACCCTCTTTTTATGTCTCACCGGCAAAACAGATATTTCACTGTTTTGGATGTGGAGTTGGTGGTAATGCTATCCATTTTGTAATGCGAATAGAAAATTTAACTTTCACAGAGGCACTTAAGGTTTTAGCAGAAAAGGCTAAGATTAATGTAGATTTTTCTCAAACTCAGTCGTCAAAAGATAAAGTATTAGCAAAACAAAAAGAAGAGCTTATTTCTCTTCACAATGATTGTTTGGAATATTTTCAGAGGCAGTTATATTTAAGAGAAAACATGGATGCTGCAAGGTATGTTTTGAAAAGGGGGATAAGAAAAGAAACTGCAAAGCAGTTCGGACTTGGATTTTGCCCTGAGGATAACAACTTGTATGAGATGCTTTCAAGAAAGTATTCTAAAGAGATTATTGATAAAAGTGGAATTTTTATTGAGAGAAATGGAAAGAATTATTGTAGATTCGAAGGCAGGCTCATTTTTCCTATATTCGATACAATGAACAGAGTAATTGGGTTTGGTGGTCGTATAATTGACGACTCCCAAGCACCTAAATACATGAATTCACCCGATACTCTTATATTTTCAAAATCGAAGGTTTTATATGGTCTTAACATTGCAAAATCAAGCAAAGAAAAAGATTTTGTAATTGTTGAGGGGTATATGGATGTCATTTCTCTTCATCAAGAAGGTATAGACAATGTTGTGGGAGTTTTGGGCACAGCACTTACACAAGACCATAGTTTTCTTCTGCGCAGGTACAAAAATGAGGTTGTTCTTTGCTTAGATAGTGACCAGGCAGGAAGAAATGCTACATTTAGAAGTGCTGATATACTTTACCAAAATGGGCTTATAGTAAAGGTTATGGAGCTTGAAAATGCCAAAGACCCTGACGAGTATATAAAAAAGTTTGGAAAGGATGCGTTTTTACTAAAGAAACAAAATGCTATGTTTGTAATAGATTTCAAAGTAAAGCAGCTTTCTTCCAACTATGATTTATCAAAATCAGACCAAAAGTTCAGATTTGTACGAGAATACTTTGAAAAGATTTTGATGCCGATTACAAATGAGGTTGAGAGGCAGGAATATATAAGAAAGTTATCGCAACTTACACAAATTGATGAAGAAGCAATATTAAAGGAATTTACCAAAAATGAAAACATAAAACTAAAACGCTTGGAAAGTATTCAACATTTTAAACAAGTTCAGCAAAAAAGTAACTTAACAGAAGAAGAGAGAATCAAAAAAAATGACATAGACCTTTTATCTATCTATGTGGAATGGGCTAACAAGTCAGAAAGCATCAGAAATGCTGTTGCCGAGGATGATTTTTGCACCGAGGATATAAAAATGCTTTTCAGTTCAATAAAAAACTTAATTAATGAGGGGATGGAATTGACCTATTCAATGCTTTTGACGTTTGTCGATGATGAAAGGGTATTGTCAGAGCTCACAAGCTTTTCGTCAAAAGGATTCGAAACAGAAGAGGCTGCAAAAAAAGCGATAGATGAACTAAAGACAAACAATAGTAGAATGTTATGGTTAAAACGCGAGATGTTGGAGGCACAAAAGAGAGGAGATAATGAAAAGGTATTGAAGTTACAAATGCTGATTAGAAAAATCAAAGACAGAAAGGAGGGAATTTAAGGGATGTCAGAGCAGAACATGGAAAACAATGAGGTAAAAAACCTCAATGACAAAAATATAAATAAAAATAGTGAAAACGAACACCAGCAAGAAGCTGAAAAACAATTGCTTGCATCACAGAAAAATGAAAGTCAAGAAAAGCAGTCTACAAAAAAGAGCACAGAAAGTAAATCAGATGGTAAAAAAATAAGTGAAGAAAAGAAGACACTTATAAGAGAGAAGGTCAGAGAACTTATCTCACTTGGTCAGAGCAAGGGTTTTTTGACATATTCAGAGATACAGGAGATTCTTGACAAGGTAGAGCTTGATGCAAGCCAAGTTGAAAATATATATGATACCTTAGAGAGCATGGGAATTGACGTTGTTGACGACAGAGTGTCAGAGGAGGAGCTCTTAAAAGACGATATAGAAAATCTGCCTGAAGGTATTGCAATTGATGATCCTGTTAGGATGTATCTTAAGGAAATTGGTAAAATACCTCTTTTGACTCCTGAAGAAGAAATCGAACTTGCAAAGAGGATTGAACAGGGGGATGAAGAGGCTAAAAAGAGGCTTGCTGAGGCAAACTTGAGGCTTGTTGTTAGCATTGCAAAAAGGTATGTAGGGCGTGGAATGTTATTCTTGGATCTAATTCAAGAAGGTAATTTGGGACTTTTAAAAGCAGTTGAGAAATTTGACTACAGAAAAGGCTATAAATTCTCGACATATGCAACCTGGTGGATTCGCCAAGCAATTACAAGGGCAATTGCCGACCAAGCAAGAACTATAAGAATTCCTGTTCATATGGTTGAGACAATAAACAAGTTAGTTAGAGTATCACGCCAGCTTCTGCAAGAAAAAGGTAGAGAGCCAACACCTGAAGAGATAGCAAAAGAGATGAACATGCCAGTTGAAAAGGTGCGTGAGATTTTGAAGATTGCCCAGGAGCCTGTATCGTTGGAGACGCCAATCGGTGAGGAAGAAGACAGCCACTTGGGTGACTTTATCCCTGATGATGATGCTCTTGCACCCTCTGAAGCAGCGGCATATTCAATGTTAAAAGAGCAGCTTTTAGAGGTTTTGGATTCATTAAACGAAAGAGAAAAGAAGGTTTTAAAGCTCCGATTTGGCCTTGAAGATGGCAGAGCAAGAACCTTAGAAGAGGTTGGCAGGGAATTCAATGTGACACGTGAAAGAATTCGTCAAATTGAGGCAAAGGCACTGAGGAAACTTAGACATCCGAGCAGGAGTAAGAAGCTTAAGGATTTTTTGGAGTAAGAGTGAAAGGGGATTACATGGCATAAATATTTGTGGTTCCTTGGTAAAAGTGATAGAATTTTAGAGACTATAAATAATTTTGTGTAAAGTATAAGAACCTCCTTCTTGGTAAGAATCAGAATATAAACAAAAATATCCAAGAAGGAGGTTTTTTGTTATGGAGAATGTTTTAACAAAAGAGCAGCTCTTAGAGTTTATAAGAAAAAATAATATTCAGAGTGTAAGTGATATTTACGAAAGTTTAAAAGACCTGTTCAAAGATGTACTTCAAAGCTTTTTAGAAGCAGAAATTGAAGAAACTCTGGGTTATGAAAAATATGATATTAAAAACAAACAAACTACTAACTCTCGAAACGGATATACCCAGAAAACCGTAAAAACAAAATTTGGAGAGATGGAAATTGATATTCCAAGAGACAGAGAAGGTGAATTTGAACCCAAGATAATTCCCAAATATAAAAGACATATCTCTGAAATTGAAGATAAAATAATAGCTTTATATTCCAGAGGGATGACAACAAGAGATATTCATGAACAAATAAAAGATATCTATGGTATTGAAGTATCTGCTGAGATGGTAAGCAAAATTACAGAAAAAATAGTACCATAGAATAAGAGAATGGCAAAACAGACCATTGGAAAAGATATATCCGTTTATTTTCATGGATGCAATCCATTACAAGATAAAAGATGAAGGCAAGATTGTAAATAAGGCTGCTTACGTTGTTTTAGGGATTAACATTGAGGGATATAAGGATGTTTTAGGAATATGGATAGGAGAAAGTGAAAGTTCTAAATTCTGGCTTGAAGTTTTGAATGATTTAAAGACAAGAGGAGTAGAAGAAGTCCTGCTGTTTTGTGTTGATGGTCTTACTGGTTTAAAAGAAGCAATAGAAGCAGTGTTTCCAAAGAGTGATATTCAAAGATGTATAATCCACCAGTTGAGAAATTCATTTAAGTATGTTTCGTATAAACACATAAAAGAATTTTCAAAAGATTTCAAGAGAGTATACCAGGCAACAAATGAAGAAGAGGCATTTGAGAATTTTTGTCAAATAAAAGAGAAATGGGGGAAACAATATCCTTATGCATTTAGAAGCTGGGAAAGCAACTGGGAAATGCTGACCTCGTTTTTTAAGTTTCCCCCGGAGATTAGAAGAATAATTTATACAACAAACATTATAGAAGGTGTTCACAGACAGTTTAGGAAAGTTACAAAGTCAAAATCAGTATTCCCAAATGATATAGCTTTAGAAAAGATGCTTTATCTTGCGACTAAAAATGTTGTAAGAAAGTGGACGCAAAGATACAGAAACTGGGATATGATATTAAACCAGCTTTTAATAATGTATCCTGAGCGGTTGAGAGAATATATAAAGTAGAAGCAATCATTTGTTCGCGTTTTTTTAACTGCTTCTATAGAAGCAGTTAAAAAAACAAATAAAAAAAAAGATAATATAACCCAGTATTAAATTTTCTCCATGAAGTTAAAAATTTATGCATAAAAAATATTGAAATGGAAATACTAAAAATAGAAAGTTGGCAATAAAATTTTGAATGATTACTTACCAAGAAGGACGGCTTATCTTAAATACACAAAATTATTTACACACCCGAATTTTAAGAGGGACTGGTTTTTTAACCCAGTCCCTCTTTCAGTTTGGTCCAAATAGTTCAAAATTTATTTCATAATCAGCATAGATTCATTTAAATACCCATGCAAGCTTAAAGATACCTCATCGGAAGAGAATATTCGTCGCTCAAGTGATGGTTTTAATTCTTTTTGTTTTTGTATCTTCTCAATAAAAACATCTCTCAAAAGCTTATAAGTATCAGTATAGGTTTTTGCAACCGAAGGGTCTGTGAACTCCTTAAATCCATCACCCCCAGTTGCCATAAAATTGTTTGTAGCAACAGTATATACTTTATCCATTTCAATAGGTGTTCCATTTGACATTTTCATATCATAAACCCTATTCATAGATGGTTTTTTCATATCATATTTGAATGTTAATCCAGATACCTGAATTCCTTTTCCATTATCTTGCACTGCTTCTTCTAAAATAGTTTTGATTTGACTTCCTTTCATTTTAAGTATAACAATAGTATTATCAAAAGGCATTAATTGGTAAATATCGCCAAGAGTAATTGGTCCTTTTTTGAGGTCAATTCTTAGTCCTCCATTATTAGTAAATGCGAAATCTGTGTGAGCAAATTCTCTGATGGCATCTGTAGCCCAGTTTCCTAAAGCGGAATCACCATATGGTTTTGCCCTCTGTTCACGAGTTATATCTGACACTGCTGTTCCTATGACCTTGCTAAACTTCCGACTCACTTGTTTATCTGCTTTTTCAATAACTTCTAAAACTTCTTTATCCATGGGGGGATTACTAATATTAAATAAAGGAGTTATATCCACATATTCTTGTTTTACTACATTAGCTACTCCGTTTTTTAATTTTACCTTGATATGAATATACCCCTTGCCTTGACAATTAGCTACACAAACAGGTATGCCATTGATTTTAGTATTTACAACTGAATGGGTATGTCCTCCGAGGATGATATCTACTCCTTTCACGTTCTTAGCAAATTCAGCAATATTGCCTGTTAGGATATTATTATTCATATAGCCTCCCATATGAGCAAGTACTACTATTATTTTAACTCCTTCACTTCTCAATTTTCTTGCAAGATTGTTTACTATAAACACAGGGTCTTTAAATTCAACGTTTTTGATATAAGCTGGTAAAATGATGTTGGGAAATTCTTTATTATCTACTACTCCTATAATTCCAATTTTTGTATTGGCTTTATTGACTACTACATAAGGCTGACAGTAGTTTACTATCTTTTTAGTATTTTTGTCATATATGTTGGCACCTAAAACTGGTATATCAGAATTTTTAAGAGTCTTTCTTTTTGTGTCGATTACTGCATCAATGCCCCAATCATATTCATGATTACCTATAGTCATGGCATCAAATCCAATATTTTTCATCATATCTATAACTGGTTTACCTTTTAGTATATTTGAAACCGGAGTCCCTTGAAACATGTCGCCTGCTGCTAAGATTATTGTGTTTGGATTACTGTTTTTTATCTTTTTAATTTCATTAGCTAAAATAGCTCCAATCTGCTGTTTTAGAGTACTTCTATCTTGCATTTTGACAGTATTATATAAATAGCCGTGTAAGTCAGTTATTTCTACAATGTCTATTATTTTCGTAGAAGAAGCAGCAGAGGATATAGGAATATACGTTAAAATAATTGATAACATTGTAATAAGTATAATTAGGAGTTTCAATATACATACATTTTTCTTTTCCATCTTTTTCTCTCCTTTCGTAAAGTTTCTTTTAACTAATACTATATAACTTTTTTGTTAATTTGGTATTAAATTAATGTAAAAATAAGTTTGAAAATCCGGTCTTTTTTGTAATATAATACAGTTATTGTATTAGATAAATTCTTAACAAAGATTTAACGTGTAATTTAATTGAATTTAAAGAAACACCAATATAATATATGCCGTAATAAAAAGAGAGGAGGAGGTGCAGGGTTGTGAGGTTAAGAAAATTACTTCTAAATGTAATAAGTATATGTTTACTTTTGTTTTTAACTTTTTATATCATCCATATAAAAGGAGTTGCAAGGTCTGAGAAATTACAAAGATTATCAAGTATTTCTGAAAAAACATTAAATTTTAAGTTTGCTGTTATTTCTGATCCCCATATTTCAGTGTTTGAAAGTAGCATGTCTCCTACTAACGAAGTTAAAATGTTTAAAGATTCTGTAAGTTTACTGGAAAGCACTGTTAAGGAAATAAACAAAATTCTGGATATTAAATTTGTTTGTGTATTGGGAGATCTCACAAAAGACGCGGAGCCATGGAATGTTGACAAGGTTAAAGAAATTTTGGATAGGTTACAAGTACCATATTATGTTGTATTGGGGAATCATGATGTAAGTGTGGTTGATTCACATCTCAAAAATATGGGACCTTCGGTAACCCGTAGTACAATGATTTGGACTTTTCAAGGACACGGTTTTAGTGGACCCAACCGTTGGTGGAGTTTAGATCCATTACCAGGAGTTCACCTGATTGGTCTTGATTCTACAATGATTGGTGATTGGGGAGGCTATATTGATAACCAACAACTCAAATTTTTAGAGAAAGACCTTCAGAATAACAAAAGTAAGCTTACAATAGTAATGCTTCATCATCAACTTCTTCCATACACTAAAGCAGAAGAAACAGGTGAAAATAATTTTAATAAGTTTGTATTGTATAATAGCAAACAGGTTCGAGAAGTATTAGAAAAATTCCCTCAAGTAGCTGTAGTGTTATCAGGTCATCGACACATCAGTACGCGCTATAAGATGGAAAAGGGTATCGCATATTTTACTTGCGCTTCTACAGTTACGTATCCTATGCGTTATACTATTTTTGAAATAAAAGGTTGGAAGTTAACTTATACAACAAAAGATGTGCCTTGTGACCAAAAGGTATGGGAAGAAGCAAGGAAAAATGCACTTAATACTAACATTAATACCTGGCCTCGCTGGAGTGCTCATCCAAACACACCTTCTGGTGATAAGTCTTTGTTAGAAGAGCTTGAAGGTCCAAGTTTTCAAAAAGGTTTTGTTTCTTTGGCACGTTTAAAAGATATAATAAAATAAATAGTTTCTACAAAAAACACGAAAGGGTTGTCACATAACAAAAGAGGTGACAACCCACTTTTGCTTTTGCAATCACGGGTGTAATGGGAAATAGCGATAGCATAACCCTTAGCTTTCCAGATTGACTTCTTCATATTTGAGTTTAATCAGTTCTATTCCATTTTTTCTTTATTTTCATCTGAGTGATTAGATGAAAAGTGATTAGATGAAAATTTTAGGTCCTCCTAAGTTATTCAACAGTTTATGTATATCCTTTAAAGTTTTTTATAGTCTCTATAACAATATCTGGTACATCTGTTATAAGCCCATCAACACCTAATTTCAGCAATCTTTCAACATATTTCTTTTTATTAACTGTAAATACATTGATTCTAAAGTTTTGTTGTTTAAGATGTGAGACAAATTTCCGAGTGGTAATAAAATAATTTGGATGTACAATTTCGATGCCGAGTGATTTAAGAGAACCAAGCTTTAAAACTTTTGTTGTCAAATATGCGAGTTTGATTTGGGGGTCAATGCTCCTGCACCTTATAAGAGATGATAAGTGAAAGCTTGAAATAATGACATTTTCCTTCATATCATATTTATGTATAGTGTTTATAAGTTTTTCTTCTGTATTTAAAAAAGCTAAGCAAGATTCTTTTAACTCAAAATTAATAACAAGATTTTGATTTTTAGCTAATTCTAAAGCTTCTTCCACTGTTGGAATTTTACATGAAGAGTATTTCATATAGTATCCTGCATTAAATTTTTGAATTTCAGCAAACGTAAGATCTTTTACATATCCAACTCCATCAGTTGTTCTATCGACTTTTTCGTCATGAATTAGAACAAGTACACCATCTTTCGTTACTTGGACGTCTGTTTCAATTCCTGTTGCTCCCATTTCCTTTGCCTTTTCAAAAGCAACGAGAGTATTTTCGGGGAAATATGCGCTTGCTCCTCGATGAGCAAATATCTGCATTTTATATGCCTCCTTTGAATTTTGGATAGAAAAGTAATTTACCTTGTTTCAATCATACTTTACGTATGTTAAATAGAAGTTTAAATATTGTTAAATTTAGATTAAGTAAATATTTGGTACAATATTTAACAAAGACTTAACAGCTTCTTAATAATAATTTAAAGAGGATGTAGTAAATTAATATCAGAAAATTTACGAGAAGGGGGAAAAACCAGAGTGAGATGGAATATGCATATGAGAAAGAGTTGGTAGGGATTAAAGTAAAAAAGCGAAGGAAAAGATCCATGAAAGAAATTTGGGAATTTGTTCTCTTAGTATCTCCTACTTTTATTTTATTGACGAGTTTTGTATTTTTACCATTTTTAAAAACGTTGTACACAAGTTTTTGTATTACTGACTTTAATGCTAATGTAAAGAAGTTTGTAGGATTTGCAAACTATATTAATTTACTTACCTCTCCGGATTTTTTAAATAGTCTTTTAGTTACATCAAAGTATGTTGTAGTTAATACAATGTTCTCTATTGTTGGAGGTTTAGTATTAGCATTAAGCGTTGATAACAACAAATATTTCAAGAAGTTTTTTAAAATCTTCTTCACGTTACCTATTTCTCTTTCATCAGCTGCAGCTGCTATTGTGTGGGGAATTTTATTTAATCCCACTGTAAGCATTATTAACTATGTGTTAGAATCATTTTGCTTTTCCAAAATTGAGTGGTTGACAGACCCCAAAGTAGCTCTATACTCTATAGTATTAATAAATGCATGGCAGAACATTCCCTTTAATTTTCTGTTTTTACTTGCAGGACTTCAGAATATTCCTCAAGAGTTATATGAGGTTGCAGAAATTGATGGAGCAAATTTTGCGAAAAAGTTAACAAAAATTGTTTTACCCCTCCTTACACCATCGCTGTTTTTTACTCTTGTTATAAATGTAATAGACTCATTTCAGCAATTTACGGTAGTTCATATATTAACAAGAGGCGGTCCAGTAAATTCGACAAAATTTTTAGTGTATCTAATATATCAAGATGCCTTTTTCAATTTTAAATTTGCTCAAGCATGTGCTGAATCTATTATATTGTTTGTGTTGTTACTATTGCTTACCATTATTCAGTTTAAAGTACTGGAAAAGAAGGTGTTTTACCAATGAAAAGAAAAATGAAGGTAAAGGATATACAACTTTTGGCAACAAATGTCTTTATAACAGGTCTTATTTGTTTTCCTATAGTGTATATTTTTTACATGAGTATTCAACCGGCGGCTAATATACTTTCTTATCCTCCTCGGTTCTCTTCTAAGAGTATTACTTTAGAGAACTACAAATCAGTATTCGTTCTAACTCCTTTGGTGAGGTTCATTATTAACAGTTTGTTAGTATCTGTTGCATCTACATTTTTACAAGTAGCATTGGCGTGTACATGTGCTTTTGCACTTTCATTTTACAAATATAAGATAAAAGATTTTCTTTTTCTTGTGATTTTATCTACCGTAATGATACCTGCTCAGACAATTTTTATTGGTAATTATTTGATAATTCGCCAAATGGGACTTTTAAATACCTATGCTGCCTTAATTCTTCCCAACAGTGTTTCAGCTTTTGGAATATTTTTTATAAGACAGTATTTTAAGACCATACCATTTGAATTTTATGAAGCTGCTAAAGTAGAAGGATGCTCCAATTTTGATTATCTTTTTAAAATCTTAGTACCCCTTTCAAAGCCGGCAATAGGATCATTTATGATATATTCATTCGTAAGTGTTTGGAATCAATATATGTGGCCGCTTTTAGTAACTGACAAGGATGAAATAAGAACTGTACAAATAGGAATAAGTATGCTGCAAGCGGCAGAACAACAGAACATAGGTTTAATTGCAGCTGGAGTGATAGTAGTAATACTACCAACTTTACTAATTTTTATCATTGGGCATGATCAACTTATCAAAGGACTGACAGCAGGTGCTTTAAAGAGTTAATAATTGGAGAAATTTTTCTTCAATTATTTCAAAAATATAGGCGTTTGCAAAATGGGTGATGATTGAAGGTAAGAGATGCCAATACTAACATTGAATACAATCAAGATACAAAAAGAAAAGCGAAATGATAACCAAATATTATCTATACCAACAAGATTAATCAGCAACAAACATATGACGAAAATTAACAACTTTAAAAAAGACAATAGTACCCTAAACCTTCTAAACTTCTTGATTTTAGAAGGCTAAGTAAAAAACAAAACCATAAATTTTTTGTAAGAAATAGATTCAAAAAAATAGTGGTTTTAAGCGATAAGTTTTTTGAGTTTGTTAAGCTTTTTGATAGTCAATAAAGAAGCAATAAAGCTTAATGTTGTGAGCGAGGATAAACAAGAGCGAAAAAGTAATGGCAGATAGCAAGAAATCAGAGAAAATAGAAATATGGTCATAAGGATAGAATAGTATCAGAACCCATGTAGGATTTTAAGTGGTAAATAGTCTGCTCTACAGCGACACGTTTTTTGTAGAGGTCAAAAAACTCTTGAGAATTTCTGTTTATACCTGGGAAAGAGCGAAAATCGTCAGGGTAAGTGTAAACTATTGCCCCTGATTTAGAGGTAGTACAAGCTTGAGGGCAAGAGCAGACACGTTTGCCATCTTTGTATTGTGACATAGGGCAAGTCCATTTAAGGCGCAAAGAGCGATTTTTACCCTGACATTTGCCTTCAGGTTTAAAAGGTTGATTGAACTTTTTACAAGAAGAAGCACCATCCTCAGAAATAATGATATTGGGGTCTGATGTAGGTGTAGTATTTTTAGAAGCTCTTGTATTTAGAGGGATAACGATTTTGGAGAAGTTAAAAGTATTTTTTAAAGTGGAGTATATGTTGTGGGAATCCAAAGCACTGTCAGCGATTGATGGTAGAGAAATTATTGGGGATGTAGGAGAATAGAGTTTTGAGCGAAGGAATTAAAGCGGCAGAAGTCAGAGATAGCTTTTTCTTGATGTGGGTCGGAGGAAGTAGAATCATAGTTAAATAGAGGAACTAAAGCTAAAGGGATACCAAGAGCATTTGTAATGACAGCAAATTTCAAAGCCCAGCAGAAATGGCCATTTGTGAACATAAGGCGGATGTTAGGATTAGCGTTGGCACTTTTAGGCAAAGAAGAATAGACAGCAGAAGTAGATTTTGTCAGAAGACAGTTCAGGATTAGCTTTTGATGTATTTTTCAGCACTAGATGAATGAACTTAGGGTTATTTTCACGAACCTTTGGAACAATACCAGTTGTGTCGAAGATTAAGATTGAAGAATCTTGGGGGTATTGTTGGAGAGAAATATTGTGTGCATGGATAGAGATATTTTGAAAGAGTTTATGGATTTCACTGTTAAATAGTTTTCTGAAGCGAGAGAAAGTAGAAATAGAGGGGACATTGCCATTTAAGTTACAAAATAAACGGAGTTCATAAGAGTTAAGAAGAACAGCGCGAAGCTGTGTAAGGGTATTTAGTTTGAGTAATTTTTGGACAAGGAAGCACAGAAGCATAGATTCTAAGGAGAAGTATCTATGCTTGCCAAAGTGTTTATAGTAAGCATTGTAGAAAGAAGAAGGTATGTAGTTTGACAAGTCGATGAATTTATTGAACAAGCCCAAGAGGCTTTCAGGCTTGTAGAGAGCCAAAGCCTTTAGGTGGGAAAATAAGTCTAAAAATGAAAGTTGTTTAGGTTTGGTGTTGAACATTTTGGAACCCTCCTCATAGTAGAAAATTTGTTTTATATAATCATATTTTACTACAATTATGAGGAGGGTGACCAGACTTTTTTGATTCTATGTAAAGCTTGATAACGCTCATCTTGAGCGTTTCTGCAAAAGGCTATAATTTCAAAAATAAATAAGGAGGTAATTGAAAATGAGTCGGAATAAAAAGCTTAAAACTTGTTTTTTTGCTGTGATGTCTATATTCATGATAGTAAATTTGCTGGTATTTTATTTTAAACCTGCGTATTCTAAATCATCATCCCCCGTCCAAATAATATTTTGGCATTCGATGGGAAGCAATTTAGGCAAAACGCTTCAACATTTAGTGGATGAATATAACTTAAAGAAAAAAAATGTGAAAGTTGTAGCCCAATATCAAGGTTCCTATGATGACATGATTACAAAATTGAAAACATCCCAGGCTGCAAAAAGAGGTCCTGATATTGTTCAGGTTTATGAGATTGGAACACGATTTATGTTAGATAGTGGGTGGGTCGTTCCAATGCAAAAATTTGTAGACGCAGATAGGTTTAATCTAAAACAAATTGAACCCAATCTTTTGGCATATTATACAGTAGAAAATACGTTGTGGTCAATGCCGTTTAACTCTTCAACTCCTATCCTTTATTACAATAAAACAGCTTTTAGAGAAGTAAACCTTGATCCTAACAAACCTCCGAAAACTTTTAATGATGTCGAAACATATGGGATGAAACTTCTAAAAAAAGATGAAAAAGGCAAAGTAATACGGTATGGCCTTTCAATGGCTATTTATGGTTGGTATTTTGAACAGTTGTTAGCAAAGCAAGGAGCTTTATATGTGAACAATGGGAATGGAAGAGAAAAGAGGGCAACAAAGGTAGTATTTAATAGTGAAGCAGGAAAAAATATTTTAAGATGGTGGAAAAGGCTAATTGATAAAGGAGTAGCAGGAAATTTTGGGCGCAACTATGATGACACTATCAATGCTTTTATCTCAGGTAAGACATGTATGATAGTTGCTTCTACTGCTTCATTAAAAACTATATTAGACGGGGCAGGAAAGAAATTTGAAGTAGGGACAGGCTTTATTCCAGCTTTAAATAATACTAAAAATGGTGGAGTAATAATAGGTGGTGCTTCACTATGGATTTTGAAAAATCGGGAAGATCTATATCAAAAATCAGCGTGGGATTTTGTAAAATTTTTAGTATCAACAACATCTCAGTTATATTGGCATCGAAATACTGGATATTTCCCAATAAATAGAGGAGTCTATTCGTTAAAAGAAATGAATGAACATTTGAAGAAATTTCCTCAGTTCAAAACTGCGATCGACCAACTACATGCGACTCCTATAAATTATGCAACTCGTGGTGCTTTGATCGGTGTGTTTCCAGAAGCGCGCCAGATTATTGAAGAGAGTATAGAAAAAGTAATCGTAAAAAACTATTCTATTGATAAAGCGTTAAAAGAAGCAGAAGCAAAGATAAATAAAGCTATAAAGGATTATAACCAAATTTTTGGATATTAAATTTAGGAAATAGGAAATAATAATGATGATACTATATCTTAATTGTAATTATTATTAGCCCTTGCGTAAATGTTCATTGATGTTTCTTCACGCAAGGGCTACATTTGTATTAAAATCAAGAAAGCGATAATATTTTCTTCTTATTCAAGTTTTTTCTATTTAGTATTATTATAAAACTTTTCACTGCGGTAGATATTTTCACCCTATTCAATATCAAACTTTCTAATTTCCTTGACTTTAAAAAGCAGATTATTTTAAAATTAATAAAGCTCCCTATTAAACTTTCAAAGGAGGCTTCTAAAATACCAAAATGCTAACCCAAAGAGACGACATCAGAAACGTTGCTATAATTGCCCATGTTGACCATGGCAAAACAACTCTTGTAGATAGTATGCTGAAACAAAGTGGTGTATTTAGAGAAAATCAAGTGGTTGAAGAAAGAGTTTTAGATTCAAATCAGCTTGAAAGAGAAAAAGGAATTACCATAATGGCAAAAAACACAGCCATTATGTACAAGGGAATAAAAATAAATATAATAGACACACCGGGGCATGCGGATTTTGGAAGTGAAGTTGAAAGGTCGCTTGTTATGGCAGATGGTGTGCTTCTGGTTGTAGATGCCTATGAAGGTCCAATGCCCCAGACAAAGTTTGTTTTAAGGAAAGCTTTACAACTTAAACTCAAGCCAGTTGTAGTTATAAATAAAATTGACAGGCCTTTTGCAAGGCCTTATGAAGTTTTGGATAAGGTTCTGGACCTGTTTATTGAACTTGGAGCAGATGAAGACCAGCTTGACTTTCCATACGTTTTTGCATCAGCAAAAGAAGGCATTGCAAAGTTTGATTTAGAAGATGAAAATCACAATTTAGAGCCACTTTTTGAGGTGATTATAAACAATATTCCAGCACCAACAGGTGAAATTGATGCACCTTTCCAGATGATTGTGACTTCAATTGACTATGACAATTACCTTGGAAGAATTGCCATTGGAAAGGTTGTAAGAGGAAGTGTAAAACTCAATCAGCAGGTTGCTGTTTGCACAAGTCAAGATGGAGTTTTGCAAAAGACGAGGGTTACAAAACTGTATCAGTTTGAAGGTTTAAAAAGGGTAGAATGTAGCGAGGCAAAGCTTGGTGATATCATTGCAATTGCAGGAATTGAAGGAATAAACATTGGTCAGACTGTGGCAGATGCAGAAAATCCAGAGGCTTTGGAGTTTATAAAGATTGATGAGCCAACAATCTCCATGATATTTTCAACAAACGACTCACCTTTTGCAGGAAAAGAAGGTGAGTATGTAACATCAAGGCACTTACGAGAGCGCCTTTTCAAAGAACTTGAAAGAAACGTGGGTTTGAAAGTTGAGGAGACCGATTCACCCGATTCATTTAAGGTGTCAGGAAGAGGGGAGCTTCACCTTGCAATCTTAATTGAGACTATGAGAAGAGAGGGCTATGAGTTTCAGGTTTCAAAGCCGCAGGTTATAACAAAGATTGTAAATGGTGAGCTTTATGAGCCGTATGAATATTTGATAATTGATGTTCCTGAAGAATTTATGGGCACTGTCATGGAAAAATTGGGTCCGCGAAGGGCACAGCTTCAAAATATAACTATCTTAAACGATGGATTTATGCGTCTTGAGTTTATAATACCTGCAAGAGGACTTATAGGTTTTAGGTCTGAGTTTTTGACAGATACTAAAGGTAATGGCATTATGAACCATGTGTTTTATGACTATATGCCACATGCTGGCGACATTCCTGAAAGAAACAGAGGAGCACTCATAGCATTCGAAACTGGTGAAGCTGTGACATATGGTCTTTACAATGCCCAGGAGAGAGGTCGACTTTTCGTTGGACCTGGAACTCAGGTATATGAAGGTATGATTGTTGGTGAAAGTTCGCGCCCAGAAGATATTGTTGTGAATGTTTGCAAGAAAAAACACCTAACAAATATGCGTTCAGCAACGGCTGATGAAGCTTTGCGTTTAACTCCACCTCTGCAGCTTTCGCTTGAGGAATGTATAGAATTTCTGGCAGAGGATGAGCTTTTGGAAGTGACACCAAAGAGCTTAAGACTTAGGAAAAAGATTTTAGATCATGAGATGAGAAAGAAGATGGAGGCAAGAGCTAAAAAAGAAGAAAAGGAGCCTGTTTATTGACGGCTCTTTTTCTTTTTTGGTTTTTCATTGTGGTATAATATTAGCATAAAAATTAAAAGAAAAGTTTTGAGGTAAATAGTACTATGAGATTATGGCAAAAAAGTTTTAAATATTATTTGGTTGTATTACTCTTCTTAGTCTTAATGGTTTCACTTATTTATGTATTCTTCAAACCTCAAAAAGAAAAAGTAATCGAAGCTATGGTTGAGATTCCACAAAATACATCCACAAAAGATGTTGCTATGATTTTAAAGAAAAATGGAATTATTGAAAACCCATACTTTTTTATGTTTTACGTCAAACTCAACAACTACAAAATAGCAGCAGGAAAATACAAACTTTCATCTGATATGACATATAGAGAGCTTTGCAAAGCTCTTGAAAAAGGTTTTGTTCCAAAAGTTGCTATTAAGTTTACTATTCCAGAAGGATTTACGGTCCAGCAAATTGCCAAAAAACTTCAAAGTCTTGGACTTGTAGATGAAAACAAGTTTTTGGAAACTGTTAATAGTTACGACTTTAATTTTAAGTATAAATACAGTTCGAAAGAAGTAAAGTATAAGCTTGAAGGGTTTTTGTTCCCAGATACATATGAAGTATATCCCGGCGCTTCTGAAAAAGATATTATAAAAATGATGCTAAATAGATTTTTAGAAGTATATGAAAACATAAAAATTAAAAAGATAACAAATTTAGATGACATTCAAACAGTTATACTTGCTTCAATTGTTGAAAAAGAGGCAAAAAAAGATGACGAAAGAGGAATTATTGCCGGTGTGTTTTTAAACAGATTACAAAGAGGTATAAAACTTGAAAGCTGTGCAACAGTAGAATATGTGTTGCCTGTTCACAAAGAGGTTCTTTCTTTGCAGGATGTTAGAATAGAATCTCCATACAATACATACATAAAAAAAGGACTGCCACCTTCTGCTATCTGCAGCCCTGGTAGAAAAAGCCTTCTTGCAGCTTTAACTCCTGCAAAAACAGATTATCTATTTTTTGTTGCAAAAAAGGATGGAACTCATATATTTTCAAAGACATTTGAAGACCATTTGAGGGCTCAAAAACAAATAGAAGAAGGGAAAAAATAAAAATGGATATATCACAGGACATTTTAAACCAGTTCATAAGAAGTAAGCTTACAAATTTGGACCCAAGACTTTCTAAGATTGAAAAGGAGGCTCAAAAGAGAAATATACCAATAGTTTCAAGAGAGGTATCGAGGCTTTTAACAATACTTTCAATGCTGAAAAAACCAAAGAGAATAATGGAGATTGGCACTGCAGTAGGGTTTTCAGCGCTATCCATGCACCTTGGCTGGCCTGAAGCAAAGATTATTACAATAGAGATAGACTTTGACATGGTAATGGAGGCTAAGAAAAATATAAAAGAGTTTGGTGCACAGGACAAAATAGTTGTTATTGGTGGTGAGGCAGAAGAGGTTTTAGAGGCAATTGAAGGTGAGTTTGACATGATATTTTTTGATGCTGCAAAAGCTCAGTATATTGATTATTTCAACCTTGCTAAAGAGAAAATGGCAAGAAATTGCCTCCTTGTATGTGACAACGTGCTTTTTAAGGGAATGGTTGTGGGAAGAAGATATCTTAAAAGAAGGATGATAACAATTGCAAAGAGAATGAACAAGTTCATAAAAATGATAGAAGATGACCCTGACTTTGTAATGACACTTCTTCCCATCAGCGATGGAGTGCTGATAGCCGTAAGGAAGTAGAAAAAAGGTTTGTGGAGGTTTTTGAGAAGATGATGAAGATAAAAAAGCCTGAGCTTGTTGCACCTGCGGGCGATTTGGAAAAGCTCAAAACTGCAATTTTGTACGGGGCAGACAGTGTATATATTGGCGGCAGGGAATTTGGACTTAGAAAATATGCGGGCAATTTTGATTTTGATGAGATGAAAGAAGGCATTGATTTTGCACACAAACATGGCAAAAAGGTGTATCTTACAGCTAACATATTTGCAAGGAATGAAGATATTAAGAAAATAGATGAATTTTTTGACATTATAAAAAGCTTTGAATTTGACGGAATAATTGTGTCCGACCCAGGGATATTCATGAAAGCTAAAAAGCTTGGGATACCAATTCATATAAGTACTCAGGCAAATACAACAAACTATGAATCTGCTCGTTTTTGGCATCAGCTTGGAGCAAAGAGGATTGTACTTGCAAGGGAGTTGTCTTTGGATGAAATCAGAGAAATAAGAGAAAATGTTCCAGATACACTTGAGCTTGAGGCTTTTGTTCATGGAGCGGTCTGCATTTCATATTCAGGCAGGTGTTTTCTAAGTGCGTATATGACATACAGAGACGCAAACAGAGGGGAGTGTGCTCATCCGTGCAGGTATAAATATTATGTCATGGAAGAAAAAAGACCAGGCCAGTATTTTGAGGTGTTTGAAGACGTTGATGGCACGTATATTTTTAACTCAAAAGACCTTTGCATGGTAGAATTCATTGACAAGCTTGCTTTTGCGGGTATTGATGCTTTCAAGATTGAAGGAAGGATGAAAAGTAGTTTCTATGTTGCAACAGTTGTAAGTGTATACAGAAAAGCAATTGACAAGTTTATGAAAGACCCTGAACATTTTGAACCGGAACCTCAGTGGCTTGAAGAGATTGCAAAGTGCTCTCACAGAAGTTACACAACAAACTTTTATTTTGGAAAACCAGGAGCAAATGATTATAGGTTTGAGTCAAGCAAATATGTCAGGGAATATGAATTTGTTGGAATTGTCAAGGAGGTTTTGAGTAACGGCTGGGCTGTGGTCGAGCAGAGAAACAGATTTTTCAAAGGAGATACTGTTGAGGTTATGCTTCCAAACGGAAAATATTTTATACAAAAACTTAATGAAATATACGACTTAGAAAACAATCCTTTAGATGTTGTTCCTCATGCCCAGCAACTTACAAAAATAAAATTTGATAGACCTGTTGTAGAGTTTGCAATGCTGAGAAAGAAAATAGAAAGTTAAAAATTAATGGTGGACATGCAACAAAATGGGGGAATGAGCATAAACTATATGCTGACCTTAAAAAATGTGGCGGGGAATAAGAAAAATGTTTTACATCGAAAATCAAAGCTCATTCCCCCAACCGATGTCTCCTGAAGAAGAAGAAATGTATCTGAACAAGATGTGGGAAGGCTGCAAAGAAGCGCGAAATATTCTCATCGAAAAAAATCTGCGTCTTGTTGCGCATATAGCAAAAAAATACACATTTTCATTCCCAAATTTAACAGATGATATCATTTCTGTTGGAACAATTGGCCTTATAAAAGCAATTGAGACTTATTCTTCAGCTAAGTGCACAAAGCTTTCTACATATGCAGCAAAATGTATCGAGAACGAGATACTGATGTATCTTAGGCAGAACAAAAAATTTTTGTCTCAGCTTTCACTTGAAAATCCAATTGGTAGTGACAAAGACGGAAATGAGATAACGCTCATGGACGTTTTGCAAAACGACCAAAACGATATAGACGAGCAGGTTGATTTAAAAATCCAGATAAAAAATCTTTTGAAAAAGCTTGACAAAATTTTAAAAGGTCGCGAAAAAAAGATCATTGAGCTCAGATACGGGCTTAAAAATGGCATAGAAAGAACACAGATGGAGGTTGCAAACTTGCTTGGTATTTCCCGCTCATACGTTTCACGAATAGAAAAAAAAGCACTTCAAAAGCTCTATGGGGAACTTCAAAAGTTAAGTGATGGTATATAAAATGGTCGGGATGACAGGACTTGAACCTGCGACCTCCTGGTCCCGAACCAGGCGCTCTAGCCAAACTGAGCCACATCCCGACCTTTTTCTTTATATGTTTTTTAAAATAAAGTTTACAAACCTCTATTTAACATTATATAATAATTTTCAAAAAAATCAATCGAAAAAGGGGAATAGATTTGAAACTTATAAGAAAAAGATTTTACCCAGAAGAAGAGATAGATATCTCATCTGATCAAATAGTGTACTTCGACGGACAAATATTAGTTACTAAGTGGTTACCAATCAAAAAAAGAGAGGATATCAAATGGGGAGCTTCTTGCATATACTTTGACAAGGGAATAAAGATTAGCAAGGTCTATGGCCATGATGATAGACTAATTTATACCTATTGTGATATCATTAATACACGAAAAGATGAAGAAAAGATTGTCACAGAAGACTTGCTTGTTGATGTTGTGGTGTATCCTGACGGCAGCTACAGAATAATGGACATAGATGAGCTTGTAATGCTGAGAAAGGAAAACAAAATTTCAGAAGAAATTGTTTTAGATGCGCTGCAAAAGCTCAATTTTCTTTTAAACGACATTTATAATGGCTTTGAACTGGACAAGGTAGAAGAGTATCTTAAGAAAAAGGAGTGAAAACCCAGAATGATAATTATTGGTGAAAAGATAAATTCAACAGTCAAAAACGTTGCAGATGCTATAAAAAATGAGGATTACAATTTCATAGTTTCCCTGGCAGAAAAACAGGCAAAAGCAGGTGCTCATTATATAGATGTAAATGCTGGGGCATTTGTGGACATTGAAACAGAGATACTTAAAAAGATGGTTCAAAGCATTCAAAGCAGAGTTAACATTCCACTTTCAATTGACAGTCCGAGACCAGAGGTAATTTCTGAAGTTATGAAAGTCTACAGGGGTCAAAGAGCAATTTTCAATTCTGTCATATATGAAGAAGCAATATTAGATAAAGCCTTGCCAGTAATAAAAGAGTACGACATGAAAGTTGTTGCGCTTTTGATGGAAGACAGTGGTATTCCTGAAGATCCTAAAAGTAGACTTGAGATAGCAAAACGGCTTGTTGACAGATTTGACAAGGAAGGAATCTTGCTTGAGGACATTTTTTTGGACCCGATGGTTCAGCCAGTTTCTGTGGATAAAAGATATGTTGATATTGCACTTGAGACAATCAGGCTTTTGAGAAATGAATTTGAGAACGTAAATATTATATGCGGACTTTCGAATATATCCTTTGGTTTGCCAAAAAGAAGGTGGATAAACAGAGCATTTTTGCCTATTGCAATCTATTTTGGACTCAACAGCTGTATTGCTGACCCTCTTGACGATGTTTTAATGAAGCTCATTTATGCTTCTGAGACTTTATCTGGGCAGGATGAATTTTGCATGGAATATATAACAAAAGCAAGGGAAGGTTTTTTAGATTAAAAAGGGTAAGCGAAAGGTGAAGAGATGTTAAAAGTTTCAAAAGTTTTGGAAAAAGGTTTGGCATACAAGTGTGGTATCAAGCAAGGCGATATAATTTTGAGCATAAATGGTAATGAAATTTACGACATTCTTGATTATATGTATTACTCTAAAGATGAAATCCTTTTGATAAAGTACTTGAGAGATGGACAAATTCGAAATGTGGGACTTATAAATAGAAAATTAAAGCCTCTTGGCATTGAATTTGAATACGAAAATGTAAAAAGGTGCACAAATAAATGCATATTTTGTTTTATAGACCAGCTTCCCAAAGGAATGAGAGAAACTCTTTATATAAAAGATGATGATACTGTTCTTTCTGTTTTGAGCGGAAATTATATAACTCTCACAAATTTGACAAAGAAAGATTTTGAGAGAATAGTTAAGTTTCACTTGAGTCCATTAAAAATTTCTGTGCACACAACAGACCCGCAACTTCGAAAATTCATTCTTAAAAATCCTAAGGCTTCTTTGATTTTAAAGCAACTTGAATATTTATCAAGCCACAACATTGAATTTGATGTTCAAATAGTTTTGATGAAAAATATCAACGATAAAGATAATCTTGACAGAACAATCTCAGACCTTGCTAATTTTTATCCAAATCTCAGATCAATTGCTGTTGTACCTGTTGGACTTACAAAGTACAGGGAAGGACTTTTTGAACTTGAACCTTTTTCAAAAGAGGATGCAAGAGAGGTTCTTTTGCAGATATCAAAATGGCAAAAAGAGTACGAAAAAAGATTTGGAACCAAACTCGTATTTGCTTCAGATGAGTTTTATGTAAAGGCGGAAGAGAAAATACCTGATTATTGGTTTTATGAAGAGTTCAGACAAATTGAAAATGGGGTAGGGCTTCTTGCACTTTTTAAAAAACAGTTTTTATATAGCTTAAAAAAACTAAAACCAAATGTTAAATTAAAAAAACGTATAACTCTTGTGACATCTGTAGCAGCATATAAGTTTATGAAAGAGCTAATTGAAACTTTTAACCAGAAATACCCAAATATAAAGGTTGATGTTGTGGCTATTGTCAATGATTTTTTTGGTGAAAATGTCACTGTTGCAGGGCTTTTGACAGGCCAGGATATTATAAGCCAGTTAAAATGCAGAGAACTTGGGGATTATGTTTTGGTTCCTGCATGTGCTCTCAATCATGAAAATAAATTTTTAGATGATGTTCATATAGATGATGTTACCAAAGAAATAAAAAAGCCAGTATATCCTGTGCAAAATCATGGCAAAAAACTTTTATATTACCTTTTGAAAGGTGGTGAAAAGAATTGAAACCAACAGTTGCAATAGTTGGAAGACCGAATGTGGGTAAGTCAACACTTTTTAATAGGCTCATTGGCGAAAGACGTGCAATTGTGGATGACACACCGGGTATTACCCGTGACAGGATAATTGGTGAGACAGAATGGAGAGGAATCACTTTTAATGTGATTGATACTGGTGGAATTGAACCATATTCGGAAGATATAATATTAAAGCAAATGAGAAGACAAGCCCAGTTTGCAATTGATATGTCTGACGTTATTATTTTCATGGTTGATGGCAAGACTGGTCTTACTGATGCAGACAGAGAAGTTGCAAATATGCTCAGAGCTTCAAAAAAGCCAATAGTTCTTGCAGTGAATAAAATTGATAATATTTCGCAGCAGGCTATGATATATGAGTTTTATGAGCTTGGGCTTTCTGACCCGATAGCAATGTCTGCTGAGCACGGAGCGGGAGTTGGAGATGTTTTAGATGCTGTTGTTAATTACTTTAATAAAGAGGGAATAAATGAAATAGAGGAAGGAACAATAAAGGTGGCAATAATAGGGAAGCCAAATACAGGAAAATCTTCTCTTGTAAATTATATTCTTGGTGAGGAAAGGGTTATTGTGAGCGATATTCCTGGGACAACGCGCGATGCGATTGACTCTACATTTGAATTTGAAGGTATTCCTATAACTTTGATTGACACGGCTGGACTTCGGCGAAAAAGCAAAATATATGACAACGTGGAAAGGTATAGTATGCTAAGAACTCTGCAGGCAATAGAGAGAAGCGATATTTGTATAATTTTGCTGGATGGGACAGAAAATGTTTCTGAACAAGATGCAAAAGTTGCGGGATATGCTTATGAGGCTGGGAAAGGTTGTATTGTGGCAGTCAACAAATGGGATGCTGTTGAGAAGGATGAAAAAACTGCAGATGAATTCAAAAAACAGATAGAAGAAAAGCTCAGTTTTCTAAAATTTGCACCTGTACTTTTTATTTCAGCAAAAACAGGCTTCAGAGTAAAGAAGCTGCTTGAGACAGTATTATATGTATATGACAATTATACACGACGAATAACCACCGGTCAGCTAAATGATGTTTTAGCAGAAGCAACCACAATTTACCAGCCGCCAAGCGACAAAGGAAAACAGCTCAAAATCTATTACATGACCCAGGTGGGTGAAAAACCGCCCAAAATAGCTATTTTTGTGAACAGCAAGGACCTATTTCATTTTTCTTATCAGAGATATATTGAAAATTATCTTAGAAAGACATTTGATTTTACTGGAGTTCCGATAATATTTCTTATTAGAGAGAAAGGGGAACAGGACAAATGAAAGCACTTCAGATTTTGATTATCCTTGCGGTGGGTTATTTACTGGGAAGCGTTCTTCCAGCCCTCATAATTGGCAAGATGGTAAATGGTATTGATATTAGAAAGTATGGAAGTGGAAATCCAGGAACAACGAATGTTCTTAGGACTCTTGGAATTGGTCCTGCAATTTTAGTTTTTGCAATTGACGTTTTAAAAGGTGTTGTTGCTACCTTGTTCGCAAAGATAGTAATGCCAGATGACGTTGTGCTTGGTGTTACTTTGGCTGGATTTGCAGTTATTTGGGGGCATACTTTCCCACTTTATTTCGGGTTCAGGGGAGGAAAGGCAGCGGCAACTTCAATTGGTGTTGCGCTTGTTGCAACACCTACCATAACACTTGTTGTGATTGCTTTAGCGCTTATTGTTCTTCTACTGAAAAGGTACATGTCTTTGACAGTGATTGTTGGAGCAATATTGTATTTCTTAGCAGTTTTGTTATTCACAAGGGAGTACTGGTTTTTAGCTTTAGTTATTTTAGTGGTTATAATCGTAAGACACAGAGAGAATATTAAAAGGCTTTTAAATGGCACAGAAAGAAAGGTAGGGGAAAGGATTAAGCTTCAATAAACAAAATGAATTCATATAGTAAAATAGCTGCTTACTATTCAAAATTTTCGTCGTCGTTTTTTAGTAGGAAAGATATTTTAAGATTTATTGAAAAAAGTTTTTTGAATTTTGGTTTAAAAAAAGATTGTAAGATATTAGATATAGGTTGTGCAGATGCTAAATTGTTATTTCTTCTAAAAAGAAGAGGTTTTGAAAAACTTTATGGGGTTGATATTTCTTCAAAGATGATAGAGCTTGCTTTCAAAAGAGCCAGTTTTAAAGGGATAAAGCTTTACAATCTGAATTTTTTGAATTTTACACCCAGGAAAAAATTTGATGTTGCATTATCCACAGTAGATGTTGTAAATCACATTTCTAATAAAGAGATATTTAGCTTTTTTAAAAATGTCAACGCTATTTTGAAGAAAAATGGGATATTTATTTTTGATATCAATACCAAGCAATACCTACAAAAGCTTGGCGAGAGAAGATTTGTTGTCAAAAAAATTGGAGGAACACTTTTGAGATGGAAGTTTAGCTTAAGCTCAAGGTATCTCAAATTAAATTTCTCAGTAAGAGAAAAAAATGGTGAGAATGTTTCGGAAGATGTATACCAGTTTATATATGACGAGGAATTTATTGAGAATATCTTAGAAGATTGCGGTTTTGAGGTCTTAAAGAAAGTGTACGATTATAGATTGCCTTTTGAAACCAAATTTTCATCAAAAGTGTGTTATGTGTGTAAGAAGGTTTGATGAATAATAACATCTTAAGCAGAGAATAATATTCCGTGTAAATCATTTTTGGAGAAGGTGGATTTTTAAAGATGCGAGGAAGAGTTAAATGGTTTAATCCCGAAAAAGGTTATGGGTTTATAAGTGCTGACAATGGTGAAGATGTGTTTGTGCATTTTTCTGCTATCAATATGGAGGGATACAAGACACTTGCAGAAGGACAGACGGTTGAGTTTGACATTGTGAAAACAGAAAGAGGCAATCAGGCTATGAACGTAAGAAAAGTAAAATAAGCTTCTGGCAGTTTTGCTGGAAGCTTTTTTGTTTTTGGATTAAAATAGACTTATATAACTACAGATAATTGAATTTCGGAGGGAGAATTTACATGGCACAAATTTTAAGGGCTCTGTCAAAAGACAAAAACATAGCAATCTTTATCATGGAGTCAACAGATATAGTAGAATATGCACGCAAGATACATAATCTTCCACCTATTCCTGCAGCAGCTTTAGGAAGATTATTGACAGCAACATCTATGATGGGCATAATGCTCAAAGGCGAAAATCATTCTGTATCAGTTCAGATATCATGTTCAGGGGTACTCAAAGGTTTGGTTGCTGTTTCTGACTCAAAAGGAAATGTAAAGGGATATGTAAAAAACAAAGAGGTGCTCACAGAGATTGATGAGAGAGGAAAGTTAAATGTAAAAGGAGCAATTGGAGAAGGCACGCTAACGGTGATAAAGGATTTGGGTTTGAAAGAACCTTATATAGGTCAAATTGAACTTGTATCTGGCGAAATAGCCGAGGATATAACACACTATTTTGCCATGTCAGAACAAATTCCTTCAGCTGTTGCGCTTGGTGTTTTAATTGACAGAGATGAAAGTATAAAGTCGGCAGGAGGCTTTATTATTCAGGTTTTACCTGAGACAGATGAGAAGGTTATTTTGGAACTTGAGCAAAAATTGAAGGATTTTTCGAATATCTCATCAGTACTTGAAAATAAAAGTATTGAAGAAATTGTAAAAGAACTTTTTGGCAATATAGAATATGAAGTGTTAGCTAAGTATCATCCAATATACAAGTGTGACTGTTCTAAAGAAAAGGTGGAATCTATAATTCCGCTTTTAAAGGACGAAGAAATTTCAAATGAGATAATAGAAATTGTATGCATTTTTTGCCAGAAAAAATACTATTTTTCCAAGGAAGAAGCTTTTAAAATTAAATATGGTGAATAATTGAGAGAAAAATCGAGATTTTTTTAGCAATAGTAAGGAGAAGCTAAAATTTGAGCTAAAACGGCTGAATTTAATAAAATTTTGCCCAAAAAACGCTATTGAAAAAAACACGCATCTTAAGTATAATAAAACATGTCGCCGCTGATTGAAGCGGCGATTGGAAAAATGGGCGGTTAGCTCAGCTGGGAGAGCACCTGCCTTACAAGCAGGGGGTCGCAGGTTCGAGCCCTGCACTGCCCACCATATAAAATGGCCCAGTAGCTCAGTCGGTTAGAGCGCCAGCCTGTCACGCTGGAGGTCGAGGGTTCGAGTCCCTTCTGGGTCGCCAGCTAAAAGTAAATGTGCCTCGGTAGCTCAGTTGGTAGAGCAGAGGACTGAAAATCCTCGTGTCGGTGGTTCGATTCCGCCCCGAGGCACCATCTTTTAAAATGAGCGGGAATAGCTCAGGTGGTAGAGCGCTACCTTGCCAAGGTAGATGTCGCGGGTTCGAGTCCCGTTTCCCGCTCCAAAATTTTATATAAGAAAAAATACGGCGCCATAGCCAAGCGGTAAGGCAAGGGTCTGCAAAATCCTGATTCCCCGGTTCAAATCCGGGTGGCGCCTCCAATATGAGAAAGTTATAAAACCTGCTCATAAAAGCTTGAGCAGGTTTTTGTTTTTCTAAAGAAGGATTTTTTGAGCTTTGTGTCGAATAAAAATATATTGTACGCTTTTTTAAAGGTTGTCAAATTATTGACAAGAAATTTTATTCTAAAGAGGAGGGATTATTGTGGGAGCCTACATAGCTTTAATCTATGGAGTTATTGTATTTGCAATTCTTGTAATCATTGGTCTTGTCAGATTTATCTTTTCCCAAGAAAAAGGCAATGAAAAGATGCAGGAGATTGCAGGTGCAATTAGAGAAGGTGCAATGGCATTTTTAAACAGGCAGTACAAAACTATAGGTATTCTTGCGTTAATTGTTGCTGTTATTATCGTTATTGCAAACTATTTTGGTAACCTTTCAAAAGGTTCGTCACAGGCTGCTTCGATTGCTTTTCACATAGGTTTTGCTTTTATAACAGGTGCACTCTGCTCAGCAATATCTGGGTATCTAGGAATGTATATTGCAGTGAATTCTAATGTCAGAGCTGCAGCAGGTGCAAGAAAAGGCCTGAACAGAGCCTTGCAGATAGCTCTTCGTGGCGGTGCAGTGACAGGGTTGGCTGTGACCGCGCTGTCGCTTTTGGGTGTTGCGACACTGTTTTTACTGTACGGAGGAGCTTCTGAAAAAGAAAATCTTATAAAAGAGGCACCTTCGCTGATTGTTGGTTTTGGCTTTGGTGCATCGTTTGTGGCTCTCTTTGCTCAGCTGGGCGGAGGAATTTATACAAAGGCTGCTGATGTAGGTGCTGACCTTGTAGGTAAAGTAGAAGCAGGAATTCCTGAGGATGATCCGAGGAACCCAGCTGTTGTTGCTGACCTTGTTGGTGACAATGTTGGCGACTGTGCAGGCCGTGGTGCAGACCTTTTTGAGTCAACAGCAGCTGAGAATATAGGTGCTATGATATTGGGTGTTGCACTGTATCCGGTGTTCGGATGGAAGGGAATTTTGTTCCCGCTTGTTGCACGTGCTATAGGTATTGTTTCGTCTGTTATTGGTCTTTTCTTTGTCAACACAAAGGATGAAAGCAAAGACCCAATGAAGGCTTTGAATAAAGGTTATTTTGTTACTACAATTTTGAACTTGATAGTATTGATTTTCATAGTAAAAGCAATGCTCTCTGGCAAGCTTCCAAACGGTCAAGAGGTTAACTGGTGGCTTTTGTATGGCTGTGCAGTTGCAGGAATAATTCTTAGCTATATTTTCGTATGGCTTACAGACTTTTATACCTCATACCACTACAGACCTGTTCAGGAGATAGCTAAAGCATCAACAACCGGTCCTGCAACAAATATCATAACAGGTATGTCTGTTGGTATGGAATCAACTGCACTACCGGTTATATTTATCTCAATTGCGATTTATATCGCATACAAGCTTGGTGAACATGCACTTCCTGGGTTTGCAAACGGAGGACTTTACGGAACAGCAATTGCGACAATGGGTATGCTTTCAACCTGTGCATACATTTTAGCAATGGACACATTTGGACCGATTACAGACAATGCAGGTGGTATCACTGAGATGTCAGGTGCACCTGAAGAGGTAAGAAATGTTACAGACAGGCTTGATGCCTGCGGTAATACTACAAAAGCCTTGACAAAAGGTTATGCTATTGGTTCTGCGGCACTTGCAACTTTCTTACTTTTCTCTGCTTACCTTGATGAGGTCAAAAAGATACTGGGAAGACCACTTGAGTCTTGGTTCTCTGTTGATATTGGAAAACCTGAAGTATTCATCGGTGCATTTATCGGTGCGATGGTTGTTTACCTTTTCAGCTCAACAGCAATAAGGGCGGTTGGAAGAGCTGCTCAGTATGTTATCTTGGAAGTAAGACGTCAATTTAAAGAGATACCTGGTATTATGGAAGGAAGAGCAAAGCCTGACTACGCAAAGTGTGTTGATATTGTTACAAAAGGTGCTTTGAAAGAAATGGTTGTTCCTGGAATGATAGTTGTAATTGCACCTATTTTGGTTGGGATTTTACTTGGGAAAGAGGCAGCAGCAGGCTTTTTAATGATAGGAACAATTGCAGGTGTAATCTTGGCACTTTTCCTCAACAACGGCGGTGGTGCTTGGGACAATGCAAAGAAGTTCATAGAGCTTGGCAACTACGGCGGTAAGAGGTCAGATGCACACAAGGCAGCAGTCGTTGGCGATACAGTTGGTGACCCATGCAAAGACACAGCAGGTCCGTCCTTGCATGTGCTTGTAAAGCTTATATCTACAATTACTCTTGTATTTGTATCACTCTTTAGATAAAAGATTTATTTGGGAAAATAGAGGCAAAAGGGAAGAAGGGAAGCTACAATCCTTCTTCCCTTTTTTTGTTTTTGAGAATTGAAGATAGGGACTGAATTTAAGTTTGCTTATACAGAAAATAAATTAAAGTTGTTAAACAATTTTAAAAAATGGTATAATAAAATTAGGAAATGAATAGGGGGGAGCACAGATGGGCCTGTTTGGTTTGGGTGTTCCAAAACAGATAAAAGAGCTTGGACGCGACATCTGTGAGCCGCTTGATGTTGAGTACATTGAGGGTCATCCCGATATCAAATACCAGGGTAGAATGAAACTGCATGTATGTCAGAATGGTTTTTATCTGATTGACCCATCTAAAAAGCATTTCGGTGTTGTCAAGTGGACAGATTTTAAAGATGCATACCCCAGCAAGACAGGTGACAGAAGAACAGTGATTGCAACAAAAGACTATAAGATTTACTTACTTGGTATTGAAGAAAGGGTTTGTGAGGTTTTGACAAAGAGAATGGCAAGCTAAGGTAAGTATATGCTTGAAAGGTGTTTTGTAAGGAGAGGGACTGCACTTTGCAGTCCTTTATTTTTTGGTCTAAATATGTCAAAATGATTACTCTTCTACAGAAAAATATATTGAGGTGGGAAATTTTAAATTAATCGAGACCTAAACTCAAAAAATGGGATTACTTTAACAAAAAAGCAAAATTGATAATTGACAAAGTTGCAAGTGGTTATATAAAATTTTAACAGAAAACTACTGGGAATAAGTGGTTAAAAGATTAATTGTAGCAAAAATCATAATAGAACAAGAAAAAACATAAAAGCTATATTTAGCAAAAGTATACGGATAATGAGTGGAAAATACTGCTATGTAAGACAGAGGAATATACTAAGATTAGAGCAATCTTACTTTTGATGTACGGTCACAATTTCTATTGTGCTCATAGGAGGTGTGATAAAAAAATTTAACGAGGACCTTCTGCTTCGATTTCTAATGTGGGACTCAATGGCGCTGGCTATTCACTTAATGTATCTTACTCCCATGTCAATAAATGTTGGCAAAAATGCAGCGGTGGCCAAACAATTAATTAAAATTCAAATTTTAGGAGTGATTCAATATTGAACAAAAAAAATGATTGGAAAGGCGCTTTAACCATTATAGGAACAATAACCTTTGTTTTTATGTTTACAGCCTTTATATTCCAAGATACAAACGTAAGTCTTTTGTTTATTCTTTCAGTTTTAACTGCTACCTATATATATCAAACTATTTTTAGTCAGAAATAAAAATATGATTCAATGACAATAGTTAGGGTGGCAAAAAGTAAATAATTGCCTACCTCTGTTTATTTTGTTTATTAGTTTGATCTTGGTACAAAAATTTTGTCCGTAAAATACAATAATTAAATCCAAAAACATACTTCTCAGTATATTGTCATAGCTGTTTCTAAAGTTGCATATTCTCTTGATTTTCACAAATGTAAATGGAAAGAACAACTGAGAAGAGACTTAGTAACTTTTTTGGAGGGTAATTGTAATGTCTTTTCCAATTTATATTGCCACTGAATTAACAAAAAAATCTGGGAATAAAATGGTTATAGATAAACTGAGTTTTGAAATATATGAAAATGAATTCGTTTATTTAAAAGGAGCAAATGGCACAGGAAAGACTACGTTACTCAATATTATTGCAAAGTTAGATAATTTATGGAGTGGTGAATTAAAATTTAAAGGCATAAGCTTAAAAAAGATAAAATTACATAATTATCCAATCAGTTATATACCAGACGCACCTATTTTTTATGAAGGTTTAACAGTAAAAGAGCATTTGAATTTTATATCCTCAATGTATGGCTTAAAAGATGAAGAAGCAAGAGAAATTGTGAATATATATGTGAGTGTATTTAATTTAAAAGAATATTTGAATTATTTACCTTCTCAACTTTCGCGTGGTAATAAGCAAAAAGTAATGCTGTGTTGTGGCTTGCTAAAGGATTTTGAGGTGTTAATAGCTGACGAGCCGTTTAATTTTTTGGATTCTGCTTCTGTTAAGGCTTTATTTGAAATATTATCTATACTAAAAAGTAGTGGGAAGACTATAATATTAACATCGCACGAGGTTGAATATGTAAAAGGTTTGATAGACAGAGAAATTGAACTTAAGAGGAGTGTAGAAAAAAGTGTTAAAGTTGCTTTTAGTTGAATATAAAGATAAACTGCGAATGCAAATGTTGATATTTAAACGTTTTGGAGTAATAATTGTATTTGGATTAATATTATTATTTTGGATAATGCCAAATTTGATTGATACCCATTATTTAAATAAATTAAATTATTTAGCAAATAGATGGATGATCTTTTCAGCTATTACATTATTCTTTACTTTGAAGATATATATATCTAAAAATACTAACATCTATATTTATTTTCCTACATTCGTTCATTTTTATACGCAAAATTTTTATAGACTTGTACTTGTAATGATAATCAGACTCATTAACTACTTAATTTCAAGAATTTTTTTATTTTACTTTTTATATAAAATAGCAATATATGTATTTGGTGAAAATTTATATTCGTTCATAACAAACGAGATTCTATTTCTATTTATTGTAACAGACATTTTTTCTGAGCTGATCAGGTTTATCTGTTCGTTTACTCTTCTTTTAAAATATTCTTTCATAGTAAAAATGCTATCGTTGTTGGCGTTTGTTTTATTGGTTTACGTTTTGAAGGAAAAGGTTTTTCTTATATTATTAGCAATTGAGATAGTGTTAATACCCATAATTTTGAAAAACATTGATATACAGAAATTGCTAAATTATAGCAAGATTATATATAAATCAAACTGGGGATTTGCAAAAGGTGACTGGGGATTACTTGTAGAAGTAAGTGAAGAATATAAGAAGTTGATTGATTTTGATAAAAAGAAATCTTATGATTTTGTGCTATCATTCCCATTTAATATCTTTTTACACCAATTTTTGATTTTTAAGAGAGTCTATTTGAGGCAATTAATATTGTTATTGTTGATAATGGTATTATCAGTTATTATTCTGCCAAAACTGCAATTAAGTGTACAACTATATTGCTATTTTATCATTCATAGCTTTATGTTATTTTACCTTTTACTATTCTACCTGATGGATACAAAAGAACATATATATTTCTATATGCATAGATTGAACAACTTAAAATTAACATTTTCGGCATTGTCTTTTGTGCTTATTAATATATTTTTAAATTTCTTACTACTTGCCTTTTTACAACCGTTTTGGTATTACAAAGTGATTTGGTATTTAGTATTAGATTCACTCTTGTTTTTTGTGTTAAAAATTTTTTGGCAAAATGAGAAAGTTAAGTTCTTAATGTTGTGTGGCGTAATAATTCTACAAGGTTTGTTACTTAAATTTTAATTTTCTTTTAGAAATAAAATTTTTGCTGTAACACTTTGTTAACTTACCAATTTCAAAAGCCTCCTTAATTGCGATTAAAGGGAATAAGAGCCTTAGCAGAAGGCTTTATTTTTTTGTAGATAAGTACCCCTCTTCTTTTTCTTGATAATGAGATTTTTTTACTATAAAATAAAAAAGAGTAGCAAAAAAGCTTTAGAAACAAAAGGAGATGAGATAAGGCATGATTACAAGAAACGATGTTGAATATGTTGCAAACCTTGCAAGGCTAACTTTGACAGAAGAAGAGATAGAGAAGATGACAAAAGAGCTTGGGGCTATAATCGAGTTTGCCAATAAACTATCTGACCTTGATACAAAGGATGTTGAACCAACTGCGCATGTTCTTAACCTTTACAATGTGTTCAGAGAAGATGAGGTAAAACCTTCATATCCACGTGAAGAGATTTTGAAAAATGCTCCATCTCATGACGATGTTTGCATAAAAGTCCCAAAAATAGTAGAATAAATCTTTATATGTAAGGAGGCAAAACAAAAGATGCTCTACAAACTGACTGCTCACGAAGCAATTGAACTTATCAAGAAAAAAGAGGTCAAGTGTCAAGAAGTTGTTGAAAGTGTTCTTGAGAGAATTAAACAGGTTGAAGATAAAGTAAAGTCGTATATAACAATCACAGAACAAGAAGCTTTAGAAAATGCAAAGAAGATTGATGAGAAGATAGTAAAAGGCGAAGATGTAGGGGTGCTTTATGGTCTTCCAATTGCCTTGAAAGATAATCTTTGCACAAATGGAATAAAAACAACCTGTGCATCTAAAATCCTTTACAACTTTGTTCCACCTTACGATGCAACTGTTGTAAAAAAGTTAAAAGAAAATGACATGACACTTTTAGGAAAGCTCAATATGGACGAGTTTGCAATGGGCTCATCAACAGAAAACTCTGCTTTCCACACAACAAGAAACCCGTGGGATTTGGAAAGAGTTCCAGGTGGCTCAAGTGGTGGGTCTGCTGCAGCTGTTGCGGCAGATGAAGCATTTTTCACACTTGGTTCTGACACAGGTGGGTCTATAAGGCAGCCAGCTTCACTTTGTGGAGTTGTTGGTATGAAGCCAACATATGGAAGAGTTTCGCGATTTGGCCTTGTTGCATTTGCGTCCTCTCTTGACCAGATAGGACCTTTGACGAAAGACGTTGAGGACTGTGCTTTAGCGATGAACATCATATGCGGACATGACCCATATGATGCAACATCAGCACCTATTGATGTTCCTGACTTTACAAAGGCTCTTGTAAATGATGTCAAAGGTCTTAAGATTGGCGTTCCAAGAGAATATATGGAAAAAGGAGTTAATGATGAGGTAAAAAAAGCTGTTGAGAAAGCACTTGAGCTTTTAAAATCTTTGGGTGCAGATTATGAAGAGTTTTCAATACCAATTGTTGAGTATGCTCTTCCAACTTACTACATCATTGCTTCATCTGAGGCAAGTTCAAATTTAGCAAGGTATGATGGAATCAAATATGGGTACAGGACGCAAAACTATGAAGACCTAATAGATTTATACAAAAAGACAAGGTCTGAAGGGTTTGGAGCTGAGGTAAAAAGAAGAATTATGCTTGGCACATATGCACTTTCTGCGGGGTATTATGATGCATACTACAAGAAAGGGCTTCAGGTGAGGACATTGATTAAGAGGGCATTTGATGAAGCTTTCCAAAAGTATGATGTTATTATTACACCAACAAGCCCAACAACAGCTTTTAAAATAGGTGAAAGAGTTTCAAACCCTCTTGAGATGTATATGTCGGATATATGCACAGTACCAGTTAACATTGCAGGGCTTCCTGCAATATCGATTCCGTGCGGTTTTGACAGCAACGGACTTCCGATAGGTCTTCAGATTATAGGTAAGGCATTTGATGAACAGACGATATTAAGAGTTGCATATACCTATGAACAGAACAGCGGATATAGAAACTTAAAACCTCAGAATTTATAATACAGGACCCTATAGATTGAACAAAACCATTATTTTAAACAAGAGGTGAAAAAAGAAGATGGAATATGAAGTTGTAATAGGGTTAGAGGTTCATGCTGAGCTTGCGACAAAGTCCAAAATATTTTGCAGCTGCACAACAGAGTTTGGCGGTGAGCCAAATACCCACTGCTGTCCTATTTGCACTGGTATGCCAGGAGTCTTGCCAGTTTTGAACAAAAAGGCGGTTGAATATGCCATAATGGCAGGTCTTGCAACAAACTGCCAGATAGCAAGATATAGTAAGCAAGACAGAAAAAATTATTTTTATCCTGACCTTCCAAAGGCTTACCAGATTTCACAGTATGACTTGCCACTCTGTTACAATGGTTATATAGACATTGAGGTAAATGGGCAGAAGAAGAGAATAGGAATAAAGAGGATTCACATAGAAGAGGATGCCGGAAAGCTTCTTCATGACCAGTGGGAAGAAGGGAGTCTTGTTGATTTTAACAGGTGCGGTGTTCCTTTGATTGAGATTGTTACAGAGCCGGATTTACGTTCAAGTGAGGAGACACGAATTTTTCTTGAAAAGCTAAAAGCAATTTTGCAATACACAGAGGTTTCTGACTGCAAGATGCAGGAAGGTTCTCTCAGAGTGGATGTGAACCTATCTGTGCGTCCAAAAGGTTCAAAAGAATTCGGTACAAGAACAGAAATGAAAAACTTAAACTCTTTCAGGTCTGTTGTGAGAGCAATAGAATATGAGGCAAAAAGGCAAATAGAGGTTTTGGAAAGCGGTGGTGTTGTTGTTCAGGAGACAAGGCGCTGGGATGATGCGAAAGGTATAAGTTTATCCATGAGGTCAAAAGAAGAAGCGCATGACTATAGATATTTTCCAGAACCTGACCTACCACCTATAATTGTAGATGAAGAATGGATTGAAGAGATTAGAAAGAGGATTCCTGAACTTCCTGACCAGAAAAAGGAAAGGTATATAAAAGAGTATGGGCTTCCAGAATATGATGCTGGGGTTCTGACTTCATCAAAGGCTATAGCTAACTATTTTGAAGAGTGCATAAAATATACGCAAAACATAAAGGCTGCAAGCAACTGGATGATGGGAGAAATTATGAGGATTTTAAATGACAAAGGATTAGAACCTGAGGAAATTAACAATATAAAGATTAAGCCAAATCAGCTTGCAAGCCTTATTAACCTTGTTGATAACAAGACAATTTCCAACACTATTGCAAAACAAGTCTTTGAAGAGATGTTCGAAACGGGAAAAGATCCTGAAGTTATTGTAAAAGAAAAAGGACTTGTTCAGATAACAGACAGAAACGTAATTTTGGAAGCTGTAAAACAGGCAATAGCAAACAATCCAAAATCAGTAGAGGATTACAAGAATGGCAAAGACAAGGCGTTTGGCTTTTTGGTTGGGCAGGTTATGAAGATAACAAAAGGCAAGGCCAATCCACAGCTTGTAAATGAGATTTTAAGAGAGGAGCTTGAGAAAATTTAAGCTCCCTCTTTTTTAAATTTTTTAAAAAGGTGAGAGTGAAAGTGGAAACCAAAAAGTTTGGAATAGAGGAAGATATCTTAAATAAGATTATCGAAATTTTTAAGAAATACAAGCAAGTTAAAAAAGCTTGTATCTTTGGTTCAAGAGCAAGAGGAGACTATAGAAGAGGTTCTGATATAGATATATGTATTTGGCTTGAAGAAGAGAGCGAAAATCCAATTTATAAAATCCAGGATGAATTAGAAGAAGTTAATACAATATTGCTGTTTGATGTTGTTGCGTTCAATAGCATTACAAAAGAAAGTCTCAAAGAAAGTATCATAAAAGAAGGAGTAATTATATATGAAAGAGAGAATAGTAGAGAAATTTGAAGATTTTAAGAGTGCTTTAAAAAGATTAGAAGAAGGTATGAGTATACAGCCGGACAAGGATATTATTATGGACGGGGCAATCCAGAGATTTGAATTTGTCTTTGAACTTTCATGGAAGCTCATGAGGGAATATTTGAAGTATACTGGTTTGGAGATTAACAATCCTCGGACCGTTATAAAGTACGCATATCAAAATGGCATTATAGAAGAGGGTGACAAGTGGCTTAAAATGCTTTCAGATAGAAATATGACTTCACATTTATATAACCAAAAAATGGCTTGTGAGATTTATAACAACATTAAATATGAGTATATAGAACTATTTAGGAAGTTACTTTTAAAATTTGAAGAGATAATATCTTCTGAACTATGAAGATGGCAAATTTGTTGATGGATTTGCAAAAAAAGGGTAAAATAAAATTAAGAAAAGAAGCTTTTAACAAGCAGACATTTGAGGAGATGGGAAGATGCAAAAGAAAGGAAAAAACAACAACTTTTACATGGCATTTTGTGATGACAGGTTCAAGATAAATAGAATAGCAGTTACCTTTATAGACAGGCTTGAAAGAGAAAAAAATACTTTGAATGCCCTGTTTCCAATGGTTTTAATAAGAGGGAACAACAAGTACAAAGATATGAAAGAAATAAATAGATTTTTGGACAATATGTATGGTGCATCTTTGAGCATTGATGTGGATAAAAAGGGTGACCTACAGGCAATTTCATTTGCAATAAGCTTTTTAAATGATAGATTTGCAGGAGAAAACCTTTATACAAAAGCGCTACAGTTTTTGTATGACATCATATATGGTCCAATAAAATATGGCGGTGGATTTGAAGAAGAAGCTATATTGCAAGAGAAGAACAATCTAAAACAGGAGATTGAAAGCAGGATAAACGACAAGGTTCAATATGCAATTGACAGATGTATAGAGATTATGTTTGAGGGGCAAAATTATGCTCTTTATGAAAAAGGAAATGTTGATGATTTGCAAACCATCACAAAAGAAAAGCTCTTTTCACAATACCAAGAGGTTATTACCAAAAAGCCTATGTACGTGTTTGTCTATGGTGACTATGATGAAGAATGGGCAACTTCAAAAGCATTAGAGATTTTTGGAGAGGAAAAGAGAGAGAGTATACACAATGATTTTTTTGTAAACATTCCATTTGAAAACACAAGATATGTAACAGAAGAAATGGAAGTAAATCAAGGCAAAATTGCCCTTGGGATAAGAACAAATGTGGATGTGACATCTGAGGATTATTACAAACTTTTGATGCTCAACGGAATTTTAGGAGCATCTCCAAAATCAAAACTTTTTGAAAATGTTAGAGAAAAAGCTTCTTTGTGCTACTACGTATTTTCAAGGATTGACAGGTTCAAATCTGTAATGATTATTAGCTCTGGAATTGAGATTAAAAACTATGAAAAGGCTTTAAATCTGATTTTGCAGCAGATAGAGGATATCAAAAATGGGAATATTGATGATATCGAATATGAAAGTGCAATAAACTATTATAAAACAGCCCTGATGGCTATATATGACAGTCCAAGAGATCTTCTGAGTTTTTATTTAAATCAGGCATTAGTTGGACAAATAATAGAACCCATGGAAGTCTTTGAAAACCTCAGAAATGTGAATATAGAGGATATAAAAAGGATAGCGAACAGGTTTGAGCTTGATACTGTATATTTTTTGAAAAACAGAGGTGTTGCTAAAGATGGAAAGGATTTATGATGATGCTCTCAATGAAGAGATTTATATAAATTCATATTCAAATGGACTGAAAGCTTTTGTCATAAAAAAGAAAAACTTCAGCAAGGCATTTGCGGGGTTTGCAACAAAATACGGTTCTGTTGATAGCAAGTTTGTTCATCCAAAAACAAAAGAGGTTGTTGAGGTTCCAGATGGCATTGCACATTTTTTGGAACACAAATTGTTTGAGGAAGAAGAAGGAAATGTGTTTGACAGATTTGCAAAGTTTGGTGCAATGGCAAATGCATTTACTTCATTCAAAGAAACAGTCTACTATTTTATATCCACTCAAAACTTTTATGAAAATTTTGAGATTCTCTTAGATTTTGTTCAAAATCCATATTTTACTGATCAAAATGTCGAGAAAGAAAAAGGAATAATTGGACAGGAGATAAGAATGTACCAGGATAATCCAAACTGGAGGGTTTATTTTAATCTCTTGAATGCACTTTATGTAAACAATCCTGTGAAAATTGACATTGCAGGAACCTTAGAAAGTATTCAAAAAATTACAAAAGAGGATTTGTATTTGTGTTATAATACATTCTATCATCCAAGCAATATGATAATTGTTGTATGCGGTGATGTAGACCCTAAAAAAATTTTTGATACAATTGAAAGGATGGAAAAGACAAAAGAATATCAAAGCCTGATAGAAAGGATTTATCCTGATGAGCCCGAAGAAGTAAATCAAAAAAAGATAGAGGCAAGGCTTTCGGTGGCAGTGCCAATCTTCTATATAGGCTTTAAAGACAATCAAAATGACCTTCCGCCATATGAGATGATAATGAAGGATATCCAAACACAGATAGTGGCTGAGATGCTATTTGGGAAATCCACAGATTTTTATGAAAAGCTTTATAAAGAAGGGCTTATCAACCAGAACTTTGGGTTTGAGTACAACTGTGAGCCTGAATATTCATTCTTTATGATTGGTGGAGAGAGCAAAGATCCTGAAGAGGTTTACAGAAGAATAATTGAGCACATTGAGGATGTCAAGAAAAAAGGAATTGATAGGAAAGAGTTTGAGAGGGCAAAAAAGGTTGTGCTGGGAAGCCACTTGAGAAAGTTTGACAATCCTGAAAAACTCTCTGTTGAGTTTATATACAGCTATTTCAAAGGAGTCAATATTTTTGAATATGTTAAGGAAATCACTTCTGTATCATTTGAAATGTGCGAAAAAAGGTTCAAAGAATTTTTTGATGAGAGCTTGAGCTGTATATCAATTGTATGGCCTGCAGGTTGAAAAAAATAAAAGTATGGAGTAAAGGAAAATGATAGATGATAGCATAGTCTTTCCAGGACTTGGTTTGAGGTTTGACTTCAGTCCTATAGCATTTAAGATTTTTGGACTTGAGGTTAGATGGTACGGGATTATAATTGCAATTGGTTTTTTATGTGGTTTTCTTGTAAGCACATATTTTGCCAAAAAAGAAGATATAAATCCAGAGATTTTACTTGACATTGCAATAATTGCAACGCCTGTTGCAATAATCTTTGCAAGGGCTTATTATGTGATTTTTAATTTTAAAGAGTTCAAAGGAGATATTTTAAGTATATTTGCCATTCGCCAGGGTGGAATTGCGATATATGGAGCTCTGATAGGTGCAATTTTTATCACATACATTTATTGCAAGATAAAAAAAATAAATTTTTTCAAAATATGTGATGTGGGTGTTCACGGTCTGATATTAGGACAGGCAATAGGAAGATGGGGTAACTTTGCAAACAGGGAAGCTTACGGGTATGAAACAAATCTTCCGTGGCGTATGCAGATTTATAGCAGAGAGGCGGGAAAAAGAATAGAGGTTCATCCAACATTTTTGTATGAATCTCTATGGGATTTTCTTGTCTTCTTACTTTTGATATTCTTAAGAAAGTATAAAAAGAAAGAGGGGGATATTTTAGGGTATTACTTTATACTTTACTCTCTCGGCAGATTCTTTATAGAAGCCTTAAGGTCAGACAGTTTAATGATAGGAAATTTTAGAGTTTCTCAAATTGTTGCAGTTTTGTGTATTGTTGTAGGAAGTGCGATTGTGGTATCGAACAGCAGGTCATTTTTCGACAAAATATAGCAAAAAAATAGTACAATGTATTTTTAGAGTATTTTTGTTGACAAAATACGCGTTTGGGTTTATAATTAAAATACAATCTTTGTAAGATGGTGGGAATATGATAACAGAAAAAATAATGAAACTAAGAGAGAAGTTGGATGAACTGATTAACAACAATGCTGATTATGAATCGATATATCATGTCAGTACAGAGCTGGACAAGCTTATTTTGGATTATTACAAGGAGAGAAATGAAATGGTGATCAAAAAACTAATCAAAAAGGAAGGGAATGTGTAGAAAAGTTTGCTTTGGTCAAAAAAAGCCTGATAGCGGGGGGCAAAACACAAAAGATGAAAAGTTTTAAGATATAAAAAATAGGGCAGATAAAAATCTGTCCTATTTTTTTTTCATTTGTTGAAGGATTTTTCAAGTTGGTATAGAATATTTTTATAAAGTGGTTCAAAGTGGAGTAAAGTGGTTGAATGTTAATAGGAGAATACAAACATGTGGTGGATAGTAAAGGTAGAATAATTCTTCCTTCTAAATTCAGAGAAGAGCTTGGTGAGAGATTCATACTTACAAAAGGACTTGACAACTGTCTTTTTGGTTATTCTTTAAAAGAGTGGGCTGTACTTGAGGAAAAGCTCAAAAAACTTCCACTTACAAGCAAAGAAGCACGAACATTTTTAAGATTTTTCTTTGCGGGAGCCTCTGAGTGCGAGGTTGACAAACAGGGAAGAGTCCTCATTCCCCAGAACCTCAGAGAATATGCAGGTATTCAAAAAGAGGTATTTATAATTGGAGTAATGACAAGAATTGAAATATGGAGCGAGGATAACTGGCTAAAAGAAATGACCAATGAGAACCTTTCTGTTGATAGGATAGCACAAAAAATGGAAGAATTGGGTATATAAGTTTTGAGAGGAGCAGATGAAATTCTGATGTTTGAGCATATACCAGTACTACTTGAAGAGTCTGTATCTTTTTTGATTACAAATCCGGATGGAATTTATGTTGATGCTACTTTTGGTCTTGGTGGACATTCAAAAAGAATTCTTGAAAAGATTTCAAATAAGGGTTTTCTTATTGCCATTGACAGGGACTTGGAAGCCATTGAGCTTGGAAAAAGAAAATTAGAAGCATACAAGAATGTAAAGATTGTGCATTCTTCATTTTCAAAAGTGGATGAGGTGCTGGAATGTTTAGGAATTGAAAAGATAGACGGAATACTTTTCGATTTTGGAGTTTCCTCTTTGCAGCTTGACAAGCAGGAAAGAGGTTTTTCATACAATAAAGAAGCGTTTTTGGATATGAGGATGGATACAACATCAAAGCTCACAGCATATGATGTTGTTAATTACTATTCCCAGGAAGATTTGGAGAGAATAATCAGAGAGTACGGTGAAGAGAGATTTGCAAGAAGGATTGCAAAAGCTATTGTTGAAAGAAGGAGTAAAAAACCTATTGAAACTACAACAGATCTGAGCAGATTGATTTCTTCTGTAGTACCGAAGCCAAAAGATGGTTCACATCCCGCACAGAGAACTTTCCAAGCTATTAGAATAGAGGTAAACAGAGAGCTTGAGGAGATAAAGATTGCGCTTGAAAAGAGTTTGAGGTTTTTAAAATCTGGGGGAAGAATTTGCGCAATTTCTTTTCATTCTCTTGAAGATAGAATAGTAAAAGAATTTTTCAAATTTCATTCTCTTGAGTGTATTTGCCCGAAAGATATTCCTGTATGTAGATGTGGCAAGAAAAAAGAGCTTAACATCATTACAAAAAAGCCAATAACCCCTTCTAAAGAAGAGATTGAGAGTAACAAAAGAAGTCACAGTGCAAAACTTAGAGTTGCCGAAAAGGTCTGAAAAATATAAAGGGGGTTTTAAAATGCCAAAAACAGGTTCGGTAATTTACAGTGAGGATTACTGGGAAAATTATCAGGTTGCAAGAGAAGAGATTGAACAAGAAATTGCCAGAAAAAATCATGTAAGGAAGCAAATATTAAAACAAAAGAGGATTGAAAAAACAAATTTTTTTAGGAAGATATTGTTTGTTTGCATATTTTGTAGCATGTCAATAATTATTATGTGCGGGTATGTGAATATTACTCATGAGAGGGCAAAACTTGCTCAGCTTCAGAATGAGCTTAAATTACAAACTGATATGAACAAACAGTTAAAGCTTGAGATAGATGGCAAGCTTACTCTCTCAGAGATAGAAAAGATTGCACAGCAGAAGTATTCAATGACTTATCCTGACTTTTCTCAGGTTGTATATATCACTGTCCCTTCAGCTGAAGAAAAAAATCAAAGGGTCGCAAAAGAAGTAAAATCGAATTATAATAATAAAGTGTCTTTGATAATAAACTTTATTAAGAAAATCTTTTAAATTTTTTTAAGACCCAAGAAGCTGGAGGAAATAAGACTTGAAAGAAGCGTCTTTAAAGGTAAAAAAGAGAATCCTTTTTGTCATGGCAGTGTTTTTTTTAAGCTTTGTGTTGCTGGTGGGACGCCTTTTTTATCTTCAACTGATAAAAGGAGAAGAACTCAAAAAAAGAGCTTTTTCCCAGTGGACGCGGGAGAGACTTGTTGCTCCTAAAAGAGGAAGCATTGTAGACAGAAACGGCAAGATCTTGGCAATGTCAATCACAGCTGAGACAGTTGTTGCATCTTTGAATCAGATTAAAGACAAAGAATGGACAGCTAAAGTGCTGTCTGGTATTTTGCAGATAGACTATAAAAAGATTTTGAATAAGCTTAATACAAAAGGAGTTTCAGACATCTACATAGCACGCAATATTGACAAAGAGAAAGCAGATAAGATAAGGAAGTATGCCCTGCCAGGGATTTACTTAACAGGCGGAACAAAAAGGGTGTACCCAAACGGAAATTTTCTGGCTCAGGTTCTTGGTTTTACAGGAATAGACGACCAAGGACTTTCTGGGCTTGAACTTTATTATGATAAGTATCTTCGCGGCAAGCCCGGTGCTATTTCAGCCCAGACTGATGCAAGCGGCAGGGCTGCGCCGTTTTCGGAAGAGTTTTTTAAAAAACCTGTTGATGGATATGACCTAATGCTTACAATTGATGAGACAATACAACATTTTGCTGAAAAATATGCTCAAAAGGCTTTGTATGACAACAAAGCAAAAAATGTGACCATAATTGTCGAGAAGGTTAAAACAGGCGAGATTCTGGCCATGACCTCAAAACCTGATTTTGATCCAAATAAACCATTTGAGCTTATATACAAAGATAAGTTTCCTGATTTTGATAAGCTTTCTCAAGCAGAGAAAAACAAGATAGTCCAGTCGATGTGGAGAAACAGAGCACTGACAGACACATATGAGCCCGGGTCAACATTTAAGATAGTCACCGCAGCTGCAGGACTTGAAGAAGGGGTTGTCAATGAGAATTCTCAGTTTTATTGCAGGGGATATGTTAAGGTTGCAAATGCAATATTAAAGTGCTGGAGATATTACAACCCGCATGGTAGCGAAAACTTTGTTGAGGGTGTTCAAAATTCATGTAACCCTGTGTTCATAGAGGTGGGGCAAAGGCTGGGAAAAGAGAAACTTTACAAATATATAAACCTTTTTGGGTTTGGTCAAAAGACAGGAATAGACCTTCCCGGTGAGGCAAAAGGGATTGTTCAGCCACTTGGAAAGGTTGGACCTGTTGAACTTGCAACAATTTCTTTTGGCCAGGGAATTTCAGCAACTCCCATTCAGGTTATCAGCATGATAAATGCAGTTGCAAACGACGGTGTGTGGGTCCAGCCTCATGTTGTAAAGGCCATATATGATAAGGACAAAAAACTGATCAAGTCTTTTGACACACCACAAAAAAGAAGAGTTTTAGACCAAGATGTTGCGCGAAGGCTTAAAGTAATACTTCAGTCTGTTGTGACAAACGGAACAGGGCACAATGCTTATCTTCTGGGTTACAAAGTTGCAGGAAAAACAGGAACTTCGCAAAAGTATGACAAAACATCTAAAAAGTATATAGCATCATTTGGAGGGTTTGCACCAGCTGACAATCCCGAGGTGTCGGTTCTTGTCATAATAGATGAGCCTGACCCTTCACTTTATTATGGAGGTCTTATAGCCGCACCGGTTGCAAGAGATTTGTTAAATGATATACTAAGATATTTGGACATACAACCACAGTATACAGCCGAAGAGTTGAAACAGATTGAGTTTTATAAAGAGTATATAGTGCCAAATACAATCGGGATGAATGTTGAAGATGCAAAGAAAGAAATAAACGATAACAAGTTCAACGCAAAAGTCATAGGTAATGGTAACAAAGTGATTGACCAGGTTCCAAAAGCTGGGTTTATGTTGAAAGAAGGTTCAACGATAATATTGTTCACTCAAGAGATGTCGCAGACAACTGTAGCTGTTCCAAATGTAGTGGGCTTGAGTTTCCAGGATGCACAAAAGGTGCTTTCAAATAGTCTTCTCAACATAAAAGTGAAAGGAATAAAAGGAAAGATTATAAGACAAAATCCACAACCAGGAACAAAAGTTTCAATAGGTTCAATTATTGAGGTTGAAATTGCTGACAAAGAGAATGCAGAATAGAAAGGGTGAAGACTTCTTGAAATTAAAGGATTTGATTGAGAATATTGATGTTTTAGAAACAAATGTTGGAGATTTTGGTAAAGATATAACTGATATTGCGTACAATTCAAAGAATGCAAAAGAAGGCTGTGTTTTTGTGTGTATAAAAGGCTTTAAAACAGATGGGCATGAATATATAAATGAGGCAATCCAAAATGGTGCATGTTTGGTGGTTGTAGATGAGTTTTTTGACACATCTAAAATTGAAGGGAAGATTGATTATATAAAGACTTCAAATACCAGAAAGGCCCTTGCTGTTATGTCTGCAAACTTTTTTGGTCATCCTTCAAAGGACTTTTTGCTAATAGGTGTAACAGGTACAAACGGCAAAACTTCAACAACATTTATGATAAAATCTATACTTGAAGCTCATGGGCAAAAAGTGGGGTTGATTGGTACAATCAAGAATATGATAGGTAGCATAGAAATTGAAGCTCAGCATACAACGCCTGAGTCTTATGACCTGCAAAAACTCTTTTGGCAAATGAAAAACGAGGGTGTTGACAGTGTTGTGATGGAAGTTTCTTCGCACTCTCTTGAACTTTTTCGAGTATATGACTGTGATTTTGACGTTGGAGTTTTTACAAACCTCACTCAGGACCATTTAGACTTTCATGGAACAATGGAAAATTATTTTGCTGCAAAGTTGAAACTTTTCGGTATGAGCAAAAAGAGGGTTGTAAATGCTGATGATATGTGGGGAAAAAGGATTATAGAAATGTATCCTGACAGTGTGACATACGCTAAAGACAGCGATGCCCAAGTTTTTGCACGAAATATAAAACTTTTTGTTAACAAAAATCAATTTGAGTTGTGGTACAATGGGGAAAAAGAGGAGATAACACTTAACATTCCTGGTGTTTTTTCGATTTACAACAGCCTTGCTGCTTCTGCATGTTGTATTTCGCTTGGTATAAAGCTTGATGATATAAAAAAAGGGCTTGAAAATCTAAAAGCAGTGCCAGGAAGGTTCGAGATTGTAGAGTCAAACCAAAAGTTTACTGTGGTGATTGACTATGCACACACACCAGATGGGTTATTAAATCTCATGAAGACAGTAAATGAAGTTACAGACGGCAGAAAAGTGTTACTTTTTGGATGTGGCGGAGACAGAGATAGGACAAAAAGACCAATTATGGGTGAGATTGCTGGAAGAATGGCAGATTTTGTGATTGTTACATCTGACAATCCACGAACAGAAGACCCGCTCAAGATAATTGCTGATATCTTGGAAGGGATAAAAAAGACAAATGTTGAGTATGTGGTTATACCCGACAGGTATGAGGCTATTAAATATGCTATAAAGAATGCAAGAGAAAATGATTTTATTGTTCTTGCCGGGAAAGGACATGAGACTTACCAGATTTTAAAAGATAAAACTATACCATTTGATGAGAGAGAGGTTGTGAAGAATATCTTAAAGGAGATAAGAGAATGAACCTGTGGCTTTCTGAGATAGCAAAAGCTGTAAATGGAGAACTTAAAATTTTTTCTACTGATGTTCTTGTTAAAAATTTTTCAATTAACAGCAAAAGTATAGGAAAAGATACTTTGTTTATTCCCTTAAAAGGAAGCAGATTTGACGGACACGATTTTGTAAAAGAAGCACTGCAAAACGGTGCAATTTCGTTTATTTCTCAGAAAGACTTTGATGATTTAAAAGTACCTTATGTTAAGGTAGGAGATACGCTTTTAGCACTGCAAAGTTTGGCTTATTTTGCAAGAAGAAAATTAAATGACTTGAAGGTTGTAGGAGTTACTGGTAGTGTAGGCAAGACCTCAACAAAGGAGTATATATTCAATGTATTGAGTTTGAGGTACAGAGCTTTTAAAAACCAGGGCAACTTTAACAACCACATAGGTCTTCCAATTTCTATTCTGAACATGCCAGAAGATACACAGGTTGCTGTATTTGAAATGGGAATGAGTAATTTTGGAGAGATTTCTAAACTATCCCAAATTGCAAAACCCGATATTGGTGTTATTACAAATATTGGTGTTGCTCACATTGAAAATTTAAAGTCACGGTACAACATTTTTCTTGCAAAGTCAGAGATTCAGGACGGAATGCCGGAAAGTGGAATACTGATTATAAACAACGACAATGATATTTTGAACCTTCACAAAAAAGAATTCAAAAGAAAGGTTGTTACCATTGGGATTGAAAACGAGAGCAATTTCAGAGCGCAAAACGTGCAAAAACATCAGAATGGATTTTCATTTGAGGTAGGAGGCTACACCTATTTTATAAAAAGCTTTAATTTTCATGACATTTATAACTCTCTTTTTGCAATTGCAGTGGGGACAATCTTAGAGATAGACAGAGAGCTTATAAAAGAAGCAATCCTTCAAAAGGAGAGGCTAAAAAGAAGGTTTGAGGTTATCAATAAAGGAAGCATTACAGTTGTGGATGATACTTACAACGCAAGCACACATTCGATGCTGTCTGCCATAGACAGTATATGTGAGTTTGACGGCAAAAAGATATTAGTGCTGGGTGACATGCTTGAACTTGGCGAGTTTTCTGAAGAGGAACACAGGAGAGTTGGCAGATACATATTGCAAAAGCCGATAGATGTTGTCATATGTACAGGTAAAGACGCGTTTTATATATTCGATGAAGCAAAAAAGAAAGATGGTGTAAAAGCTTATTTTGTTTCAAAAGATGAGTGTTTAGATGTGTTGAAAAGAGAAGTTACAAGCAACTGTACAATCCTTTTTAAGGCTTCGCGGGGCATAAAACTTGATGAAGTTGTAGATGAATTTCTCAAGGAGAGATAAAAGATGCTTGACATAGACACAATACTTGCAATAATAATTTCATTTTTGATTGTCTTAATTGTTATGCCAATTGTAATTCCCTTTTTAAAATATTTAAAATTTGGTCAGGTTGTGAGAGATGATGGTCCAAAAACACACCACAAAAAAAGTGGAACACCTACAATGGGCGGGCTTGTTATAGGTCTTGCTATTATTGTGACATCGCTAATTTTTTACAAAAAGTATCCTGCAATTGGAGCACCTCTGATAGCCACAGTTGCGTTTGGGCTTATAGGTTTTATAGACGATTTTATAAAGGTAGTGCTAAAAAGGTCGTTAGGTCTTCGCGCACGCGAAAAGTTGGTACTTCAATTTTTGATTAGCATAACGTTTTTGTATGTTATACAAAAACATTTGGGAAGCGATGTTTACCTACCCGTTGTAAATAGATACATTGATTTGAAATGGGCATATGTTCCTGTGATGTCAGTTTTAATGGTGTTCACTGTAAATGCTGTGAACCTTACAGATGGACTTGACGGCTTGGCAAGCGGCGTGACAATGATAGTTTCTTTGTTTTTAGCCATCATCTCTATATTTTCGAAAAACCATGATATGGCAATATTTAGCGGAGCTATTGTGGGAAGCTGCATGGGATTTTTGAGGTACAACGCCCACCCGGCAGTTGTGTTTATGGGAGATACTGGTTCTTTGATGCTGGGAGGAAGTATTTTTGCAATTGCTGTGATGTTAAAGCAGCCTGTACTTGTTTTGGTAATAGGTGGGCTATATATAATAGAGGCAGTATCAGTAATGCTTCAGGTATTATATTTTAAGCTCACAAAAAAGAGAATATTTAGAATGGCACCTTTGCACCATCACTTTGAACTTTTGGGCTGGGATGAGGCAAAGGTTGTTGTTGTGTTTTGGATATTTACAATTCTGTTTTGCCTTCTTGCCTTGGCAATGATACAGCTAAAAATTTAGGAGTTGGAGGTTTATAAATTGGATTTAAAAGGGAAAAATGTTTTGGTAGTAGGTCTTGGTAGAAGCGGATTGGCTTCTGCGCGGTTTTTAAAAAAACATGGTGCTTTTGTGATAGGCTTTGATGAAAAAGCAGAAGAACAGTTCAAAGAAGAAGAAAAAAATGATGCACAAAAGTTACTTGATGAAATCTATTATTGTGAGATTCCTGATGAATTTATAGACAGGGTCCAACTTGTTATTGTAAGTCCTGGAGTGCCACTTAGCAAAAGACCTTTGGTGCTTGCTCATAAAAAGGGCATTGAGGTTATTGGTGAGATTGAACTTGCGTACAGGTTTTGCAAAAGTAAAAACATAGTTGCAATCACTGGGACAAATGGCAAGACAACAACAACAACTCTTGTAGGAGAGATTTTAAAAAAGCAGTATGAAGATGTGGTTGTATGCGGCAACATTGGTCTTCCATTTATTGATACGATAGAAACATCAAGTGAAGATACTATTTTTGTACTTGAAATATCAAGTTTTCAACTTGAAACAATTAAGTACTTTAAACCGAAGGTTGGGTGTATTCTCAATATAACTCCCGACCATCTAAACAGACACCTAACAATGGAGAATTATACAAAAGCAAAGATGAGAATATTTGAAAATATTGATGAAATGGGATATACAGTCCTCAACTATGATAATAACATAACCCGTGACTTAATAGGATTGGCAAAAGGAAATGTGATAGTGTTTTCAAAAACAAAGACTCAGTTTGAAAATGTAGTGTTTGTCGAAAATGATGTAATCTATTTTACTTTTGAAGGAAAAACACAAGAGGTTATGAAAAAAGATGAGATATTTATCCCGGGGCAGCACAATTTAGAAAATGCTCTTGCAGCAATTAGTTGTACTTTGCCGTTTGGAATAGAAAAAGATACAATTGAGCAGGTACTCAAAACCTTTAGAGGAGTTGAACACAGGATAGAGTTCGTGGCAGAGATAAATGGTATAAAATTTTACAATGATTCAAAAGGTACAAACACTGATGCGGCTGAAAAAGCACTCAATGCTTTTGAAAATCCAATAATTTTAATTGCTGGAGGGTATGACAAGGGAGAAAGTTTTGAAAAGTTTGCAAGCTTAGTTGCCAAAAAGGTTAAGAAAGTATTTTTGCTCGGTCAGACAAAACAAAAGATTGCTAGTGAGCTTGAGAAAATTGGGTATAAAAACTTTGAGCTTGTCTCTACTTTGAAAGAGGCAGTTAGAAAAAGCTTTGAATGTGCGCAAAATGGTGATATTGTACTTCTGTCACCTGCGTGTGCGAGCTGGGATATGTTTGAAAACTATGAGCAAAGAGGAAGGATGTTTAAAGAATATGTAAATGAGCTTTTAACAACAGGGATGTGAATGTTAAAAAATGGAAAGGAAGATGATTGACTATCCGCTTTTGTATATTACTCTTTTGCTTTCGCTAATTGGGGTTGTGATGATATTTAGCGCAAGCTATTATTACGCTTATTACCATTTTCATGACAGTTACCATTTTTTAAAAAAACAAATAATAGGTCTTGTACTTGGTTTGATAGTAATGTATATAACAAGTCAGATTGACTATAGAGTATGGAAAAAGTTTGCTATTATGCTCTATATAATAGCTGCAATATCGCTTGTAGCAGTTTTAATTCCGGGCATAGGCAAGCTTGTAAACAACGCGCGTAGATGGATAGATATTGGTCCAATTCAGTTTCAGCCATCAGAACTTGCAAAATATGCTCTTGTGATAACACTCAGTACTTATTTTGACCATATTGAAAAACCAAAGTCAAGGTTTAAAGTTTTTGTCTTTTCAATGCTTTTGACAGGGCTGTTTTTTGTCCTTATTTATAAAGAGCCAAACATGAGCACTTGCATACTGATACTTGGTATTTCAATGCTCATGCTCTTTGCTTGGGGGTTAAATCTTGGATATTTTATCACGATGGGTGCTTTGGCTGTACCAGTTTTGTATTACCTCACAACAAAAGAGCAGTACAGGGTTGAAAGAATTCAGGCGCTTTTTAACCCGTGGGCAGACCCAACAGACAAAGGATACCAGATAATACAATCATTGTATGCAATTGGTTCCGGTGGGCTTTTTGGAATGGGACTTGGGCAGAGTAGGCAAAAATTGCTGTACATTCCTGAACCCCACACAGACTTTATATTTTCAATATTATGTGAGGAGCTGGGGTTTATTGGAGCTATTTTTGTGATAGTCCTATTTGTACTTTTTGTATGGAGAGGGATTGTTATTGCGCTAAATAGCCCTGACAGGTTTGGAACACTTTTGGCATTTGGTGTCACAAGCGTAATAGCCATGCAGGCAATCCTGAACATAGCTGTTGTTACAGCTTCAGTGCCGGCAACAGGTGTGCCACTACCTTTTATAACATACGGGGGAACTTCAATAGTGTTTCATCTTTTTGGTGTAGGGATATTACTGAGCATTTCAAGAAGGATAAAGGTGATAAAATGACACAAAGAAGTAAAACATTGATATTTAGTGGTGGCGGGACAGGTGGTCATATTTATCCTGCAATTTCTGTTGCTGACTGTCTGAAAAAGATTGATAGTCATGCGAACATAATCTTTATTGGGACAAGGGAAGGACTTGAAGCAAAGATTGTACCAGAGACAGGATATAAGATAGAATTCATAGAAGTAAAAGGTCTTAAAAGACAGATAAAAATAGAAAATATTACTGTAGCAGCAAAATTTTTGAAAGGATTTTGGCAGGCAAGGAGGATATTAAAGCGATATAAGCCAGCTTGTGTATTTGTAACAGGCGGGTATGTATCACTTCCTGTTGCATTTGCTGCAAAAAGTTTTGGGATAAAGATTATTTTACACGAACAGAATGCTTTTCCGGGGCTTGCCAACAGGATAATTTCAAGGTTTTGTGACAAGGTCTTGATAAGCTTTGAGGAGAGCAAAAAATACTTCAAAAAAAGCAAAGATATCATTTTAACAGGGAATCCTATCAGGCTTGAGATTTTGAATTACGATCAAACTCAGGCAAAACGTGAAATTGGAACGGATGGCAAGACCACCATTTTGATAGTAGGTGGAAGCAGAGGAGCAGAAAATCTAAACAGGGCAGCGATAAAACTTGCAAAGTCTTTTGAAGGTAACAATGATGTACATTTTATCCTTTCGACAGGTGAGAAGAAGTTTGATGATGCAAAGAGTTATGCCGAACAGTTGAATGCGGGGGCAAACATAAGTCTGTATCCGTACATTAAGGAAATGCCAAAGTACCTTGCCGCTGCTGATATTGTTATTTCAAGAGGTGGTGCTATAGCCATCTCAGAGATAACTGCACTTGGTAAGCCAAGTATAATTGTTCCATCACCATATGTTGTTAACAACCATCAAGATTACAACGCAAGGGCTTTAGAAAAAGAAGGTGCATGTTTTGTGGTACTTGAAAGTGAACTTGAGGGCGATAAGCTCAGAATTCTTTTGGAAAAGCTTATATATGATAAACAGCTATATACTTCTATGCAGAAAAAAAGCAGAAACCTGGGAAGACCTGATGCAACCGAGAAAATAGCGAGGTTATTGAGTGAATATATCTAATAAGTTTTTTGTAACAGTCAATGCAGTTTGAGAATAAAATAATATGCGACGGTTTGCTAAATAAAAGTTTGGAAGTAAAAATGCAAAAACTTATCATATATGGTCCGGCAAGCCTCATGGGAGAAATTGAGGTTGAAGGTGCAAAAAATGCAGCACTTCCCATATTGACGGCTTCTATTTTAGCTCAAAATAAAGTTATTATTACAAATGTACCTGATATTGTTGATGTAAAACATACCATAGAGATTCTAAAGTATCTTGGGTGTAATGTATTATTTGAAAACAATACGGTGGTGGTAGATAGTAGTTCAATTGGAAGATTTACCATTCCACCAGAATATGCAAAGCTTATGCGGTCAAGTGTACTTTTTATGGGAGCACTATTGAGCAAGTTCAGAAGAGTAGAGTTATCTAATCATCCAGGGGGGTGTGAGATAGGGCAAAGACCAATTGACCTTCACATCTCAGCTTTTAGACAGCTTGGAATAGAGGTATTTGAAAATAATAATAGAATAATGTGTCGCTGTGATAGAATTAAAGGTAGTGAAATATTTTTGCCAATTCCCTCAGTTGGAGCAACAGAAAATATAATTCTTGCTTCCATATTTTGTGACGGTGAAGTAGTAATAAAAAATGCGGCAAAAGAACCAGAGATAGTTGACCTTTGTCATTTTTTAAATAAGCTTGGTGCAAAGATAAAAGGTGCAGGTACACATATAATTAAGATTGAGGGTGTGAAAAGGTTAAATAGTGAAGAGGTAATTCACAAGGTTATTCCTGATAGAATTGTAGCAGGGACGTACCTGTGTGCAGTTGCTGCGTGCGGGAAAGAAGTAGTTTTAAAAAGTGTATTTCCAAGACATTTAGATTCAATATTGCATATTCTCAAAGGTTCGGGATGTAAAATTAAAGAGTCAAAGAATGAAATTTGGATAAAGAAAGAAGGAAGATTAAAAGGCGGTTTGCGGATAACCACACATTATTATCCTGGTTTTCCCACAGACCTTCAGGCTCCTGTTTGCAGTGCGTTTGCAGTAGCAAGCGGAGTTACAATAATCAAAGAAACCATCTTTGAAAACAGGTTCAAACACGTACCCGAACTTGTCAAAATGGGTGCTGATATACATGTTGAAAAGGATATTGCAGTTATAAACGGTGTTGAGAAGTTAAGAGGTTGTAAGGTTTTTGCACGTGATTTGAGAGGTGGTGCAGCACTTTTTATAGCGGGGCTTTCTGCTCAAGGGGTAACAGAGGTTATGGATGCAGACTATATCGACAGGGGATACGAGAAAATAGAAGAAAAATACTCATTGCTTGGAGCAAAGATTCTCAGAGAAAAAGGTGAGTGAATATTTAAAAATGGGTAGATTGAGTGTAAAGATTAGTGTATTATTAATGTTAGGAGTTGTATTTTCTCTTTTTATTTTTAATTTGGACTACTTTGATGTGAAAAATTTCAGTATACATAATTTGCAAAGAGTTAAAAAAAATGATATTATAAAAATAATACAGCAATATCAAAACCAGAACATATTGAGTGTGAACACAAAAGAGCTTAAACAAAAGTTTTTGGAAAATCCGGAAATAGAAGATGTTGTAATAAAAAGAAAGCTACCCGATACCCTTTTAATATATGTGAACGAAAAAAGGACAGTTGGTCTTATAAAATATTTAAATTCGTATATAGAAATCGACAAAAAAGGGTATGTAATAAGAATAGAAGGAGATTTACCACAAAATTCGATTGTGTTCGAAGGGCTTAAAGTAACTCAAGCAGCAGTTGGCAAGAAAATTGTGGTCACAGATGAAGTACTTTTGCAGAGGGCAATTGATGTAGCTGAGAGTCTTTTACGTTTTAATGCGCTAAAGGTTTTTAAAATAGAAAAGATCATTTTGCTTTTAAAAAATGTCAGCGACCTTCAACTTAAAATGGGCAAGCTAACTATAAAACTTGGAGACGGGTCAGATATAGATTACAAATTAAGACTTTTGAAAAGTGTATATGATAAATTGCCAAAAAATGTTGAAGGGATTATTACACTAAATTCTAATGGTATTGCCACATTCAGTCCAGATACTGGGGAGGACAATTGAAAGAATATGAAGGTAAAGATTAAAAAACCGACGGGTGGACAGGTTGCCATTGCTATTTTGCTACTGGTTTTAGGGATTTTAATGTCAATGCAAATTAAAAGTGTTAGACAGAGCAATGAATTGAAAAATTTAGAAAAAGCAAGAGCCATTGAACTTGCTGAACAGATAAACAAGCTTAGAGAAGAAAATGTAGGTCTTCGCCAGCAGATTTATGATTATGAGAAAAAAATCAAAGAATATCAGGACTCAGCAGCAAGTATTAGCAAAACAACCGAGCTTTTGAAAGAGGAGCTTGACAAAGTCAAGATTTTAGCAGGGCTTACGGATGTAGAAGGACCAGGTATAATTATTACACTTGATGACAGCAAAATGCCTACCCAGCCCAATGTTGATCCGAACAGTTTTCTGCTACATGACTCTGACATTTTACAGGTTATAAACGAACTTCGGGCAGCAGGAGCTGAAGCAATAGCGATAAATGACCAGAGATTGGTTTCAACAACCGAGATAAGATGTGCAGGGCCGACCATTAGTATAAACAACACAAGGTATTCTGCCCCGTACATAATAAAGGCAATCGGTGACCCTAAGATTCTTAAAAATTCTCTTGAGATGCGGGGAGGTATCATAGATCTTTTGAAGGAATTTTCTATAGAGGTTAAGATTGAAGAAGCTTCAAAAGTTGTGATTCCACGTTATACTGGAAGCTTAAGATTCAACTACGCAAAGATAAGAAGTGAAGGAAGCTGATGAAAAGATGATAGTACTTGTAATTGCTCTTTTGGTTGGAATATTGATAGGACTTTTTATTCCAATAAGTATTCCTCAGGATTATTCATCTTATGTTGCAGTTGGTCTTCTTGCAGCACTTGATTCCATATTTGGTGCTTTAAAGTCAAATCTAAAGGGTGATTTTAAGATTGACATATTTATTTCAGGGTTTGTGGGCAACACTCTCATAGCCATGCTTCTTGCCTACATGGGTGACATGCTTGGCATTCCGCTGTACCAGGCAGCGGTTGTGGCTTTTGGTGTTAGGATTTTTCAAAATTTTGGGGAGATGCGAAGAAGTATTTTGATAAAAAACAAGAGTTTTTCTAAGGAGGAGAAAAACCAATGATTAGTTTTGACACAGAAAAAATGACTGTTGCACAATTGAAAGTTATTGGTGTTGGTGGCGCAGGAAACAATGCGGTAAATAGAATGATTGACGTTGGTGTGTCAGGAGTAGAGTTCATAGCAGTTAACACCGACAAGCAAGCTCTTCAGCGTTCAAAGGCACATTATAAGATTCAGATAGGTGAGAAGATTACAAAAGGACTTGGAGCGGGGGCAGACCCGGAGATTGGAAGAAAAGCTGCAGAGGAGAGTAAAGAGGATATAGCGCAGGTGTTAAAAGGAGCAGACATGGTATTTATTACAGCAGGAATGGGTGGTGGGACCGGTACGGGTGCTTCACCTGTTGTTGCTGAGATTGCAAAAGAGCTGGGGATATTAACTGTTGCTGTTGTTACAAGACCGTTTAAAAGTGAGGGTGCGAAACGAAGAATTAACGCAGAAAAAGGAATAGAAGAGCTGAAAAAGATTGTTGACACAATAATTATTGTGCCAAACGATAGACTCTTTATGCTTTCGACTAATAAGAGCCTTAAAATTTCAGATGCATTCAGAATGGCTGATGATGTGCTAAGACAGGGTGTTCAGGGAATTTCTGATATTATATTGAATGCTGGGTTAATAAATGTGGACTTTGCAGATGTGAAAGCTATCATGATGAATAAGGGATATGCTCACATGGGAATAGGCAAGGCAAAAGGCGATGAAAAAGTACTCAAAGCTTTAGAGCAAGCAATCAACAGCCCGCTTCTTGAGACTTCAATAAAAGGTGCGAAAGGTGTTCTTGTAAACTACACGGGAAATCCAGAAGAACTTATGCTTGACGAAATTGAAAGAGCAAACGAGCTTATTTCTTCCGAAGCTGATGAGAATGTCAACTTTATAATGGGTATTGTTTTCAATGAAGAAATGAAAGACGAGGTTCAAGTTACTGTCATTGCAACAGGGTTTGACACAACCAATGAAGAGTCGTCATCTGCCCAGGTAAATAAAGCCTCGATGCAAAAAATGGGCAATCTCCAAAATCTGTTCCAAGATGATGATATATTTGAAATCCCTATATTTTTGAAAAATAAGAAGTAAAAGAGAGTAACATACAAAAAATTATACATTATACGATTAAGGGGCTATCCAGTTATCTTTTTGCTGGGTAGTCCCTTTTTGCTTTAAAGTACTCTTTAATAAAAAATTCTTTTATTTTATAAATACACAATTGCGATGGGTATAAAACAATTAAGAATTTATTTTTTGCAAAAAATTGTTAGAAAATTGTTTTTTACTAAGGAAACAATTGAAACTATTTTGACATAATTTTACCCTTTTCAGGAATATAATTATTACTTAGAGGTGCCTATTTTGAGGATAAAGAGTTGATAGAATAAGATGATTATTTATGCAGATATATATATATTGGAAAATTTAGTTATAAATTATTTTATTCTACTTGCAACATCATATTTACTTAAAGCCAATGTGAACAGTTTTAAGATTTTACTTGTAAGCATACTTGGAGCTTTTTATTCACTATTTCAATTTTATCAGCCTTTACAGTTATTATATTCTCCAATTGGGAAAATAATTGTTTCGGCTTTCTTTGTATATCTTACCTTTTCGCCGAAAAATTTTTATGGATTTATTAGACAGTTTCTTAGTTTTTACCTTGTTACAATCATGTTTGGGGGAATGGGATTTTTTCTTTATTACATTTCGGAAAATAGTATTGAATACTCTGTTCAGCTAAAACTAAAAAATGTTCTACTTGCACTTGGCATTTCACTAATTGTGTTCAAATTATCATATGAACTTATAATCAAAAAGGTTTACAAAGATTCACTCATTAGGTATATAAGATTCAAGATAAATCAATTAGAGTATAGCTGTGTAGGATATATAGATACAGGCAATAACTTAAAAGAACCTTTTTCAGGCAAACCTGTTGTAATTGTTGAAAAAAAGCTACTTGGAATGGAAGAAGAGGCAAAAGACATATCTTCCAAGGACCTTGAGAAGCTTCAAAAAACTTTTGGTAGCAGAATTGTTTTGATACCTTACAATTCAATTGGGCAGGAACATGGGGTTTTGGTAGGAGTTATACCTGATGAGTTTTATGTTTCAGAAAACAAAAATACATGGGTAAGGAAAGATGTAGCGATTGCCTTGTATGACAAAAAAATTTCAAACAGATACTCGGCACTTCTTGGTCCTGATTTAATTTGATTCTTAAAGGAGGAGTGATTTTATGAAACTTGATTCTAATATTTTGCAATATGTATTAAAAATATTTAAAAAACTTGGTTTTAAACTTTCAAAAAATCAGGTAATGGAGATTTTCTATATTGGTGGATGTGATACTCTTCCGCCGCCGCTTACACCTGACGAAGAAGCCCAGATTTTATACAAGATTCATTACCAAGGGAAAGAAGAATTAAAAAAGATTTTAGTAGAAAGGAATTTGAGGTTGGTTGTCTACATTGCTAGAAGGTTTGAAAATACAAAGATTAATCTTGAAGACCTTGTTTCAATAGGCACAATAGGTTTGATTAAAGCAATAAATACATATAATCCAAACAAGAATATAAAACTTGCTACTTATGCTTCAAAATGTATTGAAAATGAAATTTTGATGTTTTTAAGACGAAATTCAAACAAAAAGCTTGAGTTGTCGATAGACGAGCCACTAAATGTAGATTGGGATGGCAATGAGCTTTTACTTTCTGATGTTCTGGGAACTGATACAGAAGAAATTTATAACAGGATTGAGAGTAGTGTGGAGAGAGAAGCACTTTTACGAGCAATTCAAAAACTTCCGTCAAGAGAAAAAAGGATTGTTGAACTGAGGTTTGGATTTGGAGATGGTGGAGAAAAAACACAAAAAGAGGTTGCAGATATGCTGGGGATATCACAAAGTTATATCTCGCGCTTGGAAAAAAAGATTATAACAAGACTAAAAAAAGAACTGGCAAAAATTATATAATATAGAAATCTATTTTAGAATAATTACCTTCCCCAAGGTTAATAATAACCATAGTGTAAAGTAAAAAAAGGGGGAGGTAATTAAATTGAACAAAGTAGAAATTTGTGGTGTGAATACATCAACACTCCCCGTTTTAAGCCATGAAGAAAAGCTTGAACTTTTGAAAAGAATGAAAGAAGGAGACAAAGAAGCACGAAGAATTTTTATTGAAGGAAATTTGAGGCTTGTTTTGAGCGTTGTACAAAAATTTGCAAACAGGGGCGAGAATTTAGACGATTTGTTCCAGGTAGGATGCATTGGTCTTATAAAGGCAATTGACAATTTTGACCTTTCTCAGAATGTAAAGTTTTCGACTTATGCAGTGCCGATGATAATTGGGGAGATAAGAAGATATCTGAGGGATAATAACTCTATGAGAATTTCGAGGTCTTTGAAAGATACAGCCTATAAAGCTTTAAAAATAAAGGAAAAGTATATAAATAAAAACCAGAAGGAACCAACATTAGAAGAGATAGCAAAAGAATTATCAATAACTAAAGAAGATCTTGTTTTTGCGCTTGATTCTATACAAGAACCAATCTCTCTTTATGAGCCAGTGTTTCAAGATAGTACTGATACAATGTATGTTGTGGAAAGACTGTGTGACCACAAATCATGCGAAAGTGTTTGGCTTGAGGAGATTTCACTCAAAGATGCTCTCTCGAAACTTACAAAGCGCGAAAAAGAAATTCTGTATTTGCGTTATTATAAAGGAAAAACCCAAATGGAGGTAGCAAAAATTGTAGGAATTTCTCAAGCACAGGTCTCAAGAATTGAAAAAAGTGCAATAGGACATATTAAAAAGTATGTTTAAGATTTTGTTGTTGACAATTTATGCATTCAAAATTTATAATAATCTAAAACTGACAAAAAGCCTTTTACCTTAAAAGTAAGGTAAAAGGCTTGTAAATTTTTTAAGGGGGCAATGTTTCAATGTCTCTTATAGAAATGACTATTCCAGACTATTTTGATATGATAGCTACAAAGTTTGCTGACAATCCCGCTGTCATTTACCATCATGAAAAGATTTACCTTACATATTCCCAGTTCAAAAAAATGGTTGATGATGCAGCAAAAGGGTTTATGGCGATTGGGATTCAAAAAGGAGAACATGTGGCTGTATGGGCAACGAACAGGCTTGAATATCTTATTTCTATCTTTGCTTTAGCCAAGATTGGAGCAGTGCTTGTTACTGTAAATACCAACTATAAGATATATGAGCTTGAGTATCTTCTCAGACAATCTGACAGTTCCACTTTAATATTCACAGAAGGATTTAAAGATTCAAATTATCTTGAGATTGTTAAAAAACTTAATCCTCAGCTTCAGGTGTGCAAAAAAGGAGAACTTGAAAATCCTAATCTGCCTTATCTAAAAAGACTAATTTTTATCGGGCAAGACTCTCATAATGGAATATACAACTGGCACGAGGTAATTGAACTTGGAGAGAATATCCCTGATGAGGATCTCATTCAAAGACAAAAAAGCCTTGAGCCAGATGAAGTAATAAATATGCAATACACTTCTGGTACCACTGGATTTCCAAAAGGTGTTATGCTTACACACAAAAATATTCTCAACAATGCAAACGCTATAGCAGATTGTATGAAACTAACATACAAGGATAGACTTTGCATTCCTGTGCCGTTTTTCCACTGTTTTGGACTTGTATTGGGTATAAGTGCATGTATGACAAATGGTGCCACCATGGTGCCGCTTGACCATTTCAATCCTCTTAAAGTTATGGAGACAGTCCACTTTGAAAGATGCACAGGCTTACATGGTGTGCCAACAATGTTTATTGCAATATTGCAGCATCCTGAATTTAATAAGTTTGATTTTTCTTCTCTTCGTACTGGTATAATGGCAGGAGCACCTTGCCCTATCAAGGTTATGAGAGAAGTTATCGAAAAAATGCACATGAAAGAGATTACAATAGCATATGGTCAAACTGAGGCATCACCTGTAATAACTCAGACAAGGGTTGACGACCCTCTTGAGTTTAGGGTGTCTACAGTTGGAAAACCACTTGAAGGTGTAGAGGTAAAAATTGTGGATATCCACACTAAAAAAGAAGTTCCAAACGGTGTTATTGGCGAGATATGTGCAAGGGGATACAACGTTATGAGAGGGTATTACAAAATGCCAGAGGCAACAAAACAAGCCATCGACGAGGATGGTTGGCTTCACACAGGTGATTTAGGATACATTGACCAAAATGGATATTTAAGAATTACTGGTAGGCTCAAAGATATGATAATAAGAGGTGGAGAAAACATATATCCACGTGAAATAGAGGAGTTTTTATATACACATCCGGCAGTGAAAGATGTGCAAGTTGTAGGTGTACCAGATAAGGTCTATGGTGAAGAGATAGCTGCATTTATAATCCTCAAAGATGGGTGTTATGCAAGCGAGGAAGAGATAAAAGAGTTTGTAAAAGCAAATCTTTCACGGCACAAAACGCCACGATACGTTGTGTTTGTTAGCGAGTTTCCCACAACTGCAAACGGAAAAGTACAAAAATATAAACTAAGAGAGATGGCTATAGAAATGTTTGGTCTTCACGATGCGGCAAATATCGAAACAGCTTAAGTTTTTGCCCCCGGTAATATTGAATTTTTCTTTGATTGTATGATAGAATTATTTTCAACATTAAAATTGCGAGGGGAGAAAATACATGCAACTAAGATATAATCTTGAAATTTCACCAAAAGGTAATCTTTCATGGGAAGGAATTGACCTTCTTGACTTGATAGAGATGTATGGAACTCCTCTTTATGTTATGAATGAGACAATGATAAGAGAAAATATCAATATATTTAAGTCTTCCCTGAATAAATATTTTGGAGAAAATGGTCTTATAATTTATGCATCAAAAGCTTTTTGCACAAAGGCTATGTGCCAAATAGCAAAAGAGGAAGGAATTGGTCTTGATGTTGTATCAGGGGGGGAACTTTACACAGCACTTTCTGTAAATTTTGACCCAGATAAGATATTCTTCCATGGAAATAATAAAACATATGATGAGCTTGAAATGGCAGTTGAAAAGGGTGTAAAGATTGTACTTGATAATTTTGATGAGCTCGAGATGCTAAGTCTGATATGTAGAACAAAAAACAAAAAAGCAGATGTTTTGATTCGAATAAAACCAGGAATAGAAGCTCATACACATGAGTTTATTAGGACAGGGCAGATAGACTCAAAGTTTGGGGTTGCGCTTGAAAATGGCGAAGCATTCTCTATTGTTCAAAAAGTTTTGCAAAAAGAGGAGCTAAACTTGGTAGGTCTTCATTGCCATATTGGCTCACAGATTTTCGAAACAGCTCCGTTTAAGCTTGCTGCAAGGGTCATGCTTGAGTTTATGCTCAAGATTAAAAATGAACTTGGCTATGAGATAAAAATATTAGATTTAGGGGGCGGATTTGGAATAAAATACACCGCTCATGATGAACCACCAAGAGTTGAAAAGTTTATAGAAGTAATTACTGAAGAGGTAGAAGAATTTTGTAGCTTGAAGGGGCTAAAAAAACCGTTTATTGTTTTAGAACCTGGAAGGTCAATTGTGGGTGAAGCTGGAATTACGCTTTATACAATTGGAAATGTCAAAGAAATACCAAATGTTAGAAACTATGTATCTGTTGATGGTGGAATGACAGACAATCCACGATATGCGCTGTATCAGGCAAGATATGATGCATATGTTGTTGAAAATCCTCTGGGGCAGCGGACAAAAGTTTATACAATAGCGGGAAGATGCTGTGAGTCTGGTGATATACTCATCAAAGACATAAAGCTTCCAGAGCTTAAGACTGGTCAACATCTTGCCATTTTGGCAACAGGAGCATATAATTATTCTATGTCGAGCAATTATAATAGGTTCCCAAGACCTGCAGTTGTACTTTTGAAAAATGGTCAAGCAAGGGTTATTGTAAAACGTGAAACATATGAAGACCTTGTGAGAAATGATGTTGAGATTTAACAAAATATATTTGGAGAGAATTTATGATGATTGTGCCAAGTATTATAACTATGCTTTTGAGAATTCCAGGGCTTCTTTTTGCAATATCTGTACACGAGTCAGCACATGGATTTGTTGCGTACCTGCAAGGAGATGATCTTCCTAAAAGACAGGGGAGAATAACCTTAAATCCATTGCCACACATAGATTTGTTTGGTGCAATAGCATTGATTCTTTTTGGGTTTGGATGGGCAAAACCTGTTGTGACTGACCCCACAAAATACAAAAATCCAAAAATAGGTATGGGACTGACTGCCTTAGCAGGCCCTGCTGCAAATATTCTTTCTGCAATTGTCTTTGCTGTTGTGCTAAAATATGCTGACAAATACAATATTATTGCGAATAAATATTTTTTAATTATGATCCAGCAGGCATACCTGATTAATGTTTATCTTGCTATATTCAATTTACTGCCAATACCTCCTTTAGATGGTTCAAAGATTTTGTTTATCTTCGCACCGAACAGATATGTAGAATTTTATTATAGATATGAAGTAGTAGGGCAGATAATATTGATTGCATGCATATTATTTGCTCCTTACTTGCTTTCGTATGTGTTACAACCAATTGCTCATGTTATTTTCGCCTTAATTGAATTTATTTTGAGCTTATTTCCTTAGAAGCATAATTTTAGCAAATTCTTGGGGATAGGAGAATGAAAAGATGAGACGAGTTTTGTCTGGTACAAGGCCGACAGGAATTTTACATCTTGGGAACTATTTTGGAGCTATAGAGAGTTGGGTAAAGCTTCAGGATGAATATGAATGTTTCTTTTTTGTTGCGGACTGGCATGCACTTACAACAGGATATGAAGATACTTCGAATTTAAGAGAATATACAAAACAGGTTGTGATAGACCTTTTGGCGTGCGGTCTTGACCCGAAAAAGTGTACAATATTTGTGCAGTCGCATGTTCCACAGCATGCTGAGCTTCATCTTTTGTTTTCAATGATAACTCCTCTTTCTTGGCTTTATAGGTGTCCAACTTACAAAGACCAGATGAGAGAGTTAAAAGAAAGAAACATAGCAACATATGGTTTTTTGGGGTATCCGTGCCTTCAGGCAGCTGATATATTGATATACAAAGCAGAGTTTGTACCGGTTGGTGAGGATCAGCTTCCGCACTTGGAACTGACACGAGAGATTGCAAGGAGGTTTAACTTTTTATATGGTCAGACTTTTCCAGAGCCACAGGCAATTCTTAACACCGTAAGAGTGCTTGTTGGGACAGACGGACGCAAGATGAGTAAAAGCTATGGAAATACAATCGCACTTTCTGAAGACTTAGAAAGTGTCAGGAAAAAGGTAATGAACATGGTAACAGACCCTGCAAGGATTCGCAAGAACGACCCTGGGCATCCTGATGTATGTACAGTTTTTGCATACCATCAGATATTCAGTCCAGAGATTGTTTCAGAGACAGAAGAGAACTGCAAACAGGGTAAAATAGGTTGTGTTGAATGCAAAAAAAGGTTGTTTGAAAATATTTCAAGGTTTTTAGAGCCGGTTCAAGCAAGGAGAAGAGAGCTTGAAAATGACCTTGACTATGTTTTGGGAGTTATCAGTGAAGGTGCAAAAAAAGCAAGAGAAATAGCAGCAAGAACATTACAAGAAGCAAAGGACAGGGCAGGTCTGTTATGAACTTTGAGGTTAAACTTCCCAACTTTGAAGGGCCACTTGACCTGTTGCTTTATTTCATAAAAAAAGAGAAAATAAATATATATGATATTCCAATATCCGAAATTACAAGCCAATATCTGTCATATCTCAACCATTTAGATACCATCAACGTTGATTCTGTTTCTGAGTTTATGGTAATGGCAGCAACACTTTTAGAGATAAAATCAAAAATGCTTTTGCCCAAAGTCCAGGAAGACCAAGACCCACGTCAAGAACTTGTGGAAAGGCTAAGAGAATATCAGAAATACAAACAGGCAGCCATTTACTTAAGAGAAAACTTTCCTTACAGGGAGTGCTATAGAAAGACAAACCAAGATTATTTACTTTTAAAAGAAAATAAGAAGGAGCTTGTAACTCAACTTGATATTAAAAAGCTTTGCAGAGCATATTTAGCAGCTGTCCAGAAAAATGAAGATTTTTCAAAAGAAAATGTTCAAAAACTTCAGGAAATTACCAAGAAGCAGTCAGTATCTATTTTGAAAGTTGTAAAACAAGTATTTGAATATATTAAACAAAAAGGAGTTTTGTATTTTAGTAATCTCATAAAAGGGATTTCAAAAGAAGAAATTATCTACAGATTTTTGGCTATTTTAGAACTTTGCAAGCTTGGTCATATCTTTGCTCATCAGGATAAAATGTTTGACGATATAAAGATTTTAAAGAGGTAACAGGATGGTAATGGAGGCTGCAAAAATAAAATCGATTATAGAAAGTATACTCTTTTTGGTTACAGAACCCTTGGATGTACAAAAACTGGCAAAGATTTTAGGATTAGAGTATCAAGAGGTTAAAAATTATGTCGAGCTGCTGAAACAGGAATATCTACAGCAAAACAGGGGATTCTTAATAACTGAATGGGAAAATGGATATATTTTGGTTACTAATCCAGAAAATTCTGGATATATAAGAGAATACTTTGATTTGGAGCAAAAGTCTGTATCACTTTCTCAAGCAGCATATGAGGTGTTATCAATTGTTGCGTTTAAAGGTCCTATTACAAGACAAGAGATAGAAAAGATAAGAGGAGTAAATAGTGAGAATGTCATAAAAAGCCTTATAGAAAAAGGGCTTATCAAGGAAGCTGGAAGGCTTGACACAATAGGTAAGCCTGCTTTGTATGAGGTAACCTCGCTTTTTTACACTTCTCTTGGTATTAAAGATTTAGAGGAACTTAAAGAGAAGATTTTAAAAATACAGCAAGAGGATACGTCAATTTGATGTATCCTCTTTTATTTTTGTGGAAATAATTTTAATAAAATAAAAAAAGTTTGAGAGGGTTAATAAGTGGTAAAAATTGAAAACTTTCTTCTATTTCTTGCCCTTTGCGTTTTTGCTAATTTATCTTTTCCTGCCAAAAATATTTTTAGTTGACATAAGGGCTGAAAAGGCAATTTATGTTAAAATAAAGTTTAACATCTTAGGAATTTATGTGCATATATTTCACAAGCAAATTCAAATTTCTGGGCACAAAAGAGGTAAACATTTTTCAATTGAGAGAGAAACCAGAAAGGAAAAATCAAAGCATATTTCTACCAAGATGATATTTAGCCTTATTAAAATCTTTCTTTTATCAACTTTGATAAAAATAGAAAAGATTTTTGTGCGCATTTACTGTAAAGATGCTTTTATTTTGAGTATTTTAAGTGCAAGTATATATTCAATTTGGGGAATATTAATGTCATGTGGTCAAAATACTAATCTTGATTATAAAGCCTTTTTGAGAGATGATTTTTTTTCAAGCATTTTGCAATTAAATGTTTATGTAAAAATTTTTCCTGTCAAGCTTTTGACTGTTTGGTTTAAGGTAATTAAAAAACAGAGGGGTGGTGTTAAACTTGGCACATCCAATTGAAATGCTTATGCAGACAACAATGGAAAACCTAAAACAGATGATTGACGTTAACACAATTGTGGGTGATGCTGTTCAAAGTTCGGCTGGAGCTGTTATAATTCCGGTATCAAAAGTTTCGTTTGGTTTTGTAGCAGGTGGAGGTGATATAAAACAGGATATTACTAAGATGAACAAAACCGACGAAAATACTCCACTTTTTGCAGGCGGAACTGGTGCAGGAATTTCTGTTATGCCCATTGCGTTTTTGGTTGTAACACAGGACCAGATAAGACTTTTAAATGTTTCAGCAAACAGCAGTATTGAGAGAATAATTGATATTATTCCAAATATAATTGAAGATATCAAGGAAATTATTCAAAGAAGATGATAGTAAGGTAACCTTGCTATCATCTTTTTTTATGTAAAAGAATAGAAATTAAATTGAAAATGATTTAGAGAGGTAATGAAAATGAGAAAGAAGAGAATAGCTGAAAAGAGTTCAAAAGCACCGATAATAAAAGCAGTAACAGTAGCCTTGATACTTCTTTTTATCCTTGCATTAAAGTACAAATATATTCACATTGAAAATTTTTCATTTGAGAAAGCTAAACTTTATTTTCAACGTGATGAAAAAGTTTATTCGGACTTAGTAAAATGGGTAGAAGATTTATTACAGCCCTTATCTTTTTCAAAATCGGCAAGCAAGCACAACTTGACAAAAAGTTTATCTTCCACATCCTACATATATCCTGCAGATGGACAAATTCAGTCCTCTGACGATGGAGGAACTTTTATTATAGTTAAACAGAAGACTAATATTCTCAGTCCCTGTGATGGAAAGATGGTAGAAGCTATTAAAAAAGGTGAAACTTTTGATATTATTATACAGCAAGGAAGCAGGATACTTTATAGGGTTGAAAATATTGATGTTTTAAACATTCAAAAAGGGCAAGTTTTAAAAAAAGGTGATATAATAGGATATAAACTACCATTTGACCTTGTGGGAAAAGATTTTATATATTTTAAGAGAGAAGAAATAATGTAGTTTAGAAATATTTCACAAATGACATTTCAAACTAATTTATGCTATACTAAATTTAGACAAAAATCGACAAATGAGAATAACAAATCTAAGTAAAAACAGAGGATGGGGCAAGGTGGAGCTGAGATTTAAAATACTTGTTATTACACTGATAGTTGCATTCTTACCATCAACCATTGTTGCTGTATATGTAATGAATAACATAATTCCTCAGTATGAAAGAATTACCTATGATTACTTTGTAAATAAACAACAACAAACCTTAGAGAGAATAACTCAAAAGATTTTTGATGATATGGGAAATATAGCGAAAGAATATACTGTCTGGAATGAACTTTACAGAGCTGTTGTCACAAATGATAAAAAGACTATTGACTTTTACTGGACAAACTGGCTCTATCAAAAACCTTACAGTTTTTCTTTAATAATTGGTTTTTCGAAAGAGGGGAAGATTATTTCGTATCATTCCCCATTTGGGGATATTAAAAGCTCTGACAAGACAAAAATATTAAAAGTATTCAAAAAAGTATTAAATAAAGTCTATTCTGATAACGATATAAATCTAATACCTGTTGAAAGAGGTTTTCTAAAAATAAATGGTAAAATTTTTGCGTTTGTTTGTTCGCCTGTCTTGGATGATAAAGATTTAACAAAACCTGTTGCTGGAGCTCTTTTTCTGGCAAAAGATGTTGACGAGTTTGTGTTTTTGATACAGCCTTACATGGTAGATAGAATATATTTAGTGGATAAGACAACTGTATCTTCTGAAGAAAACCTTCTTAAAAATCATGTTGAGCTATTTGATATTGATGGCTATAAGATAGGAACACTTGTAATCAATTATAATGAAAAAACACTTGTAAATATAAAAAGACACTTTGAAAAACTACTTATTATTACTTTTTTATTTCTAATGATTTTGACCTTACTTATTGCATTTTTAAGCGGAGTATATCTTACAAAAAGGATTGTTCAGCTTGAAGATTATGCTATTTCGCTATTTTCTGGCATAAATGGTGATGCAACCTTTCCAAAACCAGACATAAAAAAAGAGGGAAAGTTTAGAAATGTAGAACTTGTTTTGGAGTATTTTTCGAACGAAATAAAAAGCAAGATTTCGATACTAAAGCAGCAGGATAATCTTTTAAAAGAGCTATTTGAGAAAGAAAAGAGAAACTTTGAAGGAGCGATAAAACTTTTAATATCTATTATTGAAATGAAAGACCCTTACACTAAAGGACACGCAGAAAGGGTTATGAGATACAGCAAAAAAATAGGTGAAAAGATGTTTTCAAAGGGATATAAGATAGACCTATTTGACCTTGAAATTGCTGCATATCTTCACGATATTGGCAAGATTGTAATTCCAGAAAACATATTAAATAAACCTGACAAGTTAACGCAAGAAGAATATTCTATAGTCAAAAGACACTCCTTAGATGGTTATAACATCCTTTCAAACATTGAATATTTTGATAGTATAAAAGAGATTGTTCTGTATCATCACGAGAATGTAGATGGAAGTGGCTATCCGCTGGGGATAAAAGGAGACAAAATTCCTCTTGAGTCAAAGATAATCTCTGTTGCAGATGTTTTTGATGCTCTTACCACAGACAGGCCTTACCGCAAGGCATTTTCAGAGGAAAAGGCTTTAGAGATTATGAAAGGAGAGGTTGGCAAGAAGTTTGACCCTGAAGTTTTTGAGGCATTTTTAAATGTTCTAAAAGAGGAAAAAATCTCAAAAATAGTAGAGATGAAGATAGATGGATAAGTATAAGCTTAAAATGCTATTGGAGTCTGATGAAGGTCCAAAGCTTGATTTTAAACAGTCTCTTTCTGTTGAAACTGATGGTGAAAAGAAAGAGCTTGTAAAAGATGTAATTGCCATTGCAAATTCAAGAGGCGGAAGGGGCTATATTATCTTTGGAGTTGAAGATAAGACAAAAAGAATTGTTGGAATCAAAGACGAAAACATCTCTGAAGAAAAAATTCAGCAGATAATATCGGGTAGGTGTGACCCGCCTGTATCTATTAAGTTTGAGATTGTAGAATACGATGGTAAAAAACTTGGTGTGCTCACGATATACAAAAGCAGTCTAAGACCTCATCAGATGGTCCAAAATGGTGTATTTTATATAAGACGGGGGTCAACAACAGACGTAGCAAGAAGAGAAGAGATAGCATCTATGTTTGAAGAAAGTGGGAGTATCAATTTTGAAATGTCTATTATAAGAAATGCAAATTTAAATGACCTTGAACCTGAGCTAATTTCTATGTTTTTTAGGAGAAGTGGCATTTCATCAGAGTGGGATAACTTAATTTTGCTTGAAAGTTTCGGGATTGTCCAGAGAGATAGAGAAAATAATAATCTTTATCCTACCTTAGCAGGTATTCTTGTGTTCGGAAAATATCCGGAGAGATTTTTGCCGTCAGCGTATCTAACAATTGAATTTTTTGACCAAATTCAAATTATTTGTGGTAACATATATAGTATAATCAAAAAGACTATAAATTTTTTTATTCAGAAGTATCCTCAGAAGGATCTGTGGGCTTTGTTTGAAGCAATTGGAAATGCGCTTGTTCACAGGGATTATTATGACCTGACAAGATGCACGACAGTCAAAATTTCTGAAAGAAATATAGAAGTTGCAAATCCTGGATGTCTTCTTGAGAACAACATGATATTTAGTATGGGTAGAGAAATTATACCAAGGCGTCGAAACCCATGGATTTATCAAAAAATGATAATCTTAGACGACAATAACCTCTTTTTAAAAGCTGGTAAAGGGATATCAAAGATAAGAAGAACATATCCAAATGTTAAGATTATAAATATAAATTCCCAAAATGCATTTAAAATCATATTGCCGTCTATTGATAAACTGTAAAAAAAGAGGAGTAATGAAAAATGGTCAAGGGAAAGGTAATTAGTCTCAATCCTACATCGTCAATGTATTTTAAAATTGGGATTAAACATTACGAAAAGGGAGAAGTGGATCTTGCCATAAAAAGGCTCATGAAAGCTCTTGAACTTGATAATAAAAATGTTGAGATAAAATTTAATCTTGCTGGACTTTTAGCGCAGGTTGGGGATTTTGAAACTTCAAATAAGCTTTTGAGCGAGCTTACAAAAGATAACCCGGAGTTTTATGATTCGCTTTTTGGGCTTGGGTGCAATTTTTTTGAGATGGGCAAATTTAAGGAGGCAAAGAATTTTTTAAAGAGGTATGTAAAACTTTCTAACAACATTGAGTTTAAAGAGGCGGCAGAAGACCTTATTGATTTTATTGAAAGCCAAGAAGAGTTTGAAAAAGAACAAAAAGAAATTGAAAAATATTCAAAACTATTAGAGAGAGGAAATTTCCTTCTTGAAAGTGGAAGATATGAAGATGCAATGAAATATTTTAAAATGATATTGGCAAAAGATGATAGCGTCCTTGCTGCAAGGAACAACCTTTCACTTGCTTATTTTTATATGGGTGATGTTCAAAGAGCGATTGAAGAAGCAAAAAAAGTTCTTCAAATTGATAAGTACAATGTATATGCAAACTGTAACTTAGCATTTTTTTACAGCAGCATAGGAAAAGAAAGAGAGATGAAAAGGCATTTAAAAGCGGTATTGGAAATAAAAACATACGATAGTAAAGATAAAATAAAGATTTTAGACACTCTTATCAAGTTAAATCAGCACAGTGAAATTGCCCAGCGTGCAAACGAGCTTTTTGAGATCACAAGAGAGCCATATTTTAAACATATTGAAGCAATAAGCCTTTACAACATGCGCAAGTATCTCAAAGCAAAAAAAATTTGGGAGTACTTAAAAAAGAACTTTGAAATGCCTGAGATAAGGATTGACTATTTTTTGAAGAAAGTCGATAATGTAATAAAGACATTTGAAAAAGATACTATAGATTATTTTGAAACAGGTTTTAAATTTTTGGAAGGCATGGACGAAAAGGAGTTTAAAAGACAGCTCCAAAATCATATTGACAATTATTTTTCTCAAACTGTCGAAGAAAACAGACAAAAAGTTATAGAAATTTTAAAACAGCACACAGAATTGACTAACAAAGACCAAGAAACTATCTTTAATCTTTTAAAAAATCTTCCGCTTGAAAAACCAAGATTAAATATTCAAGCCATTGCTGCAATTGTTTGGTATGTGTTCAAGAAACACGTGAAAAAAGAAAGGATAAAGCAAAAGGAAGTAGCAAAAATTTTTGGAATTTCGCAGGCCGTCTTCTCTAAATGGTTTAGTGATTTCAAAGAACTTTTGCTAAACAAGGAAATATAAATAAAATAATAATAAATATTATTTTTCACAAAAGGAGGCATTGCTGGTACAATGGACAAAATCACTGTAACTCTTCCTGATGGGAAGGCAGTAGAAGCAGAAAAAGGAATATCTGCTATGGAGTTTATAAAGACAATCTCTATGAGACTTTACAAAGAAGCAGTTGCGTGTAAGATAGATGGTGTTTTGAAGGACTTGTGGACTTCTCTTCAAAAAGATTGCAGCTTTGAGGTTGTGACATTTTCAAATGATGAGGGTAAAAAGGTTTATTGGCACACAACGTCTCATATTTTAGCTCAGGCTGTCAAAAGGCTCTTTGGCGATAAAGTAAAGCTTGGCATAGGACCTGCAATTGACAATGGTTTTTATTACGACTTTGATATTGAAGAGTCAATTACGAGGGAGATTTTAGAAAAGATTGAAGAAGAGATGCAAAAAATAATAAAAGAAGATTTAAAGATTGAGAGATTTGAACTTTCAAGAGAAGAAGCAATAAAACTTATGCAACAAAGGGGAGAAAACTACAAAGTTGAACTTATAAATGATATTCCAGAAGGTGAAGTTATTTCTTTTTATAAGCAAGGTGAATTTGTTGATCTTTGCACAGGTCCGCATCTTCCTTCAACAGGAAGGGTAAAAGCATTCAAATTGCTCTCTGTAGCAGGTGCTTATTGGCGTGGAAATTCAAAAAATAAGATGCTTCAAAGAATCTATGGAATATCTTACGAGAAAAAGTCGCAACTTGATGAATATCTTACAATGCTTGAAGAAGCAAAGAAAAGAGATCATAGAAAGCTTGGAAGAGAACTTGATTTATTTGATATTTTTGAGGAAGGACCAGGATTTCCTTTCTTTTTACCCAAAGGAATGATTATAAGAAACATATTAGAAGACTTTTGGAGAGAAGAACATAAAAAAAGAGGTTATCAGGAAATAAAAACTCCTATAATGTTAACAAAAGACCTTTGGGTTCAATCTGGACATTGGGATCATTATAAAGGTAATATGTATTTTACCAAAATAGATGATCAGGAGTTTGCAATAAAACCTATGAACTGTCCGGGCAGCATATTGGTTTATAAAAGAAAATCACATTCATACAGGGAACTTCCTGAGCGACTGTGTGAACTTGGGCTTGTTCACAGACATGAGCTATCTGGTGTATTACACGGGCTTATGAGAGTAAGATGTTTTACACAAGACGATGCTCATATATTTATGTTACCTTCACAGATAAAAGATGAAATAAAAGGTGTAATTGATCTTATTGATTATTTTTATAGTGTATTTGGTTTCAAATATCATGTTGAACTTTCAACAAGGCCTGAAAATTCAATGGGAACAGATGAGCAATGGAATATGGCTGAAACTGCCCTAAAAGAAGCTTTAGAGGAAGTAGGTATAGATTATAAGATAAATGAAGGTGATGGAGCTTTTTATGGTCCTAAGATTGATTTTCATCTTGAAGACAGTTTAAAAAGAACGTGGCAGTGTGCGACAATTCAACTTGATTTTCAAATGCCAGAAAGGTTTGACTTATATTATATAGGTGAAGATGGTGCTAAACATAGGCCAGTAATGCTACACAGAGTAGTCTTTGGCAGCATAGAGAGATTTATTGCAATACTTACTGAACACTTTGCTGGTGCATTTCCGGTGTGGTTAGCACCAACTCAAATAAGAATAATACCTGTATCTGATAATTTCAATGATTATGCAGCTAAAATATCCCAAATATTAAAGGAAAATGGATTCAGAGTTGAAGAAGATTTTAGGTCAGAAACTGTAGGGTATAAAATACGAGATGCTCAATTACAAAAGATACCATACATGGTGATTGTAGGCGAAAAAGAACAAAGAGATAATACTATAGCAGTACGAGATAGAAAAAAAGGAGATTTAGGTTCGTTTACCATTGATGAATTTGTTTCAATGGTTAAAGATAAGGTGGAGAAAAAGGCTTTAGAATGAAAATTTAAAAAGGCTGCCAGAATATTATTAATTGATATTAAACGGGTTGTTTAATGTGGCAGCCTTTTTAAATTCATTCTGTTATATACATTAATTTTTGAAAAGGGGCGACCGATATGGAAATTATATGGCAAGAGCCATATGAGTCTTTTTTAAGGTTTATAAACAAAAATGGATATAAGTCTTTGTTAATTATATGCGATAAAAATACACTTGATGTGTGTGTCAATAAAGTCAGGGAAGCAGTCGAAAAAACTAATATTAAGTATAAGATTGTGTGTTTTGAGCCAGATTGTGTGGCAGATGAGTATTCGCTTGGAAGGATTTTGTTTGAGATAGAACAAACAGATATATTTGTTGGAGTAGGTAGTGGAACAATTTCTGATATTACACGGTATACAGCATACAAGTTCAAAACCCCGTTTGTTTTATTCCCTACAGCTGCTTCTATGGATGGGTTTGCTTCTTCTGTTGCAGCACTTACTATAAATGGTTTGAAAACAACAGTCTTGGCATCATCGCCAGCAGCTATCTTTGTGGATATGGAGGTGATAGTGAATTCACCTGAAATTTTAAAAAAAGCTGGATTTGGAGATTTGATGGGTAAGATAACTGCTCTTCTTGATTGGCAACTTTCGCATATTATCTTTGATGAAATGATAGACTTAGAAGTTTTACAGATTGTGAAAGATACATATCTAAAAACTTTGAAATCAGTGGGCGAAAACCACTTTTACAAGAATTTATTAGAAGGACTGATAACATCTGGGCTCATGATGTCAAGAGTTAACTCATCTCGGCCTGCGTCAGGCAGTGAACACCATCTTTCTCATTTTTGGGAATATCACAAAGTAAAAACTTATCATGGGATGAAAGTTGGACTTGCAACCCTTTATGTGCTAAGGTTTTATGAGCACTTTTTAAATCTTGATAAATCCAGAATTATTGAAAGGAAAGAATATAAAGTAGATACTAAAGCGTGGGAAGATATGATAAAGAGAGGATTTCAACCAACTTTTGAAAGTATAATAAAGCAAAATATTGGAAGAGTAAACAAGTTAAATGATAAAGAATTTAGGAGTAATGTGATAAACAGGCTTGTTGAAAAGAAAGAGAGTATAGATGACTTGATAAGAGATGCAATCGGTGTGTATGGTGAGTTGGTTGATGCTTACAAAAAACTTAAAATACCCATGAATTATTGGGAGATTGGTATAGATGAGAATCTTTTTAAGATGTCATTTATGTGCGCACCAAATATTAGAGAAAGGTTTACTATACTACATTTGTATGAATTTTTAGGCTTGACAGATGAGGTTGTACAAAGCTTTTGAGAATTTTTTGTTTTGATACCAGCAATTTTGGGAATAAATATTAATGAAAAATGATTGTATTGGTGATGAGTTTATGTACAAGATATTGGTTGTTGACGATTCAGCGTTTATGAGACAGCTCATAAAATCGGTTTTGGAGAGTACTGGAAAATTTGTTGTTACAGTTGCTCAGACTCCTCTCATTGCACTTGACAAAGTTAGAAAGTTCAAGTTTGATGTGATAACAATTGACTATGAAATGCCATATATGAACGGCGTTGAGCTTATAAAAAAGATAAAAGAGATAACAGATACAAAGATTTTGATGATAAGTGCGTACACACGTCCAGGAGCTTATACAACATTTGAGGCATTGTCAGCAGGTGCTTTCGATTATATTTTAAAGCCGTCTTCTGAAGAAGAACTTGAAGAGTTCAAGTATGAGCTAATCAAAAAACTTACTGCGGTGTGCGAAGAGTGTAAAAAGGAAGACACATCAAAAGTCTATGGACTTCCAGCTGCTGTTGAAGGGAAAATTTTACTGGAAGAGAGTATTGTTGAGAGGGTAAGGTTGGCAAGGGTTATCGGTATAGGTATATCCACAGGTGGTCCACCAGTTTTAGAAAGGATGTTTAAGTCACTGAAAAAAGATTTTCCTATTCCTATTCTTGTAGTTCAGCATATGCCACCCAACTTCACAAAACCATTTGCTGACAGACTTGCTGCCATTACATCAAAATGTATAAAAGAAGTTTCTGATAATGAAGAGATAAATGGTGGTTGCATCTACATTGCTAAAGGTGGTTATCATTTAGCGGTGGAAGAAATGAATGGAAAGCTCTATACACGGGTGCTTGACCTTGAGAAAATAAAAAGCCACAAACCTTCGGCAGACATTCTTTTCAGTTCAATTGCAGAAGCCTGTGGAAGAGCTTCTGTTGGAATTGTGATGACTGGGATGGGTTCTGATGGGAGTGACGGGATTTTAGAGATGAGAAAAAAAGGGGCGCTCACAATTGCACAGGATGAAAAGAGTTGTGTGGTTTTTGGAATGCCAAAGGCAGCCATTGAAAAGGGAGCGATTGAGCTTGTTTTAAACCCTGACCAGATTGTTGATCTTTTAAATAGAGTATGAAGGTTTTAAAGAAATTAACAATTCTCAAAAAAGATGACCACTTAAAAAAGTTATTGAGCAAGTGGTCATCTTTATTTTTTAAAACTTGGACAGAAAATTTTATTCACTTCATTGACACAAAAGAGTGCTTATGTTATAATAACAAAATGCGTTAATATGGGTATAACTTCCTTTCAACTTGGACTATTCCGATAAAAGCTGAGATATGCTGAGGCTTTCAAGAATAGATTGTATTTTTAAGGAAACAATAATAAAGATAAGGAAATTTTTTAAGAGGTGATATAGTTGGCACTACCTCGTCCTGTGCAATATGGCAAAGTTCAAAGAATGAGTTATGGTAAGGTTAAGGAAGTTCTGGATTTGCCATATCTTTTGGAAATCCAGAAAAAATCATTTCAATGGTTCTTAGATGAAGGGCTGAGAGAGGTTTTAAGAGAAATATCTCCGATTAAAGATTACAGTGAGACTTTGCTTTTGGAGTTTGTAGACTATTATTTTGACGGACCACCTAAGTATTCTGAACAAGAATGTAAGGAAAGAGACGCCACATATGCAAGACCTTTAAAGGTAAAGGTAAGACTTATAAACAAAGAAACAGGTGAGATAAAAGAACAGGACATTTATATGGGCGAATTTCCAATTATGACTGAAACTGGAACATTTATTATCAACGGTGCGGAAAGAGTAATTGTAAGCCAGCTTATCCGTTCACCTGGATGTTACTTTGCATCTTCCATTGATAAACAGGGAAGAAAGATATTTTCAGGAACTCTTATTCCAAACAGGGGTGCATGGCTTGAATTTGAAACTGATACAAGCGAGCTATTGTCTGTCAGACTTGACAGGACGAGAAAAGTTTCTCTCACAACCCTTTTGAAGGCTTTTGGTCTTTACAATCAGCAGATGATATTTGAAAAGTTTGGTGAGGATGAGAGACTGAAAGCTTCGCTTGAGAAAGAAGCAAATAAAGGTGAGCTTGGAAATCCAGTTGAGAATGCACTTTTAGAGGTATATAGAAGACTTAGACCTGGTGAGCCACCAAATGTTGAGAATGCTCGAAACCTTCTTTATAATATGTTCTTTGACCCAAGAAGGTATGATTTAGCAAAAGTGGGAAGATATAAATTCAATAAAAAATTGTCGTTATGGAAGAGAATTTTCAATAAAAGAGCAGCTCAGGATGTAGTTGATCCCAAGACTGGAGAGATATTAGTAAAAGAAGGAGAACTGATTACAAGAGAGATTGCTACTCAAATTCAAGATGCTGGCATTAACGAGGTATGGGTTTATGCAGATGAAGAGAGACCATTTAAGGTTGTGGGGAACAACACAGTAAAACTTGACAGATATGTAGAATTTGATGTGTCTGACCTTCACATAAAAGAACTTGTTTATAAGCCTGTTTTGGATGATATTCTTAATACTACAAATGATGTTCTTGAGATTAAAAGACTCATAAGAGAAAGAGAGAGAGAACTTGTTCCATATTGCCTTACAATAGATGATATATTTGCAGCAACAAGCTACTTTTTGGGTCTCAAATATGGCATAGGTACAACTGATGATATTGACCATTTGGGCAACAGAAGGGTCAGAGCTGTAGGCGAACTTTTACAAAACCAGTTTAGAATTGGTCTTGCACGAATGGAAAGAGTTATTCGGGAGAGAATGAACATACACGATATTGATACTGTAACTCCTCAGACGCTAATAAACATAAGACCGGTTACAGCAGCTATCAAGGAGTTTTTTGGTTCAAGCCCACTATCACAATTTATGGACCAGGTAAATCCACTTGCAGCACTTACAAACAAGAGAAGGCTTTCTGCTTTGGGACCAGGTGGACTTTCCAGAGACAGAGCTGGGTTTGAGGTCAGGGACGTACATCATTCTCATTATGGAAGGATGTGCCCTATCGAGACGCCAGAAGGGCCAAACATTGGTCTTATTACTTCTTTAGCAACATATGCAAGGGTTAACGAGTACGGATTTTTAGAGACACCTTACAGAAAGGTGGACAAGAAAGAAGCAAGGGTGACAAACGAGGTTGTGTATCTTACAGCTGATGAGGAAGACACTTACAAGATTGCTCAGGCAACAGAACCTGTTGACGAAGAGGGAAGGTTTATAAACCAGAGGGTTACAGTAAGGTTTGGCGAGGAAATTATAGAAGTTGACAAACATGAGGTTGACCTTATAGATATATCACCTAAACAGATTGTATCAGTTTCAACATCACTTATTCCGTTTTTAGAAAACGACGACGCAAACAGGGCACTTATGGGTTCTAACATGCAGCGCCAGGCAGTGCCACTTTTGATGACAGAGTCTCCGATAATTGGAACAGGAGTTGAATACAGGGCTGCGGTTGACTCTGGTGTATGTATTCTTGCAAAGAAAGATGGTGTTGTTGAAAAGGTATCTGCTGATGAGATTGTTATAAGAAACAATGATGGAACAAAAGATGTATATCATCTTTTGAAGTTCAAAAGGACAAACCAGGGGACATGTTTTAACCAAAGACCAATTGTAAGAAAAGGACAAGAGGTTAAAGCTGGAGAGGTTATTGCAGACGGACCTTCCACAGACCATGGTGAACTTGCGCTTGGCAAAAACGTCCTTGTTGCTTTCATGCCATGGGAAGGGTACAACTACGAGGACGCTATCTTGATTTCAGAAAGGCTTGTAAAAGAAGATGTTTATACCTCTATTCACATAGAAGAATATGAGTGTGAGGCAAGAGATACAAAACTTGGACCTGAGGAGATAACAAGAGATATTCCAAATGTTGGCGAAGATGCAATAAAGGATTTGGATGAGAGAGGAATTATAAGAATCGGTGCCGAAGTAAAAAGTGGTGATATTTTGGTTGGGAAAGTTACTCCCAAAGGTGAGACAGAGCTTACTGCAGAAGAGAGATTGCTTCGTGCTATATTTGGTGAAAAGGCAAGAGAAACAAGAGATACTTCATTGAGAGTACCACATGGCGAAGGCGGAATAGTTGTAGATGTAAAAGTATTTTCGCGCGACAAAGGAGATGAACTTCCACCTGGCGTAAACCAGCTTGTGAGAGTTTATGTTGCTCAAAAAAGAAAAATCTCAGTTGGTGACAAGATGGCAGGCCGCCATGGTAACAAAGGTGTTATTTCAAGAATTCTTCCTGTTGAAGATATGCCTTTTTTACCTGATGGTACACCTGTTGACATAGTTCTAAATCCTCTTGGTGTGCCGTCGCGTATGAACATTGGTCAGATTTTGGAAACACACCTTGGATATGCGGCAAAAGCGCTTGGATGGAAAGTTGCAACTCCTGTTTTTGACGGTGCAAAAGAGGAAGATATTGAAGAAGCATTAAAACTTGCAGGATTAAATCCTACAGGTAAGACAATTCTGTATGATGGCAGAACAGGTGAACCATTTGACAATGAAGTAACTGTTGGGTATATGTACATGCTAAAGCTTGTGCACCTTGTTGACGATAAGATTCACGCACGTTCAACAGGACCGTATTCACTTGTTACTCAACAGCCGCTTGGCGGTAAAGCTCAGTTTGGCGGTCAGCGATTTGGCGAGATGGAGGTTTGGGCACTTGAAGCATACGGTGCGGCATATACTCTACAAGAGCTTTTGACTGTAAAATCAGACGATGTAACAGGAAGAGTCAAGACATATGAAGCGATAGTAAAAGGAGAAAATATTCCAGAACCAGGAATCCCCGAATCTTTCAAGGTACTTGTAAAAGAGCTTCAAAGCTTGTGTCTGGATGTAAAGCTCTTGTCTGAGAATAATGAGGAGATTGAGCTAAAAGAGTCTGTTGATGAAGATGAGCAGCCACAAGGGCTTGGAGCTTTTGAGATAGGCGGCGATGAAATAGAGGAGGATAAAGAAGACGACAAGGAAAAGTTTTATGAGGATTTGATGAATGCAACACAAGAAGACGACCAGGGCGAGATAGATGATATAGACGAGTAAAACCTCAAAAAGGTGGGTGTTAAGACCGATGGATTTGTTCAATTTCGATGCTATTAAAATTAGTCTTGCTTCTCCTGAAAAGATAAGAGAATGGTCGCGCGGTGAAGTAAAAAAACCCGAGACTATAAACTATAGGACACTCAAGCCTGAAAAGGATGGGCTTTTCTGTGAAAAGATATTTGGTCCAACGAAGGACTGGGAATGCCACTGCGGAAAGTATAAAAAGGTCAAATATAAAGGTGTTGTTTGTGACAAGTGCGGTGTTGAAGTGACAAAAGCGAAGGTAAGACGTGAGAGAATGGGGCACATTGAACTTGCTGCCCCTGTCTCTCACATCTGGTATTTCAAAGGTGTTCCAAGCAGAATGGGACTTATTTTGGACATTACACCCCGAAATTTAGAAAAAGTGTTATATTTTGCTGCATATGTTGTAATTGACCCGGGCGATGTGCCAAATTTAGAAAAGAAACAGATTCTTTCTGAAAAAGAATACAGGGAACTAAAAGAGAAGTATGGTGACAGGTTCAAGGCAGGGATGGGAGCAGAGGCAATCAAAGAGCTTTTGAAGGAAATTGACCTTGACAAGCTATCGCAGGAGCTGAGGCAAGAACTTGAGACTGCAACAGGACAGAAAAAACTAAAGATTATCAAAAGACTTGAGGTTGTTGAAGCTTTTAGAAAGTCTGGTAACCGTCCTGAATGGATGATACTTGATGTTATACCAGTCATTCCACCTGAACTCAGACCAATGGTCCAGCTTGACGGTGGAAGGTTTGCAACGTCAGATCTGAATGATCTTTACAGAAGAGTAATAAACAGAAACAATAGGCTTAAAAAACTAATGGATTTAGGTGCACCGGATATAATTATCAGAAATGAAAAGAGAATGCTTCAAGAAGCTGTTGATGCTCTTATAGACAATGGAAGGCGTGGAAGACCGGTAACAGGTCCTGGCAACAGACCGCTCAAGTCACTTTCCGATATGCTCAAAGGAAAGCAGGGAAGGTTCAGACAGAATCTTTTGGGAAAGAGAGTTGACTATTCAGGGCGTTCTGTTATAGTTGTTGGGCCTGAGCTTAAGATTTACCAGTGTGGGCTTCCAAAAGAGATGGCTTTAGAGCTTTTCAAACCTTTTGTCATGAAAAAGCTGGTTGAGAAAGGAATCTGCAACAACATAAAAAATGCAAAGAAAGCCGTTGAAAGACAGAGAAGTGAAGTCTGGGATATTTTAGAAGAGGTAATAAAAGATCATCCAGTCCTGCTAAACAGAGCACCCACTTTACACAGGCTTGGTATTCAGGCTTTTGAGCCAGTGCTTGTTGAAGGAAGGGCTATAAGACTTCACCCACTGGTTTGTACAGCGTACAATGCTGACTTTGACGGTGACCAAATGGCGGTGCACGTTCCACTTTCTGCCGAGGCTCAGGCTGAAGCAAGGTTTTTGATGCTTTCTGCAAATAACCTATTAAAACCAGCAGATGGCAAACCAATTGTGGTTCCAACCCAGGATATGGTTTTGGGAATTTACTACCTCACTCTTGAAAAGGAAGGTGACAAGGGTGAGGGGATGATATTCTCATCAGAAGAAGAAGCGCTTTTGGCATATGAGCACAAGGTTGTTGGACTTCACGCAAGGATAAAAGTTAAGAGAACAGCAGAAGTAGATGGGGAAGTTATCTCTGGACTTGTTGAGACAACTGTGGGGAAGATTATACTAAATCAGGTAATTCCTCAGGATCTTGGTTTTGTTGATAGAAGCAAGAGAGAAAATCTTTTGAAGTATGAAATTGACACACTTGTTGACAAAAAGATGCTTGGGAAAATTATTGACAGGTGTATAAAGGTTTATGGAAATACCCGAACGGCAGAGATACTTGACGAGATAAAAGAACTTGGATTTAAATTTTCAACAAGAGGAGCAATTACCATTTCAGTTTCAGACATGGTTATTCCAGAAGTCAAACAAAAGCTCATAGCAGAGGCTGAACAAAAGGTTGAGAACATTGAAAAACTATACAGACATGGTTTGATTTCTGACCAAGAAAGGTATGAACAAGTAATTTCTATATGGAACGAAACAAAAGACAAGCTCACAGAAGAACTTATCCAGAATCTTGATGAATTCAATCCAATATTTATGATGGCTAACTCTGGTGCAAGAGGTTCTAAAAACCAGATATCACAGCTTGCTGGTATGAGGGGACTAATGGCAAACCCATCTGGAAAAACAATTGAGATGCCTATAAAGTCAAACTTTAGAGAGGGGCTTAATGTTATAGAGTTTTTCATTTCAACACATGGTGCACGAAAAGGGCTTGCTGACACAGCGCTCAGAACTGCAGACTCAGGATATCTGACAAGAAGACTTGTAGATGTTGCACAGGACATAATTGTAAGGGAAGAGGATTGTGGAACAGAAAAAGGCATATGGGTTGAAGAGATAAGAGATGGCACAGAGGTAATTGAAACACTTGAAGAGAGGATTATAGGAAGATATGCAGCTGATGATATAAAAAATGAAAAAACAGGTGAGGTAATAGTAAAGAAAAATGAGCTAATTACAGAAGAGGCAGCAAAAAAGATAGTAGATGCGGGGATCAACAGGGTATATGTAAGGTCAGTTTTAGAGTGCAAAACAAGATACGGAGTTTGTACAAAATGTTATGGACTTGACCTTGGTACAGGCCAGCCGGTGAATGTTGGAGAAGCAGTTGGTATCATTGCTGCACAGGCTATAGGTGAGCCGGGTACTCAGCTTACAATGAGAACATTCCACACAGGTGGTATTGCTGGACAAGACATTACGCAAGGTCTTCCAAGGGTTGAGGAGTTGTTCGAGGCAAGAAAACCAAAGGGTGTTGCTGTGATTTCTGAAATAGAAGGGTATGTTTCAATAAAAGAAGACAAAAAGAGGACAATAACAGTTCGAAATGACAATGGTGAAGAGAGAACGTATGAAATACCGTACGGTGCAAGATTAAAAGTAAACGATGGTGATTATATTCAAGCAGGGGATGAGTTGACAGAAGGTTCAATAAATCCACATGACCTTTTGAAAATAAAAGGACCAAGAGGTGTTCAGAGCTATCTTTTAGCTGAGGTACAGAAAGTTTACAAGATGCAGGGCGTTGACATAAACGACAAGCACATAGAGATAATAATCAGACAGATGATGAAGAAAGTCAAGATTGAAGACCCAGGCGATACTGAACTGTTGCCAGGCGACATTGTAGAAATACACAGATTTGAAGAGGAAAACGACAAGGCAATAGCAGAAGGAAAGCGTCCTGCACTTGGAAGAAGGGTACTACTTGGCATAACAAAAGCAGCACTCTCTACTGAGTCGTTCTTGTCTGCTGCATCATTCCAGGAAACAACAAGAGTATTGACAGATGCAGCAATAAAAGGGAAAGTTGATCCTCTAATTGGTCTTAAGGAAAATGTCATCATTGGTAAGTTAATTCCTGCAGGAACTGGAATGGCAAAGTACAGAAATATTGTTATTGAAGAAAATCAGTAGTGATATTGGTTGCGGGTATGCCTCAAAGAAAAGGTATGCCCGCTCCAAAATAAAAATTTTTAAAAGTTGCAACAAAACAAAAGATGTGGTTTTAAACTTTCTTGACATAAAATAATTTGAGTGTTATTATATTTGAGTGTAATTTTACACCTTCCATGTAAAAGAGGGAGGAAGTGAATTTGTCATCATCAGACATTGAAGCTTTAAAAACTTCACCAAAGACAGTTGGTGCGCGCCAGACTGCCCAAGCTATCCAAAAAGGCAAAGCGAAGGTTGTTTTTGTCGCAAAGGACAGCGATGAGTGGGTAGTGAGGGATATAATAGATATGTGCAAGCAAAAAGGGATAAAACTTGTGTTTGTGGATTCCAAAAAAGAGCTTGGCAAAATTTGTGGTATAAGTGTGGCAGCATCGTCTGCCGCAATAATTGAATAAGATTTTTTCAAGGAGGTGCAAGAATGCCAACAATAAACCAGCTTGTTAGGTACGGCAGAGAGAAAAAGGTTGAAAAGTCAAAGGCACCAGCACTTCAAAAGGGGTTTAACTCTTTGAAGAAGAAATATTATGATATCAGCTGTCCTCAGAGAAGAGGAGTTTGTACAGTTGTAAAAACTGTTACGCCTAAAAAGCCAAACTCAGCTTTAAGAAAAGTTGCAAGGGTAAGACTTACAAATGGTATTGAAGTGACAGCGTACATCCCTGGTATTGGTCACAACTTACAAGAACACTCAGTTGTGCTTGTAAGAGGCGGAAGAGTCAAGGACCTGCCAGGTGTCAGATACCACATTGTAAGAGGTACTTTAGACTGTGCTGGTGTTGCTAACAGAAGACAGGGCCGTTCCAAATATGGTGCAAAAAGGCCAAAACAACAAGCAGCAGGCGCTGCAAAGAAATAAAATATGTAAAAAGTATACGAAAAGAGCAGCATGAATATTTACAGTTTTGTAGAAGGAGGGAAATAGCTTGCCAAGAAAAGGACCGGTTAAAAAGAGAGAAATATTGCCGGACCCGGTATATAATGATAAGGTGGTTGCAAAGCTTATTAACAAAGTTATGTATGATGGTAAAAAATCAATTGCGCAGAAGATTGTATATGGTGCGTTTGATATTATAAGAGAAAAAACTGGCAAAGACCCACTGGAAGTACTTGAGGCAGCTCTTAATAATGTAATGCCTGTATTAGAAGTTCGTCCAAGAAGAGTTGGTGGTGCAACATACCAGGTGCCAATTGAGGTTGCACCAGATAGAAGGCTTTCTCTTGGAATTAGATGGCTTGTTGAGTATGCGAGAGAGAGAAAAGACAAAAGGACAATGAAAGAGAAACTTGCAGCAGAGATTATGGATGCAGCTAATAATACAGGTGGCGCAGTCAAAAAGAAAGAAGATACACATAGAATGGCAGAAGCAAATAGAGCATTTGCACATTACAGATGGTAATACTATTTTGACAAGGAGGACAGAAGAAATTGCCCAGGCAGTTTCCGCTTGAAAAAACAAGAAATATAGGTATTATGGCTCATATAGATGCGGGGAAAACAACAACAACAGAAAGAATTCTCTTTTACACAGGTAAAGTTCACAAGATGGGTGAAGTCCACGAAGGAACTGCTACCATGGACTGGATGGAGCAGGAACAGGAAAGAGGTATTACAATCACCTCTGCTGCTACAACATGTGAATGGAAAGGTCATAGAATAAACATTATTGACACACCAGGACATGTGGACTTCACTGTTGAGGTAGAGAGGTCTCTGCGCGTGCTTGACGGTGCAATTGCTGTGTTTTGTGCCAAAGGCGGCGTAGAACCCCAGTCAGAGACTGTTTGGAGACAGGCTGACAAATACCGTGTTCCAAGGATAGCTTATGTTAACAAGATGGACATAATGGGTGCAAATTTTTTCAATGTCATTGAGATGATGAAAGAAAGACTTGGTGCAAACCCAGTTGCAATCCAGGTTCCAATTGGGAAAGAGGATACTTTCAGAGGTATTGTTGACCTTCTAACAATGAAGGCTATAATCTATGTTGACGACCTTGGAAAAGTATCTCAGGAAACTGATATTCCAGAGGAAGTAAAGGATATTGCTGAAGAATATAGGATTAAACTTTTAGAAGCTGTAGCTGAGACTGATGAAGAGATTATGGTGAAATATTTAGAGGGTGAAGAGATTACAGTTGAAGAGCTCAAAGCTGCAATAAGAAAAGCTACAATCAACATGCAAATGACACCTGTACTTTGTGGTTCATCATATAGAAACAAAGGTGTTCAGCCACTTTTAGATGCAGTTGTTGATTATCTGCCATCACCTGTTGACATTGCTGCAGTAAAAGGATTTTCACCTGATACTGGCGAAGAAATTGAAAGAAAAACAAGTGAAGATGAACCATTCTGTGCACTGGCATTTAAGATTATGTCTGACCCATATGTTGGTAAACTAACATTCTTGAGAGTTTACTCAGGTGTTCTTCATGCAGGATCATACGTTTATAACTCAACAAAGAATAAGAAAGAAAGAGTAGGAAGACTTTTGCATATGCACGCAAATCACAGAGAAGATGTTGATGCGGTATATGCTGGTGATATCTGTGCAGCAATTGGTCTTTCCAATACTACAACAGGCGATACCCTCTGCGATGAAAATCATCCAATTGTATTAGAGTCTATGGAATTTCCAGAACCTGTTATACAGGTTGCTATTGAACCAAAGACTAAAGCTGACCAAGAGAAGATGGGTATTGCACTGCAAAGACTTGCAGAAGAAGACCCAACATTCAAAGTATCTACAAATCACGAGACAGGACAAACTCTCATTGCAGGTATGGGAGAACTTCACCTTGAGATTATTGTTGACAGAATGAGAAGAGAGTTCAAGGTAGAGGTAAATGTAGGTAAACCTCAGGTTGCTTACAAAGAGACAATCAAGAAATCTATCAAGGTTGAAGGTAAGTATATTAGACAGTCTGGTGGTAGAGGTCAGTACGGCCACGTTTGGCTTGAGCTTGAACCACTTGAGAGAGGTGCAGGGTATGAGTTTGTCAACAAGATAGTCGGTGGTGTGATTCCGAAAGAGTTTATACCATCTGTCGATGCAGGTGTCCAGGAAGCAATGCAATCAGGTGTATTGGCAGGATATCCTGTTGTGGATGTAAGAGTTACACTGTTTGACGGTTCGTACCACGAGGTTGACTCGAGCGATATGGCGTTTAGAATTGCAGCAGCTCAGGCGTTCAGAGAAGGCATGAAAAAGGCAGACCCAGTACTCTTAGAGCCTATTATGAAGGTGGAGGTTGTTGTACCTGAGGAGTACATGGGTGATGTCATGGGTGATATCAACTCCAGACGTGGAAGAATTGAGGGTATGGAACTTAGAGGAAATGCCCAAGTTATTCGTGCATATGTTCCGCTTGCAGAGATGTTTGGTTATGCAACAGACCTGAGGTCAAAGACACAGGGTCGAGGAACATACACCATGCAGTTTGACCACTATGAAGAGGTTCCAAAGAATATTGCTGATAAGATTCTTGAAATGAAGAGTAAATAAGTGTTAAAATAATCTTAAACTGCGGTTGCAATTTTAAAAATTCACATAAATAAAATATTATTGTGAAGGAGGATAAAATCAGGATGGCAAAGGCTAAATTTGAAAGAACAAAACCACACGTAAACATAGGTACAATTGGGCACGTTGACCATGGGAAAACAACATTGACAGCTGCAATTACAAAGGTTTTAGCTCTCAAAGGTAAAGCACAGTTTATGGCTTATGACCAGATTGACAAGGCTCCAGAGGAAAGAGAAAGAGGTATTACAATCAACACAGCACACGTTGAGTATGAGACAGACGCAAGACACTATGCACACGTTGACTGTCCAGGTCACGCTGACTACGTTAAGAACATGATAACAGGTGCTGCTCAGATGGATGGTGCAATCTTGGTAGTTTCTGCAGCAGACGGTCCAATGCCACAGACAAGAGAGCACATTTTGCTTGCACGACAGGTTAACGTTCCATACATCGTTGTATTCCTCAATAAGGTTGACATGGTAGATGATCCAGAATTGATTGAATTGGTTGAAATGGAAGTAAGAGAGCTTCTTTCCAAGTATGGCTATCCAGGAGATGAAGTACCAATAGTAAAAGGTTCAGCTTTGAAGGCTTTAGAGTCAACATCACAAGACCCAAATGCTCCAGAATATCAGTGCATCTTAGAGCTCATGGATGCAGTTGACAAATACATTCCAACACCACAGAGAGACATTGACAAACCATTCTTGATGCCAATTGAAGACGTGTTCTCAATCACAGGTAGAGGTACTGTTGTAACAGGTAGAGTTGAAAGAGGAACACTCAAGACAGGCGAAGAGGTCGAAATAGTTGGTTTTGCTCCAGAGCCAAGAAAGACAGTTGTAACAGGTATTGAGATGTTCAGAAAGGTATTGGATGAGGCTGTTGCTGGTGACAATGTAGGGTGCCTTCTCAGAGGTATTCAGAAGAATGAGGTTGAAAGAGGTCAGGTTCTTGCAAAGCCAGGCACAATTAAACCTCATACAAAGTTCAAAGCACAGGTTTACGTCTTGACAAAAGAAGAAGGTGGAAGACATACACCATTCTTCAATGGTTACAGACCACAGTTTTATTTCAGAACAACAGACGTTACAGGAACAATCACACTACCAGAGGGTGTAGAGATGTGCATGCCTGGCGACAACGTTGAAATGACAGTTGAACTTATCTCTCCAATTGCTATTGAGTCAGGACTCAGATTTGCTATCCGCGAAGGCGGAAGAACTGTTGGTGCAGGTTCTGTTACAACAATAATTGAATAATCAAAAAAGCCCAAGCCTAAGGTCAGAAAAGCTTTAAAGCTTTTTAAACTTAGGTTTGGGCTTTTTTTGGCTCAAAAGATTTTTTCCAAGTGAATGCACATCAAGGAGGTGTTTTTAACAAATTCTATGCCACGAATAAGAGAGTATTACCACAATATGATTCAAAAACTCAAGTCCTATCAGACAGAAGAATATATGATTGATGAGTTTATTTATAATACATTGAAAGAATTTTCGACAAATCTTAATAAAGAAATAGCAATTGCTTTGAATAGAAAAGGAAGAATTGAAGAGGTTCTAATAGAAAAAAAGGAGTTTGATGAATTGGAAAATCAGGACTCTTTCCCTAAAAAAGCAGCGTTAATCTTTACAAGATTATCTTCTTTATCACATCCTTCAATATCTGAACTTTCTACACTTATAATGAAAAAGTATGACTATGTAATGACAATCTCTCTCAAGACAGAAGAAGCTACAATAGCTTTTTGGGGAAGGTATTTAAAAGAGGTTGAAACGATTGGACCGCACAGAATAGAATATTTTTACAATCTTGATATTTCATCCAAGATATCAGAAGTAGATGAAAAACAGAGGGAAAGAGAAAAAATTCACGAGATTTTTGCAGAAGAAGAGAGAGCTTTACTTGTTGATGTGTGGTCAAAGAGTTCATCTGAGCTTGACAGACACCTTTTAGAAGAGCTTGAGAACCTGTGCAAGACAGCAGGGGTTAAAGTTGTTGACAAGGTGGTACAGGTAAGAAGGAGCATAGACCCTGCGTATTTTATAGGAAGGGGTAAGGCAGAAGAGATACTTTCTATCTGTCAGCAAAAAGACATTGACGTTGTGATATTCAACAGAGAACTTTCGCCTGCTCAGATAAAAAACTTAGAAGAACTGCTTTTGAGAAAAGTGATAGATAGAACTGATGTTATACTTGACATATTTGCAAGGCGTGCAAGGACCAAAGAGGGAAAACTTCAAGTAGAACTTGCACAGCTTTTGACCTTGCTTCCGCGCCTGCGTGGGACTGGAGTGCTACTTTCAAGACTTGGTGGTGGAATAGGAACAAGAGGGCCTGGTGAAACCAAGCTTGAGATTGACAGGAGACATATCCAGCGTAGGATTGAAGAGATAAAAAAGGAGCTTGAAAAGGTGAAAAAAAACAGAGAAGTACAAAGAAAAAGCAGAATAGAGAATCAGGTGCCGGTGGTCTCAATAATTGGTTACACAAACGCAGGCAAGTCTACACTCATGAACAGAATCTCAAAAGCAGATGTTCTAATAGAAGATAAACTATTTGCAACACTTGATACTACAACAAGACGAGTGTACCACAAGGGCAAAGAATTTTTGCTCACAGATACTGTTGGGTTTATAAGAAACTTGCCGCATCATCTTGTTGAGGCATTTTCCTCGACATTAGAAGAGGTCAAGTATTCAAACCTTATACTGAACGTTGTAGATATTTCTGACCCATATTATTATGACCACATAAAAGTATCTGAGGATTTGCTAAAACAGCTTGGAGCAGAAAATATCCCTGTTATAAGGGTTTATAACAAGATAGATAAAGTTGACCTTTCAAGTATAGATGTGTTTGACAATCTTCCACATGTTTTTATCTCTGCTCAGGATGGCAGAGGCATTAGCACTTTACTTGATATGATTGTTGAGAGGATTTAATTATATGAAATTTGTTGAATATGGTGAACAAAGAGGGTATTATTAAAGTAGGGGGAAATTTTTATTAAAATAAAAGAAAGGGGTTGTCCGCATTGCTTATCCGTAATTGTGCTGGTGGAGTTGTGTTCTACCAGGGAAAAATCTTTATCATGAAGAACGAGAAGGGCGAATGGGTGTTTCCAAAAGGTGTTATTCGAAACGGCGAGATTGCGCCCGAAGTTGCGGTAAGAAGGGTTAAGGAAGAAGTTGGGATTGATGCTTCAATTCTCTCTACAGCAGGTCAAACAAGCTATGAGTTCTATTCTGTCACACGTCAGAGACCAGTTTGTAACAAGATTATATGGTATATTATGGAAGCAAAATCTCCAGAATTTTTAAAAGAGAACAAGGAAGAAAACGTTTTTGATGCTGGATATTTTGACATTGAAGAGGCTATCCAGAAGATTACTTACAGCCAAGACAAGGCTCTGGCATCTTGTGCGTATGAACAGTACAAACAGCTTGTGAATATTTAAATCACAATTTATAATATATATGGTACAAAATTTTGACGGGCTGTCATTTAATTTAACATAAAATGACAGCCCTTTTTGATGTAGAAATAGTTATATAATTAATTAGGGCAAAGGGGCTTAAAATAAAAAATGGGATTTAAAACCGTTGCACAAAATGTCCGAGTAGAATTTGTTGAAAAAAAGTCAAGGTTCATTGCATCAGTTTTCAGGGTAGAAAATCAGTATGAGGTTAATACCTTCCTTGACAAGGTCAGAAAAGAGTTTTATAATGCAACACATAACGTGTATGCGTATACCTATGGCATTGAATATCCTGTACAGAAATATTCGGATGATGGTGAGCCACAGGGAACAGCCGGGCTTCCTGTCATGGAGGTAATAAGAAAGAATAATGTTTCAAATGTTCTGATTATAGTAACACGCTATTTTGGCGGAATCCTGCTGGGTGCGTCAGGACTTGTCAGGGCATATACACAAGCAGCCAGCCTTGGGCTTGAAAAAGCAGGTATTTTGGAGTATCATGAGTGTGAAGAGGTTTTACTGAGTGTAGAATATTATGATTTTGAGAAAATTAAATGGCTTGCTTCAAGATTTAATACAAAGATAGAAAAGATTGAATATTCGCAAGTTGTAGATTTGTTGCTGGCAATCAAAAAAGAAGAGGTGGATGAGTTTATAAAGAACGTTTCGGATATTACATCCGGCAACTTCCTGGCTGACAAAAAAGGGATAGTTTTAAGAGCAATTTAGGAAAAAGGATGTGTATGTGCTGTGTACAAGAAAGAGAATGTGTGTAAACACCTTTTTACAAATCCACTTTATTTTGTTCAGAACATTTCGCTTCTTAACAATTTTGTAGCAGGAATAGTAGTGTTTTTGATATATATTGCACTTTTTACAATCTATGTTTACCTTCAGATAAGAAAAGGGTATGAAATTATGCCAGGGGAAGCAGGTCTTGTATTTTTCACAGACAGGATAAAATCTGATTTAGAGAATTTAAGACTGGTAAGGCTTATCATTACCCTTTTTTCAAACCAAATTTTTAAGCTTTTTATGCTGGTAATTATAGTCTTTTTAGCAGCTTCCATTGCTACAACAAAAAGAGCTAATGTTTCACAAGTGATAACCACACTGACAGTATCGTATCTTCTTCCGTCATATACATTTTTAATAGGTATTATCTTCTGGTTTTTACCAATTGGCTATGCAGTTTTTAAAGTGTCAGAGATGTTTTTCTTGATATCCGTTTATGAAGCACTTTCAAAGGGTTTCGGAATAACAAGGGCAAAGGCCTTGGCAGTAGTATTTGTAATTGTGCTTTTTTACAGTTTGCTTTATATATATTTGCCTTCAGTCTTTCTTACGCCTTTTCTGATATAGAAGGATAAAATAAACGCTGAGAAAATATCCTGCTGAAAACAGGATAATGAAGATTTGCATTGAAGTTATGTTCAGATAAATAAGTATGGTAAATATAAGCAGGCACACAACTGCAAATTGGAATATGAGAAAAATTATCCTTTTTTCAAGAATAAATTCAAACTCAAGCTTTGATATCTTTTCAATCATTATGATGCATGAAATAAGAGCAAATAGGTTTGAAATCCAGATATAAGGGGTTTCACTTTTGAAAAGTAATATTGCCGGGATATAGGCTATCAATCTTGCTACTGTCAGTACTGTATTTAAAATAAAATTAAAATAGACCTTGTCAAGTGCATTAAGTAAACTTGAAAGTACAACAGAAAGATAATAAAATGCTATTGCAGGTGCAATGTGTTTAAGATACACTCCTGCTTGAGGGTTTTTGTATAGTAAACTACAAATCTGTAAAGGAAAAAGTAAGAATATACATGTTGCTGGCAATGAAATAGCAATGGTAAGCAAGAGAAAAGAGTTTATTCGAGAGTTTAGAATTTTTGTGTTTATCTTTGTTTCAGAGATGGTAGGAACAATTATTATGGATAGTGAATTTATTATTACAAGTGGCAAAGTTGCTGCTGGGAAGCTCATTCCATTAATTATTCCGTAGATAGAAATTGCTTGAGTTTTTGTATTACCAATGATTTCAAACATTTTAGGAATTATCATGTTTTCGACCGATTGAAAAATCATTCCAAGTACACTTGCTGTGGCAAGAGGAATAGAAACTTTGAATACATTAGAAGATATTTGGACAATGTCAGATAAATTAATTGAAATCTGAGTATTTTTATTTTTAAGTCTATATGATATCCAAAGGAAACTCAGGCTTGAGAACTCTCCTATAAGAATTCCCAAAAAAGATAAAAGAAGTTTTGTGTCAAGTGAAGATGATTTTGCTACTGTTAAAAAAATGGGACAGGTGATAGAAAGTCTGACGATATTTTCAAATACTTCTGCCAAGGCAGGTGGAGTAGGATTTTGAATGCCATAAAAAAAGCCTTTTAAAATAGCTGACTGTGTTACAACCACAATACACACAATAAGAGGGTATACTAAGTGTTTGAGATGTGGAGTAGCAAATACAATATCACAGAAAAATGGATTTAATGCACAAAACAATATGGCAATTATAATGCTCCAGAAAAAGAGTATCCTGCTCATCACAAAGACAACTTTTACTTTTAGTCCAGCTGAATAGCAGATTTCAGCAATATATTTTGAAATAGCTGTCAAAATCCCACCACTTGATATGCTGTAAAACAGGTAATAAAGTGTCATACCAAATGTATAAAGTGCCATACCAACAGAACCAATTCTGCGCGATATGAATATTCTATAAAAGAAAAATAGGCTATATGTTAATATATTACAAAGTGTAAGTATTACGATTTGCTTTAAAATCTTTTTATTCATCTTTCTCTCATCACAAGCTAATCTTTGTTCATTATTAAATCTTATGTACCAATTTCATTTGACATTAGCTTTAAATCTAATTTATAATTCCATATTGAGCAAAATAGGAGTTTAAAAAGTAGGGGGAAGTAAGAATATGGCTGGACATTCAAAGTGGGCGAATATAAAACACAAAAAAGAAAAGACAGACGCACAGAAAGGGAAACTTTTTACAAAACTTGGTAGAGAGCTTATGGTTGTTGCAAAGATGTATGGCCCTGACCCTGAGACAAACCCAAAGCTCAGGGATGTAATCGCAAAAGCTAAGGCAAACAACATGCCCATGGATAAGATAATGGGGTTTATAAAGAGGGCAGCTGGTGAGATTGACACAACAGGATACGAAGACATTACGTACGAGGGTTATGGACCTGGTGGAGTTGCAGTTATTGTTGAGGCAATGACGAACAACAGAAATAGAACTGCAGGTGAGCTAAGACACATTTTTGACAAAAATGGTGGTAATCTTGGTCAAACAGGCTGTGTTTCATGGATGTTCAGCAGAAAAGGTGTTATAGTTATTGAAAAAGAAAGTTTTCCGGATGAGGACTTTGTGATGGAAAAGGCGTTAGAGTATGGTGCTGAGGATTTCTCCTCAGAGGACGATATATATGAGATAATTACATCACCTGAGGATTTTTCAAAGGTCAGAGAAGGTCTGGAAAAAGAAGGTTTTACATTTATAAGAGCACAGATAGAGATGATTCCCCAGACATATGTAAAACTTTCAAGTGAGGATGCCCAGAAGATGAGAAGACTTATTGATATGCTCGAAGACAACGATGATGTGAAAGAGGTATATCATAACTGGGAAGAAGATGAGGAGTAAATTCTATGTATAGCAGTGGGTTTGGCAGGGAATAATAGTAAAAAAAGTTTGAGTTATTGATGGGGGCTACAAGAAATGAAACTGTATTTTAAAACTGCCACGCTCACTGCTATTATTATTTTCTTGTTTATAGTGTCATTTGCAGTGGGGTTTACTATAACATTAGAAAGAGGAAAAGTAAAATCTGAAAAGGATGTAAAGGGAAAGAATGTAACCCAGATTGCGTATATAAACAAAGATAGAGAAAGCAGGATAGTTGATAACACTTTGTTTATTGTAAGAAAATATTTTAAAGGATGTGGACATGTCATTGAAGAGAAAAAATTAGTACCAAAAGAATATGTAGGGATGTCAAAACAGGACTTTAAAAATATGTTTGCAGAATGGGAAATAGATGCATTTAGCTCTAAGTATGTGGTGATAAGCCGTGTATTTGACGGTTTTTGCCCCAATCATTTTATAATTTCTATAAAAGACGGAAGAGTAGCTATATTTTATTCGCAGCCTGTCGATGGTGATACTCTAAAGCTCATTACTCCAATTGGTATTGAAAACTTACCAGAACAAGAGGTCAATGATTTAAAAAAAGGAATCGTGGTTAACTCGTTTGAAGATGCAATAAAGATAATTGAGGATTTTGGAAGTTAAAAAATTTTATGTAACACAGTTTACTCATAATTCATATTATGTCAATAGAAGAAGACATAATATGAATTATGGGAGGTAGGAATGTATGTCAGAAGAATTGGATTTGAGGTATGAAGGTCATGAACATCATTACCACGACATTTGTGAGCACATGAGAAGATACTTGGGTGAGACAGTTACAGTTTTCACAGAAAGCGGAGGAGAAAGCGGACAGGGATTTACAGGTGTTTTGGCACTTGTCACACCAAGGTTTATAAGGCTTATTGTAACTATAGGGACACCACCAGATGACCCCTTCTGGTACAGAGGATATGACTCTAGAGAAGAAATTGATGGACATCATCGAAGAGAAAGATGTTGCCCACCACACAGAAGATTTTGCGGACTTGGTTCAATAGTTGACATTCCATGCAGAAAGATAGTTGCATTTGTTCACAATGCTGTATAAAAAAGTCTTGAGAGGCTGGCACAATTAAAACTGCCAGCCTTTATTTTACATAATTAATAAGCTTTCCAATTCCCTCAATTTCAACTTCAACAACATCTCCTTTTTTCATACTTCCAATGCCAGAAGGTGTTCCTGTAATTATCACATCAAAAGATTTTAAGGTCATTATAGAGCTTATATAACTTACAAGCTCCTGCACGGTGAAGATGAAATTGCTTGTATTGGAATTTTGAACAATTTTGCCGTTAAGATAAGTTTTGATTGGACTATTGTTTGGGTCAATTTCATCTGTTATAATAGGACCAAGTGGCAAAAAAGTATCAAAAGATTTTGCTACAGTCCACTGACCGTTTTTGGGTTGTAAATCCCTTGCAGTTACATCATTTGCGCATGTATAGCCAAGTATGTACTCATCTACCTCTTGGGGTTTTACATTGCGACACTCTTTTTTTATGACAACCGCAAGCTCTCCTTCATAGTCCACCTGGCTACTCATGTGCTGCGGATAAATTATACTGTCGTTGTGACCAATCACACATGTTGAAGGTTTTAGGAACAGCACGGGACTTTCAGGAAGCTCAAGTCCCAGCTCTTTCGCATGGTCTTTGTAGTTAAGACCTACACATACAATCTTTGAAGGCTTGATAGGCGGCAAAATTTTCAACTCTTCTATGGGATAAGATTGATCGCTTACTTTAAGTGGGGCAAGACTTTTCAAAACCTTCACTGAGCTACCTTCAACAAGTCCGAAAAATGTTTTGTTTGCATAAGAAAATCTTCCAAGCTTCATTTGCCTTTAGCACCCCTCAATAATGTGAAATATAATTTGGTTAAAATTATATAATATCCTGACCAAAAACACAAATAATAAATTGCAAGTAGCCTCTTGTAAACTTTCATTTTAGGTGATATAATAAAATTGTTAAATTTTAAACGAAATTTGATTTTTGGGTGATTAAAGGTTTAATATTTTGGGTATTAATTAAAATAGTATTTTTGGAGGATAATAATATTGGAAAGTTTTAAATATGATTTTACAGGTGGTGATTTAATTGCCAAAGGTTCTTCGAGCTGATAACATGAACAAGTGCTTGGGGTGTTTTACATGCATGCTTACATGCGCAGCGGTGAACCATAACAATCACAACCTTGCAAAAAGCTCAATAAAAGTTAAGACAAGAGGAGGACTTCAGAGTAAGTTTGCAGCAACAATTTGTGTTGCGTGCAAAGAACCAGCGTGTGCAGAGGCTTGTCCTACAAATGCTCTTGTTAAAAGGCCAGGTGGCGGTGTTAAGCTAATCGAAGAAAAATGCATTGCATGTGAAAAATGTGTTAGCGCGTGTATAGTTGGCTCAATTCACATGGACTATGATAGGAAAATCCCAATTGTTTGTAAACACTGTGGGGCATGTGTGAGAATGTGTCCACACAATTGTCTTTCAATGGAAGAGGTGAGCGAGTAAGATGATAGGCAAAGACTTTATAAAAGTGCTTTATATAGACCTTACAAACAAAAAAGCAGACATTCAAGAAAGGAAGGATCTTTATAAATACTTAGGCGGAGCAGGTGTTGCTGCAAAGCTTTTAGAGGAAAACATGAAAAAAGGTGTTGACCCTTTGCATGAAAGCCAGCCGTTAATCATTTCAATCGGACCTCTTTCAACAATCTTTCCTGTTGTGACAAAAGCTGTAGCAACCTTTATTTCACCTCACACAGGCGAGTATGGTGAAAGTCATGCAGGTGGAAGACTTGCAATGGCTATAAGAAATGCGGGATATGATGCAATAGTAATAACAGGAAAGGCTCAAAAGCCAACATACCTTGTCATTACAGATAAGAATATTGAATTTAAAGATGCAAGGGCTATGTGGGGACTTGACATAGAAGAAACAGGAAGAGTGATAAGAGAAAGAGAGCCAGGTCCAGGTAAAAGAAGCATAATCAGAATTGGCAAGGCAGGAGAAAACCTTGTAACATACTCTTGTGTCAATGTTGATACCTACAGGCATTTTGGAAGACTTGGAATTGGAGCGGTCTTTGGAAGCAAGAACCTCAAAGCTATGATGATAATGGGAGAAGAGGACTTGCCAATTGCCAACCTTAAAGAATACTTTAAGACTTATCAGGAGATATACAAAAAAGTTACACAGACAGATGCAATGGCTAAGTATCATGAGCTTGGAACACCTATGAATATCAAAGTTCTAAATAGCATAAGTTCTCTTCCAACTAAGAATTTACTTCAGTCAACATTTGAGCATGCGGACGATATCTCAGGTGAGACATTTGCTGAGAAAAACCTTGTCAGAAAGGTTTCGTGTGTAGGTTGTCCTATTGGATGCATCCATATAGGACAGTTCAGACGCGAGTTTGACAAGGGATATGAGTATGAATCTATTTCTGTTTCATATGACCATGAACTTATATACGCACTTGGAAGCCTTTTGGGAATAAAAACAACAGACGAGGTTTTGCAGATTATAGATGAGGTTGAACTTGTAGGACTTGATGCTATTTCAACAGGTGTTGTATTGGCATGGGCAACAGAAGCGCTCAAAAAAGGGTTTATCTCAAGAGAAGACACTCTTGCTGACCTTGAGTTTGGCAACACTATGGAATATGTTAAAGCAATTGACAATATTGCAGATAGAAGCAACGAGTTTTACTTCACAATTGGTAAAGGTTTGAAAGAAGCTGTAAAAAAATATGGAGGGGAAGAGTTTGCGCTTTTGTATGGTGGAAATGAAATGGCAGGATATCATACAGGCTATGCATTTGCGCTTGGTCAAACAGTTGGTGCAAGGCATTCTCATTTAGACAATGCAGGTTACTCTTATGACCAGAGTGCAAAAGAATTAAAAGATGAAGAAATAATAGATTATGTAATTAATGAAGAAAAAGAAAGGGCAGTGCTCACATCACTTTGCATATGTCTGTTTGCCCGAAAGGTGTATGACAGGCCAACCATTTTGAAAGCATTAAATTCCGTTGGTATAAACTGGACAGACGATGACCTAACAAGACTTGCGAATGACATATTTTTTACAAAGCTGAAAATCAAGAAAGAACTTGGATATTCACTTGAAAATTATAAGTTTCCTAAGAGAATATTTGAAACACCGACAATGTGGGGTAAGATGGATGAAGAGAGGTTAAATAGGCTTTTGAAGATGTATATCGAGAGGGTGGAGAAGGAATATGAAGATTGGAGTAGAGGTAAATAGTTTTTTTGGAAGGTACGGTAGCAAAATTGGGAAAATGGAAGTTGAGATTGCCCCGAACACAAATGTAGAAAAGCTTCTTGAAAACTTAAACATTCCAAAAGACAAGGTTGGGTTTGTGATTGTCAATCAAAAAAGAGTTGACTTTGACTATGTTTTGTCGGAAAATGATAGTGTGTATATAACTCCTTATGCAACTGGAGGCTAATATATGGCTGTGCAAAAAAGATATCTAAAAAATCTGGGTGCCTTGAGTATAGATGCTCAAAAAAAACTTCTTTCAACAACAGTTGCGGTTGTTGGAGTGGGTGGAATAGGTGGTTTTTTGATAGAAGGACTTGCGCGGCTTGGTGTGAAAAAGATTATTGCTGTTGATATGGACTCTTTTGATGAGACTAACCTCAATAGGCAGATAATTTCTAACGTAAACAACCTTGGAAAATTCAAAGTGTTTGAGGCTGAAAAAAGGGTAAAAGAGATAAACCCTGCAGTTTATTTTGAGCCAATAAAGGAAAAGGCTTATTTAGAGAACCTTGATATATTTTTGATGGAAGCAAGTTATATATTCGATGCAACTGACAATATAGAAATAAGAAAGAGTCTTTCAAAGTTTGCACAAAATATGGGAAAAATATTAATTCACGGCGGATGTGCTGGCTGGTATGCTCAGATTGCCGTCATAACAAAAGACACACCAGGGATTGAAAAACTTTTGGGAGAGACAAATGTTGAAGGTGCTGAAAAAGACATGGGCAACCCTATTTTTGCACCAATGCTGACAGCAGCTTTGGAACTTTCTGAATTTTGTAAGCTGATATCAGTTCAAGGTGAGAACTTAATCGGAAAGTGTATGGTTGTAAATCTTCTGACAAATGAATACAGAGTTTTTGAATTTTAGAATCTTTCCGAGCCACAGAAGCCTAAAAAGAGGGTGTATCCTCTTCATGGAGCTGTGGCCGATAGGGTGCAGATTTGGGAAACCTCTGCGCCTCCCGCTTTGGAAAGGAAAGATTCTTCTAAAACTTGGTTTTAGAAGGATACTCTTTTGCTTCAAAATTTCAAAGCGGGGGAGTATCCTTTTTTGTTTTGGAAAATATAAATGCGAGGTTATAAAGATGAAAGAAGGTAAATTATTCAAAATTTTGGCATCGTTACTTGCTTTTATTTTGGTTGCTACTTTTAGCTATCTTTCATTTTCATATTCTAAAACTTACAGGATAGCTACAACTACAAGTATATATGACAGTGGTTTTTTGGACTTTGTTACACCTGCCTTTGAAAAGAAAAATAATGTAAAGTTCAATTTCATTTCAGTAGGAAGCGGTCAGGCGGTAAAAATATTCAAAAATGGTGACGTTGATGGGATAATAATACATGAAAAGTCGTTTTTGAATGAGCTTAAAAAAGAGAAGCTTATAAATGGTTATACTGCGTTTGTTTTGAATTATTTTATACTTGTTGGACCCAAAGATAAAAAAGATCTACTTAAAGAAGTAAAAAGTGTCCAAGAAGCTTTTGCACTGATAAGAAAAAATAACTTTAAATTTGTGTCACGTGCAGACAACTCAGCAACTTACATTAGAGAAATTGAGATATGGAGACTATCCAAACTCAAACCTGATTTTGAAGGTTATATAAAATCAGGTCTGGGTATGGGAATGAGTCTAAATCTTGCAAATGAGAAGGGAGCTTTTATTCTCACTGATGAAGCAACATTTTATAAAATGAAAGATAAATTAGATAGCTTGGATGTAGTTTACCAAAATCCAAAGGAGCAAGTACTTACAAATATTTATTACTTTGCTTACTCACCTAAAAAAGCACAGCTTTCCAAATTTGCCTCTTACTTAAAAAGCAAAGAATTCAAAAATCTTGTAAATTCTTTTAACCAAAAATTCTTCAAAAAAGAAGTCTATAGAGTTGTAAAATAAGTGGTCAAGAGGTAGCAAGATGCTGGCTAATGTAGTTATTTCAACCTTGGCTGTTTGTATTCCTTCGACATTCTTGGCAGTTTTGATAGGTGTTTCTGCAGGGTATTTTCTCAAAGTCAAAAGGTTTAAATACAGGAAAATACTAATTAGAATAGTTTATACTCTATCTGGGTTACCGCCTGTGCTTGCAGGGCTGCTTATATACATACTTTTTTCCAGAAAAGGTCCTCTTGGTTTTTTGGACATGCTTTTTACCAAATGGGCTATGATAATTACCCAGGTAATATTAATTGTTCCTATAGTGATGCTTTATACCCTGTCTGGACTTAAAAACATAGATAAGGTTCTTGAAAACTTAGATTATTTGAACATAAAAGGACGTAAAAGGTATACAGCCATTATGAAGGAATATTCAAAAGAAATAATGTATGCTATTGTTTTGGGACTATCAAGGTCAATTTCTGAGGTTGGTGGAGTTTTGATTGTTGGAGGTAACATAGAAGGAAGCACACGAATTTTGACAACAGCCATAATTTTTGAAATTACCAAAGGTGAGTTTTCAAACGCTCTTTTGCTGGGTGCGGCGCTACTTGCCATCTCATTTACTTTTAATACATTTTTGCAAATATTGCAGGGTGATGTTGTTGATTGAGGTAAAAGATGTGAAAAAGAGTTTTGGACAGAAGATATTGTTTGAGTGCAAAAGTCTCATATTTGGGAAGAAAGGTATTTATATCATAAAAGGACCAAACGGTTGCGGGAAGACCACATTTTTGAAAATGTTGTTTGGAAAAGACAAAGAATATTCAGGGCGGATACACAATCTGTTTAAGAAAAACATTATGCTTCCGCAGCAGCCATATTTTTTTAGAGGGTCGGTTGAATATAATCTTGCACTTGCTCTTTCGCATGAGAGGCTAAAGTCTGCACAAGAGGTTTTAAAGATGTTTGGTGTTCCTCTTAAAACCAACATAAATCAGCTCTCGGCTGGGCAGAGACAGCTAGTAAGTTTCTTAAGAGCGTTTTATATACCTTCTGATGTACTTTTTTTGGATGAGCCCGATTCCTTTCTCGACAAAGATGTAAAGGAGTTTGTATATAGACTTATAGAAGATGAAGCTCAAAAAAGGTGTATAATAGTTGTAACGCACCATCAAAGTGCAACTTTGAGGGGTAATATGATATATTTTGAAAATGGTCAGATTATTATAGAGGGTGATGTTGCCAGATGAAGGTATTAAAAACATATTTTGAGGTCTTTGAGATACTTAAAGATGAGTTTTGTAATTTTAATCTTCCATCAGAAAAGGTATCTATCCAAGAAGCTGTTTTTAGAATTTGTGCTCAGGATATTATAGCAGAGATAGATGTTCCTCACTTTGACAAGTCCACTGTTGATGGATATGCACTAAGATGTGAAGAGACGTTTGAAGCAAATGATGAAAACCCGGCCGTGTTTGAAATAGTAGGCGAGGTGAAAACCGGTAAGGTACCAAACTTTCAAATACAAAAAGGACAGGCTGCAAGGATATTCACAGGAGGATGTATACCACAAAATGCCAATGCCATTGTGATGATTGAAAATACTATTGAAGAGGATGGGAAACTCTATGTTTTCAAGCCAGCAAAACCTGGCGAGAATATACTTAGAAAAGGTGAGGATATAAAAAAAGATAGCATTGTCATTAAGAAATATCAGAAGCTTGAGCCTGCTCAAATTGGTGTGCTGGCTGCAATAGGGAAAAAGGAAGTGGAAGTTTTTAAAAAAATAAGAGTGGGTATCGTCTCAACAGGAGACGAGATAATATCACAGGATGAAAAGCTCGATAGCGCAAAAATTTATGACGTAAACTCATTTACCTTATTTACATCATGCTATAAGGAATATGCTCTGCCAAAAATGTACGGGATTGTAAAAGATGATTTTGAGGCTTTGAAAGATCTTCTTTCCATAGCTTTGCAGGAAAATGACATTGTTCTTATTTCAGGTGGAAGTTCTGTTGGCACATACGACAACACTTTAAAAGCTATTGAGAGCCTAAAAGATTCTAAGGTGCTTGTTGACGGTGTTTCAATAAAACCGGGCAAACCAACAATAATAGCAAAGGTTGGAATAAAAGCGGTTTTTGGGCTTCCTGGTCATCCTGTGTCTTGCCTTTTTATATTCAACTTTTTTGTAAAAAAACTTATGGACATAATATTACATCAGCAGGACACTTCCAGAAAAGTTCTTGCAAAGATGAAGACAAGCATTGCAACTTCATCCGGCAGAACCGAGTTTGTGTTTGTAAAACTTCATTTTGGTGATGAGATTTTAGCTGAGCCTCTTTATGGAAAATCAGGTTCGATAAATCTTTTGAATAATGCAAGTGGATATATAAGAGTTGATGCAACAAAAACTGGTATCAGGTCAGGAGATATTGTTGAGGTGATATTGATATGAAAGATTATCATTTTTCGGCTGTGCTTCCCCAGCAAGCAAGAGCTTGTATACAGGAAATTTTAAAGAAATATCTGGTATTAAAAGAAGAGGAGATTTCATTGTATGATGCAAAAAATAGATTTGTTGCAGAGGATTACAAAGCTATTCACACGTCCCCACCTGTAGATGTTGCTGCAATGGATGGATATGCTGTGATGGCTGAAGAAACATTCGACGCTTATGATACAAATCAAAAATATATTGAAAGTTTCAAGGTCGTCCAAACAGGCGAAAGTATAGAGAATTTTAATGCTGTTATTCCTTTTGAAGATGTCCAAGTTGAAGGCGGTAAAATAAAAATTTTTCAAAGCTACTATCCGCGTCAAAACGTTCGTTCACAGGGCGAGGATATAAAAGAAGGTGATATGGTAATCAAAAAAGGTGAGTTTTTGACATTTTTTGACAAGGTATATCTGAAAGCTGGTGGTTGGCTTACTGTCAAGGTTTACAAAATGCCAAAAGTTGCTTTTCTGCCAACCGGAGATGAACTTGTTGACATAATTGAAAAATCTAACCAGCTTGTAGAATTCAATTCGGTTATTTTTAATGAGCTTCTATGTCAGTACGGTTTTGAAATTGGTATTTTCAAACCAGTAACCAACCATTTAAATGCTATTAAAGAAACTTTGAAAAAACTTTTAGATGAATTTGATATTGTGTTTGTAAATGCTGGGTCATCTAAAGGTGACAAAGATTTGACATATGAGGCAATTCAAAGTCTTGGCAAAGTTTCAATACATGGCATAGCTATAAAACCTGGAAAGCCAACAGTCATAGGTGAGATAAATGGGAAACTTGTGATAGGACTTCCCGGTTTTCCTGTTTCTATGTTTTTTGCTCTTAAAGAGATTTTTTTAAAGGCTTTCTTTGACACATATTTGTTGAATCCGAAAGAAAAGACGGTTATGGCTGTACTGGAAAGAAGAGTTGGGTCAGACGTTGGAGCTGAGGAGTATATAAGAGTACAGGTTGAAAACAAGGATGGCAAAAACCATGCAAGAGTTTTAAAAAGAGGAGCAAGCGTGATTTCAAGTTTGATACGGGCAGATGGGTATATAGTTGTGCCAATAAATGTGGATGTGGTGGAAGAGGGAAGTTTGGTTGAGGTCAAGATGATTTGAAAAAGGTGATGAAAATGTTTGATGGTTTTTCAAGAAAAATAGACTATTTAAGGCTTTCTGTGACTGATAGATGCAACTTTTTTTGCATGTATTGCCGAACAAAGGATTTGTATTATGAAAGGATAGACCAGCTTTCAAAAGAAGAAATATTTAGGATAATCTCTGCATTTAAAAAGCTTGGAATACAAAAGCTTCGGATTACTGGCGGAGAGCCTTTTTTGAGAGATGACATTGTTGAGATAATTGAGTTTGCACACAGTATTGGTATAGAAAATATAAATATAACAACAAATGGTTGGTTAGATACCGAAAAGATTAAAAAGATTATTAAAAGTCCGCTCAAATCAGTAAATATTTCTCTTGATACATTGGATAAAGAAAAGTACAGGTCTGTAACAGGAATTGATGGTTTAGATAAGGTTTTGACAGCGATAGATGAGTTGAGAGAGCACAAGAGAGTGAAAATAAACACTGTGCTCATTCGCTCTGTTAACCTTGATGAGATAGAAGATTTGATTTCCTTTGCGAAAAAGAGGAATGTTATTATTCGCTTTATTGAACTTATGCCTATTGGTATTGCCAACCAAATCTTTGAAGATGAATTTGTAAGCAAAAATGAGGTTATCAAAAGGTTCAAAGGAATAAAAGAAGTGGCTACAGATGAAGTTTCAGCTGCTAAATATTACTATGTTGAAGATTTTGACTACAATGTAGGATTTATAAGTTCTGTATCAGACCATTTCTGCAAAACGTGTAATAAAGTCAGAGTCTCATCAACTGGCGTGCTTTACAACTGTCTGTTTGATAAGAATGGTTTAGAGCTAAGAAAGTTTCTGGATGATGAAAAACTCTTGCTGAAAAAGATAGAAGATTTTGTCAAACAAAAAAAGCTAATAAGAAGTTTAGAATCAGATATGCCGATGTTCAAAATAGGAGGGTAGATTGAAGATGGAATTTTCACATATTGACAAAGATGGTCTTCCCAAGATGGTAGATGTGACATCAAAAGAAGAAAGTTTTAGGGTTGCAAGAGCAAGCGGGAAGATCTTTGTAGGAAAGGATGTTATTGAAGCAATTGAAAATGGGCTTTTACCAAAAGGGGATGTGTTTGCAACTGCTAAGGTTGCAGCTATTAATGCCGCCAAAAAGACGTTTGAACTCATACCTCTTTGTCACAACATATTTTTGTCTTTTGTTGATGTTTCGTATAAAATAGACAGGGAAGAAGGGTACATTGAAGCGGTATCAGAAATAAAAACTGAGGCAAAAACAGGTGCTGAGATGGAAGCAATCACAGCAGTGGTTATTTTTTTAGAGACAGTATATGACATGTGCAAAGCGGTAAAAAAAGATATGGTAATTACTGATGTCAGGCTTATAGAAAAATCTGGGGGAAAATCTGGACATTATATTTTTGAAAATGAAAATAAAACTGCAAAGGTTGTGTCAATCAACATCAGCAGACAAAAAGGGACTCCAAAAGAACCAGTGAGTGAGGCCATTTTGATTGAAGACTATGGGATTGAAGGTGATGCCCATGCAGGGTCTTCTCATCGTCAGGTGAGCCTTCTTGATATATCAAGCATAAAGAAACTAAAGCAGTACGGTCTTAAAGGTCTTTGTTATGGAAAGTTTGCAGAAAATATAACAACAGAGAATTTAGACTTGCAAAGGATTTCACTTGGAACAAAACTGAAAATAGGGAATAATGTGTTGCTTGAGATAAGCCAGATAGGGAAAAAGTGCCATGGCAGTGGCTGTGAAATTGCTCGGACTGTCGGTGTTTGTATAATGCCAAAAGAAGGTCTTTTTGCAAAGGTATTAAAAGGCGGCAAGATTAAGACAGGAGATATTATAGAAATTCTAAATGAGTGAGGAAATTTTTAGTAGCCGCTCCCACACTCTTTTTCATTTTCTAAAAGGATATTAAGACCATGCTCTAAAATTGGCAAAACTGCCTCTAAACATTCTTTAACTGCTTTTGGTGAACCTGGGAGATTTATTATTAAGCTATTTTTATATATTCCTGAGACTGCACGGGAAAGGTAGCTTTTCATGTTTATCTTTCCCGTTTCATATCTTATAAGCTCTGAAATACCTGGGGTTTGTTTTTCTACAATTTCAAGTGTTGCCTCGGGTGTCACATCTCTTTTATAAAATCCTGTTCCACCAGTTGTCAGTATCAGGTTTGCTCCGCTTTTTTGTGCCTGAACTATAGCTTCTTTTATCATTTCTTTCTCATCTGGTACAATCTTATAAAATACATTTATAAAACCTTGGGATGATAATATATCAATTAACACTTTTGCGCTCAAATCCTCTCTTTCTCCTTTTGAAGCTTTGTCCGAGCATGTGATTACTGCAAATGTAAAATTCATTCTTTCATCTCCTTCCTGCAATGCTTCTGCTTAAATATTTTTTAATTGGCATTTCAAAGTCAACATGAATTTGTTATAATTATATAAGATATTTTCTTGTATTGAAAGAGGGAAAATTTGATGATTGAGATCAAAGAAGTACCACTGGAAAACCGAGAGAAAATCAAAAATTTTTGTAGTGTCAACAATGTACCTTTTAATGCAGACGCAATTTCACATGTTGTGTTAGATGGCAGCAATATATTAGGAGTTGCTCAGATCAAGATTGAAAATGGTATAGCTGAGATCTTGTCCATTTTTGTAAAGGAAGAATATAGAAACATGGGATTGGGAGATGGGCTTTTAAAAATGCAGATTAATTACTGTTATAGAAATTCAATAAGTTTTGTTAAAGTAAAAAAGGGGCTCAATGACAATTTTTTCAAAAGAGTTGGGTTTGTAGAAGAGGGAGTATATCTTGTTTTAGATGTTCAGGCATTTTATGCGAATCTAAAATGTCAGCAATAAAATTTTGTAGAAAGAGGGTAAGAGATGCAACTTGATTATGAGTGGTTCAAGAAAAAGATCTGGGAGTATGTAGGAATAAATCTTTCGTATTATAAAGAAAAACAAATGAAAAGAAGAATTGAGTCTCTTATGAAAAAAAATGGATATGAAACTTTTGCAGATTATTACAATGCGTTAACAAAGGACCAGAAACTTTTCAACGAATTTATAAATTATTTAACAATCAATGTCTCAGAATTTTATAGAAACCCTCAACAGTGGGAGATACTTGAAAAAGAAATAATGCCGTATATACTAAAGAGGACAAAGAAACCCAAGATATGGTCTGCTGCCTGTTCCACAGGTGAAGAGCCATATTCAATTGTAATGCTTTTGACAAGATTTTTCCCTTTGAGTGAAATAAAGATTTTAGCAACCGATATTGATGATGATGCTATAAGAAAAGCCAAAGAAGGAGTATATATGAAAAAGAGCTTAGAAGGACTGCCTCAAGAATTTGTAAGAAGGTTTTTTAAAGAAAATGGAGAATTATATTACATAAGTGATGAAATAAAAAGATGTGTTGAATTCAAACACCATGACCTATTGAAAGACCCTTATCCAAAGGATATTGACCTGATTGTATGTCGCAATGTTTTAATATACTTTACTGAAGAAGCAAAGGATATGGTCTACAGAAATTTTAATATGTCACTTGTTATGAACGGTATCTTATTTGTAGGTTCAACCGAACAGATAATAATGCCTCAAAAATATGGGTTAAAACCCATAAAAACCTTCTTTTATGAAAAGGTGATGAATATTTGAGCACAAGGAAAATAACATACGCAGGTATGATGGTGGCACTGACAATAATCTTTTTGATATTTGCTTCAATCTTGCCGCGGGCAAATAGCATATTTTATATACTTTGTTCTGTAAGTATTATGATCATAGTTTGGCTCTTTGGGATTAAAGAGGGATTTATTGTATATATTGCAAGTTCTTTGTTAGGGGTATTTTTAATTCCTAACAAGTTTGTGGCAATGGTTTATATTTTAATTTTTGGTCTATATCCCATAATAAAAGCTTTGTGTGAAAGAGGGTTTCCTATTTATATAGAGTTTTTTTTAAAGTTTTTGTATTACAACCTTGCATTAATTATTTTATATTTCATGTTCAAACTAATTATAAGGGAACTTCCCCATTTCAAGTTTGGAATGCTTCTTACAGTTGTTTCTTCAGAAGTTATTTTTATTCTGTATGATTATCTTCTTACGCTGATTTTACAAAAACTAAAAAGTTTTAAAATCTTTGGAGGGACTACCCATGGCTGAACTTGTGATAAAAGACGCACTTTCGTTTTTGGTAGCATTTGTCCTTGTAACCATCATCACACCATATGTGCAGAAAAAATCTATTGAGCTTGGTTTTGTAGACAGACCAAACGCGCGAAAAATTCATTCAACACCTATCCCGGTGACAGGTGGTATAGCTCTCTTTTTAGCTTTTTTCATATCTCAATTTTTAATAAGAGGTTTAAGTAAAGAATTTTTGGGATTTTTTATTGCTTCATGTTTGATTTTAGCAATAGGTCTTTTAGATGACTGGTATAAATCACAAGGGAAAGAACTGAGTGCCCTGCCAAAATTCATTGTTCAGATTTTAGCATGTTCAATAGTATTCTTTATGGGAATACAGATTGAAGGGATTACAAATCCCTTTACTCATAAATTCATAAGCTTTCCTGTTTGGTTCCAGTATATAGCAACAGTTATTTGGCTTTTTGGAGTAACAACTGTTATAAACTTTATTGATGGTATAGACGGACTTGCAGCTGGTATTACCACAATTTCCGGGACAACCCTGTTTTTTGTTGCGCTAATGAACCTGAGCATAATATCAACCGCAAGAGTTTCAACATATATGGCAGCAGCTTTAGTGGGTGTGTCTTCTGCTTTTTTGATATTCAACCGTCATCCAGCTAAAATCTTTATGGGTGACAGTGGTGCCACTTTTTTAGGGTTTGTGCTTGGGACAATTGCTGTGGAAGGAACATTTAAAGTGGCAACGGTAGTGTCGTTGATAGTACCTATTTTGACGTTGGGTCTTCCTATTTTTGATAACCTTTTTGTTATCTTCAAGAGAATCAAAGAAGGTAAGCCTATTTATCAAGCTGACAGAAGCCAGGTACATTTTAGGCTTTTGGAGGCAGGTTTGAATCAGAAACAGACAGTCTTGTTTTTATACCTTGTTAGTATTTGTTTTTCTTTGACATCCCTGATTATCATGCTTCTTGCCAGAAGATAAGATATTAAATATTTTTTAAGTTCTTTTTCTTGTTCTAAGCCGCCCATTGATTAAATATTTTTCTTAATATGAAAGAATTAGCATAACTTTTTGAAAGGGTGGTTTGGAATGAGAAAAAGAATTATTTTTTTTGCTGTGCTTTCTTTTTTATTCTTCTTGGCAGGTTGCAGCTGGAAAAGTCTATTTTCCACCTCACAGGAAAGTAATTACAATAACGACAGCAGTCAAACAGACGATAGCATCAAATTTGAGATTGTGGAAAGTGGTGCTTATTTTTCTCAACAAACTGGACAAAGTGAGAATCTTACAAGCATTAAAACTATTTTATGCGATAAAAAACATAATTTAGTATTAATAGAAGTTATATCAACAAAGACGTTTGATGTTGCAAAAAGAGGGCTTGAACTTTCAATTTTTTCTGCTTCGCGACAGCGCAATCTCAGAAGTTTTGGGCTTTTTTGTATTTTTCCTGACAGTATAAAGATTAACTCCTTGAAAATTGAAAATGGCACTGCAACTGTTGACTTAAATAATGAGTTTTTCAAACAAAAATATTTGGATTTTTACATCAAAGCAATAACCTTTTACTTGACATCGTTTGAAAATATAGATAGAGTATACTTTTATAATGAAGGGAGAAGGTATATAAACAAAGCCTTTGAGCGAAAAAAAGCAGGACAGGTTATAATTTTTGTTCCTCAAAAGGTTTCGACAGAGATTTTTCTAATTCCTAAATGGATAGATATTCCAGAAAAGTTTAAAAATATTCCCATGACATTTGCACAAAAAAGTTTAATCAATAGTCTTAGCTATAGATTTTCTAAGTTAAATGGGTTAAAATTGAATAATGTAAAGATAAAAGAAAATACTTTGTATATTGATCTGTCAAAAGAGCTATTAAACCTGAAAGGTAGTAGCCAGGTAGATATTATTCTTTCTTCAATATGTTTTACTGCAAGGGAAATAGACAAAACTCTTAAGTATTTAAAGATCTCAATAGATGGGAAAGAACCTTATCTTGACCAGTATGATTTGAAAGAAAATATAGATATGGACCAGTTCAAGTATAACAGTTTAAAAATAAGACTGTAAAAGGAAAGGAGCAAAAAGATAATGAGACAAGACCAGAGAGCTTACAATGAGATTCGACCAATAAAAATAACAAGAAACTTCATCAAATATGCAGAAGGTTCATGCCTTATCGAAATGGGCAACACAAAAGTAATTGTCACAGCAACCATTGACGACAAGGTACCACCGTTTAAAAAGGGAAGTGGGGAAGGATGGATAACAGCTGAATACTCAATGTTACCCCGTGCAACCCAGCAGAGAAATGTAAGAGATATAAATAAACTGAGGCTCAGTGGAAGAAGTCATGAAATTCAAAGACTCATTGGAAGGGCACTCAGAGCAGGTATAAATTTTAAAGCGCTTGGAGAAAGAGTAATAATCATAGACTGCGATGTAATCCAGGCAGACGGTGGAACACGCACAGCTTCCATAACTGGCGGGTTTATTGCCATGTTTGATGCGTGCAAAAAACTTTACGATGAAAAGATAATTGAAAACTTTCCTGTAACAGACTTTGTTGCGGCTGTATCTGTGGGAATTTGCGACGGCGTTGAAATGCTTGACCTTTGCTTTGAAGAGGATTCAAAAGCTGCAGTTGACATGAACCTTGTTATGAACGATAAAGGTGAGTTTATTGAGATACAGGGAACTGCTGAAGGAGCGCCTTTTTCGTGGGATCAATTTCAGAAACTATTAGAACTTGGAAAGCAAGGCATACAAAAGATAATAGAAATACAGAGGGAAGTTTTGGGTGAGGACTGCAATCTTGTTGGGAGTGTGCCAAAAGATGAGAAAACTTTTCGTTGCGACCAAGAATGAGGGAAAAGCAAAGGAAATAAAGCAGCTCATTGGAAGTTATTTTGACGACGTGGTTACACTAAACCATTTTGACAGCAGTATAAACATTATAGAAGATGGCAGAACGTTTGAAGAGAATGCTCTAAAAAAAGCAAAGACTATTTATGCACTTTACAGACAAGTCACACTTGCTGATGACTCTGGGCTTGAGGTGGATGCTTTAGGTGGAAGACCAGGTGTGATGTCTGCAAGGTATGCAGGAGAGAGAGCCACAGATGAGGATAGAATAAAAAAACTTTTGGATGAGCTAAAAGATGTGCCAGAAAGCAAAAGAGGAGCGCAGTTTGTATGTGTTCTTGTTTTTATTGACCAGCAAGGTAGGATATATCAGACAAAAGGTATTTGTCGTGGCAGAATAGCATTTGAACCGAGAGGTAAAAATGGTTTTGGTTATGACCCTATATTTGTACCTGATGGATTTGACAAGACATTTGCAGAGCTGGATAGCCAAATCAAGAATCAGATATCTCATAGAGCAAAAGCTTTTGAAAGCTTAAAAAAGATTCTGGGTGAGATTTACAATGAAGGTACTTGTGATAAGTGATACACACGGAATTGTATATGATGCAGAGAGAATTATAAGAAAATACGAAAAGAACGTAGAGATGTGCATTCACCTTGGAGATTTGGTAAAAGATGCAATTTATCTACAAAGCAGGTTTCCCAATCTCAAGTTTGAGATTGTAAGAGGCAACAATGACTTTACAAAGGATTTTCCGTCAGAGAAGATAATTGAGCTTGGTGGCAAAAAGATCCTCATTACCCATGGTCATATGTACTCTGTGAAGTCTACATATGACCTTATTGTAAATCATGCAAAAGCGTTTAGAGTAGATGCCTGTTTTTTTGGTCATACTCATCAGCAGGAGGAATTTTATTCAGACAGCATCCTCTTTTTAAATCCGGGAAGTTTAGCTTTTTCAAGGGATGGTTCAAGATCGTTTGCAATAGCAGAAGTTACTCCTTACGGGGTTGTAGCATATTTGGAAAAGGTGTGAAAGAAATTGGTAATAGCACAAGGTGAACTTGTGAATATAAGAGAGGTTAGGTGGGGGGACTTAAAATATCTTCAAAAATGGGCAAATGATCCAGAAGTTACCTACTGGGCAAGGGCCGAAACAAATGTTTCAAGTGTTACAATAGGGGAGTTTAGAAGATGGTATTACAGGCGTTCCTCCTCTTCTGTTAAAAGATTTATCATAGAAACAAAGGAATCAAAAAAGCCGATTGGTTCTATTTCCTATAGAGATTATGATTCTATTAACAAAGTGGTAGTTCTTGGCATACATATTGGAGAAAAGAACTACTGGGGAAAAGGATTTGGCACCGATGCAATTAAAGCGTTTGTGAAATACCTTTTTGATACACTTGATATCAATAGGATAGAACTTGATACTTTCGATGAGAATATAAGGGCAATTAAAGCATATCAAAAGTGCGGTTTTAAGATTGAGGGCGTTTTAAGAGAAGCAAGGCTTATTGAAGGAAAATTTCATGATGTAATTATTATGGGAATGACAAGAAAAGATTATTTAAAAATAGCAAACAAAACTTAAATGTGATATAATAAAAACAAACACAAAATAACTCAAACAGAATAAGGAGGAAAAAATGAAAAGTATAAATTGCATCGGTGCTGATTTTGGTGCGTCAAACGGAAGGGTTTTTGTTGGCAGGTTTGACGGGTCTGTTTTGGAGCTTTGTGAGGTTCACAGGTTCGAAAACAATCCTGTGCGGCTTGGTAAAAGTCTTTTTTGGGATTTCCTTTACCTTTTTAACAATCTTAAGATTGGAATCTACAAAGCAAAAAAAGAATTTGAAAGTATAACAAGCATAGGGGTTGACACATGGGGTGTGGATTATGGTTTGATAGACAAATGTGGAAATCTTATTTCAAACCCCTATCATTATCGTGACCTGAGAACAAAATCAGCTATTGAGGAAGTAGGAAACATTATACCCCTCAATCAGTTGTATAACACCACTGGTATTCAATTTATGAATTTCAACACCATTTACCAGCTGTACATAGACTACAAAACAAGACCTGAGATAATGAAAAATGCTTCATCGCTTTTGTTGATGCCAGATCTTTTTGCTTATTTTTTAACAGGTGAAAAGGTAAACGAATACACTATCGCTTCAACTTCTCAGCTTTTAGATGCCCACAAGAGAAAATGGAGTTTTGAGATCATTGAAAAACTTGGGTTTGAAAAAGATTTATTTAATGATATAATTTATCCAGGAAACATTTTAGGAAAACTTTCAAAGGAGATTCAAGAAGAGCTTGAGGTAGAAAGCATACCTGTTATAGCAGTAGCAAGCCATGACACAGCTTCAGCTGTTGTGGCAGCACCGTTTTCTGACGGAAAACAAACAGTTTTTCTTAGCTGTGGCACATGGTCGTTGATGGGGGTTGAACTTGACAGTCCTTTAATAAACGAGAAAACATTTGTAAAAAACTTTACGAACGAAGGCGGGGTTGAGAACAAAATAAGGTTTTTGAAAAATATCACTGGGCTTTGGATTATCCAGCAGCTAAAAAGCGCATGGAGCAAAAAGTTCGAAGAAGTAAATTACAATCTCATAAGTGAACTTGCACAAAAATCCAATGTTGATTACGCAATCGACCCTGACAGTGAACAGTTTTTAGCACCTGTCGATATCATTTCGGAAATAAAGAACTTCTGCAAAACACACTTTGGAAAAGAACCAGAAACACTTGGCGACATTGCAAAAGCAGCTTACAATGGCATTGTTAAAAAATACCAAAATACAGTTGAGGAGATAGAAAACTTAACAGGGCTTAAGATTTATACAATAAATATGGTTGGTGGAGGCATTAGAGATAAGTATCTTTGCGAGCTTACATCAAAGATTACACAAAGAGATGTTGTGGCAGGACCTGTTGAGGCAACAGTACTTGGCAATATTATTATGCAACTTATAGCTTTAGGTGAAATTAAGGATCTGCAGGAAGGAAGAGAGCTTCTCAAAAAGAGTATACAGTTTGAATACTACAAAGGGAGGTAAGAGGAAAAGTGCTTGCGATTGAGCGAAGACAAAAGATTATGGCGATGTTGAATGAAAACAAAAGTGTGCTTGTACCTGAGCTTGCAAAGCTTTTCAATGTTACAGAAGAGACAATAAGACGTGACCTTGAAAAGCTTGAAAAAGAAGGTCTTCTGAAAAGAACGTATGGCGGGGCGGTATTGGTTGAGAACTACAATGTTGATATTCCTTTTGAGTTTAGAAATGTTACAAACATAGAGGGTAAAAAGCAGATAGCACTGAGCTTGATAAAGTACATCGAGGATGGCGATACTCTTGTTATGGATTCGAGCACCTCTGCACTTCAGGTTGCAAAGCTTTTGAAAACAAAGAAAAAAATCACTGTTATTACAAACTCAGAGCAGATAATCAGTGAGCTAAAAGTTTTTGAAGACACAATAAAAGTTATCTCAACTGGTGGGACACTTAGAAACAAATCTTTGTCGCTTGTCGGACCAATAGCTGAACAGACTTTGCGGTCTTTAAATGCAAACAAAGCAATAATATCCTGTAAAGGTTTTGATATTGAAAAAGGGTTTACTGAGTCAAACGAGCTTGAAGCTCAGGTCAAAAAACTCATGATTGAGATAGCAGATAAAGTCTACATGATAGTAGACCATACAAAGATGAACAAGACAGCTTTAGTAAACATTGCAACACTTGACGATGTTGATTTTATCTTCACAGACAAGATACTGCCGCCAAGCCAAGAAAATGCAATCAGAGAGAAAAATGTAGAGATTGTATATTGCTAAAAAAGGGGCAAATAGCCCCTTTTTTATATCTTTTTTGTTAAGGAAAAAAGAATGTCGTAAAAGTTTGGAAAAGAGATTGATACGCAGTCTGCATCCAAAATGGTACTTTCACCCTCCACTGCACATGCCATGATAGATGCTGCCATTGCTATTCTGTGATCTTTATATGAATTTACAACTGCACTTTTGAGTTTTTCTCTTGAACCTATTATTTCGAGTCCGTTTTCAAGTTCATAGCACTCAGCTCCAAAACTTTTCAGCATCTCAACTGTTGTCTTTATTCTATCACTCTCTTTTACTCTTAGCTCTGAAGCATGGTCAATTGTGGTTTTACCTTCGGCAAATGCCGCTGCAACTGCCAAAATAGGTATTTCGTCTATGATACGCGGAATATCGTTTTTTTCAACCTTTACACCTCTTAGGTTGCTGCTTCTCGCAACTATTTTTCCCACAAGCTCTCCATTTCTATTTTCCACATCTTCAATTTTAATCTCAGCACCCATTTGTTTTAGAACATCAATTATACCTGTTCTTGTTGGGTTTAAAATGCAGTTTTCAATTACCACTGAGCTACCTTCACATATCAGTGCAAGAACAATAAAAAATGCTGCAGATGATATATCTGATGGAATTTTTATCTTTATACTGGAAATTTGACTCGGCAGTATCTCTACTGTATATACCCCATCTTTTTCCCAGCTTTTTATATTTGCTCCTGCATGCTTTAACATAAGCTCTGTGTGATCTCTTGACTTAGGACTTTCTTTTATGACACTTTTGCCTTCAGCTTTTAAAGACGCAAAAATCAATGCAGATTTTACCTGCGCACTTGGAATAGGTAAGGTATATTCAATCGGTTTTAATTTTTTGCTGCCTTTTACCTTAATAGGCAAGAAATCTTCTTTTTCTAAAAACTCAAACTCAGCTCCCATTTGAGAAAGAGGTACTGTGACCCTTTTCATAGGTCTTTTTTTAAGGGAGCTGTCACCTGTCAAAATAGATTCAAATTCCTGGGTTGACAAAATACCAAGGAGAAGTCTTGTGGTTGTTCCTGAATTTTGACAGTCCAGTATCTGTTTTGGAGCACTAAGAGCAAAGCCATTTCCTCTAACAATTATTTTGTCATTTCGAATTTCTATATCAGTGCCAAGATTTTTGCAACAGTTTATGGTGGCTAAGCAATCGTCTGAAAAGAGAAAGTTTTCTATTTCTGTCACACCATTTGCCAAACTTCCAATCATGATACTTCTGTGGGATATTGACTTGTCAGGCGGAACAATTACATTTGAGTTTATTTTTCTTCTTCCATCAATCTTAACATTCACTTTCTATCACTCACAATCTTATCTCTAATTAATTTTGCTTTTTCAAAGTAAGAGTAAATTTGGTTATAGTTTTCATATTGCAAACTTAATTTAAAATTTTTCAAAAGTTCAATATAAGCATCAATAAGTTCAAGTAACACGTTCTTGTTGGAGATTGATATATCTGCCCACATTTTTGGACTGGAGGAAGAAATACGAGTTATATCTTTAAAACCTCCTCCAGCAAATTTGCAATATATCTCGCTACTACTTAACATATTCACAAGCCCTGCAGACACAACATGAGGAAGATGTGAGATAACACCAGTTATTTTGTCGTGAAGTTCGAAGTCAATCTCCTCAACTTTGCATCCAATTGATTGTAATAGATTCTTAAGCTTTTCAATATCCTCTTCTCTATTGATACCAGTTGGGGTTATGAAGTAGTATGCACCATTAAAGAGTGTATCAAATGAATATTCATAGCCTATCTTTTCAGTGCCTGCCATGGGATGTCCACCGATAAAATTGGTAATTTTATGTTCGATGGAATATTTGCAAATTTGAGTTTTTGTACTTCCAACATCTGTTATGATTCCATTTTTGATTTTTGATGATAATTTGCTAAGAATAGGTATACTTTCTAATACTGGGACGCATATGAAACTAAAGGCATACTCATCTTCTGCTTCATCTAAGTCTTCAATCTTTTCTTTTACAATGCCCTCACAAATAGCTTTTTCAACTGCACTTTTGTTTATATCGTAAGCATGAATTTCATACCCGCATCTTTTGAACGCTTTTGCAAGTGAACCACCAATGAGACCAAGCCCTGCTATGAGTATCCTTTCCCTTACCATTTTCTCTATACACTCTTTCCAATTGATTTTGCTATTAAAGATATCTCTTTTACAAGTTTGTCAAACTCCTCAGGTGTGATTGACTGAGGCCCGTCAGATAAAGCCTTTTGCGGATTTGGATGGACCTCAATCATAAGCCCATCAGCTCCTGCTGCAATTGCCGCTTTTGAAAGTGCTGGAACATACTTTGCTTTCCCTGCTGCATGGCTCGGGTCAACTATTATTGGAAGATGACTTTTTTCCTTTACAACAGGGATTGCTGAAATGTCCAAAGTGTTTCTTGTTGCTGTCTCAAATGTCCTTATTCCTCTTTCGCATAAAATAACATTTGGATTTCCTTCGCTTAAAATGTATTCAGCAGCATTCAGCCACTCTTCAATTGTTGCTGCAAGCCCTCTCTTGAGAAGAACTGGCTTGTCTTGTCTTCCTACATATTTTAGCAAATTAAAATTTTGCATATTTCTTGCACCAATTTGGAAAATATCTACATAATTATACGCTCTGTCAACAGCGCTTTCACTTATTACCTCTGTTATTACTAAAAGATCATACTTTTGTGCAGCTTCTTTTAATATTTTCAGTCCTTCTTCCTCAAGACCCTGGAAAGAATATGGAGATGTTCTTGGTTTGTAAGCTCCACCACGCAGAATCTTCGCACCGCTTTTTTTAATCTTTTCTGCAACTTCAAACATCTGCTGATAACTTTCAATTGCACAAGGACCACCAATGAGCGTAAGTGTGTCTCCACCAATTTCTACATTTTTAATTTTTACAACTGTAGGTTCGGATTTGAATGTTCTGCTTGCAAGTTTGTAGCTCTCAAGGATTGGTATTATCCTGTCGACACCTGGTAAAAGCTCAACAGGAACATCAGACAGAATTCTCTCATCGCCAATGACACCAATCACAGTTCTTTCAACGCCCTGTGAAATGTGGGGCCGCAGGCCAAGTGATGTGATAAGTTTTACAACTTCTTCAATATCTGACTCTTTACAATCCTTTTTCATTACAATAATCATATTCATCGCCTCCATACTACCATTTTTTATTTTACTATAGTTTGCATCCGTTCTACCATTCTTCAAATTTTCTTTTTCTATAGAATTTCTTTCAAAGCCTTTATGAATCCCATATTATCACCTTCCTGCCCAGTTGTGACTCTCAGATATGTTGGCATACCGAATATGTCGCCTGGTCTTACTATTATACCTTTTAAAAGAAGCTTTTTGAACACATCAACAGCATCCTTCTTTACATCTACCATTACAAAATTTCCATATGATTTTATATAGAAAAGACCCATTTCTTCAAAGTTTTTATAGAAAAATTCAAGAGACTTTTTATTAAGTTCTTTTGCCTTTTTTACATGTTCTTCATCGTCAAGAGCAGCAGAAGCTGCAATCTGTGCCAGATGATTTACATTAAAAGGTGGTCTTACTCTGTTTAATTTTTCAATGATTTCCTCTGATGCTATTGCATACCCAATTCTTAAAGATGCAAGACCATAGATCTTTGAAAATGTCTGAAGAACAATAAGATTTTCAAATTCATAAAGCCACTCTGTAGCATCTGGGTATTCAGGGTCATCTATATACTCTTTATAAGCCTGGTCAACAACAACCGCAATGTGTGAAGGTACTGATTTTATAAAATCATATAATTCTTTCCTTTTAACAATAGTACCAGTTGGATTGTTTGGATTGCAAATCCAAATTACTTTTGTTCTTTCATTTATATTGTTATAGAAAGCCTCTAAATCATGGGTAAAGTCTTTTAACGGAAGTTCGATTGGTATACCGCCCATCACTTTTGTAACTGTTTCGTATCGGGGAAAAGAAGGTTTTGCCATTATTGCATTGTCCCCTGGATTAATAAATACAGCTGCTATAAATTGAGTGATTTCATCAGACCCTGCCCCCAGAAGTATCTGCGATGGTTTTACACCCAGCTTTTTTGAAAGTTTGAGTTTTAGCTCTGTACAGTTTCCATCCGGGTAAATACCAAGTTCATCCAAGTTTTGCATCAAAGCTTTTTTAACATTTTCGGATGGTCCTAAAGGATTTTCATTTGAAGCAAGTTTTATTACCTTTTCAAGGCCAAGCTCTCTTTTCACCTCAGAAATAGGTTTGCCAGGGATATAGGGTGAAATTGTATTAATTACTTCTCTGAACAAATTAACACACCCCTATTTTACGATTTTCAATAATTTTATTATCAACTATTAGTAGTTGTCAAGAAAAAAGTGATGGACAAAAAATAGAGTAGATTTAATTTAGCAGAAATGTTTGTGGATTAGTTATAAACTTTTTAATTTATCAGGCTCCAAAAAAGTCAATTTTTCAGGGGGAAAATATAAAATTTTTCAGGGTTACATTTCTACAATTTATAGTTATAATTTATTTCAGATTCACAATTTTTAAAGTCTTTTTGCTCGTAGAAATGTCAAAATATACAGTGAGGAGGGTTTGAGATGTCAAAAAAATTAAAATCGTTTGCTTGTTTTATTTGTTTTGTGTTCATTTTTTCAACTCTTGTTACATTCCCAAGTTTAAAATCTGATTCTGTGAAAGCGGCTTCAAGCAATCAACCCGTAAAGACATTGACATTTTTCTATGGAGATTCAAATGCAGATCCTCATCCAGACCTGTTTAGCACTCCTATTGGTAAAGAAATTACAAAGCTTACAGGTGTAAAACTCAAAATCGAATACTTAGCAGGACAGGATGAGGCGACAAAGATTGGTCTTATGTTAGCATCTGGTGATTTGCCAGATTTGATTCATGGTCATCAGGAGCATGGAAAGTTAATAGAAGCTGGTGTATTGGTACCACTTGATAACTATATTCAAAAATACGGGAAATATTGTAAACAGATTTACACTGATAAAGATCTCAAAAGACTCAGACAGAAAGATGGAAAAATTTATTTCTTGTCTCCTTACAGAAACGAAATAACTCCAGACTTAAAACCAGATGGTTTCTGGCTACCAATTGATCTTCTTGAAAAAGCAAAATGGCCGAAGGTAAGGTATTGGGAGGACTATCAGCAGCTCATTAGAGATTATGTAAAGAAAAATCCAACTATTGATGGCAAACCTACTATAGGATTCACATTTATAACAGAAAGCTGGAGATTCTTTACATTAGAAAATCCGCCTTCATATCTTATGGGATATCAAAATGACGGTGATGTGATAGTTGATCCAAAAACTTACACAGCAAAAGTATATTCAACAATGGAAGGTTCAAGAAGATACTATAAAGATTTGAATAAGATGTGGAAAGAAGGGCTTATTGACAAAGAGGTATTCGTTCAAAACTATGACACATATCTTTCCAAGATTGCTCAGGGTAGAGTTGTAGGATTCTATGATCAGTGGTGGCAATTTGGATATGATGCAGAGGCTTCACTGAAGAATGCAAAGAAATACAATAGAATGCATATTTCATTCCCAGTTGTTTACAAAGGTGTTCAAAGAGCAAGATATCTTATGATTCAGCCGATTGGCGCAAGAGATGGTATTAGCATAACAAAGAAGTGTAAAGACCCTGTCACAGCATTTAAGTTCTTGGACAAACTGTGCTCTTTAGAAGCTCAAAAACTTATGTATTGGGGAATAAAAGGTGTTGATTACAGTGTAGACAAAAACGGAAAAATGTACCTAACAGATAAACAGAAAAAACAGAGAGAAGACCCTGTTTACAGGAAGAAACAAGGTCTTGGATACTGGTGGGTATTTCCACATGCATATTTGAAGCTGCAGGATGGAAATTACAGAGAGCCAGGATTTGACCCAGAGTATGTATACAAGAACTTCTCACCAGCTGAAAAGAAAGTTCTCGATGCATATAAAGCTAAATACTTCATGCAACCTCCATTTACAGATCCTCCACTTGAAACACCTTATGGATTTGCATGGGAAATCAATATTCCTGCTGATAAGCCTCAAGTTACAATTGCTCAACAGAAGATGAGCGAAGTGAGAAGAAAATATCTACCACAACTTGTAATGGCAAAGACAGATGCAGATTTTGATAGAATATGGAAAGAATTTGTTCAGGCATTTGAAAAAACAAATTACAAAGTTTATGAGCAGTTCAAGACAGAAATGATTCGCTGGAGAGTAAAGAATTGGAACTAAATATGGAATAAATTTGTGGTATATTCTATAGGGAAGGCCTCTTATTTTAGAGGTCTTCCCTATAAATTTTTGTAGCCTAAAAAATAATTTCAACAAAGGAGGAGAGTTCTTGTGGACTTATCTAAATTTGATGTAAAAAAATTCTGGGAAGAAAATGATTTTTGTAGGCTTAATTTTGACAAAAAAACAAGGATTCCTATCCACTTTTGGCTTGATGACCATTTTCTGTTTGAGCTGGTGGGTCCTTTTTCAACAGTTGATTATTATTCTGACAAATCATACAGACTTCAAATTCATAAAAAAGCTAATGAAATTTTGGAAAAAGAGCTTGGCAGAAGATTTTATTCAGAAGAAGAGCTTGACCCTCTAGAACCAACAAGATTTGAGGTTGTAATGGGTTCAAAGGTTGTGATATCAGAAGGTGGAACGCCTTGGCTCGAGCCTGCAGTTGAAAGTTTAGATGAGGTAAAAAGTTTTATAGAAAAAATGGAGAGGATTGATGTAAAAAAGGTGATTACACCTGAACTTTTGAAAGCAAAAGAAGATTATGAAAAAGCGACAGGGAAGAAGCTAAAATGGGGGCATATGACAAGAGGACCTGCTACAATTGCAACAAGTTTGTTAGGTACAACAAATCTTTGTATACTTTTGATGGATGAACCCGAGTTGATGGATATATTTTTTGAGATTTTGAAAGAAAAACTTGTGGAGTATATAAAAAATTTAAGAGGTTATTGTAACGTTGAATATGATGGAATTGCAATTAACGATGATAACTGTTTTTTATTTTCGCCCAAGTTATATGAAAGATACTGTGCACCTATTTTAGAGAGTTTGTTTAAAAATTTTGCACCAAGAAAAGAAGATACTCGCTATCAACATTCGGATAGCAATATGCAGCACCTACTTCCTATTTTAAATGACCTTGGAGTAAATAGCGTTAATTTTGGGCCTGAAATTCACCCTGCAACGATAAGAAAGTTTATGCCAAATGCATTGATTTATGGACAGATGCCACCATTTATATTGAGAAATGGGAGTGCAGAAGAAATTATCGAGTACGTAAAAAGAGATATGCAAGTTTTAAAAGATGATGGAAACTTTATCGAAACACCAGCAGGTTCTGTTGCATCAGGTACTCCTCTTGAAAATATAAAAATATACATGTGGGCAGTTCAAGAATATGGAAAAATATAGACTTTTGACATATCAATTTTATGGGGGAAATATGTTAGATTTTAAGGGTTGTTTTTATCTAAATACTATGTAAAATGAACAGTAGAGGATGATAATTGTTCATCCTTGATAAAAATTCAAAGAGAGGAGGCGTTTCAATTTGAAATTTTTAAGAAAAATTTCGATTGTGGTAGCGCTTGTTTTCATTATTTCCGCGGTGCTGGGTGGGATTGTACCTGTATCTTCCCAGAAGGTTGAAGGTGCATCAAAAAAGGTTGTAACTTTTACAATGTTTAGTGCAGATGCGACAGTACAATATCACCCAGATATCTTCAGTACTGCTATTGGGCAAGAGATTACAAAAAGGACAGGCGTAAGATTGAAAATCGAACACTTTGTAGGAATGGACCAGGCAACAAAGATATCACTTATGCTTGCATCTGGTGATTTACCAGACTTGGTTTATGGCAGTGGTGAGCACAAACAATTTATTCAGAACAAAGCTTTAGTTCCGCTTGATAACTACATTCAAAAATATGGTCAGTGGACAAAGAAGGCGTACTCTCAGGCAGATTTGAGGAAACTTCGCCAAGCTGATGGACATATTTATTTCTTGAGCTACACAAGAGGTGAAGTGTCACCTAGTGCAAGTGGTGAAGGTTTATATGTAATGATTGACATGTTACAAAAGAATAACTGGCCAAGATTAAAGTACTGGGAAGATTTGGTACCAATGTTAAGAAATTATGTTAAGAAATATCCAAAGTACAAAGGTATGCCTGTAATAGGCATGTCAGCAATTACAGAAGGCGCAAGATTCTATGTAATTCAAGATCCTGCAACAGGTTTGAATGGTCTTATAGCAGATACTGTACAAGTTGATCCGAAAACATATAAAGCAAGCTATGACCCTGCAGGAATAGGAATGTACAAAGCTTACAAGGCGCTAAATGCTCTGTGGAATGAAGGTTTGTTTGATAAAGAGGCATTTGTTCAGACATATGACCAGTGGGCTGCGAAAGTTGCTCAAGGTAGAGTTGTGACAAGCTGGGGAAGGTCATGGCACTTTAACACAGCATTCAATACACTACGAAAGAATGGCGAAGATGATAGAATCCTTGTTCCATTTGGCATTGTATTTAAAGGGGTTAAAAAATCAAGATATGTGATGCTTCAGTCAATTGGAACAAGAGATGGCATAAGCATTACAAAGAAGTGTAAAGATCCTGTAAGAGCATTCCAGTTCTTAGACCAAATGCTCAATCCAGATATTCAGAAACTTATGTTCTGGGGTATTAAAGGAAGAGATTATCTTGTTGACAATAAAGGTAAGATGTACAGAACACAAGCTATGATTGACAAAGCAAGAGACCCTGTTTACCAGAAACAAGAAGGGCTTGGCTACTGGAACATCTGGCCAAGATGGCAGCTCAAGCTTCCAGATGGAAATTATGTAAAACCTGAACTTGATCCAGATATTGCATATATGCAATGGGCACCAGCACAAAAGAAAGTGCTTGAAGCATACAAAGCAAAAACATTTGTTGAACCACCATTTGCTGATGAACCTGAATGTCCACCTTGGGGATATGCATGGGAGATCAACGTTCCACCTGAAAAGCAAAAAGAAATCCAGGTTCCACTCAACATTGCTAACGACCTTGCAAGGAAGTATATACCAATGCTTATAATGGCTCCAAAGGGCAAGTATGATGAGGTATGGAACAAATACAAAGCAGAGGTTAGATCAAAGATTAACACAAAACCAATTGAAGAGTTCTATACACAGGAAATGAGACAGAGAATGGCAGATTGGTACGGGATTAAAGTTAAGTAATGTTTCTGAAACCTCAAAGGGAAGAGGTAAAACCCTCTTCCCTTATATAAAATTTCTAAATTATTAAGACTTCATTATAATGGGTACTAATCTTGTAGGAGCAAAGTTTTAAAAGGAGGTAATTACATTGGATGCAGTATACTACAATGGTTCAAAGAAAACGTTCTGGCAAAAAGTAAAAGAGCAGAAAGAACTTGTTTTTATGATATTTCCATTTGTCTTGTATGTAATTTTGTTTCACTACATACCACTTTGGTGGTGGGTCATTGCATTTAAAGAATACAGGCCATTCCAAGGTGTTTGGGGTTCAGAATGGGTAGGTTTGCAGCAATTTAAAGATTTATTCAGCGACTCTGGTTTTTGGCTTGCTATGAGAAATACAATTGTTATAAGCTTTTTGAAGCTTGTTACGTCCTTTGCAGCAGCTATCTTACTTGCATTGATGCTTAACGAAGTGAAGAATATGTTATTTAAAAGAACTATTCAAACAATTTCATATCTTCCCCACTTTGTTTCTTGGGTTGTTGCGGCAAGCATAGTTATAAGTGTGCTAGCACCAGAGTCAGGTATTCTCAATCAGATTTTAATGTCACTCAAGATTATTAAACAGCCAATTGTCTGGATGGGTGAAGGACATTATTTCTGGTGGATATTGGCTTTCTCGAATGTTTGGAAGGAAACAGGATGGAATGCTATAGTGTATTTGGCAGCAATGACAAGTATAGACCCTGAACTTTACGATGCGGCAAGCGTAGATGGTTGTGGAAGGTTGCAAAAGATAAGGTATGTAACACTGCCGGGGATTGCGCCAACAATTAGCATGCTTCTTATTCTCAACGTTGGTTGGCTTTTGAATGCTGGTTTTGAACAGGTTCTTTTGCTCAGAAACCCGCTTGTTCAAGATTACTCTCAAATTCTTGACACATATGTTCTTGACTATGGTATTACAATGTACAGATATTCATATGCTACAGCTGCTGGTATGTTTAAGAGCATCGTAAGTATTTTGCTTGTTTTGTTTGCAAATAAAGTTGCTGCAAAATTAAATGCATCCACTGTAGTATAAAAAGTCAGGTAGCGTTTTTCAACAATATAAACAGGAGGGAATGGGTAAGATGTTTAAGAAAAAAACAGCCGAGGATATTATAGTTGACTTGGTTGTTTATATAAGTTTGATTTTTGTCGGTATTGTGACTTTATATCCATTTTTAAATGTATTAGCTGTTTCATTCAACGATGCACTTGACACAGTTCGAGGAGGAATTTATATCTGGCCAAGAAAATGGACATTAAAAAACTATGAAATTATTGTTAGCAATCCACAGATATATAATGCAGCTTTAGTATCTGTTGCAAGAACAGTTCTTGGTACAGTGCTTGGTATTATTTGTACAATGTTTGTTGCTTATCCACTTTCAAGAAAAGATTTTGTTTTAAGACGTCCGTTTTCAGCAATAATGGTTCTAACAATGTATTTTGGCGCAGGATTGATTCCAACCTACTTATTGTATAGGTCATTGGGACTTTTGAATACATTTTGGGTTTATATTGTTCCTGCACTTTTGGGAATGTTTAATGTTGTTGTAGTCAGAAGCTATATAGAGTCACTTCCTTCAAGTTTGATTGAATCTGCTAAGATTGATGGAGCAAGTGAATTTAGAATTTTGTGGCAGATAATCTTTCCACTTACCCTGCCAGCAGTTGCAACAATAGCCCTGTTTATAGGAGTTGGACATTGGAATTCGTGGTTTGATGTGTATATCTTTAACTCACAAAGACCTGACCTGAGTACTCTTCAGTATGAGCTTCAAAAGATTCTGGCATCTGTAAGTATGCAGGTTGGAAGAAATCCTGACTATCAAATGGGAGCAATGGCTGAAACTCAGCAGGTTACTCCAAACTCGGTAAGAGCAAGTATGACAATAGTTGCCACAGCTCCAATTATTATGGTTTATCCATTCTTGCAGAGATATTTTGTAAAGGGTCTTACTCTTGGTAGCGTTAAAGGAGAGTAATCAAAGCTTTTTAAAGTGGGTGATTTTCGCCCACTTTGATTTGTTTTTTATAAGTAAATAAAATACAGTTATTATCCTTATGTATTATGATATAATTAAACTTAGGAGATATAAAACTTGTGGTGGAATAAAGTGTTAAAAAAGTTTTTTAAATTTTCAAAAGAAAGAATACTTGACAGATTAGATAATCTTTCTGTCCGAAAGAAATTGTTACTTGTATACATTCTATGTGTTTTAATCCCCACAGTAGTGAGCCATTTTATATTTACCATTTTCATTATAAAAAATCTTCAGCAACAAAAAATTACCCAGATAAAAAGTGCTTTTAACATCTTAAATACTAACATAAAAAAGGTAATAGATGAAGCTATATTGTATTCAAATACATTGTATACAGATGATTTACTTAACGATATGCTTGACATTAATTACCATGGTATGGATGATTTTTATTCTAATTATGTTCAGTATCTGAGAAATAGGATATATCAGGGTAGAAATGTGTATTCAAACATTGCTCGCGTAACAATATATACAAACAATCCTACAATTTTAAACAGTGACGGGTATAGAAAGTTAAATATACAAGAGGTTAAAGAATGGTATGATAAAGTAATTAATAATCTGCAAGGAATAGTTATAATACCTACCAGCGACAATGGAGTTAATGGAGAAGAAGGATATGTGTCATTGATAAGAAATCTCAATCAATATGAGCAAAGAAGTACTTCGACGGGAAACAATAGTAAATATACGAAAATAGCAAAAATTGATATTTATCTTTCAAGCTTTTTTAATTCCATAAATTTTGAGGTATTTGGTGGAGAGATTTACTTAATAGACAGCAGTAACAGAATAATTGCAGCTCATACATACAATAATTTAATTTTTACCAAGCCTTTTGTAAAATTTGAGACGAGTAAATTTGTGCCGAAAGGTTCGTATGTGTTTGTGAATAATCTGGATATAAATCTTTTAAATGGATGGAAACTTGTTGGAGTATTTTCGCGATCGTATATGATGGGAGAGATATACAAAGCTATTGAGTTCATATTACTTATTTCCCTTTTGAGCTTGATATTTGCAACCTTTTTAATAAGACTCATAACTTCTTCTATATCAAATAGACTGGAGCTTTTAGAAAGACATATGAGAAAAGTTAAGAAGCAGCGCTTCGAGATTCTGACATGCAGAGAAGGGAACGATGAGATTGGAAATCTTATAAGAGAATTTAACAATATGACAATAAGACTTAAAGAACTTATAGAGAAGGAAATGCTTTCTGAAATTCAAAAGAAGACACTTGAAGTTGAAAAAAAGCAGGCAGAGATAAATGCGCTTCAGAGTCAGATAAATCCACATTTTCTTTTCAATACACTGGATTCAATAAGAATGCGTTCTGTTTTGAAGAATGAACTGGAAACAGCTGAGATAATTAAGTATCTAACAAGGACTTTAAGGAGGCTTATTTACTGGGGAAATGATATAACCACAGTTCAGGAAGAAATCAATTTTGTAGAAGATTTTCTAAAAATACAGCAATACAGATTTGGTGAAAAATTGACATATGAAATTTTTGTAGAAGAGGATGCTAAAAATTGTTTGATTCCTAAGATGACAATCCAGCCACTTGTTGAAAATGCGTGTATACATGGTATAGAAGAAAAAGAAGACAGTGGTAAAGTAATAGTTAAAGTAAAAAAAGGGGGTATAAATTTAATAATAGAAGTTGCTGACAACGGGATAGGGATGGACGAGAAAAAGCTTGAGGAGCTTTATGCTAATCTTAACAATCCACTCTATGATAAAAGTATTGGGCTTAAAAATGTTTACAGAAGGTTAATGCTGTACTACAACGACAATGCTGAGTTTTATATTGAAAGTTCTATCAATAAAGGGACAAAGGTTGTTATTAAACTTCCTTTAGAATTGCCAGCATTTGTTTCATAAGAATATAGTGAGGGTGTGTAAACCATGATAAAAATTCTTTTGGTTGAAGATGAGATATTCATGAGAAAGGGTATAATTAAACTTATTGATTGGGAGAGGCTCGGGTTTGAAATTGCATATGAAGCGGGAAATGGGCAGGAAGCCCTTGATATTCTCAAAAGTAAGAAAGTAGATGTAATAATAACAGACATAAAGATGCCAGTGATGGATGGAATTGAGCTGATAAAGAGAGTTTCAGAGGAGTTTGAAAACAAACCTGCAATAATAATTATCAGTGGGTACAATGAGTTTGAATTTGCAAAAGCAGCTATAAAGTATGGTGTAAATGATTATCTATTAAAACCTATAGATGAGATTGAGCTTATGCAAACATTAGAGAGGATAAAAACGAGGATATCAAGCGAAAAGGAAGACTATAAAAAGAAAGAATTATTTGAATATGTAAGAAGGAACTCAGCTTTTATAAGAGCTCTTGAAATACAAGATGATGATTATATTGTAGATAGTACTGAAAATGGAGTAAAAAAATATCTTGGAATTTCCAAACAGGAAGCTTTTCAATATGAAGACGATTTGACAGTTTATGAGAAGTTAATGGAAACAGAAAAAAATATAAATGCCAATTATTTGGTCAAAGGCATTGAGATTAAGTGCTATTGGGATAATTACTTTAACTTAATTTTATTAATTAATGCCATTCAAGGGCAAAAGAAAAATAGTTTAGTTAAACAGGCTTTTGACGAAATAAGGAGTTTATTAGATTTGCAGACAATAATTGTGCAGGAATATACATCTGGTCAGAAGATGCATACATTATATAAACAACTTTTGAAAAAATTTAACTTTGCTCAATTTTACGAAAAGAGTGGTATTATAGAGGCGTCCGAGATTGGAGAATTTGAACACTACCTTGAGGATAAAAAACTTTCAAAAGAACTAATTAGGCTTATTGAAGAAAAGCGATTTGATGATATAAAAGTAAAACTTTCAAGATTTTTTGATGAATGTCAGAACAACAAAGTATCACCAGAAGTGATAAAAGGTTATATTCTCTTTGCTGTGCTTGAAATAATAGATTACTTTGAGGTATATCAGCTATTCGAAACTGATAGTATAAAGTTTATATTTAGAACAGACATACAAAAAAGCAAATTTATTTCTAAGGTTATGGAAATTTTAGACCAGGTAATAAATTGTATTGACCACAATTCAAAATTTAGTGGATCAAGCTTTATGAAAAAAATAGAGTTATTTATAAAAGAAAACTACAACAAAGACTTAACAATAAAAAGTATAGCCCAGCAGTTTTTTATTAACCCCATCTACTTAGGCAGGATGTTTAAAAAACATTTTAATATGCCATTTAATAAATATTTACATTTTGTACGTATTGAAAATGCAAAAAAACTGCTATTGACAACTGATAAGAAGATTTATGAAATAGCAAAAGAAGTAGGCTATAGTGACCCTGACTACTTTTCATTAAAATTTGAAGAGTATGTAGGAAAAAGTCCTTCTAAATTTAGGAATTCTGTATCTGTCAATGAAAGTTAATTTTCAGAAACTAAAAAGAAATCGTTTTCTAAAATAAGCAGGGGGAAGTGATTTGTTATGATTTTATCAAGGAGCAGTAACCCAAAATATTCTACGTGTTGGCTTTCTTATAAACCTATAGAGGAAATTGAATATGTCCAGGAAATCGAAAAATTTTTAGATCAGATAGTATTGCTTGAGAAAAATATATATTTTCAGAATGCAGGAAATGAATTAAAGAAAGCTTTATGTGCACTTTTTGGAACTGAGCTGAGGCTCAGCAATTCTATAAATATTAATATTGACAGTGGAATCATTTTAGGCAAAGTAACAGATGAAAGACTCAACAATTTTATAACTGATGAGGAGAGAAAAGAAGTAAGCGAGGAAGGATTTTTGATAAAAGTTATAGATGAAAATAAACGAAAATACATTATTGTTGCATCAAAAAGTGAAAAAGGAATAATATATGGGATATTTCATTTGATAAACAAGATTATACTTAAAACAAGCTTAAAAGAACTCAATTGTGTAGAAAATCCAAAGGCCCCGTTACGAATTATTAACCATTGGGATAATATGGATGGAAGTATTGAAAGAGGATATGCAGGCAAATCTATATTTTTTGCTAATGGTAGAGTAAAACGCAATTATAAACGTATATTGGATTATGCAAGACTTCTTGCATCAATTGGAATAAACGGTGTTGTTATAAATAATGTAAATGTAAGAGATAAGGCTATATGGTTAATTACGCCAAAATATCTAAATGACCTCTCGAAAATAGCAGAAATTTTTAGACTCTATGGGATAAAACTTTACCTTAGCATAAACTTTGCAAGCCCAATTTATATAGGAGGTCTTAACACTGCAGACCCACTTGACAAAAACGTTCAAATTTGGTGGAAAGAAACTGTAAAGAATATTTACAGCTACATACCAGACTTTGGTGGATTTTTGGTAAAAGCCGATTCTGAGTTCAATCCAGGACCTTATGTATACAGAAGAACGCACGCAGATGGGGCAAACATGCTTGCAGAGGCACTTTCGCCTTATGGAGGAGTTGTTATCTGGCGTGCGTTTGTTTACAACTGCTTGCAGGATTGGAGAGATACTAAGACAGATAGAGCAAAGGCTGCATATGACAACTTTAAGCCGCTTGACGGAAATTTTTCTGAAAATGTCATTTTACAGATAAAGTATGGTCCGATGGATTTTCAGGTAAGAGAACCTGTCTCACCTCTTTTTGGCGCTATGGAAAAGACAAACCAGATGATAGAGTTTCAAATAACCCAAGAATATACAGGTCAACAAATTCATCTGTGCTATTTGGGGACGCTATGGAAAGAGATTTTAGAGTTTGACACATATTGCAAAGGAAAAGGTTCGTACGTAAAGAGAATAGTGGATGGAAGTCTTTTTGGAATGAAATATGCAGGATTTGCAGGTGTTTCGAATATTGGGGATAGCATCAACTGGACAGGTCATGACCTTGCACAGGCGAATCTGTGGACGTTTGGAAAACTTGCGTGGGACCCAGATAAAAAGATTGAAGATATAGCAAGAGAGTGGACCATTTTAACATTTGGAGATGACAAAAAAGTGGTTGACAACATTTTATGGATGCTTCTTAATTCTCACGCAATCTACGAAAAGTATACAACGCCGCTTGGGCTTGGCTGGATGGTAAATCCAGGTCATCACTATGGTCCAAACCCGGAAGGGTATGAGTATTCAAAGTGGGGAACATATCATCGGGCAGACATAAAAGCAATTGGGGTTGACAGAACTTCAAGAGGGACAGGTTATACGTTGCAATATCACAAGCCCTGGCAGGAAATATTCGATGATATAAATAAATGTCCTGAAGAACTTCTTTTATTTTTCCACAGAGTGCCGTATGATTTTAGGCTGAAAAATGGAAAGACGCTCCTGCAGTTTATGTATGACTCTCACTTTGAAGGAGCTGAGATGGTAGATAAACTTATAGAAAAGTGGGAGGAACTGAGAGGAAAGATTGATGAGGAGATCTTCAACAGAGTATATGAAAGATTGAATATGCAAAAAGAACATGCAATGGAATGGAGAGATGTTATCAACACATATTTTTATAGAAAAACAGGAATACCTGATGAAAAGGGAAGACTAATATATCCGTAATATATATTTTTTGAAAGCGAGGTTGAGAAGTTGAAATGTTTGAACTGAAGATAAAAGATATATCAAAGCAAGATTTATGGCAAAAAGCCAATATTATTTTGCCTAAGTTTGACATTGAAAAAATAAAAAATGCTACTTACACAAATCCTGTTTGGGTACATTTTGGAGCAGGTAACATCTTTAGAGGGTATATTGCAGCAATAGTTCAGGATTTAATTGAAAGAGGAGAACTTGACAGAGGAGTGATTGCAGCAGAGCTTTTTGACTATGAGATAATTGACAGAATATACAAGCCTTATGACAATCTCTGCTTGGTTGTGACATCTGATGCAAAAGGAAATTTAGAAAAAAGAGTGATTGCAAGCATTACAGAAGGGCTAAAGTGCGATAAAAGTTTTGAGGGAGATTGGAAAAGACTTTGTAGAATTTTTGAAAGTTCCACTCTTGAGCTGGTGACATTCACAATAACAGAAAAAGGATACAACCTGTTTGACCTCAAAGGAGACTATCTGCCTACAGTTAAAGAGGATATAGAAAATGGACCTCAAAGTCCAAAAAGTTCAATGGGCAAGGTTGCAGCCTTGGCATATGTTCGATACAAAAGCGGCAAAAAGCCAATTGCATATGTGAGCCTTGACAACTGTTCTAAAAATGGTGAAAAATTGCAAAGTTCAATAGTTCAAATAGCTAAAGAGTGGGCAAAAAGAGGTTTTGTTGAAGAGGATTTTGTTAAATACTTGAACGATAATTCTTTGGTAAGTTTCCCGTGGAGCATGATAGACAAGATTGTCCCAAGGCCATCGGAGAGAATAAAGGAACTTTTAGAGAAAGATGGACTTGAAAATATGAATATCATTTGCACATCGAAAAATACATACATTGCGCCGTTTGTCAATACAGAAAAGGCTCAGTATCTTGTAATAGAAGATAGTTTTCCAAATGGAAGACCGCCACTGGAAAGAGCAGGAGTATTTATGACAGATAGAAAGACTGTGGAAGACTCTGAGCGGATGAAGGTTCAGACATGTTTGAATCCTCTTCACACGGCTTTGGCTATATTTGGCTGTCTGCTTGGGTATAAGACAATTTATGAAGAGGTAAAAGATGAGCATTTAAAAAGGCTTATCGAGAAGATAGGATATGATGAGGGATTGAAGGTTGTTGTTGACCCAAAAATAATAAATCCAAGGGAGTATATAAGGGAAGTGATAGAAGAGAGATTTCCGAATCCGTATATACCTGATACACCGCAGAGGATTGCAACAGACACATCACAAAAGATGCCAATTAGATTTGGAGAGACTATAAAAGCATATTTAGAAAGCCCGGATTTAGATGTGAAAAGCCTCAGATACATCCCTCTTGTAATAGCAGGGTGGCTGAGGTATTTAATGTGCATTGATGATGAAGGGAGAGCTTTTGAGCCAAGCCCAGACCCACTTATACTTGAGCTTAAAAAACATCTTGAGGGCATAGAACTTGGCAAAGAGTATGAAGATTTGGAAGAAAGGCTAAGACCAATTCTAACTAATGAGGTTATTTTCAGGGTTGACTTATTTGAAGTGGGACTATCTCAGAGGGTAGTGGAATATTTTAAAGAGATGATACAAGGCATTGGAGCTGTGAGAAAGACATTGCAAAAGCATGTAAATTAAAAGATTTTAAAAAAGAAAGGGGTTTTTAAAAGTGGGTTTTAAAATGACATTTAGGTGGTTTGGACCAAAGGATGATAATATTCCACTTGAATACATACGCCAAATCCCAGGGATATATGGTGTTGTAACAGCGCTTTTTGATATTCCAGTTGGAGAGGTATGGCCGGAAGATAGGATTTTTGAGCTAAAAAAATTGGTAGAAGGTGCAGGGCTTAAGTTTGAGGTAATAGAAAGCGTAAATGTCCATGAGGACATAAAACTTGGTCTTCCAAGTCGAGATAGGTATATAGAAAACTATAAGCAGACCATAAGGAACTTAGCAAAAGCGGGTGTAAAAGTAATATGCTATAACTTCATGCCTGTATTTGACTGGCTGAGGACAGACCTTGCAAAAAAGCTCCCTGATGGTTCTGAGGTTATGGAATATAACCATGAGATACTTAAAAATATGACACCAGATGAACTTGTAAAAAGCATGGAAAGGGGCTCACAAGGATTTTCTCTTCCTGGTTGGGAGAACTACAGGTTAAAACAGCTCCAGAGCCTGTTTGAGATGTACAAAGATGTTGATGAGAATAAGCTTTTGCAAAATCTTATCTACTTTTTGGAGAATATAATTCCTGTGTGTGAGCAGTGTGATGTTAAAATGGCAATACATCCTGATGATCCGCCTTGGTCACTTTTTGGTCTTCCAAGGGTTGTAACAAACAAGAAAAATATAGAAAAGTTTTTAAAAGCGGTTGACAGTCCGTACAATGGGTTGACTTTGTGCACAGGGTCGCTTGGGGCAAACAGGGAAAACAACATTCCGGAACTTATAAGGTATTTTGGCAAAATGGGAAGAATACATTTTATGCATGTGAGAAATATAAAATTTACAGGTGAGAGATCTTTTTACGAGACATCACACCTATCGACAGATGGTTCATTTGACATGTTTGAGATTATAAAGGCTATATACGACATAGGTTTTGACGGGTATTTGCGACCTGACCATGGAAGGATGATTTGGGGCGAAAAAGGAAGACCTGGTTATGGACTTTATGATAGAGCACTTGGCATTGCGTATTTGAACGGGCTGTGGGAGGCAATTGACAAGATGTCAAGAAATGGGAAAAAGTAGTGAGTAGAAAAGAGAAAAGTTTCCCCAGAAAACCGCCTGCTGGGGCTGGGAGACTTTGATGTGGCGGACTATAAATACCCCAGCCATCTTGAGCCGCTGATTTTCTGAAGCGGCTCAAGATGTTCTTGAGTTTCAAAAATGCAGAAGATAAATTTGGACAGGTCATGGGAGTATCTTGAGCTTGGTTTTGCAAATGTATTAAACTTAACAAGTTCAGAATATGAGTGGAAAAAGGTGGATCTGCCACATGATGCTGTAATTGAGAAGGAAAGAAGTGAGGTCAATCCCTCAGGTGCTGGGGAAGGGTATACTGCAGGATGCAGTTTGTATTACAAAAAAGAATTAATTTTAGATGAAGAGTGGCAAGGCAAAAACTTAATACTTGAGTTTGAAGGAATCATGGGTATAGCTGAGGTTTTTGTAAATGGTAGGTTAGTTGCTAAACACTTCAATGGATACACAAGTTTTCTAATTGATATAACAAAGCATGTCAAGTTTGATGATAAGAACATTGTTATTGTGCGTGTAGAAAATACTCATAAGCCAAGCTCAAGATGGTACGCGGGTTGTGGCATATACAGACATGTGTGGCTACACATTGGTGGCAAGGTGTATATAAAACCATGGCATTTGCATGTTCAAACTAAAGCAATTGAAAATGGAACTGCAAAGTTAGAAGTAAGAGCTGTTGTTGTCAACAGTGTTAATGAAAAAGTTCAAGGGGTAATAAAATTTGATGTATTTTCAAAAGATGAGAAACTAATTCTCAGCAGTGAAGAGAGGTTTTTGATTGGTAAAAGTGAAGAAAAGATAATTGCCAAATCCTTAGTACAAAAACCATTTAAATATTGGGATATAGAAGACCCATATCTTTATAAAATTCAAGCAACTATTATTTGTGATGAGAGTATTGAAGATAGTGCTTCTACATTATTTGGTATTCGGACAATTTCAGTTGATCCAAAGAAAGGATTTAAATTAAATGGTAAGCCATTAAAATTAAAAGGTGGCTGTATTCATCATGACAATGGACCACTTGGAAGTGCGAGTTACGATAGGGCAGAAGAGAGAAAAGTAGAACTTTTAAAAGCTTCTGGATTCAATGCGGTAAGACTTGCTCATAATCCGTTTGCCCCAGCTTTTTTGGATGCATGTGATAGATTAGGGATGCTTGTGATAGAAGAATTTTTTGATGTATGGCATGCTGGCAAGGTTAGCTTTGACTACCATCTATTTTTTGACAAGTACTGGGAAGAAGATTTGGAGTCCACCATAATGAGGGACTATAATCATCCTTCGATAATAATGTGGTCAATAGGAAACGAGATTACATGGGGAGTTGGAGTTGATGTTGACGATGATAGCAGCTACTCAATATACACCTGGTGCGAGCGATTAGCTAAAAAGGTAAAAAGTTTGGATTCATCAAGGCTGATAACAGCGGCACTGTGCGCAATTCCGGATGATTATAAAAGGCTTTTTGCTATAATTGAAGAAGGTGACTATGTAATTAGAATGCTTAAACAAGAAGCAGATGTTATTGAAGATAAATGGGGCGAATTTTCAGAAAAGTTTTCGAGGTTTCTTGATGTAGTTGGTTATAACTATAAAGTAGATAGATATGGATACGATAGGTATAAATATCCTGACCGAGTAATCTGTGGCACAGAAACTTATCCATATACTCTTTTTAAAAACTGGAAACAAACAATGGAAAATTCGAATGTTATAGGTGATTTTGTGTGGACGGCTATTGATTATTTGGGCGAAGCAGGTCTTGGTAGGGTAAGTATTGAAGCAGATGACCTTAAATCTTTCTGCGGGTCTTATCCATGGTTTTTAGCAAATTGTGGGGATATTGATATCTGTGGTGAAAAACGTCCTCAATCGTATTATAGAGATGTTGTTTGGGGAAATAGAAAAGACCCTTATATTGTAATACTTCCACCGCAAATGTATGGCAAAAAACTATACTTTAAACCCTGGGCATGGGAGCCAGTTGAACGAAGCTACACTTTTCCTGGATGTGAAGGGATGCCAATAGCGATACATGTCTATGCAAATGCAGATGAGGTTGAGCTGTTTGTAAATGGCAGAAGTTTGGGAAGAAAAGAAGTAGGGATTAATACTCAGTTTAAAATGGTTTATGACACAATTTATGAACCAGGAGTGATAGAAGCTGTAGCATACAAAGATGGTAAAGAGATTGGCAGAGACAAAATAGAAACAACAGGTGAGCCCATAGCCTTAAAACTGTTGCCTGATAGAGATGTTATGTCCTCTTCTTATGGCGATTTGTGTTATATAAAAATAATTGCAGTAGATAAGAATGGAAGAGAGGTTGTTTTTGCAGATAACAGAATAGTTGTAGAAGTTGAAGGTGTTGGTGAACTTGTTGCTTTAGGAAGTAGCAATCCTTTGTCAACAGAACCATTTGTTAGCCGAGAGAGAAAGCTCTATAAGGGGCGAGCATTGGCAATAGTAAAGAGCATTGGCAAAAAAGGAGAATTTAAATTGAAAGCTTGGGCAGAAGGATTGGATGGTGCACAAGTTTTTGTAAAATGTATTTAAGGGGATTTAATTATCAATTTTTTCTAATTTAGTTAAATGGATATTTTGGGTATAATTGCCTTTCAACAAAAAGTATTGCTCAGTAATCGAGTTATATGATAAAATTAAAAACGACAGAGTAAATAGGGATTACTAAAAGAACAAAATATCTGAATCAAAGCCCACGAAGGGCTGAAGTAAGCAGCTTTTCGTGGGCTTTTTTATTTTTTCACAAATACTTTAAAAAAAGGAGGAAAGGTACAAATGCACATTCCTGATGGTTATTTAAGTCCGCAAACTTGTGCTACATTTTATGCTGCATCTGTGGCATCAGTTGGCTTTGCATTTGCAAAGTTTAAAAAATCAGTTGATGAAAAGACCTTTGTTCATCTTTCAGTGGCATCAGCATTTACATTTATTGTTATGATGTTCAACTTTCCGGTAGTGGGAGGAAGTTCTGCTCATATTACTGGAATACCGCTTATAACTTATCTGTTCGGGCCGTTTGCTTCAATCATAGCATCTACAGTGGTCTTGATAATTCAAGCTCTTTTGTTCAGAGATGGAGGAATTTTAGCACTTGGAACAAATGTGTTTAATATGGCCATTGCTATTCCGCTGGTTACCATTTTTGTCGACAGCCTTTTAAAAATGGCTAATCTCAAGAATGAAAAGGTGAGAATGTTTATAAGCACATACATTTCAACAAATGTGGCTGCACTTTTGACAGCAGTTGAGCTTGGACTTCAACCAATTTTATTTACAAAAGCAGGAAAACCCTTATATTTTATGTACGACTTGAAAACAACCATTCCTGCTATGATGGTTCCACACCTTTTGATTGTTGGGGTGGTTGAAGCAGTTTTGACAGTTTTGCTATATTCACCTTTAAAAAATTTTGCTAAGATAAAAAAGGAAGTTTAAAGGGGTGTTTTTGTTATGAAAAGGGGAGTTGACAATAACCTCAAGGTGAGTATAATAATTCTGTTTGCCCTTGCTATTTTGACACCGCTTGGGCTTTTGACGCAAAACCCGGCGTTTGGCGAGTGGACTGAAGAAGAAATAAAGAAGATGCTGGGGTTTGTGCCTGAGGGATTAAAAAGGTATGCTGAGGTTTATAAATTTGACCTTTTTGATGGCTATTCAGTTAAATTTATTCACAACCAGTACATTGGCTATATTTTATCAGCACTAATTGGAATAGCAGTGATATTCGCGATATTTTTATTATTAAAACATTTGATGACTGAAAGGAAGTAAGATAAAGTGCTGCCAGATTTTTTGAGAGAAGAAGATAACGCTAAAGTCAAAGTTGCAAAAGAAGGATATGTGGAAAAGAGTCTTTCTGGTTACTTGAAAGTTTCACAGTGGTTTTTCAAAAGAAGCAAAAGTTCATTTACAAGAATTGATGAGTGGGCAAAACTTTTGTTTTTAATATGGTTTAGTTTACTTGTGAGTATCTCTGATAGTATTTTGTTTTTAGCAGTTGCTTTTACTTTTGTATTGGTAGTTGCAGCAATATCAAAAGCTGATATCAAAGCATTGATTGTTTCATCTTGGGGGTTTGTGCCGCTTGTTACATTTATAATAAGTATTCCTTATATGCTTATAACAAAGAATATTATGCCAGCTATTTTGCAGGTTTTAAAGACAGGTATCATTATAATGACAGGTGAGGTTGTAATATATAACTCAAGAATTGACAGGCTTTTTAAGCCTTTTTCTTTTTTTGGGGGATTGAAAGAATTCATATGGCTTGTTGAGCTCACGATAAGGAACATCTTTGTACTTTTACATACAATTACAGATATTTTGTTCGCAAAAAAGATAAGGACGGTGGGTGTATCAAGGAATAGATTAGATTTTGTAAAATCTATGATAAAGGCCTTTGCTCAAAAGACCATGTATATTTCAGAGGTTACTTATATCTCCATGAAAACGCGTGGCTTTTCATCTGGAAATATTAAATCTGAGTATAGATTTAAGGTCACTATCTCAGAACTTTTGGTGGTATTTTCATTAATTATTATGAGTATTTTGGAGAGGATTTTAAAATGAGTGCAGTGTTCAGGGGAAAAGATATAACATACAGGGTAAACAACAAAACCATTCTTGAAGTAGCAAGTTTTGAGATTGAGAAAGGAAAGGCTTATGCGCTTGTAGGTTGCAACGGAAGTGGAAAAACCACACTAATGAAAATACTTTCTGGAATCATACTTGATTTTGAAGGAGAGCTTTACTTTTATGATAAAAAAGTTGATAAAACTTCTTTTAATGAGCTTTTCAAAAACGGATTTTACAAAAAGGTAGGTTATATGTTTCAGGAGACAGAACTTCAGCTTTTTAATCTCACTGTGTTTGATGAGATTGCTTTTGGCCCAAGGCAGTTTATGAATGATGAAAGCAAAATCCAAAAAAGAGTTTTGGAGGTAGCAAAGTTTATAGGTATTGATAATTTACTTGAAAGTGATATACTGACATTGAGCGGTGGGGAGAAAAAAAGAGTAGCACTTGCTTCAATACTTGCAAATAACCCGGAGGTTTTAATACTTGATGAGCCAACAAACGACCTTGACCCCAAAAGCATAAGGTTTTTTGCAAGGATTTTAAAACAGCTCAAAGATGTCGGGAAAACTCTAATTGTTTCTACACACCACTTTGACTTGCTTTTTCGCTTAGCTGACTATACAATTTTGCTTTCACCAGACCACAGAATACTGAAGATTGGCACTACAAAAGAGATTTTAGAGGATAAAAATCTTTTGATTGAAGCTGAGGTCATAGATGAAGAATTTGAGGTTTGAGATGTTAGGGCTACTAAATCAAAAATTTTTAAAGGGAAGTGAGCAGACCATATGAGGATTAGTAGACTTGATGATGTGGAAAAATTCAAAATCGAAAATGAAAGATTATTTTTTTCTGTCCAACATGAAGAGATTAAAATGGGTTTGACTACAGGTATGTACTTTTTATGAAAACATTGAAGTACCTTCAACTAACATGACAGTGGATATAAAAAATTTAGTAGTAAATATGCAGAATAACAGGAAGAATTCCTGGTGTGACTATTAATACAAGATTGAAGAGGGTAAAGTGATTTCTATGTATACCAAATTCAAAGCTATATAAATTGGAAATTCTCACAGGTCTTAGTGTAAAATATTTATAGGACATTGGATGGAAAAAAGCTCCCTCCTCTTGGTAGAAGAGAAAAAATGAAGTAGAATATAATGATGAAAAATAAAAAAAAGAAAAAGGAAAAACAAACCAAAGGAGGGAGCAAAATGACTGAAAATATTGTATCAAAAATAGAAGAACTTTTAAAGACTTTTGAGGAAGGATTAGAGAAGATAGTGAAAAGGGAGAAGGATTTAGCGGAATATTCAATTGAACTTAAGAAGCAGTTAGACCTGATAGGCAAGGAGATGATAAAGGAAGCATGTGAACTTATAGATGAATCATTGAAAGAGAACGAAGAGAGGAAGAAGAGGTATGAGGTTGTGAGGAGAGACAAGAGGGGTTTAAAGACAATATTTGGTGATATTGAATATGAGAGAACATATTACAAAGATAAGGAAGGCAAAGGATATGTTTATTTAGTTGATATAGTTTTAGGGATAGAGAGATATCAAAGGATAGACAATGCGGTAAAGGGAGCGATAATAGAGAGAGTAGTAGACATGTCATATGAGAAGGCAGCAAAGGAAGTATTAGGGGAGGATAGGATTAGTAGACAAAGTGTAATGAATATTTTGAAAGGGATAGATAGTAAAGAATTAGATGAAATCCAGCATAGCAAGAGTGTAAGAGGAGAGAAGAAAGTTGTAAAAGAGCTTTATATAGAGGCGGATGAAGACCATATTTCATTACAGAATGGAAAGAAAGAGATAGCGAAGCTTGCTTACATAAATACGGGATATAAGGAAGAGAAGGGCGTTGTTATTAGGAAGGAATTAAAGGATTTGCATTATTTTAGCAGTGTAAAAGAGGATGCAGATGATTTTTGGGCAAAAGTGGGTAAGTATATTGAAGAGAATTTTGAAGTTGAGAAGATAGAAAACATATATCTTTTAGGAGATGGAGCTAATTGGATAAAGAAGGGATTAGAGTGGATAGATGGAGCGGAATTTGTATTAGATAAGTTTCACTTAACGAAGGAGATAATGAAAATAGCAGGAGGGGATAGAAAATTATTTAATGAGATTTTGAAAGCATTAAGAGAGAAGGATAGAGAGGGATTTGAGGCATTAGTAAAAGAAAAGATGGAGGAGGTTAAAGAAGATGAGTTAGCTAAGAGGAGGATAAAGAAGGGAAGGAGATACATACTTTCGCACTGGGATAATATAGTATTAGAAGCAGCGAATGTTAATATAAAGGGATGTAGTGCAGAAGGGCATGTAAGTCATGTATTAGCAGAGAGGATGAGTTCAAGACCAAGAGGATGGAGTGAAGATATAGCAGAGACCATGGTAAAGTTATTGAGTTTAAAATACAATGGTTTTGAACTTATGAATGTATATTTAGAGAAGATAAAAGCTAAGAAAGCAGAAAGGCAAGAAGTTAAAGAAATAGCAAAAGGAATTATAAAGAACGGGAAAAGAGTACGAAAAGGTACGGAAAAATGGAATAATATACCAGTTATAGCAAATGGTAAAGTTAACCAGTTACGAAGAGCACTAAAGTCTTTGATTAGTTGTAGCTTCTATAATGCAGGTATATTCTAATAAAATTTTTTCCTACAAACTCTTGACACTATCCTCACAGGTTGAATTGATTGAAAAATAATTTAGTAATTGGTAAAATAGATAACAAAGAATAAAATGATTATAATGAAAAATTTGTTGTGTCAATAAAGTTTAATCGGAGGGGTTGATTTGGCTGGTGACAAAATAACCTTAAGACAGATAGAAACACATCTTTTCAAAGCAGCTGATATACTCAGAGGTAAGATGGATGCCTCTGAGTATAAAGAATATATTTTTGGCATGATTTTCCTAAAATATACTTCGGATGTTTTTGAAGAAAAAAGACAGGAGTTAAAAGATAGATTTAAAGTTATGGGATTTTCTGAAAAGCAAATACATGAACTATTAGAAGATCCAAGCTCTTATGGTGATGCCTTTTAATCTTATTAACCATTTCAACAAGTATAAACTAACACCTTCAAACTTTGAATTTCCTGATCTGCTTGGTGCTGCTTATGAGTATTTGTTAAAGGAATTTGCCGATTCAGCTGGTAAAAAAGGAGGAGAATTTTACACACCATCACATGTTAAAAAATTGATGGTAAGGTTAGTCAAACCCCGTGAGGGTATGTCAATTTACGACCCAACTGTGGGCTCTGGTGGTTTCTTGATCGAGGCATTCCACTACGTTGAGGAACAAGGACAAAACCCAAGAAACTTAGCACTTTATGGTCAAGAACTTAACGGATTGACATGGTCTATATGCAAAATGAATATGATTTTGCATGGCATCAATGATGCGCACATAGAAAATGAAGATGTGTTGACAACCCCCATGTTTTTGGAAAATGGATACATAAAAAGGTTTGACAGAATATTAGCCAATCCGCCTTTTTCAGAAAACTATACCCGCGCAAATATGCAGTTTGAAGAAAGATTTAAATATGGCTTTACTCCTGAGAATGGAAAAAAGGCAGACCTTATGTTTTTGCAGCACATGATTGCAAGCCTGAAAGATGACGGAGTAATGGCAACAGTTATGCCTCATGGAGTTTTGTTCAGAGGTGGACAGGAAAAGGTTATAAGGGAAGGGATTGTAAGAGATGATCTAATTGAGGCAATAATAGGACTGCCGCCGAAGCTTTTCTACAACACTGGAATACCAGCTTGTATTATTGTGGTTAATAAAAACAAGCCAGAACATTTAAAAAATAAGATCTTGTTTATCAACGCTGATAGAGAGTATGGAGAAGGTAGAAATCAGAATTTCTTGAGACCAGAGGACATAGAAAAAATAGTTACAGTGTTCGATGAAAAGAAAGAGATACCTAAATACTCCAGGTTGGTTGATATAAAGGAGATAGAAGAAAACGATTTTAATCTGAATATTAGACGTTATGTGGACAATTCCCCAGATCCTGAAATTGAAGATGTTCGTGCACATCTTTTTGGTGGTCTACCCAAAAAAGAAGTATTGCTGTATGAAAAACAGTTGAGGAAATTTAACTTGAGCTATGATATTTTGCTGGCAGAGAAGAGTGAAAATTATTTGGAGTTTAAAAAAGATATTACTGACAGAAATCAAATTAGGGAACTGATTGATAATTGCACTGAAGTGAAAGCTACAATAGAAAAACACAAAGAAAAACTTTTGGAGTGGTGGCAGCTTGTAAGGACTGAAATTGAACAGTTTTTTGGCAGAAATAATCTTTGGAAGTTTAGAAATGAAGCTTTGGAAAAATTGAAAGATAGCTTATTGCCAATTGGAACATTTGATGAGTTCAAAATAGCGGGCATATTTGCAAATTGGTGGGAAGAGCTTGTTTATGATTTTAAAAGTATAGTTTCTGCTGGTTGGAACAAGAATTTGGTTGAAAGAGAAAGAATTAAAGAAAAATATTTTAAAGAAGATATAGAAAAAATTGAAGATGTTGAAAGCAGGCTTGCCGAAATTGAAGCAGATTTAAGTGAGCTTTTAGAAGAAGTTGAAGATTGGGATGAAGAGCAGCAGGGAGATAAAACTGCAAGCAAGGTCAAAGAGTTTCTGAAGGACTTGGTTAAAGATTTAAAATCAAAAGACAGCGAGGCTGCGAGAAGAGAAGCAAAAAAATGGGAAGATTTGTTAGAAAATATTGCTCAAAAAGAAAAGGAAATTAAAAAGGTGAGAAGTGAGATAAGCAGAAAGCAAAAGGAAATTGAAAATAAGATAGATGAAAAGATTGAATCTATTACCGAAGAAGAAGCGAAGGAGCTATTGCTTGAAAAGTTCTTTGAATTAATTAGCAATCAACTTGAAAAGTACTTAAATGCAGAGAAAAAAGAACTGATAAAGATTTTTGAAAAGCTTTGGGATAAATATCATGTGTCTCTTGAACATCTTTTAAAGGAACGAGAGCAGGAAGTCAGTAGGTTAAATAAATTTTTGGAGGAACTTGGATACTATGAGAGAGTCTAAACAAGTGGAATTTAAAGCACAGTGGAGCGACGAGCATCTTAAAACAATCTGTGCATTTTAATACTATGCAGTAGGCATATTGCTTATGTATTTTTCCTTGCAGGATTGATTGAAAAATGGGGAAGCGGCACAAAAAGAATGGTTAAACTTTGCAAAGAAGCAGGACTGCCAGAACCTGAGTTTAAAGAAGAAGGCGGTTTTGTGGTCGAATTTTATCAAAGAAGTCAGCAAGAAGATTCCATCTTCTGCAAGATGGAGATGAATTGCAAAAGATATGATACAATATTCTTCGGGTGAGGTCAAATGTATAAAACTCAAAAAAATCATATAAGGTGTCACAAACAAACATACAAGTTGCTAAGAATCCTGTGTCATTTTTCGAAAAATTTGTATAACTACACACTCTACCAAGTTAGGCAGCATTATTTCACAAATCAGCAATACCTAAGATATGAAATTGTATATCATCTTGTGAAGGGAAACGAAAATTATAGACTGCTACCTTCTCAGGTTGCCCAGCAGACAGTAAAGGCAGTAGATGAAGCTTTTAAATCATTTATTGCAATACTTTCAGCAAAGAAAGAAGGAAAAGTTGAAAGGAAAGTTTCACTGCCAAAATATTTGCCCAAAGGCGGAATGTTTCTTCTTAGTTTCCCAAAAGACCAGTTCAAAGTAAAACAAGATAAATTAAGATTAAGTTTAGGCAGGAGTTTTTACAAAGAGTTCGGAGTAAGATACCTGTATTTTAATTTGCCACCTGCAGTTTTAGGTAATAGAATAAAAGAAGTCAGGATAGTGCCAAAATTCGATGGCAGATGGTTTGAGATTGAGTATGTATACGAAGAAACAACACAACCCTGCAATTTCAATAAAGACAGGTGCTTATCAATAGACTTAGGACTTGATAATTTTGCAGCAGTAGTTGATACCATCGGGACTGCCTTTTTGATAGAAGGCAGGTATATAAAATCAATTAACCGATGGTATAACAAAGAGAGGGCAAGACTGCAGAGTATATACTCAAAGCAGAGGATTAAATATGGCAAAAAACTTGCTCAAATTTCTCTTAAAAGACAGCATATAATTGACAATTTTTTAAATCAAGCAGCAAACTTAATAGTCAAGCACTGCTTAAGTAATCAAATTGGCAGAGTAGTGATTGGCGAACTGAAGGATATAAAGCAAGGAATAAACCTTGGTAGAGTAAATAATCAAAATTTTGTAGCTATTCCGTATGAGAAATTTAAGAGAAAGCTTGGGGCAAAGTGTCATTTCTATGGCATAGAGTACGTAGAAGTGGATGAAAGTTTCACGTCGCAGAAGTGCAGCAGGTGTGGGATAGTAAGTAAAAGCAATAGGAAATTTAGGGGTTTATATGTATGCAAGGAGTGCGGGAATGTTGTAAATACGGATATAAATGGAGCAATAAACATATTGAAAAAAGTAGCTGGTGAGTCTGCTTTAAAGCAGATAGCCAGTAGTGGGTGTGTGAACCATCCTGTGAGAATAAGGGTGGCATAGTGCTACCAAACTTCTCACAAAGCCTCCACCTCTTTAGGCGGATGGTAGTTCACAAAGACATATACACAGAAGAGTATTAAGCCAAGCTTGGGTTAAATGAAAGGCAGATAAAGGCAGTTATGTATGTAAAGGAGAAAGGGAAAATAACGAATAAGGAGTATCAGGGAATATGTAATATCTCAAAAGCAACAGCAACGAGAGATTTGACAGAACTTGTTAATATGGGTATTTTCTCGATTTGTGGAGAGGGTAAAAGGACATTACATTATATACTTATGAATCAAAAATGAGCCAAAAATAATCCGAATGAGCCAAAAAACCAAAGGAATTAAATGGAGGTATGACTGTGAAAGTGGATAAGAGAAAACTTCCTGAAGGTTGGAAATGGGTAAAGTTGGGGGAAGTTTTAGCGTATGAACAGCCTAATAAGTATATAGTCAAAGATGAACAATATGATAAAAGACATGGAATACCTGTTTTAACTCCAGGGAAAACTTTCATATTAGGATTTACTCAAGAGCATCAAGGAATATACAACAATATTCCTGTGATAATATTTGATGATTTTACCACTGAAAGTAGATATATTGCATTCCCATTCAAATTAAAATCTTCTGCGGTTAAAATTCTTAAGTCTAAGTGTAACTTTGTGAACCTTTATTATGTTTATAATTCAATGCAATTACTTAATTTTAAACCGGGAAGTGAACATAAAAGATTTTGGATTTCTGAATATTCTAAATTTTTAATTCCTCTTCCCCCTCTCCCCGAACAACGCAAAATCGCTGAAATACTTGAGACAATTGATAATGCAATTGAAAAAACTGACGCTATTATAGAAAAGTATAAACGCATAAAGCAAGGTTTGATGCAAGATTTGCTTACTAAAGGAGTGGTAAATGAGGGTGAGGGTGAAAGTGAGAGGTGGAGGTTGAGAGATGAGAATATTGATAAATTCAAGGATTCACCGCTTGGGAGGATTCCAGAGGAGTGGGAAGTGGTGGATGTCTACGGACATGTCAACTTAATTAATGGAGGAACTCCAAGCACAGAAAGGCCCGAGTTTTGGAATGGAAGTATACCTTGGCTATCTGTAGAAGATTTTAATATAGGCAAAAGATGGGTTTTCTCAAGTTCAAAATACATAACTGAATTAGGATTAAAGCAAAGTGCAACAAAGCTACTTAAAAAAGGTATGTTGATAATATCTGCACGCGGTACTGTAGGTGTGTTAGCACAACTTGGGGCGGATATGGCTTTCAATCAGTCATGCTACGGCCTTGATGCAAAAGATAAAATGAAGCTCTCCAATGATTTCCTATATTATGCTTTAAAACATTTTATTACTTCATTTTTATCATTAGCATATGGAAATGTATTTAATACAATTACGAGAGAAACCTTTAAGGAAATTTTAATTCCTCTTCCACCTCTTCCCGAACAACAACGCATAGCTTCAATTTTATCTCAAATAGATGAAGTCATAGAAAAAGAGCAAGCCTATAAGGAAAAACTTGAAAGAATCAAAAAAGGCTTAATGGAAGATTTGCTAACAGGCAAAGTCAGGGTAAACCACCTTATTGAGGAGGAAGAAAAATGAACAATGATATACAAGTAATTCTACAAGAACGAAAAAATTATTTAGTGGAAAAGTTCGGAGTAACTGAAATTGCTATCTTTGGCTCCTATACAAGAGGCGAACAAAGAAAAGATAGTGATATAGATATCATTGTTGATTTTAAAGAGGGTTACAAAACATTCGATAATTATATGAATTTGAAATTCTACCTTGAAGAACTTTTTGGTAAAAAGGTTGACCTTGTGATTAAATCAGCTATAAATCCACGTCTAAAGCCTTTCATAATGGAGGAAGCAGTATATGTCTAAAAAGCGTATACTAAAAGTAATTCTTGAAGACATCATTTAAGAAATGGAAGTATTGAGAGTTTACACAGGATAGAAAAATACTATAATTTTACAGAAAATAAACAGGTTTTAATGCTGTATTAAAAGACAATTGAAGATATTTTGGGGTGACATTTATGCTAGACATTAAAATTGAAAAAATCATACGCTCAAATAGAAAAACCATAGCTTTGCAAATAACAGAAAATAGCACACTCATAGTCAAAGCTCCGATCAATGTGGATGAAAAAACAATATGGGATGTTATTCAAAAACATAGAAAGTGGATTGACAAGAGAAAGAAAGAGATAGAATTAAGAGATCCCAAAGTCTTGCCAAAAGAATTTGTCAGCGGAGAGGGATTTTTATACCTTGGCAGGTATTATAAACTGCACATAGTTGAAAACCAAGATGTCCCGCTCAAATTCGAAAATGGGTTTTATCTCTCAAGAAGTGCTTTGCCAGAAGCAAAGAATGTATTCATAGATTGGTATAAAAAAGCTGCCTATGAGAAGATTCTTGAGAGAGTAAACTGGTGGGCTCAAAAAAGAGATTTTAAATACAACAAAGTAAATATAACAAATGCACAGAGAAGATGGGGTTCTTGTTCTGCAAAAGGTAACTTAAACTTTTCTTGGAGACTTATTATGGCACCGCTGTCTGTAATAGACTATGTGATTGTTCATGAGCTTGTGCACCTTGAAGAGAAAAATCATGGCAAAAATTTTTGGACAAAGGTAAAACTGCTCATGCCTGATTACAAGAAACATGAGGATTGGCTGAAGAAAAATGGGTATCTGCTAACTTTATAGGGACTAAGCTCACTACTTTACATAAGACAAAAACCTGTGCTGACCATTTTTTAGACTTAGCTTTCTTCGTAGCACAGGTTTTTTGCTTACTTAAAGATATTTACTTTTCACTGGTGCGCCCGAGAGGACTCGAACCTCCGGCACATGGTTTAGGAAACCATTGCTCTATCCTACTGAGCTACGGGCGCACAACGTTTTTGCAAACAATATAATACAACATTTTGAGGCTATTGTAAAGATCCTTGACACAAAAATCAAGGTAGCTTGGAAAGAGGCGCAAAGATATTTACAAGCTCTGAAAATACTGATAAGATAAAATGTATACAGTTTGTCAATTTTCTTTGCCAAAAAATTACAATTACAAAGGAGAGGCGAGTGTAATGCTTGATTTAAAATATATAAGGGCAAACCCGGAAAAGGTACAAGAAGGACTTTCTAAGAGAAACAAAGACATTTCGATTGCGCCCATTTTAGAGCTTGATGAAAGAAGAAGAAAGCTATTGGCTGAGGTTGAAAGCCTGAAAGCTCTACAGAATCAAAAATCAAAAGAGGTCCCAAAGCTCAAAAAGGAAGGAAAAGATGTTACAGATCTCATGAATGAGCTAAAAGATTTATCTGATAAAATTAAAGAATTAGATTGTAAAGTCAAAGAGGTTGAAGATGAGATAGAAAATATTTTGCTCACAATCCCAAACATTCCTCATGAGTCTGTGCCAGTTGGTAAAGATGATACAGAAAATGTTGAAGTAAGACGCTGGGGTGAGGTAAGAGAGCCTGAATTTGAAATAAAGCCTCATTGGGAAATTGGTATAAATCTTGGAATCTTGGATTTTGAAAGAGCCTCAAAAGTGTCAGGAAGCCGTTTTACATTTTATAGAGGACTTGGTGCAAGGCTTGAGAGAGCCTTAATCAACTTTATGCTTGACCTTCACATTGAAAAGCATGGCTATACTGAGTTATTCCCGCCTTTTTTAGTTGTGAGAAAATCTATGATAGGCACAGGACAGCTTCCAAAATTTGAAGAGGATGCATTTAAGACAACAGATGATTATTTTTTAATACCAACAGCAGAAGTTCCTGTTACAAACTATCACAGAGAAGAGATACTCAAAGAAGAAGATTTGCCAATAAAATATGTTGCCTACTCAGCATGTTTTAGGGCAGAAGCTGGTGCTGCTGGCAAAGACACAAGAGGACTTATCAGACAGCATCAGTTTAACAAGGTTGAACTTGTAAAATTTACAAAGCCAGAAGATTCTTATGATGAGCTTGAAAAACTCACAGCTGATGCAGAGGATGTTTTAAAGGAATTAGGGCTTCCTTACAGAGTTGTTTTGCTTTGCTCGGGTGATTTAGGTTTTTCTTCTGCAAAGACATACGACATTGAAGTTTGGATGCCAAGCTATGGTAGATATGTTGAGATTTCTTCTTGTTCAAACTTTGAAAGCTATCAGGCACGAAGAGCAAACATCAGATTCAGAAGGAAAGACGGAAAACTTGACTATGTTCATACGCTAAACGGCTCAGGCCTTGCTGTGGGAAGAACCTTAGCAGCAATACTTGAAAACTTCCAGCAAAAAGATGGAACAGTAGTTGTTCCAGAGGTTTTGAGAAAGTATATGGGTACAGATGTGATAAAGTAAAAATTAGGGAAGAACAAAGGTAGCAGCAGTACATCATTTAAAGATTGCTGCTACCTTTTTTGTGCACACAATTATGAATGGTTTTTATGATTTTGTCTCTGTATACAACACCCAAGACAAACAAAATAGCAGCTGCAGCAGAAACTACAATTGCCATTGTGTAGTTTTTTTCTTCAAGGCTGCTTCCAATGTATGATGAAAAAAATATTCCTGGCAGTCTTGCAATGGCTACAATTGCAAAAAATCTTAGTGGTTTTATTGGCGAAAGTCCAGCAATGTATGTCAGAATGTCTTTTGGAAGTCCTGGAATTAAAAAGAGTAAGAATATGGCTATTTCTCCTTTTGGTGAATTAATAAGCGAGTAAAATTTTCTGAGCTTTTCCTCGGAGACAATTTTCCTCACAAGACCAAATCCCAAAAGCCTTGTTATATAAAATACACACACAGAGCCTATCATGATGCCAATTAGCGAATATACTGTGCCAAGCAGCGTACCATAAAGGTATCCGCCAGAGATTTGCACAGCTTCACCTGGAATAGCAGAAATAATAACCTGAAGAATTTGAGTTAGGATAAAGACAAGCACACCAAGATGACCAAAAGACAAAACCCAGCTTTTAAATTTCTGCGGATTTGAGACAATATTTACAAGAAAATGAGAGTATCGTATGGCTACTGCCGTTGCCAGTAAAATAAATCCTGCAATTGCAATGATATTTAAGACAATTGAAAGATTTTTCCTCTTCACTTTTGCCCTCCAATGTCATACTTAAGATGTTTTATAATATAACTCTCACCATATTACTATAACCTACTTACAGATTCTTTGCAATCCCTAATCCATATATATACAATTATGGTGTATTCAAAAATATGTTGATTTTTTAACATTCAAAATATATAATAAAAAGGTAAGTAGCCTTATAGTGATGAGTTTATCTTTTTCAAATAAAGTTTTCAAATGTTTTTTTGAGGGAGGTTTGAACATGGGCAAGATGATTGAAATAAGATGGCATGGTCGAGGTGGCCAGGGTGCAAAGACAGCTTCTCTTCTTTTAGCTGAAGCTGCTTTCAACACAGGCAAGTACGTTCAAGGTTTTCCTGAGTATGGTCCAGAGCGAATGGGTGCTCCTATCACAGCTTACAACAGAATAAGCGATGAGAAGATTACTATTCACAGCAACATTTATGAACCTGACTATGTAGTTGTTGTTGATGAAACGTTAATCGGAAGTGTTGATGTAACAAAAGGGCTCAAAAAAGATGGTGCGATAATTGTCAACACTTCAAAGTCTCCTGAAGAAGTAAAGAAGATGCTTGGGAACTTTGATGGAAAGGTTTACACAATTGATGCAAGAAAGATTTCAATGGAGTGTTTGGGCAAGTACTTCCCCAACATCCCTGTGCTTGGTGCAGTTATTAAGGTAACAGGTATTATTCCCGAAGAAGAAGCAATAAAGGATATGGAAGGGTCGCTCAAGCACAAGTTTGCAACAAAGCCAGATGTGATTGAGGGTAACCTCAAAGCGTTTGTTAGAGGAATGCAGGAGGTGCAAGGAGAATGAGAAAGATGAAAATAACAGAGGATGTTACATGGAAGGAAATAACACCAGCAGGTGTAATTATAGACCCGGGTAATGCAGAGGACTTTAAAACAGGCGACTGGAGAACAATGAGACCTGTATGGCATGAAGATAAGTGCAAGCAGTGTCTGTTCTGCTTCTATGTATGTCCAGATTCATCAATAAAGGTTGAAAATGGGAAGATGGTCGGAGTTGACTATGACCACTGCAAAGGTTGCGGGGTTTGCACAGAGGTTTGTCCATTTAAAGCTTTCGATTTTGTAGAGGAGAAGAAATAAGAATTTTGAATTTGAGGAGGGGAAACTACAGATGGCTATTCGTGATAGACTTTCTGGTAACGAAGCGATAGCTTTGGCAATGAAACAGATAAACCCTGATGTTGTTGCTGCTTTTCCAATTACACCTTCAACTGAGGTGCCACAATATTTTTCTCAATATGTTGCAAATGGTGAGGTAGACACTGAGTTTGTTGCTGTTGAGTCTGAGCACAGCGCAATGAGCGCATGTATTGGTGCATCAGCTGCGGGAGCTCGAACTATGACAGCAACATCCTCACAAGGTTTGGCGCTGATGTGGGAGATGCTCTACATTGCAGCGTCAATGAGACTTCCAATTGTCATGGCAGTTATAAACAGAGCTCTTTCTGGTCCTATTAATATTCATAATGACCATTCAGACTCAATGGGTGCAAGAGACAGTGGCTGGATTCAGATTTACTGCGAAAACAACCAGGAAGCTTACGACTCTTTGATTCAGGCAATAAGAATTGCTGAACACAAGGATGTAAGACTTCCTGTGATGGTATGCTATGACGGATTTATCACAAGCCATGCTGTTGAAAATATAGAGCTTTTAGAAGATGAACTTGTAAAGAAATTTGTGGGCGAATACAATCCAGAGTTTTATCTTTTGAACGAACAAAACCCAATTTCAATGGGTCCGTTAGATTTACCACCGTACTACTTTGAGCACAAAAGACAGCAGGCTGAAGCTATGAGAAACGCTAAAAAGGTAGTCCTTGAAGTTGCGGAAGAGTTTGCTGCCTTGACAGGAAGAAAGTATGGTCTTTTCGAAAGCTACAAGCTTGACGATGCAGAGGTTGCAATTGTTGTTATGAACTCAACAGCAGGAACAGCTAAAGCTGTTGTTGATGAGTACAGAAGCAAAGGATACAAGGTAGGTCTTTTAAAACCAAGACTTTTCAGACCATTCCCTGTTGATGAGATTGTAGGGGTACTCAAGCACTTAAAAGCAATTGCTATAATGGACAAGTCAGATGGGTTTAACGCAGCTGGCGGTCCACTTTTCACTGAGATTACAAGCGCTCTTTATGGAAGAGCAGATGGTATAAAGGCTATCAACTACATCTATGGTCTTGGTGGAAGAGATGTCAAGACAGATGACATCGCAAAGGTTTATGACAGGCTTCTTGACATTGTCAAGACAGGAAATGTTGGTGAAGTTTACAACTACATTGGTGTGAGAGAATAAGGAGGTGCAAATTAAAGATGGCATACAATATAAAAGAGCTTGCTACAAGGCCTGAAAGGTTTACAGGCGGGCACAGAATGTGTGCAGGGTGCGGTGCACCTGTTGCTGTAAGAGCAATATTACGCGCACTCAAACCAGAAGATAGGGCTGTTGTTGGTGTTGCAACAGGATGTTTGGAGGTTTCAAGCTGTATTTATCCATACACAGCATGGAAGGATTCATTCATCCACAGCGCATTTGAAAACGCTGCTGCAACAGTTGCCGGTGCTGAGGCTGCATACAAGGTTTTGAAGAAAAAAGGAAAAGTCCAGGGCGAGTTTAAGTTCATCGCGTTTGGTGGCGACGGTGGAACATACGATATTGGGCTTCAATCTCTCTCTGGTGCAATGGAAAGAGGTCACAACATGGTATATGTCTGCTATGACAACGGTGCTTATATGAACACAGGTATCCAGAGATCTTCTGCTACACCGCTTTACGCTGATACAACAACATCTCCACAGGGAAAAGTGATTCCAGGTAAGATGCAGTGGAGAAAGGATTTAACAGAAGTCATGGTTGCGCATGGAATTCCGTATGTTGCACAGACAGCTTTCATCACGCCAAACCTCAAAGACTTAATTGAAAAGGCTGAAAAGGCACTTTATACAGATGGACCAGCATTTTTAAATGTTTTGGCTCCATGTCCAAGAGGTTGGAGGTATGAGACATCAAAGCTCATTGAAATTTCAAAGCTTGCAGTTGATACATGTTTCTGGCCACTTTATGAGGTTGTAAATGGTCAGTACAGGCTCACTTACAAGCCAAAAGAAAAGCTTCCTGTTGTTGAGTTTTTAAAGACTCAAGGAAGGTTCAGACATCTGTTCAAAAAGGGAAATGAACACTTAATTGAGCAGATTCAGCAGGAAGTTGACAGAAGATGGGAAAGACTTTTAGAACTTTGTGGTGAAAAATAATCGATATAATGTATAGCAAAAGCAAAAAGGCTCTCTGCCTGAGAAGTTTGTAATAAATTTTAGGCGGAGAGCCTTTTTGATATGTTTGTCTTTTATACTTTCACAATCAATGTTAAAATATATAAAAAGCAGGTTATGAGGTGAAAAGGTGAAGGTTGCATATTTAGGTCCTATTGGTTCATATTCATATGAAGCTGCAAGAAGATTTTTTGGCGAAGAAAGAGAAAAACTTATCGCATGCGAGACTATAGATGATGTGTTTGAGACCATTGAAGAAAATAGAGCTGAGTTTGGAGTTGTTCCTGTTGAAAACTCCATTGAAGGAAGCGTCTCAACAACCCTTGATTATCTGTTAAAATCCCAGGTTTATATAGTAAAAGAGATAGTTTTGAAAGTAGAGCATTATCTTAGCGCAAGAGAAGAAAAAAAACAAATTTTAACAATTGCCTCACATCCGCAGGCATTTTCTCAGTGCCATGACTATTTGAGAAAGAATTTTAAACAGGCAAAACTGATACAAGTTAGCAGTACCTCATATGCAGCAAGGATGTGTGCAGAAGGTGAAGTAGACGCTGCAATTTGTTCATCTTTTGCAGCACGGCAAAATAATCTTAAAATCTTGGCTGGGCCAATAAACCACGACAACAATTACACAAGGTTTTTTATTATAAGCAAGAACGCTAACTTTGAAAAGGGCGAGAAGAATAAGACATCAATTATCTTCTCAACCTATGATAAGCCAGGAAGTCTTTACAAGATTTTGGCTATTTTTAATCTTTATGACTTAAATTTGACAAAGATAGAGTCACGACCGGCAAAGACTAATCTTGGTGAATATGTTTTTTTTGTTGATATAGATGGATTTGTGGATGATGAAGATGTAAGTGATGCGCTGAAAGTGGTTCAACGAAAATCTACATTTTACAAACTTTTAGGTTCTTATTCTGTTATCTGTTCAGATTCAGATAATAAAAATTAGTAAATGGATGTGAATGAAGTATGAACAATAAACTTTTAAAAGAAGGTCTTATATCGGTAGTAATTGGAGTTTTTCAAATAATTTTATTTTTACTTCAGTTTAATCCTGTTTTGACATTAGCAGGTTTTCCTCTTTATGTTGTAGCAGTAAAAGAGAATTTTGTAAAAAGGATGGCTATATCATATGCCATTTCTGTTCTAATTCTTATGATTATTGGTAAATCTCCAATTAATTTTCTTTTTCTCTTAATTACATTTATCTTGCCCATATGCGTATTTTTGCTTTTGCAAATTTCAAAGACCACTGTTATGGATTTTGCAACGCTGACAGCAGGATTTTTGCTCTACCAGGTGCTTGTTATAAAAGCTATAAAGGTTCTTTATAAGAAAGATGAAGTTGCCCAAGTTCTTTCTCTTTTAAAGGGGATGTTTGAAAGTTATTTTAGAGTAATTGGTGACGACAATCTCTCAGATAGGTTAGTTGAATTTTTTAAACTCATGATGCCTGGATTTGTAATTGTTGAAGCAATCGTATTTGCGCTTTTTGGATATTATATTGCTAAATTTGTTGCAAACAAAGTTGGAATTCAGAAGGAGTTTTTACCTTTTTCAAAGCTATTTATGCCCAAAGAAGTTACAGTTGGAGTTGTAGTATTCTTTATTCTTTCTCTATTTCCAACAACCGTTGGTGCTTTTTATGTTGTTGTGAGCAATATGATAATAATCCTTTTATTGCTTTTGTTTATTCAGTCACTTTCTTTGATATATGCGGTGATAGAAGAAAAGATTAATTCACAATTTATTAGAGGCTGGCTTTTTACAGTTTTAATCATATTCGGTATGCAATTTTTAATTTTAATGATATTTATAGGTTTTCTGGACCTTATACTTGATTTTAAAAAACGCAAACCAAAGAGGGTGGAATTGTGAAAGATAAAAAGTCTCACTTAAGATTTGACTTTTCTGTCTCCCAGGCAGGTTTTATACTTTCTTTACTTTTTGATTTTATAATCCTATATTTTGATATCAAGATTGGCTTGATTTGTCTTTCACTGATTGTTCTGCTTGCCATTTACAATTTGAGGCTCAACAGAAAAAAGAACAAACAGCTTTTAGAATATATAGAAACTCTCACTCTTAACATAGACACAGCATCAAAAGATACACTCTTGAAGTTTCCATTTCCGATTCTTATTTCAGAGTACAATGGGGATATAATATGGTACAATCATAAATTTCTAAATACAGTAAAGAACAAGAAATTGATTGGCAAAAATCTCAAAGATGAGTTTCCTGAGCTTTATTCAGCTGTTTTGGAGGGAAAAAATAAGATTGAAAAGTTTGAATATGAAGGTGCTTTCTTTGATGTTTTGGTAACCGTTGTTGAGGTGGAGGAAGGGAAGAACGAGAAGAGGTTTTTAAACCTATTTTACTTTGTTGATGTTACTGATTTTGTTATTCTTCAAAAGAAATATGAAATACAAAATGTTGTTTTTGGTTATTTGACCATTGACAACTATGAAGATGTTCTGAATTCAGCACCGGAGGTATCTAAATCTTCTATTGTTTCTGAGATAGAAAAACGTATCACTGATTGGTTTTACAATCAAATAAGGTCAGATGTGTTTTTAATGAAGTATGAACGGGACAAGTACTTTTTTATATGCAATAAAGAAGCCTTTTACAAGATGCAGGAAAGAAGATTTAATATTTTGGAGCAGATAAAAGAAGTAAATTTGTACAATAAGATAATTCCTACCATAAGCTGCGGTATTGGCATAAGGCAAGACTCTATATTCCAGGCACAAAAGGATGCAAAAACAGCTCTTGACATGGCACTCAGCCGCGGCGGTGACCAGTTTGTAATATTTCATGATGGTAAATTTGAATTTTTTGGAGGTAAAACAAAAGAACACGAAAAGCGTTCAAAGGTGCGCTCACGTGTTATGGCACAGACAATAAAAGAGATTGTGAAACATTCTGATAAGATATTTATTATTGGCCATCAGTATTTTGACCTTGACTGTTTGGGTGCAGCTGTGGGTTTGAGCAAGTTGTGCCTAAATTTGGGCAAGGAAGTGTACATTGTAATTAATTCTTACAATCCTACGATTAAAAACTTTCTTCAAGTTCTGCTTGATGACCCTCAATACCAGAACATAATAATTGACCAGCAGAAAGCTCTGAAGATGAAAACAAAAACCTCTCTTTTGTTTGTGGTAGACACTCAAAGAACAAGTTACATCGATATGCCGCAGATGATTTTGGAGTTTGAAAAGATAATTGTAATTGACCATCACAGAAGACCTGCCGACTGGATAGAACAGGCTCTCATTTGCTATTCAGAGACATACGCTTCATCTGTATCTGAACTTGTTGCAGAGCTTTTGAGCTATGAAGGGATAAAGCTGAAAAAATTTGAAGCAGAGATATTATTAGCGGGTATAATGATTGACACGAGAGGATTTACAAAAAATGTTGGTGTGAGGACTTTTGAGGTTGCAACATACCTCAGAGAGAATGATGCAATGCCAGAAGCTATTAAAGAGTACTTAAAAGAAGACTTGGAAAGTTACATTTTAAAAAGTCAGCTCATATCCAACCTGGAAATCATTTATAGCAATATTGCGCTTGTGGTTGATTATTCACAAGTGTGCCGGGATAATGTTATAATAGCAAAGGTGGCAGATGAGCTTTTGAACATAAAAGGGATTGACGCTTCTTTTGTTGTGTGCAAAATAGAAAACAGTGTGCTAATAAGCGGCCGGTCGAATGGAAAGATAAATGTTCAGGTTATATTAGAAAAAATTGGCGGTGGAGGTCATTTAGAGACAGCAGGAGCAAGACTTGAAAACAGAAGCATTGAAGAGGCAAAAGAGGTTCTTTTAAAGGCCATTCAAGAATATATTAACGAAAACAGAAACATCTAAATTGAAACAAAAAGGAGTGTGTATTCTAAGATGAAGGTTGTACTTTTGCAAGATGTAAAAGGACTTGGGAAGAAAGATTCAATAGTTGAAGTAAACGATGGGTATGCCAGAAACTATTTAATTCCAAGAAAGCTTGCTCTACCGGCAACAGAAGGGTTAGAAAAGCATATAAAAGAAAAGAAAGAGGCTGAACAAAAGAAAAAAGAAAAAGAATTGCAAGCTGCAAAGGATTTGGCAAGTAAGCTTGAAAAGAGCCAGATTATTATAAAAGCAAAAGCAGGTGAAAATGGAAAGCTTTTTGGTTCTATAACAAACAAAGAGATTGCTGATGAGATAAAAAAGCAGCTTGGGTTTGACATTGACAAGAAGAAAATAGAGCTTGATGACCCTATAAAGCTTATCGGAAGCTATGATGTTGTTATTAGACTATATCAGGGAGTTGTGGCAAAGCTTAAAGTTCATGTGACAGCAAGCTAAGTAGATTTGAGGAAGTGAGTAAAAGATGGAGCCCGACATTGTTCAAAACCAGGGTCAGATGCCCGAAAGCCGCGAAGCAGAAGAAGCGGTTGTAGGTGCAATGCTTTTGAGCCGCGAGGTAATTTCTGATGTTGCAGAGATTTTGACAGAAGAAGATTTTGCAACGCCACAGCTTAAAGAGATTTTTGCTGCTATAATGGACCTTTTTGAAGAGGGCAAACCGGTGGATGTCATAACTGTGGCTGAAAGACTGAGAGAGAGAGGAACATTCGATGGCGTTGGAGGAAGTGAGTATCTGACAAGCCTTGTGATAAATACTCCGACAACTGCAAATGCTACATATTATGCAAAGATTGTTGAAGAAAAATCGCTACTTAGAAAGCTCATAAACTCTTCAATGAAGATTATTGAAAAGTGTAAGAGCCAGACAGAAAGAGTTGAAGACATTGTTGATTTTGCTGAAAAGACAATCTTCAATGTGATTTCTCACAAGAATTCAAAAGATTTTTCTCATTTAAAAGAGATTTTAATTGAAACATACAACAAGATAGAAGAACTATACCTCAGAAAATCACATATAATAGGTGTTCCCACAGGATTTGCTGAGTTTGACAGAATGACAGCAGGTCTTCAGCCATCAGACCTGATACTTATTGCAGCAAGACCTGCAATGGGCAAGACAAGTTTTGCGCTAAACATTGTCCAGCACGCAGCTTTGAGAGCTGGCGTGCCTGTTGCTATTTTCAGTCTTGAGATGTCAAAGGAACAGCTTGTAACCCGTATGATTTGCTCAGAAGCAATGATAGACAGCCACAAGCTTAGAACTGGCAACTTAGAGGATGAAGAGTGGAAAAAGTTTGCAAAGGCTTTAGCACTTTTATCAAACGCTCCAATTTATATTGACGACACGCCTGCCATAACAGTTAGCGAGATGAGGGCAAAGTGTAGAAGGCTCAAGCTCAAAGAAAAAGGGCTTGGTCTTGTGATGGTTGACTATTTGCAGCTTATGACTGCTCGTGGCAGGTTTGAAAGCAAACAGCAGGAGATTGCTGAGATTTCAAGGTCATTAAAAGCCTTGGCAAGAGAACTAAATGTCCCAGTACTTGCTCTTTCACAGCTATCCCGTGCACCTGAAACAAGGGCTGACCACAGACCGATTCTCTCTGACCTTCGCGAAAGTGGAGCAATCGAGCAGGATGCTGACATTGTTGCGTTTTTGTACAGGGATGAGTATTACAATCCTGACACTGACAAAAAACACATAGCAGAGCTTATAATTGCAAAGCACAGAAATGGACCCACTGGTACAATTGAGCTTCTTTTCTTGGACAAACATACAAAGTTCAAAGATTTGGAGAAAAATAGATAAGTAAAATAACTATAAAATCAAAAAAGGGTGTGATGCTGTTGTCAATTATCAAAGATTATTCTTTGTGGGAAGATGGGCTCAAAAAAATTAACTGGGCAAGAAGGTTTATGCCTATCTTAAATCAGATAAGAAAAGAATATGAAGACAAAAAACCGCTTAAAGGCTTGAACATAGCAATTTCTGTTCATCTTGAGGCAAAGACAGCAAACCTTGCCCTGCTTTTGAAAGACTTAGGTAGCAATGTTTTTGTTACAGGGTCCAATCCTTTATCTACTCAGGATGATGTTGCAAGCGCTCTTGTTCATGAGGGCATTGAAGTATTTGCGATAAGAGGTGTGGACACATCCGAATATTTTAGTCATCTTGAGAAAACTCTTGAAAATGATATAGACCTAATCATTGATGATGGCGGAGATTTGACGTATCTTCTTCATACCAAGCGAGAAGATTTGGGAGATAGAATAATTGGTGGCTGTGAAGAGACAACAACAGGGGTAATAAGGCTCAGAGCCCTTGAAAGGGAAGGCAAGCTCAAATTCCCTATGATTGCAGTCAACAATGCTTATTGCAAACATCTTTTTGACAATCGAATTGGAACTGGTCAGTCTACTTGGGATGGGATAATGAGAACCACAAATATAACAGTTGCAGGTAAGTATGTGGTTGTTGCGGGATATGGTTTTTGCGGCAAGGGAATTGCAAAAAGAGCCCAGGGACTTGGTGCAAAAGTGATAGTTAGCGAGGTTGACCCGATCAAGGCTTTAGAAGCGTATATGGACGGGTTTGAGGTAATGAAGATGCAAGATGCTGCTAAGATTGGGGATATATTTGTTACTGCAACAGGGTGCAAGGATGTAATAAGGTATGAACATATCTTGCAAATGAAAGATGGAGCAATCTTGTGCAACAGTGGGCATTTTAATGTTGAGATTGATATTGCTACGCTTGAGAAAAAGGCAGTCAAAAAGTACGAGGCAAGAAAAAATATCCAGGGGTATCTTCTTGAAAATGGCAAAGAGGTTTTTGTAATAGCAGAGGGAAGGCTTGTCAACCTTGCAGCAGCAGACGGGCACCCAATTGAGATTATGGATATGTCGTTTGCAATTCAAGCACTGTCGAGTATATACGTTGTCCAAAATCATAGACAATTGGAAAAGAAAGTATATAATGTTCCAGAGGAAATTGACAGGTTTGTTGCTGAGGTTAAATTGAGGTCTCTTGGGATTGAAATAGACAGGCTTACACCTGAGCAGGAAAAATACCTTGAAAGTTGGGAAGTGTAAGTAAAATGGATATATTAATTAAAAACGCAACAGTTATTACTTGTAATGCGCAAAATGAGGTTTTAAAAGGTGATATTCTTATAAAGAGTGGCAAGATTGCAAGGATAGCAGAAAATATAGAGCTGTCCTTTAGTGAGCAAGCTTTTGTTAAAGTCATTGAAGGAAAAGATTTAATAGCCATACCGGGACTTATAAATGCCCATACACACTGTGGTCAGACAGTTTTGCGTTCTTTTGCAGATGATTTGCCTTTGTATGAGTGGTTATTTGAAAAGATTTTCCCGGCAGAAGAAAAGCTTACGAAAGAGATGATTTATTTTTCTTCTCTTCTTGGTATTGCAGAGATGCTCAAAAGTGGCACAACAATGTTTTTTGACATGTATTTTCATGAGGATATGACAGCAAAAGCTGTGCAGCAAACAGGTATAAAGGCAGTTTTATCACGAGGGCTTCAGACAGATGAAAAAGAAGATGTTAGACTTGATGAGACAAAAGAGCTGATTTATAATTATTCAAGTGACAAGATAAAAGTATTTTTTGGACCGCATTCTATTTATACATGCTCATATGAGCTTTTAGAAAAAGTTGCACAGCTTGCACAGGAGTTTAAAACAGGTGTGATGATACATCTTAGTGAGTCAGAAAATGAAGTTAATGGATGTTACGAAAAATATGACATGTCACCTGTAAAACTATGCAATCAGGCAGGGCTTTTTGATACAATTTGTATAGCAGCACACTGCGTGTATGTCGATGATGAGGATATCGAAATTATGGCAGAGAAAAATGTATCTTGTGTTTACAACCCGACAAGCAATCTCAAGCTTGGCAATGGCTTTGCACCTGTGCAAAATATGATAAAGTCTGGTGTAAATGTTGCCATTGGCACAGATTCTGCAGCAAGCAACAACAACTTGAATATGCTTGAAGAGATGCACATAGCATCTTTGCTTGAAAAGGGAATGTATAGGTTATCAGATATTTTGAATGCACAGCAGATTCTAAAGATGGCAACAGTAAATGCAGCCATAGCAGCAGGTATAAAAAAGACAGGCGTTCTTCAGGAAGGTTTTTGCGCTGATATAGTACTGCTGAAAGCAAATGATTTTAACATGCTGCCATGTTACAATCCGATTTCAAATGTTGTTTACAGTAGCAATCCTTCGAATGTGTATGCTACAATAGTGGATGGTCAGATACTTTACATGAATGGAAAGCTTTTTACACTTGATGAAGAGGCTCTTGTAAAAGAGGTAAAGAGCATAGAGAAGTTTTTGAAAGAGAGTGTTTAGAAATCTTTTTAAGCCATGAAAGGAAGGACAAGAATTGCAGTATAAAAAGGCAACAAAAATAGCATTGCAGCTTTTTGTTGTAACAGTCTTTACAAAACTAATAGGATTTATAAGAGAGGTAGCATTTGGTGCAAGGTTTGGTACAAGCGTAAAGGCAGATGCTTTCCCCCTTGCACTGCAGCTTCCGAACATCCTTTTTGCTTCTATTTTTGCTGCTTTTTCAACCTCATTTATACCGTTTTACACAGATATACGTGAAAAAAAAGGTGAGGATGAGGGAATAAAATTTACAAACAGTGTGATAAATACATTGCTTCTTGCATCAAGCATTGTTGCAATCTTTGGCTTTATCTTCTCAAAACAACTTATTATGCTTCAGGTGCACCAAAGTAAAGAACTCCAGATAATGTATGCGTCGAGAATTTTGAAAATTACAATCTTTATGATAATATTTACAAGTTCAGCAAACATACTTCAGGGTTTTTTGCAAGCAAACGGGAACTTTACAAAGCCGGTACTATCAAGCATTCCTTTTAATCTCTCAATTTTTGTCGCGATATTTTTATCATACTTTGAACCGTTCAAGAAATTTGATATATATATAGTGGCAGTAGGATTTGTTGTCGGGTATTTTTGGAGCTTGGTTTACCAGCTTAATAACTCAAAGAAATATGGCTTTAAATTTTATCCTGTGGTCGGGCTGAAGGATGAAAACATAAAAAAGATGATAAAATTTTCTTTCCCGGTTTTCATAAGCAGCAGCATGGCTCAGCTTTACACATTCATTGATAGATACCTTTTGACAGGGACATCAACCGGTGCTGTTGCGGCTGTTGCATATGCAGGGAAGCTGAACGATGTGGTGGTTGGAGTTTTTTCATCCTCAATTTCTGTTTTAGCTTTTTCAACCCTCTCTAATCTGCAGGCAAAAGGAGATAAAGAGAATTTTAGAAAGTTCTTTGTTTCTGCTGTAAACTCGATTATTCTGATGATGATGCCGTTTGCCATAGGTGGAATAATTCTATCGAAGGAGATAACAAGACTCATTTACCAGAGAGGAAATTTTACCATTGAGTCTACCTTGCTTACAGCCTCACCACTTATGTTTTACTGTTTGGGTTTTGTAGGCCTTGGTCTTAGGGATATGTTAAATAGGACTTTGTATGTTTTGAAGGATTCAAAAACAGCTGTAAAAAACGGTGTTATTGCTATTGTTTGCAATATTATACTTGACATAATATTTATTCATAAGTTCAAGCACACCGGTGCTGCTATGGCATTTGCTTCGGCGAACTACATTGCAGCAGTTTTATTGTTTATTTCTCTTAGAAAAAAACTTGGTTCAATTGGCTGGAAAAGGATTGCAGGTGTGTTTGTAAAGGCGCTTGTTGCAAGCTTAGTAATGGGCGTCTTTGTATATGCATTTAAACAAAAATTTATTTATTTAACGATGCCATTTAAATACTTTGCCATTTATACCTCGGCAAGTATTTTGCTTGGAATGGGAATATATGCAGGGCTTATATACCTTTTGAAGGTAGAAGAAGTAGGTTTGATTGTTAAAATGGTAAGAGAAAAATTTGGAATTTGAAAAACTACAGAAAGGGGAAGAAGCTTTAAGATGGATATCGAACATCAATTGAAGGTTTTTAAAAAAGGTGCTGCTGAGATAATTACAGAAGAGGAGCTTGTTGAAAAGCTAAAACAGGATAGACCATTAAACATAAAACTTGGTCTTGACCCGAACGTGCCAGACGTTCATCTTGGGCATGCTGTTGTTTTAAGGAAACTTAAACAGCTTCAGGACCTTGGACACAATATAATCTTGATAATTGGTGATTTTACTGCAATGATTGGTGACCCGACAGGAAAGTCGGAGACAAGAAAACAGCTTACAAAAGAAGAGGTCCAAAAAAATGCAGAGCCTTTCAAACAGCAGATTTTAAAGATTCTTGACCCGCAAAAGACCACAATAAGATATAACAGTGAATGGCTTGAACCCATGAACTTTTTAGATGTAATAAACCTTGCATCAAAATACACAGTTGCAAGAATGCTTGAAAGGGAAACTTTCAGACAGAGAATGGAAAAGAACCTTCCACTTTCTATCCATGAATTTTTCTATCCACTTATGCAAGGTTATGACTCTGTTGTGATTGAAGCTGATGTTGAGCTTGGTGCAACCGAGCAAAAATTCAATATATTGATGGGAAGGACGCTGCAAAAGGAGTATGGATGCAAAACAATCCAAGTTGCACTTTTGATGCCCATCTTGGTTGGAACAGACGGAGTCAACAAGATGAGCAAAAGCCTTGGAAACTATATTGGAATAAACGAACCGCCAAATGTAATGTATGGGAAAGTGATGTCAATCCCTGATGAGATTATGATTTCGTACTATGAACTGACAACCGATTTAGAGCCTGAAGAGATTGAGGAGATAAAAAGAAAGCTTGAAGAAGGAACTTTGCATCCAAGGGATGCAAAGATGAGACTTGCAAGAGAGATAGTAAAGCTTTACCATGGCGAGGAGGCGGCGCTGAAAGCTGAAGAGGAATTTATAAAAGTGTTCCAGAAAAAAGACATACCAGATAACATTCCAGAGGTTGAGCTTGAGAGCTCCAAGGTTTACCTGCCAAGGTTTATGGTAGAAAATAAACTATGTTCATCTACAAGTGAGGGAATGAGGCTTATAAAAAGCGGTGCTGTTAAACTCAACGGTGAGAAGGTAAATGACCTTGACATTGAACTTCAAAACGGAGATGTCTTACAAGTTGGGAAACTCAAATTTGTGAAGATAAAGCTTTTGTAAAGGGTTTTTCCTTTGCAAAAGCTTTTTATTTTGCATAAAACAGTGGTTGTATTTTTGTTGCAATATTACAAGCACTCTAAATAAAAATTTGGGCAGTTTGCATATTGTTATTGTTATTGTTGTTGTGATATAGTAAAAGTAAATAAATAGTTAAAAAAGTAACATTGTTATAAAAAGTTTTAATTTGAACTAAAGAAAAAGTGTTGCCTGTGGTAATTAAAATTATTATTTTTGCCCTTTGTAGCCTATAGAAGTTATAAGGATTTTGTTATTGGTTATGTAGATAAAAAAAGAATTATAGTGTAAAAAATAGAAAGGAGATTTGGGGATATGAGAAAAGGCATCTTAAGACTTACAAGTATGATAGCTGTAATACTTGTATTAGTAGGAGTTTTTTGTACAGGAACTTTAGCAAATGTAGCAGATGATTTAAGAGCACAACAAGTTATTAATATTACCCAGAACTATGGCAATGTAATTTTAGGTAGTTCAGATAGCAGTTCTGAAATTAGAGAAATTCAAACTAATAAAGGCGAAGAGAAAATATTAGGAAACACATTACCAAATTATGTAATATTAAATTGGGTTGCAACAGAAGATTCGATTATTTTCGATATAACAAATTTAGGAATAGATTCAGTAGACTTGGTATATGGTACTATAGATACTGGGAACATGAAGAAAAGCTTCCAATTTTCTAATGTTGGGATTGGGAAGAACAAATACACTGTAAGTGGAGTTCCGCTTTTAACTTGTGAAGAAAAAATTAAAATAACATGGTATGCTAAAGATGGGGGAGAAACTTTTGGAAGTGCCACATCAACAGGAAGTCGTCAAATTCCCCAGAGTTTACTTAATCTATGGGGACCAGGAAGTTTTGGTTCAAGAGCTGAGTGTTTAAATTATCATTTCAAAACACACGGTAAAGAAGTAGCAGCATCAAATATATGTGAGTATGTAAGAAAGGCTGATGAATTTAGGAAAAGAGTTATTGAATTGAAATTAACGCCACAAAAACTTGTTGATGGTAAAACTCCTAATGTGTACAGATTCAGATACAATGGGTATTATTTAGATGCAGTATGCGTGAACTTAGTTCCAACCGGGGATTTAATTAGTTTTGGTAAATAATAAAGTTGTGTTAATTTATTACATTATGGAGGTGTTTTTATAAATGTACAAAGGTACAATGTGTGAATTTGGTATTATTGACGAGATAGATAGAAACAAATATTATGGTGAGTATGAGCCTGAAAAGTATGATTGTATATATGTGGATAGTGATATTGTATTGGACTGGTGGGAGATGGGGCTGAGGAGAGTAAAAACCTATGTTGGAGGAGGTTTTGATAAAGAGTTTTATGGTATAGACGTAAATGGAGTCACATTGATACCGCCCGAGTCTCTTCCTGAATTAGAGAAAGTAGTAGAAAGTGACCCGAGGACAAAAGAAGACCAAAGTCTTAAGGAACTTTTGAAGAAGATTAAAAAAGCAAAAGAGGAGAATAAATATATGATTTGTTTTGGAGTGTAAATTTTGAAATTGACATTTAAAAGCTTTGATGCCATACAGCTAAAAGACAAAATTTGTAAAGCCAAAACTAAAGCTTTTGTGAAGGTAAAACCTTCGCAAAAGCTTTTTGTTTTTGTAAGGCTATAAAGCCGAAATTGAGGATATTTAAAATAAGTGGCAATTTTAATTAATGGTAGGTTCAAATTTTTATATCAAATTCTCCTTTTAGTTCAATTATATAGCTTCCACTGCAGATGATTTATCATTTTAAGTATAATCATATATTTATAACTCTAAGATATGCAATATATACAGAATGAGCATTTTAATTTATTATAGTTTTACAAATACCAAAATTAAAATTTAGGCAGTTTGTATATTGTTGTTGTTGTTGTTGTTGTTGTGCTAAAGTAAAAGTAAACAAATTACTCAAGAGGTGAGTTTGGTTATGTAAAGTTCAATTTTGTGCCAAAGAAAAATTTTTTAACTTACAATCACAAATTGAAAATACAAAAGAGTGAGAGGGGTGTTTATTTGATGAAAAGGGTTTTAAAATGCTTCTCTAAATTTTTAATGTTTTTAATTGTATTTACATTAACAATTTGGTATAATGAGATTGCAAAAGCAGGGGAGGTATATGAACAAGAGAACAACAACAGCTTTTCAACAGCAAATACAATTAATTTTGGAGATTTTGTAAAAGGATTAATATATCAATCTACTAATCCATCGCAAGACAAAGATTATTTTAAGATTTATTTTAGAGCAGGGGACATAGTAGCAATAAGTTTTATTAATGCGCATGAGCTTGTAGATTACAACATATATTTATACAATTCATCACAGAATTTAGTAGCATCATCTACGAATCCAAAAGGTAAGAATGAATTTATTCAGTACACAGTTCCAAGTAGTGGGAATTATTATATTTTAGTATCAAGTGCGTATGGACATTCAGGTTCTCATTATTATTCTCTTCAATTAATGAGGTCATCATATAATTCGGGTAATACGAATACGAGCTACAACAGGACAGCAGCAAAGAATTATGCTATAGACAATGCAACGTATAAGAATAGTTATACATGCAGGGGTATTACGTTTGCTAATTTTGCGAACTATGGAGGAGATTGCACAAATTTTGCTTCACAGGTGCTGTTTGCGGGGTATATGGATATGATATATTCTACATCTTCGGGGATAGAAGGTAATGTTAACTACTGGTTTTACCGGACATCAACAAACCGAACTACAACGTGGACGGGTGCGAATTATTTTAGGCAGCACTGGGGCAATTTAGATGGTGCCGGAAGAAACAGAGCGTATCAGATGAGAATATATCCTGTATGGTATGCATTGGAGAGATATAGCAGTGTAGTATTAGGGTTTTTAAAAGAGGGGGATATTGTTCAACATGTACGATATGATAACTGCGAAGCTTATCATTCACAGGTAATAGTTAGTAAGACAGCAACAGATCTTTTGTACGCACAACATTCCACTACACCAGAGTATTTCTATTCTGGTAGGAGTTTTCGCGAGTACTTAAATAAAGACACATTACCCATGAACTGGGTAATCTTATATAGGATAAGTTCAAATTAGCAAGAGAGGTTAAAAGAAGAAGAGAGGGGAGATATAAATGAGGCGAAAAGTGATTATATTGGTGTTGGTATGCACATTTATATTTGCTGGTTGTGCAGGTATAGGTTGTGCGATATATAGAGGGAAGGCAGGTACAGGCAAAGGTGTTGATGCAGGAGCTCAGAAGGTGGTATTGGCATCAGAACAGGCGGAGAGAGAGGGGAATATAACAGATGTCAATCAAGATAACCAGAATTTAACTGAGAATCAGCAAAAAGAAGATGTTGATACTGCAGTATACAGTGACCCTACAGACAGATTTACTGATAAGCGTATAAAAGAACTGTATGGTATTATATTGGTTTCAAGTTCTGCTTTAGCTGATTTTTATTATTCTGATTCTTGGAAGAGAACCTCTAAAGATATAGCAGAACATCCAGAAAAATATAGTGAGTTGTATATTCTTGAATGGAAAAGTAGAGAAGAGCTTGCAATGGAAGCGATAAAGGTGTATGAGGGCTTGTTGAAGGAACTGAGGGAAAATCCACAAAATTGGAGAGAAGTGTGGAAAAGATATAAAGAGTTTACACTCGACATTAGACCGAAGTTATTGAATGTGCAATATGACTGGAAGATAAAAGAGAAATGGTTTTTTAACACTGAAGAGGGGAAGATACATGCGAAAAGGAATGATATAGACAGGGGAGATGTTGAGCAGTGGAAGAAGGATTATGAGATAATGCTGGAGAAGTCGAGGAAAGAGACTGAGGAGTCTTTGAAAAGTTTTGCTGAAGAAGCTGGAATAGAGTATTGATTGGCGATGTAATTTTTTGCAGGTTGGTAAACTCAAGTTTGTAAAGATAAAGCTTTTGTGAAGGCAAAGACCTTCACAAAAGCTTTTTATTTAATTTTTAAATTGACTTTTAGTCATTGACGTTTGGCCAGTGCATATGTTAAAATAGGCTGTGTAAAATTTTAAAAGAGGTGAGGTGTGTGAGAGTAATTTTAAAGCGTCCGTGGCTGAGCACTATTATATGGGCTATTTTAACAGTAATATTTGTAGTTACTATGCCAGATATAAATAAAATAGTGCGACTCAAAGGTGAACCTAAAATTGGTCAGGAATACCCATCTCAAGTTGCAGCAGCGTTAGAAAAAGAATATCAGGGAGTACCAAAGGATAAAAAGCTTTCAACAGTAGCAATTGTATTTTATGACAAAAATGGTCTTTCAGATGAAGACATTGTGGCAATTAAAAAGATAATTTATGGACTTAACAGTAACAGAGAAAAATACAACATTGAAAATATTTCAACTCATTTCAAGAATCCTGAGCTAAAAAACTACTACGTATCAGGCAACAACAAGGTTATCCTTGCAAGCATTCAGGCAGACAAGTCAAAGAGAGAAATTATTGAGATAAGAGACGATATTTATAAGTTTATAGATTCTGTTAGAAAACCAAAGAGTTTAGAAGTGTATCTGACAGGTGGAGATTTAATTACCCAAGACTTTGTAAAGGCTTCAGAAGATGGTGTTAAAAAGACCGATGTCATCACAATTGTATTTATAATCATTGTGTTGGTCCTTGTTTTCCGCTCGCCTGTCACTCCAATTGTTTCACTTTTAACAGTTGGTGTTTCGTTTTTAATCTCACTTAGCATAGTTGGGCACTTAGCAGATAAGTTTAATTTTCCAATCAATACTTTTACAAGAACATTTATAGTTGTATCCCTATTTGGAATTGGGACGGATTATAATCTATTGATTATTTCAAGGTTCAGAGAAGAGCTTGCAAATGGGAAAGATGTTGATGATGCAATAATAACAACGTTTAAAACAGCAGGAAAAACAGTGGTATTTAGCTGTCTTGCGGTTTTTACAGGTTTTGCGGCTTTTGCGGCAGCGTCTTTTAACTTTTTCAGGGCAATGTCAGCAATTGCAGTAAGTGTGCTTGTGCTTTTACTTGTGCTTTTGACACTGGTTCCTGCTGTACTCAAAATTTTTGGTAAAAATCTTCTCTGGCCATTTAATAAAGAAATACAGCACACCCATAGCAGACTCTGGGAAGCTGCTGCAAGACTTTCAACTAAATATCCTTATGTGGTGTTGACAACAGTTATTTTAATCTTGATACCTTTTCTCTTATCAGTGAGAGGCGATTTATCATTTAACACACTAAACGAACTTTCTGAAAAATACAAATCTGTGAAGGGATTTAACATAATTTCAAAAAACTTCAGTAGCGGTAAGACATTTCCTGTTACCATTTATTTGAAATCTAATAAGAGTTTAGCAACTTCTGACGCATTATCTGACATTGAAAAAATAACTGAGATATTGAGTAAGCAAAAAGGTATAAAAGATGTGTATTCAGTCACAAGACCTGAAGGGCAGATTATAAAACAATTTAGTTTGTCAAACCAAGCAAATACTGTTATAAAAGGTATTGATAGTTTGAGAAATGGTCTTTTGAAAGTTAACAATGCAATTGAGACTATAAACAAAAATTTAAATATGTCAACAAAAGAATTTGATGTTCAAAAACTTGTAACTGGCATTTCACAGCTTGAAAATGGTGTATATGAATTGAAAATTTCTTTAGAAAAACTAAACAGTGGATTTGAACAGGGGTTAAATGGTTCTAAGAAGATATATGATGGTCTTAATAAGCTTTCAATTGGAAGCAGCAAGCTGTCTGAAGGCTTTAAAGAATTCTATTTTGAGTATACAAGGTCAATAAATAAGGTAAAAAGTGAATTACAGGGATTTGATGTAAATCAAATTGAACTTTTATTGACAGGTATTAATACTGCTAATAACAATTTAAAAGCACTTTCAAATAAGTATCCGGAAATCTCAAGGGATATCAATTATATTACGGCATCTGAGATTTTATCAAAAATTGAAACTGAAGCAAATAAGTTTGCTCCAAAGTTAAAAGAGTTTTCTTCTGAATATGAAAAGATTTCAGCCCAGATAAATGAAGCTGACAAAGCTCTGAAGCTTATTTCAAATTCTATTAATAGCATAGCTTCAGCTTCAAAACAGCTTGCTGATGCTCAAGGGAAGGTTCTAAGTGGCTACTATCAAATTGACAAAGGTCAAAAACAAATAATCTCAGGTGTAAAACTTATGTATTCAAAACTTCAGGAATTTGAGAAACAAAAAGAACAGATTCTAAAAAAAGTTGATGAACTTCAGACAGGGTTTACAAGCTTAAAATCAGCTCTTTTACAGATTTCTGATGCACTTAACAAGATGGCAAATTCTATGCAGAGTATGAAGAGTTATTTTGAAGGATACAAAACAACAAACATCTTTTACGTCCCACCAGAAGCTATAAAAAGCAGTAGCTTCAAAAAGGCTTTAGATTCATATATGAACAAAGATAGAACAATAACAAAGATAATCTTGATTCTTGACACAAATCCGTATACAAACAAGGCAATTGATATTGTTGATAATGTGGAAAAGGTTTTAAATAACTCTTTAGAGTTTATAAACACAAAGTTTGTGTCGGTAGGAGTTGGTGGGATATCATCTTCAAACCATGATTTGAAGAGCATTTATTTTAAAGATTTTAAGACTTTGAGACTAATAATGATAATAAGCATCTTTATTCTCATGTTCCTAATTTCAAGGTCAATCTTTAATGCTGCAATAATGGTGGTGATAGTTTTTGTCGACTACTACCTTGCACTCTCTATAACAGAGATGATTTTCAAAGGAATATTCAAGTACGAAGCACTCAACTGGGCAGTGCCATTTTTCACCTTTGTTGTGTTCTTAGCTCTTGGAATAGACTACAGTGTATTCTTGCTGATAAGGTTTTATGAATATAAAGACTTAGAGATGAACGAAGCACTCAGGCTCACTTCAGCAAACATTGGTCATGTTGTAACATCAGCAGTGATAATTTTAGCCGGCACATTTGCGGCAATGCTGCCATCTGGGATTTTGACACTCATGCAGGTTTCCATCTGTGTTGTGATAGGCCTTGTTCTGCTTGCATTTTTCCTGCTGCCATTTTTGTACAATACTTTGATGAGGATAAAAAGGGATATAGTTTAAAAATGCTTTTAAAAAGCAATTTAGATAGCTGCCTCCAGAGAAGGGGGCAGCTTTTTGTTTGTGAAAAAACAAGAGAGAATTTAAGAAATTTAGAGATATTAAAAGAAAGAGGGAGCTGATAGCTAAAAATTGCATGAAATTAAACTAAAAAAAAAAAAAAACGAAGTTTGACAGGATAAAAATTAATAAAGTAAAATTGAGGTGAAAATTCCAAGGAGAATATTAATAAATATAGCAATTTACATATTGCCTCTCGTAAATGAGATAGTTTATATGCAAATAGGATGGTATACCAGAGAATATAAAAAAGAAAATATTAAAACATGCTTAATATATAATTATTGAGGTTCAATTTTATCTTACAAAAGAATGATTTGACACTTGGTAATCTAAACTATTACATAAAACGCTCATAATGAGCGTTTTATAACATTACAAAATATTCTAACAAGAGGGATGAATGTGAGAACACCATTTGAAAAGTTCAAAGGCTCTAAAACTCTGGTTTCCTCCCATGTGTTTCAATTTCCTACTTTACTCCTTGAGGATATACTAAAAAAGGTTGGTATTTTTTACTCTCTGTTTTGTAATAAATTAGGTGGTAAATATGTCTTCAACACGTGCTAAACAAGATATAGTGACAGAGGGGCTAGATTTTTTGAAATTAGCAAAGAGCTTGATAACGCTCATTTTGAGCGTTTATGCAAAAGGTTAAAAATTAATATAGTAAGAAGGAGGTGAAAGAATGAGTAAAAAAATATATGTAAAGCCTGAAATAATAGAAATTGGTAATCTTGAAACAGTAGTATTAAGTGGAGGCAGAAGTAGTAGTCGTTGTAGAACGTGGTGCAGATGAATGTCTTGAAACAACTAAAGAGCCGGGGGAGTCCCTCGGCTCTAAAGAAAGGTGAAATTAATTATGATTATGGGAATATTTTATATTTTAGTATTATATAAGTTTGCAAATTTGCAAAAGGTAGTAGAATACATAAAGAGAAAATCTAAAAAAAATAAGGAATTAACAGATATTATCCAAGTAGCAGAAAAATGTTGTAAAATTATAGATAATAATTTTATATTTGAAAAATTGAAGTTAACATGTTTAAAACGGTCATTGATTTTATTCTATTTATGTAGTAATTACAAAGGAAAAGTATCCTTAGTAATTGGTTTTCGGTGCGAAAAAACAGAAAATCATAAAAAAATTTTAGGGCATGCTTGGATAGAAATTGATGACATACCTATGTTTGAAAGAGGAAATGTTCAGCAAATTTATAAGAAAGCATACATTTATACAATATAGTAGAAGGAGTGCTGTTAAATGAAAAAAGAGCATATAGTTCCTGCTCCAGATATTGGTTATGCAAAGATTGACGACTTAATTGTTGTATACTCATTAAAAAATGAAAATTATTGTATATTCAATGAAACTGCTACTTTTATATGGGAGTGTTTAGTAAATGGTATAACTGATCCTGAAGAAATAGCAACGAATTTAGCAAATAGTTTTGATTGCTCAATTGAAACAGCATTAAATGATGTTAACGAGTTTATAAATGAGTTAATTGAAAAAAAGTTAGTACTTGAGAACAATTAATGGAGGTTGACAAAATAGTGAATGTTTATAGAATTTTAAGCAAGATAATAGAAGATAATTACCCAGTTGAAATTGTTTGTGAGATAACAAGAAAATGTACTTGGGATTGCAGATTTTGCTATATTGAGAAGCATGAAGAAGGTGAATTAAAGACAGATGAGTATTTTAATATTTTAGATGAATTATCTTCTATGGGAACTTTTGTTGTTACAATAACAGGCGGGGAACCGTTATTGAGAAATGATATATTTGATATTGCTAATTATGCAAGAAAAAAAGGAATGGGGTTGATATTGTATACAAATGGGGAATTAATTCAAGATAGTGTGGTTGCAAAGGACATAACTAGACTATTTGGGAAGATTGAAATTAGTATTCATGCTGGTGAACCGTCGATTCATGATTTTCTTGTAAGAAAAGAGGGGGCATGGGAAAAAGCATTAAATGCTGTATATCTTTTAAAGATATATAATGCTAATTTAGTCATTAAAACAGTAGTTACAAAACAAGGATTACCTTCTTTAAAGAAGTTAGAAGAAATAGTTTCTAAATTAAATGTTGAATGGTTTGCTGATGTAGAAATTGCCCCAACTTATAGTGGAGATTATTTCAAGAGGAGTATGTATATGCTTAATTTTGATGAAGTAAAAACGTTCAGAAGCATGTTTGAAAAGTTTTCTAGAACAATCAAGGAAAATTCCTCTAAAAAAAGAATAACATGCAAAGCGGGAAGAAGTTCGTTTTTTATAGATTATAAAGGATATGTATATCCTTGTCCGGAGTTTGTAATTGATAAAGAACACTATATCAAAAACGTAGATAATTTAAAGGAAAAATCGTTCAAAGAAATAATTAATGGAAATACTTTAATAGAGGAGATAAGAAAAGTCAAAGATCATGCATTTCAAAAATGTTTAAGATGTGAATTATTGCATGATTGTGTTGTATGTATAGCAAAAAACTATAAATATTGGAATGATATAACATATCCATCTCCGCTTGTATGTATTCAAACGTTGTTTAATAATATCTATAGAGATAAACTTACTCCGTTTTTATTTAGATAATCCTATAAATTTAATAATTTAAACTAAATTATTATAAAGAGGTGAACTGTAATTTGAAAAATAGCAAATCATCAATTACAATTAAAAGATTTAAATTACCAGTTTTGGATTTAATTATAAGGTGTGATGACATAAATTTAATTGAGAGATTTTGTAAATTTATGGATTATAAAAATGTGTTACAAAAAAATGAAAGAACTTTATTAATAGATATAAGAACAAAATTTAAAATACAAAATAACTTCAATGAATTCGTATCAAAATTAAAGAATTACAATAAAACTTTGAATGTTACTTATATACCGGAATTATATCATTTCGAAAACAATAAATTTAGAATAATAGTGCAAAGAGAAAAAGATGTAATTCTTTCTTGCTTAGTATATAGTTATGAAAATCGATATTTAAAAGTATTTTTAAATCAAAATAGTCCAGCTTCAATTACTTGTTGTGAATCAATAATTGAATTTTATATTGCTAGTTCACTGTATTCTCATTTTAGTTTACCTTTGCACGCTTCTGCTGTAAAAATAGGCGATAAAGGTATAATTTTTGTAGGTGAAAGTGAAGTAGGGAAGTCAACCTTGGCGTTGCAATTAATATATGAGGGAGGTAAATTGTTATCAAATGATCTTATTTGCTTAATAATATCAAATGATATAACTGGATATTGTATTGATGAAAGCATAGGATTGAGGGTTGATAGAAATAATAAGTTATTGTATAATTATTGGTCTTTGTTAACGAATAATCATAAACCATTATATTGTGATAATTGTCAAACATATTATAAAGCAAGAGAGGTTTTGGGAGATAAATTTATTGCTTTTTCAAAGATTGATTATGTTATATTTGTAGAAAAAGTGCCAATAAGTGAACCGAAAATAAAAAGATTAAATAGGAAAGAAGCGTTATATTTTTTTTTGAAGAATAAAATTAATCCTAACAAACGAATTGTTGATTTGTACATTCCACTTGAGTTATTTGAGAAGCTTTCTAATAAATGTACCTATTACAGATTACTTTTGCCAGATTGGAATTTAGAAGAAAAGGTGATTGATTCAAAAGTAACATGTAATTGGTTATTAGATAATTTATATAACAATACAGAGTAGAATTATTGAATAAGCTTATATTTATTGGGGAAGGGTGCAAAAGGATGAATTTTAAATACTATGTAAAAATAGTATTGTTATTACCTACTATTTTCATTGTTTTTATAAATTTAATTGAGGGTATCATAAACATATATATTTCTAATACCTTTGCTAAATTATTTTCATTAGCTATCCAAAAAGATATGGAGGTTTTTATATGTAATGTAGTTACCTTTCTTTTAATTTATCTTATTATTATTTCTGGCAAATTATTTTTTTCATTGTTAATTGAATTTTTTAAAGAGAATAGAATTATTGAACTAAAGAAAAAGTTATTTATGTTGTTTTTGAATAACAAATATTCATTAATAGAAAAATATGGACAAGGTGAGATTTTAAATAGATTAGAGCAGGACTTTAATGATATAGTAAAGTGTTTTTATGTTCATTATTCTTCAGTTTTTTCAGCCTTAATATGTTTAGCAGGTTATTTTATTTTTTTGGGTCTAAAAAATTTTTCTCTTTCAGTTATTTTTTTTGGTCTTTGGATTTTACCTATATTTCCACTGTTTTTTACAATAAAATATATGAATAAAATAGTTGAGGAAAGTCATCGTGCAGATGATGAGTTAACAGGTTTTATTAAACAGTCTTTTGAAGGAATTGAAGTAATAAAAGCATATAATCTTTATGAATGGGCCTCTTTAAGATTTCTTTCCTTGGAAGAAGTCAGTAAAAAATGTGCAAATGAAATGGAAAAAGTAGGAACAATTGAAGATATACTTTACAACTTATGCAACAATATAGCAAAATTTGGTACATATATCATGTTAGGTTTATTTTTATATAAAAAATTAATAACTCCTGATTTGGTTGTAGTGTTTATATCACTTTTTCCTATTGTAATTGATAATTTTAAAGTAGCAGCAAAAGGTTTTCAAAATTTGAGGGTTGAAAAAAGTTCTTTTGAAAGAATTAGTGAAATACTAAATTTTGATATAGAAAATCAATATGGGAATATGATACAAATAAATGAAATTGAAAATATTGTGTTTAAAAATGTTTCGTTTTCCTATGAAAATTCTAAGAGTATCTTCAACAAAATAAATTTTCGTATCAACAAAGGAGATAAGATATTGATTATGGGTTCTAATGGAAGTGGAAAAACTACTCTTTTGAAGCTTATAATGGGGCTTTATGAATCTTTTAAAGGTGATATTCTTATTAATGGTGTACCACTTTCAAAAGTAGATTTTAAGAGTTTCAGTAAACACATTTCATTTATTCCCCAAAATTTTACTTTCTTTACACAGGATATAGATAATAACCTCAATATGGTGATTCAAGACAATTTGGAAGATAGAAAAAGAAGTTTACTGCACTTGTTTGGTTTGGATGATATTTTATCAAAAAAAATTAATCAACTTTCAGATGGGCAAAAACAGAAAATATCAATAATAAGAGGGTTGTTGAAAAAGTCTTCAATCTTAATAATTGATGAACCGACTAATTATCTTGATACTAAAAGTATAGAAATTTTGAAAGATATTCTTTGTAAAAGTGAAAAAACAATAATAATTGTTTCACATAATATTGAATTGACAAGTTGTGTAAATAGAATTTGGAGAATCGAAAACCAATCAGTAAACGAAATTGCTGAAATTTATTAACAGTGAGGTAGTATTTTATGGTGATTAAAGAAAAAAATAAATTAGTTAAAGATTTTTTGGTTAAATATTGGTATGTATTGTTGTGTGATATAATTATTTTCTCTCTACAAAATATTGTAGACATATATTTGGTATCAAAATTAGGAGTTTATATGGATGCAGCATTAAAAAGAGATTTTTATTTATTGAAAAACAACATAATTAATCTTCTATTTATTCTGTGTATTGTTATTTTTGTTTTGCCGTGCATATCTTCTATATATAGAGCTTTATTGTTTGGGAAGGTAGTAGTCCTACACGATACTAATATCTACAAAAAATTTTTGTGTCAAAAGCTTTTGAAATTAAGTAAATTGACAGTTGGTGAAGTGCTGACAAGATTTAATGATGATATAAGATTATTTAGATTTGCAATTTTGGATGTTGTTGAAATTTTATTTTCTTGTATATTCATACTTTACGTACTATATGTAATGATAAAAATAGAAATTTTTTATTCAATATTATCTTTTATATTAGTTTTACTTCCTATAATAGTTCCTCTAATCACAAAAAAACAAAACCAGAGAATTACAAAATATGGTCAGGAGAGGAAAGATGAATTAAGAGAATTAGAAAATCAAGTTGTTCAAAGTTTTATGTATATCAAAGTTCATTCATTAGAAAAGGAAATAGAGGAAATGATAAAAAAGTGCTACCAAGACTTTATTGAAAAGTATGTAAAAGAGAAGATCAAAACTTCAGTTATTTTAAAGACAATGGATGATACTTTCTCTCAGATTTCAATGCTATTTATGTATATTTTGGGCAGTTATTTTATGTTAAGAAATAAAATTTCCTTGGGAGATTTTATAAAAATAGCTGGATATTCAATTTTGATAAAGGGAATGATAAATTACATCATTAATACGATTAACCAGTTTTATAAACTTAAAATATTCTCAAAGAGGATATTAGATTTAATAAACTCTCCAGAAAGACATGGAGGAAAAGTACTAACAAAGGATATAGAAATTGTAGAGATAAAAAATATAGGATATAGGTTTGATAAAGATTATATTTTCAAGAATATTTCTCTTGACATAAAAAAAGGAGATAAAGTAGCAATAATAGGTGAAAATGGGTCTGGAAAGACTACTTTTTTAAAAATTCTTTTGGGTTTCTATGAGGACTATGAAGGTGAAATTTACATTAATGGGATTGAACTCAAGGAAATAAATTTAGAGAGTTTAAGAGAAAGTATTGGGTATTGTTCTCAACAGCCATTTATATTTAACTTTTCAGTGGAAGATAATATCAAGATGGTGAAATTCAACAAAGAAATAAATACTTTAGAGAGCGTTATGAAAAAACTAATGTTGGAAGAAATAAAAGACAAACGTGCGGGTGATAATGGAATTTATTTATCAGGTGGGCAAAAACAACGAATTTCTCTTGGGAGAGCAATGCTCAAAGGGAGGCAATTTTATTTGTTTGACGAAGTAACTGCAAATTTAGATGAAGAGGGGAAAAAAGTTATTTCCAGTCTGCTAGAAGATCCAAACACTACTATTATTATGGTTACTCATGAAAGGAACTTATTGAGATATTTTAATAAAATTTATCAAATCGATTTCAATTAAATTTTATTTTAGGAGGAGAATGGTATATAATGAAAGTATATGAGGTTTTATATAATTACTTGATAAATTATATAAAAGATGAGAGTCTTCTATATAAATTTGCTGAAAGTTACGAACTAGATAGAGTATTATTTTCAAAATATAATTTAGATGACGAAATCTTAAATAGAACAACCGCAAAAATAAAATTTCAAAAATTTATCAATGATATTATATTTAACGAGATGTTAAATATAAATGAAATTTGTTCGAAGATAAAAGTTTTGTTTTTGAAAGGTATTTTACTAAGCTATGATTTATATAAATACCCAGAAATTAGAAAAACAAGTGATATAGATATTTTAGTTACTTGTGACGATTTACCAGTATTATTAGACCATTTAGGTAAGTTAGGATATAAAGATGAAAAAGGATTACATGTAGGTGATAATTTAATTAACGTTTATGATTTAAAACTACGAGGACATAATCATTTACCTTCTATGAACAAACAATTAATTATTGGGAGTATGCTAGTTAATGTTCCGATAGAAGTTCATTTAAAATTTACATGTAACTGGGATGATGAAAATGAGTTTATAAAACAATTGATAAATAAAGCAGAACAATATAAAGTTAAAGGGAAAATTTTCTATCGGTTAGATGTTAACAATAATTTTTTATATTTATTATATCATTTTTCAAAGGATTTTATCTTGGATTATTATTCTATGTTAACAGAAGGGAAGGAGCCATACTTAAGATTATTACTACTTATAGATATTTTACTTTTTGAGAATAAGTATAGAAATAAGATTGTTTGGGAGGAGATATTAAAAAATGCCGAAAAACTAAATATAGTAGGTGAAGTTCTATTTGCATTAAAGTTAATTTCAGAAATATTTCCTAAAGGAATGTATCAAAAATATATAGTTGAACTCCAAAATGTCTATCATAACTCTCTTCATAATGTAAAAGAAGGTTTTAGAAAAAAAGTTATTAAAGAGTTATTGAAATATAATGCTTCAAAGCTTATTTTTAGTAACAAAGCAGACATAATAAAAACAGCTATTTTTAAATTGAGAGAAGATATATTTCTTATTTGCCCATATAAAATTAGAAAATCTTGCGAAAATATATTATTTTATAATTTGAAATGTTGTTTGTTAAATACAGAAACATATGAAAGGAATGAAATAATTTTAAATGGAGAAAATATTTCTATTGGAGTTAGCTGGGACTATAGTTTTTTCATTATTGTAATAAAATTACCATCATCAGAATTAGAGCATTGGTATAAAAAAGATATGGAAATTATTTTAAGTTTTTACAATTATCAAATATTAAAGATGATAGATATTAAAATCAAAGATGTTAGTGGGGAGAAAAGAATAATTGAAGGTGAGTATAATGTTAATCAAGATAAGATGTTAGAAAATATACTTGATAAAGTACAAATAACAAAAAACGATGATAGCTTTTTACTTCAGCTAAAAATTCCTTGGAATGTTATATTAATTAATCCAAAACAGGGCAACAGATTTTTATTTGATATTCAAGTTAATGAAAAAGTAGATAAAAATATTGATAAAATAAATTATTTGGGTTGTTGGTTTTTAGCAATAAATGATCCTACAACAATGGCAGAAGTAATATTAGTTAAATAAAGATTTGTTTTGTTATATCTATGAATTAGAGCGATGAATTAGATTGATAGAACGATGACGAAATATCAATAGTAGACTCAATTTTTATAGAAGTTAGATTTATTTTTTTGCGCAAGGGTATATTTATTGTTGGTTCAATGTTGGGTAAAATAGATAATAACAAAGCATTACCGGTAATATAAAATGTGCATTTTCAGCAAAGAAAGTAGTTTTATTTAAAAACAAAAGAAAGTTGAAAGCATCCATAAATTTATGTAAATTTTGCAAGCGAAAAGTGTATCAATTATATTATGGCTGCAGAGATTCTATCGAAGATTGAAAGTGAAAGCAGCAAACTTGCCCTTAAGCTAAAAGAATTTTCATCTGAATGTGAAAGGATTTCATTACAAATTTCAGAGGCAGATAATTCTTTAAAACTTTATCTCAAATTCGATTGACAGTATTGCTGTAGCTACCAAACATCTTGCAGATGCTCAAGGAAAAGTTGTAAGTGGTTATAACAAAATTGACAAGGGGCAAAAGCAAATAATCTCAGGTGTAAATCTTATGTATTCAAAAATTCAGGAGTTTGACAAACAAAAAGAACAGATTGTAAAAAATGGATGAACTTCAGACAGGGTTTACAAGCTTAAAATCAGCGCTTTTGCAGATTTCTGATGCACTTAACAAGATGGCAAATTCTATGCAGAGTATGAAGAGTTATTTTGAAGGATACAAAACAACAAACATCTTTTATGTTACACCAGAGGCTATAAAAAGCAGTAGCTTCAGAAAGGCTTTAGATTCATATATGAACAAAGATAGAACAATAACAAAGATAATCTTGATTCTTGACACAAATCCGTACACAAACAAGGCAATTGACATTGTTGCTAATGTGGAAAAAGTTTTAAATAACTCTTTAGAATTTGTATATACCAAGTTTATATCAATAGGAGTTGGAGGAATATCATCTTCAAACAATGATTTGAGAAGCATTTATTTTAAGGATTTCAAGACTTTAAGACTAATAATGATAATAAGCATTTTGATACTCATGTTCATTATTTCAAGGTCAATCTTCAATGCAGCTGTGATGGTAGTAATAGTTTTTGTCGACTACTACCTTGCACTCTCTATAACAGAGATGATTTTCAAAGGAATATTCAAGTACGAAGCACTCAATTGGGCAGTGCCATTTTTCACATTTGTTGTGTTTTTAGCTCTGGGTATAGACTACAGTGTATTTTTGTTGATAAGGTTTTATGAATATAGAAATTTAGAGCTTTCTGAAGCACTAAAGTTTACCTCAGCAAACATTGGTCATGTTGTAACATCAGCGGTGATAATTTTAGCCGGCACATTTGCGGCAATGCTGCCATCTGGGATTTTGACATTAATGCAGGTTTCCATCTGCGTTGTGATAGGCCTTGTTTTGCTTGCATTTTTCCTGCTGCCATTTTTGTACAATACTTTGATGAGGATAAAAAGGGATATAGTTTAAAAATGCTTTTAAAAAGCAATTTAGATAGCTGCCTCCAGAGAAGGGGGCAGCTTTTTGTTTGCGAAAAGACATGAGAAAATTTAAGGAATTTAGAGATATTTGAAGAAAGAAGGAGCTAATAGCTAAAAATTGCTTAAAATTAGCCTAAAAAAGAAAAAAACAAGTTTGAAAAAGTAAAATTACTAATGTAGAATTAAAAGAGAAATGCCAAGGAGAATATTAATAAATATAGCAATTTGCACATTGCCTCTCGCAAATGAGATAGTTTATATGCAAATAGGATGGTATGCCAGGGAATATAAAAAGAATATATTGCAACATGTTTATGTTTGTTACCATTATTTGTCTATTTGTTTATTATACTTAAAAGATTTCAAGTTACAATGGCATCAACTTTTCATGGGCGCTCATGAGAGGATGCAAAATAAAATAGGTAGGAGGAATGGGAATATGAAAAGCAGTAAAAAGAAGTTAGCTTTTTTAAGTATCATGACGATTTTTGTATTTATATTTAATGTATTTAACTTCTCTTTGTCATATGCTGAAGATGAAAAATATATAAGATAGTTGGCAACTATACATTGCAAGATAGTAAATTGATAGAAAGTTTGCTCAACATTAATAGTCTTGTGCTAAAAAGTCCCAAAAATTATTTAAGGATTAATGATGATGGAAGTATTACTGTCAATGAATCAATAAAAGATATAGTCAAAGATGATAATTTAATATTGAAGTATAAAGAATGCATAAAATACCTTAACTTAGCTATAGAGGAAGGAATTATAGAAGTAAAAGATGATTTTAGTATACAGCTTTCAAAAAATATACAACTAAAAAATAAAAGTGAAAAAAGCGATAAAAATTCAATTGTTATTCAGCGTGATCCAGATGAGCCAGAGCGTGTATATTTGATAGAAATGTGCAGAGCTAATGTAAATGAATTGAACTGTATTTATTTATCAACATTAATTATTAGTGGAAATGCTGCCTTAGCGTATTCTGCAAAAGTTGCATATTGGACATCTAAAGTAAGAGAAGGTGGTGATTGGGATTACAAAAGAATATATGGTATATAAAATCGTTGTTGATGGTAAGATAGAGTATATACATGGAGAAGATATTGGTAATATTCATTATGGATATACAGGTAGATCATTACCTCTTCCAGCAGAAGTTTTATGTGCAGCTGCTGGACTTGTTCAAATAATATCTGGAACATGGGATATTTCTTACTATAAAAGCTATTTTGATGATCCGAAAGATCAAGAAGCAATTAGGAAAGGGATATCATGGTATGAGCAAGGTTTATAAATCTAATGGTTCAGCTGAAGTAAACAATGGTTCTTTTAAAAGAATATTAATCAAATTACTGAAAACAATATTAATGCTTATATTATTATTTTCTTTTTTTGTCTACTGGCTATTTTTTGATATAAACAGACTTCCGCATGGCGAATTTTTAAGTGAATCTTTATCCCCTGATGGAAAATATAAAATTAAATTTTACTTAATCAATGGTGGTGCAACAACAGCATATGGAGTTAGAGGAGAGCTGTGTTATAAAAATGGCTTAAAAATTAGAAACATATACTGGAACTACCCGGAAGATAAAGCTGATGTTAAATGGATAAATAATCATGTAGTTATAATTAATGGTCACAGATTAGACATTTTTAAAGACTCTTTTGATTTTAGAAAAGAATCTTTAAAAAGGCTGATAGAAAAACTTCGAAGTAAAAAACAAAAATTTCACGGTAAGTGATTAAGGCGGTGATGTTTTTGTATTGTTGCCGTGTGAAAAGAATGTATATGTATTAAAAGTCGATTCATGGATGACAAGTGAGCAGTATATCAAATATAAATAATCATTGAGAAGTAATGAAAATTTAATTGAAAACAAGAACTATGCTACACAGTTTAAAGAGCAAACTACTAAATATAGTATAGGTACTTCTGGTCTGACAAGAGACCAAATAATGTCTATTGCTTACCAGTACAATAATTACAAATGGTATTGTTTGAAATAAAATTATGATGGTACAAAGGTAGCAAATCCTAATTTGTAGCGAAGACCAGGTTATGGTCAAGTTATTCATCGCGCGCGAAGTAAGTCTGATGTAGAAAGTTCATATGGTGCATACAAATGTCCTTTTGTAAGTAATTAAGTATATTTTTATTGATTGCATTATGCGTGATAGTGATGCCTCTCTTGTGGTTGTATATCTAATTGACCATAAGAGAGGATTTTCATATTTCTTAACTTTAAATTTGTTAGGTTTACGATGTTTAAAAACGTCTATTGCAAATGTGTTAAATAAAATTTTGATAATTTTATAACAAAATAAGAAAAAGGATGTGAGTACATGAAGTCATATAATAAAGTTACTATGAAAAAGTTTCTTTTTGCTGGACTGACATTATTTGCAATAGTTTTAATAGAATTTGTATATGCATATTTTCTTCAATCAGACATTGAAAAAATAGGATATGTAAGAGTATTTAATAACAAAAATCAAGATTTATTGTATGGTAGAGAGTTTGAGGGAAGACTTGTTGACGGCAGGAGAGATGATAAATTATTATTCAAATTTAGAACAACAGATACTGAGATTGACAAGAATTTTACACTTTTTCCACGTCGATTTTTTGCATGGGGAAAGAATTATGTAGCTTATACACAAAATCTCAAAGAAGTAATCCTGATTGATTATCAGACTGGGAAAGAAGTTTATAGGCAAAGACTGAATGAGAGAGTTGAGTATATTAATGTAGATAAGGAAAAAGAAGAGTTTTTAGTAGCTACTGAAAAAGCACTGTATATATTGAAATATCAGAATGAACGAGAAAACGAGAAAAAATTTCCGTTCATATTGGAACGTGTAGCAGAAGGTAAATTTTGGTGTCCTTCAATTTCAAATGATTCAAGATATATAGTATGTGGTGAAATAGAGAGTAATAAAGTTTCTGCAATGTCGCTTGTTTTGATTGATTTGTTGAGTAATACAAAGAAAAAGCTTATCTCTGAAAAAATAAATAATTTACCTTTAACACAAGATTATAGATTGATATTTTCTACTGCTATAAGCAACGATAATAAGTGGGTTGTAATTAGCACCTCCTCATCGGCGTCTCCACCATATGTATATCTAATGGCTGTAAACTTAAAAAGCGGAACTGTAAGAGAATTTTCTGAAATTACAGGTTTATGCAACTCACCAGGTTTCTTTATTTCAAATGATAAATACATGTTTGCACAGGGAGAACCAGAATATCAAGAATTTGGGGATTATTCTTCTATTATTGACCCGTTTAGATCAAAACCGGTTATTCTTGACCTTAATACTGGAAAGTTGGAGATTGTTAACGATGTGCCCAAAGACATTAATGCCTATTGGCCGATATATGGAAATGATAAAGCAATTTATTTTATTGACAGAAACTATCAGTCATTTGTACCTAATAAAATTTTTGATACCAATATTTATAGACTAAAAAATAAAAAGGTTGAGCTATTATTTCAAATAAAGGGCGGTATTGTGAGTTATGATGTTATTTCAAAATGAAGTTTTTATTTTAGTCCAACGGCGTTCACCTTTTCATGAGCGCTCATGAAGGCACGTAAAATAAATTTAAATTACAAAGGATTTTTAGGGGAAAAATAGAATGGCCTATTCAAAGTTAAAAATAGATGTAATAAGGATAATAGCAATTTTATTGCTACTATCCTTATCTTTAGGAATTTATAATAAAGCAGAAGCCGGTAAAGAAGAGGTAGTGGAAAAGTTACTTGTCTCAGTATATGATAAAAATGGAAAGACTCATATGTGGAAGGTTATACCTAAAAAGAAAAAGGAAGAACTAATTCTTAAAAACAGGGAAGTCATGACCTTTGGTGATATTTCCACAAATGAAGAATGGCTTGCGTATGATGATGCAATTGGAACTGGGCCTTGGGAGTTGTTTGTGAAGAATTTAAAAAATCGAAAAGTATTTCAAGTTACTAATAATGATCAAGCTGGAGAAATAGATATTGAAATTCTCAGTGAAAAACCTTTGAAAATATGTGTATCAAGAGGTGGATTGAGTTCTCCAATACCAAGAATATGGATTTTTGATGTTGAAATGAAAAAAGCTCAAATGGTAAAACCTATAAATTCTGATATGGTATTTGATAGCATTGAAGTAATTGATAGTAATCATATTTTGACTATCACGTATTCATCTAAGGATGAGAAAAAGATGTATGAGGATAATTCCTCTGTTGATTCAATAAAACATACTTTTTACATCATTGATTTAAAAAATCAAAAATATACGAAAATTACTGAACTCAAAGCGGGGTCAATTGGAGCTTTAAGTTTTGTACCAAAGAGTAATATTATTACTTTTAGTGCAACCAATATTTATCTAAACTCTACCAGAAAAAAGGGAGAAACGGGCATATACAAGTTAGATCTAAAGTCAAAAGTAATAGTGCCAATACTAACTGAAAGTATGCTAAAAAAAATAAAAGATACACCTGTTGAGGAGTTTGCCTCTCCGATAGAAGGTTATTTAAGTAATGATGGGAAAAAACTCTGGTTTATCGGTATTCCTAAAGATGCAAAGAGAATGATGTTTGGTGAAGGGATTGAAGCTTATCCAAGCGCTGTTTTTGAATATGATTTAAAAGAGAAAAAGGTGCGAAAGATATTTGAAAAAAAGAATACTTTTATAACAAGCATGACAGTTTCATATGGGAAATAAAAAGAGTGTTAAATTTAATTACTGTATCAAAGTATTAAATAAACAAACACTTTGTATTGCAAGAAAGGGGCTATCAAATTATCTTTTTTTGACAGCCCCTGTTTTAATTCTTTCTCCAAAATTTTCTTTTTAAAATCCTTTTGCTATCTCCTCAGCCTCTTTCAGAGCATTTGATATAATCTTTTCTACATCCTCACCTACGATGTCAAGCCGCTGAGCTGTTATCGTCTGAAAATCCTCAACTCCCATAAAACCCAAAATTGTTTTCAGGTACCTGTTTGCCATCTCAAAGTCCGAAAATGGTGGTGTTTTGTACTCTCCGCCTGTTGCCATGATATGAACTGCTTTTTTACCGTGAAGAAGACCCACAGCCCCTTGTTCAGTGTATTTAAAGGTTATTCCTGAGACTGTGATGTAGTCTATATATGCCTTAAGGATTGCGGGAATGCCCAAATTCCACATAGGTGCTGCAAACACATACTTGTCAGCTTCAGCAAACTGATAGGCATACTTCAAAATATGGTGATGCTTTGATTCCTCAGTCTTTGGAGCGAAGATATTGTTGATGTCCTCTTGAGAAAGAAAATGAATTCCTTCTTTGTAAAGGTCTAAAGTAATAATCTGGTCGTTTGGATGAAATTCTTTGTATACCTTTATAAAATGTTCCGAGATTATAAATGTTCTTGAACTCTGGTTGCTCTTTGGATTAGCTTTTATATACAGTAGCTTTGCCATTCGAACTTCTCCTCTTCTCAATATACCTCTCATATAAGTAATTTTCTTGATTATATTATACCCTTGTAAATCGATTATATAACTATGAATTTATTTTAAATTACTCAACCGAACCTTTTACAACATCTATCATTTCATCAAGCGAGACTGCATGTCTTAAATTTGCTACATTTTTAGACTCGAGGGCTCTTTTTGCATAATATTCTATTCTGTCACTTGACAATTTTGGAATAGATTCTTTAACAAAAAATCTTACAAACTCAGAAAATTCGTCTATGCTTTCAAAGCCCATGCAGTTTAAAGCAAAGCTTACTTCTTCTTTTAAATATTTGCTCTCAAGCCTCAAAAAGCTTGAAAGTAAGATTGCATTGGCTCTTCCGTGTGGGATGTCATGGTAATAAGTAAGGTTGTAACCTAAAGGATGAACAATTAAACTACCTGTCTGTGCAATGATTATTCCACCAATCAATGATATCCATGCAAACTTTTCAAGGTCAGTTTCTTTTAGAGTGTTTTCTTTTAGATTACCTTTTGAACTTGCAAACAAGCTCAAGGCTTTTTTAGCGTAAGCTTCAATTATATGGTCTGAGGATTTTGAAAGGTAGCCTTCTATCACATGAGAAAGAGCATCAAAGAGGGTGTTTACAATAACGTTATGTGGCAATGTTAAAAGATATTTGTAATCCACGATTGCTATTTTCGGGAAAATTAATTCTGACGCAAAGCTCTTTTTGTTTTCAATGGTTTTAATTGTAAGAATTGAATATGGAGTAACCTCGCTTCCTGTGCCACATGTTGTTGGAATTGCAACAATAGGTAAGCACTTTTCAAATTTTGAGTCAAAAAGTTCCTGAGCTTTTAGATTTTTTTCAGCACACAGCACTGCTACTGCCTTTGATGAGTCAAGAGGAGAACCTCCACCAATTCCAATTATAAAGTCTGGGGAAAACTCTCTTGCCAATTTTGAAACTTCATCTATCTGTTCTACGCTTGGGTTTTGAGCAATTTTGCTGTATATTGAATATTCAATTGAAAGTTCCTTTAATACAGTTGTTACATCTTCTAAGGAACCATTCATAAGAGAAGATGGAGATGTCACGATAAAAGCTCTTTTGCCAAGCTTGAAAAGGTCTTTATTCTTCAAAACACCATCTTTTTCAAATATGACCTTTGTTGGCATAAAAAATTTGCTCATTTTTAAAGCCTCCTTCACATTACTATACTATTTGTGCTTTAAAATAAATTATAGCACATATTTTGTGTTAAAGACGTATAAAAGACCATCTTCACAGGAAAAGTTATTTATTATAGAAAGTATTTTAAGACCAAGCCAGGGGTGATAAAAAACATGGCGAGCAAGGAACAGCAAAGAGCAGTTGCAAAACTCTGCCCAGAGTTTAACGATGGTGGTTATTCTCACAAAGGTGATATAAGCTGTGAAGTTTGTATTCACTGGGATGGGAAAAGGTGCAATATAAACTATTTTGATAATGTTCTGACCAGCATGGACCAGACATAGAGTTTGTAATGGGTCTTTGAAAATTTTTATTGATTTTTTGCTTGAATTGTCTTAAAATAAAGCTTGGCAAGAGATGTGGAGAGCCTGCAAATAGCTTCATTTAAAAAGAGGCTATTTGCAGGCTTTTTATTTACCATATTTTGAAAAGGGTGATAATATGAGCAGAATTTATGATGTTGCTGTAATAGGAGCGGGAGTTGTTGGCATGTCAATTTTAAGAGAGCTAACACGTTACAGATTAAAAGTATGCAGTCTTGAAAAGATGGAAGATGTTGCAGAAGGTGCGTCCAAAGCAAACTCCGCAATAGTGCATGCAGGTTATGACCCAATTGAGGGGACCCAAAAGGCAAGATTCAATGTTGAGGGTAACAATATATTTGCAGATATTTGCAATGAACTTGATGTTGAGTATAAGATAATTGGTTCGCTTGTGGTTGCGTTTGATGACCATGAAATAAATGTATTGGAAGAACTTTTGCAAAGAGGAAAAAGAAATGGTGTTAAAGGGCTTGAGATAAAAAGTCAAGAGTGGGTTTTTGCAAATGAGCCGAATTTGAGCAGAAACATAAAAGCAGCACTTTTTGCTCCATACTCTGGAATTACAAATCCGTATAAATTAACAGTCGCCCTTTTTGAAAATGCTATTCAAAATGGAGCAGATGTGATATTTGGCTTTGAAGTCTGCAAAATAGAAAAAGATGGAGACTATTTTGTGGTTCATTCAACGGACAGTCGCTTTATAAAAACCAGGGTTTTAATAAACTGTGCAGGAGTGTATGCAGATGAAATAAGTAAATTGGCAGGAGCAAAGCTTTTTAAAATATATCCAAGACGCGGACAGTACTACATCTTAGATAAACCTGAGAAGATGCCAGTTACCAGAGTCATTTTTCAGGTACCCACAGAAAAGGGAAAAGGAATTTTAGTTGCCCCGACTGTAGATGGAAATGTACTTATTGGACCAAACTCTGAGTATATAGATGACAAGGATGACACAGCTACAACCCAAAAGGGGCTTGATGAGGTATTTGAAAAGGCAAGGAAAGTATTGCCAAACTTAAGCAAGAGAGATGTAATAACAATCTTTTCGGGAATCAGAGCAACACCGGATACTCATGACTTTATTATTGAAGAAGACGAAGATGTCAAAAACTTTATAAACGTTGCAGGAATTGAGTCACCAGGTCTTACCGCATCGTTGGCAATAGGAAGGTATATCGCTGGACTGGTAAGCAGAAAACTTAACGCGAAGAAAAATCTCAATTTTAATCCTTATAGAGAAGATATAAAAAGGTTTTCAAAGCTTTCTAATGAAGAAAGAGAAAGAATGATAAAGCTTTATCCGAGCTTTGGGAACATTGTGTGCAGATGTGAGCTTGTGTCTGAATATGAGATAGTTGAAGCAATAAAAAGAGGTGCAAGGACCATAGATGGTATTAAAAGAAGAACAAGAGCTGGTATGGGAAGGTGCCAGGGAGGATTTTGTCTACCTCGTGTGATGGATATACTTTCAAGGGAGCTAAAAATTGACAAAACTCAAATAACAAAGTTTGGGAAAAACTCTTATATTCTGACCGAGAAAAGGTGGGAAGACTGAGATGGAAAAATATAAAGTAGTTGTCATAGGTGGTGGACCAGCCGGACTTGCGGCTGCTTTAGAAAGTTTTAAGAGCTTGGATGATAAAAAAGTGCTGATCATAGAGAGAGACAAGTTTTTAGGAGGGATTTTAAACCAGTGTATTCATCCTGGCTTTGGACTTCACTATTTCAAGGAAGAACTAACAGGACCTGAGTATGCCCACAGGTTTATTGAACAAGTGATTGAAAGCCAAATTGAATATCTTACCGAAACTCATGTGATAGACATAACCCCAGAAAAGGAAATAGTAGCTGTCAATAAAAAAGGGCTTAAGAGGATAAAAACAGATGCTATTGTGTTTGCAATGGGATGCAGGGAAAGAACAAGGGGTGCTATAATGACACCTGGAACAAGACCTGCGGGGATTTTCACAGCAGGTCAGGCTCAGAGGTTTATAAACATTGAAGGGTACAGGATTGGCAAAAAAGCAGTAATTGTTGGGTCTGGGGATATAGGTCTTATCATGGCAAGACGTCTTACTTTAGAAGGGATAGAGGTAAAGGCAGTGGTGGAGATAATGCCCTACTCTACAGGGCTAAGAAGAAACATTGTTCAATGCTTAGATGATTTTGGGATACCTCTTCTTTTATCGCACAAGGTTGTAAAGATTCACGGAAAGTACAGAGTTGAAGGTGTTACAATTGCAAAGGTGGACTCTCAACTGCAAGAAATTCCGTCAACAGAAAGGTTTATCGAATGCGACACGGTGCTATTTTCTGTTGGGCTGATACCTGAAAATGAACTGAGTAAAAAAGCTGGAGTTGTTCTTGATTCAAAAACAGGAGGTCCAGTTGTTGACAATACATTTTCAACCTCGCAAAAAGGGATATTTGCCTGTGGAAATGTTCTTCATGTTCATGACCTTGTTGACAATGTTACAAAAGAGGCGCAGACAGCAGGAAGGTATGCTGCAATATATTCTCAGTACTCTGAGCTTTTTGAAAATAACATTCATATAAATATTGTGGCAAAAGAGGGTATAAGATATGTTGTGCCGCAAAAGCTAAACAAAAATTTTGTCCAGCCCTTTGTTCTCAGGTTTAGGGTAGATAATTTTTATAAAGATGCTGTTGTGACTATTTCCAATGCAGGCAAAATTCTTATTGAGATCAAAAAAAGCATTTTAACACCTGGTGAGATGGAGGGTATAGAAATTTCACAAAAGATTCTCTCTCAGCTGGAGTTTTCTAATGATATTGTGGTAAGCTTGCAAAACATTTAAAGGCAAAAAAAGGAGAGTAGAAGCCAAAATGCAGAAAAATAAAGTCACATGCATTCTTTGCCCAAGAGGCTGCACAATTGAAAAAAAGGCACAAGGTGATACTTTTGAGTTTACTGGATTTGGGTGCAAAAGAGGGATGAAGTGGGCAAAAGAAGAGTTTACAAACCCTAAAAGAATTCTTACAACTACCGTCCATGTTAAAAATGGTGAAATAGACTTTGTGCCTGTTCGAACTAACATACCTATTCCTAAGGAGAAAATTTTTGAAGCTATCTCAATCTTAAAAGGCATAGAAGTTTTAGCACCAGTTGAGATAGGAAGTGTGATTGTGAAAAATATTCTTGATACTGGTGCTGATGTTGTTGCAACAAGAAGGGTTGGCAAAAAAGACTCATCAGATGATTGAAAAGAGGTCAGGTTTGCTTGTTGAGATTGCAACAGCACCGGAAGAGAGAGCCTGGATTACCTCTTCTTTTGTTTCAATCATCCCGCCTGCAATAATAGGGATTGTAGTTGAAATGGCCAGCCTTTGTATTGCTTTTGGTATTACACCTGGCAACACCTCAATTAGTGTTGGCTTAGAGTTTTCAATTATCTTAAGACCGGATGTTATGGACTGCGAGTCTATCAAAAATATTCTTTGAACGCAAGGTACAGAAAGAGAAGAAGCATAGTTGATTAAGTTTTGCCTTGTTGATATAATACCATCAGCACCACAGTTTATAACAAACTCAATCCCTTTTTCGTCTTTTCCCACACCTTCAATTAGGTCTATGTGGACGAAAACTGTTTTGTTTTTTCGTTTTATCATATTAATTTCATCTTTTATGGTTAAAATAGAAGAGTGAAGAAGAAAAATGACACTGCATTCAGAATTTATTGCATATTCAAGTATTGCTTTGTCTCTTATAGCTGGTATAATAGGATTTTGAATGAGTTTGTCTATCAAGTTTTCCATCATAGCCATTAGCTCCTTTGAAGAGTTTTAATATAATTATACACCCAGAAATAAAATTATAAAAACGGAGGCAGATAAAATTTGAGCAGCACAGTATCTACAAGAACAATACCAGTAATTCCTCTGCGTGGGCTTGTGGTTTTTCCATATATGATGCTTCACTTTGACGTTGGAAGACAAATTTCTCTTAAGGCATTAGAACAAGCTATGGAAAATGACCAGCTTGTTTTGCTTCTTTCTCAAAAAGACCCAAAACAAGAAGAACCAACACCGGATGATATGTATCAGTTTGGCACAGTTGCAAAGGTAAAGCAGATGTTAAAACTGCCGAGTGAGACTTCAAGGATACTTGTTGAGGGGCTCTATAGAGCACGGGTAATAAAATATTTGTCAACAGACCCATATTTTTTGGTTGAGGTTGAAGAGTATAAAGAAAATGAAATTAAATTAGAAGATGACCCTGAATTAGAAGCGCTCATAAGAAATGTGGTTGGAGCATTTGAAGAGTTTGCAAGACTTACAAACAAAATTCCACCTGATGCTATTTTGTCTGTCACTACAATTCAAAGCCCTGACCAGCTTGCAGATGTTATAGCCGCAAATGTTGTTGTGAAGCTTGAAGATAAACAGCTTTTACTTGAAAAAGTTGACTTAAAAGAAAGACTTGCAAAGCTATATGAGCTGATACTTAAGGAAAAAGAGATAATTGAGATTGAAAGAAAAATTGCTATCAAGGTAAAAAAACAGATTGATAAAACCCAAAAAGAGTATTATCTGAGAGAACAGCTAAAGGCAATCCAGAGCGAACTTGGTGAAAAAGACAGCCTTTTTTCTGAGGCAGAGGAATATAGAGAGCAGGTCAAAAAACTGGGACTGAGCCAGGAAAGCCTTCAAAAGGTGTTCAAAGAAATAGACAGGCTTGAGAAATTGCCTCCAAACTCGCCCGAGGTTGGGGTTATAAGAACGTACCTTGACTGGATTGTTGACCTTCCATGGAATGTGAGAAGCGATGAAAAGATTGATATAAATGTGGTCAAAAAAGTGCTTGATGAAGACCACTATGGGCTTACAAAAGTAAAAGAAAGGATACTTGAGTATATTGCTGTAAGAAAACTAAAAAATGACATGAAAGGGCCTATTTTGTGTTTAGTAGGACCACCTGGTGTTGGGAAGACATCAATTGCAAAATCAATAGCACGTGCACTTAACAGAAATTATGTAAGAATTTCGCTTGGTGGTCTTCGGGATGAAGCAGAGATACGAGGACACAGGAAAACCTATGTTGGTGCAATGCCAGGAAGAATTATTTATGCTCTTCGTCAGGCAAAAACAAAAAACCCTCTTATACTTTTGGATGAGATTGACAAGATGTCGAACGATTTTAGGGGTGACCCTGCATCTGCGCTTTTAGAGGTCTTGGACAGTGAACAGAACTTTGCATTCCGCGACCATTATATTGAAATTCCTTTTGATTTGTCTGAAGTAATGTTCATAGCAACAGCAAACACACTTGAGACAATTCCAAGACCTTTACTTGACAGGCTTGAAGTGATTGAGATTACAGGGTATACTGAAGAAGAGAAGCTTGAGATTGCAAGAAGGTACCTTTTGCCCAAGCAATTAGAACAGAATGGGCTTAAAAAATCTCAACTGAGATGTGAAGAGAGTGCTATAAAGGATATTATAGCATTTTATACACGTGAATCAGGTGTGAGAAATTTAGAAAGAGAAATTGCGAGATTGTGTAGGCGTGTTGCTAAAGAAATTTTAGAAGAAAACAAAAAAATGGTAAAAATCACATCAAAGAATCTTGAGAAGTACTTAGGTACACCTAAGTACAGAAGAGATGAGTTAATAGAAGAAAATAGGATTGGTATTGTGACGGGTCTTGCATGGACTCCATTTGGTGGTGAAACTCTTTTTGTCGAAGCACTTGTTATGCCAGGGTCTGGCAAGTTAGAACTTACAGGTCAGCTTGGCGATGTTATGAAAGAGTCAGCAAAGGCTGCAGTGAGTATTATAAGGTCAAGGGCGAAAGAACTTGGAATTGACCAAAACTTTTACAAAGAGTGTGATATTCACATTCATGTTCCAGAAGGTGCTATTCCAAAAGATGGACCGTCTGCTGGAGTGACAATGGCAACTGCAATGGTTTCGGCACTGTCACAGAGAAAGGTTAGATACGATATTGCCATGACAGGTGAGATTACTTTGAGCGGCAGAGTACTTCCAATTGGCGGGGTTAAAGAGAAGGTTTTAGCAGCAAAGAGAATGGGTATTAAAAATGTAATACTACCTATCGGAAATAAAAAGGATGTAGATGAGCTTGAAGACTATGTAAAAAAAGATATGAACTTTATATTTGTAAAAACAATTGATGAGGTGTTTGATGTTGCAATAGTAAAGTAAAGGGGGGTGAAAATTAATTTGAAAATCAATCTTTCCAATGCGAGGCTTGAAAAGATTGCTGTGAAAAAAGAAGACTATCCGCCAATTAAAATGCCAGAAATGTGCATATGCGGAAGGTCAAACGTAGGGAAATCATCATTTATAAATGCTGTGTTCAAAGACAAGCTTGCAAAGGTTGGGTCAACCCCGGGGAAAACCCGAACAATCAATTTTTTCAATATAGACAACAAGTTCAGGGTTGTGGATCTTCCAGGTTATGGTTATGCTAAGGTTTCAAAAGAAGAAAAACGAAGATGGAAAAGTATGATTGAGGAGTACCTGCTTGAAAGGGAAGAACTAAAACTATCTGTTTTACTTTTAGACTCAAGACATATCCCCACTGAGGATGATAAAATAATGCTGAGCTTTTTTGACAAAAAAGAAATTCCTATCATGATTGTACTAACAAAGTGTGATAAACTTTCGAATAATGAACTTACAAAAAATACAGAACTTATTTCAAAAGAGCTTGGAATTGAGAAGGAGTTATTTTACCAATTTTCTGCTAAGTCTGGCATGGGAGTAAAACAGGTCCAATATGCCATAATTAAGTTTATGGAAGAGGCAATTTTGCAGGAGAAGGGAAGAAAATGAAATATGCACTTATTAGCAGCTGTCTTATAGGTCTTAATACAAAATATGATGGGACAAACAATTTGAGAGAAGAAGTTGTTGAAAGATTGAAAAATGAGTACATTCTTATTCCCATTTGTCCTGAACAGCTTGGGGGACTTCCAACACCACGAAATCCCTGTGAGATAAAAGATGGCAGGGTTATAGATATACATGGCAATGATTTTACCGATAATTTTTATAAAGGTGCGTATGAAGCTCTAAAACTTGCAAGTTTTTTCGGTGCACAAATTGCATTTTTAAAGTCTAAAAGTCCTTCTTGTGGCTGTGGCAAAATCTATGATGGTAACTTTTCAGGAAAACTGGTTGAAGGAAGTGGCATTACAGCTGATATTTTTATGCAAAATGGTATCAAAGTGGTCTGTATTGATTAAGATTATAGAGGGTGTAAAAAGGATATGGATTTTAAAGAGATTATCAAGTATGACGATTTGATTTCGGTTTTAGATAACTTTTCTTACATTACAGGAATCTCAGCAAACTTTTTGACAGCTGACAACGAATGGGTAGAAAATAAGAAGAAAGGCACATGTGAATTTTGTACTATAATGAAAAACTATTATAAAAATGGTGAAGCGTGCAGAGAATCTGATATAAACGGTGCACAGACTGCTCAAAAGAAAAAGGGTATACATGTTTATAAGTGTCACATGGGTCTTGTTGAGGCAGTTATTCCACTGTTTTTCAACACAAGCTATATAGGCTCACTTTTTATTGGTCAGATTCTTTTGGAACCACCATCAGAAAAGATGTGGGAACAAATTGCAAAGAAATTAGACGGTCAGCCAGTTGATATACAACGAGCAAGAGAGAGCTTTTTCAAGCTTACCTTCATTGACCAGGAAAAACTGAAAAGTGTACTTGATATGATGCATATAGTGGCAAAATACATTATAGACTCAGAGATGATAAGAATTTCTTCTCTCTCGTCAATTGAAAGGATAATTGAATATATTAAAAACCACTATATGGAAGAGATAACACTTGATGATTTGGCTAAAATGGTATATTTATCTCCAACTTACTTGAGCTATCTTTTCAAAAAGCAACTTGGTGTGACATTCAAGGAATATCTTATTAACATAAGGCTTAAAAAATCGAAAGAGCTCATAGAAACAACAGACCTTCCGATAGGAGAAATCTCAAAGATGGTTGGAATAGAAGACCAGAACTATTTTAGCAGATTGTTTAAAAGAAAGTATGGAGTGTCTCCAATGAATTACAAGAAGGATAAATATATTTATGATACACCTAAAAAAAATGCTAATACATAAAAAAGAAGTGCATTCAAATTGCACTTCTTTTTTTTTAGAATGAAAAATAGGAAGAAAGGAGAAAAAGTTTTATTTTGATTGTGGGGGAGAAAAAATGGCAGAACTTAGATGGAATCCTCTTTTGCGTGACTGGGTAATGATTGCATCGCACAGACAAGAAAGACCCCAAATGCCCAAAGACTGGTGTCCGTTTTGTCCTGGTTCTGGCAAGGTTCCAGAAAGTTATGATGTTTTAGAATATGATAACGACTTTCCAGCTTTGATGCAAAATCCACCACAACCAGATGATGTTGCAACATCTTTTTACAAGGTTGCACCTGCGTACGGCAAGTGTGAGGTGATTTTATACTCTCCAAATCATACCATAACACTGCCTGAGCTTGAGGTCTCTCATATAAGAAAGCTTGTGGACTTGTGGGTTGAAAGATTTGAAACCTTAAGGAAAGATAAAAACATAAAGTTTATATTCATCTTTGAAAACAGAGGTGAGGTAGTGGGTGTCACAATGCCGCATCCACATGGTCAGATATATGGATATTCATGGATACCACTAAAAATCTTGCGTGAACTTGAAAGTGCTAAGATGCACTATGAAGATCATGGTGAGTGTTTAATCTGCAGGATTGACAGAGAAGAGATGGAGTTTAAAAAGAGAATAATCATAGAAAACGACCATTTTGTAACATACCTACCTTTCTTTACTGAATATCCTTATGGTGTGTTTATATCTCCAAAACGACATGTGGGGACGATTGCTGACCTTTCAGAAGAAGAAAAAGACAGCTTTGCAAAGATATTAAAAGAGACAACAGGAACATTGGATAGTCTTTTTGACTATCAGTTCCCGTACATGATGTGTATGCATCAGCTACCTGTCAATGTCGATGAGGACTATTCAAAATTTTACCATTTTCATGTAGAATTTTATCCACCTATGCGGTCGAAAGATAAACAAAAGTTTAATGCGTCGAGTGAAACAGGGGCATGGGCACCGTGTAACACCACCTCACCCGAGGAAAAGGCAGAAGAGCTGAGACAGGCTTATAAAAGATTTATGAAAAAGATGCAAGGAGGAATCAAGTAAATGAAGATTGAAGAACTTTTGAAGATGTTCAAAGATGTGTATGGCGAAAATAAAGAGCCTATCAGGTGCTTTTTCTCAAGTGGGAGAGTAAACCTAATCGGTGAGCACACAGACTACAACGGTGGGTATGTTTTCCCTGCGGCACTCAATGTTGGTACCACTGTTCTTGCTCGAAAAAGAAACGACAAAAAAATTTGTTTGTATGCAACCGACCTAAAAGAGCTTGTTGAAGCAGACATCGATAGGATTGATGAGTATAAAAATATCAGATGGGGAAATTACCAGCTTGGTGTTGTAAAAGAGCTAAAAGAGGCAGGATATGAAGTTGGAGGTCTTGACATGCTCTTTCACGACACTGTACCGCACGGAGCAGGGCTTTCATCATCTGCTGCAATTGAGTGTGCAACTGGAATAGCAGTTTACTCCCTGTTCAATAGCAAGCCAATTGACAGGCTCAAGCTTAGCTTCATATGCCAAAGAGCTGAGAACAGGTTTGTTGGGGTAAACTGTGGTATTATGGATCAGTTTGCTTCAAGTCTTGGGAAAAAAGACCATGCCATTTTTCTCAACACACGCACTATGGAGTACAGGTATGTACCTTTAAAACTTGGTGATTACAGGATTGTCATTAGCAACACTAACAAGAAAAGAAGTCTTGCAGACTCAAAATACAATGAAAGAAGGTCTCAGTGCGAAAAAGGACTTGAACTTTTGAAAAAGGAACTTAACATTTCGTGTCTTGGCGAGCTTGACGTTGAGACGTTTGAAAAGTACAAAGATTTAATTGATGACAAAATAATCCTAAAAAGAGTGAGACATGTTGTGTACGAAGACGATAGAGTTTTAAAATCCATTGAAGTTTTGCAAAAAGGTAACCTTGAAGCTTTTGGCAAGCTTATGATACAATCTCATATATCACTAAGAGATGACTATGAGGTAACAGGACTTGAGCTTGATACACTTTTTGAAGAAGCTCTGAAAATAGAGGGTGTAATTGGTACACGAATGACTGGTGCTGGTTTTGGTGGTTGCACAGTTTCAATTGTTCATAAGGATGCAATAGAAGAGTTTATAAGAAAAGTAGGGGAAAGCTATTATGCAAAGACAGGTCTTAAAGCAGATTTTTACACATTTGAGATTGACGATGGTGCAAGGGAGATAGAAATTTAAAAATTCTTTTAATAAGAAAGGATTGATAAGAGATGATTTTGGTTACTGGTGGAGCAGGATACATTGGAAGCCATATGGTTTGGCTTTTGCTTGAAAAGGGATATGATATTGTAGTTATTGACAACCTTGAAAAAGGTCACAAGAAAGCCGTTTTAGGCGGAAAGTTTTATAATGGTGACCTCAAAGATAAAGAATTTTTGGAAAAAGTATTTTCTGAAAATGACATCTCGGCAGTTATCCATTTTGCTGCGTCTTCTTTGGTGGGAGAGAGCGTTCAGAATCCTATAAAGTATTACTATAACAACGTTTATGGTACTCTCAACCTTGTTGACACAATGATAAAACACAATGTAAAAAAACTTGTGTTTTCTTCAACAGCTGCCGTCTATGGAGAACCAGAAAACATCCCTATACTTGAAGAGGACAAAACCCAGCCTACAAATCCTTATGGTGAGACAAAACTTGCAATTGAAAAGATGCTAAAATGGATGGATATTGCCTATGGAGTAAAATTTGTCTCACTGAGGTATTTTAACGTTGCAGGTAGCCACCCCGACGGGATTATTGGAGAAGACCATAATCCTGAGACACACCTTATTCCAATAGTGCTTCAAACAGCACTTGGTATTCGTGAAAAGGTTATTGTATATGGCAATGATTACAATACAAAAGATGGCACTTGTATAAGAGACTACATCCATGTTATTGACCTTTGCGATGCACACCTAAAAGCTATGGAGTATTTAGAAAAGAGCAACAAAAGTGAAATATTTAATCTTGGAAATGAGATGGGATTTTCTGTAATGGAAGTAATCGAAAAGGCAAGTGAGGTTGTTGGCAAGAAAATCCCATATGAAATTGGACCAAGACGAGCAGGTGACCCTTCAATCTTGGTTGCATCATCACAGAAAGCTCAAAAGCTTCTTGGGTGGCAGCAGAAATATAATAGTTTGGAGACAATAATATCTACAGCGTGGAAATGGCATTCAACACATCCCCATGGATATGAAGAATAAACAAAGAATAAGGGTTGGAAGAAGTTGTGCATTTTTTCCTTCCAACCCTTTTTGTATTTACGCAAATATTTTAAGTGTTTTTTCTATTCTATTTATTACTTCATCTTTACCGAGAACTTCCATCATTTCGAAAAGGCCAGGTGTTACAGTTCTTCCGCTTATGCACATCCTTATTGTATGAATAAGATTTGCAGCTTTTGTATTAAATTCTTCAGCTTTTGACCTCACAAGTTTTTCAATTTCTTCTGCTGAAAAAGGTTGTACATTTTTTAAATCATTAAGAAGAAGTTGAAGGTATTTTAGGTTATCAGCCGTAAAATATTTTTCCACACCCTTTTGTTCATATTCATAATTTGAGTCAAAAAAGTAACTGCTTGCACTAACTACTTCAGCAAGTGTTTTGACCTTTTCGCGCACAAGCTTTAAAACAGATTTCACATATTCTTTATCAAAGCTTGATATATCAATACCATTTTTGGAATAAAAATATTTCATCCTCTCATATAAATCATCAATGTCTATTTCTTTGAGGTAGTACCCGTTTATCCAAGTAAGCTTGTTTATATCATAAATAGCTGCATTTTTTGAAACATTTTCAAGTTCAAATTTCTGTATTGCTTCGTCAAGACTTATGATAGTTCTGTCTTCGCCAGGTGACCAGCCAAGGAGCAAAAGGTAATTGACAATTGCTTCTTTTAAGTATCCATTTTCAAAAAACTCTTCAACTGAGGTTGCACCGTGTCTTTTGCTGAGCTTGCTTCTGTCGGGTGCTAAAATCATGGGAACATGTGCAAACTGTGGCGGCTGAATATTTAAGGCTTCATATATTATTAGCTGTTTTGGGGTGTTCGAAAGATGCTCTTCAGCCCTTATAACATGCGATATTTTCATAAGATAATCATCAATTACACAAACAAAGTTGTATGTTGGATTTCCATCAGACTTTAAGATTATAAAGTCATCTAACTGGTCATTTGAAAATTCGACATCTCCGCGTATGATATCATGCACAACTGTTGTTCCTTCCACAGGTGCTTTTATTCTAACAACTGCCTTTTCGCCGTTTTTGATTCTCTTTTTTGCTTCTTCTAAACTGATGTTCCTGCACTTTTTGCTGTACTTGTACGGTATTTTTTGCTGCCTTGCAATTTCCCTTTCTCTTTCTATCTCTTCCTGTGTACAAAAACAGTAATAAGCCTTTCCTTCTTCTAAAAGCTTTTTAATGTATTCAAGGTAGATTTCCTTTCTCTGAGATTGAAAGTACGGTCCAAAGTCACCGCCAACATCAGGTCCTTCATCCCATTCAATTCCAAGCCATCTCAAGCTTCTCATAATACCTTTTGCCCACTCTTCTCTTGACCTTTCAAGGTCGGTGTCTTCTATACGTAAAATAAATTTTCCATTGTGTTTTTTGGCAAATAGATAGTTAAAAAGTGCTGTCCTTGCACCGCCTATGTGAAGCTGACCTGTTGGACTTGGTGCAAATCTAACTCTTACCATCTTTTTACTCCTTTCATTTAAAGCTTTATTTTGGTTCAGTGTTAGTTTTGTGACAGATTGTATTATAACATAAAAATGTTAATGAAAGAGTATCTTATCTTTTTATCTACCTTATAATTCACGATAGAGCAAAAATATATTACATTTGCAAAAAACTGTTTAGGATTTGTAAATAAAAAATTAATTTTAATTTATGAAAATTTCCAATTATAACATAAAAAATTTATCTAATTTGCCCATTGCATTATGTTTTTTTTTGATATAACTATTTACAGTTACTTTATCCAATGAAAGGAGTTGATGATTGTTTGTATATATGACACCTTTTAAATACTTCAAAACTATTTCCCGTCAAAAAGGACTCAAAGTTGATTAATTAACATTAAAAATTTATTATTCTAACAAGGTTTATTTTGATAATTCTGATATTAATAACTATTAGCAATAACTGTTACCTTGTTCTTCTTAAATTACTTTAATGGAATATAGACAAAGGAAAACTTTTAGAAAGTTCTTATAATAACACTCATATTGAGTTTTTACTATAAAAAATTTAACAAAAGCAAGGGGGCTAAGTAGAATTGATTAAAAATAAATTTTATATTTCTCTTGCTTTAATTATAATACTGATATTTAACTTTTATGTAGCTTTTTCGGCAAATTTAAAAGGTATTTACCTTGGCGTTAGCACTTACAGTAGTCCAAATGGCTCATGCACATATGGCGATAGAGCAGGTGCTCATTATGTTTATAATTTAGCTGATAGTTTATGGAGAAATGCATGGGTAACTGCTTATCTTATAAAACTCAATAGTGAAGCGAATGAGTCCTATTTGAAGAATACTTCGCTTACATCACAAGCTGATTTGTTAGTTTATTCTGGACATGGACTGTGTTTTTCTAAAGAGAATGCTGCTCACTTTTTTGCAAGAAGTACAGGTGAAACTTGGCATAACAGTTCAATGGAATATAATGATGAGGTAAATGCAAGGACAAACGAAGTTCGATTTGGGCACAGTAATCTAAAATGGGTTATAATGTATACATGTAACTGGCTAAATAGCAACGGGGATCAAGAAAAATTAGAGAATATTTATAAAACATTTGAGGGCGCAACACTTGTTATGGGTTTTGCATCTACCATGTATTTAGATAGTCGTGAAGCAGTTGATTTTGTAAAGTTTTTAACGGGATACAAATATAGCTTTGTAAAAGCATTTGTGGAAGCTGCAAAAATTTATCAGCCACAAAGGCAAGATGGGCAAAGCAGTATTGTTCGTATAATGGGATATAAATTAGCAGCAAATGATACTCTTTATAGTTTTTATGGTTGTCGACCTGAAAAAGAATGGTATAGAAATTACAAGCAAGGATATGGTATAATAGCAGAGGAAAAAATAGCTCCAACTGGAGTTGTTATCAGGTAAATGAAAGGAGTTGAGCTAAATGAAGATAAAAACTGCTAAAATACATAGTATATCAAAAATATCTTTTATAGTGCTAATAATTGCTTTTATAGCAGGTTATTTTTTGTATATAAGACCAAACAGGATACCGCCGCTTAATATTCCTATGCCAGGGAATGAAATACCTGAAATAGACTATAAAGTGACAGCCAAATTTGACAATTTACCTGTTGAAGCTATGGTATACAGATTTATAAAGCCAAAAAACATAGATATAGAGATTAAATCTTTAGCTAAAATATTTGGACTAAAAGGTGAAATGGAATATCAACCTATATGGAGAACTTATTTGATAAAAGAGAAAATAGATGAAAAGTATTATCGTGCATTGGAATATGAAATTGACACAGGGAGATGGCATTATGAAGATAGCAAAGGACTTGATAATGATGATCCACAAAATCTACCTTCTGATGAAGAAGCAAAAAAAATTGCACTTGACTTTTTGAAAAAGAATGGTCTTTATGATAAAAGATTTATTTATTGTGCAGTTACAGACTCTTCATCTGGCGATAAAATTACAAATGATTATAAGGTTCATCACAAGAATGTATATTTTTATCCCGAGATAAAAGGAAAGCCTGTGTATGGTGTTTCAAGGATAATAGTGGTTGTAGGTGATAATGGAAAGATAGTAGAAGTTTATAAATGGTATAAGGAGGTTGAAGAATACAAAAAGGTAAAGATAATGCCTGCAGAGAAAGCTTTTGAAAAAGTTAAAAATAGAAAATCATCGAATAGTATCAATCCTATGGCAAAGTCTGCAACAATCAAAGAAGTTTTTCTTGCTTACTGGGAAGATGCAGGTACAATTGAAGAGCAGCCATATTTGCAACCTGTTTGGGTATTTGCCGGGGAGGCTGTGACTGAAGATGGAAAAGTAGAAAAATTTGATGCTGTTGTTCCGGCTATAGAGTAAAAGTTCGGACTGGTTGTTTATGTAGAGGTGTCTCAAGACAGTAATTTTTGATAATTAATATACAGTAAAAAATAAGAGGGTTGAGGTAAAGTTACCAACCAACCCTCTTGCTTTTTCTATTTCCTCTTGGCTACAAAAACAATAATAAGCTTTTCCTTCATCCCATTCAATTCCAAGCCATCTCAAGCTTCTCATAATACCTTTTGCCCACTCTTCTCTTGACCTTTCAAGGTCGGTGTCTTCTATGCGTAAAATAAATTTTCCATTGTGTTTTTTGGCAAATAGATAGTTAAAAAGTGCTGTCCTTGCACCGCCTATGTGAAGCTGACCTGTTGGACTTGGTGCAAATCTAACTCTTACTATCTTTTTACTCATTTCATGCTAAGTTGCGTTTTGATTAGCATTATAAGTTGTTTGGTTTATAACAGATTGTATTATAACACAAAAATGCTGTTGAGAGGACTGATTTTTTGTTTTCAATTTCATAGACTGCATAGAAATTTTAATAAATAAATGAGCGAATTGAAGTTTGAGTCGGCTAAATTTGTGAAATGAAAGTTAAAAACAAAAGATGGATGTTGGCATATTATGAAATGTTTTGATAAAATCTTAGCATAAAATTCAATCCAGAAAGTGGACAAATAAAAAGATTTAGTTTATGTATCAAGGAAGCAAGAAAATATTACAAATATGAGGAAAGTGACCAGACTGTTTAGATGTTTTAAATGATTGATAACGCTCATATTGAGCGTTCTGCAAAAGGCTAAATTAAATTTTAAAATTTGGAGGAGGAAAGTGTAATGAATGCAAGAAATAAGAAGTTTTTAAGTATGATTTTAGCAATGTTTTTGGTACTCCAATTTTTACCGTTCAATACGTTTGCTGCTGATGAAGAAGTTCAGATGTCTGGACGGGAAGCTGTTGATTATGCTTTGTTTTCTGCAAGTCGAGAGAACGCATTATTACTGAATGGTTCAAGAATCAGCATAAAGGGTGATGTGCATACTAATGCGGACTTTGTGTATCAAGGTTCAGAGCTTGTTATTGACGGTGTATGTGAAGCTTCAGGTAAAGTGAGTGCAAAGAATGCAAAAGCTTTAATAACCAAAGAAATTGAATGTGCACCCATTATTGAAATGTCGGATTATACTACTGAGATTAAAACAATAGCAAGTGAAAATGCTGAGATATTTGAAGCTGACCAGAAATACCATGGGAACAGTATAGTATTCGAGAAATCTATCATTGCTAATGGGAGTATTTTTGTAAATGGTTCGAAATTTACAACTAATGACTATATAATAGCAACGAAAGATATTTCAATTAATGTGGCGAAAAGTGAAATTGGCTTTAAAGATGGGAGTGTTATTTGTTCTGAAACAGGTAATATTACCTTTAATGGTTCTGAGGTAAATATAAAGGGTATCATTTATGCGCCTAAAGGAACTGTTACTATTAATTCGGGAATATTTACTTTGAAAGGAAGGTTACTGGCAAATAAAATAATTTTTAGAGGAAGTACTTTAAATGTACAGAGTAGCAAAGAGGATATAGATTTAATTTACAGAGAAACAGATATAATTTTTGATCAAATTCGAAATGAATATGAATGCAATATTGAACATAAAATATCATTTACGATAGTGGACAAGTTTGGCAAACCAGTACCGAATGTTATCTGTTCAATAAGTGTTACAGGCAATGCAACTGCACCAAGTTCTGTTACGACCAATAGTGATGGAAGAGCAACTATTATTATTTCGGATAGTATGAATGAATCAATTACGCTAACTATAACCACAAAGAAGGGTTTGAGCAAATCTATAGTACTTAATTTTGTGAAGAATCAAGCAATTATTAATTTATACATTGTGGATAATAACAATTTACCTGTAAGTGGAGCCCAAATAACCGTTTTATCCTTGGATAGTGCGGCTGATAATGCAAGTAAAGTATTTTATTCTAATGAACAGGGTATTGCTGATTTTAGTTTGCCTGAGGGAAATTATACCTTTAAAATAGGGAAAGATAATTACAAACAAGTTGTTTATGAAAAGATAAGTTTAACAGCAGGTAATGTATATTCGAATACAATCATTCTGCAAAAGTTACTTAACGAGATATTTGTTCAATATAAAACTATTTTAACAAATCAACCGGTTAAAAACCGAATAAGCGTAAAAGTGCTTTACGAGAAGAACCAGTTAAGAAGCGAAACACAAAACAGTACACCTGTGGAGCTATTTATGATGAATGCTTCAGGCGAGTGGTTATCAAAGGGTTTTCTTTTTGACAATGGCAATTTAAGTATAAATGGCGATGAAATCAAAGCTGACCAAGTGTACACAAATATTTTTGACTTTAATGAAACTCAGCAGGGAAAACTAAGATTGAAAATTGTAGTTTACAGAGCTGATGGAACTCAAATTAGCAAATAGTTTAGCATAGAAGTTATTGAACCTTTACCTGATGTGGCATTCCAAACACTTATTGATATTAATAACTACGTGAGGGAATATATTCAAAGTTATTTTACTTTCAATGTTAACACAAGCGTTAATGAATTAGCAAATCTACTAAAGCTGGAACTGAGTGTGGATGACAGGATAAAAGAAGTAAATGTTGTTAATGATTCATTAGAAATCACATTGACGAGCGGTTTGAAGTTATATGTTCTAATAACAGAAAATAGCAGTATTGAGACAATGGTTAGAGGTAGTGGAAGTTTTCAACAGATAGATTTAAAACCAGAATCTGATTGTAAAATTATTGATTTTAATTATGACTTTACATTATCAAAGGACATTCTGCTGTGGGCACCGTTTGACACAAAGTAGGGCGAGGCCGACGAGACAAGATATGTTGAAGAGATTGTAAATTCTTCGCCGTATGGTTATAAGTTGGACATAGTAAGAGATACTGAAGCCAATGTAGAGTCACTGAGGGATGTTACAAAATATGGTATGATTATATTTGCAACTCATGGTCATAATGGTCAGTGGTTGGTGACAGGAGAAAAATTGGGAGAAAACATTAAATACAAAATAGAACAGCAGAAAGATGAAGTTGGTATATTTACAATAGCAGATATAGATAATAAAAATTCTGAAACCTATTATGCAGTAAGCAACAAATGGTTTGAAAATAATCTTTCTGATAGATTTGCCAAGAGCATAATAGTAAATAATTCTTGCTATAGCACAGCAACAGATTTACTTTGGAATGCATTTGCTCAAAGAGGAGCATGTGCATATTTTGGTTATAGTGATAAAGTAACGAATGAATGTATAGTGATAAATAGCGTGCATTTACTTACAGAGATAATTTTGAATGGTAGGTGTACAGTTGAAGCCTATGTACCAACTTTAGATACTTATTATAATGATAATGGGATGTTTCAGATAAAAGGTCAGACAAATTTGAAGATGCCATATGGATTGATTAATGGTAGTTTTGAAAATGACCTTATTGGGTGGCAAACGGACGGAGATGGGAGAGCAACAACTGGGCTTGGCTTTGTAAAGCCGACAGATGGAAGCAAGATGGGGATTATTTCAACAGGTTTAGGCTATACGTTAGAACATGGTGAGCTAAAGCAAAGAATATTTATACCTGAATATGCCAACAAGTTAATATTTGATTGGAATGTTTTATCAGAAGAATTTTTAGAATGGATAGGTTCACGCTACGATGATCCATTTGTTGTAACAATAACCTTAGAGGGTGAAAATGGGCAGGAGGTTAAGATTTTAGATTTGGACATAAATAAAATAGCTTCAATGTTTAATGCGACAGAAACTAACGGTGGGAATTTAATAAAAGTTTCACCTGAGATAGTGTTTGATAAAGGCGATGTATGGATGACAGACTGGCAGACCACAGAATTTGATGTAACACCATTCAGAGGGCAGAATGCAGTTCTGAAATTTAGCGTTAAAGATGCGGTTGATACCATATATACGACAGCTGTGTTGATAGATAATATTAGATTTGATGTAAATTACGGATATTCAGGGCGACCAGTAGAAGTTGATCCACTGATGTTTAGCAAAGATTTTAGCAGGGGTATTTTTAATAACACAAAGGGAATAAGTTATATATTTTATGATCCAAAAAACTTTAAATCACAAGCAGAGTTTGCGAGAAAATGGGTTAGATTTAAAAATGGATACAAGAGTATAGAACAGGTTAAATCCATCCAAGTAGAAACAGAGGAAGTATTTGTGAGGGAATGGAATAATATGAGAGATGAAGGGATTGACAACGTAATTTTGTTTTTTCACAGTAAGTATTATGCTATAATGATAAATAATGATAGAGACGTTGATCGTGATAATAAAACAGATAAAGAAAACCTAACAGTCAATCCAGACGGGAAGACACTACATGATGATTTAGCAACTGAAATAAGGAAATTAAAGGAAAAGAAAATAAAGGAACTAGTACTGCTAAGTTGCAATAATGGTTTGCTTGATGCTATAGACACAAAAGCAACAATAAGTGAAAAAGATAAAAAATTAGTTACCCTTGGTAACGTGGCACAGGCATTTTTAGAAACGCAGAATGTTGAGAAAGTAGAGGGGTTTGATGGTTCATTGAGTTTTTTCGGGGGCACATGTTTTCCAAGAATTGCTTTAGACCAGAGTTCTTTTCACGAACAGCTTGAGCAATTAGAGAATTATAAAAGGCACAAAAATTTTCCAAGGCCGGTTGGACTCTCGTATAATCCTTTCGGAATAAAAGTATTACCTGTTGGGAAGGTCATATATTTTAAAGATAGAAATGGAAAGACGAAATGTTCATATAAGTGTGATAAATTTTTAGTAGAGATAGAGGTGATAGGTAATTATGAAGGAAAAGAGTGAAAGCAAAAAAGGGATGGGTTGTTGGGCAATATTAACAATCAGTGTAGGTATGTTTATTTTTTTGGTGGTATATATATCCTATTATACCTTTTGAAGTTAAAACTTATTATGTTGGTTGGATAGAGAGTGACAAAGAAATAGAAAAAATTATTTGGCGAGACGAGCTTATAGAAGACGAAGTTAGTATGTTATTAAGGTTAGGAGATGATAAAGATAAAAGCTATCGTATCCAGAAACTATTAGAAAAACTGAGAAAGGTGGATAGTAATAAATATAGATTGGCAATAGTCCATGGTTCACGGATTAAAAGAATTAAGAAATCAATGGACAATATTTGTACTTTTGATGTGTTAGAATTTGAAAGAAATATACCTGAAAACAAAATTCATTATTACTTAATAGACAGAAGAATCACTGCAACAAATTTTGATCTTTGGAGATAAGTATAATTGGTTATAGTGCCAAATTAGCATGCTGAATGTTATTATACAAAATGTTGTAATATAAAATATAAAAAGGTAAAACTATAATTAATTTTGGTAGAGGTGCAAAATGAAAATGAGAAAAATAAAGTATGCAGTATTATTGTTTTTAATTTTTAGTTTTCTAAGTATGACCTTATCAAATGCAAATTCAAAGAATAAAGAAAACAGCAAAGAGTTGCAGGGAGAAAATTTTAAGGTTATTTCATCAGGTGCCGGGAGTCTTCACACGTTGGCAATTAAAGATGATGGAACAGTGTGGGCATGGGGATATAATGGTTTTGGGCAGCTTGGCAATGGCACATATAAAGATTCGTGTATTCCTGTTCGTGTTAAGGGGCTCAAGGATGTGGTGGCAGTATCAGCAGGGACGTTTCATTCTTTGGCGTTAAAGAAGGATGGGAGTGTATGGATTTGGGGTCATACTAACTATGGACAGAGAAAAAGCGATGTATATAGAGATTTTACAACACCAGTGAAGGTAAAAGAACTAAAAAATATAGTTGCGATTGCAGCTGGGTGGGATTTTTCATTGGCTGTTGGTTCTGACGGAAGCGTTTGGGCATGGGGTATAAACAATCATGGGGAGCTTGGAATTGGGAGTTTAAAACCATCAGCTGTTCCAGTAAAGGTGAAAGGGTTAAAAGATGTAGTAGCAGTTTCAGCAGGACTTTATCATTCATTGGCACTGAAACGTGATGGTACTGTTTGGAGTTGGGGATATAATGAAGATGGTGAGCTCGGGAACAGACCAACTGAAGATTATACTGTTTCTGTTCCTGTCCGTGTAAAGGGATTATCTGATGTTATAGCAATCTCAGCAGGTGGTTTTCATTCTATAGCACTAAATAAAGATGGCGCTGTTTGGATTTGGGGTGGAGGTATAATTGAGAAAAATGGGAAAATAGATAATTCATATATTCCTGTACGTATAAGATGGTTAAATAAGGTTGTAGCTATTGCTGCCGGTTATCGTCATTCAATAGCATTGAAAGATGATGGGACAGTATGGGTATGGGGACATAATTCTTATGGTGTGCTTGGTAGTAATGTTGGTGAGCATTCATTTTTGCCTGTTCAGGTTAAGGGTTTAAAGAACGTTGTAGCAGTTGCCGCAGGCAGATTGCATTCAGTTGCTTTAACAAAAAATGGTACTATTTGGGCATGGGGGAATAATGCTTTTGGTCAGCTGGGAAGAGAGAATAATAGCTTTTCTTTAAATCTTCCATATAAAGTGAAATGGCTTGACAATGTTGTAGCAATTGCTGCGGGTGGTTCTCATACGTTAGCAATAAAAAGAGATGGAACAGTTTGGTCATGGGGTGCTAATAACAAAGGTCAGCTTGGTAACGGGACTTATAAATCTTCGTATATTCCTACGTGTGTAAAGGGACTAAACAAAGCTGTGTTAGTGGAGGCTGGATCTCAACATTCATTAGCAGTAGATAAAGATGGCACTGTTTGGGTATGGGGATTTATTGAAAGTGTGTGGAGTGAAAAAAATACTAAAGATATATTATCTCCACTACCAATAAAGATTGGAAAATTAAACGATATTACGGAAATAGCTGGTGGATTAGATTACATATTGGTTTTAAGAAAAGATGGGAACATATGGGGGTGTGGTAATGATTTTTATTTTCGCAAATTTACCGACAGTTCAGTAAGTTCTGTGACTAAATTAATACGTTTAGATAATATAAAAAATGTGAGGTCAATTGCAGCAGGTTACTTTCATTCATTGGCTGTGAGAACTGATGGGACTGTTTGGTCATGGGGTGATACTAATTTAGATAATAAAGAGAAATATCTTAATTTTTCAGAAAAGCCAGTTAAAATAAAGGGATTGAGTGGAGTAGTAAAAGTAGCGGCTGGTAAATATCATTCTTTGGCTTTGAAAAAGGATGGTACTGTTTGGAGTTGGGGATATAATGCTTATGGTCAGCTTGGGAATGGGACAAGAGAGACATCTTTTGTTCCTGTACGTGTGAAAGGTCTAAACAATGTAGTAGCAATTGCTGCAGGGGATTACCATTCAATGGCACTGAAAAAAGATGGAACTGTTTGGGTATGGGGTTCAAACATTAGAGGGCAGCTTGGTAGAAGAAATATAGAATTTTCAACAGTTCCTTTAAAAGTAGAAAAGCTTGACAATGTTGTGGCAATTGCTGCAGGAGATACTCATTCAGTAGCGCTTAAAAAAGATGGAACAGTATGGGTGTGGGGGATTGAATGTGACAGAGATCTTAGCAAAGAGATTCTTTCCTCTTCATCTATTCCGGTACAAATAAAATTCAGATGAAGATTGAGTATTAGACTATAAATAATTTTGTATAATAGACAAACAGCAGAATGTCAAGAGGTAGGGGATATAATATACCAAATAAAAATAACATTCAAATTTTACTTAATTCAGCTTTTAAGAAGTATTTAGCTTAACTTATTGGTATTAGTAAGTGTTTTATTTATGGTTTTCGGAATAAAAGTATTACCTGTTAGGAAGGTCATATATTTTAAAGATAGAAATGGAAGGATGAAATGTTTATATTGGTGTGATAAATTTTTAGTAGAGATAGAGGTGATAAGTAATTATGATGGAAAAGGGTGAAAGCAAAAAAGGGATGGGTTGTTGGGCAATATTAACAATCAGTGTAGGTATGTTTATTTTTTGGTGGTATATATATCCTATTATACCTTTTGAAGTTAAAACTTATTATATTGGTTGGATAGAGAGTGACAAAGAAATAGAAAAAATTATTTGGCGAGACAGTTTTGTAGAATATGAGGTTAATATGTTGTTAGTGTTAGGGTATGATAAAAATAAAAGCTATCGTGTCCAGAAACTATTAGAAAAACTGAGAAAGGTGGATAGTAATAAATATAAATTGTTAGTAGTCTATGGTTCACGAATTAAAAGAATTAAGAAATCAATGGACAATATTTGTACTTTTGATGTGTTAGAATTTGAAAGAAATATACCTGAAAACAAAATTCATTATTACTTAATAGACAGAAGAATCACTGCAATAAGTCCTGAATTTTGGGGGATAAGAATAATTGATTATAGTACCAAAATTAGTTTGTTAAATGTTATTGTACAAAATGTTGTAGATATTTATTATGGACAATCAATTAGGTTGTTGAATAATAAATATTACCAACAATACATAAAATAAACAAAAGTTTTTGATTCCATTCATAAGTAAAAGAAAACTTCTTACCTTCTAATTTTCTAAAAAGTTGCTCAAATAGAAAAGTAATTAATATCCAATCAATAAATCTTTTATGATTTCTAAATTCCTTGAGCCTCACATTCTCAGGATTATATTCTCCTTTTAATTTGCTAAATAGTCTTTCAATCTTTGTTCTCTGCTTGTATAGCTTTTTACCCTCTTCAGTTTCTAAAAATCTTATGTTCTTGCTTCTAAAACTATTGCTAACATTGTTTTTATTTTTCATGTTTCTTTTATTTATCCCAGCAACAAATTTAACTTTAAGCTTATTTGCTATATTAAATCAGCTGCTACAATCGTATCCCGCATCTGCTAAAACAATCTCACAGCTCAAGCCCCATGCCCTATACAAAAGCTCTTTTTGTCTTGAGTCATGTTCGTTTGCTGTTGCTAAAATTCAGAAAAGTGGTATTACTTCTTCTTTACCTGCACACAAAAGATGTAATTTGTATCCCCTGAAAAATCCTATTGTAATATGTATACATATTTTTGCTTCTAAATCATTTTTGGCACTTCTCAGCGACGGCGAGTCAACTTTTGCTATACTCATATCAGGTTTTATTTCAGCTATTACTATGTCCTTTATATCTTGCATGTATTCTTTCTATATTGTTCTTGACAACTTTGCAAAATATGAATAGTTTGGACTTTCTTCCATACCTATTGCTCTTTTAAACTCTGTGTCTTAGTTTATTCGATATTTTAATTCTCTGAAATTTTTCCCCCTTGTGTTTTGTTGTGATTTTCTCTTAAATTAAAATTATAACACAAGAGGGGTATTTTCTTTTGTTGCTACGTTTACTATAACATGGTTATTTCTTTTATTCAACAACCTCAGGATAGAAATAATTTCATATAATACATTATATCGTAATTATATTTATTAGAAATATTAGTTTAGAATTCCGTTTATCCATATCAAAAGTACTCGGAATATATAATTTAAAAATTTTAAAAATCATCGAAAAATACAGTTGACAGAATCAAATTTTAGTGTTATATAATTATATAACACTATAAAAATCAAACAGGAGGGTAGGTTATGCATTTTAATCAAAATGTTTTAGGACTTATTGGTTTGCTGGTGGTCATTTTTTTCATTGTACTTGGGCTTTTCTATCTTATATCCAAAAATAGCTCTAACATATTTCAGATTAAAAAATTTCACACCAGCCAAACAATGAGACTTGTTTTATCACTGTTGTCAATTTTATTTGCATGGATTTTTCCGTGGACTGCATTAAAGGTTTTGTTTGTATTGAGCTGCATTTTGTTTTTATTTAGTATTTTTCCAATAAAGAAAACTTCTTTGGGAATGGTTATTGCTATAATCTTAGTCATATTGGTTGTTGTTGGTTCAATTATATCTCAACTTCACTACTACTCTTCTGATAAGCAAGATTTTAAGTTTTCTAGGTTATCAAAAAGTATTTCACAAATAATTTCTGATGTGATTACCAGCAGCGACTTTATTGAGGTTTATCATTCAATTACTTATTCTGCAGACCAGGATATGTCAATTAAGAATTTTGATGAAATTGTAATTAGCTGTTCAGGCGGAATAGATTTAGAACTCATTGATGATGAAGATACCATCTATTTTCCTTCAGTGCTCAAAACAAAAGTTTCAGGAAAAACTTTGAAAGTCTTTGACAGAAATACAGAATTTGATACAACATATGAAGTAAAACTTGGTACAAAATCTTTGAGAAATGTAAAAATTTCCTGTAGAGGGCTAAAAACAAGAGGTGATGGGAAGTTCAAAAATCTAACAGTAAATTCAACTGGCAGCTTTATTCAAGGGCAGATTGAAGCAACAGATGATATTTCTTTAGACTGTGCAGGGCTTGAGCTGAGAGCTGATTTTAAGGGGAAGCATTTGAAGGTTAATTCTTCTGGGGCAAATATAAATTCACAGTTGATATTTGATAAAATTGAGATTGATTCAACAGGATTGAATATCAGGGCAAAAGCAAGGTTTGAGGAGTTTGATATTAATGCAACAGGATTGAATGGATCAATTAATATTTTAAATAGCGAAAATGAAAAGGGCATTTTGAACATTGAAGCAACAGGTGGTATTGTAAAAATCAATAACCTTTATAGTGCACCTGTTACAACTAAAACTTCAGGTTATGTAAAACTTATAAGAGAGTGATGATTAAAATGCTGAGAAAAGTTGATAAACACAGCGGTGTGCCTGCATACGTGCAGATTGTCAACATGATTAAATCAGAGATAATACTTGGAAATCTTCAGCAAGGTTTACAGCTTCCAACTGTGAGAGAACTTCAGGCAATTTTTGATGTGAATATAAACACTGTCTTAAAAGCACTGGAAAAACTAAAAGCTGAAGGTTTTATTGAAGCAGAGCAAGGGATAGGGTATTTTGTGAAGAAGGATATTGATGTTGATAAAAAGATAATTGAGATAATAAAAGAGTGTGTTAGGGAACTTAAAAGTCATCAAATAGATTTTTACACAGCCATGATTTTATTTGAGGAGGTGTGGAAAAATGAGGAGGTTTGAATTTTCAAGAATTTTAAATTTTAACATCGAAGAAAATCTAACAAAAATGGATATTTATATTGGAAAAGAATTAAAAGAAAAAACAGGTCAAATACTATTTTTCACGCTAATATTGTTTATACCGAGTTTTACCATAAGAGTTATTGGCATAATACTTCTTTGCTCTGCAATGCTTGTGAATGATATTAAGAATAAAAATGTTGAGCTTTTGTATTTTTTGCCGTTCTCAAAAAGAGAGCTTTTCCTGTATAATCTAATGTTTTTAGTTCTTATAATTTCAATAACATCGGCAATTGATAAAATATACTATAACCTGACCATTTTAGAAGGATTATTGGCTATTTTAAAAACAATCATTGCGCTTTTAGCAATTTACGGGATAAGTATGTTATTCACGACATTAGGACATGATGGTTTTATTTGGAGTATTGTAATAACAATTGCAGATGCTTTGCTGGGAGATTTAGGCTCAACTAATTTGAATGCAGCTGATTTTAATCCATATAGTTTAATAAGCTTTACAAAGCAGGGAAGCATGATTTTAGCCTTTTTGTATGCTGCTCTGATTTGCTTTTTTGCATATTTTGCATATGTAAAAAAGGAGGGATAGAAAGATGAATTTAATAGCAAAGACTCAAAAAAATAAAAACAAGATTATAGCTGCAATACTTTTTATTATCTTAATAAGTTTTTCAATTTGTTTACTAATTACCACTGTTTTATATAGTCAAGCTTTTAAGAGATGTACCTCCAAAGATGATAAAGTGTATTCTCTTGTGAAAAAGTATCCTAATTTAGTTTACAAAAGAGTACAATTCAAATCAAATGCAGGACAAATGTTAAGAGGTTATATTTATTATAAGAAAAATAATATCGAAGCTAAAAAAGGTTTAATTGTTGTATCACACGGATTTGGCGGAACCCATATCAATTATTTAGATGAAATAAATTATTTTACGAACAAAGGATATTACGTTCTTGGATTTGATAATACTGGATGTGGTGAAAGTGAAGGGGATTCAATGATTGGGCTTCCACAGGCTGTTGTTGATCTTGATTATGCGTTACGTTTTATTGAAAAGAATAATGAATTTAAAAACATGCCCATATTGCTTTTTGGACATAGTTGGGGTGGTTATGCTGTTTGTGCTGTTTTATCCTATTCTCATAAAATTGCAGGTGTGGTTTCGTGTGCTGGTTTCAATTCCCCGGATGAAATAATAAAAACAACTGCAATGGACTCTTATGGAAGATGGGGGAAAGTTATTTTGCCTTATTTAAGTTTGCTTGAAAAAATAAAGTTTGGCAAATTAGCAAACGTATCTGCAATAGATGGGATAAAGAAAAGTTCAGTACCTGTGTTGGTCATACATAGTAAGGATGATGATACAGTGAAATTGGAAAATAGTATTTTTGAGGCGTGCAAACATTTAAATAAAACTAATGTTAGTTTAAAACTATTTGATAATAAAGGACATGATATTTTTTTATCAGACAATGCCTTGAAATATATTCGACAAAAAAGAAATGAATTTAAAGAGTTAACAAGTAAGTATGGCAGCTACAAAAAAATTCCTAAAAAAATACTTAAGGACTTTCAAGCTAGTATAAACCGCAAATTAATGTCTGAGATTGATCAAGACATGATGGAGCAAATAGTTGAGTTTTTTGATAATGCAATAGAATTACAAAAAAATAGAAGTATGTAGCGAGGTCTTAATAAAAGAGAAGGCGGTGAGTACTGAGATGGTAGTATTAGAAGTCAAAAATTTGAGCAAAAGAATAAGCGGGAAACAGATTTTAGCCGACGTGAATTTTTCAGTTCAAAAAGGTGAGATATTGGCTCTTGTTGGACCAAATGGGGCTGGTAAAACGACAACTCTAAAGTGTATAATAAATGCAGCTTCCAGAGATACCGGAGAAGTTTTGATTTTTGGCAAGCCTTTTGAGCCTTCTTTAAAGAAGAACATAGCATTTGTTTCTGAGCACAGAAAAGTTTTTTCAAGGTTGACATTAGGTGATTACTATAAGATGTATCAAGCCTTGTATCCAAATTGGGATGATTTATTTTTCAAAAATTTTCTTTCAAGCTATGGGTTTAGTACAAGTCAAGAACTTTCTAAATTTTCAATGGGACAAAGAACACTTATCCTTGTTATCTTAGCATTGGCAACAAATGCAGAGCTGGTGCTTTTAGATGAACCAACTCAAAACCTTGACCCAACTGTAAGATTTGAGTTGATACAACTTATAAAACAATATGTTCAAGAGAAAAATATAGCAGTTATTGTGTCTTCACACGAGATTTTTGAACTTGAAGAGTATGCAACAAATATTGCGATAATCAAAAATGGCACAATTTTATACTGCGATTCAATTGATGATGCTAAACAAAAACACAGAATAGTCTCTTCAATGGCAAACTTGAAGGATGCAGAAGTTATAGGTTTGCTTGACGGTGAGGTTTTAGTAAGAACTGAGAAGGATATGGGAGAATATCCCCGATTAAATCAAATTATAATTGGCTATTTAAGAGGAAAAGAAGGTATGCAGGAAATTAAAAGTGGTTACTACCAGATAACAGATTTAAATTCCGTATAAGTTTGACTTGAGTTGCCTGAAAAAGCGTAGCACCTTTGCCCTTGAAGTTGCGAGCAAAAATGGCGAAGGTGCTTTTTTGTTGTTGAACACAAAAAATTTTTGACAAAAGAGCAGAAGTTTATTATCATATAATAGTGTCAAGTTTTTAAGCTTTACAGAGAGATGAAATTAAAAATGCGGCAAGAAAATAAGGTGTATTTGAGCCTTCTTTACGATTTTTATAAGGACTTTTTGACCGAAAGACAAAAAAAGATTATAGAGCTGTATGTAAATGAAGATTTAACCTTGGGAGAGATATCAAAAGAACTTGGCATATCACGGCAGGGTGTTTTTGATGCATTTAGAAAAGCAGAAATAGCCTTAAAAAGATACGAAGCCAAGCTTAGACTGGCAGACAAGTATTATAAAAACAGGAGCATAATTGAAGAAGTCCTTCAGAAACTAAGGAGAATATACGAAAGATACAAAGATGAAGAGATTATGAGCATAATAAATAGTATTCAGGAGTGGCAAGAAGATGTTTAGTAGTCTTTCTGAAAAACTGCAAGATGTATTTAAAAAGCTGAGGGGAAAGGGCAAGCTTACAGAGAAAGATATCAAAGAGGCAATGAAAGAGGTAAAGCTTGCTCTTTTAGAGGCTGATGTAAACTACAAAGTGGTAAAAGATTTTATCAACACTGTGACACAAAAGGCTGTGGGCGAAGAAGTTTTAGAAAGCCTCACTCCTGCCCAGCAGGTAATAAAGATTGTATATGATGAGATGGTAAACCTTCTTGGTGGAAGCGACACAAAACTTGCATTTTCACCAAGCGGATTTTCCATCTATATGCTGGTGGGGCTTCAGGGCTCTGGTAAGACCACCACAGCTGGAAAGCTTGCCGGGCTTTTAAAAAGGCAGGGCAAAAACCCTTTGCTTGTTGCCTGTGATATATACAGACCTGCTGCAATAAAGCAATTAGAGATTGTTGCACAAAAGGTTGGAGTGAAATGTTTTGCAGATTACAACAGCAAAGATGCTGTTAAGATAGCAAAGGAAGGCATTGAGTTTGCAAAGGCAAGCAGGTGTGATGTTGCCATTGTTGACACTGCAGGAAGACTTCACATAAATCAAGAACTTATGGACGAGCTGGTTGCAATCAAAAATGCAATAAAGCCGACAGAAATTTTGCTTGTATTAGATGCCATGACAGGACAAGATGCTGTGAATGTTGCTGCAGCTTTCAATGAGCAGCTTGGCATAGATGGAATTATTATGACAAAGCTTGATGGTGATACACGAGGCGGAGCTGCTCTTTCTGTCAAAGCTATAACTGGCAAACCAATAAAGTTTGCCGGTGTTGGCGAGAAGATGGAAGATTTAGAAGCTTTTCATCCCGACAGGATGGCTTCCCGAATACTTGGAATGGGAGATATTTTGACTCTAATAGAGAAAGCTCAGGAAGCTATTGACCAAAAAAAAGCTGAGGAGCTTGAAAAAAAGCTCAGAAGCATGCAGTTTACTCTTGAAGACTTTTTAGACCAGCTAAAGCAAATAAAGAAGATGGGACCTTTATCTCAGATTATTTCCATGATACCTGGCGTGAAATTAAAAGGTGATGTGGATTTTGATGCTGGCGAGAAGGAACTTAAAAAAATAGAAGCAATCATAAATTCCATGACAAAAGAAGAACGCCAAGACCCAAGCATTATTAATTCCAGCAGAAAAAGAAGAATTGCGATGGGGTCAGGTACCACTGTTCAGGATGTAAACAGACTTTTGAGACAGTTTGAGGATATGAAAAGGATGATGAAGCAATTTTCAAATCCCAGCTTTGCCAAGAAAGGAAAATTTAAATTTCCTTTCATGTAATACATCAAAAAATTTAAAAGAGGAGGTGATTTTGAAGTGGCAGTAAGAATAAGACTCAAGAGAATGGGTGCAAAGAACAATCCTTTTTATAGAATTGTTATTGCAGATTCACGCACACCGAGAGATGGAAAAACAATTGATGAAATTGGCTATTACAATCCTTTGAAGAATCCTGCTGACATCAAAGTTGATGTTGAAAAGGCAAAAAAATGGTTATCATACGGTGCTCAGCCAACAGATACTGTTAAAATTCTGCTTAAAAAAGCTGGAGTAATTGAATAAAACATTTTAAAAGGAGGGGTAGCTTGTCATGCTAAAAGATTTAGTTGAAGTCATAGCAAAATCTCTTGTTGACAATCCAGACCAGGTAAAGGTAAGCGAAATTCACGGTGAGCAGTCAGTAATTATTGAGCTTAAAGTTGCTCCTGAAGATATGGGAAAGGTCATTGGCAAGCAGGGAAGAATAGCAAGAGCTATAAGAACAGTTGTCAGAGCTGCAGCAAACAAAGACAACAAGAGAGTTATAGTTGAGATTTTACAATAAAAGAGTTAGGCGTATCTTGCCTAACTCTTTTTTAAAAAGGAGGTAGACTATGTATAAGTACCTCCAGGTAGGCAAGATTGTAAATACTTTTGGACTCAAAGGTGAAGTGAAGGTAATACCTCTTACAGATGAAGTTGATAGGTTTTCTGAGCTTGAATATGTTCTTTTGGAAGACAACCTTTCAACAAAGCTCACAATTGAGAGGTATAGAGTAAAAGATAATGTTGTGATTATTAAATTCAAGGAAATTTCCTGCATAGATGAAGCACAAAAGCTGAAAAACAAGTATATAGTTATAGAAAGAGAAAGAGCCAAAAAACTGCCAAAGGATGCTTATTTTATATGCGATATCATTGGACTTGAGGTGTATGATTTAGATGGCAGAAAACTGGGTAGAATAAAGGATGTTTTAAAAACCGGAAGCAACGATGTTTACATTTGCGACAGCTATATAGGAAAGAAAGACATACTGATTCCTGCCTTGAAAGAGATTGTAAAAGAGGTTAATATCGAAGAGGGATATATGAAAATAAAGGTTGTTGAAGGGTTGTTAGATTGAAAATGGTATTCAAAGTTCTAACTTTATTTCCAGAAATAATTTTGTCTGCGACAAACTACAGCATATTAAAAAGAGCTCAGCAAAAAGGGTTGATAAAGATAGAGGCAATTAATATACGAGATTTTACTATGAACAAGCACAAGAGGACAGATGACTATCCATACGGCGGCGGGTTTGGAATGGTTATGACTGCTCAGCCAATAATTGATGCATATGAGAGTATAAAACCAGCCAAACCTCACAGAGTTATTTATCTTACACCTCAAGGCAAAACATACACTCAGCGCTATGCAGAGCAGCTGTCAAAAGAAAAAGAGATTGTAATAATATGTGGGCACTATGAAGGAATTGACCAGAGAGTAATTGACATGATTGTGACAGATGAGATTTCTATAGGAGACTATGTTTTAACTGGAGGAGAGTATGCTGCACTTGTGGTGATTGACTCAGTTTCACGGCTTGTAAAGGGTGTCATTGAAGAAAAGTCAGCTCAAGAAGAGAGTTTTTCAACAGGGTTTTTGGAATATCCGCAGTATACAAGACCGGCTGAGTTCAGAGGGAAAAAGGTTCCTGAGATACTTTTGTGTGGAGACCATGAGAAGATAAGAAAGTGGAGAAGGTATCAGAGTTTACTGAAAACAATAAAAAACAGACCTGATTTGCTTGAAAATTTTGAGCTAACCAACGAAGACAGAGAATTTTTAATAAAATATTGTGAGACGCAAAAAATTGTGTTATAATTACACATGTTCATTTTTGGGCTTTTTTATTGTGAGTAAAGTACATGGTCCTCTGCAAACACGGTTTGCAAGAACATCCTTATTTGCTGGAAGGAGGGAAAGTGAAAGATGGATATAATTAGAGAGATTGAAAGCGAAATGCTAAGAAAAGATATTCCTGATTTCAAACCTGGCGACACAGTAAGAGTTTACTTTAAGGTTATTGAAGGTGGAAGAGAAAGAGTGCAAGCTTTCGAAGGGCTTGTCATAAAAAGAAGAGGAAAAGGACTTTCGGAAACTTTCACAGTCAGAAGAATTTCATATGGTATTGGTGTTGAAAGAGTATTCCCTCTTCACTCACCGAGGCTTGAGAAGATTGAAGTTATAAGAAGAGGTAAAGTAAGAAGAGCAAAACTCTATTACATCAGAGAAAAGATAGGTAAGGCTGCAAAAATTAAGGAACTTGTTCAGCAACCAGATAAAGAAAATAACAATACCGAAGAGACTAATGCTTAAAAAAGCTTAGTCTCTTTTTTATATTTACAACAAAAAGAGGAGGATTTTTGCTTTGATCGTTCAGTGGTATCCTGGACATATGCAAAAGGCAAAAAGAGAAATTTTAGATCTAAACAAGTATATTGATTTGTATCTAATTTTACTTGATGCGAGAGCGCCTTTGAGTTCCAGAAACGAACAATTAGAAAGCTTAATAAAAGATAAGCCTAAAATCTATGTTCTGAACAAATCAGATTTAGCCGACGAAACAAAAAACCAAGAATTTGTAAAGTATTTTCAGGAAAATAACCAGGTTGCTGTGTGCATTGATTCTTTGAAAGGTACAAACGTAAAGAATATATTGAAAATAGCCGAAAATTTATTAAAAGACAAGATTGAAGAGGCAAAACAAAAAGGAAGAAAGAAAATTATAAGATTTGGGGTACTTGGTATACCAAATGTCGGAAAGTCGACACTTATAAACAAGATAACAAACTCAGCCAAGGCAAGAACAGGTGACAGGCCTGGTGTTACAAGGGCAAAACAGTGGATAAAAATCAACGACTATTTTGAAATGCTCGACACCCCTGGAATACTTGTGCCAAAGCTTGAAGATGACAATGTTGCTATAAAGCTTTGTGCGATAGGTAGTATTAAAGAGGACCTCTTTGACAAAGAACTTGTTGCAAAGAAAACAATTGGAATGATAAAAGAAAGGTATTCTCACCTCTTGAATACCAAGTATTTAATCGATTTTTCCACCCTTTCGGAGGAAGAGTACCTAACAGAAATAGGAAAGAAGAGAGGATGTATACTCAAAGAGGGTAGGATTGATACTCTTAAAGCAGCAACAATGTTTTTGGACGATTTGAGAAAAGGAAGGATTGGGAGGATAACACTTGATGAGGTTGTCAGAAGATGAAAACTATTTTGAAATAGAAGAAAAGCTTTTGAATGAAGGTTACAGATTTATTTGTGGAGTTGATGAGGCAGGAAGAGGCCCTTTGGCAGGACCTGTTTTTGCTGCAGCAGTTGTTATGGACAGAAAAAGGATAATTGAAGGTGTGAGAGATTCAAAAAAGCTGACTCCTAAAAAGAGAGAAAAACTCTTTGAAGAGATAATAAAAGAGAGTATAGCGTATTCTGTTGCGATGGTAGACAGCAAAGTCATAGATGAGATAAACATAAACAATGCAACTTTTTTGGCTATGAAAAATGCTATTGAAAACTTAAAAATTGAGCCCGACATAGTGTTAGTGGATGGTTATAAAATTCCGAACCTGAGCTTTAATCAAAGGGCTATCATAAAAGGTGATAAAAAATCCTACTCTATTGCCTGTGCGTCAATCTTAGCAAAGGTTTCAAGGGATAGATTTATAGTAGAGATTTCTTCAAAGTACCCACTCTATAAATTTGAAAAACACAAAGGATACGGCACAAAGGAGCACATAGAGATTCTGCAAAAATATGGTCCATGCGAAATTCACAGGATTTCGTTTTTAAAAAATATTCTTTCTCTTTAAGGTGAAAAAGTATGAATTATACAAATAATCTCATAACCTTCTTAAAACAAAATAACATAAAAGAGATACTTAACCTTTTTGGCAATCAAGAAAAAGAATTTGACGCTGAGGTTGTCGGGGTCGAAGGAGATAGACTTATTCTGAATGTAGGTTCAAAAACAATTTTAGCTCAAAATAGCTCCTCATTTTTTTTCAATCCAGGTGACAGGGTGCGTCTTGCAAATCCTGTGTGGGAAGATGGCAAGCTTACATTCAAGATAAAGGAGGTTGTTTATAGACAAGAAAATTTTAATAGTATATCTTACTTTGAAAATAAACTACATGAAGAGACTTTATTTAAAACCTTCGATGCTGTAAAGTTAAATAACGTGTTTGACCTTGCACAAAATGCAAAAGAAGAGATTTTTACTATTCCTAAAGATAGGTTTACAGCTGAGTTTTTGGAGTTTGCAGAGAAAGAAAAAATGTTTGTTGCTTCTTTGGAAATTGAAAATGATGAAAATGTCTTTTTGAAGTTGTCTGATAAAACCTTTGAATTTAGAAAAGAGGTTTTTTTGGGAAGTCAAAATGAAAATAGGATATTGGAAAAGCTGAAATTTTCTGACTACAAAAGTGAGAGTTTTATAGTGGTATTCGAAAAAGGGGAAGGATTGATTTTTGTTCCTCAGAAGAATTTCATGAAGGATTTTTTTAAAAGTATGTTAAATGATCATATAGGAAAGTTTGATGTTAAAATAGATAATGAAAATGACTTATTTGCTTTTCTGGGCTTGATTTTTTCTAAAAAGCCTTTGTCAAAAGAGGAATTTATAAAAGAAAAAAGTGAATTTATAAGGTTTGTGGAGAAGATTAAAGAGATTTTTGAAAGATTTCAAAATAAAGAAGAAGTTAAAAATCAAGATATTACTTTGAATAAGAAAGAGGAATTCTTACTTTTCAAGATAACTGACTCTCACAAAGAGTTTTCAGAACAAAAGATGTTTCAGTTGCTGGAGAAGATGAACTCAAATCAAAACCAGCAAACCACACTTGATTTTGATACCTTTTACATGAATATTCTTAATCTCAAGTATGAGCTTAATAACCACCAATATGAAATTTCAGTTTTTGTTAACAAAAAGAAGGGAGTTTCAAACTTCAAAGCAAATTCCATTATGCTAAAATTGGCAACCCAGAACATTGGGACAATAGGCATTTATGTTAAAAAGGTTTCCCAAGGTAGTTTCAAATCAATCATAGTTTGTGAAAGGCTGTCAACTCTGAATTTGATAAGAGAAAACCAGCAGAAGCTCTTAGAGCTTCTAAAAGAAAATGGGTATAAACTTGATATTGAATACAAGATAGACCAAACCTCTAATTCTTCTCTTGCGTTCGACTATTTGATATTTGATAATACTTTAAGCAGGCTTGATTTGAAGGTGTGAGATAATGAATAAGAAGAAGTTAAAAAAAGCTGTGGCTATAAAGTATGACCTTGAAGATATAGCACCAAAAATCATTGCAAAAGGAAAAGGTTATGTTGCCGAAAGGATTATAGAGAAAGCAAAACAAGAAGATATTCCTGTATATGAAGACCAAAAGGTGGCAGAAAAGCTATTTAATTTAGAGCTTCAGGAGTATATTCCGGAAGACTTGTATGAGGTTATTGCGCAGATATTAGTTTTCATTGGGTATCTTGATAAAATTAGTAAGAATGGAGCAAAGTAAAAAAATGAATTTAAAACAGGTGGGAAGATTTGGTGAGGATTTGGCGGTTGATTTTTTAAAGAAACAGGGATATGAGATTTTGAGAACCAACTTTCGATGCAGGCTTGGCGAAATTGACATAATAGCAAAAGAAGGCAAGACAATTGTATTTGTTGAGGTAAAAACAAGGAAGAGCTTGAAATTTGGTTTGCCTTCAGAATCTGTCAACTTTAAAAAACAGCTTCACATAAAAAAGGTTGCTGAGTATTTCATTGCATACCATCTTTCGCAAGATAAGTATTTGTACAGATTTGATGTTGTGGAGATATTTATAGATGGCAAAAATAATGTAACTAAAATAAATCTTATCAAAGATGCATTTTAAAAAAAGATTGAGAGAGATAGAAAGCCACTAAAAGTGGCTTTTATTTTTTTGTCCAAGCACCTTTTTTGAAATTAATACATAGATTATATTAGCTTTGCAGCAAGAACAAAAAAAGAGGGATAATGATGGAAAAACATATAGGTGTTATTGGTGGGGACCAAAGGATTTTGATTTTAGCGGAAAGCTTGGCTGATAAAGGATTTGATATTTTGCTCTGGGCAACTGATAAAAGCAAAGTGCTGAGTAGCCCAAATATAAACTTTGCAAAAAGTTTAGATGAAATTATTGAAAAATCAAAGGTATTAATAGGACCAATTCCCTTCACACAGGATGGAAAGCATATATTTGCACCTCTTTCACAGCATTCAATAGAGATACAAAGTTTAATAGAAAAACTGTCTGGCAAAGAGATTGTGCTCATTGCAAGTGTAATTCCTGAAAGTGTGAAAAATCTTTGCAGGGAAAAAAGTGTAAAATTTTTTGACCTTTATGAGAAAGAAGAGCTTGCAATTCTGAACGCAATACCTACTGTTGAAGGATGTTTGATGATTGCAATTGAGAAGATGCCGATTACCCTTCACTCCTCGAATATCTTAATACTTGGATATGGAAGAATAGGCAAAGTCCTTACTAAGGTCTTGAGAGGATTTGAAGCAAATATATATGTGGCTTCAAGAAAAAGCTCAGATTTGACATGGTGCAAAGCATTTGGTTTTCTACCGGTCCGCCTGTGTGATATAGCAGAGTATGTAAATAAAATGGATTTGATTATTAATACCATTCCTGCTGTGGTTGTTACAAAAGGAGTGATAGATAGGATAAGAGCCGATACTCTTGTAATTGACCTTGCTTCAAAACCGGGTGGAGTAGACTTTGAATATGCAAGGGAAAAGGGTATTGAAGTGGTACATGCGCTTTCTCTTCCTGGCAAGGTGGCACCAGTTACAGCTGCCAAATATATATCTGAGGTGCTGTTGAGTTTGCTGGAAGAAATCTGGGGGTGATAGAGTGGACTTGAACAATTTGAAAATTGGGTTTGCTATTACAGGGTCGTTCTGTACATTTGACCAAATAATACCTGTAATTGAAGAACTCAAAAAACAAGGTGCAATCATAACACCAATATTCAGTGAAAAAGTACAGACAACCGATACACGCTATGGAAAAGCGGAAGAATTTGTGAAGAGAATAGTTTCTATTTGTGGGAATCCGCCAATAACAAATATTGTAGAAGCAGAACCTGTGGGACCTAAAAAACTATTTGATGTGATGGTTGTTGCACCTGCAACAGGGAACTTTATCGCCAAGTTTGCAAATGGAATTGTTGATGAAACTCCTGTTATGTGCGCAAAAGCCCACCTTAGAAATCAAAGACCGGTGGTTGTTGCGATATCTACAAACGATGCACTTGGTCTTAACTGCAAGAATATTGCTACACTTCTTAACACAAAAAATATCTACTTTGTCCCATTTAGGCAGGATGACCCTTTGGCAAAGCCAAATTCACTTGTTGCAGAATACACTCTTCTCATTCCCACAATAATTGAAGCACTTTCTGGCAGGCAAATTCAGCCGCTTTTGCTTTGTCCTGGTGCAAAAAAGTGATTGAGCCCCCGCAAAAGAATATTTTTGGGGGTTTTATTTTTTTGGAAAAAGGCTATAATATTCTTAGAAAATGCGAGAGAAGAAGTGAAGGGATTTATGAGAGCAAAGGCAGTATCAAAAAAGAAGAGATATAAGATAAAAAAAGAGGTTTTTGACAGGTTAAATGCCGAAGTGTATGGGACTTTTTTATTTTTTGTTTTTCTAATTTTTGTTTTTTCAGTTGCAACAGATAAAGTTGGAATAGTTGGCGATTTTGTTAAGAAGACCTTGCTGGGATGTTTTGGAGTAGGTGTTTTCTTAATTCTTGCTTTCATGCTCTATGTATCACTTGATTCAATTTTAAGAAGACCAAGAGTATTTGACAAAAGGGATATAATTGTATTTACCTATATACTTCTTATATTTATGATTTTTACCACCTTTATTCAAGCAAACATAAAACCTTATGATTCATTTATAAAGTTTTTAAAAGATGCATACTTTGATGGCTTGAACTTCAAGGGATTTGGTGTTTTTGGTTCTGCCATTACATACCCTTTTGTATCGTTATTTGGTTTTACAGGCACGCTAATTATTTGTTTTTCTACGCTTATAATCATGAGCATGATTGTTTTCAGTTTTTCTATAAGAGGTTTATTGAAAAAAAAGAAACCTAAGGATACTCAGCAAGATGTGAAAAGGGAAGAAGAGATTACTGAAGAAGAGAATATAAAACTTGAAACTAATGGTTTTTACAATTTTAATTTTGATACTAAAACTGAAGAAAAAAAAAGTGAAGAAGTTCCTGTAAAATCGTCTAAAAAGGGAAGAAGAAATGACAAAACTGCAGATAAAAAAATTTTTTTACCTTCAAGCGAGCAGTATCTTTATCCTCCCGTTGATTATCTTAAAAAGCCAAATGATAACTTGCAGGTTTCAAGAAAAGATATAAATGAAAACATAAGAAAGCTTGAAGAGACATTAAAAAACTTTGGCATTGAAGCTCAGGTGACAGAAGTAAGTGTTGGACCCACAATTACAAGATATGAGCTGCAGCCTGGCCAGGGTGTAAAGGTCAGCAGAATTGTCAATCTTTCTGATGACATTGCGCTTGCACTTGCAGCACCATCTGTCAGAATTGAGGCACCAATTCCAAACAAGTCTGCAATAGGAATAGAAATTCCAAACAGAGAACCAAAACCTGTTTATATAAGAGAGCTGATTGAAAGTCCAGATTTTTACACACCGCAGTACAAGATACCATTTGCCATAGGAAAAGACGTTGCAGGAACTCCTGTAATAGCAGATATAACAAAAATGCCTCACCTTTTGATTGCAGGTGCAACAGGGTCAGGTAAGAGTGTTTGTATAAATTCGCTTATAATAAGTATTCTTTACAGGTGCATGCCTGATGAGGTAAAACTGATTTTAATTGACCCAAAGGTTGTTGAGCTGAGTCTTTACAATGGTATACCTCATCTTTTGATACCTGTTGTGACAGATGCCAAAAAAGCTGCAAACGCACTTGCCTGGGCAGTTCAAGAGATGACAAACAGGTACAAGCTCTTTGCTGCAGCAGGTGTAAGAGACATTGTGGGTTATAACAAGTGGTGTGAAGAAAATGGACAAGAAAAACTTCCATATATTGTAATTATCATAGATGAGCTTGCCGACCTTATGATGGTATCACCTGCCGAGGTTGAAGACAGCATATGCAGGCTTGCGCAGATGGCACGAGCAGCGGGTATGCATCTTGTTGTTGCAACACAAAGACCTTCTGTAGATGTCATCACTGGTCTTATAAAAGCGAATATTCCGTCGAGGATAGCCTTTGCAGTGTCATCCCAAGTTGACTCACGCACAATTTTAGACCAGGCGGGTGCTGAAAAGCTTTTGGGAAGAGGTGATATGCTATATCTTCCAATAGGTTTGGCAAAACCTATGAGAGTTCAAGGTGCGTATGTTTCTGAAAGTGAAGTTGAGAAGGTTGTGGAGTTTTTAAAACAGAACTTTAACATTGAGTATAATCAGGAAGTGATTGAAGAGATAAACAGCAAGGTTTTAGATGTTAAAGATGATAAGGCTGATGAGCTTTTAATCAAGGCTATCCAGCTTGTGGTGGAAGCACAGAATGTTTCAACCTCATTTTTGCAAAGAAAACTCAGAATAGGTTATTCAAGAGCGGCAAGGCTAATTGATCAGATGGAAGAAAGAGGAATAATTAGCAAGATGGATTCTACCGGCAAGCGCCAGGTTTTAATAACTAAGGAACAGTTTGATGAGATGCTTATGAATATGGAGTGAGAAAGTAGAATGGCTTTTTTACCTATTTGCAAAGAAGACATGAAAAAGCGTGGGTGGGACGAGCTTGACTTTGTATTTGTGTGCGGAGATGCGTATGTTGACCATCCTTCTTTTGGACATGCAATAATATCAAGAATAATTGAGGATTATGGTTTTAAGATTGGAATAATTCCTCAACCGGATTGGAGAGATTCAAAAAGCATAACAGTGCTGGGAAGACCACGAATTGCTTTTTTAGTGTCGGCAGGAAACCTTGACTCCATGGTTGCACATTACACTTCATTTAAAAAGCCACGGAGCGAGGATTATTATTCACCCGGTATGAAAAGAGGAAAAAGACCAAACAGAGCAACAATTGTTTATTGTAATTTGATAAGAAAAGAGTATGGTGACATTCCTATCATAATTGGTGGGATAGAGGCTTCTTTGAGAAGATTTGCTCATTATGATTACTGGTCGGATAAGGTGAGAGCTTCGATATTGATAGACAGCAGTGCTGATCTTTTGATATACGGAATGGGAGAAAAACCATTGTTTGAGATTCTACCAAGGCTCAAAAAGGGAGAGGACATAAAAGAGATAAGAGACGTGCAAGGGACGTGTTATGTTGCAAAGGATATTCAGCATCTTGAGGGAAAAGACTACATCGTCATTGACAGCTATGAAAAAGTAAAAGAAGACAAAGTGGCGTACGCCCGTGCTTTTGCTATCCAGTACAGGGAACAAAACCCGTACACTGGGAAGATAATTGTCCAGCCACATAAAAATTTATATGTGGTTCAAAATCCGCCAGCAAAGCCTTTAACAGTGGAAGAGATGGACTATGTTTATTCTCTGCCGTATGAGCGAAACTATCATCCCATTTATGAAAAAGAAGGCGGTATAAAAGCACTGGAAGAGGTCAAATTCAGCATTGTATCTCACAGAGGGTGCTTTGGAGGCTGTAATTTCTGTGCTCTTCACTTTCATCAGGGAAGAATTATTCAAAAAAGGAGCCAGAAGTCAATCTTAGAGGAAGTTAAAAAGCTAACAAAACTTCCCGATTTTAAGGGATATATTCACGATGTTGGTGGACCTACTGCAAATTTCAGAAATCCTGCGTGTCGTCTTCAGCTTGAAAGAGGTGCTTGCAAAAATAGGCAGTGTCTTTTTCCTCAGCCGTGCAAAAATTTGGAGGTTGACCACAGCGAATATTTTGAACTTTTAGAGAAGATAAGAAAGATAAAAGGTGTAAAGAAGGTATTTATAAGGTCGGGGATAAGGTATGACTACCTTTTACTTGACAAAAACTACAGAAAGTTTTTGGAAAAGCTCTGCATGTACCATATTTCTGGTCAGTTAAAAATAGCACCTGAACATGTCTCTAATAATGTGTTAAAATATATGGGTAAACCTCCGAAAGAGGTATATGAAAAATTTGTAAAAGAATATTTTGAGACAAATAAAAGACTGAATAAAAAACAGTTTATCATTCCTTATCTTATGTCGGGGCATCCTGGGACAAAGCTTGAAGATGCAATTGAACTTGCAGTATTTCTAAAGAGAAATGGATTTGTACCAGAGCAGGTTCAGGACTTTTATCCCACACCTGGAACTGTATCAACTACAATGTATTACACCGAATTGGACCCCTTTACCTTAGAAAAGGTCTATGTTCCAAAGACGTTAAAAGAAAAGATGATGCAAAGAGCCCTTTTGCACTTTAACAATCCCAAAAATTATGATTTGGTTTATGAGGCTTTGAAGATAGCAAAAAGAGAAGATTTGATAGGATATAGCAAAGACTGCTTAATTCCACCAAAACCAAAAGATGGAGGTAATAAAAATGTCAGCGAAGTTAATAGACGGAAAAAAGATAGCGCAAGAAATAAAAAATGAAGTAAAGACTGAGCTTGAAAAACTAAAACAAAGGGGAATAGAGCCAACCTTAGCTGTTGTGATTGTTGGAGATGACCCGGCATCCAGAAGTTATGTAAATTCCAAGAAAAAAGCATGTAGCGAGGTTGGAATAAATTCTGTGGAGTTTGCCCTTAGCAAAGACACAACTCAAGATGAACTTGAGAGCTTGATTGACAGACTGAACAGGGATGAGAAAATAAACGGTATATTGGTTCAACTTCCGCTGCCAAATGGACTTGATGAGAAAAGGATTTGCACAAAAATCCTTCCACACAAGGATGTTGATGGATTTCATCCGCTAAATGTTGGAATGGTTGCAACTGGCATAGAATTTGAAAGAGCAATCAAACCGTGCACGCCATTTGGGATTATTGAGCTTTTGAAAAGAGAAAATATAGAGATAAAAGGAAAACATGCTGTTGTGATAGGAAGAAGCAATATTGTTGGGAAGCCCTTGGCTTTGCTTCTTTTGAGAGAAAATGCAACAGTTACCATTTGTCATTCATATACAAAAGATTTAAAAGAGATTTGCAAACAGGCAGATATACTTGTTGCTGCAGTTGGAAAGCCAAGGTTTGTTACATCTGATATGGTAAAAGAAGGAGCAGTTGTTATTGACGTTGGAATAAATAGAGACGGTGCTACCCAGAAACTTGTTGGTGATGTTGACTTTGAAACTGTAGAAAAAGTGGCATCGTTTATTACACCTGTTCCCGGTGGTGTTGGGCCAATGACAGTTGCTATGCTTATGAAAAATACACTTTTTGCTACCATGCTTCAAAACAATCTGGTGTAAAAAAGGAGTGCCAAGAATTGATAAAGGTTGGATTTGTCTCACTGGGGTGCAACAAAAACCTTGTTGACAGTGAAATAATGATGGGCGCATGTGTCAAAGCTGGGTTTGAGATAACCTCAAATGCAGAAGATGCTGATGTGATTGTTGTAAATACGTGTGGTTTTATAAACGATGCAAAACAGGAATCCATAGATACCATATTAGATATGGCTGAATATAAGAACAAAAAATGCAAATTTTTGATAGTAACAGGCTGTTTGACACAAAGATACAAGGATGAGATATTAGAACAAATGCCAGAAATTGATGCAATACTTGGTGTGAAAGAAATGTTAAAACTGCCTGAGGTAATAAAAGATTTGTACGAAGGTAAGCAGAAGATAAAAGTGTTCGATGATACTTCTTCTTTTGTATACTTAAGTTCAATGCCAAGAATGATCGCTACACCCAGTTACTATGCCTACATAAAGATAGCAGAAGGGTGCAACAACAGATGCTCTTATTGCTCCATACCACTTATTAGAGGCAAATATACAAGCAGACCCATTGAGGATATAGTAAAGGAAGCAAAAGAATTAGCAGAAAAAGGATATAAAGAAATTGTCCTCACAGCTCAGGATACTACAAAGTATGGTTTGGATTTATATGGCAAAAAGATGTTACATGCTTTGCTTGAAGAGCTTGAAAAGATTGAAAAAATCAAGTGGATAAGATTTTTATACTCTTACCCTGAGGATGTGGATGAAAGTCTTATTGAGGTGGTAAAATCTTCTTCTAAAATAGTTAACTATTTTGACATTCCAATTCAGCATATAAATGATAGAATATTAAAACTCATGAACAGAAAAACAACAAAAGAAGGTATAAAAAGGCTGATAGAGAAGATAAGAAGAAGCTTTGATGAGGTTATTATAAGAACAACAGTTTTAGTTGGGTTCCCTACAGAAACTGATGAGGAATTTGAAGAGCTCTGCAGCTTTATAAAATGGGCTGAGTTTGACAGGCTTGGTGCTTTTATGTATTCCCAAGAGGAAGGGACACTTGCTTCGCAGCTTCCTCAGATTGACGATGAGGTAAAACAGAGAAGGTATGAAAATATTTTGAATATTCAGAGAAAAATTTCTAAAAGGCAGAACAAAAAGAGAGTTGGCAGAGAATACGAAGTTGTTATAGAGGCAAAAGATAAAAACAACTTTTATATTGGAAGGAGCCAGTTTGAAGCACCAGAAGTTGACGGAAAAGTTTTGGTGTTCTCTCAAAAGAAACTGACAGCTGGCCAGTTTGTCAATGTGAAGATACTCGATGCATTTGAGTATGATTTAGTAGGAGAGATAATTTGATGAATGTTGCCAATATTTTAACAAGTGTGAGAATATTGTTGATACCTGCATTTATGTTCTTCTTGCTTTACAGTAGTATTCCATATTCAAAGGTTATAGCAGCGGTAATATTTATAATTGCTGCAATTACTGATAGCTTAGATGGATATATTGCAAGGTCAAGAAAAATTGTAACAAATTTTGGTAAATTCTTGGACCCTCTTGCAGACAAGTTGTTGATAACCGCAGCACTTGTGGGTTTAGTGGAGCTGCGAAAAATTTCGTCTTGGGTTGCCATGATTATAATTGGAAGAGAATTTGTGGTAACTGGCCTTAGGATGGTTGCAGCTGCTGAAGGTGTAGTTATTTCTGCAAATTTATGGGGAAAACTGAAAACAATAAGCCAGATTGTGGCAGTTGTGCTTCTTTTGCTTGACAACTATCCTTTTATTCTTCTGGGGTTTCCTTTTGATAAGATAATGTTGTACGTGGCAGTAATACTTACAATTTATTCAGGTTTTGATTATATAAAAGCAAACTGGAAAGTGATAGATTTTACAAAAAAGTGAGGCGAAAATTTATGGTGGCTGAAATAATCTGTGTGGGTACAGAACTGTTGCTTGGTCAGATTTTGAACACAAATAGTCAATACCTTGCTCAAAAATTGGCCGAGCTTGGTATTGACCTTTATTTTCAGACAACTGTTGGGGATAATATGGAAAGGCTCAAAATGGCAATTGATATAGCCACAAAGAGGGCTGATATATTGATTTTTACAGGAGGGCTTGGTCCAACATCTGATGATATTACAAAAGAAGCAGTAGCAGATTATTTTGGTTTGAAGCTTGTGCTGGATGAAGATGTATTAAGAAGAATTGAAAAGTTTTTTGAACGCAGGCAGGTAATGATGCCTCAGATTAATAAAAAACAGGCATATGTTCCTGAAAACGCCAAAATTCTTCATAACAAAAATGGTACAGCACCTGGACTTATCATTGAAAAAGACGGCAAGATTGCAATTTTACTTCCTGGACCTCCTTTTGAGATGCAGCCGATGTTTGAAGAAGAAGTCTTACCTTATTTAGAGAAGTTTTCAAAACAAAAGATTTACTCAAGAGTTTTAAAGTTTGTTGGGATAGGAGAATCTTCTATTGAAGAGGCTCTGAAGGATTTAATTCTCTCTCAGACAGACCCAACGATGGCTCTTTATGCAAAACCGTTTGAAGTTGAGCTGAGAATTACAACAAAAAAAGAAAGTGTAGAGCTTGCAAAGTCACTTCTTCAATCGATGGAATATAGAATAAGAGAACGTTTAGGAGAGTATATTTATGGTGTTGACAGACAGCTTTTGGAAGAAGTTGTGATAGGCTTGCTAAAAGAAAAGAAATTAAAGGTTAGCGTTGCCGAGTCGTGCACGGGAGGGCTTATCTGTAACAAGCTTACCAATGTTCCGGGCGCATCTGAAGTATTTGACAGAGGGTTCATAGTATATTCGAATGAAGCTAAGATGAAACTGCTTGGTGTACCAGAGCAAGTGTTAAAAGAGCACGGGGCAGTAAGTTCTCAGACAGCAAGGTTTATGGCACAGGGAGCACTTTCAAATTCGCTAGCAGATATTGCACTGTCTGTGACAGGAATTGCAGGGCCAGGCGGTGGGAGTGAAACAAAACCTGTAGGGCTTGTATATATTGGTATTGCAACAAAAGAGAATGTTGAAAGTTTTGAATTCAGGTTTTCAGGTGACAGATTAAGGATAAAAGAGATGACTTCAAAGGCTGCCCTCAATATTTTGAGAAAAAAGATAATTGATTATTGAAAAATTAGAGGCAAAAGTATATAATAATTCTAAACATATGTTCGAAAAGATGGGGGTTAAAAATGGAAAACTTAGATAAGAAAAAAGCTTTAGACAAGGTTATTATGGAAATTGAGAAGGCTTACGGGAAAGGCGCTATAATGAAGCTTGGCGAGATGGCAAAAGAAAATATTGATGTTATACCCACAGGTGCGCTTTCTTTAGACATTGCGCTTGGCGTTGGAGGAGTTCCGAGAGGTAGGATTGTGGAGATATATGGTGCAGAGTCATCTGGTAAGACCACTATTGCGCTTCATATTATTGCAGAGGCACAGAAAATGGGTGGTGAGGCAGCATTTATTGACGCTGAGCATGCGCTTGACCCATTTTATGCTAAAAAACTTGGCGTTGACATAAACAATCTTATTGTATCTCAGCCAGACAGTGGCGAGCAGGCTTTGGAAATTGTTGAAGCACTTGTTAGAAGTAATGCAATAGATGTTATTGTAATTGACTCTGTTGCAGCGCTTGTACCTCAGGCAGAGATTGATGGTGAGATGGGAGAAGCGCATGTTGGGCTTCAGGCAAGGCTCATGTCACAGGCGCTCAGAAAGCTTGCCGGTATTACAAGCAAGACAAAGACCACAGTCATATTCATAAACCAGCTTCGCGAAAAGGTTGGGATAATGTTTGGCAATCCTGAGACAACACCAGGTGGTAGAGCGCTTAAGTTCTATGCATCTGTCAGATTAGAAGTTAGAAAAGGTGAGATTATCAAGTCTCAAGGTCAACCAATAGGCAGCAAGGTAAAGGTTAAGGTTGTGAAGAATAAAGTTGCGCCACCGTTTAAAGAGGCTGAGTTTGATTTGATTTATGGAGAAGGAATCTCAAAAGAAGGAAATGTTTTAGATGTTGCAGTTAACATTGATGTAATTCAAAAGAGTGGCGCGTGGTATACTTACAACGGTCAGAAGATTGGGCAGGGTAGAGAAAACGCAAAACAGTTTTTGAAAGAAAATCCTGACATAATGCAGGAGATAATTGAAAAGATAAGGCAGAATGCAAACCTTGCATTTGAGAAAATAAAGACAACAGCAGAGATTTCTGATGAAGATTTGTTGTTGAGTGGTGAAATTAATGAGGATATTGGATAAAAAGATAGTTGGGAACAGAGCTTTGCTTGTTTTTGACGATGGCAAAGAAGTTGAGATAGACAGAGAGGTCTATCTTGAAAAAAGATTGTATGCAAAAGATGAGATAAACCAAAAAGAATTGGAAGAGGTTTTATTTGAGAGCAGTCTCAAAAGTGCTAAAAAGATTCTTGTAGGGTACATTCAAAAATATCCTCTCAAATCTGAATATGGGTATTACAAGTATTTGCTTTCACGTGGATATGACTCAGCTACTGCTTTGAAAGCGGTAGCTTATTTTGTTAATAGCGGATACATTGATGAGCTGGAAGCTGCAAAAAGGCTTGTAAATAAGTATCAGAAGAAAAAGTCAAGCTTTGAGATATTACAGCTTTTACGGAAAAATGGGTTCAAATCATCCACAATTTCAAAGCTAAGTTTAAAATCTGAAAATGATAAAGAAATTCTTGTAAAGCTTTTACAAAAGAAGTTAAGAAGAGTAAATAATAAGGATAGCAAAGAGATTTTAAAGGTTATTAAGTGGTTTGTGGCAAGAGGATATGACTACAATACAGTGGTTGAAAAAATTAGAGAATTCTTAGATTATTGAGAAAACGCCATTGTTGACACTGTATGCAAAAAGTAATAAAATTTAATTGAAGCAGTTTTTATAATTTAATTTTAACTTATTCAACACAAAGGAGGTGCAAAAGATTAGTGAGACATTGAAGTTTGTAATTATTGGAGCAATTGTTTTGGTAGCATCAATGGTTGCCTTTTTCTTGGGCTATTTATATAGAAAGAAGATTGCAGAAAAGACCATAAAAAGTGCTGAACAAGAAGCCCAAAGAATTGTTGAGGAGGCCAAAAAACAGGCTGAGGCATACAAAAAGGAGGCAACACTCCTTGCCAAAGAAGAGATACACAGAGCAAGGAGCGAATTTGACAGAGAGGTAAGAGAACGAAGAGCAGAGCTCCAGAGGTTCGAAAGAAGACTTATCCAAAAAGAAGAGATGCTTGACAAAAAGATGGCTTCTGTAGAAGAAAAAGAAGAGCAGCTCAATCAGAAGCTGAAAGATATTCAAAAACTTCAAGAGGAGATTGAACTTTTAAAACAAAAAGAGCAGGAAGAGCTACAAAGAATTTCTGGGCTCACTCAGGAAGAAGCAAAACAAATTATACTCAAGAGTGTTGAGCAGGATGTCAAACATGATGTTGCACTCATGATAAAAGAGCTTGAACAGCAAGCAAAAGAAGAGGCTGACAAAAAAGCCAGAGAAATTATTGCTACTGCTATCCAGCGCTATTCGTCAGACTATGTTGCAGAAAACACTGTATCTGTTGTTACACTGCCAAATGATGAAATGAAAGGTAGAATCATAGGTAGAGAAGGAAGAAACATAAAGACATTTGAGACTGTTACAGGAATTGACCTTATAATTGACGACACCCCCGAGGCAGTAATATTATCAGGGTTTGACCCGATAAGGCGTGAGATAGCAAAATTGACGCTTGAAAAACTCATTTTAGATGGGCGAATACATCCTGCGCGAATTGAAGAAATGTACGAAAAAGCAAAACGAGAAGTTGAAAATAAGATTCGAGAAGAAGGAGAAAGGGTTGTATTTGAGCTTGGAATTCACAACTTGCATCCAGAACTCATTAAGCTCATAGGAAAACTTAAGTACAGAACAAGCTACGGTCAAAATGTTCTTGCACATTCTATTGAGGTAGCAAATATAGCAGGTATCATGGCAGCAGAGCTCGGTCTTGACCAGAGCATTGCAAAGCGTGCAGGTCTTTTGCATGACATTGGCAAAGCAGTTGACCATGAAATGGAAGGGTCACATGCCCTGATTGGTTATGAGCTTGCTAAAAAATACAAGGAGACAAACCCGGATGTCCTTGAAGCGATTGGTGGGCATCACGGTGAGATGGAAACAAGATCAATTTACAATGTGTTAATTCAGGCTGCTGACTCTGTTTCAGCGGCACGACCAGGAGCTCGAAGAGAATCTCTTGAATCTTATATCAAAAGGCTTCAGAAACTTGAAGAGATTGCGAATTCTTTTGATGGTGTTGAAAAGGCTTATGCAATTCAGGCAGGAAGAGAGATAAGAATAATGGTAAAGCCTGACCATGTAAGTGACGATGATATTGTTATAATGGCAAGAGAGATAGTAAAGAGAATTGAAAGTGAACTTGATTATCCAGGTCAGATAAAGGTAAACGTAATCAGAGAAGTTCGAGCAGTTGAATATGCAAAATGAGAAAAAAAGCGTGTTTTGTTCATGGCTTTTAAAAGCTTTGAACAAGACACGCTTTTTATAAATTTATTTTGGAAAATATCTGGAGGTATGGAATGAGATTTTTGGCTATAGGGGACGTTGTTGGAAGACCAGGAAGAAACATTCTAAAGAGCACCCTATCTAAACTTAAGGAAAACTACAAGATAGACGTTGTGATTGCTAACTGTGAGAATGCTGCTGGCGGCAATGGACTTACTAAAAAGGTTGCTGATGAGCTTTTTTCTATAGGAATTGATGTTATGACAATGGGAAATCATGTGTGGGCAAATAAAGAGATTTTTTCATTCATAGAAAATGAGACTAGGATAATAAGACCTGCAAATTATCCCGAGGGTACTACTCCGGGCAGAGGATATAATGTTTTTGAAAAAAATAATGTAAAATTTGCGGTTATTAACTTGTGTGGCAGAGTATTTATGGAAAATTTGGACTGTCCTTTTAGGAAAATTGATGAGATTTTGAAAAAAATAGAATGTCCAATAATTATTGTTGATTTTCATGCAGAGGCCACATCAGAAAAAATAGCCCTTGGATTTTATGTTGATGGTCGTGTGTCTTGCGTATATGGGACTCACACACATGTGCAAACAGCAGATGAAAAAATACTTCCAAACGGTACTGCTTATATAACAGATATTGGTATGACGGGACCTTATGACTCTGTTTTGGGTGTCGACAAGGATATTGTGATTCAAAAATTCACAACCCTTCTTCCTGTCAGATTTGAGGTTGCCAAAGGTAAAGCTCAATTCAACGGAATTGTGTTTGAAGTGGACAACAACAATGGAAAAGCAGTTTCTATTGAGAGGATAAACTTTACGCTGGAAGAGTAAATAAAGATTTGTACACACTTTTTAAGAGCTGCAAGTAATCAAAATTTGCAGCTCTTATTTTTTTCTCATAATCTTCTGGGTAACATAATAATAATTTAATATAGAACAAATGAGAAAAGAATGTGAGGTCTTAATGGCAGCTTTAAGTATAAATACAGAAGTTGAGAAACTTCTTGACAGACTTCCTGCCGAGATTGTTTACACAATCAAAACAACCTTTGAAGAAAATCTTCATGAAATTTGTGAGATAAAAATAAACTTAAACTGTCCACTAATTGTCATTGGTAAAAGGGAATATGTCTTTGACAGTTTGATAATTACAAAAGATATTTTAAACAAATGTATAAGCAGGCTGACAAACAACTCACTGTTTACATACGAAAAAAATATACTCCAGGGATATTTTACAGTTGACGGTGGGCACAGAATTGGAGTTGCTGGAAAATTCACGTTCGAAAATGGGAACAAACAGGGTTTTGTCAGTTCAATCAGTGGGCTTAATATTAGAGTGGCGAAAACAGTTAGAATAGAATCTGAAAAAATTTTGAAAAGTATAATGAAAGATAGTCTTGATAGTATCTATAACACTCTCATAATTTCCCCCCCTGGCTGTGGGAAAACTACACTTCTCAGGAACATTATAAGAATCTTAAGTTCTGGTGAAGGAATTTTAGCAGGAAAAGGATTTAGAGTGGTGGTAATTGATGAAAGGTCTGAGATTTGTCCAAAGAATAATGACAGAAGGGAGATTGGTATCAGAACCTTTGTATTGGACGGAGTGGATAAGCTGAGAGGGATTTTAATGGCTGTGAGAAGTTTAAATCCTCAGATAATTGCGATGGATGAGCTTGGGTCGCCTTCTGATTATTTGGCAGTTTGTGAAGCATCAAAAATGGGTGTTAGAATAATTGCAACAATGCACGCAGAGTCGATAAAAGACATCTATATGAGAGAGTTTTCAAGAAAGATAATCAATCAGGGCGTGTTTGAAAAGGTGATTGTCTTAAGTTCCAGAAACGGGCCAGGAACCATTGAAAAAATACTGTCGCTGGGTGAAGGGAAAAATGGTGGTTAAGATAATTGGTTCAGTTTTAATTATTTTTTCATCTTGCATGATTGGGTACTATCAAACCTTGAAGCTGTGGCAGCAGGTAAAGATTGTAAACCATATGATAGTATTTTTTACATATACAAAAGCAAATGTAATTGCAGCACGTCTGACGTTTGCCGAGATTTTGGAAAATTTTAAGCTCAAAGAGGAAAGTAAGTTTAATCAGGTAATTGAATACTACTTTTTGTCCATAGGGAAAAATCAAAGTGATGTTAAAAATGTTTATCAACTCGATAGAGAACTTCATAGCCTTCTTGTTAGCCTTTTTAATGTCATAGCTTTTTATTCTATAAGCGAGATAGAAAAGGTTTTGGATGAAGGAATCAGAGAACTTAGAGAATACTACGATGTTTACAAACTCAAGTACAAAAAAAATAGAAAGATGTTTGCACTGCTTGGAATTTTTTGTGGAGTGTCTATCTGTATATTACTTCTATAAATGGGTTGAGGTGTAAGAATTGATGAATGGAATAGATTTGATTTTCAAGATAGCAGTGATAGGTATCATCCTGTACCTTGTAAATCAGGTGCTTATAAAAGCTGAAAAGGAAGAACTTGCGATGATGACAACCCTTGTAGGAGTTATAATTGTACTTTTTCTCATAATTGACCTCATAAGAAGGTTTTTTGATACTGTTAAATCAGTTTTCAATCTCTACTGAGATGCTGAGGGACTTAAAAAATGGAAATATTGAATATCATTGCGCTGGGTATTATTTCAGTTTTTGTTGTAAGTTTATTGAAAAGAACTCAAAAAGAAGTTGGACTTGCTGTGGCGGTCATGGTTGGGATACTCATTTTTTTGATGGTGATTGATAAACTTGTGTATGTTGTGGAAAAGATTGTTGAGATGGGAAACAGAGTGTCATTTGCAAGCGGCTATGTAAAGACGCTGGTAAAAATGACTGGTATTGCACTAATCTCAGAGTATACAGCAAGTGTATGTAAAGACAGTGGTGAAAATGCAATTGCTGAAAAAGTAGAATTTGCAGCAAAAGTTATAATCTTGTTTTTATCACTTCCTTTAATAATGAGCCTATTTGATTTAATTACCAAATTTTTAAGATAAGAGGAATGAATAATGAGACAAAAGAGTTTAGTTTCAGTGTGTATACTTGTATTTTTCATAGTAGCACTTGAATGTTGCCAAGCATCCCAGATTTCACAAGAATACATCAAGAAAACGAAACAAATTATAAATGACTACACTGAAAAAGATATAAGTAGTTATCTGGAAAGCATTGTAAAACAAAAAAGAGCAACCTTAGATATGGTAAATGTTTTAAAAGAGAAAATAATGGGACAGATTTTTTCTACTTTTCGTCAAATAAGTTTGATACTTATTATAGCCCTATTATATATACTCATTGCAAGCGTTCAAACAGGTCTTAAGAATCAATCGGTTGCAAGTGTAACATTTTTAGCTTTTTTCTTTACAGAGGTTTTGATTGTACTTCAAAATTTAAAAGATGTTCTTTTAGATGCTCAGCAGACAGTTCAAAATGCGTGCAATTTTGCTGAAGTATTTTTCCCTCTTTTTGTTTCTCTGATAGCCTCTATGGGATATCCAACATATGCGGCTACAATAAGCCCCAAGATAATGTTTGCCATTGTATTCTCATCTGAATTTTTGAAAAACATCATCTCCCCCTTTGCATATACTTACATACTTATTAGTATTTTATCGAATATTGATAGTGGAAGATTAGGATTGAGAAGGGTTCTGGGGTTCTGTAAAACTGCGTTGATGTGGTGTACAGTAGTTGGGATTGTTGTGTTTGTGGCTATTGTTTCTGTCGAAGGTATTGCAAATGTTACAGTGGACAGCTTAATTACAAAATCAATAAAATACAGCGTTGGTAACTTTGTGCCATTTGTAGGAAAGATATTATCCGATGCGGCTGATACTCTTGCGACAAGCCTTGCGATAGTGAAAAATTCTCTTGGTGTAGTAGGCTTGATAGTTTTGCTGATAGGGATTGGAGTTTCCCTATTAAAAATTTTAGCAGTGTTTGTGGTATTCAGAGTGGCAGCTATTTTTGTAGGTTTAGTTGGGGATACAAAGCTTGCCCAGTTTTTGGATGACTATGCAGATGTGCTTATATTGATTTTTGCAATAGCATTTACAGCTTTGTGTATGTTTGTTGTTACGTTTTCCTCATCCCTCTTTTTGCTTCAGGTTGGAAGGTGAGAACATGCAGGAGGTTCTAAACGAAATTAGCCTCTCTCTGTTTTATATAGTAATAATTGCAATTTTAATTGAAAACTTAGTAAATGAAAGATACAGAAAATACATAAATGTTTTTCTGGGACTGATAGTAAGTATGGTATTAATAGCGCCCATTGTCCAAAAATCAGATTTTTTAAAGTTTGAGTTTCAGAAAAGTCTACAGAGGATAGAGAGCGAATTTAACCAGCAGGGAATTTACTCTCAAGACATCTACAGGGAAGCTCTTGTACAAGAGTATAAAAGTAAATTGCAAGATGAAATTAAAGATGATGTTAGTTCTACCTGTGGAAAAGAGATACAGATTGTTGAAATGAACATCTATGAAAACATGGATTCACCTGATTTTGGTAAGATAAATGAAATAAAAATTGAAGGTGAATATGATGGTAAGGTGGTTGAGATAATTTCAAACAAGTATCATGTGCGCAAAGACAAAATTTATTTTCAAAAGCTGAGGTGAAGAAAAATGGCCGATTTGAGAAAGATAAAAGATTTACTTGAAAATGTTATGAAAAACAAAGATTTGATTATTTTTTTGGGCGTATGTGGAATATTTCTTCTTGTAGTTTCAGCAAACTTTTCGACATCGTCAAAACAAACAAGTGCTACTATAAAACAACAAGAAATTCAAGAGGATGGGCAGCAGTATGAACAGCTAATTGAGAAAAAACTTGAGGGTATATTAAGGGAAATAGACCCAACAAGAGATGTTTCAGTGATGATAACTTTTGACGATTGCTATGAATACGTGCTTGCTACTGAAACAAGAGAGAATAGGCGAAGTGAAAAACAAAACCAAAATACAACCATCTCTGAAGAAGAGATAGATAGCAAAGTAGTAGTGTTGCAGCAGCAAGGTGAATCAAAACCTTTTGTGGTGAAAAAGATATACCCGAAAGTCAGAGGAGTGGCTATAGTCTCCAAAGGAGCAAGGGATAAGAGAGTATATATAGGTCTTGTTAAGGCTGCATCAACTGTGCTTGGTATAACTCCTGATAAAGTGGAGGTGTTTGTTAAGTGAACAAGAAGATATTTGTAAAAGTATACAGCAAAAGACAGCTGATGACAATCTCGCTTGTCATCTTACTAATAGTAGTAGGAATTATAAATTCAAGAGTGGAGCTTGGAAATAAAAAGAAGATTAACCCTTCTGTAATTGAAGTAAGTAATCCGACTGTACACAAAAGTGGAAGCGATGCTGAAGAAGGTACAATTGATGAAATGAAGCTAAAAAGAGAAATAGAACGCTCTAAAGAAATCAACCTTTTAAAGTCTCTTTTAAATGACCAAGCTGATGCAAATGTTCAGAAAAAGGTTGATGAGAAGATAGCTAAAATTATTGATATAAGCAACAAGGAAATGACATGCGAAAATGTTTTAAGTTCTAAAGGTTTGGGAGAGTGTGTAGTGTTTTATACAGATGATACAATATATATTGTGGTAAAAAAGAAGCTTGAAAAGAGAGAGTTAATTCAGGTTCAAAATGTGATAATGAACGTGTTCAAGGTAGATTTTAACAGGATAAGAGTATCTCAAAGTAAAAACATAAATTAGATTAACTGATGTTGTTAAAACAAAAAAGTATAGGGTATAATATATAACATAGAATGAAAATTCTTAAAAGATTGAGGAGGTATTTTAATATGTCAGAAAACACTATTGGCGAAACAATGGGTGGGGTTGTAAAGATTGCAGAAGAAGTTGTGGCTATAATAGCAGCTGTTGCAGCCTCTGAAGTAAAAGGCGTTGCATCAATGGTTGGATCTTGGACAGGCAATATTACAGAAGCTCTGGGTAAAAAGAACTTAGCAAAAGGTGTAAAAGTCCAAGTTGGAGAAAAAGAAGCGGCAATTGACATCTACATAACAGTAGAGTATGGTGTCAGAATTCCAGAGGTCGCATGGGAGATTCAGGAGAGAGTAAAGAGTGCTGTTGAGAGCATGACAGGTTTGAAAGTTGTTGAAGTCAATATACATGTTCAGGGAATAAAGTTTGAAAAAGAAGAGCAAAAAGAAGAGGTGGCAGAGTAAATCTCTGGTCAACAGAGATTTACTCTCATTTTTGTGAGGAGGAAAGGTGCAAATGAAAATCGGTGAGAGAATACTTTTGACCATATTTACGTTAATTGTAATATTTTTTTCGGTAATTGCTATTTTGCTTCCACTCAACATCTTTGACTTAGATACAGTTCAGGCTGCAGTATATAATTATATGAACACACCCATATATGCCATCATACCGCTACTTCTGATAGTAATGGGGTTTTCAGTAATGTTTATTGGTGTTAAGAAGAAAAAAGCAAGGCTTGGGATAATTCACACAAACGAGTTTGGGAATCTTTTAATCTCACCAAAAACATTTGAATCTGCAGGGTACAATGCAGTAAAGGATATAAAGGGAATAAAAGATGCCTCAATTGAGATAGAGTTTGACGAAACTGGCGTTATATATTACATTGATGCTATTGTCACAAATGATATCAATGTGCCTGAGTTGACAAAAGAGGTTCAAAATGCTATAAAGAGTCATGTGGAAGTGGCAATAGGTATCCCAGTTAAAGCTATTAACTTTCACGTGAAAGATATGGTTGCCCCGCAAATACCTATTACGCATTTGAGGTAGGGATGTTAAAATGGATTTGTTAAAGGAATTTTTAGTAAAACATTTAGGAGAAGTAATAGGCGGGCTGATTGGTCTTGTATTTGCAATATTTGTGCTTATTTTTGGTTTTTTTAAAACACTGTTTATCTTCATTTGTATAGCGGTGGGGATATTTATAGGTGGACGATATTTTGAAAAAAAGAGACTAATTGAGTTTTTAGACAAACACTTACCATGGTAAAAAAGGGGTTGAAAATGAAGAAAAATGCACAGAAGAAGGAAGACAAGAGAACTCTGCATGAAAATCTTGTATGCTTACAGATTTGAAGATGATACACAAGACATAATAGAGTTTTACAAAAGGTTTAGGGAATTAAATCAAGATGAAGATTTCAAGGACATAGATGAGAAGTATCTTGAAAAATTATTAAAAGGAGTTATTCAAAACCAGCAGAGAATAGATAACCTTATTGAAAAGTACTCAAAAGATTGGCCACTTAGCAGACTTCCAATGGTTGAGCTTGAACTTATGAGAATTGCTGTGTATGAGCTTTTATTTGAAGAGGAAGTGCCTGTTTCTGTTGCAATTGACGAGGCTGTTGACATGGCAAGTATATTTGGGATAGAAAAGGCGCCGAGCTTTGTGAACGGTATACTTGGCAGGATTGCTGCAAATGAGGTGAAAAGAGGCCAGAAATCATGATGATAAACAATATAGTTTCCAAGAAAGAATGGAGTGTTTATGAACTTACAAGCTATTTAAAAAAGAAAGTTGAAATGGATGTTCTTTTGAAGAACATATACCTAAAAGGTGAAGTTATAAGACCTTCAGTTTCAGGTGACCATCTTTATTTTGAACTGAAAGATTTAGAATATGATGCAAAAATAAAGTGTGTATTTTTTTGGTTTGACAAAAATGTTGAGATAAAGCATGGCTCAAAAGTGCTTGTAAAGGGGAATGTCATTTTTTATGAAAAAGAAGGGATAATTGAGCTAAAGGTAAGCGAAATTACTGATATAGGTCTTGGAGAGCTGTTTGTAAAATTAAAGCAATTAGAAGAAAAGCTAAGACAGGAAGGGCTCTTTGATTCAAAATACAAAAAAGAAATTCCACGTTATCCTAAAAAAGTGGGAATAGTTACTTCAAAAAATGGCGCAGCAATAAGAGACATTCTTAATACAATTTATACCCGATTTGAAAACATTCAGGTATATATTTACAGCTGTTCAGTTCAGGGACAGAACGCTCCATATGAGATTTGCGAAGGAATAGAATATTTTAACACCGAGGAGCCTGTGGAGGTTATTATTGTTGGACGTGGTGGTGGTGCATTTGAAGATTTAATGGCGTTCAACAGTGAGATGGTAGTAAGAAAGATATTTGAATCTAAAATTCCTATTATATCAGCGGTAGGGCATGAGAGGGACTATGTTTTAAGTGACTTTGTTGCAGATATGAGGGCTATAACTCCTACAAATGCCGGCGAAATGGTGGTGAGTTTTCAGAAACAAGCACTGGAGAAACTGATTGAATATCAAAAGAGAATTAAAAGTGCAATTGAAAAGAAATTTAATAATGTCAAAGAGAAAGTAGGAATACTTCAATACAAATTATACCAAAATTCGCCATCAAATACCATTGCAAAATGTGCACAAGATATTGATTTGTATAGCCACAAACTTTCTTTTGCAATCAGTAAAAAGCTTCATGAAGCTCATAAGAATTTGAAGAATTTTGAAAAAAGATTGGCTGATTTGAATCCTGAATCAAGGCTTTCGATTGCGAGAACAAATTTTGATATATGTAGGAAAAGGCTTGGGGAAGCTTTCAAGAAAATTTTTCAGCAAAAAGAGTTTGTATATAAGGTAAATCTGGAAAAATTAATTGCTCTAAATCCTCTTAATGTTTTAAAGAGGGGGTATTCTATAACATTACATAATTCTAAGATTTTGACTTCCATTTCGCAGGTAAGTAATGGAGATGAGATAGTTACTCAGCTTTCAGATGGTATAATAAAATCTAAGGTGTTTTTCAAGCAAAAAGGAGCTGAAAGTGATGTGTGAAGTGCAAAAAGATATAAAATTTGAAGATGCGATGAAAAGATTAGAGGAGATTGTAAAGAGTTTGGAAGATGGTAATCTTTCTCTTGAAGAGGCTATAGAGCTTTACGAAGAGGGGATTAGGCTTACAAAAATTTGTAATGATATACTTCGTAGCGTTGAAAAGAGAGTAGTGTTAATTGAAAAACTAAATGGAGAATACATTCAAGATGACATTACCAATGATATTTATGGAGGCTTAGGGCAGAAAGAATGATAAGCAGGGAATTAGAAGAATATATAAACCTTTCACAGAAGAAAATAGAAGAGCATTTAGAAAAAATTTTAAAAGAAAGGTCTCCAGAAATAATATATCAGGCTATGCGATACAGCGTTTTTGCAGGGGGAAAAAGGCTAAGACCTTTGCTGTGTTTGCTTTCATATCAAATGCTTTCAAAGGACCAGGAAATAAATCAAAAGGTTCTGGATATTGCATCTGCAATAGAACTTATTCACACTTATTCTCTTATTCACGACGACTTGCCGGCGATGGACAATGATATTTTGCGCAGAGGAAAACCGACAAATCATGTTGTGTTTGGAGAAGCAATAGCTATTTTAGCAGGAGATGCACTTTTAAATTTAGCAGCAGAAGTTTGCATGGACTGGATATTGCGTTATGGCTGTGATAAAAATTTAGTAAAAGCAGCTAAATACCTTTTCTGGGCATCTGGTGTGGAAGGTATGATAGGTGGTCAGGTTATTGATATAACAAACTCTGGACAGGATATTAAAAGTGAAGAACTTTTGTTTGAGATGCACTTGAAGAAAACCTCAAGATTGATTCAAGCCTCCTGTGTGTGCGGAGCTCTTGTAGCAGGCGCAGAAGATGATGTTGTATTTGATTTGGAGGAATACGGGAAAAATCTTGGTCTTGCCTTTCAAATAAGAGATGATGTTTTGGATGTTATTGGTGACAGTAAAAAAGTGGGCAAGAGCATAGGAAAGGATATAAAAGAAAAGAAGAATACCTTTGTAACCTTTTATGGTTTGGAAAAAGCACAACAGCTTGTTGAACATTATTCTCAGAAAGCCATAGATGTGATAAAAAAGTATGACAATTCAGAACTTCTTATAGAGCTTACCAATTATTTGATAAACAGAGAAAAGTAGCAGTTGACATAATTTAAATAAAATTTATAATAGAATATGCGAGCAGGTCGAACGGCTGCGCAAGGGTAGTTTCCCTTGTGAGGAAAGTCCGAGCTCCACAGGGCAGGGTGCTGGGTAACACCCAGTGGAGGCGACTCCAAGGAAAGTGCAACAGAAAAGAACCGCCATCCATTTTTTCATGGATGGTAAGGGTGAAAAGGTGAGGTAAGAGCTCACCAGCAGTCAGGCGACTGACTGGCTGTGCAAACCCCACCCGGAGCAAGACCAAATAGGGGAACAATGCAGTGGCCCGCTGCGTTCCCGGGTTGGTCGCAAGAGGTCTGATGGCAACATCAGACCCAAAGAGAAATAGCCGTTCTCGACAGAACTCGGCTTACAGACCTGGTCGCACATCAAAAATAGATAATTCAAAAAATGCCCAAAGCTTCATTTTGCTTTGGGCATTTATGCATTTTGTACGTTTTATGATTTTTTTATTTTACTCTTAATAACATTTTTGAGACTCTTTGCACCAGGTTCCTTTACGTTCTTTTTAAGATAAATCACAGATAAAAATCTCAAAAAGCCTGATACAAAGAATGCAACATGATATGTAGCTATATCCAAATGCATATAATTTTTAAAAAAGGTAACAACATAAGGTGCGATATCTTCTATAAGATAGCCTCCAAGTATAATTGGAATAGCCGATCCAAATATTGCATTGAACATGTTTATAACACCAACATACATAGATGTTTGGGTTTGATCAGATAGTTTTAGGATTAAATTATTGTTACTCATATCAATTATAGGCCACAACAGTCCTGCAAAAATACTTATTATAGCTACTAAATACTTGTAATTGTTTTCATTAGTAAAGCACCATACAATAGGCAAGAACGACAAAATACTTGCTGCAAAAAGGAGCATGGGTCTGTTACCTATTTTATCTACCACTTTTCCTATGTATGGTAATGTGAGTATGGTTACAATGTTGCTTACAATCTGGGTCAGGAGAATTATATCAAAATAACTCATTTTGAGGTTTTTTATCATATACATATTAAAGTACGGACCTGCAATGCTAAGTCCAAAATTCCAAATGATAAAAAAGACCATAAATTTTTTAAAATGATTATTTTTAAGTGTTGAAACAAACATATTTTTCAGATCGGTTTGTTGATTTTGGACCTTCATAGGAATATCTTTTACAAAGAAAAAACAAGCAATATCAAGCATTCCCATTATAGCAGCAAACACAAAAACTATAGAAAATCCTAAAAGGTTATTATAAATGTCCAGAAATTTACCAATAGCAAGTCCGCTGATCATTCCAACTATGGTAGAGATTGTTGCTCTTCTGGAAAAGAACCTACCTCTTATGTGCATTGGAACCAAGTCATTAATCCATGACCAGAAAGAAACATTTGTAAACGAATTAGATATTGAAGATATTGTCATCAATAGTACCAGAAAGAATAACAAAATATACGAGCCTTTTCCTAAAATCAGTGGCAAAATGGCAATTAATGCCCATGGTAGTCTGTGAATAAATCCGCTTATTAAAAATATAAACTTTCTTTTTTTTGACTTTTCAAGAAAATAAGATGCAAAAACTTGCGCTACACCACCAAGCACTGGCAGTGCAAGCATCACACCATACATCAGATCGCCAAATCCTATAGCCTTTGCAAATCCTGCAACTGGAGACCCTGTTGTTACATTGAAAAAAACTATGCCAAATGTGATGCCAAGTATTACAAAATTGAGACTTTTGCGCAGTGAATTGTCTGATGTCAAGTCTGCGTTTAATTTGAACATCTAATGACCCCCAACATGTTGCATTGTTTACGTTGTAGTAAATTAATTTTTTTTACACAGATTATTATACTTGAATATTTCATTAAAAAAAACTGTAGGTTTAAAAACCTACAGTTTAACCTTAAAATTTTGTTAAAAACAACTACTGTTCAAGCTGTTTTCCGAAAAAAGATGTTGCAGCTTGAACAAGCTTGTACTCTGAGTCACCCATAACAACATTGGATTGTGTTGAACACATAATCACGCTACCGATTACACTTCCTTCGGAAAGTATAGGACTTACTATCTGAGCAGTATATCTTGTTGTGTCACCTTCGACAATCGGTATGCTGCTCATGTCATTTTCAGATTTCACAACAACAATAGAATTTTCTTCCATAACCCTTTCCAGTTCTTGGCTCAAAGGCTTATCCATATAATCCTTTTTAGAAGCACCTGCAACAGCAATTACTCTATCTCTATCAGTGATAATTATGATATGTCCACTTACCTGATAAAGAGTTTCAGCATATTCTTTGGCAAATGCTCCCATTTCGCCTATCGGTGAATATTTCCTTAAGATTACCTCACCTTCGTTATCGGTATATATTTCAAGCGGGTCACCTTCTCTGATTTTAAGAGTCCTTCTTATTTCTTTCGGGATTACAACTCTTCCCAAATCATCAATTCTTCTTACAATCCCTGTTGCCTTCATTTTATTTCAGCTCCTTTTTTAAATATTTCTATAATTAGTTTTGATAATTTTTTGCAGCCTTATTCTTTACTTTTCATCATCAACCTTTTTTATTAAATTTTCCAGTTGAATTTTTCTAAATGTCTGCTTTCTAAGCATGTTATTCACAATTTGTTTTGGTAACTTATCTTTATAATGTTTCAAATATCCTTCTGTATAGAGATAGTTTTTAACTAAATTTCTGACTTCATCTTCCCTATCGTGTTCGTTTAATATGGCTTTCTGTATATTTTCTATTTGTTCTTCTCTTCGCCTTTGCTTTTGAATAACCTGTTGAATCTTTTCATATGGCAAAATCTCACCATACTCTTCAAGATGACGTTTTGTTCTGGTATAATTTTCAACAAGGTTTTTAAAATGATCAAATCTGCGTTTGTTTATATGAAGGTCATCTTTCATCGTTTTCACCTTTGAATAAAATATTCTACTTAGTATTTTTTACAAATGAATATAGTTTTAATCTTAAAAATGATTTTAAATCAAACAAAATTACTGTATAATAAACTACAAGTCAGCTTTATGTAGTAGAAAGGGTGAGGAGTAAAACTATGAAAAAAGTCTTAATGGGCAACGAAGCTGTAGCATATTCTCTTTTTATCAATGGCGTAAATGTTGCTGTTGGATATCCAGGTACGCCTTCAACAGAGGTCATAGAGACGTTGAAAGACTTTCAAGATGATGATTTTTATGTAGAATGGTCGACAAACGAAAAAGTAGCACTTGAGGTAGCAGCAGGTGCAAGCCTTGCAGGTGCAAGAACTGTGGCTGCGATGAAACAAGTTGGTTTGAACGTTGCAGCAGACCCTCTTTTATCACTTTCGGTTGTAGGTGTAGAAGGCGGACTTATAGTGTTTGTGGCGGATGACCCTGGACCTCATTCCTCTCAGACAGAGCAAGACACTCGAAACTTTGCAAGGTTTTGCAACCTGCCAGTTTTTGACCCTTCTTCTCCAAAAGAGGCATTTGAACTCATAAAACCTGCTTTTGAGATTTCAGAAAAATACAAGCTGCCTGTGCTTTTTCGAATGACAACAAGAGTTTGTCATTCCAATCAGTCAGTTGAGTTTGAATTAAAAAGAGAAAAGAGGAAGATTAAAGGATTCAGAAAAAAGCCGGAGTGGGTTATTTTACCAGCTCTTTCGTACAAAAAACATATGGAACTTGAACAAAAGCTTCAGGACATGAAAAAAGAACTTTCTGTTTACAACAAAGTTGAAGGTAAAGGGAAAATAGGAATTGTAACGGGTGGAGTATCATATTTTTACGTGAAAGAAGCTATAAAGGGTTTTGAGGATTTGTTTTCAATCTTAAAGATTACAGTTGCCCATCCTTTAGATGAAGAACTTATATTGGAATTTGTAAAGGATAAAGAAATACTAATATTCATCGAAGAGCTTGACCCTGTTTTGGAAGAAGAAGTTAAACTATTACTTTTTGAGAATGGTAGAATCATCTCAACATATGGAAAACGAAATGGTTATGTTCCATTTGCGGGTGAACTTGATGTTGACAAAGTAAAGGGCATTTTTTACAAGGTACTTTCTGACAAGCGATTCTTAATGAAAAATACATTTACGGATGTTCTGCAAATTCCAAAAAGACAAGCACAACTTTGTGCTGGATGTCCTCACAGAAATTCTTTTTTGATTGTCAAATATGCAACTAAAGGGCAGGATGTAATCTTTACAGGAGATATTGGTTGTTACACTCTTGGATTTGCTAAACCCATTTCAACAACAGACACTTGTCTTTGTATGGGTGCAAGTATTACTATGGCACAAGGTCTTAAAATTACAGATGGTTCAAAAAAGGTTATTGCCTTTATAGGGGATTCAACCTTTTTTCACAGCGGCATTACAGGACTTGTAAATAGCTACTACAATAGACACAACATAACCATATGCATTTTAGACAATCTGACAACTGGTATGACAGGATTTCAGCCTCATCCCGGAACAGGAAAGAAGATTTATGGGGAAGAAGGAAGAAAGGTGAGTATTGAAAGTATTGTAAAAGGAATAGGTGTTGAAAAAGTTTTAGTGATTGACCCTTATTCAGATTTTACACAAAATGTAGACAAAGTAAGAGAATTTTTAAATAACGACCAACTTGGGGTAATAGTTTTTCGAAGAGAATGTGCCAACTTAAAATCAAGAGAAGGCTACTTTAAAATAAATCAAAACTGTTTAAAATGTAAGGTATGCTTGAATGTGACAGGCTGCCCTGCAATAGATGAAGATGAAAATGGGAATATTTTCATAGATTCAGTTTTGTGTAAAGGCTGTGGGCTTTGCAAAAATTTTTGTCCTTATTATGCGATTGAAAAGGTGATGGAAAATGAATGATATTATAATAGCGGGAATAGGTGGACAGGGAAATATTCTTCTTTCAAGGGTGATCTGTCAACTTTTCATGAACAGAGGTTTTGATGTAAAGTCAGCTGAGAATATTGGAATGAGCCAAAGAGGCGGTTCTGTTGTAAGTTATATCAGAGTAGGAGATGAAGTTGGACCAATTGTGCCAGATGGTAAAGCTGACATTCTAATAGGACTTGAGATGTCTGAAGCAGCAAGAAATGTTAATAAAATTAATAAAGATTCTGTAGTTGTTCTAAATAATAAGTTTGTAAGACCTAAAAACTCAGATTTAAAAAAACAAGAAATACTCAACCTCATTGAGTCAAATATTTCAAAATTTTATATATTAAATGCATATGACATTGCTTTAGAATTGGATATGCCAAAAGCAGAAAATATTACAATGTTAACTTTGATATGTAAAAAAGAAATTTTCCCTTTTTCAAAAGAAGAAATTATGACAGCTTTAAAGCTGGTTTTGAGTCCCCAGATGTACGAAATGAATAAAATTCTTGTTGAAAAAATTTATGAGAAATATTAAAATTTCATATATTAGCAATCAAATTAAGAAGAGAAAAGAAGAGAGGAGAAGAGATTATGGAAAGTGTTGAGATGAGAGAAAATGTAAGTGAACTTTTTTTGAGCCAGCTCGAAAATGTCTTTAAAAACAGTCCTTTTTATCAAAAAAAATTCAAAGAAACAGGGGTAAAACTTAGTGAGATACAGGACTTAGATGATATCAAAAAACTTCCATTTACAACAAAAGAAGAGTTAAGAGATGCTTATCCCTTAGGGCTTATGGCTGTTGATGAGAAAAAGGTTGTGAGGATTCACTCTTCGTCAGGAACAACTGGAATGCCAGTAATTATTCCTTACACTCAAAAAGATGTTGATGACTGGAAAGAAATGATGAAAAGGAGTTATCAGTTAGCAGGTGTAACAGAGCTGGATAGAGTCCAGATAACTCCTGGATATGGCCTTTGGACAGCAGGTATTGGATTTCAGCTTGGTGCTGAGTTTTTGGGTGCGATGACAATTCCTATGGGGCCCGGAAATACAGAAAAACAGCTTCAGATGATGGTGGATTTAAAGTCAACAGTCATTATTGCGACTTCATCTTACGGGCTTTTGCTTGCTGAAGAGGTAGTTAAAAGAGGGTTAAAAGACAAGATACATTTAAGAATTGGGATATTTGGTTCAGAAAGATGGGGAGAAAAACAGCGAAAAACTATTGAGGCGTATCTGGGCATAGAAAGTTTTGATATTTATGGGTTAACAGAGATTTATGGACCGGGAATTGCAATAGATTGCAAAAAACATACAGGCCTTCATTATTTTGATGATTTTCTGTATTTTGAAATAATTGACCCTCAAACAGGAGAGAATGTGCCTGATGGAGAGTTTGGTGAACTTGTTATTACCACTTTGAGAAAAGAAGGTGCTCCTCTTATAAGATACAGAACAAGAGACATCACACGAAAAATTCCAGGTGAGTGCAGTTGTGGTTCTAAGTATCCACGTATTGATAGGATTGTTGGTAGAACTGACGACATGATAAAGGTCAAAGGTGTTAATATCTTTCCTGCTCAGATAGACACATTTTTGAATGATGTAGATGGTGTTGGAAGTGAATATCAAGTGATTATAGAGAGGATTGATTACAGGGATAAACTTACATTAAAGGTTGAGGTTAAAGATGAATATTTTACTTCTGAGATGAAAGAGTTAATCTCTCATGAGTTTAAAAATAAGATAGGAGTATCGCCTGAGGTCATTTTGTGCAGGGTAGGTGAACTTCCTCGAAGCGAAAAAAAGACAAAACGCATATTTGATTTGAGAGGCTGAAAGAAAAATGGTAAAAAAGATTAAGTCAGATAGAGGGAAGCAGATGCTTTCCTCTATTTTGCTTGTTGTAATAATTTACATCTTGTCTCCAACTTCAGTTTCTTACGACAAACTAAGTGCAAATAGAATACTTACGTGGCTTTTTGCGTTGCAACTATTTATATTCTTTAGTGTGGCAATTACTATTTCATTTATACTACGATTACTGAGAATAAAATATTCTCAAAAGGTTTGTTCATTTATCTTTTCTCTTTGTTTAAATGATATGCTTATTCTGACGATGCTATTAACAACTACACATATTATATTTATGCTAACAATTGTGAATGTCATAGGAAGCTCATACAGGTGGGTGGTAAAAGGTATAAACTTTGATATTATGCTTTCTGTAGCAAACATAGCTGTAGTTGTTGTTTATTTTTGGGGGTTATATAAAAATAGTTATCCTGTCAATTTTCTTAATGCCCTGTTAAAAGCTTTAAAAATGGCTGCCAAGGAGAATAATAAAGAAGAAATCAACGAAAAGCTTTTAATTTTGAAACAGTTTCTCCAAAGTTACTCTAATCGTTTTAATCAAGATTTTTTAGAACCTATTCTTGTAAGTAACGAAACCATAAAGATTTTAGCAGAGATGAAGAATGACAAAATCTTTTTAGGAGAAATTATTGATCTTCTTATTTATTTGTATTTTCATCTTTTGAATTTCCGTGAACTAAAAAGTGCGTATAAGGTATTTGAAATAATCCTTGAATATGGTAATATAAACCAGTTAAAAAGAAAGATAAAGTTTTTGACATATGAAGGAATAGAAAAAAGAAAATTATACTATCTTGTTCAGATAATAGAAAGAAGTAAAGAAAATTGTTTTTATTCTAAGCCCAAAGTTTTCAAGAAATATTTGATTACAATTAGATTTTGCAGGCCTAATAAAGAACAGTTTAAAAAAGTGAGGTATAAACAACGTACGAAAAAAGAATATTAAGAATAAAACCCCTTATCTTTGGAAAAGATAGCAAATAGAAATACCAAAGAAAGGGGTATTTTTATGGTTATAACCATTTTTATTAGAACGTTAATCTTGTATATATTGGTTGTGTTGGTTATGAGACTTATGGGGAAAAGACAGATGGGCGAACTTCAGCCGTTTGAACTTGTCATAACAATAATGATTTCTGAGCTTGCGGCTGTCCCAATGCAAAACACAGGGGTACCTCTCATAAACGGTATCATTCCTATTTTGACTCTTTTATTTCTACAAACATTAATCACATTTGGAAGCTTGAAATCTGATTTTATAAAAAGACTTGTGTGTGGAAGTCCCACAATCTTGATAGCAAAAGGTAGAATTTTAGAAGATGCACTGAGGAAAACGCAGTATAGCTTGAATGACCTTATGGAACAGCTGAGAATAAAAGGATTTTTCAATATTCATGATATAGAATACGCTATACTGGAGACTGATGGAGATATCTCTGTGATTCCGAAGTCTCAAAAGAGATATGTCACGCCTGCCGATTTAGGGATACCAACAAAGTATGAAGGAATTCCAGTAAGTGTAATTGTTGATGGCAAGATAAAAGAAGAGTCTTTAAAGTATGCTAATTTAACATTGGAGCAAGTGCTCGCAGAGATTAAAAAAAGAGGAATAGATAACGTACAGGATGTTTTTTTTGCCTGCATTGATCCTGAGGGCAACTGGTTTGTTCAAAAAAAGGAGGGAAAAAACAAGTGAAGGTATGGGCGACAGTTACAGGTTTTCTCATTTTAATAATTGTACTTGTAATGATTTCCATGCATATAATATTAGGTGCTACTGAGAAGATTGAAAATGATCTGTCTGACTTATATGAAAATGTTGTTAAAAACAACTACAATCTTGCAAAGTCAAACTACTTTGATATTGTGAAGAAATGGAGTGAATATAAAAAAAGCTGGGCTATGCTTATTGAGCATCAAGAAATAGACAAGATAGATGAAGAGCTCACAAAAATAAAGGAATATCTTTTTGAGCAAAACCGTGTTCTTTTAGTAAGTGAAATTGGTCTACTTAAATTTTATATTCGTCATGTTAGGGAAATGACTTTACTCAGGATTGAAAATATTTTTTAAAAATTTTTTAATACAAATGTGCGTTTGAGTGGTATATAATATATAAGAAATGTTTTTTAAATGGAGGGGAGAGCCATGAAAAGGTACGCTTTAGTTATGGGCTACTCCTTTGAGGAATACGACATTGAAAACGGCAACGCAGGTTTTGCTTACTTTTTCGTAGAAGACTTGAAAGAACTTGAAAAAGACAAATTCACTAATATTCCCTACAAAGATTATAATGAGTTTGCAGTAAAATTTAAAGAGGCAGCTTTAGCAGAAAAGTTGGATACTTATTTGATAGATAATATTATTGAAGCCTGCGTCGATATTTCCCGGATAATATATCCGTCGGATAGATTCTTCTCTGTCATTACCTATAATGTTTCAGAAGGATTTAAAGAATTGATGTACGAAACAAAAGCTAACGAGTTTAAGATTATATATGACAGAAAATCAAACTCTGTCGAAATAAGAGGAGAAGGAGTATTGCGTGACCCGGTGATTATAAAAGAATACGATATTGTTGATGCTGTTGATGAGTTTTTGTTTGAGTACAGAAAAGAAAATGTGAAACAGTTCATGCTTAGTCTAAAGAAAATGTATAAAGACAAATATGGTGAAGATTTGAGGATGAATGTTGTGGGGAACAAGCTTTTGATTTCGATTGGGAAAGACACGTTTGAATTTGATGATAGCAGGCTGGATGTGGTTTATAACTTTATTATGAGCAGAAAATGAGGTGGAAAGATGTGAATTCAGAAGTTATTGCGTCAGCGTTGAGTTTTAAAAACTGGGCTGTGGTAGGTGCAACACCAAACAAACAAAAATATGGATACATGGTCTACAAAAAGCTCAAAGAGAAAGGCTACAATGTGTTTGCTATAAATCCTTTGTATGATGAGATTGAGGATGACAAGGTATACAAGACATTGTTGGATTTAAATCAGAGAATAGATTGCGTGAGCATGGTTGTTTCACCAAAAAGAGGAAAATTATATATCGAACAGGCAACAAAAATAGGAGTAAAGTATGTTTGGTTTCAGCCAGGAGCCGAAAGCAGTGAGCTTGTTGAGCTATGTGAAAAGAATAGTATAGTTCCAATTTATAACGCATGTGTTTTGGTTGCATTAAACCACAAAAATAATTTTTAGAAGATTTACCGCCATCTGTATTGTAAATTCAACAAAGATGGCGGTTTTTGTTTTTAAAGTATTTTTAGCAGGTGAAGATAAAGACAGACTTTTTACAATATGATAGAATATCTTAAGTATGTAATTTCATTATGGAAAGTAGAGCTGATAAATGTAAATCTTATGAACAAAAATCTGAGAAAAAGGTGATTTAAATGGAAGCAAGGATATCTAAGGTTTATACTTATGCAGATTATCTTGAACTGCCACAAGACGCAAGAGTAGAGCTTATAGAAGGTGTCATCTATGATTTGAGCCCTGCACCGTCAAGGGTACACCAAGAGATTATTTTCGAACTTACACTAATCATTGGAAATTATATTAAGCAAAACAACAAGCCCTGCAAAGTTTACACAGCTCCATTTGATGTAGTCTTAATTGAGGAAGGGCAGGACGAAAAACAGGCAATCAACGTTGTACAGCCTGATATTTCAATTATTTGCGACAAGAAAAAGCTTACTGATAAAGGCTGTGTTGGATCTCCTGAAATGATAATTGAAGTTGTATCTGAGAGCAATTTTTCGCATGACTATATCCGAAAACTAAATCTTTATACACAATTTAAGATTAAAGAATATTGGATTGTCAATCCTAATAATCAAACAATCTTGGTGTACAGACTCAAAAACAATGAAGATTATCTGCCACCAGAAGTTTACACCTTCAATTACAAGGTCAAGGTTAGGATTTTTGAAGACCTTATAATTGACTTTACCCAAATCAAAGAGGTGTTATAATATGTCTGCAAAGCCCAAAAAGAGAGAGAATAATGAGGGTAGCATTTACCATAAGGAAAGCTGGGTTTTGGTGCGGATAAATCACAATGGGAAGAGATGAAAACGGCCCAGAAAAAAGCGACAGCATCTCTATGATAAGATTAAGAAAAAAGTTGCACAGAAGATAGCAAAGGCACTAAAATAGATAGAGTAGTTACCCCGAAATTTTACAGAGTCTCTGGTAGCTGTTCTCTGGTAGCTGTAAGGTAGCTGTAAAAAACGCACTTGTTATATTTTACCTATCCTCAAATCCCTTGATTTTCTTGGAGCTCCATGGGGGATTCGAACCCCCGACCGGTCGATTACGAATCGACTGCTCTGCCACTGAGCTAATGGAGCGCGTATGACATATATGTCATATACAATTATAATATTCTTCTTGACAACAAATCAAGAGTTATTAATACTTTATTTTGTATCTTGGCTAAAGAATTTAACTTCAAAGGGAGTGAGCTTTAAATTGAAGAGCCTTGTTGATTGCATTCACTGCTACCTAAAACAGGCAGTTTCGTGTATGGAGATGATAAAAGTTCCCGATGAAAAAAAGATAGAAGTGCTCTATAATCTCATGGATTTCATAAAAACTTTGGAGCCTTCTGACTCACCGGCGTATAACTCTTCACTTGTATTGCTAAAAACATATGAGTATATAAATAATCCAGACCCATATTATGAAGCGAAAAAATTCTCAAACAAATTGGCACTTGAACTGTATCCAAGAGTGAAAGAAAAGGTACAAACAGCTGATGATACTCTTTATGAAGCGTTGAAAGTTTCTGTTGCAGGCAATGTTATTGACTTAGGGATTCAGAGAGATTTTGATATTGATAAGGAATTAGAACACGCGTTTGATTTTGGATTTTGGATTGATGACTATCCTCTATTAAAGGAAAAGATTGAGAAGGCAAAAGATGTAGTGATTGTCGGTGATAATGCAGGTGAGATTGTGTTTGATAAGGTATTGGTGGAAATTTTAAATAAAATGGGGAAAAATGTTTATTACATTGTGAAGTCTAAGCCCGTACTTAACGATGCTACGTTAGAAGATGCAGAGGAAGTTTCTATGAGCAGAATAGCAAATGTTGTTGAGAGCGGAGCAGGGCTTTTGGGAGTTCCAAAAGACTTTATTTCTGAGCAACTCAAAAATCTTATATCTACTGCTGATGTGATTATTTCAAAAGGGCAGGCAAACTTTGAGACTGTGGATGACTTTGAAGATGTTCAACCCAATGTTTTTTATCTTTTGAAAATAAAATGCGAATACTTAGCCAAAAAACTAAAATTCAAGCAGGGCAGCTTGGTGCTCATAAATGGTGAGAAATTAAAAGAGAGAAAAGAGAAATATCTTTTAAAGTAAGACAAACAATATAAGTTTTATGAGGTTCTTCTAAAAAACTCAAAACTCTTTTTATCTTGCAAAAGTATATGAGAATAGTCTCCAACCTCAGTATTTTCAAAGAGCTTGTGACCTTCATTTTCGCAATCATTACATGCATCGTGTGGAATTATTATGGCTAAAACCCTATATCCCAAACAAAGGGAGTCTATTAATATTAGACCTGAGCATTTTTTGCAGATTTTTATTCTTTCAAGCTGATTTTCTCTAAATCCCATTGTGTCGTAATAAATGGATTTTTTTCTGACATAGTAATCTTGTTTTTCCATTTTTATTTTGTATTCTCTTTCTTCTTTTGATTTCCATATACTGTATACATGTTCACAAAGCCGTTTGATGTAATCAGTTGTTCTTTGAGACTGTTTAAGTCTTTCAGGATTATAATCAGGTTCTTTTATGTTTGAATAATCAATACCCGCAAGTGCAAATATTATACCTAAATTGACGTAAGGAAGAGCACTTTCAATAGAATACCCGCCTTCTAAAACAGAAATATTTGGACTTAACTTTTCTGTGAGTTTTGCGTATCCTTGTGCTGAAAAGTTCATGTTTGTTAGTGGGTCAGAATAATGGTTGTCCTGCCCTGCTGAGTTTATTATGATATCAGGCTTAAATTCTTCTAAAACAGGGATGATAAGATTGTCTAAGCAATATAAAAAGCCATCATCAGATGTATACGGTGGCAAGGGCAGATTCAAAGTATAACCAATTGCTGATGGTCCCCCCATTTCGTCAGTAAAACCAGTGCCGGGATATAGGGTTGTGCCATCTTGGTGCAGAGAAATAAACAAGACATCTTTGTCGTTCCAAAAGATATCCTGTGTTCCATCACCATGATGACAGTCAGTGTCTATTATTGCTATCTTTTTAATTTTATATTCTTTTCTTAAATATTCCACCATTATCGCCTCATTGTTTATAATACAAAATCCTCTGTCGCCATATGTTATTCTGTGTGCATGATGGCCGGGTGGTCGGATAAGAGCAAAGCCTTTCTCTACTTCCTTTGACAGAACCTTTTTAGCAATAGTTATTGCTGAGCCTGCAGCTATCTTGTGAGATACGGTAACAATTGAAGAAATAGTAGGAATGCAAAAATGGGTCATCTCTATATATTTTGAGTCAATCATTTCGGGATTGTAAATTTTTATATTTTCATAGTCAAAAAGTCCCTCTTCTTCTATCTGGTCAATTGTATACAAAAGTCTTTCTTCTCTTTCAGGATGCGTTGGAGAAATTCTCCAGTCAAAGGCAGGAAAAAGTATGAGCCCTAAACTATTTTTTGCTTTTAACATCTTGTCTCACTTCCTAAAAAATCAATCTCTCAAATTTAAAAGCTTGGGTTTTAACTGAGCTTTAATTCTAATCATTCTTCCACAGAATCTAAAATTTCTTATCATATTAAATGAACTTTCATCTACAATCTCTATATCGTCTTGATTTTTAGCTTCTCTGCACTCTAATACCTTTTCTATTAAAACATTCTTTGCCTGGTCAATAGTGAAGTCTGCAGGAATATTATGATATATATTTAGCTCTGGGATTACCATTTTACCTTGGATAGTGTCTGCAACTAAGTTGTACTCTTTTGAGATTGAGCCGATCGCACAACCAATTGCGTTTGCAACCATGTAATGTTTCGGAACTTCAACTTTTATTTTAAACTTGTTCTCTAAATAAGGTTTTAAAAGCTGAGCTGGTCCACCAATTAGAATTATCTTCTGAGGTGCGAATTTTTCTCCATACAATAGCTTATTTATGGTATAAACTGGAAGATTATTGATGTATTCAATTCCCTCTTTCAATTTTTCTTCTATCATTGCTACTGCCCTGCTTATCACAAATTTACAAAAGTCTTCTTGGCTCATATTCAGCTGAGAAGATAAAGACTTTAATCGAACATTTACAGGACTTTCAGAGTGTGAACTTGAAAATTGAAGAACATCATGCAAAGTAGCAAACTCATTTTTGTCCTGTTCATACCATCTTTTTGTTTCTGGTCCTATCTTAATTGTATTATCTACTATTTTAACAATACTTTCAGCCCCCAGCCCCACAGAACGTGAATATATTGATCTTACCAAAGTAGGATACTTTCCAATTTTTGCTCCATATGGTTCAAGAACAAGATTGCCGTTTGACAAGAACGCAATGTCAGTTGTTGTTCCACCAATGTCAATTATGACTGCATTTTTTGCAAAATTAGATAAGACAAATCCGCCTTGAGCAGATGCAGCTGGACCTGAGAGAATAGAGAATATCGGAAAGTTTTCAATATCTTGTAAATTTACAATTCCCCCATCTGGCTTTTGAATAAATATCTTCTCAAGAGGAATTTTTCTTTCTTGTGAAAATGTTAAAATACTTTTATAAAACATGTTAAATGTACTGTGGACTGCACAGTTCAAGTATGTGGAAAAAACTCTTCGGGGAAAGTTGAGTTTGCCAGAAAGTTTGTAGCCAACTGACATAAATTTAAAGTTGTATTCTTTAGCTGCCTCATACACAGCAAGTTCATGCTGCGGATTTCGAACAGAGAACTTGCCAACAATGCCCAAGTTTTCTATACCTTCTTGTTTAAAGCTATGCAAAGCGTTCTTTACGCTTTCAATATTTACTGGTTTTACCTCTATACCTCTGTTATTTATATATCCATCTGCCAAAAAATTCATATCGCCACACATCAAAAATTCAGGATTTGATCCAATACCGTTTTCTATTATCATTCCAACCTTATCTAAATTATTTTGAACTATTGCGTTTGTAGTAACGGTTGTACTGAGTGTTATTCTTTCAAGGTTTGAAATCATCTCTTTAGATATAAACTGATTTAAACTTTCTAATACAGAGTCTATTAAACTTCTACCACGTTCGAATTTTTTAAATGCAACAACTTTTCCATTTTCTATTGCTACTGTGTCGATGGTTGTACCACCAACATCAAGGCCTATTATCATTTTTAACTTCACCTTGCTTTTCAAAAGTATATATTATTTCAACTAATATTATAACCCTTTCTTGATTTTATGGGTAAAAATACTTTAAAATAGATAGTAGTCAAGTAGGAGTTTTTATTTTTCTTCTAATAAGGATTTTTTTACAATAACATTGAAAGGATTGATTATATTATCATGATTAAAAGTATGACGGGTTACGGTGGATGTAAAAGAATAATAAATGAGAGGGAATACAGCGTTGACATAAGAAGTGTAAACCACAGATACTTAGAAATAAACTTGAAGATGCCTAAAGAGTTTATCAAATTTGAAAATGAGATAAAAAATGTTGTTTCGCAATATATTTGCCGTGGAAAGGTTGATATATATATTAATTTTAAAAGCTTCAGCGAAAAAGACTACAGGATTATTCCTAACATAGGGATAATGAAGCAGTACTTGGAAGCAATAAATAGGGTTAGGGAAAACTTTTCGGAAATTCAGGACGATTTTAGCCTTTCGACTTTTATAAAACTTCCAGATGCCCTTGTGATTGAGACTGAAGAACTTGACATCAGTACTGTAAAGTCTGAGCTTTTGGATTGTATTGAAGAGGCACTTCAAAATTTAGATAAAATGAAAAAGATAGAAGGTGAAAATCTTAAAAAGGATATTCTGATGAGATTAGAAACCATTAAAGCTTTGGTGAGTAGAATAGAAGAGTATTCAAAGGATTTGGTTGAAAATTACAGAGAAAAACTTTACAAACGGGTAAGCGAATATTTCGATTTAAAAAACATTGATGAAAACAGACTTATGCTGGAGATAACTCTGTTTGCTGACAAAAGTGATATAACAGAAGAGCTTGTGAGGCTTAAAAGTCATATAAGTCAGTTTGCTGAGTGTTTAGAAGCTGGAGGAAGTATTGGCAAAAAACTTGACTTTATAGTTCAAGAGATGAACAGAGAAACAAACACAATTGGTGCTAAATCTACTATTTTTGAAATCTCCCAATGTGTTGTAAATCTTAAAGATGAGCTTGAAAAAATCCGTGAACAAGTTCAAAATATTGAATAGAGGTGAGTTTGTTTTGAGCAATAGCGGTAATATAAAACTGATAAACATTGGGTTTGGTAACATAGTTTCAGCGAATAGGCTGATAGCAATAGTCAGTCCTGATTCAGCACCTATAAAGAGAATAATCCAGGAAGCAAGAGAAAGAGGTATGTTAATTGATGCCACATATGGCAGAAGAACGAGAGCGGTAATAATAACTGACGCTGACTATGTAATACTTTCTTCTGTTCAGCCAGAGACTGTAGCACACAGAATTATAGAACCTGAAGAAGAGTTTGAAGAAGAAGACATTGAAGTTGAGGATGAGGATGACAAAAAATGAAAGAAGGACTTTTGATTGTGATTTCAGGGCCAGCAGGGACTGGAAAGGGTACAGTTGTTGGAAGGCTTCTTGAAAAAAATCCCAATATTAAACTTTCAATTTCCAAAACAACAAGAAAGCCAAGACCAGGAGAAAAAGAGGGTGTGAATTATTTTTTTGTCTCGCGCGAGCAATTTGAAGAAGAGATTAAAAATGAAAGATTTTTAGAATATGCTGAGTATAACAATAACTATTATGGTACGCCCAAAGACTTTGTCTTTGAAGCATTGGGAAAAGGCTATGATGTAATTTTGGAGATTGAGACAAAAGGAGCACTTCAGATTAAAAAAGTATTTTCGGATGCAGTACTGATATTTTTACTGCCACCATCCATAGAAGAGCTTTACAAAAGACTTATAAAAAGAGGCACTGAGTCGGAAGATGAAATAAGAGCAAGGCTTGAGATTGCGAAAAGTGAGATAAAACTTGTGCCAGAGTATGACTATTGTGTTATAAATGACAATGTGGATGATGCTGCTGAAAAGATACAAAAGATTATTGAAGTTGAAAAACTGAAGAGTAGGAGATTTGATATACAAAGTTTTTTGAAGGAGTGAATGAAGGATGCTTTTGCGACCAGGGCTTGACGAACTTTTAAAATTTGTAGACAATAAATACACACTTTCTGTACTTGTTGCAAAAAGAGCAAGACAACTTCTTCAGCAGGCACAAAAAAAAGTTGACATTACCAATTTTAACTCTGACAAGTATGTTACAATGGCGGTAAATGAAGTTGCTTCTGGGAAGATTTCTTACAAGTACGTAAAGCCGGTGAAAAAGTATGAGATTAAAAAATAAAAACGTATTAATAGGAATATGCGGTGGGATAGCAGCATACAAGGTATGCGAGCTTATAAGACTTTTAAAGAAGAGTGAAGCAAATGTAAAGGTAATAATGACAAAAAATGCTCAAAAATTTATAACTCCTTTGACGCTGCAGACTCTATCCCAAAACAGGGTCTATACAGATACTTTTGAAAGCGAATATTTCTACGATATAGAACATGTCTCTCTTACAACGTGGGCAGATATTCTTGTAGTGGCTCCTGCTACTGCAAACATAATTGGAAAGTTTGCAAGTGGTATTGCTGATGATTTGCTGACCACAACGTTTTTGGCATTTGACAAACCTGTGCTAATAGTGCCTGCAATGAATTCAAACATGCTCGAAAATGCTATTGTGAAGCAAAATATTCACAAGCTAAAATCGATTGGGATAAATTTTGTCGAGCCTGAATCAGGGTTTTTGGCTTGTGGTGTGTATGGAAAGGGAAGATATCCAGAAAATCAAAAGATATTGATTGAGATAGAAAAGCTTCTTTGCAGTCAAGACTTGGCAGGAAAGAAAGTTCTCATTACTGCAGGACCTACAAGGGAATATTTAGACCCCATCAGGTTTATTTCAAACAGATCATCTGGTAAAATGGGGTATGCTTTAGCTGAAGAGGCATACAAAAGAGGATCTCAAGTTACAGTTGTTTCAGGTCCAGTGAGTATAAACACCTATGCTGACATAGAAATTATACACGTGCAAACTGCTTCTCAGATGTATCATAAGGTGAAAGAGATTTACGATCAGTATGATATACTAATCTTTTCTGCAGCTGTGGCAGATTATAGACCTAAAACTACAAACCAAAACAAGATTAAAAAGGAAAACAAGAATGAACTTACTATTGAACTTATTAAAAATCCAGATATTTTAAAATTTGTGGGAGAGAATAAAAAACCGAGTCAAGTAATTGTGGGCTTTTCAGCAGAGACAGAGAATGTTTTAGTAAACTCCCAAAAGAAATTAGAAGAGAAAAATGCTGATTTGATTGTTGCAAACAATGTGCTTGAAGAAGGAGCAGGTTTTGATGTTGATACAAACATTGTAACACTCATATCAAAAGAAAAGATAGAAAATCTTCCCAAAATGAGCAAAAGTGAAGTTGCTAAAAGGATTTTTGATCATGTAGTGACATACCTCTGCAAAATGTAGCAGAGGTAATAATTTTTAATGGATGGAGTTTGGGTTTTAAGATGATAGCTCAGATTTGTATCAACTACCAGGACGCCAATGTTGATAAGGTATTTGATTATTTGGTACCAACACATCTTGAAAACAGCATTGAGATAGGTAAAAGAGTGTATGTTAGCTTTGGAGTTTCAAATAGAATTGTGGAGGGGCTTGTTGTTGGGATAAAGCAAACAACTGATATAGAGATAAATAAGTTAAAGTGTGTGCTTGCCGTAATTGATAAATTTTCTATTGTTTCAAAAGAACAGATAGAACTTGCTTTTTCAATGAAAAATTACTATGCGCTAAATCTGGGCGAGGCTTTGTCACTTGTTATACCTCCTTTTGTGAGCAGCAAACAGATATATAATATCTGTGCAAAAAAGCATGAAGAAAATAGAAACTTAGATGATGATTTAAAAAAGTTGTATGAAAGTATTTTGAAAAAACCGGTGAGCGTAAATTCAAAGCTTGTGAAAGAGAACAAAGAAAAAATAACTAAGCTCTTTTTGGAAGGGCTTTTAGAGTTTGATTTAAAGAATTTTGATACAAGAGAAAATGCTGAGAAAAATCTGCCGCGGGTAGAACCAGAGTTTAATTTAACTGACGAACAGCACAAAGCCCTAAATAGTATAATCTCTGCATTTGATGAAGGAGGTTACAAAAATATTCTCTTATTTGGAGTCACAGGGAGTGGGAAAACAGAGGTTTATATAAGATCAATACAATATGCAATTGTAAAAGGCAAGAGCGTAATTTTCATGGTACCAGAAATCTCACTCACACCACAGATGATAGAAAATGTTCAAAGTAGAATAGGTAATAAAGTTTTAGTATATCACAGCAAAATGAAAAGTATAGATAGGCTAAACAGTTGGCTTGCTGCTAGAAACAGAGAAGCAGTTGTGGTAATTGGTCCCCGTTCAGCAGTTTTTGCACCTGTCAAGAACCTTGGTCTTATAATTGTCGATGAAGAGCATGAACCAAGCTATAAATCTGAAAAATCGCCGCGGATAAATGCTGTTGAGGTTGCCCAGATGAGAGCTAAAATAAATAACATACCCATTATACTTGGCTCTGCAACTCCATCTATTGAGCATTATTATTATGCTAAAAAAGGAAAGTATTCTCTTTGTATATTGAAAAATAGAGTAAACAAGACCCTGCCAGAAGTTTTAATTGTTGATATGAAAAAAGAAATCTTAGAAGGTAACAAATCCATTTTCAGCAGGCTTTTACTTAGTGAGATAGAAAACAACTTGAAAAAAGGGGATCAGGTTCTCCTTTTTTTAAACAGGAGAGGTTATTCTCCAATTGTTATATGCCGTGAGTGTGGCTACGTTTATATGTGTAAAAACTGCAGTATTTCACTTACATACCACAAAGAGGGGTATTTGAAATGTCACTACTGCGGGTATAAAGAGGAATATAAAGGTGCGTGTGCTAAATGTAACAGCAGGTATGTCAGACAATATGGTAGTGGCACCCAGAAGATAGAGGAAGAGATAAAAGCGTACTTTAAAGATGCAAGGGTTTTGCGTATGGACAGTGATGCAACTTCAAAAAAAGATGCGACACAGCAGCTTCTAAAAAAATTCAGGGAAAAAGAGGCTGATATTCTTGTTGGTACGCAGATGATTGCAAAAGGTTTGCACTTTCCTGACTTGACCTTGGTGGGTGTGATAGATGCAGATATTCTTTTGAACATGCCAGATTTCAGAAGCAGAGAAAGAACGTTTCAACTACTTACACAGGTTGCAGGAAGGTCTGGCAGGGAAAAGCCAGGAAAAGTTATAATTCAAACTTTTAACCCTGAGGATTACAGCATTGTATTTGCTTCAAAGCACGACTATGAAAGCTTTTATGCCCAGGAAATGAAACTCAGAAAAATGATGGAATATCCACCGTATTCTTATGTAGTTAACTTTGTTACAGTAGCAAGGGAACAGAATATGGCAAAAAGAGGAATAGAGCATGTATATGCTTTGCTCAAGGAGTATGAAATGGAGAATGACATGAAAATTTATGGTCCAAGTGAAAATCCCATCTTTAAAATAGAAAACCAGTACAGGTATCACATACTGGTAAAGTTCAAAAGAGCTGGGCAGATGATTAGTATAGCAAATCTGATTAAAGAAAGATATAATTATAGTAACGCGTCGCTTATCATCGACGTAAATCCTTTAGATACACTTTAACAAAACAGGAGGGTTTAAACTTAGACAAATGGCACTGAGAAAAATAAGAACATATGAAGATGAGATACTGCGCAAAAAATCTAAGGTTGTTGAGAAATTTGACCAGCGACTTTGCCAGCTTCTTGACGATATGAAAGACACTATGTATGAAGCAAACGGCATTGGTCTTGCAGCGCCGCAGGTGGGAGTACTCAAAAGAGCGGTTGTAATTGATATAGGAGAAGGAGCAATTGAACTTGTCAATCCCGAAATAGAACAAGTAGAAGGAAATGCTGTAGATGTAGAAGGTTGTCTTTCTGTCCCAAACGTGTGGGGTGAGGTGGAAAGACCACAGAAAGTAATAGTAAAAGCTCAGGATAGGTTTGGAAATGAGTTTAGACTTGAAGCAGAGGGACTTTTAGCAAGGGCTGTGTGTCATGAGATAGACCATCTTGACGGGATTTTGTTTGTTGACAAGGTTATAAGATTTGTATCTGAAGAGGAGATTGAACAAAGGCGAGCAAGAGGCGATAAAATGGACTTAGAGTAAATTGTTGGGGTTTTAGAAAGGGGAAGATAAATTTGGATATTGTATTTATGGGAACACCGGATTTTGCAGTTGATATTTTGCAAAAACTGATACAAGAGCCTTTTGTAAATTTAAAACTTGTTGTTACACAACCTGATAAACCTGTTGGAAGAAAGCAAATATTGACAGCACCGGCTGTCAAAGAGTTTGCTCAAAAGGTTGGAATAGAAGTTGTTCAACCCGAAAAGTTAAAAAATAATGAGGATTTTTTAGACCTTTTAAAAAAGATAGAACCTGATACAATCGTAGTTGTTGCATATGGAAAAATTCTTCCCAAAGAAGTGCTTGAGATACCTAAGCATGGCTGTATAAATGTTCATGCTTCACTTTTACCAGAATACAGGGGAGCTGCACCAATTCAAAGGGTGCTTATGGATGGCAAGGAATATACAGGCATTACTATTATGAAAATGGACGAGGGGTTAGACACAGGAGATATTCTTCTTCAGAAAGAAGTTAAAATTGAAAATAATGATGACATTTTGACACTTTCAAAAAAGCTTGCAGAAGTGGGTAGCCAGCTTTTAATTGAAACTTTGAGGAATATCGAAAGTATAACTCCTGTAAAACAGGACCACAGCAGAGCAACATATGCACCGCCTATCAAAAAGGAAGAAGGAAAGATTGACTGGAATATGAGTGCGAAGGAAATTTATAATAGATTTAGAGCTCTTAAAATATGGCCAGGAATTTTCACAACTTTCAAAGGAAAACTTTTAAAAATTCACGATATTGAAATTGCTCAGGATAATAAAGACAATATTAATAGTAATGTACTAAATGGTACTGTGGTTGAGATAGATGACAGCAGCATTATAATAAAAGTTAGAGATGGTCTGATAAGACTTAGACTTCTTCAGCTTGAAGGTGGAAAAAAGATTAGTGCAAGAGACTTTGTCAATGGGTATAAAATAAAAAAAGGAGATGTTTTAGCCTAAAATCAGGGGAGAGGATGAAAAGTGTTTTACTATTTTGACCCTTTGTATCTTGTGTTTGCTATTCCTGCATTTTTGATATCCATCATAGCTCAAATGAGGGTCCAGATGGTATTTTCAAAGTATTCCAGAGTCAGAACATTTTCAGGACTGACAGGTGCCGAGGTTGCCAAAAATATACTATGGTCCAACGGTATTTATGATGTCAGAGTAGAATATGTACCGGGACTTTTGACAGACCATTACGACCCGCGATTTAGAGTGCTCAGACTATCACAGGGTGTTTTTGATTCAAATTCTGTTGCTGCAGTTGGAGTTGCTGCACATGAAGCAGGTCATGCAATTCAGCACTACCAAAAATATCCTTGGCTTGTCCTTAGAACTGCCATGGTACCTGTTGTGAATATAGGGTCGAATTTGGCTTTTCCGCTTATTTTGATAGGTCTTTTACTGAAGAATGGAGATATATTTATAAATCTTGGAATTTTGCTTTTCAGTTTAGCAGTTGTGTTTACCTTGATTACACTGCCTGTTGAATTAAATGCCAGCAAAAGAGCTGTAGAGGCGTTAAAAGTATCAGGTGTTATACTTCCTGATGAGGAGATAGCAGTAAAGAAAGTGCTTGGTGCGGCTGCTATGACATATGTTGCAGCGGTATCTGTTGCAATACTTCAGTTATTATATTATCTTAGTTTAGTTCAACGAAGAAGGGATGATTAAAGATTAATACGAGGCAAGCAGCTTTTTTCTTACTATTTGAGATTGAAAAGAAAAAGTTTTCTGGCGTGGACTCTTTGTTAGAGAAATTTCATCAAAAATTAAAAAATGAAAAGGATAGGGCTTTGTTTGTTGAGCTGGTTCATGGTGTGTTGAGATACAAAAACCTTATTGACTACTATATTAATTTTGTTGCAAAAAAAGGAGTAAAGGATAAAAGGATATTAAACATTTTAAGAGTTGCAACATATGAACTTCTTTTTCTTGAAAAGATTCCAGAGTATGCAACAGTTAACGAGGCATGTGAGATTGCAAGCAAAATAAATCCACATTTAAAGGCTTTTGTTAATGCAATTTTGAGAAATATAATAAGAAACAAAAATCAAATAGAAGAGTCATTGGAAAGAATTAAGGACGTGAACTATAAAAGTTATTTATCAATAAAGCTTTCTTATCCCAGATTTTTAATAGATTATTTAGAAGAGAGTTATGGACTTGAAAAAACTATAAAGATTTTAGAATTTTTAAATACAAAACCTCCTCAGAGTATAAAGATAAATACCAAAAAAACCAATGTAAATACATTAACACAAGAGCTTGAGAAAAACGGATTTAAGTATGAGATTAATTCTCGTAACAATGAAATAGTCCTTATTTTGAAGGGCAACATAAAGGAAACAGAACTTTATAAAAAAGGCTATTTTTATTTTCAGGATTTGGCATCTTCTCTTGTTGTAAAGTCAAATCAAGAAGATTTTGAAAGAGCAAAGAAAGTATTAGACCTGTGTGCCGCTCCAGGTGGAAAGACTTTTAACTGTGCAGAGGTTATAGATGGATTTGTTGTTGCATGTGATATAAACGAACATAAACTTGATATTTTGCGAGAAAACATTTTGCGTCTTGGTTTTGATAATATCATAGTTGCAAAGAATGACGCTGAGGTTTTTAACCCTGATTTTGCCGAAAAATTTGATATTGTGATTGCCGACCTTCCATGTACTGGCTTTGGCGCAATCAGGAAAAAGCCTGATATAAAATGGAATAAAAGTTATCAGGATATTGAGAATCTTCATGAATTGCAGGTAAGAATACTTGATAATTCAGCAGGTTACTTAAAAAGAGGAGGAATACTTTTTTATTCTACATGCACGCTTGGGAAAAAAGAAAATGAAGAAACAGTTATAGAGTTTTTAGACAAGCACAAAGATTTTTCGTTGGTATCCCAAACAACTATTTTTCCCGACGAGTTTGAATGTGATGGATTTTTTATAGCTAAACTTAGAAAAGAGGGCGAAAGATAAGGAATATGAAAAGGTTTATAAAGGACTTAACAATAGATGAGCTTAAGATATGGCTTGAAAGTGTTGGCGAAAAGCCTTTTAGGGCTACTCAGATTTTTGAGTGGCTTTACAAGAAAAATGCTACTGATGTAATGCAATTTACAAATCTTCCCCTTGAACTTCGCAAGAAGATTTATGATGAATTTTTGATGAACTCTTTACAAATTTTACAGCATCAAAGTGATGGAGAGAGTATAAAATTTCTGTTTGAACTTTGTGATAAAAATGGGATTGAAAGTGTGTTTTTGCCTTATCGATATGGAAATGCAGTATGTGTCTCAACACAAGTTGGATGCAAAATGAACTGTGGGTTTTGTGCTTCTGCCATAGGCGGATTTGTCAGAAACCTTACGCCAGGTGAGATGGTTGACCAGATTATCAGTGCAGAAAACTTTACAGGCAAAAGAATAACAAATGTTGTTCTGATGGGAAGTGGCGAGCCATTTGACAACATCGAAAATGTGTTTAAGTTTATAGAGATAATAAACTCAAAAGATGGAAAGAACATAGGGGCAAGGCATATCACAATTTCAACAGTTGGCATAGTTGAAGGGATTTATAGACTATGTGATTTTCCAAAACAAGTAAACCTTGCAATATCTTTGCATGCCCCAAATAATAGTTTGAGAGACAAACTTGTTCCGATAAACAAGAAATATCCTATTGAAGATATCATGAAAGCAGTTGACTACTATATTCAAAAGACCAACAGAAGAGTTACATTTGAGTACGCTCTGATAGATGGGGTAAATGATTCTATTGACTGTGCTCAAGAGCTTGGCAGGATATTAAAAGGTAAGCTTGTACATGTAAATTTGATACCTGTTAACCCAGTTGAAGAAAAAGGGTTTAGAAGACCTTCAAAAGAAAAAATAAAAGTATTTTTTGAAACCTTAAAATCATATCAAATTAATGTTACAATTAGAAGAGAGCTTGGCAGCAGTATATCTGCAGCGTGTGGACAGCTGAGAAAACGGTATTTTAACATATAAGGGAATTAGGGGATGAAGTATGTGAAATACGTTGCTCTCACAGAAAAAGGAAATATAAGGACAAACAATGAGGATTATTATATTGTTTACAAGGGAGAAGAAGGATTGAATGTTTTTTTGATAGCTGATGGGATGGGTGGACACAGTGCAGGTGAGGTGGCAAGCAGCCTTGCCTGTCAGTATGTAATTGACTATATATTACTAAATCAGAAAATGTTAAAATATTCTATGAAAGAAACCATAAAAGAAGCTTACAGGTATGCAAATCAAAAGATTATAAGCCATCAGATAAAAAATCCCCTTTTGTATGGAATGGGGACCACTTTAACGGGATTATTTTGCTACAAGGATAAGATACTTGTGAGCAACATTGGAGATTCAAGAGTCTACATTATAGATAACAATGAAATTAGACAAATTACAGAGGACCATTCTCTGGTTTATAAGATGTTTAAAGATGGAAAAATTACAAAAGAGGAAATTTATACTCATCCCAAGAAAAACATCATAACAAGAGCAATTGGAATAGAAGAAGAATTAGAAGTTGACCTTTACGAAATTGAACGTGAGCAAAATAAGGATTATTGCTTTTTGATGTGTACAGATGGACTGACCAACATGGTTTTTGATGCTCAAATTTACGAAATATTTAAGAAAAATGATTTTTATGATGTAGGTAAGAAATTAATTGAAAAAGCTCTTGAGGCAGGTGGTATTGACAATATAACAATTGTCTATCTCTTGGTATAAGAAAAAAGAGATTTTGTGAGGGTGATGATTGTTCATGGATGAGTTTATAATAGGAAACAGATACAAAGTTGAAGAGAAATTAGGAAGCGGTGGAATGTCGGTTGTGTATAAAGCCAAAGACGCAATTTTGAATAGATATGTTGCCATAAAAGTTTTAAGGTCGGAGTTTGCAACAGACGAGGAATTTTTGCAACGGTTCAGAACAGAAGCGCTGGCAGCAGCATCTCTTTCGCATCCTAACATTGTATCTATCTATGATGTTGGTGAGCAGGACGGGATGTACTACATAGTTATGGAATATGTAAATGGCAAAACTCTAAAAGAGTTTATGAAAGAAACTGGCAGGCTCAGTCCAAAAGATGCAACAACCATTGCTATACAGGTTTTAAGAGCTTTGGACCATGCCCATAAAAAAGGTATTGTGCACAGGGATATAAAACCTCAAAATATCTTGATTGATGAAAATGGGATTGTCAAAGTAACAGACTTTGGTATTGCACGAGCAGTTTCAACAGGCACTATTATAAATACAAATCTCACCATTGGCTCTGTTCACTATTTTTCTCCAGAACAGGCAAGAGGAGGATATATAGACAATAGGTCGGACTTGTATTCTCTTGGAGTTGTACTTTATGAGATGGTAACTGGAGTTTTGCCGTTTGATGGGGATACTCCAATTTCTATTGCTTTAAAACACCTGCAAGAACAGCCAATAAAACCTACACTTTATAATCCCAATATACCAAAAAGTTTAGAAGCAATAATTTTGAAGGCAATGCAAAAGGATATTTTGCTGAGGTATCAATCAGCCAGTGAGATGATTCAAGATTTGAAAAATTCGCTCATTGAACCAGAGGGTGATTTTGTCAAGATAGAGTCGCATGAAAATGCTGCTACCAAACAGTTTCAGCTTGAAAAGATAAAATCGGATAATACCTCAGTAGACCAAAAAAAGGAGTCAAAAGAAAAGAGAAAAGATTGGATTTATGTGGTGGCTGGAATACTAACTGCCCTTATTATTGTTGCAATAGGCTGGCTAATATTTTATAATGCTATTGGGAAAAGCTTGACTTATCAAGAAAATGACATTACAATGCCAGACCTTGTAGGTTTTTCAATTGATGATGCAAAGGCAAAACTTGATGAGCTGGGACTAAAATATTCGGTTGAAGAGCAAAACGACCCGGCTGAAAAAGGAATGGTTATCAATCAAGACCCTGCTGCAGGTATTAAAGTAAAAAAAGATACTACTGTCAAGCTAATAGTTAGCAAAGGACCGGAAATGGTCAAAGTTCCTGATGTGGTTGGGCTCAATATCAAAGATGCTCAGATAGAGCTTGATAACAATGGTTTGAGTGTTGAGATAAAGAAAGATTATTCTGACAAGCCGGTGGATACAGTTATTGATCAACAGCCTTCTGCAAACCAGCTCATAGAGAAAAATGGTACTGTAATTTTGACTGTAAGTTTGGGTCCCAAAATAGAAAAAGTATTAGTTCCAGATGTAACAGGAATGAATATAGTTGATGCCAAGGATGTTTTACTAAAAAACGGACTTAACGCCGGTAACGTTACTTATAAAGAGGTCACAGATAGAGAGTCTGATATTGTTATCAGTCAATCACCATCTTACGGGCAGCAGGTTGTAAAAGGAAGTACTGTTGATTTAATAGTGACCAAAAAGGTTGAGACAAAAACTACAACAAAGATTATTATAAAAACAGTAATTTTACCTTCTGATTTAAATGAAGCAAATGTTAAAATAGTGGTAAGTTCAAACGGAAATGAGAGCATTGTATTTGATAGAATAGTAAAAAAAGAAGAGACTCCTTTACAGGTTAAAATTCCTATCACTGGACAATCTACAATTAGGATGTATATAAACGACCAATTATCAACAGAGGAGACGGTGGAATAGCTATGCATATAAATGGAGTAATTGGAAAACTAATTGCTGGTTTTTATTATGTATATGACCATGATGGAAATATATATGAATGTAGGGCACGAGGAGTTTTTAGAAAGGATGATATCACTCCGCTTGTGGGCGACAACGTTGTTATCGTAGAGAAAAGCAAAGGTTCATATATTATTGATAAGATTCTACCAAGAAAAAATCAGCTAATCCGTCCACCAATTGCAAATGTGGATATTGCCATAGTAGTGGTAGCATCAGTGTCGCCAGAGGTATCTTTAATCGCACTGGATAAACTTTTAGTGAATGTATTAAAGGAAAAGGTAAAGCCTGTAATTTGCGTAAATAAAATTGATTTAGATGATGGAAAGACATTTGAGATGATAAAGCAACAGTACAGTGTATTTGATGTAATAGGTGTGTCTGCAAAGACTGGAGAAGGTATTGATAAACTCAAAAATTATATTCAAGGAAGGATTTCAGTTTTTGCTGGGCAGTCTGGTGTAGGGAAAAGTTCTATACTAAACTGTTTGATTCCGGGAGCAAACTTAAAAGTTGGCGAAATTTCTAAAAAGATTGAGAGAGGTAGACATACAACAAGGGTAGTAGAACTTTTACGTGCAGGGGAGGATACCTACATTGCAGACACACCAGGTTTTAGTTCAATTGAAATAATGGGACTTTTAAGAAATGATCTAAAATATTATTATCCGGAATTTTATGATTTTGAAGGGTGCAGATTTCCGGGGTGCAACCACATATTTGAACCTGACTGTATGGTAAAAGCTGCAGTGACTGAAAAAAAGATAAATTTTGAAAGGTATGAAAGGTACAAGCAGATATTTATGCAACTTCCTGCACAAAAAGAGTATGATTAAAGGAGAGGATTAAAAGTTGCAGATAAAGATTGCACCATCTATTTTATCTTCTAATTTTGCAGATTTGAAAAATGAACTTAAAAAACTTGAGTTAGCTAAAGCTGATTTGGTCCATATAGATGTTATGGATGGAAACTTTGTAGACAATATCACAATTGGTGCTCCCGTGGTAAGCAGTCTTAGAAAAAATTCAACACTTTTTTTTGATGTACATCTAATGGTTTTACATCCTGAAAAGCATATTGAAAAATTTGTCCAAAGCGGTGCTGATAATATTACAGTTCACGCAGAGGTAACCTACCACTTGGATGCCCTCATCAGTAAAATAAAAAGTTTTGGCAAAAAAGCAAGTGTTGCGCTAAATCCTGCAACGCCTGTATACATGATAGAAAATGTTCTTGAAATTGTTGATATGGTTTTAGTTATGACTGTAAATCCTGGATATGGAGGACAAAAATTTATACCATATACCCTAAAAAAGATTGAAATGTTGGCAAACCTCAGAGAAAAGGAAGGACTTTCGTTTGAGATAGAAGTTGACGGTGGTATTAATGAAGAGACCATTGTTGATTGTGTAAACGCAGGTGCAAACGTGATAGTTGCAGGTTCATATGTATTTGACAGTGGTGATGTTTCAAAATCTATTCAAGTTTTGAGAAGTAAGGTCCAGAGTTTGAGGTAATAATTTTTGCGCTTCTTGTTAAAATAAAATTAAGGTGGTATAATATTTATAATCAGAGGTGCTGACATAAAGTGAATTAGCATGAGAGTGGGTATCCCCCACTCTTTAATATTGTTTATGGAGTTTTAGGTAGTAAAAAGTTTTAATAGAAGGGAGAAGAGTATTTCTCATGTCAAAGATAACAAAGAAAGTGGAAGAGCTTGTAAAGCCTATATTAGAAAGGTATGGCTTTGACCTGGTGGATATTGAATTTAAAAAGGAAGGAAAAAGTCATTTTTTGAGAGTGTATATAGATAAACCCGGCGGGATTACAATAGATGACTGTCAGCTTGTCAGTGAAGAACTTTCTGAAAAGCTTGACATTGTTGACCCTATTCCATTTAGCTATTATTTAGAGGTTTCATCACCGGGTGTTGACAGGCCACTTGTCACTGACAGGGATTTTATAAGAAACAAGGGAAAAGTTGTTGATGTATTTTTGAATCAGCCTTTTTTGAACCGTACAAGGATTACAGGAGAGCTTGTGGAGAAGAATGAAAAATCTTTAATTTTGATTGTGGATAAAGAGAAGATAGTTATACCTGTTGAAAATATAAAAAAGGTAAAGCTTGCAATAAGATTCTAACTAAAGAATGAAAAGGGGGAATTTAGAAAGATGCCCAAAAAAGAGCAAACTCTTGATTTTCAGGAGCTGTTTTCGGCAATTGATGAGCTTGAAAGAGAGTATAAGATTGAAAAGGATTATGTATACTCAGTTTTAGAATCAGCTCTTTTGACAGCTTATAAGCAGGTAAAAGGAATAAAAGACAAAAATCTTTCTAACGTTAAAGTTTCCATTGATCCAGAAAAGGGAAGTGTAAAAATTTATGAATACAGAAAAGTTGTCGAAAATGTAAAAGATAGAAAAAATGAAATTTCACTTGAGGATGCACAAAAAATTGATAAGAGATATAAAATTGGTGATATTGTAGCAATAGAGGTTCCCATTTCCCAGTTTAGCAGAAAGGCGGCAATGACAGTCAGGCAGACAGTTATAGGGAAGATAAGAGAAAAAAAGAGGAGCATCATATTTGAAGATTATTCTTCAAAGATTGATAATATAGTTACAGGTATTATACAGAGGATTGATAAAAAGAATGTTATTGTAGAAATTGAAGGCGGGAAGGTTGAAGCAATACTTCCAATGGAGGAGCAAATACCCGGTGAAGAGTACAAACCAGGGACATTGATGAAATTTTATCTTGTTGATGTTAAAATTCCTCCCAAAGAAAAAGAACCTATTGTTTATCTTTCAAGAACTCATCCAAATTTAATAAAAAGGCTTATGGAGAATGAAGTGCCTGAGATACAAGAGGGTATAATTGAAATAAAAGCAATTGCAAGAGAGGCAGGGTCAAGGTCAAAGGTAGCAGTTTATTCTAACAGCTTAAAAGTTGATCCTGTTGGAGCTTGTATAGGTGAAAAGGGGATACGAATTCAGAATGTGCTAAAGCACTTGAATGGTGAGAAAATTGACATTGTAAAATGGAGTAGTGACATTGGGGAATTTATAAAGAATGCTCTCAGCCCTGCGGAGGTCGTCCATATTGATTTAAATTTAATTGAAAAAAAGGCATTTGTCCTTGTTCCAAACAGCCAATTGTCTCTTGCGATTGGCAAGGGTGGACAAAACGCTCGGCTTGCAGCAAAACTTACTGGTTGGAAAATAGATATAAAGGGTAAAGATTGATTGGGGTGAAAATGTGCAAGAGTTTATTCCTCATAGAAAATGTGTTGGCTGTATGAGTATAAAACCTAAAAAAGAGCTTTTGAGAATTGTCAGAACAGATAAAGGAATTTTTATTGACTCAAAACAGAAAATGCCAGGAAGAGGAGCATATATTTGTAAAGATTTAGAATGTTTAAAACTTGCTATGAAGAAAAAAGGATTAGAAAAATCGCTAAAAGTGAATATTTCAAAAGATTTTTATGAAAAGCTTGAAGAATTTTTAAAAAAATTGGCAGTAAAAAGCTTTGATGCGGAGGTGTGGGAATGACTAATAAGCTTAGGATATATGAATTTGCAAAGCTTCTTGACATGAAAAATAAAGATTTAATGGATGTACTTAATAAGTTAAACATTGAACACAAAAATCATATGAGTGCTCTTGAAGAGAATGATATAAATCTTGTACTTGAATATATTTTGCAAGAGAAGGACAAACAACAAGCTGAAAGAAGAGCAGAAAGAAGAAATGTTTCAAAGGATCAACAGGTTCAAGAAAAGAGGCAAAAAATAGAAGACAGAAAACTTCGAAAGTTTGATGAAAAGCCTCGTCATGAAAGAAAGGTAGAAGAAAAAGAAAAAAGTAGACAGCTACGAGATGAAAGACAGAAAGAAGAGAGATATAAAAAAGAAGATAAACCAGCAAAGTCTGGGGCAAGAGACAAAACAACAGTGCAAGAGAGTAGAAAAACTATAGAGATTGAACTCAAGCAGGAAGTAGAAAAAAAACAGGTTTCTAAACCAAAATACGAGGTCGCGAAGGAACAGAAAATAGAGAAGAAATTTCAGGATAAGGCTCAAGCAAAACAGAAGCAGGAAAAGGCTCCAAAACACAAAAAACAAACTTTTGCTATTGAGGAAGAACATCATGAAGAAGTGATATTAGGCAGAGAAGAACTTGAAAAGGTTGACAGAGAAGTTGAAGATACTCTTTTAGAAGAAGAATACTTGCAAGAAAAGCATGTCAGACGCGGTAGAAAAGAAAAACTTAAGAAGAAGTCGAAAGAGCAAAAAGAGGTTTTGAAATTACAGACAAAGCCAGCTCAGGAGGAGAAAAAAGAAGAGGTAATAAAGATACCAGAAAAGATTGTGGTTGGCGAGTTTGCAAACTTGATAGGAAAACCTGCGGCAGAGATTATCAAAAAGCTAATAATGCTTGGTGTGATGGCAAATATCAATCAAGAGATAGACTTTGATATTGCATCTTTAATAGCAGAAGACTATGGATTTAAAGTAGAAAAAGAGATTATAAAATCTGAAGAAGAGATTCTTTTAGAGGACCAGGAAGACCCGCCAGAAAGCCTTGTTCCACGGCCGCCTGTTGTGGTTGTAATGGGTCACGTTGACCATGGAAAGACATCATTACTTGATGCTATAAGAAAAACTAATGTGACAGAAAAAGAAGCTGGTGGAATTACACAGCACATTGGTGCATCTGTTGTAGAGGTAAATGGTAGAAAGATAACATTTTTAGACACGCCTGGACATGAAGCGTTTACTGCGATGAGAGCAAGAGGTGCACAAGTTACTGATATAGCAGTGCTTGTAGTTGCAGCTGATGATGGTGTTATGCCGCAGACAGTAGAAGCTATCAACCACGCGAAAGCAGCAAATGTTACTATCATAGTTGCAATAAACAAAATTGATAAGCCAGAAGCAAACCCTGAAAGAGTAAAGCAACAGTTATCTGAATATGGACTTATTCCAGAAGAGTGGGGTGGAGATACAGTCTTTGTAAATGTCTCTGCAAAGAAAAAAATAGGTATTGACCATCTGCTTGAAATGATTTTACTTGTTGCTGACCTTATGGAGCTCAAAGCAAATCCAAACAGACCTGCACGTGGTAGGGTAATTGAAGCAAAACTCGATAAAGGTAGAGGACCTGTTGCAACAGTCTTGATTCAGAAAGGAACATTAAAAGTAGGAGATTATGTTGTTGTTGGAAACACATGGGGAAGAATTCGTGCAATGATGGACGACAAAGGTCAGAGAATAAAGGAAGCAGGTCCTTCCATGCCTGTTGAGATTTTAGGGCTTGAAGATGTACCCATTGCAGGTGATGAGCTTGTATGTGTGAAGGATGAAAAGACAGCGAAGATGGTTGCACAGATAAGGCAAGAAAAACTCAAAGAAGAAAAAATGCAAAGCACAAAGATATCCCTTGATGAGCTTTTTGAAAGAATTCAAAAAGGCCAGTTGAAAGAGCTAAGGGTTATTATAAAAGCTGACGTTCAAGGGTCGGTGGAAGCACTAAAATCTGCTGTTGAAAGACTTTCAAACGACAAGGTTACTGTCAAGGTCATACATGCCGCGGTTGGTGCTATCACTGAATCGGATGTTACTTTGGCTTCTGCATCGGACGCTATTATAATAGGATTTAATGTCAGACCAGAGGTTGGTGCAATGTCACTTGCTGAAAAAGAAAAGGTTGATGTGAGGATGTATAGGATAATCTATGATGTAATAAATGACATTGAAGCTGCTATGAAAGGGCTGCTTGAGCCTGTCTACAAAGAAGTAGTAATAGGACATGCAGAAGTCAGACAGATATTCAAATCATCTGCAGTTGGCACAATTGCAGGATGTTATGTTCTGGACGGCAAGATAACAAGGACAGCAAACGCGCGAATTATTCGTGACGGTGTTGTTGTTTATGAAGGGAAACTTGCATCGCTCAAGCGTTTTAAAGATGATGTCAGAGAAGTTGCAGCTGGGTATGAATGTGGTATGACCTTTGAGAAGTTTAACGATATAAAAGAAGGGGATATTGTGGAAGCATATGAAATGCAGAAAGTGGAAAACTAAATTATAAAAAGGTGAGGGGAGCAGAATATGCAATTTGAAAGGTCAGATAGGGTCTCTGAAGAAATAAAAAAGGAACTGAGCGATATAATTCAACATGATCTCAAAGATCCTCGCCTTTGTGCAGAGCTTATAAGCATTGTAAAGGTGAATATGAGCAAGGATTTGAGGCATGCAAAGGTTTATGTTAGCATATTTGACAAGGACAAAGAAAAGGTTGAAAGTACAATGAAAGCGTTAGAAAATGCAAAACCATATATTAGAAGGGAAATATCAAAAAGGATAAGTTTAAGGTTTACCCCAGAGATAACATTTGAACTTGACAATTCCATTGAGTATGGAGCGCGAATTTCCCAGATTTTGAATCAACTAAATATTTCAAAAGAAGATGAAAACATTGAGGAAAGTGAAGGTGAAGAAGAAAATTGATAGAGAGTAAGATTATTCAGCAGCTTTTAGAATCAAATTCGATTGCTATTGTATCGCACGAGAATCCTGATGGGGATTGTATCGGCTCAATGCTTGCGCTTTATATGGCACTTAAAAGAAAAGGTAAAGATGCAAGAATGTTTCTAAAGAATAATGTTCCAAAAAATTTAAGGTTTTTACCTGCAGCAGAAAAAATAGAGGTGGTAGACAGAATTGACGAAAATTTTGATGTTCTTGTCCTGCTTGACACAGGTGAGCTTGAGAGGACGGGAATTGAAAACATTGAAAATTGTTATTCAAAGCTAATAAATATAGACCACCATGTGACAAGCGAAGGGATAGGAGATCTGTTTTATATAAATTCTTCCTCTGCTGCAACAGGTGAAATTATATACCAGATTGTCAAACTTATGGGGATTGATAATGATAAAGAAATTGCAACCTGTCTTTACACAAGTATTTTTACCGACACAGGAGGATTTAAATATTCAAACACTACTTCAATAACCCATCAGATTGCAGGTGATTTAATAAACACTGGGATTGACTTTGTGTATATTATCAACAAGGTATTTGATGAGATGAGCCTTTCAAAGTTTAATCTTTTGAAAGATGTTTTGCAAACATTAGAACTTTTTGAGGGAAACAAGATTGCTTTTTTGACAGTGACAAAAGAGATGCTGAAGAAAAATGGTGCCTCACGAGATGAGACAGAAAACATTATAAATTTTGCAAGAAACATTGAAGATGTTGAAATAGCTGCAATATTTATTGAAGAAGAAGACAAAATAAAGGTGAGTCTGAGGTCGAAATACTATATTGACTGTGCCCAGATTGCTAAGGAATTTGGTGGAGGAGGGCATTTGAGGGCAGCTGGTTTTTCAAGTAGAAACGCTTCTTTAGCTGCTGTAAAGGAAAACCTACTAAGGAGATTAAAAAGTGATCTAAGATGAATGGAGTTTTACTTGTTGACAAACCAGTAGGTATTACCTCACATGATGTTGTTGAATTTGTCAGGAAAGTTTTCAGTGTGAAAGCTGGGCATGCAGGAACACTTGACCCTTTTGCAACTGGGCTTTTGGTCATTTTGCTGGGGGAGGCTACAAAGCTTTCTTCTTACTTTACAAGTCAAGAAAAGACATATATAGCAACAATGCAATTTGGTATAAGGACCGATACACTTGATATAACTGGTAAAATCAAAGAAAAGAATAATATGATTGTTGAAGAAAAAGAGATAGAAGAATGTTTTAAAAATTTAAAAGGAGAAATTGAGCTTGATGTTCCAATTTTTTCTGCAAAAAAGTTGAGAGGTAAAAAACTCTATGAGTATGCACGAAAAGGAATAAATATTGAAATTCCAAAGGTGAAGAGTATCATATATAATATAGAGATAATCAACTTTTCATATCCGTATCTTGAATTTAAAGTTCAGTGCAGCCACGGAACGTATATTAGAAGTTTGGCAGAAAAGATTGCAGAAAGTCTTTCGACTGTAGGTCTGCTTTCTGAGCTAAGAAGGATAAAAAGCGGTTTTTTTGATTTGAAAGATGCAGTTGCTTTGACCGATATCAGGGAAAAAAGTATAATTCCTGTGTACAGGCTATTTAAAAATGAGATAAAAGTAGGCAGAAAAGCATATAAGAAGATTTTAAATGGAAATCTACTTGTGCCCCAGGACATAGAAGATATTATAGAGATTGACACTGCATTTGCAGACTTTTATAAAATTTGGGATGATAAGGTTGTCTTTATATACAAAAGAGAAAGGGATGTATTCAAATATATTTTAAAGGTGGAAACTGCAGATGAATGTTTATGAGATTGTAGAAAAAAGATACGATAACCCAGCTGTTGCGCTTGGATTTTTTGACGGCTTTCATATAGGTCATAAAAAGTTGTTTGAGGTTTTAAATGCAAATGCCAGCGGTATAAAAAAAGTTGTTTTTACTTTTAAAAATCATCCTGACAACCTTCTTGGTTTTGATACAAAGTATATACTTACAAATGAGGAAAGATTAGAATTTTTCAGAAATTATGGCATAGATGATGTGTATTTTATAGAATTTAATAAAAAGATAATGCAGATGGATAAAGATAGGTTTATTGAGGAAATTCTAATTGATAAGTTAAATGTATCAGTGGTAGTTGTAGGGTATGACTTTACGTTCGGATACATGGCAGAGGGAGATAGCAAGTATCTATGTGAAAAACTTTACCAGTTTGGTCGAGAGTGTATAGTGATTGACCCGGTGATGTACCAAGAGCACATTGTGAGCAGCACGCTTATCCGAAGGTTAATACTTGAGGGGAATATAAAACTTGCGAATTGCATGCTTGGCTTTCACTTTTTCATTAGTGGTACTGTAAAAAGAGGTAACAGGTTAGGGAAAAAGATGGGTTTTCCAACCATTAACATAAAATTTGATAAAGAAAAGATAGTACCAAAGAAAGGTGTATATGTCACAAATACAATTATTGATGATAAGAGGTATTTGTCCATAACCAATGTAGGGACAAACCCCACTGTTTCAACCTCAGATAATATAAAGATAGAGACGCACGTATTGGGTGTTGATAAGGACATGTATGGGAAGCGAGTTAAAATAGAATTTATTGACTTTGTGCGTGAAGAGAAAAAATTTTCAAATATAGATGAACTTAAAAACCAAATAACGCAAGATGTTGAGTATGTAAAAGCTTTATTTTGCAAAGCAAGTATATAGACATAAGCGAAGATTTTTGCTACAATATGCTATGTGCTAACCTGAGTCATTGTCAGAGGATGCTCCCAGCCTTTGACAAAGATTCAGGCATTTTTAGAGGAAAGGGAGGTGTAAAGATATGCTCACAAAACAACAGAAGGAAGAAATTATTAAAAAGTATCAGCTCCATGAATCTGACACTGGTTCTCCAGAGGTACAAATTGCGCTTTTGACAGAAAGAATTAACAGGCTCAACGAACACCTTCAGGTTCACAAAAAGGATTTCCATTCAAGAAGAGGACTTTTGAAGATGGTAGGGCAGAGAAGAAAACTTCTCAATTACCTTAAAAATTATGACATCAACAGGTATCGTGAGCTTATAGAGAAATTAGGACTGAGAAAATAATTGGCAGAATAAGTGGAGCGGTATTATTCCGCTCCATTATTTTAGAAAGAGGTGGTAGGGATTGGAGAGTAAAATTTATAAAATGGAGCTTGCTGGAAGAGAGCTAAGCTTTGAGATTGGAAAATACGCTCTTTTAGCAAACGGGGCTGTGCTTGCAAGATATGGTGATACGGCTGTGCTTGTCACTGCATGTGCTTCTGAAAAGCCCAGAGAAGGTATAAACTTTTTCCCTCTTACAGTTGACTATGAAGAGAGGCTGTACTCTGTTGGTAAAATTCCAGGTGGATTTATAAAAAGAGAAGGTAAACCGTCCGAAAAAGCGATTCTTTCTGCAAGATTAATTGACAGACCTATAAGACCGCTTTTCCCAAAGGATTTTTATCATGATGTCTCTGTTATAGCCACAGTACTGTCAGTTGACCCTGACAATCCACCGGATGTCCTTGCAATGCTTGGCTCATCTGTTGCACTGTCAATCTCTGATATACCATTTGAAGGTCCGACTGGTTCAGTGCTTGTTGGGTATGTGGACGATAAAATTGTCATAAATCCGACCGCAAAAGAAAGAGAAGTGAGCAAACTTCATCTTGTTGTATCAGGAACAAAAGATAGGGTAATGATGATAGAAGCTGGTGCGAAAGAAGTTTCAGAAGATATAATGCTTGAGGCTATAATGAGGGCACAAGAAGAGATAAAGAAGATTGTTGAATTCATTGAGGGAATAGTAAGAGAAGTTGGCAAGCCGAAAATGGAATATCAAAAGAGGATTGTGCCAGAAGATATAAAACAAAAGGTACGTGAGATTGCATACGACAAGGTTTACCAGTATGTGCAGATACCTGACAAGATTGAGAGGGATAAAAAGCTTGATGAGCTCAAAGAGGAAGTATTCAAGGCTTTTGAAGGTGAGACAGAAGAAACTCTTTTACTTGTAGATGATGCTCTTTATAGCCTTGAAAAAGAGATTGTCAGAAAGATGATTGCAGAGGAAGGGAAACGCCCTGATGGCAGAAAATTTGACGAGATAAGACCTCTTTATGCTGAGGTTGGTATTCTGCCAAGAACACATGGTTCTGCGCTGTTCAAAAGAGGTTACACTCAGGTTTTGACAGTGGCAACTCTTGGTACAAAAGGTGAGATGCAATTTTTAGATGGTCTTGAAGAAGAAGAGGCAAAAAGGTATATGCATCATTATAACTTTCCGCCATTTTCTACAGGTGAATCAAAACCTGTAAGAGGTCCTGGAAGAAGAGAGATAGGACATGGCGCATTAGCTGAAAGGGCTCTTGAACCTGTTATTCCTTCAGAAGATGAATTTCCTTACACCATTCGACTTGTATCTGAGGTTTTGACATCTAACGGTTCAACGTCACAGGCAAGTGTATGTGGCAGTACTCTTGCACTTATGGATGCTGGTGTGCCAATTAAAGCTCCGGTTGCAGGAATTTCTATCGGCCTTATTACAAAAGACGACGGCAGTTTTATTTTACTTACTGACATTCAAGGTATAGAAGACTTCTTTGGAGATATGGACTTTAAAGTGGCAGGGACCCGAGAAGGTATTACTGCCATTCAGCTTGACATAAAAATCCATGGACTTACAAAAGAAATTATCGAAAAAGCACTCTACCAGGCAAGAGAAGCAAGGCTTAAAATTTTGGATTTTATGCAAACTGTAATTGACAAACCAAGAAGCGAGCTTTCACCTTATGCTCCAAAGATATTCAAAACTACAGTTGACCCTGAGAAAATTAGAGATATAATTGGACCAGGTGGAAAGATGATAAATAAAATCATCGCAGAGACAAATGTAAAGATTGATATAGAACCTGATGGAAGAATATTTGTTGCGGCACCTGATGATATCTCTGGTAACAGGGCAATTAGCATGATTGAAGGAATCGGTCGCGAGATTGAGGTTGGGCAATTTTTCCTTGGCAAGGTGACAAGAACTGCATCTTATGGAGCATTTGTTGAAATATATCCTGGCAAGGAAGGACTTGTGCATATATCTCAGTTAGACGAGAGAAGATTAAAATCTGTAGACGAAGTTGTAAAAGTTGGGGATTTGGTGCTTGTAAAGGTAATAGGGATTGACAAACTTGGCAGACTTTCGCTTTCACGAAAAGAAGCATTGAACGTAACATATTCAAGAAAAGCAAAATAAAAGAAAGCATAAACCATTTGCAAGTGGCTTATGCTTTCTTTTATTTTTATTTATAATTAAATTTATGATTTTCTCTGAAAGGCCTTGAACACCCAGTTAAAAGACGTTACAATCATTATCGCAACTGCAATTGAACCTGCAATCAAAAGGGTTTGCATACCTGTTTGAATGGCAATGTCAAACTGGCTTTTGAGAAGTGCTATCATTGTATTGTACATGCCAGCTCCTGGCACAAGTGGTATCAATCCCGGGATAAGAAAAATTGGTACAGGATTTTTGAGAAATCTTGCAAATATTTCTGACAGCACATTTATAAAGAGTGCTGCAAAAAAAACAGAAAGAATTTGAGAAAACCCGAATTGCAACAGAAGTAAATTGACAAGCCAGCCAAACATTCCATTTATTCCGCAGTACAACAGGCTTTTGCGTGGTGAGTTTGTAAGGATGGCAAAAGAAGAACTTACAATAAACGCTGAGATTAGCTGAAATACCAAACTTCTTTCCAACTCTTTTCCTCCTTTTGAGATTTATCTAAAAAGACTGAGTGCTATACCAGCTCCTGTTGCGATGAACACAGCTATTAAAAAAGCTTCAACTCCTCTTGCAACCCCAGATAAAAGATCACCTGCAATAGTATCTCTTATTGCATTAGTAATTGCAACACCTGGTGTCATTATCATTACAGAACCAATAATTATTTTATCTAAGTGAATACCTATATTGAGACTTATTGTGATAATAGCTATCAAAGCAGTGATAGCCCCTCCAATGATGTATGAAATAAAATAAGAAAAGTTTTTAGAGTTAGTATAGTTTAAAATGGTTTGAGTGATAAAACCTACAAAAAAAGCTGAAATTGCATCTCTCAGTTTCCCTCCAAACAAAATTGTGGAAAAACAACACACAAGTGCTGCTGCAAATGGTAGCAAATAGGAAGCATATCCTTTTTTATTTTTAATCTTATTCAAGATTTCAATTGCTTGATCATAAGTGAAGTCTTTGATTTGAAAATCGCGGGAAAACTGATTTACAAGTGAGATTTTATTAAGATCAATTGTTCTACTTTTAATTCTTTTTGAGACAGTAACCAGATTATTATTTTCATCTGCAATTGTTGCGACAATCACTGTAGGTATTACAAAACTTTCGGCAAGCTTTAATTTTCCTTTTGAGCATATTCTAACCATTGTATCTTCTACTCTGTACGTTTCAGCACCGTTTGTAAGCATTATCTCACCTGCTAAGAGCGCAATCTCTATAAGTTGTTTCGGGCTCATCATTTTTTTAAGAATAGCCTCCATCTTCTTGATTTTTCACAGTAAGATTATATAGTATTTGTGCCAATATGTGAACATTAAACTTTGTGCACAAATATGTTCAAATGGTTGACTTTTAAAATTGGACTAAAATATAATATACACAAAGAAGAAATTGATGTATAATCATAAGGTATGAACGTTCGAATACCTTTACAATAAAATATTCGGAAAGGGAGATGAAAATGTATTTTTACAATTTAGTAAAAAATACAGATCCAGAAATAGCTGAGGCAATAAAGAGCGAGCTTAAAAGACAGCAGAATAAAATTGAGCTTATTGCATCTGAGAACTTTGTTTCAATTGCAGTAATGGCAGCAATGGGTTCACCTTTGACAAATAAATATGCAGAAGGATATCCAGGAAAGAGATATTATGGTGGATGCGAATATATCGATGTTGTTGAATCTATAGCAATTGAGAGAGCTAAAAAACTGTTTGGAGCTGAACATGCTAATGTCCAGCCGCACTCAGGTGCACAGGCTAACATGGCTGTGTATTTTGCAGTATTAAATCCGGGCGATACCATCCTTGGAATGAATCTTTCGCATGGTGGACATCTGACTCATGGCAGCCCTGTGAACTTTTCAGGAAAGCTTTACAATATTGTTTCATATGGGGTTGACCCTGAAACAGAGACAATAAATTATGATGAAGTTTTAAAACTTGCAAAGGAGCACAGACCAAAACTTATCTTGGCAGGCGCATCGGCGTATCCGAGAGTCATCGATTTCAAAAAGTTCAGGGAAATAGCTGACGAGGTTGGAGCATATTTGATGGTAGATATGGCTCACATTGCTGGGCTTGTTGCTGCAGGGCTTCATCCATCACCTGTTGAATATGCTGATTTTGTTACAACCACAACACACAAAACGCTCAGAGGTCCACGCGGTGGTCTTATTCTTTGCAAAGAAAAGTATGCAAAATTAATTGACAAGACCATTTTCCCTGGAATACAAGGTGGCCCGCTTGAACATGTAATAGCTGCAAAAGCTGTTGCTCTCAAAGAAGCTATGACAGAAGAGTTCAAAAACTACCAGGTTCAAATATTGAAAAATGCAAAAGCTCTGAGTACAAGACTTATTGAAAGAGGATTCAGACTTGTGAGTGGTGGAACTGATAATCATTTAATGTTGGTAGATTTGAGAAACAAAGGTATTACAGGAAAAGATGCTGAAAAGATATTGGATGAGCACAATATAACATGTAACAAAAATGCGATTCCTTTTGATACTCAAAGTCCAATGATAACAAGCGGGATAAGACTTGGGACGCCGGCTGTCACAACCAGAGGGTTTAAAGAAGAGGATATGCTTGAGGTTGCAGATATTATCCATGATGCTTTAACAAATTCTGATACTAAAGAGAATATTTTGATCAGAGTGAAAGCTCTTTGCGAAAAACATCCTTTGTATAAAGAATTTGATGAATAAGCTTAAGGTGAATTAAAATGGACTTTTTCCAATATCTTAGCGGAAAGAGGTTAAAAAAGGAATCACCTCTTGCTTACAAGCTCAGACCCAAACGCCTTGAGGAAATTGTGGGACAGGAACACATATTAAGCCCGGGCAAACCTCTTTATAACTTAATTAAAAACGATAGACTTACTTCAATAATTCTCTATGGGCCACCTGGGACTGGGAAAACTACAATTGCACATGTGATTGCTAACGCTACAGGCAAGACTTTCAAAACCATAAATGCTACAATTGCAGGTGTAAACGATATTAAGAAGATTATAGAAGAAGCAAAGTTTGAGTTTACTCAAACAGGTAAAAAGACAATTCTCTTTATTGATGAGATACACAGGTTTAACAAACTTCAGCAGGATGCCCTTTTGCCTTCTGTAGAAGAAGGAGTAATAATCTTGATTGGGGCAACAACTGAAAATCCTTTTTATGAAGTCAATAAAGCACTTGTGTCAAGGTCCTTGGTATTTGAGCTTTTTCCACTTAAAGAGGAAGATATATTAAAGATTATTGAAAGAGCAATTTCGGATAAAGAAAATGGACTTGGTGAGCTGAATATCCAAATAGAAGAGGATGCTAAAAAGCTCATAGCAAGGCTCTCAGGTGGAGATGCAAGAGTTGCTTTGAACATCTTAGAAGCTGTGGTGTATTCTTCGCAAGCTCGCGATGACGGCAAGATTTATATTTCCCAGGAATTTGTCATTAATCTTTCAAATAGGAAAACAGCATTGTACGATGCTACAGGAGATATGCACTATGACACCATTTCTGCCTTTATAAAAAGTGTGAGAGGTTCTGACCCGGATGCAGCGCTGTTTTACTTGGCAAAGATGCTTGACAGTGGAGAGGATATAAAGTTTATAGCAAGAAGACTAATAATATTGGCAGCAGAAGATATTGGTTTGGCAGATCCGATGGCGCTCACAATTGCAGTTTCTGCAGCAATGGCATGTGAATTTGTGGGAATGCCAGAAGCAAGAATTATTTTGTCTGAGGCGACAATCTATCTTGCATGTGCTCCAAAAAGCAACTCTGCATATTTGGCAATTGAAAAAGCCTTGGAAGATGCTAAAAATGTGAGTATAAAAAGTATTCCCATGCATCTTAGAATGGCAACACATGGAGAGGAAAAACTTGGACATGGTATTGGGTACTTGTATCCTCATGATTTTGATAATAACTGGGTTTCTCAGCAATATCTACCTGATGAGCTTGTTGGTAGAAGATACTATTTTCCAACTGAAATGGGAAAAGAAAAGTTTATAGCTGAATATATTAAAAAGTTGAGAGAACAGCTTGACAGCTAAAAAGTCAAAAATTTGCATGCATAAAAAGAGCGTGAGAGGAGAAAATAAAAAATGGATGTAAAAACGCTTGCACTGCAACTTCATAGGCAACACAGAGGGAAGATTGCCCTCAAAAGCAAAGTTAGCGTAGATAATCAGCACGACCTTAGTATATACTATACACCCGGTGTTGCAGAACCTTGCAGAGAGATTGCAAAGAATAAGTCTCTTGTGTATGAGTATACATCTAAATCCAACTGGGTTGCAGTGGTAACAAATGGTACAGCTGTTTTGGGTTTGGGAGACATTGGTGTGCATGCCTCTTTGCCTGTTATGGAAGGCAAGGCAATTTTGTTTAAACAGTTTGGTGGTGTTGATGCATTCCCCATTTGTATAGACTCAAAAGATGTTGAAGAGATTGTAAAGACAGTAAAGCTTATTGAAACATCTTTTGGTGGAATAAATTTAGAAGATATAGCTGCACCAGCATGTTTTGAGATTGAACAAAAGCTAATTGAAAGTCTTGATATTCCTGTGTTTCATGACGACCAGCATGGAACTGCTGTAGTAGCCTTAGCTGCTTTGATAAATTCTCTTAAAATTGTAGGAAAAAGAATATCAGAGGTCAAAATAGTCATAAACGGTGCTGGTGCTGCTGGAATTGCCACTGCAAAGCTTTTGTTAAAGTATGGAGCAAAAAATATTGTTGTTTGCGATAAGCACGGTGCCATATACGAAGGAAGAGAAGAAGATATGAACAAGTATAAAGAAGAAATAGCAAAGATTACTAATAGAGAAGGAATAAATGGTTCTCTTAAAAAAGCAATTGAAGGTGCTGATGTGTTTATTGGTCTTTCTGTTGCAAATGTCCTGAGTGAAGATGATGTTAAGAAAATGTCAAGCAATGCAATTGTGATGGCAATGGCAAATCCGATACCAGAGATTATGCCAGATATTGCAAAAAAGGCAGGAGCAAGGATTGTTTGCACAGGAAGGTCTGATTTTAATAACCAAGTCAATAACGTGTTGGCATTTCCAGGTATTTTTAGAGGAGCACTTGATGTTATGGCAACAAGGATAACAGATGAGATGAAGATAGCAGCTGCTGAGGCTATAGCTAAGGTTGCAGAGGAGGAACTTTCAGAAGATTATGTAATTCCAAAGCCTTTTGACAAGAAAGTAGCCTTTGAGGTGGCTTTAGCAGTTGCAAAAAAGGCAGTGGAACAAAAGGTAGCGCGGCTGGATCTGAATGATGAAGAGCTCAGAACAAAGATTTTGTCTATGTTAAATATATAAAAGAGTCAAGAGCAGAGTTAGGTGAAGTTTTGATGCCTAACTCTGATTTTTTATTATCTCTAATCTTATCATTATAAATAGAAACATTATCTTTAACTCAACAATGTCACTATTGACAAAGTAATATTAGACTTTTAAAATAAAAGATGTCAGATTAAACGTCATCTCTTGCAATTAACTTCCCCAGACAGAAGTTAATAGAATATAAGTGCAAGAAATGAGAAGTAAGTAGACAAGGAGGGAAAAGAGTGCCTGGGTCACTTGATGAGTTTTTAAAAGGAAAGTCTATTATTGAACTTAGAGAAATAGCAAAAAGTCTGGGTATTCAAAAATATTCTCTGCTCAAAAAAGGTGAATTGATGGAAGCTATTAGAAATTTTCTGGGAAGTTCAGAAGAAGATGCCACAGTTCTTGAGGGCATAGGCAAAAAAGAAAAAGGAAGAAGAGGAAGAAAAAAGAAATCAGAAATTGCAGAAGTTCAGCAGACTTTTGAATTAAAGAGCGAGGAGCTACAATCAAAGGTTGGAGAGACCAATGAGAAGGAAGAGGAAAGACCAAGTGAAATGGAAAATAAAGAAGGAGAAGATAACATAAAAGAACAGACTTTGTCTGAGCACATACAAAAAGAAGAAGAAAAAACTGAAATGCCAACAGATGTTAGTTTGAATGAGGAGAAAAAAGAGGAGAGTAAAGTCATAGAGTTAAAACCTAAAAAAGAAGAAAAAAGAGAGGATAAAATGCAGATAGAAATTCCGCCAGAATTAAAAGAACTTGAAGGTAAAGTGGAGATAGGCGGCATAGGCGAAGGAGTTTTGGAGATAATTTATGAGCCTGGTGGCGGTGGCGGTTACGGATTTTTGCGCGATGATTCGTTCGTTCCTGGCCCAAACGACATATATGTTTCGCCATCTCAAATCAGAAAATTCAATCTCAAAACCGGAGATAAAATTAGAGGTCCCATTAGGCTTCCAAAAGAAAATGAGAAGTTTGCAGGGCTTTTGTATGTTCAGAGCGTCAACGATATGAAACCAGAAGAAGTTGCAAAACGCACTCCTTTTGAAGACCTTACCCCTATTTTCCCAAACAAAAGAATAATTTTGGAAAATAAAAATGAGCCTAAGGATTTAGCGGTGAGACTCATAGACCTTATTGCGCCAATTGGAAGAGGTCAGAGAGGATTAATTGTAGCACCACCAAAAGCAGGTAAAACTACACTATTAAAGAAGATAGCAAATAGTATTCTGACAAACTATGATGATTTGCATTTGATTGTACTGCTCATTGATGAAAGACCTGAAGAGGTCACTGATATGCAAGATTCAATAAAAGCAGAGATACATTACTCTACATTTGATGAAACTCCTGAACACCACATAAAAGTTGCTGAAATGGTTTTAGAGAGGGCTATGAGACTTGTTGAGTGTAAAAAAGATGTTGTCATTTTGTTAGATAGCTTGACAAGGCTTGCACGTGCTTATAACTTAGTTGAACCACCTTCTGGCAGAACACTTTCTGGCGGTCTTGACCCGAATGCTCTTCATAAACCTAAAAAGTTTTTTGGGGCTGCAAGAAACCTTAAAGAAGGTGGTAGTCTTACTATCCTTGCAACAGCATTGATTGAAACAGGATCGCGAATGGATGATGTTATATTTGAAGAGTTCAAGGGCACTGGCAACATGGAGTTGCACCTTGACAGAAAACTTTCTGAAAAACGAATATTCCCGGCTATTGATATAAACAAGTCAGGGACGCGAAGAGAGGAACTTTTGCTGTCTGAAGAGGAAAAAGCAGCTGTTGATGCTATCAGAAGAGCACTTTCTAACTTTGGAACAGCAGAAACCACAGAGAGAATTATTAGCATGCTTTCTCAAACAAAGTCAAATGAAGAATTTATAAGAAAAATATTACAAAATTTGAGATAAAAATTTAAAGTGGTTTTTAAAAAAATTGAGATTTGAACAAATCCAATTGATTTGAACAAATCCAATTGATATTTTTAAGAAAGTAGCTGCTATTTTGAGCAAAATAGCAGCTACTTTTTTATTTCTGAGCATTTTTTTGAATTTCACAAATATGAGGAATTTGGAATACACTGATTTTAAGGAGGTGAAAAGGATGAAAGTGTGTATAGACCCGGGGCATGGCGGAAAAGACCCTGGAGCAATAGGAAAAAACAACACCAGAGAAAAAGATATAACACTTGCAATTGCTAAAAAATTAAAATTCATATTGGAAGATGGGACAAACGCCAAAGTGATTTTGACAAGAGAATCTGATATTTTGCCGTGGGGAGAAAAAAGTGTAAAAGAAGACTTAAAAGCAAGGTGTGATATAGCAAACAAGAATTTGGTAGACATTTTTGTCAGCATTCATTGCAACAGCAGTAAAAATGAGTTTGCAAGGGGTGTAGAGACTTTTTATTACAAAACAAGCCAGAAAGGATTTTTGCTGGCCGTTGAGGTACAAAAAAGCATAGTTGAGTCAATAAAGACCATAAATCGCGGAGTTAAATTTGCAGACTTTTTTGTGTTGAGAGCTACCAAAATGCCTGCAATCTTAATAGAGTGCGGTTTTTTGAGCAATCCTGAAGAAGAAAAGATGCTAAATAATCAAAATTACCAGACTCAAATTGGTTTGGCAATTGCAAAGGGAATTGTGAATTATCAAAAAAATATTGATAAAGCATAAAAAATGCTGTATTCTTATATTTAAAAATAGAGCCAAGAATAAGTTGGCTCTTTTTGTTTTACAACATAAGTAGTTGGAAAGGAATGAATTTTTTTGAACATAAAAGAGTATACTGATTTTCTTCGCATAAGTGGAGTAGAGATTAATTTTGACGCAACATTTTTTAGCGGGCAGTGTTTTAGATGGAAAAAGGTAGAATATGGATACATAGGGGTTGTAAACAGAAAAATAGTTTTAGTATATCCGCAGGATAACAATACATTTGATATATACAACTGTTCACCTGACGAGTTTAAAAAATTTTTTTACTGGTATTTTGACTTGGACAAAGACTATGATTTGATTTTGAAAGAGCTTTCTGAGCATGATGAGATTTTGAAAAAAGCAGTTGAGAAGTACAGAGGGATGAGGCTTTTAAATCAAGAGCCTTTTGAATGTATGATTTCTTTTATTATATCTCAGAATAACAACATAAAAAGAATTCAAATTCTGGTGGAAAGACTTTGCCAGGCTTATGGGGAAAAAATAGAATACAGGGGATTTTCATCTTGGACATTTCCAGAAATCGAGGACTTAAAAAAGGTCTCAATAGAAGATTTAAAACGCTTAGGGTTAGGTTATAGATCAGAGTATATCAAAGATGCAGTTGCCAAATTAGATGAAGGTAAAATAGACTTTGAAAGTCTTGGGTCTTTGAATTCTGATGAAGCGAGGAAGATTTTAAAAACGGTGAAAGGAATAGGAGACAAGGTTGCTAATTGTATATTGCTTTACTCACTGCAAAAGTATGATGTATTTCCTGTGGATGTGTGGGTAAAGCGTGCCTTGAGAGAATATTATGGAATTGAAAATACAAAACAGCTGAGGCAGTTTATAAAGTCGTTTGGAGAACTTGCCGGGTATGCGCAACTTTTTTTATTTCACTACATTAGAAACAACAATAAATAAACTCAAGTGAACAAATGGAGGTAAATTGCTGTGACGCTTTACAAACTGATTATTTTGAGCATAGCTCCATCTTTGTTCATAGCTCTTTATATCTATTTTAGGGACAAATTCGAAAAAGAACCTCTTCATCTTCTTTTAAAGACCTTTATATGGGGGATACTTATTAGCTCTATTGTGGTGCCAATTGAATATTTTTTAATGGCATATGGAAGTATTTCTGCCTCAAGCAGACTCTCATTTATTGCATTTGAAGCATTTATTGTTGCAGGTCTTACAGAAGAGTATTTCAAAAGGCTTGTTGTGCTAAGAGTGGCTTTTGACACTCCTCATTTTAATCAACCATTTGATGGAATAGTTTACTGTGTATTCTCTGCAGTTGGATTTGCTGCAATTGAGAATGTAGGATATGTTTATCAAGCTTTTCAAGCCTCGTATGACGCTGCAATTTCAGTTCTTGTTCTAAGAGGTGTGATGGCAGTACCTGCACATGCTATGTTTGGAATTGTAATGGGATATTATTTGGGCTTTGCAAAATTTGCGCCCGAGAGTAGAAGTTATTGGTATTTCAAAGCTTCTTTAATTATCCCTATGCTTTTGCATGGGTTTTATGATTTTGTGCTCATGTTGAATGTCTATGGAGCGCTTGCCATTGTTGGCATTTATGAGATTATATTGTTTGCTTATTGCCTAAGATTAATTAAAAGAAGTCAAGAAATTTCAAGGTTATACTTTTAAACTTGTAGGAATTTTATTTAAGGAGATGAGATAAAAAGTGACATCTGAAGACCAAGAACGGGAATTTAAAAGACTTGAGGTTTTTGCCTATAAAAATTTAAAGAAAAATTCTATCATTTCGATTGCAGATGGAGCAATATTTGCAATAGGAAGCGGTATGCTTCCAGTTTCTACTGTGATAGTTTATTTTATTTCACATTATGTTCACTCAAATACACTGATTGGACTTTTAACCACCTTGAATGTACTTTTATCTAACTCTCCGCAGATTCTTGTTGCTAAAAAATTAGAGATGCTTGATAGCTACAAAGAGTATTTTATTAAAGTTGCCTTACTTATGAGACTTATGTGGTTTTTACTGGCAATTGATGTGTTTGTGTTTGCAACCACAAATGAGCTTTTATTTGTAATTCTCTTTTATCTCATTTTTAGCCTTCAAGGGTTTTTTGCTTCATTTGCCAATATAACGTGGTTCAATCTTATACTAAAGCTTGTTCCTGAAAGACAAAGGAGCAAGTTTTTTGGTATAAGGTCTTCGATAGGGGGACTGTGTGAGACATTTGGAGCCTTTTTGATGGGAAGAATATTGAGGCTTTTACACTTTCCTTATAACTATGGTCTTTTATTTTTAATTTCATTTTTGATAATGATGATCTCATTGTACATAGCTTCTATGATGATAGAGATGTCTATCAAAAAACCCAAAAAGGAAGTTGACAACAAACATTATTTTAGGAACATGTTTTTGATATTAAAGGAGGATAGGAATTTTACATATTATCTTCTCTCAGTTCTATTTATTGGCGCACTAGGTAAAATGCCATTTGGTTTTCAAACCATATTTGCAAAAAATAGCCTGAGTATTTCAACACAACATGTTGCAATTGCAACCACAATATTGCTTTTTTCTCAGACAATAGGATATATGCTATGGGGAATAATCGGTTCTAAGTATGGGTTTAAAAGTACTCTTTTGATTTCTGCTTTGATGTTTTTACCTGCAATATATTTTACATACCTTATGAGTTCTATAAGCGTTTATTATCTTTCTGTTGCTCTGTTTGGGATTGCTCAAAGTGCAAGGAACGTAAACGAAAGCAATATGGCTGCAAAACTTTGTAAGGACCCTTTAAAGCAGCCATCTTATATTGGTCTTAGAAATTTTTTGATGGGACCATTTTTTGCTTTTAATTCTATAATAGCTGGAGGTATAATTGATACTCTTGGTAAAAACATTCTCTTTTTAATTTCATTTAGCTGCATGGTGCTCGGATTTTTTATTCTGTGTTTTTTAGTCAGAGAGGACTAATCTTTCAATGCCGGTTTTTAAAAAACTCTTGTAAAAGGGAAATAACTGTTGTAAAATATTTTTGCACCTTTATGGGTATTAACAAGTTATTAATTTTAGGAAACAACAAAAATTTGTATAAATCTTGTAGGAGGTGAAAGCAATGAAAGAAGGAATCCATCCAACATATTACCATGATGCAGTTGTCAGATGTGCATGCGGTGAGACATTTATAACTGGTTCAACCAAAAAAGAAATTCATGTAGAAATTTGCTCAAAATGCCATCCATTCTTTACAGGTAAGCAAAAATTTGTTGATACAACAGGTAGAGTAGAAAGGTTCATGAAAAAATATGGACTTGACCAAAAATAATAAAGAGTGCACGCCAAAAGGGGATTAGCTTGTGCTAATCCTTTTTATTTTATAAATTAACAAAGATAGGAAGATGAGTATGAAAAAAACTACTATAGGCGGAATGGCACTTATAGAAGGCATAATGATGAAAGGTCCAAAAAAAATCTCCATTGTTATAAGAAAACCTAATGGAGAACTTTACAAAGAGGTAAAGGGTTTAGCCATAGACGACACTAACAAGCTGAAAAAGATTCCTTTTATAAGGGGAATATTTATTTTATTTGAGCAGATGGTTCTTGGGACAAAAGCTTTGATGAAATCTGCTGACATTGCATTAGAAGAGTTGCCAGATGAAGAAAAAGAAAAACAAAAGGATTTTGTTGATAAAATTTTTGAAAAAAAGTTTTTTCAAAAGCTTGGTATCACTGATATAGCAATTTATTTTTCTGTAATTGTATCCATACTTCTTGGGATACTTCTATTTATTTACATTCCTACCTGGTCTGTTGAGGCACTGAAAGGGTTTACTCTCAGTAGCTTTTGGAAAAACATGATAGAAGGAATGGTGAGAGTAGTAATTTTTATTCTTTATCTTTTATTTGCATCCCAAATGAAAGAGATAAAAAGAGTTTTTGAATATCACGGTGCAGAGCACAAAACAATTTTTGCTTATGAAAATGGAGAGGAATTAAGTGTTCAAAAAATAAAAAAATATTCTACACACCATCCACGGTGTGGCACAAGCTTTTTATTTATTGTTATAATTATCAGTATTATCATTTTTACATTATCTGGTTGGCAATCTGTTGTTATGAGAACTCTAATACGACTTTTACTTCTTCCTGTAATTGTTGGTATATCATATGAGATAATAAGATGGGCTGGGAAAAGTGAAAGCATTTTAGCGAGAGTAATCTCATATCCTGGTCTTTGGCTTCAGAATATTACCACAAAAGAGCCTGACGAAAAGCAGTTAGAGGTTGCAATTGAAGCTCTAAAAGAAGTAATTCCGGAGGATACTAAGCTTGATGAGTGGTAGAATAAAGACCATTGGTGAGGTTTTGAATGAAGCTGCTTTGATGTTAAGAGATTATTGTGAAAATAAGGAAGAAGACTATAAGAAGATTGCACTTATGATGCTTTCGCAGATACTTAATATGGAAAAAACAGAGGTTATTCTAAATAAAGGTTTACCTGTGGAACAAGACAAGTATGAAAAGATTGTAAATGCTATTTCCAAATATTTGCAAGACTATCCTCTTCAATATTGTACAAATAAAGCTTTCTTTATGGGGCTTGAGCTTTATGTTGATGAAAATGTTTTGATTCCGCGATTTGATACAGAGGTTTTGGTAGAGGTTGCTATAGAAATCTTTAAAGGTAGGAAGAATCTATACTTTTTAGATATTGGCACGGGTAGTGGATGTATTGCAGTAGCTCTTTGCAAATTTTTAGATTGCAAGGTTTTTGCTGTTGATATTTCAGAAAGAGCGCTTGAGGTTGCAAGGAAGAATGCAAAATTGAATGGTGTAGAAAATAGGATTTCATTTGTAAGGAGTAACTTATTTGAAGATATTCCTAAAAATCTTAGATTTGATGCCATAATTAGCAATCCACCTTATATCTCTGATGAGGAAATTTTTGAACTTGACCCACGGGTTTTAAAAGAACCACATATAGCTTTGTTTTCAAAAGAGGATGGGCTTTGGTTTTTCAGAGAGATTGCAAACAAAGCAAAGCTATATCTCAAAGATGGTGGTTATATTATTTTTGAAGTAGGATTTTCTCAAGCTGAAAAAGTCAAAGAGATTTTGAAGAAAAATGGATACAAAAATATAAGTTCAAGGAGAGATTTAAATAATGTTGAAAGATGCATCTTTGCAATAAATGGGTAAAAATATATTGAATGGGGTGATTAAATGATAGAAAAGCTTCAAGTAATTGAAGAAAAATATTTAGAGCTTGAGAAAAAGATTTCAGACCCTGAGATAATAAGCCAACCACAAGAGTGGCAAAAACTCATGAAAGAACATAGCAATCTTCAGCCAATTGTGGAAAAGTTCAGAGAATACAAAAGGATTTTAGACACTATCAAAGAGGCTGAAGAGCTTTTAGATACAGACCTTGACGAGGATTTTGAAAAACTTGTGAAAGAAGAGCTAAATCGGGCAAAAGAACAGAAAGAGATTGTTGAAACACAGCTCAAGATTTTACTTTTGCCCAAGGACCCCAACGACGAAAAGAATGTTATAATGGAGATAAGAGCGGGTGCAGGTGGCGAGGAAGCAGCACTTTTTGCAGCAGAGCTTTTCAGGATGTATTCACGATATGCAGAGAGGAAAAACTGGAAGGTTGAAGTAATGTCAACAAGTGAAAGTGATTTGGATGGGTTTAAAGAGGTAATTTTTATGATAAGCGGAAAAGGTGCGTATAGTAGGCTAAAATATGAAAGTGGTGTTCACAGAGTTCAGAGAGTACCTGTGACAGAGTCCGGCGGAAGAATTCATACATCGACAGCAACTGTTGCGGTTTTGCCAGAAGTTGAGGATGTTGAGGTGGAGATAAGAGAAGAGGACCTTGAGATAGATACGTTCAGGGCAGGTGGTGCAGGAGGTCAACATGTGAACAAGACAGAGTCGGCTGTCAGGATTGTTCACAAGCCCACGGGAATTGTTGTGACCTGCCAGGACGAAAGGTCGCAGCATGCAAACAGGGATAGGGCAATGAAGATACTCAGGGCAAGGCTTTATGATTACTATCAGAGCATTCAGCAAAAAGAGATAGAAAGTCAGAGAAGAAGCCAGGTTGGAACAGGTGATAGAAGCGAAAGGATAAGAACATATAACTTCCCTCAAGGGCGTGTGACAGACCATAGGATTGGTCTTACTTTGTACAAGCTTGAGCAAATTTTAGATGGTGAGCTTGACGAGATTATCGATGCACTGATTACTCATTTTCAGACAGAAAGATTAAAAGAAATAGGTTAAAATGCCGATAAAAATTATGGTTGAGTGCGCAAAATTATCACCAGAAAAGGGATGATGATAAAAGATGGATATTCTTTCAATTGGCGGGTTGATATTGGGGTTTGGTTCTCTTTTGACTGCGTTTATAATTGAGAAGGGTAATCCTGCAAAGCTTTTACAGATTTCAGCTGCCATGATTGTTTTTGGTGGGACAATTGCAGCAGTGCTTGTATCGTTTCCAATGTCACAGATAAAAACTGCTGTAAAACATTTTAAAATGGTCTTTATGGATAAGAAAATTGATTTTGCAAGTGTGGTTGAACAGCTTGTCCAGCTTTCTGACAGGGCGCGAAAAGAAGGTCTCTTGGCTTTAGAGCAAGAGATTCCTAACATTCAAAATCCGCTTTTGAAAAAGGGTTTGGGACTTGTTGTTGATGGTATTGAAGGAGAAGTTATAAGAGATATTTTAGACAGAGAAGTTTATCTTGCTGAAGATGAGCTTAAAGAGGCAGCTGAGGTATTTGAAGCAGCAGGTGGATATTCTCCTACAATGGGTATTATTGGTACTGTTATGGGACTTATTTCTGTGCTTTCAAACTTGACAAATCCAGATGAACTTGGCCCAGCTATAGCTGTTGCGTTTGTTGCAACTTTGTATGGTGTTTCATCTGCCAACCTTATTTGGCTCAACTTTGGTAAAAAGATAAAGACAAAAGCAAAACAAGAAAGAATGTTAAATGAGATAATTGTGGAAGGACTTTTGTCAATCCAAGCTGGGGAAAACCCAAGGATACTAAGAGAAAAAATTGGTGGAATGGTAAAAGAAACTGGTCAGAAACAAAGCCAAGCTCAAGAGCCAGCAGGCGCAACTGTTGGGGGGTAAAAAATAGATGGCAAGAAAGCGTATGGAAGAACCAGCCCATGAGAACCATGAACGATGGCTTATTACCTATGCAGATTTAATTACTCTCTTGCTCATATATTTTATTGTAATGTATTCCATGAGCAAGCTTGACATGGACAAATTTAAGAACTTCACAGAATCCCTAACGTCTGTTTTGAAAGGCACAGCCTATATTTTTGAAAATTCTGGTCCCTCTATATTGGAAGGATTATCTGGAAAAAATGTCAAAGGAACAAACACTGATGTTGGTGGGGCGACAAAAAATAAGCAGATGACTGAGGAAGAGCTTATTAACGATATACAAAAACAGGTTTTAGGGCTTATAAAGGAACATGGTATTGAAGGAAAGGTGCTCGTGATACAGGAAGAGAGAGGATTATCAATTTTACTTAAAGATGTATTATTTGATACAGGTTCAGCAAAACTTACACCACAGGCGAAAGAAGTTGTGCATGAGATTGCAAAGATTTTGGAAAAAGTCCCGAATAATAACATAAGAATTGAGGGACACACAGACAATGTCCCTATTCACAATAAATACTTTTATTCTAACTGGGAGCTTTCAACAGCAAGAGCAACATCTGTTTTGCAGGAAATTTTAAGAGTTTCAAAGGTAAGGCCAGAAAGATTTTCTGTTGTTGGCTATGGCGAGTACAGACCAATTGCTTCTAATAAGACACCAGAAGGAAGAGCGCTCAACAGAAGAGTTACAATTGTGATATTGAGAACGGTATACAGCAAAGCTGAACCTGTAAGATAATAGAATTCTAAAACATCTGTTTGAAGTGTTTGTAAAGAAGTGTTTATAAAAGAGATAAAATTCTCATAATATTTAAATGAAATTTGTTAAATTTGAAGCTACTTTGTTAAACATAGATTTTTTATTTTTCAATCTCTTTGCTTTTTTTTGTGGGATAGCTGGAGCATTTGTCGGTGCTCTACTGGGTTTGGTCTTGCATTTAAATGATGAGAAGTTCAAAGACTCCTTAATTGGTTTTACGTCGGGACTAATGCTTGGTTTAATTTGCTTTGGGCTTATCCCTGAAGCTGTGTGTATTTCAAACTTGCTTACGTGTATTTTAATATTAATTGCTTCGTATTTTTTGATTGGGATATTGGAAAGAGCATTAACAATGAAATTTTCAATTTCACAGGACAGATATCTAAAAAGTGGAATACTTATTTTAGTTGCTCTTTCACTTCACAACTTTCCTGAAGGGTTGGCAATAGGAAGCAGCTTTTCCGTAGAAAAAAGTTTTGGAATTTTAGTAGGGATTATGATAATAGTTCATGATATTCCAGAAGGATTTGCACTTTCGTTACCTTTGAAGATGGCTAAGCAGAGTAAAATAAAAATATTAAGATATGCAATATTGTCTGGAGTTCCAACAGGTATTGGGTGTTTGGTTGGAAGTGTGATAAGCTATATTAACAAGTATGTGGTAGCAGGCTGTCTTGCATGTGCAGCTGGTGCAATGCTTTATGTTGTAATGAATGAGCTTATTCCAGAGTATAGCCGAAAAGAAAATCTTAAAGTGGCTACAATGTCAAGTGTGATAGGTATCATAGTAGCATTACTACTTTTGGAGTGGTTGGAATTATGACAATTATTATTGACGCAAAAGAAGGAATAGATTATAAGAAGCTTGAAAAAGCGGCTTTGATATTGAGAGAAGGTGGGCTTGTTGCCTTTCCAACAGAAACTGTTTATGGTCTTGGAGCGAACGCACTTTTGAAAGATGCGGTGGATAAGATTTTTTTAGCTAAAGGGAGACCTCAGGACAATCCATTGATTGTTCATATATCTTCAAAAGATATGCTTGAGATGTGTGCTGAAATTACAGATGATAGGGTTTATATGTTAATAGAAATGTTTTGGCCAGGACCGCTTACGATTGTTCTACCTAAGAAAAATGTTATTGCTGAAAACGTCACAGCAGGTCTTTCAACGGTTGGTGTTAGGATGCCTGCAAACAAAATCGCACTTGAACTTATACGACTTTCAGGTGTTCCTGTGGCAGCACCATCAGCAAACGTCTCTGGAAAACCAAGTCCGACAGAAGCCAAGCATGTGATAGAAGACCTGATGGGTAAAATAGATATTATAATTGACGGTGGCAAATGTTCTTTTGGACTTGAATCAACTGTGGTAGACTTGAGTGGCGAAAGACCTCTAATTTTAAGACCTGGTGCTATTTCGTATTTTGCTTTGAAAGAAGTGCTTGGTGATATAGAGTATAGCAAAGCAGTGGTGGAAGGGCTAACTGGAACTGTTCCAAGGTCACCTGGCATGAAGTACAAGCACTATGCTCCTGATGCCAAGCTCATAATAGTAAAAGGAAGAATTGATAAAAGAATTGATAAAATAAATGAGATAAAAAAGAGGTTAGAGTTTAAAGGGCACAAGGTTGGGATTTTGTGCTTTTATGAGACAGCCCATAATTTTGAGTCTCAATACAAACTCATTTTAGGAAGCATGTTTGATGCAAAAGAGTGTGGGAGAAATCTATTTTCGATACTCAGAAAATTCAACCAACTTGGTGTTGATTATATCCTTTGTGAGTGGGGAAATTTTGACTTAGAATTTCTTGCTTTGGAAAACAGACTTTACAAAGCAGCGGCAAACAATATTGTTGAGGTGTTGTAGTATTGAAGAAAAAGATACTTTTTGTGTGCACAGGTAATACCTGCAGAAGTCCAATGGCAGAACATCTTTTAAAGGAAAAGCTAAGAAAGATGAATATTGATAACGTTGAAGTTGAATCAGCGGGACTTTCTGCATTTTTCCCGCAAAAGGCTTCCAAAAATGCTATATTGGTAATGAATGAAGTTGGTATAGATATCTCATCGCACGTTTCAAAACTTATAAATGAAGATATGATAAAAGAAAGCACTCTTATCTTGACAATGGAAAGGTATCATAAAGAGGTAATTACAAAGATGTATCCTGGTACTGCAGACAAGGTGTTTACTTTAAAGGAGTATGTTATGAATACCAAAGAAGATTTGGATGTTGTTGACCCATATGGTGGAGATATTGAAGAGTACAGAAGGTGCAGAGATGAACTGAGTTATCTTCTTGACAAACTTTTGTCGAAAGTGGATGATATATGATAAAAATAATCAGTGTTGGAACAATAAAAGAGAAGTATTTTTTGCAGGCATGTGAAGAGTACAAAAAAAGACTTTCGCGGTGGGTAAAAGTCGAAGAAATAGAGATAAAAGAAGAAGATGAAAATAAATATTTCAATATCGAAACGCTTTTAGAAAAAGAAGCTGATAAGATTTTAAAACATGTCAAGGAAGGCGAATTTATAATAGTGTGTGATATTAATGGAATAGAGCTCTCATCAGAAGAGTTTTCTGAAATTTTAAGAAAAAATATAAATAGCAGCAAGAATATTACTTTTATCATTGGCAGTTCTAATGGTCTTTCAAATAAGATAAAAAAAATAGCTAATTTGCTTCTTTCATTTTCAAAACTCACTTTTCCTCATCAGCTTTTTAGAGTATTACTTTATGAACAAATTTATAGGGGATTATCAATTATTTATGGCGCAAAGTATCATAAATAAACGGGGCTATGGTCAAAGGAGGATAAAGCCCCGTTTATTTATACTGACATATAAAAGATTTTACAGATGAATCATTGTTCCAATGCCTTTATCTGTGAATATCTCAAGTAAAATACAGTGAGGAATTCTTCCATCAAGTATGTGTGTACGATTGACACCGTGTTTTAGTGCGTCAATGCATCCTAAAACCTTTGGAATCATCCCGCCATCTATCTTTCCTTCCTCAATCATCTTCAAAACTTCGTTAGCGCTTATTGCTGAGATTATTTCTTTGCTATTTTTATCATATTTTAATCCTTCAACATCTGTCATAAACATTAGCTTTTCAGCCTTTATTGCCTTTGCAATCTCAGCCGCCACAGTATCTGCATTAATGTTGTAACTTGTGCCATCTTCCCCAACACCAATTGGTGCAACAACAGGTATATATTCGTCTTTGGCAAGCATTTCTAAAACCTTTGCATTTATTGACACAACCTCTCCAACATACCCCAAATCAACTTTCTGACCATTTACATATTCATAATGTTTTCGTGCTTGAATTAAATTTCCATCAATTCCGCAAATGCCTATTGCCTTTCCACCTTTTTGATTTAGCATTGATACAAGTTCTTTATTTGTCTTTCCTACCAGAACCATTTGGGCAACTTCCATGGTTTGCATATCTGTTACTCTGAGCCCGTTGATAAACTGGCTTTCAACATTGAGCTTCTTGAGGACTGAATTTATATCAGGTCCACCGCCATGAACAACTATTGGATTTACGCCAATGTATTTGAGCAAAGTTATATCTTCCATAACCCAGTTTTTAAGCTTTTCATTTATCATGGCATTCCCGCCATACTTTATTACAACAGTCTTTCCATAGAGTTTTTGTATGTAGGGAAGGGCTTCTATTAATATGCTTGCTTTTTCAATCAGAGAATCCATTTCTTCGTACATATAGACCGTCATCCCTTCATTTTATTTTTTAAAAATATTCTCCCACCATTATAAGTCCCATTTTTTCATTAAGAGAAAATCTTATATTCATATTCTGAATTGCCTGACCGGCAGCACCTTTTATGAGATTGTCAATGCATGAGATTATAATAACTCTATTTGTTTTCTTATCAATTTCAAAGCCAATGTCCACAAAGTTTGTTCCTCTTACATACTTTAGCTCAGGCAGATCATCTTCAAAAATTCGAACAAAGTATTCATCTTTATAAAATTCATTATAGATTTCGACAAGGTCTCCTTTGTTAATGTTCTTAACAAAAGTAGCATAAATAGTTGACAGTATTCCTCTTTTTACAGGCAAAAGATGGGGTGTAAATGACAAATTCAAATTTTCACCAAATAACAAACTGCATTTCTCTTCAATTTCACTTGTGTGTCTGTGTTTTGCAACCGAATATGCTTTGAAATTTTCATCAAGTTCGCAAAAACTATATGCAAAATCAGATTTTTTACCAGCTCCAGAAACGCCTGACTTTGAATCTATTATAATACTATTTTTGTCTATGAGTTTGTTTTTCAAAAGTGGAGCTATGCCAAGTATTGCACTTGTTGGATAACATCCAGGATTTCCAATAATCTGAGCATTTTTAATCTCTTCTCTGTTTATTTCACAAAGTCCATAAGCACTTTTGCTCAAAAGCTCAGGGTATTTGTGCTGACTATAATCTTTTGCATATCTTTGCAAATCTTTATATCTAAAATCAGCACTTAAATCAATTACAACCTTGCCAATGTCATATCCTATTTTGACATATTCCTGTGAAATACCGTGAGGCAGTGCACAAAACACTACATCTGCCTCTTGAATAGCTTCTATTTTAAATTCCTCAAATACAAGGTTTGAAACTTTTTTAAACTGTGGGTTTGTTTTATCAATAGAAAGCTGGTTGCTACTTGAAGATATAATGGATACAATTTCAACTTCAGGATGTCTTAACAAAAGCCGAATAAGCTCTACTCCCACATATCCTGATGCTCCTATAATACTTGCTTTTATCAATTTGGTCATCTCCTCTTTGTATTAATGAAATTTTGTTTTCAACTATGCAAATAATTATACAACACAGTGTATAAAAATACAATACATTGGCAAATATTTAAATTGATTTATTCGACAAAATGGGGTATTATATACCTATAAATTACATTTTTTGCGGGGTAGGTTCTGGGATGAAACGAATTAAAGTTCTGGTAGCTACGATAACAATATTTATGTTGATTTTTGTATCTGCTTTTGCTGCCGCCTCGTACAAGCTCTATGTCGAAGGAAAGCTTATCTCTTCAGTTAAAACCTTAGAAAGCAAAGGTAATGTTTACCTTGCACTTGCTGACTTTTTCAAGCTAAAAGGGTTTAGCATTTCTTATAATTCAAAATCTAAATCTATCTTAGCCAAAAAGTCTAAGGATACATATCAGTTCTATATTGATAAGGCATATTACTACTATAACAAAAACAAAAAAAGTCTTTCAGCTAAGATTTTCGTAAGTGGTGGAAAGTCGTACATTTTAGCAAAAGATATAGCTTCTATTTTTGGCTATACCTGTTATGTTGATAAAACAAAAAAACTTGTAAATTTGAACATTAACAAGCCAAAAACTGCTGTATTGCCTTTACAGCAGAGTCAACAGAAAAATTCTCTTGCTTCGAGAAATAGTTTTCAAAGGGTAGAGAAAGATTCAATTTATATCAATGATATAAGATATAATATAGAAAATGATAAGTTTACACTATATATTTTGGCAACAAAAAGTATTTCTTTCAAGGACTATAGGCTTTCCAATCCTGATAGGATAGTTTTGGATATTTTGGATAGTATTGATAATATACAAAACAACAAAATAGAAATAAATAAAAGTGGCATTTTCAGAATTAGACATGCTCAAAACAAGGATACAAATGGTGGTTTATTTACACGCATTGTAATAGATTATGATTCGACTTTAATAAAAGATTATAGGATAACTAACCTTAGCAATCAACTAAAGATTGAGATAGACCTGCCAAGAAACTTACCAGCTTACACAAATATTGACAGCAGTGAAGATTTTCAAAATCAAGATGTACAAAATTCAACTGAAACCCCTTCTCCAGTGTATGTAATTCAGAAGATAAATATTATACCTTCAGATGGTTTTACACTTGCAGAACTTGATATTCTTCCAACAGTTGTAAGTGATATTTATCGTGCAGACCAATCGTTTATAGTTTTGAATTTAAAAGGTGCTCAAATATCCACTCAGTTAAGTAATTTTTATCAGGTAAACGATGGAAGGGTGGATTATTATATAGCATCAAACGTTGACCAAAACAGTGTTCAGATTATATTTTCTTCTAAGGCAAAGATTTTTGTTTTAAACAAATTGGATGGGAAATTAGAAGTGGTGTTTGCTGACCAATATTCAAGCTTAAGAGTAAATCCGCCCTCAAGTCTTGTTTTGAGTTCGCCTTTTGTTTCTCAGATAAACTATTTTTACGACCAGGGCAGCAACACCATAAGACTTGAAAGCCAGTATCCTATAACAATTGCAGATGATGTGTATTCTTTGCAAGCTTCGGTTGTGACTACTGTATATTCTATTTATCAGCAGGATAAGTGCATTGTTTACATCCAAATTAATCCTAACTACATAGCAAACATAAGCAAAAGTGGAACTGATATTACAATAAGTTTTTCACAAAAATTACAAAAACCTCAGAAGAAATTGAAGATATTCATTGACCCTGGTCATGGGGGTTCTGATCCAGGTGCTATATACACCAAAGTGGTAAATGGCAAAAAGGTAACATATAATGAAAAAGATTTTAATTTGGATATTTCTTTAAGGCTTAGCGAAAAGCTCAAAAGCCTTGGTTATGAAGTTTATATGTCACGCGATAAAGATTTATATGTGGACCTTTATGATAGAACAAGGATGGCAAATAGTTTAAATGCGGACTTGTTTATTTCTATTCATAACAATGCACATGATAATTCATCTGCGCGCGGAACCATGGTTTTGTATAAAGAAAAACAACAAAATGGGCTTATTTCTGATAAGCAGTTTGCCCAGATAGTACTTGACAGCATAGTCAAACAGGTTGGTACACAGAACAAGGGTATTATGGAAAGACCCAACTTGGCTGTGCTGAGAACTTCATCAATGCCAGCTGTGTTGGTTGAGGTTGCATTTGGAACAAACCCTCAGGATTTGGACCTTCTTTTGAGCGATAGTTTTAAAGATGCAGTTGCAAAGGCTATAGCTGATGCTGTTGAGTATATAAATACAAATTACAACAAATGAAGGATTGTCCAATAATAAAAAGAGGGATGGGGAAGCAAAACTTTTACCCATCCCTTTTTATTATAAACATTTCAATAGCTTCAGCAACTGCACCTTCATTATTTGTTCTGGAGGTTACAAACTTTGCAGCTTTTTTTACTTCTTCGGGTGCATTTGCAACTGCCACGCTTATTCCAGAGATTTTGAACATTCCGACATCGTTGAAATTATCACCAATTGATATCAATTCTTCAGATGAGATATTTTTAAAATTCATAAATTGCAGAAGAGCTTTTTCTTTTGATGCATTATTGCTCAAGACTTCTAAAAAACCATATTCTTTGTTGTCTGATGCATAGTAGAGAATAGTATTACAATCCAACTCAAGTGTTTTAAGGATTTCTTTAATCTCTTTAAGTTTTTCATATTTGCCTACAATTCCAGTGTGACTGATAGGGTATTCTAAAAACTTTAAAAGCTTTTCTGCAGGGTATGTAGGTTTAAATTGTTTGCGACCATTTACAAAGCTTAGAAAATAGCTATCATAATTGGTTCTCTCTTTATAAATCATGTGAAAATCTTGTTCATATCCCAGTACGATATAGTAGTCTATTTCAAAATGATTGTTATCAAGAAACTCAATTAATACTTTCTTCTGACGTTCTGTAAGATAATTTTTTATAATAGGTGGAAAATCAGGATTTTCGAAGACATAAACACCATTTGCCGAGATTAATGAACATGGTAGCTGTAAATCTTTTGCAATTTTAAAGGCTGAAGCGCCTCTTCCTGTGCAAAGTATTATCACAATTTTGTACTTTTCAACAGCAATTTTTAAAAACTCTCTGTTTATTTGAGGGATGTAACCTCTATCGTCCAAAAGTGTTCCATCAATATCCAGTGCAATTAATTTTATCAAGACTTCTCACCTTCTTTTAAAATGTTGAACAAAAAATAGTAAGAATTTCACCTGTATGCTGGGGTTTGTTAACAAATTAACTTTTGCATACTGTATACAAGACAAAGATTATATGTTATAATCTTTAATAGCAATAGTTTATCATCATAAATAGAAAGGGGCAAGAAAGAAACAGATGGCGAGCATCTATCTACTCCTAATTTTTCTACCCATGATAGCAGCATTTTTCATTCTTCTTATTAACAATAGCAGTTTTAGAAAAGCTATTGTTTTTTTAATGTCTGCAATATTAATTGGTGTAGCTTTGTATTCTATTTCACAAGGTGATAAAGTGATAGTGCTTTCTCATTCATTAAATTCAGCACTTGAGTATCTAATAACCTTTGCTGATTATTTTCTATTAGCAATAATCTTTTTGATTGGTACAAAACTTAAAAACAAGCTCATTAGCCTTCTTGCTATTTTGCAGTTTGTTTTAATGTTTGTGTTTGAGTTTAAAGTAGGGAAACTAGATGTTGAAAATGTATTTTTCGTTGACCATTTGAGCTTTATTATGCTTCTTTTGATAAACATTATAGGTCCGCTTATTGCAATATTTGCACTTTCTTATATGGAAGAGCATGAGAAACACCTTCATCTTGAAAAAAGCAGACAAAACATATTTTTTACAGTAATTATGCTATTTTTGGGTGCAATGAACGGTCTTGTGATTTCGAACAATATACTGTGGGTATACTTTTTCTGGGAGATTACTACACTCTGTTCTTTCCTGCTAATTTCTCATGACCAGAATGAAGAGAGTATTAAAAATGCAACAAGAGCTCTTCTTTTAAATTCGATAGGTGGACTTAGCTTTGTTATAGGTATAATATTTATGTATTACAAATCTGGAACAGTTGCTTTGAATGAGATTATATCTTCACAAGACAGCAGTATTTTGATGATACCAATTGCCTTTTTAACTTTGGCAGCATTTACAAAGTCTGCTCAGATGCCATTCCAGAGCTGGCTACTTGGTGCTATGGTGGCACCAACACCTGTGTCTGCCTTGCTTCACTCAAGCACAATGGTAAAAGCAGGTGTTTATCTGGTTTTGAGATTATCACCGGTATTTATTGATACATGGCTGTCAAAAATAGTTGCGGTGGCAGGTGCTTTTACTTTTGTTTCAGCAGCGCTTTTAGCAATATTTCAGTCAAATGCAAAAAGAGTGTTGGCATACTCAACAATTTCTAATTTGGGTCTTATAATTGCATTGTCATCCATAGCACATAGATATGCTATATATGCAGCTGCACTTTTGATAGTTTTGCATGGTGTGTCTAAAGCGCTTTTGTTCTTGTGTATTGGTTCAATAGAACAGGGTATAGGTTCCCGAAACATAGAAGATATGGATGGAATCAAGTATAAAATGCCAATTGTTGCTTTCTTAACTCTTTTGGGAAGTGTGTCAATGCTACTTCCTCCATTTGGCGTTTTAATTACAAAATGGATTGCTATTGAAGTGTCAACTCAAAACATTGCGGCAATGCTTGAAATAATCTTGGGAAGTGCTTTTACAGTTGTTTTCTGGACAAAGTTTATAGGCAAGATTCTTTCTGATGGAAAGGATAGAAATAAGATAGAGAAATTTGAATTTATAAAGCATATTCCGTTGATGGCTATTTCAATATTAGTAGTTTTGGTAAGCATCTTTTTGATCCAGTTTACAAATATGTTTGTTGTGCCTTTTTTCAAGTCTTCTTTTGCAAGGTATTCAGGAGTTAGCAGCACCAATATAAAAGAATTGTATGTGAAAGATTTCTTTGGATTTAATCCGGTTGTATTTTTTGGTGTGCTGGTAGCAGCAGTCGTTCTGGGAGCTCTAATATATAGGTGGTTTAAGCCGAAAAGATATGTACCTGTGTATATGTCATGTGAAAATTCGGACAATTTTGGTTTCAGAGGCGAAAAAGATAAAGTTGTGTCGTTTGAATTCAAAAATTATTATTTTGAAACACTGGCAAATGAGAAAACAGTAACTCTTGTTGTAAATGTTCTTTCAATTGCATTAATCGCAATAATGTTTGGGGTGATTTTAAAGTGAAACAGGCTTTAATTGTACTTGCATCAGTAGTGCTTTCGCCCCTAATTGGCGGACTTTTGACCGGAATTGACCGCAAAATAACAGCAAGAATGCAAAACAGGTTTGGTCCACCTATTCTACAGCCTTTTTATGATATTTTTAAACTATTTTCAAAAGAAACTATCGTTGTTTCGAATACTCAGATATTATATGCGTTTTTATTCTTGGTATTTAACATTGTTGCAGTTGTGATGTTTTTGCTTAAGATGGACCTTCTTTTGATTTTATTTATTCTTGCATTTGCCACAACAGCGCTCATTCTTGGAGCAATGGCAACAAATTCGCCATATTCAAGGATAGGTGCTCACAGGGAATTGATATCTGTACTTGCATATGAGCCCGTTTTAATTGCTATGATAGTAGCAATTTACTTTGTAACTGGGAGTTTCAATATACAAGACATTTTAAAACACAATAGCTTTCTAATATTAGATTTACCGTTTATCTTCATAGCATTCAGTTATGTTTTAACAATTAAGCTTCGAAAATCTCCATTTGATTTATCTACTTCACACCATGGTCATCAAGAACTTGTAAAAGGTATTACAACAGAGTTTGCAGGACCAGTTCTTGGCTTGATTGAACTTGGTCACTGGTACGAACTTGTACTTTTGCTTCTTTTTGTATGGCTATTTTTTGCAAAAAATATCTTTGTGGCAATAGCAGCAATTTTGATTTGCTACTTTTTAGAGATTGTTATTGACAATATCTCAGCAAGGCTTACATGGAAGATAATGTTACAGCTTACTTGGTCAGTGGCATTTGGTTTTGCGCTTGTTAATCTCATTTGGGTATATATAAAGTATAGGTTATTATAAAAAACAGGGGTGAAAATAAAAAGTGTTATTTAGAAAGGCATTGAAAAAGTCTCCATGGATTGTTCACTATGATTGTAACAGCTGCAACGGCTGTGATATAGAAATACTGGCAACGTTAACACCTGTATATGACGTTGAGAGATTTGGAATTATAAATGTAGGTAATCCAAAACATGCTGATATATTGGTTGTGTCAGGTTCTGTTAACCACAGAAATGCAAGAGTTTTAAAGACAATATATGAACAGATGCCACATCCAAAAGCTGTTGTAGCAATTGGAGCATGTGCGTGCTCCGGTGGGATATTCAAAGAATGTTACAATACTCTTGGCGGGGCTGATACAGTTGTTCCTGTTGATGTATATGTTCCTGGCTGCGCGCCACGACCTGAGGCTATCATGGAAGGAATATTAAAAGCTGCACAGCTCTTAGAAGAGAAGAAAAAGAATATGAAAAAGGGTGAGATTTTGAATGTTGCAAAATCTTAAAGAGCTTCAAAAAGAGGATTTGAGGAAAGAAGTTTTAGCCTTAAAAGCAGATGGTTATAGATTTGTCACTGCAACGTGTGTTGATTTGGGTGATGGTAGGTTTGATATAATCTATCACTTTGATAAGGATTACCGACTGACAAATATAAGAATTACTACTCAAGCTGAGGAAAAAGTTCCTTCCATTTCAGATATATATTTTGCAGCTGTGTTTGTTGAAAATGAGATAAAAGATTTGTTTGGAATAGAATTTGAAAATCTTTTGATTGATTACGAAGGAAAGTTCATGATAACTGAAGAGTTAGAATCTCCTATGCGCAAAAAGCCAGTGGTAAAAGTAAAGAAAGGAGAGTAAGAAGGCTTTGGGGAAAAGAACGATAGTTCCGTTTGGTCCACAGCATCCTGTTTTGCCGGAACCTCTGCAGCTTAGGCTTGTTTTAGAGGACGAAAAAGTTGTTGAAGCGATACCTGCAATAGGTTATGTTCACAGAGGACTTGAAAAGCTTGCTGAGGAAAAGGATATAAACCAGAACATATATGTAGTCGAAAGAGTTTGTGGTATATGCAGTTTTCAACAGGCTTTGGCTTACTGTCAGGGAATTGAAGAGCTAATGGGCATTGAAGTGCCTGACAGAGCAAGGTATTTACGAGTTATTTGGGCAGAACTTCACAGACTTCACAGCCACCATTTGTGGCTTGGGTTATTGGCTGACGCTTTTGGTTTTGAAAGTCTTTTTATGCAATGCTGGAGAAATAGAGAGCTTGTGATGGACCTTATGGAAGCAACAGCAGGTTCAAGAGTCATAATTTCCACAAATATAATTGGTGGGGTTAGAAGAGATATAGATGCTGATAAACAAAAGTTCATTTTAGATAATCTTGCAAAACTGGAAGAGGAGCTAAAGAAGATAGAAGGTTCGTTTTTGAACGATTATACAGTCAAGAAAAGACTTGTAGGTGTAGGTGTTCTGAGCAAACAAGAAGCTTACGAGCTTGGATGCGTGGGACCTATGGCAAGGGCAAGTGGAATTAGTATGGATTTGCGAACCCTTGGATATGCAGCATATGGCGAACTTGACTTTGAACCTGTCGTGGAAAATGACGGGGACTGCTATGCAAGACTTAAAGTAAGACTTCGCGAGTGCTATCAGTCAATTGACCTTATTCGTCAAGCTATATCTAAAATGCCAGAAGGTGAGATTTCAACACCAGTCAAAGGATTTCCAAACGGTGAGGTTATTTCAAGGGTTGAACAACCACGAGGAGAAGATGTATATTATATAAAGGCAAACGGGACAAAGAATTTAGAAAGGCTTAGAATTAGAACACCAACATTTGCAAATATTCCTGCGCTTGTGAAGATGCTTCAGGGTGTGGATTTTGCAGATGTTCCAATGCTTGTTTTGACAATTGATCCATGTATCTCATGTACTGAAAGGTAAAAAGTTTTTGTAAAGAGGGATGGTAAAATGTTTGGAATGCTCAAAAATGTTCTTGACAACCTGTTTTCAAAGCCTGCAACAAGGCTTTATCCGAAGGAAAAGAGGCCGTTTTTTAAAGATACAAGAGGAAGTCTTGAGATAGAGATAGAAAAGTGTATCTTCTGTGGTATCTGCCAGAGAAAATGTCCTTCAAATGCGATAATAGTAGACAGAAACTCAAGGACATGGCAGCTAAATCAGTACAAGTGCGTGCTCTGCAATGTATGTGTTGAGTCCTGTCCTAAAAAGTGTTTAATTTCAAAAGAGCAATTTAACGTTCCAACCACTTATAAAGAGTTTTACATCAAAAAGCAGGAAGTAAAAGATGAGGTGCAGCCAAAGGCACAGGCTGCTGCAACTAATGGTTAAATATGAGACTTTAGCTAAAGCTTAAAGCAGAAGTGGAAGGAAAATGGTAAAATGCACGAGTATTTTGTTACACAGCAGCTTGTAAAGATTGCAGAAGATGAATTGAAAGATGTCAGCTTTAAAAGGGTTACAAGAATTAAAGTTGTAGTTGGGGAGCTTAGTGGAATTATTGACGAGTCACTAAAATTTTATTTTGACATCCTAACAAAAGGAACAATTTTAGAAGGTGCTCAGCTCAAAATAATTCCCAAAAAGGCTCTTTTGTACTGTCAAAAATGCAGTGAATATTTTGAGAGGACAAAAGATTTTACCTGTCCAAAATGTTCGTCCTTAGGCAAACTTACTGAACATGGTAAGGAATTTTATATTGAGTCTATAGAGGTAGATGATTGAGATGGAGATAAAGGTAATAAAAAATATTTTAGAGCGGAATCAAAACGCAGCCAACAATATAAGAAGGTTAGCAGATGAAAATAAATGGTATATTATGAATGTGATGGGGTCACCTGGTGCAGGTAAGACATCTTTCATTAAGTGCATGATAGAAAATCTTAAAGACACATTTAACATTGCAGTGATTGAAGGTGATGTTGCATCAACAATTGATGCCCAAGCTATTGCAAGTTATGGAGTTAAAGTTTTGCAGATAAACACAGGTGGTGCTTGCCATTTAGTTGCAGATAGTGTTGCAGAAGCAATAGATACTCTTAAGCCTATTCCCAAAACAGTAATCTTTGTTGAAAACATTGGCAATCTCATCTGTCCATCTTCGTTCGATTTGGGAGAAAACCTGAGAGTTGTTGTATCTTCTGCTGCAGAGGGTGATGACAAGCCATATAAGTATCCTATAATGTTTGAAAAAGCTGACGTTGTTGTTCTATCAAAGATTGATGTAATTGATGCCATTGGTTTTGATATGCAAAGATACAAAAAGGGTTTAGAAGCTATAAAAGAAAAAGATTTAAAACTGTTTGAGGTATCATTCAAGACAAAAGAAGGTATGGAAAGACTTACTAATTACTTTTATACTCTTTTAGATTCATATTTCAACAAAAAGTAGGGGAAAATGCTTATGAAAAGGTACAGATTTATATTTAAAGGGCTTGTGCAAGGGGTCGGTTTCCGACCCTTTATTTATAGTTTCGCAAAAAAATATGAACTTACAGGGTTTGTAAAAAATACTGGTGAAGGCGTTTTGGCAGAGTTTCAGGGAGATATAACTTCAGAGCAAATAACACATTATATTATAACTAACCTTCCCAAAAACGCTATTTTAGAGAAAATAGAGTTTTATGAGATTGAACTGGTTGTAGATGAAAAAGAATTTTGTATTGTTGAAAGTCAAAAAAATAGGATTTCAACAGTCCTGCCATATGACTTAGGGATGTGTGAAAATTGCAAAAGAGAATTTTATGACAAATCTCACAGACACTATCACAACGTATTTATTAGCTGCACAGACTGCGGACCAAGATACACAATTATTGAAGCATTGCCATATGATAGAGAAAATACATCTATGAAGCAATTTAAATTTTGCAGTGATTGCGAAAGGGAGTACTTTACTCCGGACAACAGAAGATTCAATGCGCAGTCAACAACCTGCCCAGTGTGTGGACCAAGACTTTTTCTTTTTTCGTTTGCTGAAAAAAAACATATCCATGGAGAGGCAATTGAACTTTTAGATTTTGTGTCTCAAAAAATTTTAGAGGGATATATAGTCGCAATAAAAGGAATAGGCGGCTTTCACTTAGTTTGCGACCCATACAATGAAACTGTAGTCAAAAGATTATTTGAAAGCAAAAGACGAGAAGGCAAGCCTTTAGCACTTGTTGCCCAGGACATTGAAGTAGTAAAAAAATACTGCTATGTAAATAAGATGGAAGAAGATATTTTTTCTTCTCAACGATGTCCTATAATTCTTTTCGAAAAAAAGACTGAGCATTTTTCACATGTAAATAGCAATCTTCACACCCTCGGTATAATGAGGGCGTACACCCCTATTTTGGACTATATCCTGAGCAAAACTGGCAGGGACTTTTTAATTGCAACCTCTGCCAACCTCTCAGGAATTCCAATGATTATTGATGAAAGCGATGCTATTCAAAAACTTGAGGGTATCTGTGACTATGTGCTCTATCACAACAGAAAAATAGTTCGAAGGTGTGATGATAGTGTTGGATTTGTTGTAAAAGGTAAGTTTGTACTGACAAGACCGGGAAGAGGTTTTGCTCCTCTGAGACTAAAACTATCTTTATCACAATTTGTAGAGAAAAATATCTTAGCGTTAGGAGGTCATGAAAAAGCTACAGTTGCTTTAAAAAAAGAGGATGAGGTTATTATAAGTCAATACTTAGGTGACCTTGACACAAAAGAGTATATAGACTTTTACAAGTCTGCACTAAGTGACCTTATTTTTCTATACAACTTAGAATATGATTATATTGCCTGTGATTTTCACAAAAACTATTTTACAACCTCCATTGCCGAGGATATTGCCATAAAAGATAACAAAAGAATTGTATATGTTCAGCATCATATAGCTCACGTGTTTTCATGTATGCTTGAAAATAATTTAGAGAGATGTATAGGCTTTGCATTTGACGGAACAGGCTTGGGGTTGGATGGGAACATATGGGGAAGTGAAGGATTTATAATTGATAAAAGCGATGTAAAAAGAGTATTTCATCTAAAGTACTATCCTTTAGTGGGCGGAGAAAAATCCATAAAAGAACCTGTGAGATTGGCATACTATTTTGCATATGAAATTGATAAAAGCTTTGCAGAAGAGTATTTTGCAAATTCTAATTTTCTTTCAAAAATTGTAAAGGCAGCAAGGTTACTGAATTATCCTCTTTGCTCAAGTTTTGGAAGGATATTTGATGTTGTGGGTGTACTTTTAAGATGTGGAGAGAAAAATAGTTTTGAAGCACAGATTCCAATGGTTTTAGAAAGTATTGCAGACAAGACCGAAGATGGGTTTTATGATTTTGTTATGAATTTTGAACATGAAATTGAAATAGATATTGTGTATATACTACAACAAATCATTAATGATATTAAAAGAAAGACTGACAGAAGCTTGATTTCTGCGAAATTTCACAACACCGTTGCAAAAATAGTTGTTGAAGTGGCAAAGAGGTTGAGAGAAAATTATAATAAAGACGTTGTAGCACTATCTGGCGGAGTATTCCAAAACAAGCTTTTGCTTGAAAAGACAGTGTCTATGCTTGAGAAAGAGCACTTTAAAGTGTATTTTAATTCTTTTTTCCCTATAAACGATGGGGGAATTTCAGCTGGACAAATATATTATACAATCCAATTATTAAAAAATTGTTAAAGGAGTTTTAAAAATATGTGTTTAGGGTATCCTGCAAAAGTGATTGAAATTTTAGAAGATGGTAAGAAAGCTATTGTTGACTATTTAGGTTTAAAGAAAACTGTAAATGTGTCTCTCATAAAAGAGCTTGCTGTTGGTGATTATTTGCTTATTCACTCAGGAGTTGCAATTGAAAAAATAGATGAAAAAGAAGCCGAGAAAATAGAAAAACTTTTTGGTGAGGTAAGAAATGCAAACTCTTGAAAAGGCAAATACTATTATTAACACAATAAAAAACAACATTGAAAAGATGGGCAGGCAGCTAAGAATAATTGAGGTGTGTGGCACCCATACTGTTTCAATTTACAGAAACGGTTTTCATACTCTTTTTAAAGGATATATAGATTTTATTTCAGGTCCTGGCTGCCCAGTTTGCGTAACTCATGAAGGGTATATAGATAATCTCATTGAGCTTGCAAAAATGAACTATACTATCTACACTTTTGGAGACCTTATGAAAGTTCCAGGCAAGAGTATGTCTTTAGCTGAGGCAAAATCAAATGGTGCCAAAATTAAAATTATGTACTCACCGGTTGATGCTGTTGAGAATATAGCCGAGGATGAAGAAGCAATAATTGCTGCAGTAGGGTTTGAGACCACAGTTCCAGCCTTTGCTCTGAGCCTGGAAAAGGTATTGGAAAAGGATTTGAAAAATGTCAAGTTTGCATGTGAGCTTAAAACCATTGACCAGCCGCTGAAAGTCCTCTTAAAAGATCACATAAAAGTGGATGGACTTATCCTGCCAGGACATGTTGCAACAATCTTGGGTGTTGATGGATTTAAGTTTGTTGAGGAGTTTGAGATTCCTTCTGTTATATCTGGATTTGAAAAGTATGATATTCTGCTTTCTTTGCTGAGTTTAACACAAAGTATCTTAGATAATGATTTTACTGTAAAAAATGAGTACAAAAGAGTTGTAAAAAAAGAGGGTAACACAGTTGCAAAAAGGTATATAGAGAGATTTTTTGAAAGAACTGATGCGTATTTTAGAGGACTTGGCTTGATTGAGGGTGGTGGGTTGAGACTTAAAAGTGAGTATTCTTCCTTTTCAGTCCAGCTTAAATATGACTATGAAAGTTTTTCTAATTCTGCATGCAGATGTGCAGATGTGCTCACAGGCAAATTAAAGCCTTTTGAATGTCCTCTTTTTGAAAAGGTATGCACACCTCAGACACCAAAAGGGGCGTGTATGGTATCACAAGAAGGTTCTTGCAATGCATATTTCAGATTTGGGAAGTGGAAATGATGAGGACTATTCGTAAGGAACATGGCAATGGCGGAAAACAGACATATGAGCTGATTGACAACCTTTTCAAGCCAATATTCGGTTCTGAAATATTGAAAAGCGGAGATGATTCAACAGTATTTTCTTTAAACGGTATGAAAGTGGGAATATCAACAGATTCATTTGTAGTAAAGCCATATTTTTTTAAAGGAGGAGATATTGGAAAGCTTTCAGTATGTGGTACGGTAAATGACTTAGCTGTTGCAGGACTTGAACCAAAGTATATTACCGTTTCTTTTATAATTGAAGAAGGATTTTCAATAGATGATTTAGAGAAGATCACAAGATCAATAAAGAGATATGCAGATTTAGCAAAGGTTGAAGTTGTTGCAGGGGATACAAAGGTTGTAGAAAAAGGTGCGGCAGATGGGATATTTATAAATACGACTGGATTGGGTGTTGCAAGAGATACCCAAAAAATGCCTTCGATTTCAAGAATAAAAGGTAATCAAGTTGTAATTGTCAGTGGGGATATAGGAAGACACGGAGCATGCATATATTCTCACAATGAAGACCTTGGGTTTGAAGACAGGATAGAATCCGATTGTGGGCTTTTGTTAGATGTAATTTCAGAGCTGATGCAAGAGGTAGATGTTGCGTATATGAAAGACCTTACAAGAGGTGGGCTTGCAACAGCTTTAAATGAGATTGTCCAAAAGTCTGGCTTTGATATAAAAGTTGAGGAAGAAAAAATACCTGTGGCAGATGAGGTAAAAGCTCTGTGCGATATTCTGGGGCTGGATAGTTATTATCTTGCTTGTGAAGGTAGGTTTGTTGCCATAGTAAATGGTGATGAAAAAGAGAAAGCTATTGAGATTTTGAAAAAGTACAACAGGTTTGCATGTGAGATTGGGAAAGTAGAAGAAAGTAGGGAAAAGAGAGTATATCTGTCAACCACCTTTGGCGGTACGAGAATTTTGGACATGCTTTATTATGAAATGTTACCAAGGATTTGCTAAGAAAAATTTGTGACTGAGATGAGGGTGAAAAGAATGTGCATGACGGTACCTTTGAGTTTTGTCAACAGGAAAACAAACATCTTTGTTGGGACGGCGGGAAGCGGCAAAAGTGAGATAGCTCTGAATGTTTCTTTAGAGCTTGGGGAGTTTTTCAAAGTGAATTTAATCGATGCAGATGTAATAAATTTTTATTATAACCTGAGAAGTATTAAGCATATTATTGAGAATAAAAATATAAATTTTATTTCAATACACTTTGAAGACAAAAGCATAGATCTTCCGGTTCTTTCTGGCAGGGTTTTTGAAGCGCTGAGCAGTTTAAACGGAGTCAACATAATAGATGTAGGTGGAGATGAGCTTGGCAGTAGAGTTGTTGGTCAGTTCAAAGAGTTGCTTGACAAAAAAGGGTACAGTGTTTTTTATGTTGCCAACATATACAGGCCGTTTAATTCAAATGAGGAAGAAATCTTGCAGAACATGCATGAAATTGAGAGCATTCTGGGGATGAACATTACAGCTATTATAAATAATTCTCATCTTCTTTCAGAAACAAAACCAGAAGATATTATAAGAAGCCTAAAAATTATCCAAAACGTAGCTGAAAAAAAAGATATTCCCTATATTCTTACTGTAGTTGAAGAGAATCTATTTGAAGAAGAGCTTTTAGAAGAAATAAAAAAATATTCTCTTGTATATGCCATTAAAAGGTATATAATAAGATAAGAAGCCATTATGGAGGTTGAAAAGTTGAAACTCAAAATCGAATATGATAAATGCAAAAGTTGTGGACTTTGTGTGGGAATCTGTCCCAAGAAAATCTTGTATATAGACAGGAGCAGAATAAACAAAAAAGGGTATAACCCTGTTGAAGTAAAAGACCAAACCTCATGTATTGGCTGTGGAAGCTGTTATAAGGTTTGTCCTGATATAGTGTTTGAGGTAGGTGAGTAAACTTTGAAAATTCTTATGAAAGGTAACGAAGCCATTGCTGAGGCAGCACTGAGGGCTGGCTGTGAATGTTTCTTTGGGTATCCAATCACACCTCAGACAGAACTTTTGCAGTATATGGCTAAAAAGCTTTTAAAAAGTGGCGGTGTTTTTATCCAGGCAGAGAGCGAAGTTGGAGCAATTAACATGGCTTACGGCGCATCAAGCTGTGGCAAGCGAGTTATGACATCGTCGTCTGGTCCAGGGATAAGCTTAAAACAAGAGGGTATATCATATTTAGCAGGTGCTCAGCTTCCTTGCGTGATTGTAAACATTATGAGAGGTGGACCTGGGCTTGGTAATATAAATGCTGCCCAATCTGATTATCTTCAGGCTACAAAAGGTGGCGGGCATGGAGATTATAAGGTGATTGTACTTGCTCCCTCTTCTGTACAAGAAGCTGTAGAGCTTACAATGAAGGCATTTGACCTTGCAGACAAGTACCGAAACCCTGTTATGATTTTAGGTGATGGAATGCTTGGACAGATGATGGAGGTTGTTGAGTTCGACGAAAACTATCAACCACAAAAGGTAGAAAAACCATGGGCGGTGACGGGTGACAGGAATAGAGAAAAAAGGGTAACAAATTCGCTTTATATTGTTCCAGAGGAACTTGAAAAGCATAATTTTATGTTAATGGAAAAATACAAAAAGATAAAAGAAAATGAAGTAATGGTTGAAGAGTATTTGACAGACGATGCAAGGGTTATTTTTGTCTCATTTGGAATGTGTGCAAGGATTGTAAAAAGTGCTGTAAACAGGTTAAGACAAGCAGGCGAGAAGGTTGGGCTTGTAAGACCAATTACGCTTTGGCCATTTCCAGAAAATGAGCTAAAAAGATATGCATCAAAAGAGGAAGTAGAATTTTTTATTGACATTGAGATGAATCTGGGACAAATGCTTGAAGATGTAAAACTATCGGTAGAAGGGAAAAAAGAAATACACTTTTATGGAAGAACAGGTGGCATAGTTCCTACAATTCAAGAAGTAGTTGATTTTTATTATTCTCTTAAAAAGTAGCAAGTCAGGTACACTAAATTTGAGAGGAAGATGATTAAGATGGTGTTCAAAAGACCAGAGTGTTTGACAAAAGAGAGTATGCATTATTGTCCAGGGTGCGGTCACGGAATCATTCACAGATTGATTGCTGAGGTTATTGACGAGGATTACAAAGAGAGTAAAATAATAGGTGTTGCGCCTGTTGGCTGTGCGGTTTTTATATATGACTATTTTAATTTTGACTTTGTGGCAGCAGCTCATGGGAGAGCCACCGCCGCTGCAACTGGTGTAAAAAGGTGTATTCCAGACGCTCTTGTATTTTCATATCAAGGCGACGGGGACATTGCAGCCATTGGAACATCTGAGGTTATACATGCAGCAACCAGAGGTGAAAACTTTACAGCTATATTTGTAAACAACGGAGTTTATGCTATGACAGGTGGTCAGATGGCACCGACAACAATTCCTGGACAGGTAACAGTTTCATCTCCATATGGACGTGACCCAAAAGTACAAGGTTATCATATAAAACTTTGTGAAATGCTTGTGCCACTTGATGGTGTTGCCTTTGTTGCAAGAACTTCAATACATAACTTAAAAAATATTGAGTTTACCAAAAAAGCGATAAAAAGAGCTTTTGAAGTTCAGATGAACAATGAAGGTTTTTCTATTATAGAAGTGCTCTCAAACTGCCCTACAAACTGGGGACTTCCACCTTGTGAGAGTATGAAGAGAATAGAAAATGAGGTACTAAAATACTACAGTATAGGAATTTTCAAAGATAAAGGCAGGGGAATTTGAAGATGACAGAGGAGATATTAATTGCAGGATTTGGTGGGCAGGGTATTCTTTTTTTAGGACAGGTATTTGCCCATCTTGGAATGAAAAGGGGGTTTAATGTGTCATGGCTTCCGTCGTACGGACCTGAAATGAGGGGTGGGACAGCGAACTGCAGTGTTATAATCTCAAGTGATATGATTGGTTCTCCTGTTGTGTTCAATCCCGATACATTATTTGTTTTAAATAAACCATCGCTTGAAAAATTTGAACCTGCGATAAAAAAAAGTGGGCTTTTACTTGTGAACAGTTCTCTTGTGGATATCTGTGCAAATAGAGATGATATAAATGTTCATTATATTCCGGCAACTGAGATTGCTTCAAGTGTAGGGAATGTTCGAGTTGCAAACATCGTAATGTTTGGTGCATATTTGGCAATAAAACAAAACTTTTCAGTTAACGAGGCAAAAGGTGTTTTAAGAGAGTTTTCAAAAACAGAAGAAATTTATAATTTAAACTGTTTGGCTCTTGAAAAGGGCTTTGAAGCAATTGCTGGACGGGGGTAAAATTTGAGGTGAAAAGGTTTATATTAATTGGGATTGTAGTGGTGCTTTTGATAACAAGCACAGTTCTGGGATATACTCTTTATACCAATGTTACGAAAGTTCTTGATACAGATAGGATTTATAAAGGTGTTTATGTTGAGGGTGTTCATTTGGGTGGACTTACCACAGAAGAGGCTCTTGAGCTTTTAAAAAAGACTTATTTTGAGCCACTGCAGAACAAAAAAATTGAAGTTATAGTTGAAGACAAAAGCTATTTTCTTGAGTATTCTTCTCTTGGAATAAAGATTGATATAGACAAGGCAGTAGAAAAGGCATATTCAATTGGCAGAAAGGGTAATTTTGCAACACGGTTCAAAGAAATAAAAAAGGTTTATGAAAATCCGGTGGTCATAAGACTTAATTTCGAATATGATGAAAACAAACTCAAAAAGTTTGTAGATGAACTTTTTAACACATACTATCAATCGCCTGTTAATGCAAGTATCAAAAAAGTAGGAGACCAGTTTGTTATAACTCCAGAGAGAATAGGTAAAAAACTTGATTATGGCTATCTTTTGAATAAATTAAAAGACATGATTAAAAACAAGCAAGAAGGCAAGGTTTATGCAAGATTTTTAAAAATAACTCCGCGAATCACAGCAAGTGAGCTATCAAAAGTAAAAGAAATAATAGGTTCATTTACCACAAAGTTTGATAGTTCAAATGTTGCAAGAAGCGAAAATATAAGGGTAGCTGCCAAAAAGATAAATGGTAGCTTAGTGATGCCGGGCGAAATATTTTCGCTGTCAAAGGTAATTGGACCTGTAACAGTCGAGAATGGTTTTAAAATTGCAAAAGTTATTGTCAATAATGAGTTTGTAGACGGTGTTGGTGGAGGGCTTTGTCAAATAGCAACCACTATGTACAATGCAGTTTTGATGGCCCAGCTGAAGGTTGTGGAAAGAGCACCACATTCAGCTCTAATTTCGTACGTGCCACCTGGCAGGGATGCAACAATTGCTTCAGGTTCAATAGATTTTAAATTCAAAAATACAACAAATGCGCCTATCTATGTTGAAAGTTATACTTCCAAAAATACTGTGACAGTCAACCTCTATGGCAAAAACAATCATAAGGCTGAAATTGTCAAATTCGAATCGGAAATAATTGAAAGGGTACCTTATAAAAAAGTCTACAAAAATGATCCAACACTTCCTCAAGGAGTAGAAAAGCTTTCCAATAAACCCCAGAATGGCTTAAAGGTAAAAACTTATATGCTTGTTTATAAAGATGGCAGGTTAATAGAAAGAAAGCTTCTGTCATATGACTATTATAAACCTGTAAATGCTGTGATCCTGGTTGGAACAAAAGCAAAAGAGACTGTCTCTTCATCTGTTTATGAGTAAAAGGGAGAGGATAAGAAAAATGGACATTTATGAAAAGACATTAGAGTGCCCTGTATGTGGTAGCATAATCAAAGCACCATTTGTAAAAAGTTCAGCAATTTATGTAGAGAGCCGGGATACTGACCTTTGTGTTTACTACAAGGGCGTCAACCCTCTTTTATATGATGTTATAGTCTGCGGGGAATGCGGTTATGCAGCGCTTAGCAAAAATTTTGGGAAACTTACAAAATGGGATGTAGAATCATTAAAAGAAAAGGTTGCTTCAAAGTGGGTAAAAAGAGAGATTCCATTTGAAAGAACAGTAGATGATGCTATTCTGCTATATAAGCTTGCTTTGATAACAGCAACGTCTAAGAAAAAAATCAACAAATATGAGGTTGCAGGAATTCTGCTGAGAATTTCATGGCTCTACAGACTAAGTCATGATAAAGAAAAAGAGCTTGAATTTCAAAGACTTGCTCTTCAAACATATAAGGATGCATTTGAACATGAAGAAGGGTCAGCTGATGAAATAGATTTGGCAACGGTCATGTATTTGATAGGTGAGCTTTCAAGACGAGTAGGTGACCTTGACGAGGCAAGAAAATGGTTTTCAAAGCTTATATCCAGCAAAGAAGCAAAAAACAATCCTCATATTCTCGAACTTGCAAGAGATCAAATTCAGCTTATGAAAGATATGGGATAAAATACAAGAAAAATTGGTAGAAGAAATATGATATAATCTTTATATAAAATTTGAAAACTCAGGAGGCAAAAATGCTAGAAAATGATATTTTGCAAGCTATAATTGCAAATCTTGAAAAGATTAATGGGCGACTTGATACTATTGAGAAAAGATTAGATAAGATTGAGCAAAGACTTGATATGGTTGAGCAGAGACTTGATATGGTTGAGCAAAGAGTTGCAAAGCTTGAGCAAGATGTTCAGGTTATTAAACAAGATATTGTTATATTAAAAGAAAGTAACAAAGAACTGACAAGAAGAATGAACGCTGTATATGATCAGGTTGCATTCTTGACTGAATTTCGAACAGAGATGATTATGTTCAGAGATGAGGTGTACAAGAGATTTGACAATTTAGAGCAGCAGACAGGAAGATTAAAAGAAGGGTTTGAGTATTTACGTGACATGACAGTTGAGCATGAAATTGATATTCGATTTTTAAAAAGAGTTGTGAGAGCTTCATAGTTTACATAGAAAGTAATTAAAAGCTTGAGAGCTCGAAAGAGGGGAACATTCCCCTCTTTTGTTTAAATTTCTTCATAAAATATTCGGAACTTTATATCCTGGTCATAGTTTCCAAAGTTTCTTCCAAAAAGAGTAACTCCTCCAATGTTCTTTGCGTGATCAGGCACAGCAACTCTAAACCTTATTTCATTTTTGGACTCGATATCAATATCTTTTATAGTGACATTAGAAATTTTAAATCCGTCTATATATGTCCCATCTTCTGAAACTGAAAGAAGTTTTAAAAGTCCATACTGGTTCCAGTTAGGGAACCACCAGTCAGGTGTAAAGATTCCTTTAGTTTCTCCTCCGAAATCCCCTGGACTTGTCCAGTAACCAAGTTCAACTCCATTTAAGTAAAAGTATATATCTGAAGGCCAGTTTTCACTGACACCTGGGGCTTCTGAAGAAATTTCAAATGAAATCTGAATTTCAACAGCCTTTTGATTTTGGCGCAGAAAATTGGGGATTATATATTCTACATAACCCTTTGTAAACCAGATAATATCACAGTTAACATGCTCAGGATGAGCAAAGTATTTGGGGTCATCTACCTCTCCGATTAACTTGTCTTTTGTAGCAAGTCCACAGGTTGGATAAACCTCAAAGATAGAATAATTACCAACTTTGATTTCGCATTCATATAATTTTTGAGGATGCTTTGTGACAATGTTAATAATTATTTTGTCTTCAACAAGACGGCAAATCTTTTGATTGCCATGTTTTCCTGCAGCCGCACTGATTGTAACAATCCCAGCAGCAATTAGCTTTTTCATGTGCTGAGTAACTGCGCCATTTGTAAGTCCAAGTTTTTGCGCAATTTCATTCATATTCATTTCACGATGTTTACTCAAAAGGCTTATAATTTCTAATCTTGCATCAGAAGCTAAAGCTTCAAAAAGTATTTTTGCTTCTTTGAGATTGTCTATTTGTTTCATGATTTTTATTCCACCCTTTTTTATAGATTTAAACATTTTTATTTTAGCTGGTTTTAAAATAATTTGCAAGAAACAAGTAAAAACTTACGAATTTAAACTGAGTTAACTTGTATGTATACAAGTTTTTATTAAAAGTTTTAATAAAGAACTTGACTTTTTTGAATGCTGTCTATATAATCTAACTAAAATATTTTAATTAAGATTAAATAAAAATGTGTATATAGAAAATTTGCCTAAAAAAGTTTTAAAAATAATATCAAAGGAGGAAATATATGAAAAAAGCAAAAGTCATCTACGATAAGGAGTTTGTAATCGGGCAAGTAGACAAGAAAATCTACGGTTCATTTTTGGAACACATGGGAAGAGCAATATACACAGGAATCTATGAACCAGACCATCCGCAGGCTGATGAAATGGGGTTTAGAAAAGATGTTTTAGAACTTGTTCGCAAGCTTAATGTTCCTATTGTAAGATATCCTGGCGGCAATTTTGTGTCGGGGTATAACTGGGAAGATGGTGTTGGCCCAAAAGAAAGAAGACCGAGAAGACTTGAGCTTGCGTGGAGAGCAATTGAGACAAATGAGGTTGGTGTGAACGAATTTATTGAATGGGCAAAAAGAGCAAACACCTCTGTTATGATGACAGTAAACCTTGGCACACGAGGAATTGACGCTGCAAGAAACTTAGTTGAGTATTGCAACTTCCCAGGCGGCACATACTATAGTGATTTGAGACGTCAGCATGGTTATCAGCAGCCACACAACATAAAAGTATGGTGTCTTGGGAACGAGATGGATGGTGACTGGCAGATAGGGCATAAAACAGCCCATGAGTATGGCAGAATTGCAAGAGAGACAGCAAAGGTTATGAAGTGGGTAGACCCGAGTATTGAGCTTGTTGCAGCGGGAAGCTCAGGGCCCAAAATGCCAACATTTCCTGAGTGGGAAGCAATTGTTTTGGACCACACATATGACCTTGTAGATTATGTTTCTCTACATGTGTATTATGGAAATCCTGAAAAGGACACAAAGAACTTTGTTGCAAAATCGCTTGAAATGGAAGAGTTTATCAAAACAGTTATATCAACAATTGACTATGTAAAGGCTAAAAAGAGAAGCAAAAAGGTTGTCAATATCTCATTTGACGAATGGAATGTATGGTACCATGCTCACCTTGAGGGGAAAGACCAGAAAGCAGAACCCTGGGTTCAAATTCGTGCTATTGCAGAAGAAGATTATGTGTTCGAAGATGCAATTTTGGTAGGATGCATGCTGATTGCGCTTTTGAAACACTGTGATAGAGTCAAGATAGCGTGCATGGCACAGCTTGTAAATGTAATTGCCCCAATTACCACTGTAAAGGGTGGAATTGCTTACAGACAGGTAATCTACTATCCTTTCATGCATGCTGCAAACTTTGGACATGGAGTAGCACTGCTTCCTAAGGTAAATTCTCCTAAGTATGACTCAAAAGACTTTACTGATGTTCCATACATTGAAACAGTTGCAACATACAATGAGGAAAAGAATGAGATAACAGTCTTTGCAGTCAACAGAGATTTAGAAGAGGAGATGCAAGTTGAATTTAAGCTTGATGGTTTTGAAGGCTTTGAGGTTGTGGAGCACATTGTATATGAAAGTGATGATATTTACAAAGGAAACACTCAAGATAAGCCTGACAATGTTGTGCCCCACAAAGGTGGAAATTCAAAGATAGAAGGCAATGTTTTAACATCCATATTGCCCAAATTCTCATGGAATGTTATCAGGTTAAAGAAGAAAGAAAATTAATTGCATTGCAAAGCTAAGCAAGACAGCTTCTTAAAGAGTATAAAATTTAAGAAGCTGTCTTGTTTGTTTTATAAAATCTGATAGAAGTTTCAAAATTATAAGAATTTAAATACAGCGGCCGAAAGGTTAAAATAAAAGATATATTCATGGAAGGAGATGAGGGTATGCTCAAAATAGCTATCATAGGGGCGGGAAGTGGAGTTTTCACAAGGAACTTAGTAAGAGACATTTTGTCATATCCAGAGCTAAGAGACTCTACAATAGCGCTTATGGACATTGACAGTATAAGGCTTGAATTTATGAGAAAAGCTCTGCAAAAGCTCATTGAACAGGAAAAGTATCCTACTAAACTTGAAGCTACAACTGATAGAAAAGAGGCTTTAAAAGGTGCAAAATATGTTATTGTCACAATACAGGTTGGAGGTTTAAAACCTTTCGAGTATGACATTTACATTCCTCTAAAATACGGTGTAAAACAGGCAGTTGGCGATACAATAGGTCCAGGTGGAGTTTTCAGAGCTCTTAGAACAATACCGGTTTTACTTGACATTGCAAAGGACATGGAAGAGCTGTGTCCTGACGCACTTTTGCTCAATTATGTAAATCCAATGGCAATGAATTGCTGGGCGTTAAATAAGGCTACGAATATAAAAAATGTAGGGCTTTGTCATAGTGTTCAAGGAACTGCTGAATTTTTAGCAAAGATTATTGGTGCAAAAATGGAAGAGGTTTCATACTTATGCGCAGGTATAAACCACATGGCGTGGTTTTTAAAATTTGAGTGGAGTGGGAAAGATGCGTATCCTCTTATAAGAGAAAAAGCAAATGACCCCGAGATTTATACCCAGGATGTTACCAAGTTCGAGATACTAAAACATTTTGGATATTATGTTTCAGAGTCAAGTTTTCACATGTCTGAATATGTTCCCTATTTTAGGAAGAGCGACGATTGGATAAATAAAATCCATAGAACACATTCATGGCACAAAGAACATTACAATGGTATGTATTTGCATTGCTGCTTAGATGCTGCGAAAACTTTGCTTGAGGACCTAAAAAAAATGGCAGAGGCAGACTACATCGACCCGAAAAGAAGTAACGAATATTGTGCAACTATCATCCATTCTATAGAGACAAATACTCCAAGTGTGATAAATGGTAATGTTGAGAACAAGGGTTTGATAAAAAATTTGCCTGAAGGATGCTGTGTTGAAGTGCCATGCTTGGTTGACAAAAATGGTATTCAGCCAACTTATGTGGGAGATCTACCACCACAGCTTGCAGCTTTGAATAGAACAAATATAAACGTTCAAGAGCTAACTGTTCTTGCTGCTTTGACAGGTGATAGGGAAGCAGTTTATCATGCAATTATGATGGACCCTCTCACAAGTGCAGTTTTAGATTTGGATGAAATACGACAGATGGTAGACGAGATGTTTGAAGCTGAAAAAGAATGGCTGCCAGAAAAGTTTTATAGGTAATTTTGATTAATATAGAAATTAAAGTCAAAAAGGGCTTTGCATGCACAAGAAGCTCAAAATTCCCATGTTACAATGAACTTTGCAAAGCCCTTTAGTTTTCTTCATCATACTCTTTACACAAAAGTGCTCTAATATACCCATTTTCATTTGAAGTTGACACAATATAAAAGCCTCTTGCATAATAGAATCGAACAAGGTCGCGAACCTTTGAAGCTGTGTGAAGATAAACCTTTTTGACCCCAAGCTCTTTTAGTCTTTCATCTACCACCTTCATAAGTGCTTTGCCGACGCCGTTGTTTTGATAGTTAAGTCTTACTCCAAACCTGCTTATATACGCTGTTTTGTCAGGAAATATCTCTACTCTAATAGTGCCCACAATTATTCCATCCATAAAAGCAACATAAACCTCTTTGGTATCAATATCCCTTTTTATATCCTCTTCAGTCTCACTCACAGCTGCATTTTTGGCAGGGTCAATACCTGCAAGCTCACAATACTTTGTAAACGCCTCTTTTGTTATTTCTTTTATAGCCTTTACATCATCATAAGTTGCTCTTCGAACAACAAATTCCATTATTCTTTCCTCCTTTACTGCATAATTATAAATTAAAAAGAATAAAAATGCAAGTAGATATTTTGTGGATAAAAAAATTAAATTGTGCTAAAATGAATAAAGAATCAATGTTTGTAGGGGTTAAAAATTCGAAATATAGAGAAAGGATTTGAGAAAAGTTGCGAGTGCTTGGTATTGACCCTGGGATTGCGCTGACTGGTTATGGAATTATAGAGTCTAAAAATGGCTCAGAGTTTAAAGTAATCGACTATGGCAGAATAGAAACTTCGAGCAGTCTCAAAAAGTCGATGAGACTTTTACATCTTTATACTGAGCTTTGTAGCATAATTTCGCTGTACCAGCCTGACGTTGTTGCAATTGAAGAACTTTTTTTCAGTAAAAACTCAAAAACTGCTATCACAATTGGTGAGGCAAGAGGTGTGATTATTCTCACATGTATTCAGAATAACCTGAGCATTTACGAATATACCCCCTTGCAAGTTAAACAATCCATAACTGGATATGGTAGAGCAGATAAAACTCAAATACAAAAAATGGTAAAAAGTCTACTTGGTCTTTCTGAAATTCCTAAGCCAGATGATGTTGCAGATGCTTTGGCTGTTGCGATGTGTCATATACTGTCAAGCTCTTCGGTACTTTATCAGGAGGATGAAGTATGATAGATTCTATTGTGGGAACCATCCAAGAGGTATTTAATAATTATGTTATCCTCAATTACAATAACATATACATAAAAATATTTTGTAATAGCACAAAATTCTCTGAATTTTTAGGCAAAGAAAAGAGAGTGTATGTTAGCCTGAAGTTTAACGAAAATTTATCAGAGCTTGAATGTTACGGTTTTTTGACAAGGGAAGAAAGAGAACTTTTTTTAAAGCTACAGAAGGTAACCGGTGTTGGCAGCAAATTAGCTCTACAGATTCTTTCTTCAATAGACTTTCAAGAGCTTATTGTTGAGATTGCAAAGGGAAATGTGGCAAGGCTTGAGAAGGTAAAAGGAATTGGGAAAAAAACTGCAAGCAGGATAATTCTTGAGCTCAAAGAGACACTCAAAAAAGAGTTCAAAGTAGCTACTACTGCAGGTAAAGGAGAAAATAATTACGAAAAACTTGAAGAAATATCTTTAGCACTTTTATCCTTGGGGTATGACATAGATGAAGTGTACCAGGTTCTTTCATCCGAAGATTTTTCTGAACTTTCTTTGGAAGATGGAATAAAACTTGCTTTGAAAAAATTATCAAAGATTTGAGAAAAAAATAAATCCAAAGAGGAATGAAATAAAATGGAAAGATTACTGGATAATAAATTTTCTGTTGAGGATGTTCATGAAGAATCATTGAGACCAAAGATGCTTGAAGAGTATATAGGCCAGCAAAAGGTGAAAGAAAAGATAAAAATCTTTATTGAAGCTGCTAAAAAAAGAAAAGAACCTCTTGATCATGTACTCTTGTATGGTCCGCCTGGTCTTGGAAAAACAACATTGGCAAACATCATTGCTAATGAAATGGGAGTTGATATAAAAGTAACATCTGGTCCTGCAATAGAAAGAGCAGGCGACCTTGTTGCCATTCTTACAAATATTGGTGAAAATAATATTTTGTTTATTGATGAAATTCATAGACTAAACAGAACAATCGAAGAGGTTTTATATCCTGCAATGGAAGACAAAAAGGTTGACATTGTGATTGGCAAAGGTCCGTCCGCAAAGACTATAAGATTGACTTTGCCACCTTTTACACTCATTGGAGCAACAACAAGGGCAGGTCTTTTATCATCACCGCTGAGAGACAGGTTTGGAATAATAGAAAGGCTTGACTATTACACAGTTGAAGAGCTGAGTCAGATTGTTATGAGGTCTGCCAGCATTTTAAAGTGCGATATAGAAAAAGAAGCATGCATAGAGATTGCAAAACGCTCAAGAGGAACTCCGAGGGTTGCAAACAGACTACTTAGAAGACTTAGAGATTATGCTATGGTAAAGCACACAGGAAGTATAACATATGAAGTTGCAAAAAGTGGTCTTGAGATGTTTGAGGTGGACGAATATGGACTTGACCTTGTTGACAGAAACATTTTAGAAGCGATAGTTTACAAGTTTGGCGGAGGACCTGTTGGACTTTCTACAATTGCAGCTGCTATTGGCGAAGATGAAGGAACAATTGAAGATATCTATGAACCTTATTTGATTCAGGAAGGTTTTTTGGTAAAGACTGCGCGAGGAAGAGTTGCAACTCAAAAAGCTATAAGTCATATAGCAAAGATAAAGTTTAAGCTCAAAGAAAGTGGTGATACCGAATGAAACTGCTTATGCACACATGCTGTGGACCATGTAGCGTGTATCCTTTAGAAAAGCTAAGTGGAGAGGGGCATGAAGTTTTTGGGCTTTTTTTCAATCCCAACATTCATCCTTATACAGAATTTAAAAACAGATTGGATTCTGCAAAACTTTTTTATGAAATGAAAGGTAAAAAACTTATTGTGATAGATGAATATCCCTTGGAAGAGTTTTTGCGAAACTGTGCTTTTAGAGAAAATGCAAGGTGTATTTATTGTTATTCTGTAAGATTAGAAAGAACTGCCTTGGTTGCAAAAAAAAGTGGGTTTGATGCCTTTACAACCTCTCTTTTGGTAAGTCCTTATCAAAAACATGAACTTATAAAAGAACTTGGAGAAGCCATTTCAAAAAAGTACGAGATTGAATTTTATTATAAAGATTTCAGGGAAGGATTTAGAGAAGGAAGGCAAAAAGCAAGAGAGATAGGACTTTATATGCAGAAATATTGCGGCTGTATTTACAGCGAAAAAGAGAGGTTTTACAAGGAAACAAAATAATAAAGACACAAAGGGTTTTGAGGAAAATTTGCTATTGTAATGGGCAATATTCAATGCTATAATATTGAATGTTGTTTTATGAGCGCTCGCAAAGGGTAAATTGCTCCCGTAGCGGCGTGCATGTGGATTTGAAAAATTTCTTAAAAGCAGGAGGTATGAAGAAGAGGATGTATGCAATAATTGAAACAGGTGGAAAGCAATATAAGGTGCAGGAAGGCGATGTTTTAAAGGTTGAAAAATTAAAAGCTGATGTTGATTCTGTGGTAAAGATTGACAAGGTGTTGGCTATTTCGTCCGACGATGGTTTTGTTGTTGGAAAGCCATATGTAGATGGTGCATTTGTTGAAGCGAAGGTTTTAGAGCATGCAAAAGATAAGAAAATCATAGTATTTACTTACAAATCAAAAACAGGTTATCACAGAAAGCTTGGACATCGCCAGTGGTATACAAAGATTCAGATAACAAAAATAGCAAAGTAAGTAAGTTAAACTGCCAACCATGATTGAAGCTACCTTTTTAAAATCACAAAAGAAGGGGTATTATAAAATAGTTATAAAAGGGCATAGCTATTTTGCTCCGAAAGGTAAAGACATAGTGTGCAGTGCAGTCTCTTCAATAGTACTTGCTAATGTAAATGGGTGCATTGAGATATTGAAAGCTGAGCACTTTTTAGAACAAAAAGAAGGCTATTTAGAATTTGAAGTGCTAAATAACAATGAAGAAGTAACAAAGGGCTGTTCGCTTCTTCTTCAAACAGCATATTTAGCGTTGAAAGAATTAGAGTCTCAATATCCAAAATATGTTAAAGTGGAGGTGAAAGAAGATGAAGCTAATATTTGACATTCAGCTTTTTGCACACAAGAAAGCTGGTGGTTCAACAAGAAACGGAAGAGACAGCGAGTCAAAAAGACTTGGTGTTAAAAGGTCAGATGGTCAGTTTGTTTTGGCAGGAAACATCTTGGTAAGACAGAGAGGGACTAAATTCCACCCAGGCAAAAATGTCGGTCGTGGTGGAGATGACACACTTTTTGCTTTAGTAACAGGGTATGTAAAGTTTGAAAACAAGAGAGGAAAAAAAGTGGTGTCTGTTATTCCAGCTGAAGAAATGGTTGCTGTTCAATAAAAATCTATTATGGTTTAACGCTTTTCAAAAAGAGGCAAACTGACAAAAGAGGTTTGTCTCTTTTTTTGTATCTTTTAGTTGTTCTTAAAAGAGGTGAGATTTTCATGTTTGTGGACATAGCAAAGATTTATGTCAAAGCAGGAGACGGTGGAGATGGCATAGTTGCATTCAGGCGCGAAAAGTATGTTCCAGCAGGAGGTCCTGCAGGTGGCGATGGTGGAAAAGGCGGAGATGTAATTTTTGTTGCAGACAGGGAGCTGAACACCCTGCTTGATTTTAAATACAAAAGACATTATAAGGCACAAAACGGTGAGCGCGGTGGACCTAACAATATGCACGGCAAAGACGGTGAGGATTTGATAATAAAGGTTCCTGTTGGAACTGTAATAAAAGATGCTGAAACTGGTGAGATAATTGCTGACCTGTCACGAGAAGGCGACAGAGCGATTGTTGCCCACGGTGGTAGAGGTGGCAGAGGAAATGCTCATTTTGCAACAGCAACAAGACAAACACCAAGGTTTGCTGAGGTTGGGGAAAAAGGTGATGAACTTTGGGTTATATTGGAGCTCAAAGTTTTAGCAGATGTTGGGCTCATCGGCTATCCCAATGTTGGGAAGTCAACCTTCTTGTCCGTTGCAACAAATGCAAGACCTGAGATAGCAAACTATCCATTTACAACAAAGTATCCAAACCTTGGGATTGTATATATTAGCGAGGGTGAAAGTTTTGTTCTTGCCGACATTCCGGGGCTTATTGAAGGAGCAAGCGAAGGAGCAGGCCTTGGGCATCAATTTTTGCGACATGTTGAAAGGACAAAGGTTTTGATTCATATTGTTGATGTGTCGGGAAGTGAAGGAAGGGAGCCTGTTGAGGATTTTATAAAAATCAATGAGGAGCTAAAAAAATACAGTCCAGATCTTGCACAAAAGCCTCAAATTGTTGCAGCAAACAAGATGGACCTTCCTGATGCTCAGGCGTATTTTGAACTTTTCAAAGAAGAGATTGAAAAGATGGGGTATGAAGTGTATCCCATCTCTGCTGCAACTGGCATGGGTGTAAGAGAGGTTTTAAAAAGAGCTTATGAACTTTTGAAGCAGCAAAAAACAGCTGAAAACGTCGAAGAGGATGCAAAGCCACGGACGTTTGTGTACTATAAGAAAAAGGATGTAAAACCGCTGACTATCAGAAAAGAAAATGGGGTTTATATTGTAGAAGGAACAGTTGTAGAGAAGGTTGCAAGAAACATAGTTTTAAATGACCATGACTCATTCAGGTATTTTCAAAATTTCTTAAACAAGCTTGGTGTCTTTGATAAGTTAAGAGAGATGGGAATCCAGGATGGCGACATTGTGAGAATACTTGATGTTGAGTTTGAATATTATGAATAAGTTTTAGATTTATCATAAAAATGGATATAGACAAAACAGTAAAAATGGGTTAAAATAATTGACAAGCAAAAAGAAATTCTTAAAAGGTTTGGAGGTTATCTTTTCTAAATGGAGTGCATCAATTGTGGGAACTGCAAGGTAGGTAATACCACATACTTTTGTTTTAAGGAAAACGGGTTTGTTGTGGATGTATCAAAACAAAAGGTGGTTGAGAAGGTAAGAAGCGGTTGGAAAAAGGGGGATCCAGAGTACGAGAAGCAGCGGCGCAGGTCTCGAAAAGAAGTAGAGGTTTGAAGACAATAAAAAAAACGCCGGCAGAAAGGCAAGTTCCTTTCTGCCGTTTTAGTTTTTATGGGGACTAATTGTTAGAGAAGATTTTAATTTTTATGAGTTATTAGGGGAGCAAATTTAAAAAAACTGAGATATTTAAAGAAAATGTCTATTTTTGTTGAGAAAATATATATAAAGATATCAAAAAAAAGATAGTTGACAAGTTTCAAAATAATGGGTATATTTAAAACAAAGAAATTTTTTAATTATAAATTTTTGAGTTTATTGAGTTTTTTTGATATTCTATTTAGGATAGTAAAATTAGATATTGTGAGCGAGAATAAGTGAGAGCGAAAGAGTAATGTCTAAAAGGTTTGTTGAACTTTTTGCAGGTAAGGACACCATCGTCATGAATAACCATATTATGGGCTAAAGTAGGTATAGTATTTTTAGAGGTTCTTGTATTTGGAGGAATAACAATTTTTACGACAATTATAGGAGGGTGGTCAGACTTTTTTGAATTTTTAAAAAAGTTTGATAACGCTCATCATGAGCGTTTTTGCAAAAGGCTAAAATAATTTAGTTCGGGAGAAGGGGGGGTTTATATGCAAAAGCAAGGTAGTAATTGAAAAAAGAAGTAGTAGAAAAATTTGAGTCAATCCATTGTTAATTTACTTTTTTATTACGATTTATTTACATTTGTATAAAATAGGATGAAGTTCAGTTTGTTTAATTTGTTTCTTTTATTCCTGTAGAAAAAAGTATTTCTATTCCATTAAGAAATGTTGCTGCTGTAACTGCTGAAACTAACACAATGATAACATTTCTGTCATTGAGTTTTTATACGTTGTTGTAAATTTGTTAAGCTTAAGATTTTTACTTTGATTATTAATAAATAATAGAAACCGTATTTATTGTTAAAAGTTTAAGATGTCAATTGATAGCCGGGATATAGGCGTAAGCAAAATTGATTATCCAGTAATTGTTTTTGAAAAGCAAAGGCACTGGGAGTTTATAAAATAGAGTTAAAAAGTTGTGAAGTGAAGTAAACATTTAGATGCGAGAAGGAGGTTTTAGAAAATGGCAGAGGTATTTTGTCCTTTTTATGGCGGCTATGTATATAGACAGGGTGATTATTATAAGTGTCATAATCCTAAGAATGTTAAATATGAAAATAACTCTAAGGTTGCATATTTATTAAAGGGACACATTGCAATGTGCACCACTGAGGAATACTTAAACTGTCCTTTTTATCAAGCTTATGTAGATTCACTAAATCAAGAAAAAAACAAATAGAATTTTATTTTGCAAATTAAGAGGTGAGAATTTAGCAATTTTCTCACCTCTTAGTTTTAAATGGAGGTGTTATTTATGAAGCTTAAGTCGAAGTTAATTATACATGCAATAGCAGCATTTATAATCTCTTTAATTATGTTTTTCCATCTTTGTATATCCAATGATGGTTTTACCTTACTAGCAGCTCAAAAATATGCTGTCGGTAAAAATATTACGATTAACAAAGTTATAAAAGGTAAAATTATTCATTCTAATTTAATTGACTTGAACGGAGATAAGAAGAATGAGCATGTTATTATAGTTATTGATAAAAGTAGTGAGTCATTGGATAATGATTTCATGAGTGAAACATGTCATTTGGCTATTTTAGATTCGAAAACAATTAGACTATTATTTTCTGTAGCTAATGTCTCAGATTATTACGAAGGATGTGGTGTTGAACCAGAGGTAAAATATGTTGACATAACAAATGATGGGATAACTGATATTATGATTCAAACTCCATCTGGGGGCTCAAATTGTGTGAATTACCTTCGTATTATTGCGTGGGACAAAAACAACTTCCAAGAGATATTAAAATATGAGGGTGATGATGCAACAAATAATAACATTGATCGTTCATTTCGTATTGAAGGAGATCTTATAAGGTTAAATGGTTATTATAAGGCAATTATGGCGGTGTTAAGAGATTCTAAATATGGTAAAATGTATCTACTTTACAAAGTGGGTGGAGAAGATGATACAAATGACTTTTTAAATGATTTGTCTGAAATATCATATGTTGGAACAGGACAAGGGCCTTTATGGGAAGTTCGAAAACTTGGGAATAAAAATGTGTTATATGCAATCAATGATATTGATGCTGGATGCCATGGTAATACTATTGCAGGACAGGAGATTTATTACGAGTGGGATAGTAAATTTAATAAATGGAAATTAATTAATTTTAGTATAAAAAGTATAAAATCTGATTTGCATCAAATTTTACTTAGCAGTTCAGCTGCAAAAATAAGAAAGCAGATGAAAGATATAACTGTATTAAAAAATATTATCAAAACTAAATTTGCTCAATACAATTTTGAAGATACGACTAACAAAACTTTAATAAACAAGGATATACCACTTAAAATAACTGCAAACCAATTGATTGGTAAGAAGGTAAAAAAAGTAAAAAAAATAGTCTTGAGAGATGTAACAAATGAAACAGAAAGAAGCAAACTTTTTGTTAGAACTAAAAATGTTTTCAAAGACAATGAAATTAAATACATTTTTTCGGATGCAGAGTTGGATGAAAAATATAGTTATAGATTTGAATTTTTGTATATAAGAGGTGAGTGGTTTTTTATAGGTGGTTGGTGTAATACAAAAAATTAGATAATTGAGGTTGTTGAATAAAAGATATAACCATTAAAGGCAAAATAGTTACAAAAGAAATAAAAAAATATTCCCCTTGAGATAAAACATTAATTTGCGAAAAATATCGCAACATAAGGGGGATATAAAACATGTACTTCCTGGTATTAAATCACAAAAGAGAAAATCTTTAAAGCTCCTTTTTGCTATTGAGAAAATAGCTCAGCTTGTAAAAGGCTTAAGAAAGCAAATTAAAAGAGGGAGACCAAGAAAATGCAGACTATTACAAATAATAGCATGCATGGTTACAAAATGAAAAGTAGTGTAAGCCTATATAAATATTTGTATTGTAGATTCAACACCATTGAAAAGTAGCAAAAAAGAAAAGTAGGCAGCAACAGGTATATGCGTGGCTTTAGGCTTTTATAAGTGATACAAACTACATCTGCTTGTCACAGGGAAAGAAAAGAATAATACCTTTGGCATGGGAATTTGCTTGTGCTAATGAGCATGATAACCAAAAGATAGAGCTTTTGTCCAGGGCATGGATTTATGGTGCTAAGGTTTTAATTGAGGATGCAGGAAATGACAGTGAGAAATGGTTTAAGTCAGTTCAAGAGCTTGAGATAAAATTTGTAGTAAAAATAGATAAAAGGAATATGAAAAAACAAAAAATGTAAAAGTGAGTTTAAGAAGCAAAGAATATGGATTTTTTGAAGACAGAGGAAGGCAGGAAGTTGTAAAAACTATAATCTCAAAAAAAGTATTTATTGTATAAATTATTAGGTGTTATAAAAGAAATATTGAAGCCATAGCTTCAAACGGTGTATGATGTTAGTTGAATAGTAAAAATCAAACACATGAGTTGAAGCTATGATCATAGGCTAAATCTTATAACAAAAAAATTTAAACCATTAAGCGAAGAGGAGGATTTCAATTATGAAGAGAAGAGTATTTATCTTTTTAGGTGTTATATTGATATCTTTACAAACATGTTTGCATTTTATGTATGCCAATGGAAGTAGTAAAAGTTCAAAAAATGCAGAAGAAACAATGCTTTTAGGAGGAGGAAAGTATTTGCTAATAATGCCTAAATATGAAGAAATTGAGAATATATCTGAGGATTTATTGGCAGTTAAATTAAATGGCAAATGGGGCTTTATAGATAAGAAAAGTGGCAAAGTAATAATAAAGCCACAGTTTGATGATGTAATAAGGTTTCTAAAGGTCTCTGCAGAAATTAAACAAGGAGGCGGATTGGGCGCTGTAGACAAGAGCGTGATGGTAGAGGCCATGCTAAAGGTCATGCCAAAGTTTAATGATATGAGCAACTTTTTAGATGACTTAGTAGCAATTAAACAAGGAGGCAGATGGGGTTTTATAGACAAAAGCGGAAAAGTAGTTATCAAGCCACAGTTTGATGGTGTGGGAAGCTTTTCAGAGGGCTTAGTAGAAATAAAACAAGGAAACAGATGGGGTTTTATAGACAAAAGCGGAAAAGTAGTTATCAAGCCACAGTTTGATGGTGTGGGAAGCTTTTCAGAGGGCTTAGCAGCAATTCTCCAAGAAGGCTTATGTGGTTTTGTAGACAAGAGCGGAAAGGTAGTTATCAAGCCACAGTTTGATGGGGTAAGAAATTTTAATGATGGTTTTGCAGCAGTTAAGCAAGGAGGTAAATGGGGTTTTGTAAACAAGAGTGGAAAGGTGATAGTGAAGCCGCAATTTGATGAGGTAGAAGATTTTTGTGAAGATTTTGCAGTAGTTAAAGAAGGAGGAAAAGTGGGCTATGTAGATAAAAGTGGAAGAATAGTAGCGAAACCACAATTTGACGTAATATTGAGATATAGAAACGTTTTATCTATGGTTAAACAAGGAAAGAAATGGGGGCTCTTAGATTTTAAAAGTGGGAGAATAGTAGTTAAGCCACAGTTTAATTCGATAATATATATCACAAAAGATTTAGCGTTAGTAACAAGAGAAGGAAAAAGTGGATTTGTTGATATAAAAAATGGGAAAGTAATAATAGAACCACAGTTTGATGAATGTCAAATTGAGGGAGTGAGAGGAATAGAGGCATTAGCATATTCTATTTCAATGTTATATTCAACGGAATCATTTGTACAAAGTGGATTTTTAGAACCTGTTAATATGACAGAACCAAATGAATTAAGACTTGATTTAGTAAAAGATATGTCTGTAAATAAAATGATAGTTACGAAACAAGGAAAATTAGGTATTGTAGATATTGTAAATAAAAAAATAATAATCGAGCCAAAATTTGATGATATAATACCTATTACAAAAGATTTTGCGGCAGTAAAACAAGGAGAAAAATGGGGTTTTATAAATTCTATTAATGGAAAAACATTAATAGAGCCACAGTTTGATTCAGTGTACAAATATAAAGATGTATTTATATGTCTTGAGCAAGGAAATTTTGATAAATATATGAATATTAAAAGTAAGATAATAGTAGATGAAGTAGGTGAGTATGGTGAAGGTTTGTTCCCAGTAAGACAAGGTGATAAATGGGGGTATATGGACAGAGATGGGAATATGGTTATAGCACCACAGTTTAGTATTGCAAAAAAGTTTAATGATGGTGTAGCATGGGTTGCTCGAGGAGGACAGTGGAAGGTTTCTGAAACTGGAGATAAATATTTGTTAGATGAAAAATGGGGATTTATAGATAAAAGTGGGAAAATGACAGAGGTACAGTTTGCAAATCAGAATGTAAATGTTTTTTCTGAAGGTTATGCAAAAGTCTTTGTAATGACAAAATGTGGCTTTATTGATAAGAGTGGCAAATTTGTTATATCACCACAGTTTGATAAGGCTCATGATTTTAAGGATGGTTTAGCTGTTGTAAAGATAGATGGTAAGTGGGGCATTATAGACAAGAAAGGTAATTTTGTAGTTGAACCTCAATTCGATTATGTTCGTGACTTTTCAGAGGGTTTAGCAGCCGTTAAACAAAACGGTAAATGGGGCTTTGTAGATAAGAGTGGGAAAATAGTAGTTAAACCGCAGTTTGATAGAGTATATGATTTTTCTGGGGGCATAGCACCAGTTGAGCAAGTTGGGAAAAAGGGCTGTGTTGACAAGAGTGGTAAAATAATAGTAAAGCCTTTATATGATTTTGTAGAAAAATATTCCAGTAATTTATTTAAAGTGCAATTAAATAACAAAATTGGTTTTATAGATAAATATGGTAAAATATTAGCAGAACCACAATTTGATATTGGTATAGTAGATGATTTTTCTGAAGGTTTAGTACTTGTAAAAATAGTGAAACAAGATGATGGGAAAAGGGATGAATCTGATAAATTCAAATACGGCTTTGTAGATATTATTGGGAATGTAATAGTAAAGCCCCAGTTTGATGAAGTGGACGATTTTGAAGGAGACTTAGCAAAAATTAGACAAGGAGAAGAATGGGGTTGTATAATTAAAAGAAAGTAATATAATATCTATTTATGCATTTAATAAATTTAAACCTAATGAATTTTCTGATGAATTTTCTTAGTTGTGATAAAGAAAAATTAGGCTATATAAAGACTACAAAAAGTGCAAAGTTAAAAAGATTTTGACTGTAAAGGCAAAGTATAAATTATTACTTAATATTACAAAAATTATATAAAATAAATACTAAAGATAACTATTTGCTTTTAAAAAGTTTTAAAACAGCCGTCGGGGAAATTATACCAATAAGCATACAAAAATTGGAGAAACAGAATTTGCCTGTTAGTTTTAGGAATTTCAAATATGCAATATATATGGAAATAAAAATAAGTTGAGTTCAAATTTATTCAATAAATAGAAGAAAGAGGAGGTATTTAAAAATGAAGACATATAAAGATATTGAAAAGTTGGAATATTTAAAAAACTTTGATGAACGTATTAGAAGATATTTACTAAAGGAATTTAAATATTTAGAGCTTGTTGGAAGAGGATTTGGAGTTGTTGATAATTTTCATATTTATAAAGATAAAAGTGGAGACATGAATGAAGACAATTTAATTTGCTATATGCAAATTGACGAACCTAATAAAATTAAGTTATATAAATATGGTAAAACATCTGGTTTTAAAGATGCAAAATATTTTAAGGATTTAGGGATTGAAGAGGGTAAAGAATATAATTTGGAAAACTACGACGATTTATTAGAATTTGATTCTCTAATAAACAAAATAGCTGAATTAAAATAAAAATTGCTAAAGGACTGGGCATTTAGTGTTCAGTCCTTTCTATTTAAGGAGTTCACGATTTATTATGCTAATAAATAATGTGTAATATCTCTGGTTTTTCTATTAACGATACCAGCTACCAAATATTGTTAACAAATAACAACTATTGAATCAAAGCTTTTTCTGTGGTAAACTTTATAATGTAAGATAATTCCTAAAGCAGGCAATGTTTGATACAACAAAAATTATAAGTTGATGTTAGCATATAATGTATTACGAAACTTTCAGAAAAAGCAAAAACTTAAAAGTTGAGTTAATTATTAATATATTGATATTCAAGAAGAAGAAAAGAAAGTAACAAAAATAAAGATATATTTGATAGCTTGACGAGAGTTTTAAACAAATATAAAATTTAGATTTAATTTCATTAGAACCAGATGCCTGGGAAGAAGCAGTGAGAGAGAAGTATGAAAAAGAAGAGGGTTTAAAAAATTGATTAATCAAAATAATTCTGAAAATTATGAAAGATAGATTTAAGATTCCATTAGAGAGTATTATCAAAAAGAGGTGAAAAATACCTTGTTAACATCTAAGCAAAGAGCAAAACTCAGGGGTATGGCAAATACAATGGATGCAATTATTCGAATTGGAAAGGAAGGGATTACAGAAGGGGTACTCAAACAAATAGATGAAGCACTCTCTGCAAGAGAGCTTATAAAAATTGCGCTTGAGAAGAACTGCGATAAGAATCCAAAAGAAGCGATAGTTTATATATGTGAAAAACTAAACGCAGAGCCTGTACAGGTGATTGGTAGAAAAATTGTTATTTACAGAATGGCTGAAGAAAATCCAAGAATTCAGATTTAAAAAGTAGGGTATTGACCAATAGAATTATTAATGGTATAATCAAAACAACAAAATTGAATATCAGAAAATTACTTCTTATCAAGAGTGGCGGAGGGACTGGCCCAATGAAGCCCGGCAACCGGAAAAAGGCTTGTTTCCTTTTTCTTGGTGCCAATTCCAGCAGGTATTTTTAAAAATACCTGGCAGATAAGAAGTAAGAAGATTTTGAAAAAAGTCTTCTTGTAGCTTATCTGCAGGAAGACTATTTTTTTATCTTTTTTGAAAACCAAGATATTATAAAATTAATGAAAGGGGAAAAGAGAAGATGGAAGAAAGAAAATATGGTTTTGATACTCTTCAACTTCATGCAGGGCAGTTTGTTGACAGAGAAACAAAATCAAGAGCTGTTCCAATTTACCAGACAACCTCTTACATTTTCGATACACCTGAAGAGGCAGCAGACCTGTTTGCACTCAAAAAAGCGGGAAATATTTATACAAGAATAGGAAATCCGACAACAGATGTATTAGAAAAAAGAATTGCAGCACTTGACGGTGGAGTTGGAGCTGTTGCCACTTCTTCAGGGCAGGCTGCTATCACTTATGCCATTTTAAATATCGCAAGAAGCGGTGATGAGGTTGTTGCAGCATCCACTTTATACGGCGGAACATACACCCTTTTTGCTCACACACTTAGAAAACTTGGTATCACAGTAAAATTTGTAAATCCTGATTATCCAGAAGAGTTCGAAAAGGCAATAACAGACAAGACAAAGGCTATATTTGTAGAAACTCTTGGAAATCCCAATATAAACATACCTGATTTTGAAGCAATAGCTGAGATTGCCCACAAGCATGGGATTCCATTTATTGTTGACAACACGTTTGCAACCCCGTATCTATTTCGACCTATTGAACACGGGGCAGACATTGTTGTGTATTCAATGACAAAGTTTTTGGGCGGGCATGGAACATCAATTGCAGGGATTGTTGTTGACTCTGGCAAGTTTGAGTGGAACGAAAAATTCCCAGATTTGATTCAGCCAGACCCAAGCTACCATGGACTTATTTACACAAAAGAGTTTGGGAATGCTTCATATATTGCAAAACTAAGACTTACGCTCTTGCGCGACATTGGTGCTTGCATTTCACCATTTAATTCGTTTTTAGTACTGCTTGGTGTTGAGACGCTCTCTTTGAGAATGCAAAAACATGTTGACAATGCAATGAAACTTGCCAAGTTTCTAAATGACCATCCAAAGGTTGAGTGGGTGAACTATCCAGCTTTAGAAGGTAACAAGTATTATGAGCTTTACAAGAAGTATCTTCCTAAAGGACCGGGTGCAATCTTCACATTTGGACCAAAAGGTGGTTACGATGCTGCAAAGAAGATTATAAACAATGTAAAGCTCTTTTCACACCTTGCGAATGTTGGCGATGCAAAGTCGCTCATCATCCATCCTGCATCAACAACCCATCAACAGCTAACAGAAGAAGAGCAGAGGGCAGCCGGAGTTTTGCCAGAGATGATTAGACTCTCTGTTGGTATTGAAGATATTGAAGATTTAATATATGATATTGAGAGTGCACTAAATAAAGTGTAAAATAGTTTTTAAGCTGACATTTCGAGTAGCAATGAAAGATTGCTCCAAAAATCAAGGTTTATTAATACAAAATGGGGCAATCTTTCATTTTAATTAATCTTTTTGGTGGGGGTAAAGGAAAATTGGAAAAATTTGAGTTCTGGGAAGAGGGCTACAAAAAATTTGTACGATTTGCTCACAACAAAGATTTTGTGTTAGAAAGTGGAAAAACGTTTGGACCAATCACAGTTGCTTATGAAGTCTATGGAGAGATAAATAAAGAAAAGAATAATATCATCCTTATAACCCACGCTCTGACAGGTGATTCTCACGTTGCTAAACATTCAGAAGATGACCCAAAACCAGGATGGTGGGACAAGTTTGTTGGACCTGGCAAGATGATTGACACAAATAAATATTTTGTAATATGTTCAAATGTGTTTGGAGGCTGTCAGGGGACAACAGGTCCTTCTTCTATTGACCCTGAAACAGGAAAACCTTACGGTGCAAGGTTTCCTATAATAACCATAAAAGACATGGTAAATGTCCAAAAAAAGCTTTTAGAAGCTCTAAAGATAGACCATATACTGTGTGTTGTTGGTGGATCCATGGGCGGAATGCAGGCTTTGGAGTGGGCTGTGAGCTACCCGGATTTTATGGACGGGGTTATAAACATTGCATCGCCGCTCAAACTCAATGCGCAGTCCATCGCTTTCAATGAAGTTATGAGAAGGGCTATCATGGCAGACCCAAACTGGCACGGTGGAGACTACTATGACAAGACAGGACCTTCTCAGGGACTTTCAATTGCCAGAATGCTTGGCATGATAACATACCAGTCTGACAAGCTTATGGATAAAAAGTTTAATCGACGAATGAAAGACCCTGTTGAGAGCTTTTTTGAGTCGTTTAACACCGAGTTTGAAGTCGAAAGTTATTTACACTATCAGGGTATGAAACTTGTTCAGAGGTTTGATGCAAACACGTATCTTTATCTCACACGTGCCATGGACCTTTATGATTTGGGAAGGACATATGGCAGTGAGGAAGAGGCTTTAAGACGAATAAAGGCAAAATTTTTGCTCATTGCTATAACCTCTGATATACTCTTTCCGCTGTCTCAGATGAGATATATGAGAGACAAGCTTTTAGAAGCTGGGGTTGACCTTGTTTACAAAGAGATTGAGTCTGATTATGGTCACGACTCTTTTTTGGTTGAAGAGGAAAAATACAGGAATATTATATCTGAATTTTTAGAATTACTTTATAATAAGGAGATGATAAGATGATATTAAATATCTTAGGGGCAAGAGGACCTTATCCGGCAAAAGGTGAGTCTACATCAGGGTATCTTTTGAGGACAAAAGAGACAAATATTCTACTTGAGTGTGGAAGTGGAGTTTTGACAAGGCTTTTGAACTTTATTTCTTTTGATGAGATTTCATTTATCATTTGCAGCCACCTTCATGCTGACCACACAAGCGATTTGGGAGTTTTGAGATACTATCTTGCATCAAGAGGGAAAGAAATAGACCTTTATATACCTTCTGAGCCAAAAGAGGAGTATGATCTGATAAGAAAAGGAGTGTACAGGGTTAAGGAAATTGAAAATAATATGGAAGCAAAAATAGGAAATCTTACAATCAAGTTTTTAGAAGGTCAGCATTCTTACAAAAGCTTTGCTGTAAGAATTGAAGTAGATGACAAGGTTTTTGGATTCTCAGGTGATACAGGATTTAAAGAAGATTTGATAGAATTTTTCAAGGATGCAGATGTGCTCTTGTTAAACGCAGCATACACAGACAAGGAAGTGGAGAAAATTGAACCTGAAAAGAGATTCCATTTGAGTCCAAAGCAGGCAGCTGAAATTGCAAAGAGAGCAAATACTAAACTTCTTGTTTTGACACATCTTAAGCCTGAATGCAACGAAAAAGAACATCTTCTGTCTGCAAAAGAGATTTTTGACAATGTGGTTCTTGCTACTGATATGGATAAAATAGAATTTTAATGTAGAATCTTAAAATATGTGAGAGGGTCTGATATGTTTGCTGATGCTCACAATGATACGTTAACTGCTGCTTTATTAAAGGGAGAGAGTCTTTATAAAAATTCTCTTCAGTTTGACCTTGAAAGGGCAGATAAGATTAATTTGAAGTTACAATATATGGCAATATGGCAAGACACACGTCAAGAAGGCATTGATTTTTTGAAAAATGCCTTTTATTTTTTGGACAGAATAAATGAGTACGAAATAAACAACGTAGCCAAAAGCCAAAAAATCGAAGATGACATGATAAACGTTTTACTTTCAATCGAGGATATATCTTTTATAAATGACACATATGAGATAGAGCTTTTAAAACAAAGAGGAGTAAAAAGTGCAACACTTTCATGGAATCATGAAAATAAACTTTGCGGCGGTGCATATTCAGATAAGGGTTTGACAAGTACAGGACAGAAGGTCTTAAAAAAATTACTTGAAGAAAACTTTATCATAGACCTTGCGCACTCATCAAAGAAGACTTTTTTTGATGTTGTAAAGCATCTAAATAAACCTTTTATAGTTAGCCATTCTAATTGTTTTAGATTATGCCCGCACCCACGAAACCTAACAGATGAGCAGATAAAAATTGTAAGAGATTTTGATGGAATAATAGGAATCAATTTTTATTCTCCATTTGTAAAAGATGAAGGTAAAGCTAATTTGAATGATGTTCTAAGACACATAGCATATATTGCAGAGCTAATTGGTGTACAGTACATTTCGTTTGGGTCTGATTTTGATGGAGCAGATGATTTCCCGGAAGGCTTGAGAGGAGTTGAAGATTTGCCAAACATACAAGAAGAACTTAAAAAATGGGGGTTTTCTGAAAGAGAGATTATGGACATTTGCTATTTTAATCTTACATGGTTTACTAAAAGATTTTTAAAATGAAATTTTTATAATATCATCTTGCGTTTTTAGTTAAAAAATTCTCAGTTTTCTGTACCAGTACTATTGAAAAATGCATATAAATATGATATAGTATTGCAAAAATAATTTAAAGGAGAGAATCGATAAAAAATGAAATATTCTCAAAGGGCACTTAACATTTCAGCATCACCGACACTTGCCATTGATAGTCTTGCAAAAAGATTAAAAGAAGCTGGTGAAAATGTAATTGGTTTTGGTGCGGGTGAACCTGATTTTGATACTCCTAATAATATTAAGTATGCTGCAGTTTCAGCTATTGTAAAAGGGTATACAAAATACACACCAGTTGCGGGGATTAGCTGTTTAAAAGAAGCTATTGCAAAGTATTACAAGGAGAATTATGCAGTAGATTATTCTCCAGATGAAGTTGTTGTTTCAAATGGTGCAAAGCATTCTCTTATGAATGTTTTCTTTTCACTTTTAAACGATGGTGATGAGGTACTTTTACCATCTCCATATTGGGTTACATATCCAGAGCTTATAAAACTTGCAGGTGGGAAGGTAGTAGTTGTCCCAACAACAAAAGAAAAGAATTACAAAATAACAGTATCTGACATTGAAAGGTATGCGACGTCAAAAACAAAAGCACTTGTGCTGAACTCACCTTCAAATCCCACCGGTATGGTCTATACATATGAGGAGCTCAAACAAATTGTTGAGTTTTGTGTTGAAAGAGAAATATTTATTGTTTCTGATGAAATATATGACAAGTTGATTTATGATGGCAAAAAGCACATATCGGCAGCATCGATAAATGAAAAGGCAAAAGAGTTTGTAGTTGTTGTAAACGGTGTTTCAAAATCGTATGCGATGACAGGATGGAGAATTGGTTATACCCTTTCAAACAAGGAACTTGCAAAGATTATGTCAAACCTTCAAAGCCACACAACCTCAAACCCAAATTCAATTGCCCAGTATGCTGCGTATGAAGCACTGGTAGGTCCGCAGGATAGCGTAAAAAAGATGATATGCGAATTTGAAAAGAGAAGAGACTTAATTTATAGCCTTGTAAATGATACCAAGTTTTTATCTGCACTGAAGCCCGAAGGTGCATTTTATATCTGGGTTGACATATCTGCTACTGTTGGAAAGAGTTTTGAAGGCAAATTAGTAGACTCGGCTAACACATTTGCAAAACTTCTTTTGGAAGTAGAAAAGGTAGCTGTAGTTCCAAGTGAAGGATTTGGAATGGAAAATCATATAAGACTTTCATATGCAACATCTGAGAAGAATATAAGAGAAGGGCTTGAGAGAATTAAGAGGTTTGTTGAAAAGCTAAGTTAGTAGTATAATATATGGTATCAAATACTAAATAATTGATAACTAATGAGGATGTGAAGTAAGGTGAACGATATTTATGAGACACCACTAAATTCAAGATATGCAAGTGATGAGATGAAAAGGCTCTTTTCAAACGATACACGTTTTAAGCTTTGGCGCAAGCTCTGGATTGCACTGGCAGAGGCACAAAAAGAACTTGGTCTTGATATTACAGATGAGCAGATTGAAGAGATGAAAAGATATGCAGAGGATATAAACTATGAAGTAGCAAGGCAAAAGGAGAAAGAATTAAGGCACGATGTGATGGCGCACATCCATGCGTTTGGCGAGCAGGCAAAAAAAGCAAGACCAATAATTCATCTTGGTGCAACAAGCTGTTTTGTTACAGACAACGCAGATATTATCATTATGTATGAAGCGTTAAAACTTATAAGAAAAAAACTTGTAAACTGTATTAAGGTGTTGTCCGACTTTGCTCTAAAGTATAAAGATTTGCCTACACTTGGATTTACGCATTTTCAGCCTGCACAGCTGACAACTGTGGGCAAAAGAGCTATGCTTTGGGTTCAGGATTTGGTTATGGATTTAGAGTTTCTGGAGTATGTTATGGAGCATACTTATCTGAGAGGAGTCAAAGGAACAACTGGTACTCAAGCAAGTTTTATGGCACTTTTTGACGGCGATGAAGAAAAGGTCAAGATGCTTGACAAGCTTGTATGCAAAAAGATGGGGTTTGAAAAAAGTTTTCCGTTGACATCACAGACATATCCACGAAAATATGATTTTTTGGTCTTATCAGTTTTAGCTTCAATTGCACAAAGTAGTTACAAGTTTGCAAATGATATAAGACTTTTGCAACACTTAAAGGAGATTGAAGAACCGTTTGAGAAAACTCAAGTTGGTTCATCTGCTATGGCATACAAGCGAAATCCTATGAGAAGTGAAAGAATCTGTGCCTTAGCAAGATATGTCATGGTGAATATTCAAAATCCGCTGTTTACAGCATCGGTTCAGTGGCTTGAAAGAACATTAGATGATTCGGCAAATAGAAGAATATCAATTCCAGAGGCGTTTTTGGCAACGGATAGTATTTTGAACCTTTATCACAACGTTGCAAGCGGGCTTGTTGTGTATGAAAAGATGATAGAAAGGCATATACAGCAAGAACTTCCGTTTATGGCAACTGAGAATATATTAATGGAAGCTGTAAAGCGTGGCGGTGACAGACAAGATTTGCATGAGAAAATAAGAAAGTATTCTATGGAAGCAGGAAGAAATGTCAAAGAGTTTGGAAAAGAAAATAATCTTATAGAGCTTATTTCAAATGATCCAAGTTTTAAACTTTCAAAAGAGGAAATTCAGGCTATTTTGGACCCCGAGAAATTTGTGGGAAGGGCACCTTCACAGGTGCAAGAGTATTATGATGAGTATGTAAAGCCAATACTTGAAAAGTATAAAGATGATCTTAATTTTGAATCACAGGTTAATATATGAAAGAGGGACTTTTACATTTGAAGGTAAAAGCCCCTCTTTTAAATTTTTATATCTTAAATATTTCAACTTTTTTGGCCATTTGCTGAGCAAGGTTTTCTAAGTTTTTCATTGTAGAGGCAATTGTTTGAGCTGTTGCAGTTTGTTCTTCTGTTGAAGCGGCAGTTTGCTGGGTTGCAGCAGCAGTTTCTTGAGCGATACTTGCAATGTTAGCAATTTCTTGAGATATTGCAGAGATACTACTGCTTGCTATTTCTGCACTTTTTGTCACGTTATTTATCATTTCAATTAAGTCTTTTGAGAACTGCGAAATTTGTAAGTAAACTTCTTTGGTCTGCTTTGTTATATTATCTTGGGTTTCTAATGTTTTGTTAAACACTTCAGATTGATTGGTAATTGTTTGAATATTCTCATAAATATCCTTTAAGAGCGTTCCTATTTGTTTTGCAGAAGTTGATGTTTGGTCAGAAAGCTTTCTTATCTCATTTGCAACCACCATAAAGCCTTTGCCAGCATCACCAGCTCTTGATGCCTCAATTGATGCATTCAGAGCAAGAAGGTTTATCTCTTTTGAAAGATTTGTTATAAAAGATGTTATTTTAACAATTTCATTACTCATCTCAGAGAATCTTGTCATAATATTTTGCACATCTTGCCATATGTCTTTTACGCTGTTCATATTTTGTTCTTGTGAAAAGATTAATTCCTGCCCATTGTTGATTATCTGATGTACAGCTTGAACGGAAGAATAAGCCTCTTTCATTTTTTCATAAATGTCCTGTACAGAATTTGAAAGAGCAGAAAGTCTCTGGCTTGACTTTTCAATCGAGTTTGCCTGTTCAGAGCTTCCCTTTGCAACATCTGAAATTGCAAGTGCTATTTGCTCTGACACATTTGCAATCTCACTTGATGCAGATGTAAGCTCCTTTGCAGCATCTAAAACTGAACCTGCAACATCTTTTATTTGTTTTATCATCTCCTTTATATTTTTACTCATCATGATAAAAGCACTCATTACTTTTCCAATCTCGTCTGAACTAATATTTTTAATCTCATCTGTCTTAGACAAGTCAAAATGCGAAAGTAAATCTGCCATCTTTTCAACCTGTGAAAGCCTTCGACCAAGTGACAATGTTATTGTAAAAATGAGAAGCACGGCTATTAAAAGTATTAAACCTGCAATTAACCTAATAGTTATTTTAATCTTATTTTGATATTCAACTAAGTCATCTATGTAGATACCTGTACCAAGTATCCAGCCCCATGGTTTGAACAGTGTTACATATGACATCTTCGGATAGAGCTTTTTTGTATTGGGTTTTTCCCACTGATACTTTACAAATCCTTCACCTTTTTTCTTAACAATATCAACCATTGCAACAAAAAGTTTGAATCCTGTTGGGTCTTTGTAATTGCTCAAATCTTGTCCTTCTAATTCTTTCTTGAAAGGATGCATAACCATTTTTGGTTGTAAATCATTTATCCATATATAGTCTGTAGTGTTGTACCTTAGGTTTCTAATTATCTCTTTTGCAGTATTTTGAGCTTGTTGCTGTGATATTTTACCTGCTTGCTGTAATTTGTACTCATTATCACAAATAGAAACTGCTACTTGAACAATATTCTTTAGTTTATTTTTTATCTGGTTTTCAATGGTTGTCATTACAGAGGGAATGATATAAGCTTCTAAAGTGATGATAAAAGCTAAAAAGATAAAAGAAAAAAGAAAAAAAAGCTTGGTTCTTATTTTAACATTTTTAAACAAAACCAATACCTCCTCTTTTAAGTAAACTGAGATTGCTTTTGTGTTTCTGATATATTTTTACCCAATATTAAACATGCAAAAAACACATTTTTTTTACTTGTTTAAAAGTACACTTATATCATTGTAAAGTTCTTGTAAAACCTCTTGATAATCTCTTTTTCCTTCTTCCACTATATCCATGAGTTTTTCAAGCTCGCGTGTGGTTTGCTCATTTACGTATTCACCATATTTTTGTGAAAGATAAGAATATACCTTCTTACCAAGCGATGTTGCCCTTATTCTTCTAAAGCTATCTTCGAACACATACCCTCTTTTGAAAAGTGTCTCTACCATCTTTGCATATGTTGAAGGCCTTCCTATGTTTTTCTGTTTCATTTCGTCAATAAGGCTTGCCTGAGTGTAAAGCTGAATGGTATGTTTTTTATAACTTCGCTTGTCAGTTATGCTATAATCCTTATTTTCAAATAAAGGGTAAATTTGCATGGGAATAAATTCCAGCCAGCCCTCTTCTTCCACTTTCACAGGGATGTCCTTGACAATTTCAATATCATTAATTCTAAAATGTACTTTTTGAACTAAAATCTTCGGATTTTTCATTTGGCTGCTCATAAACCTGTTGAAAATAAGCTGATAAACTTTTATGTGATTTTGTGAAATACCCTGTGCATATTTTTCATAGGCAAGCTCTTTTAGCTCCTCAGGTGATATAGGTTTTACAGGTCTTATTGCTTCGTGAGCACCTTCATCTCCAAAACTTCTTGGTAAAAAGAGTTCCTTTTTACCAACCTTTTCTAAAAACATTCTTGCAATGTTCTGGCCTGTTACAGAAATCCTTGTTGAGTCTGTTCTGTGATAAGTGATAAAACCGTGCTCAAACAAAAACTGCAAAATCTCCATTAATTGCTGCACACCCAAATTTAATTTCTGTGAAGCTAAGGATAACAAAGAAGAAGTTGTAAATGGGGCAGGTGCAGGTATTTCTTCAATTTTCTGTTCAACAACTTCTGCTTCTACTTTCTTGCACTCTTCTTCTCCTTCAATTTCAAGATTATATCCGTTTTCAAGTTTTAGCAGAGTAAATGTTTTTTCACTTTTTGCGTATTCTTTTTCTCTTTCAACAATCCAGCCAAGGATGGTTGATTGCACGCGACCAGCAGAAAGATTATAGTTTTTAAAGTTCTCTTGAAGCTTTGAAGATAGCTCAAATCCTACCCATCTATCTTCTATTCTTCGCACAATTTGAGATTTTACAAGGTTTGTATTGAACTGTCGCGGACTTTTCAAGGCACTGTCAAGACCATAACGTGTAATTTCATGCATTTCAATTCTTTTGATATTACTATTTGCAGGTTTTAAATACTGTGAAATGTCCCATGATATCTTTTCTCCTTCAACATCAGGGTCTGTTGCAATCAAAACTTCGTCAACCTCAAGTGCAAGCTCACGCAATGTTTTTAAGATATCTTTTTTATCATCAATTGTATTGGATGCGCATTTGGGACAGCTATCAAGCTCATCTGTAAATTGAGTGTTGCATTTCATGCAGCGTTTAATAGAGTTGTAATAGGGAATGAATTTTCCATCATGGTACTCAACACCGTGTAGACCCTTTTTTGTTTCAAGGTCGTACACATGCCCCTTTGATGCAGTGATAAGCAAAATTCCATCTTGTGTTATCGACTCATATACAGAAAGTTTACCATATCTTCTTGTTGAGGCTTTTTCCAAGAATTTTGATATTGTATCAGCTTTTGTTGGTGATTCAACTATCATAAGTCTTGATTTTGTGTCATTTTGATAAAAATCATCATTTTGTATTTTTCTGCTCTCTTTTACCTCTTCCATAAGACTTTCAAAATCTACTTCATTTTCCTCCATCCATTCCTCATCCAGCAAAAACATGAGTCGTGACTTTAAGCTATCAAAAATAGTATCATCTTCTTCAAAGAGAATTGAAACTCCTTTTGTCAGGCGCATCCCAAACATTCTCGAGGTTCTGCCAGACCCTTGGATATATGTTGGAACGTCAGGGATAACCAGTTTGCCATCGTCGGTTAATTTCAGGTGTGAGAATATTTTATTTACAATTTTACTGTAGTCCTCCTTAGATATATATTTTGAGACAAGTTGTCTGAGCTTTTCTGTTTGCAGAATTTCAACATTTTTAAAATACTCCTTGAGCTTAGGATGATTATCAAGGTATTCAACAAAGACTCTTTCAAGTACGAATCGAGGAGCTTTATCCATGTCAATCGAAAATTTAAAACAAGGTGTTTCCCAAAAAATACAGTATTTTATGCGTGAAGGTAAATCAATTCCTCTTATTAGTTTTCCATAGTAAGAAGAGACGCCACAGATGACATTCAACTTTCCTTCTTTAAAAAGTTCAAATTCCTTCTCAAAATCATTCCATGTAGCTCCAATTTTGATACTATTTTCTAAAAGAAATTTAACAATTTCTTTTCCTTCTTCCTCAGTGTTGACAAACAGAAGTATACCATCTTTTAAGATGTTGATTATTTCAAGCAATTTTTCTTTTGACTTCTTTTTGATTCTTATATTAGTGATATTTCGTATATTGAAGGTAAATCTGCCAATTTCAAAACCCAAAAGTTCTCTGAAAAGAAGAGGTTTTAATCCCTGCGGCTTTGCTGTTGCTGAGGATACTATGAGCATTCCCTTATTTTTAGAACCATTTGAAACTGTATCTTGCCCATTTTCTCTATTTTTGCTTCTCAATCTTTCGGTTGCTTTTTCAATCTCATCTTCTGAAAAGCCTATCATTTGAAGTAGTGTATCGATGTTCTTTGAAGATTTCAAAATAGCATCTACATCATCTACAAATACAAGGTCAAAAAACATTTTAGATAGAACATCTTTTCTTTTTGAAACAAACTGAGAAGTTACAATGAGTATTTCAAAATCTTGAGATAAAAACCTTTGCTCAAATTCTTCCTTTTCGCTTTTTTTCATCGAAGAGTTAAATAACAATATACGAATAACATCTGTGTTTTGTATTTTTGATTTAAATTGGTTGAGTCTTTCAAAAGACTGCTGTGCAAGCGATACTGTGGGGAATACAAGAGCTGACTTTTTGCCATTTAGCGCCAAAAAAAGGCTTGCTACAAGTCCAAAAGTGGTTTTACCAACTCCTGTTGGGGCAACAAGCGTGAAGCTTTTTGAGAGCAAAAAACGTCGTGCCCATGTTCTTTGGTATCCTGTCATGGGTTTGTGGAAAATAAGCTCAAAAAACTTTTCAAACATTTTATAGTTTTGGTGAAAGTTCCAGTATATTTGATAATCTTTCAATAACCCGCAACCTTTTAAGAGTTCAAATACATTTTCGGTAAGATGGTCATCTTTAAGACACTTCTCACATGGAAGCCCTTTTTCATTTCTTGTATCTGTATTTATTCCGCCGCAGTTTATGCATGAATGGTAGTATTTCGCACCTGTTGCCAACCAACACTCCTCCTGTTTTTTAAATTTTAATTAGCTCTTCTATTTTTCAATATACTAAGTAAAACAGTAAAATTCAATACTGCAAAAAATAAGCTGCCCCAGCTTAAAAGGCAGTTTTGGGCAGCATGCATACAACCTATTTTAAATCAAATCTTTCTTTTATAATCTGAACAGCTTTTTCCTCGTCTTTCTGGTCAATCAAATATGATATGTCAACCTCACTTGTTGTCACCATCTTAAGCTCAACACCTGCTTCAGCTAAAATGGTGAAGAGTGATGCTGCAACGCCGGGAATGTCTTTCATTGCTTCACCAAAGATAGAAAGCTTGCTCAAACCCGACACGATATCAATTCTCAGGTGAGGAATCTCTTTTTTGAACTTGCTGAGTGCTGAGATTGCCTTTGGTACATTTTCTTCGTCAAGGCTAAATGATAGGTTTATGTTTCCTTTATAAGGTGCTGTTTGGCTTATCATATCGATGTTTATTCCATGGTTTGCCACTTCATTGAAGATAGATGCTATTAAGTCAATTTTATTAGGGACATTGTCAAGAGTTATCATGGCAACGTTCTGAGTGACATTTAAATTTGTCACAGGCTTCAAATTTAAAACACCTCACATTGAATTAATCAAATCTTTCATATTATATATACCCGCGCCTTTGCCTATCATAAACATTGCAGCCTTGATTGCCCCGTTTGCAAAGATTTCTTTTGAAAGTGCTGTGTGTTTTATCTCAATAATCTCATCAGGGCCGGCAAAAATGACACTGTGTTCACCCACAATTGTTCCACCGCGCACAGATGATATTCCTATCTCGTTTTGCTGTCTTTTCTTTCTCCTTGTATGCCTGTCATAGATATACTCATAAGAATTATTTGCAACCTCGTTTATTGCATCAGCAAGCATCAGGGCTGTGCCAGAAGGTGAATCTATTTTCTGGTTATGATGTTTTTCGATGATTTCAATATCAAATGACGGACCAAGAGCCTTATAAGCCTTCTGAATAAGCTCTGCAACAAGATTTACTCCCAAAGACATATTGGCAGACCAGAAAATAGGAACTTGCTTTGAATATTCTAAAATTTTAGCTTTCTGTTCAGATGTAAAGCCTGTTGTTGCTATTACAACTGGCTTTTGTTTCTGCTTTGCAAACTCAAGTATTTTCATTGTTGCTTCAGGAAGAGAAAAGTCAATTATGACATCAACGTTTTCAGTAACTTCCTCAGGACTTTTGTAAACAGGATAGTCAAAGTTTTTAGTTGTATTTAAATCAATTCCTGCAACAATCTTGATATTGTCATAGTTTTTAGCAACTCTGCTCACAACCTGACCCATTTTGCCATTGCAGCCATTAAGTAAGATGCTAATCATTTGTGTCTCACATCCAATCCTTGTTATTATTTTATTCTCATTCTTTTACCGAAATGCCATAGTCAACAAGTGCTTTTTTGAGTATTTCCCTGTTCTTTTCTGTCATAGTGGTAAGTGGCAATCTTGGCTTTCCGACATTAAATCCCATCATGTTCATAGCTTCTTTTACAGGAATTGGGTTTACTTCAATAAAGAGTGCTTTGATTATAGGAAGAAGCTTTAGCTGAAGTTCTCTTGCTTTTTCAATTTCACCGTTTAAGAAATATTCAACAATGTCATGTGTTTCATCAGGCAGAATATTTGCCAGCACTGAGATAACGCCAATTCCACCAACAGAGAGAATGGGTACAATCTGGTCATCATTTCCAGAATAGATATCAATTTCAGGACAGAGCATAGCAATTTCAGCAACTTGTGTGATGTTGCCACTTGCTTCTTTTATTGCCTTTATATTTGGCAGTTTTGCAAGCTCTTTCATGGTTTCAGGCAGGACATTTAATCCTGTTCTTGATGGTACGTTGTAGACAATAATAGGAATTGATACAGCATCGTTTATTTCTTTAAAGTGCTCAATCAATCCTTTTTGAGTTGTTTTGTTGTAGTATGGTGTTACATGCAAAAGACCATCTGCACCAAGCTCCTGTGCTTTTTTGGAAAGATAAACGGCATGTTTTGTGTGATTGCTACCAACACCAGCAATAACAGGTTTTCTACCGGCTACTCTGTCAATTACAAATCTGATTACTTCTAAATGCTCATCATCTGGCATTGTTGAAGGTTCCCCAGTTGTACCACATACAATGATTGCATCTGTCTTGTGCTCTAAGTGAAAGTCAACAAGCCTTCCAAGAGTTTCAAAGTCTACACTTTCCTCATCTTTAAATGGTGTTATTAAGGCAACACCTGAACCTTTAAAAAGAGACATAGCAAATAAACCCTCCCAATTTATTCAAACTTTAAAGTTTATCCACTTTTCAATTAGCTAAAGAAATATTCTATTACCTTTTCAGCAATCTGGACAGCGTTTGTTGCTGCTCCTTTTCTTATATTGTCTGCAACAACCCACAGATTTACGCCACTTTCAACAGATTCATCTCTTCTAATTCTTCCAACGTAAACTTCATCTTTTCCAGAAACATAAATTGGCATTGGATATAAAAGATTTGCAGGGTCGTCCTGAACAACTACACCTTTAGCATTCTTGAGAATTTCTTTTAACTCTTCTAAATCAAACTGCTTTTCGAACTCCACATTTATTGATTCGCTGTGACCGTTGAAAACAGGAACTCTAACAGTTGTTGCAGTAATCTTTATAGAGTCATCATGTAAAATCTTTCTTGTCTCGTTTATCATCTTCATCTCTTCTTTTGTATATCCATTTTCTAAAAATACGTCAATATGGGGAATAACATTTCCTGCAATTGGATATGGAAACTTCTTTGGAGGAGCACCTTTTAATCCTTCTTCTAAATCCAAATATCCTTGATACCCTGCACCTGAAACTGCCTGGTATGTTGAGTACACAATTCTTTTTATTTTGTACCTGTCATGCAAAGGTTTTAAAACAACAACTGCCTGGATGGTTGAACAGTTAGGGTTTGCAATAATTCCCTTGTGCCATTTAATATCTTCAGGGTTAACCTCCGGTACAACAAGAGGAACATCCTTTTCCATACGCCATGCACTTGAGTTGTCAATTACAATACAGCCTTTTGATGCTGCAATTGGAGCAAAGTGAAGAGATGTTGAAGCACCAGCAGAGAACAAAGCAATGTCAATGCCCCTGTCGAATGAGTCTTCTTTTAACTCTTCAACTGTGTATTCTTTTCCCATAAACTCAACTTTTGTCCCTGCTGACCTGCTTGATGCAAAGAGGAAATATTCTTCAACCGGCAGATTTTTCTCTTCCAAGACCTTTAAAAATGTTCTTCCAACCATGCCTGTTGCGCCAACTATTGCCATTCTGATTTTCTTTGCCACTTTACTGTAAACCTCCTCTTCAAAAATTAAAGTTATGTTTCAATGTGTTTGTGCAAAACTAAAAAAAGCTGGTTTTTGAGCCAGCTTCTGTTAATATATTGTACATCAAGTATACAATATATTAACAGATAGCGCTCCACCAATTTTTCAATTGGTGACAGTTGCATGGATATTCTCCATGCACCCAGGGAAGTTTCCAAGAAGAAAGAAACTCCCTTCGGCGTCTTTTCCTTTCAACAGGTCTCATCTGTGTCTTCTTTCACATCCACCTGCCTACTCTTAAAAGACGCGCCTCTATCTATTAATATATTATGAGTTATTCACTTGTGGTGTTTATTTAATAATACCATTAAGATTCTTTACATGTCAAATTTTTTTGAAAGACTAAGAGCTCTTTTTTATGTGTGATATAATTTAAATATTGAGATGTTAAAAGGGACAAAAAGAAAATGGAGGATGAATGATATGGAAAAAATTAGAGAAAGATTTGCTAACTTTCAGAAAGCACTTTAAAATATTTCTTCACCCAGAGCAGTTTTCAAAGAAGCATTTTCAGTGGGCTTGATTGAAAATCAAGAAAAATGGCTAAGGATGATTGAAGATAGGAACTTGACGGTCCACACCTATGATGAATGTGTTGCCAAAATAATATTTGAGAGAATAATAAGTGACTACTTACCTTTGTTTGAGGAACTTGAGAAAAAAATTGAGGAGTTGATTAAATGAAATTTAGGATTGAAGATGTCATATTTGAGAAAATTATGGAGCTTATCAGAAATGAAAGGACAATAAAAAAGGCTATATTATTTGGTTCAAGAGCAAGAGGTGATTATAAAAAAATTCGGATATTGACATTGCAATAGTGGTAGATGGTGAAACAACAGCTGGTTTTAAATTAGATTTGGATGAAGCTGCAGGGCTTTATAAGGTTGACTTAGTTGAACTTGAGAAATTAGAAAACGAAACGTTCAGAAATAAAATCTTAAAAGAAGGAATTGTAATATTTGAAAGGAGAGTTTAAATCAAATGTTTAAAGTAGGAATTGGATATGATGTTCACAAATTTGTCGAGGGAAGAAAACTTGTATTGGGCGGAGTTGAAATACCATTTGAAAAAGGGCTTTTGGGACATTCAGATGCGGATGTTTTGGTTCATGCCATAATTGATGCCATTCTTGGTGCTATGGGGGAAAATGATATTGGAAGGCTTTTTCCAGACAGTAGCCCTAATTATAAAGACATTTCAAGCTTGGTCCTTTTAAAAGAAGTGGCAAACCTTTTGGAAGAAAAGAATATGAAAATAGTGAACATCGATTCAACAGTAGTTACCCAAAGACCCAAGATTTCTCCTTATACTAATGAGATGAAGAATAAAATTGCAGATTGTCTCAAGATAGAAAGTACGCAGATAAATATCAAGGGAAAAACAACAGAAGGATTGGGGTTTGAAGGAAGAGAAGAAGGAATCTCAGCATATGCAGTTGTTTTGATTTGCGAATAAATGTTTGATAAAATGAAGTACAAGAGATATAATTAAGTATAAGAATAATTTTGGAAGTGATAAGATGTTAGACCTTTATAGTTTATCTGAACAGATAAATGAGAAGAAAGAGATTTTAGCAAAACACGAAAAAGAACTAAAATCAAATATTGAAAATGTGCTTACATTTTTAAAATCGATAGATGGAAGAAAAATTCAAAGCATTCTTGCCAAAATTCCCAGCAAGGATGAGAAAAATGAGATTTTATTCTGCCTTCCATACTATAGCAATTACAATGAATTTTTGAAATCTCACAAATGCCATTTGAATACTGACTATGAGGTGTTTGCAGTAGATGGCAGTAATACAGAAATAGATAGGCATATTCTAACACCTTATTATGTGCTGAACATAGCGTGTGTCTTTATTGCCTATGGAGAAAAAGAAAGTAGATTTTGGTACAGAACTTTTCCCTACATTTACCTCGACCAGGAATTATATTCTGATAAAGACAACGTTACTTTTAAAAATACTTCTGAGATATCACAAGAGCGCCAGCAAAAAGAGTTTGAGGCAATTTTAGAGTATATAGAAAAGAGTACTCAAACAGATAAGCTAAAAATAGTGCTTTACGACGGCAATCTTGTTGACTGGTCGCAAGACAGGCAAGGTATGCGTTTTGGCAGAAAAGCAAATGCTATTCTTGAAAGGATATTCATCCTGGCAGAGCAAAAGAAAATAGCCGTATGCGGTTTTATTTCTATCCCTAAAAATTCAATTATTTCAAATATTTACAGAATACATATGTGTGAGAAACCAAGGATAAACTGTAGAGAGTGTCCAAAGAATCAAAAAAGAGAGTGCGAAAAGATAGGCAGAATGAAAGATGTGGTTTTATTTTCCAGTCTTAAAGAGGGAGAGTATTCAAATATCTTTTACACCTTAGGAAGAGCTTTTGATGAGTTTGAAAAGACCGATATAGGCTTTGTTTATTTGAACACAGGTTACGAGATAGCACGAGTTGAGTTTCCGCTCTATATAGCAAACGATAAAAACTGGTTTGAAAGTTGTCTGGGTGCTATTTATCATCAGTGTCAGCTTGGGTTTGGTTACCCTATATCTTTGACCCATGCCCATGAATTTTCTGTAATATCTAAAGACGACAAGGATTCGATAGAAAGCATGCTGCAAAGTTTTGAAGATAATCTTGTGCACTACTCTGCTAAAAAGAACAATAAGATAAAAAGAATAATATAAAAAGGAGTAGTTTTAGTGATGATAGTAGGTGAGATAATAGATATCTCTTTTACACAGCTTACTTGTGAGGCAAAGGATTTGAACAACATACCTACACCTGGAAGGTTTATAAAATTTAATTTGGATGATTACACAGTGGTCGGTTGTGTTACAAGATATGATATCGGCAGCATATCCGAGGGAGGATACCCGAGAGCTTTATGGAAATCACCAGAGGAGATTAAAAAGCAGTATCCACAAATTAGCCATATTTTGAAAGGTTATTTTAAATGTGTTGTTCTTGGATACATAGTAGATGGCAAGTTTGTTGGATGTCTTCCTGACAAAAGTATAAGACTTCACAGTTTGGTTGAGTTGGCAAACCAAAAAGAAATTCTTCTTGCTACTCAAAATGGTCTTTTTCTAAATTCTGTGCTGAAAGCAAAAGATATTGACATTATTGAAGTTATCCCGTGGATGCTCTTTTTTGCATATCTTGCAAGAGGAAAAGACTATTATTATATAGAACAGATGGGAAAAAGCTTGAATGCTTATCTTAAATATGACCTAAATTTACTTGAGCCTATAATTGAAAGGTTAGAGAATCTGATAATGACTGTACAAGAAGGGTGATTGAGATATGGCAAGTAGTATGTATGAAGTGAACAAGATTGGTAAAATCATAGGTGGTTCGTATTCAGAAGGTCTTGCAATAAAAGTAGAGGATGATTCTGTTGTGGAAAGTACAAGGATTGGAGCAATTCTTGTTAGCCAAACAGAAAAGAGGAAGTACTACTGTATGCTTACCGACATGATAATAGATGGCATGAACAAGCAATCTTTGTCAGAACTTCCGCGAGGGAACTCAAGCCTACTTTTGAACAGGATTACAAGAGGGACTTCTATTTACACCGTGTTCAAGGCACAGCCAGTTCTTTCATATGACCTTGAGGAAAAGAAAAATCAGCCTATAAGAAACATACCCGTTCATGCTTCAAGTGTTAGAAGAGCTACCTATGATGATATTTCAGATGTGTTTGGAAGTTTTGAAAAAGATCCAAAACGTTATTTTCCAGTTGGAAGTGTTCTGGACATGGACGAAAGCTCTACAGTTTGCATAGATATGGAAAGGTTTATTGAACGAAGCAGTGGCATTTACGGCAGGACTGGTACAGGAAAATCATTTATAGCAAGATTATTGATGGCAGGGATTATCCTTTGTGATAAGGCATCGCTTCTCATTTTTGATGCTCACTCAGACCATGGACCTGACAGCGTTGATGAGGAAAACCGACATGTCAGAGGACTTAAAAGTCTTTTTGGAAGCAAAGTCCAGATAATGACAATTGAAAACAATTCATCTTTATCAGGTGTTTTGCCGATTGAGATTGATGTTAGAGATGTTGAGATCGAGGATATTTTATCAATTGCAGAAGAGCTAAACCTCAATGAGACAGCACAACAGGTTATGATTGCACTGAAAAATAAATTGGAGACAGAGGGTAAACACTGGCTTGAAGAGATACTTATAAATGGTGAGGACTTAGCAGAGAGGTTTAAAGACAGTGAAGCTGTTGTCAATAGAAGCTCTCTTTTAGCACTTATCAGAAAACTTTCTGTGTTAAAAGAATTACCCTACCTTAGATATGATAGACGACCTGGTACAAATTCAATTGATATAATTTTGAATTATCTTCAAAAAGGTATCAGCGTTGATATAACATTTGGGAAAAATGATAAATTACTCAACTATCTTTTTGTTACTAATGTTCTTTCAAGACGCATTTATCAGAAATACATGCAAATGTATGAAAGATATATTTCGAATAGACAAAAATATTACCCTCCAAGGCCACTTGTGATTGCAATTGAAGAAGCACACAGATTTTTGTCACCTGATGTTGCAAAACAAACAATATTTGGAACAATAGCAAGAGAGATGAGAAAAGCTAAGGTAAGCCTTATGTGTATAGACCAGAGACCTTCTCAGATAGACAGCGAGATTGCATCGCAAATTGGAACAAGGGTTATTTTATCACTTTCTGATGAAGCTGACATTACAAGTGCACTTGCTGGTATGAAAAATAGTAAGCAGCTGAGGGCAATTATAGAGTCGCTTGATTCGAAACAGCAGGCTTTGTTAATAGGTCATGCAGTTCCTATGCCAATTGCGATAAAAACGAGGGGGTATGATAGTAGCTTTTATGATTTTGTTTCAATTTATTTCAAAAAAGATGAAGTGGATGAAAAGTATGAAAGAACTTTAGAGGCATCTAAGAAGTGGCTTGATGAGATGGACTATTAAATTAAAAATTTTTTAAGAGGGAGAATAAGATGGCAATTAGAGGAGTTCATACAGCTGACCTTCATTTCGGAGTGACAACTTATAGCCGCGAAACTCCAGACGGACTTGGCTCACGTGTACATGACTTTTTCAAAACATTTGACAGAATATTGCAGTTTATAAGAGATAACAGCATTGACTTTTTGCTTATAACAGGCGATATTTTTAAAGACAGGGAACCAAACTCTACGCTGAGGAATATGTTTTACAAGAGGATTGTGGATATTTCGAAAGAAGGTGTTTTGGTCATTATAATTCCAGGCAATCATGATATGCATCCATTTGAGACAAAAGACCATTCTGTAAAGGTCTTTGAGATATTTGAACAGCCAAACATTGTTGTAATGGACAAACCTTTTGAAGTCAAAGAATTTGAAATAAGAGATGAAAAGCTTCGCATTATAGCTGTGCCATACCTTTATCTTGAAAGGTTTGTGGATGAGACATTTCCTCAAAAGACAGAAGAGCTTGATATGATAGCAGCCAATTTTTTTGAGAAAAAACTAAGCCAGGTTTTAGACTCTTCAGAAGATAATATTCCAACAATACTTGCTGGGCACTTTACTGTAGTAGAGGCGCAGATTGGAAGCGAAAGATCAATTATGCTTGGCAAAGACATAAAAGTGCCTCTTTCATGCCTTTTAAATCCAAAGTTAAAATTTGTGGCCCTTGGACACATTCACAAGCCTCAGATTTTACATGCAGCAAACCCTACTGTGCTGTATTGTGGGTCGCCTGATAGAATAGATTTTTCTGAAGCAAACGACAGCAAGGGGTTTGTTGTGTTTGAATTAGATAAAGATAGCTTTAGGTTTGAGTTTCAACCTGTTAAGGTAAGACCTTTTTGCCAGTTGGAGATTGATGTGTTTGAAGACCAAGTAGAAAATCTCACCAAAAAGATTCTTGACAAAATAGAAGAGAAAATACAAATTTTTGAGCAAAATACTTCAAGTAGTATTCAGGTTTCGGTTGTAAAGCTCATAATAAAAACTCAGAGTTTGATAAAAGAGAAGATTGACATTGGGCTTGTTGAAAGGTTTTTGAGAGACAGATGTTTTGTTTTAGCGCCTATCGAAATTGAGGTAATTGACTCAAAGAAAGATTTTAGAATTGCTGAGGTTGATGAAAAGTCGGACCCTGTTGAGGCATTCGAAAAGTTTTTATCTGCAAGCCAGAAATACAGGGATGTAGAAAATAAAGATAAGATTGTATCAGAATTTAAAAAACTTCTACATGAAATCCAAGAAAAATAAGGGAAAAGTAAGAGGTGGGGATGTAATTTGAAACCTCTTTTTTTAAGGATTGAAAATTTCAAATCATACAAGGATAGTCAGAACGAGATTGATTTTAGTAATATAAAAGTTGCTTGTATCATAGGGAAGAATGGAAATGGAAAATCTTCTATTGCTGAAGCAATTGCCTGGGCACTTTTTGGTGAGTTTGAAAGACTTCAAACAGGAAAACGTGGAAAAGTTGCAGAAACAGAGTATATAAACTCACATAGTGATTATATGCAGGTTGAATTTGAATTTGAATTGAATAAGACCATATATAAAGTTGTGAGAAGACTTGATAGAAGAGGTAAAAAGTACCTTTCACTTTTTGTTAGAAAAGCAGACAGCCTCATACCTATAAATGAAGCAACTAACACCCAAACTCAAGAAAAGCTTCAGAATATTTTAGGAATAGATTTTAATGTCTTTTTGCATTCAACATATCTTTCTCAAAAGAGAACAGAAGATTTTTTGCTGTCTTCGCCAGAGGACAGACGTGAAGTGCTTGCAAAGATATTGAACCTGAGCATATATGACAGGATAAACGAACTTGCGAAAGAAAAACGAAGAGAAATAAAAGTTTTGCTGGATATAAAGAACAGAGAAATAGAGGAAGAAAATAAGATTTTGTCAGAGGAAGAGTCTATAAAATCTTTGGTGGCTGATTTGGAAAAGAAGAGAACAGCAATTGAAGCTGAATTAAATGGTTTGAGAAATGAACTAAATGCCCTTATTTCAAAAAAGTCTGAAATAGAACAAAAACTTAGTTTATTGAGTCAGAAAAAGAGTGAAATGATAGAACATCAGAGAAAAGCTGAGGAGATAAGGTATAGGATTGAAACTGCCAGAAAAGAGCTTTTAAAAATTGAAGAAAAGTTAAATGAAGAAGATAAAATAACTGCAATGGTTAAAGAGTATGAGATGGTAAAAGAAAAGGTTGAACTCAAGAGAAAAGATTATGAAACGTATCTTGAGCTCAAAAATAAAATAGTTCTGTGTGAGAGGGACATAAAAAACAAACTGGATCAGAAAAGAATATTTGAAAAGAGTATTGAAGAAAGTAATTTACAACTTAATAATGAAACTTCTGAGATTTCAAAGTATGAAGAAGAGATAAAAAAAGTAGAGATTGAAATTTCAAAGGTCGAAAATGAGCTGGAAAAAGTAAAACAGTATAAACATGAACAAGAGAAAAAAAGAGATGAGATTGTAAAACATGAAAAGTTGTTAGAAGTGGTGGAGAACAAATTAAAAGAGCTTGCTTCAAGTTACAGGCTCATAGAAGCAAATCAGGGAAGGTGCCCAGTATGCTTGCGTCAAATTAATGGCCAGGAAGAAAAAGAGCATATAAAGAGTGAAATTGCAGCCCAGGGTAGGGAATTTAAACAAAGAAGAGAAAGTTTGATAAAAAAACTTGAAATTTTGAAAAAAGAGTTTTCTGAGCTTGAAGAGAAGATAAAACTTGAAGAGGTTCTTCGGGCAAGAGAAAAAAAGCTTCACGGGATGTTTGAAAACTTGAAGGCTAAGGTGGGGCAGAAAACACAAAACATTGTTAATCTACAAAATTCAGTAATTCAGGTGACCCAAACTATAAAGCTTTGTGAAGATGAGATAGAAAGGTTAAAAGAAGAGATGACAAACCTAAAAAGAGAAATTTCCATTTTAAACTTTGATGAGAATTACTACATCCAGCTTTTGCAAAGAGAAAAAGAACTTGAAATATATCAAAGCCTATTTAATGAGCTTACTATAAACAAGGTCAAAGCTGAGAATTTAAAAAAGGAGATACTTGAGTATCAAGAACAGGAAAAAGAGATTTTGAAAAAGGTTGAGGATTTAAAGCAGGAGATAGCAAATATATCTACTATTGCACATACTGCAATGCTTGAAAAAGTAAAGTCAGATATTCTAAGCTGTGAAAGTAAAATAAGAAATCTTCAAGAAAGTCTTAATTCTGTTTTAAAGGAATTGGGAATCCTTGAGCAGAAACTAAATCAGATTGAAGAGGCAAAAAAGAAGTTATTGAGGCTTGAGAGTGAAATAGAGGAGATGAAAAAAAAGATTGAAATATACGACATAATAATAGATATCACAGGACCAGATGGAATAAAAAATGAGATTATTGCGAATACGCTGCCACAGATAAGAGATGAAGCAAATGGACTTTTAAAAATACTAACAAACGGAGCATTTTCAATAGATTTTAAAACCCAAAAAGAAACAGCATCTGGAAAAACAATAGAAACTCTCCAGATAGAAATTTCTGATGCAAACGGTACAAGAAACTATGAGCTTTTTTCTGGAGGAGAGCTTTTCAGGATAAATTTTGCTATCAGAATTGCTCTTTCAAAGGTACTTCTCAAAAGAGCAGGTGCTTCAATCAGAATGCTAATTTTAGACGAAGGTTTTGGTTCTCAAGATGAAGAGGGAAAAGACCACATTGTTGAATGTTTGAATAGAATTAAAGACCAATTTGACACTATACTTGTTATAACCCACATTGAGGACTTAATGGATGCATTTGACCAACGGATTATTGTTAAAAAAGATGTGGAAGGGTCTAAAATTTTTGTTGTATAATATTAAAGTATTTTTGAAAAGAAATTAATGTTGGATAAGGAGGTAAAACTTTAATGGCAAAAAATAAGTTTCCTGGGCTTGGTGGTGGCTTTAATATAAATCAGCTCCAAAAACAGGCAAAAAAGATGCAAGAGGAAATAGAAAAGTTGCAAGAGGAATTAAATCAAAGGGAGATTGAGGTAAGTAGTGGCGGTGGTGCTGTCAAGGTTGTTATTAATGGTAAAAAAGAAATAAAAAGCATTCAAATATTACCCGAGGTTGTTGACCCGGAAGATGTAGAAACTTTGCAGGATTTGATAGTTGCATGTGTAAATGAAGCTATAAGAAAAGTTGACAAGATGGTTGAAGAAGAGATGCAAAAAGTTACAGGGTTTGGTATCCCAGGTCTTTTTTAAAACGAGGTTGAGATGAAGATGCAGCAAAAAGAAAATGCTATATCGAAACTAATTCAGCAGCTTGAAAAGCTTCCGGGAATTGGGCAAAAAACTGCCCAGAGGCTTGCATTTCATATCATTAACATGAAAACCGAAGATGTCAAAGCACTTGCTGATGCTATCTTGAGTGCTAAAACCAGCACAAAACTGTGCAGAGTGTGCTGTAACTTTACAGAAGACGAGGTATGTCCTATCTGTAAAGACGAGAAAAGAGACAAAAGTATTATCTGTGTTGTGGAAGAACCACAGGATGTTGCAGCACTTGAAAGAGTAAAGGAATATAAAGGACTATATCATGTATTGCACGGGGCGATATCCCCGCTCAAAGGTAAATACCCTGAACAGCTTACCATTGATGTTTTGATGAAAAGACTTTCTGACCCACAAATCAAGGAGGTTATAATTGCCACAAATCCTGACGTTGACGGTGAGGCAACTGCCTCCTACTTAGCGAGGCTTATAAAACCAATGGGTATCAGGGTTACAAGAATTGCCAGAGGAATTCCAGTTGGTGGAGACATTGAGTATGCTGATGAGGTTACAATTCTTAAAGCAATAGAAGGAAGAAGAGAGATTTAGTAGTATATTAAATAAAATATTGGTGCATAATATATAAAAGAAGCTTTATAAATGAGGTTAAATGCTAATTTAAGATGAAAGTAGATATTTTAAATGTTGTCACAGACCAATTTGTAGATAAACTTAGCAAAGAAATGGATGATCAAAAAAGAAATGACTATGAATCATTACTTAATTATGTAAAAGGTTTACTTGCCTCGGCAAACACCATTTTTAATTTCGCTTCTGATCAAGACCTTATAGAGATTGCCATCTATCAACAAATTCTTGCTGAAAAGTGGTTAAACTACCTGTATAAAATCTTAAAGCAGAACCCTCACTGAAAAAGAGGGTTCTTTTTATTTTTGATTTGACATAAATTTATATTTAGAAAAGTTAAATCAGAGGGAATCAATATATGAAACTTTTTGATTTAATTGTAAGATTTATTCTTACTGCATCTTTTATCATCCTTTTTAATCTCATGTGCCAGCCGTATGGTCTTCATATTGGATTTAACATAATAAACCTTGCAATTGGAATTTTAATAGGATTTACCGGTTTTGCCCTGCTTTTTATTCTGGCTCTTCTTTTTAGGTAAAAAAGTATATTCAGGAAGCTTTATTAATTCTTTCTTTTCCAGTACACCAATTAAATAGCCTATCCAGGATGAAACAGGCAAGAATAATGTGGTTATCCAGTAAGTTGTTATTATAACATTGACTGAATGCTTAGATTTTGCAATCTCATCTGCGTATGAATATACTCCAATAAAAGGGGAGTTCCAAAGTCTATATGCTACATTTGCCCAATGAGTATTTAAAAAACCCTTATCATTCAGAGATACATAATTTGTTGCCAGTATAGCTAAAACAATTGTGGGAAGTGAAGCTATAGCTATAGCTACAGCACCTTCTAAAAGAGACAGTGCATCTCTTTTTTTTGCATGAAACCTGCCACTCGAAAAATTTCCATACAAATAAAGTAGACAGATAAATATGCCACTTATTAGCTGTGAAGTTACTCCCCTGAAAATCGAAAAATATAGGTACATAAAGGCTATAAATATGACAGTTGTTAGAAAGTGGTTTTTCAAAATGTGCAGACTATATAGAAATATCTTTTTGGTTTTCATTTCGTATTTTAAAAACCCCCTGATGTTTAATTTTATTTCCCCCTCTAATTATATCAAAGTTTGCAATCGAAATAAATTAGATATATACTTTTTCTATATACAAAATAAAAAGGAGTGCAAAGTCTGTTGGCAATTCTTGTGACAGGTGGTGCTGGCTTTATAGGGTCGCATATTGTCGACAAACTCATTGAAAGAGGGTATGATGTATGCGTTGTGGACAATCTTCTTTCCGGCAACGTTTGTAATATTAATCCAAAATCTAAATTCTATCAACTTGATATTCGTGACAATTTAGAAAAAGTATTTGAAGAAAATAAGATTGAATATTGCATACACCAGGCAGCTCAGGTGAGTGTTGCAAAGTCTATGGAAGATTCTTACCTTGATTGCAGTATAAATATCTTGGGCACGGTTAATCTTCTTGATTACTGCGTAAAATACAAAGTAAAAAAATTTATTTTTGCATCATCAGCAGCAGTTTATGGAGAGCCAAAGTATATTCCAATTGACGAAAATCATCCGTTAAGACCAGAATCTTTTTATGGTTTGTCTAAGCTTACTTCAGAAGAGTATATAAAGATGTTTGCACACAAGTTTCATTTTGAGTATATCATTTTTAGATATTCAAATGTCTATGGACCACGACAGGACCCGTTTGGAGAGGGCGGAGTTGTATCAATTTTTTGTGAGCGTATGCTGGGTAGCAAAGATGTAATTATATATGGAGATGGGACTCAGACAAGAGACTTTATATATGTTGAAGATGTTGCTGAAGCAAACTGTATTGCACTGGAAAGTTCTGTGTCGGGAACATTTAATCTGAGCACTGGTAAAAATATATCGGTAAATGAACTATTTGAGATTCTTTCTGGCTTGACAGGGTACAAAAAAAGTCCTGTTTATCAATCAAAACGGCCCGGCGATATTGCACACAGCTGTCTTTCAAATAATCTTTTAAAGAGTGTATTAGGATTTTCACCACAATTTTCACTTTTGGAAGGATTGAAAAAGACAGTTGAATGTTTTATATCTAAATCTGTTTAACAATTTTTATAAAGGGTATCATTATATCATAAGATTTAATATACTTATAAATGCTATTAAAAAGGGGTTGTTTGGAATATGATAAAAAGAGGTTTCAGATATCAAACAGGCGAAATCGATGAGGTTGCAAAGCTTTTAAAAGAAGGAAATATCCCTGAGATTGATATCGACTTTGAATATGAGATTAAAGAAGTCATAAGCGACCTTGAAGGTTTTGGGTTTGAAGTTGCCACTGATAATGCCTATGATTATGATGCAGTTGATAAAATAGAGCATCCGGATTTTATGTTTAGGTTGAAAATGGTTGAGAAATCTACAGGCAAGATTTGTTATTTGGACTTTTACGAAGGACCAAATGACCAAGAAGATGGTTATGATGAAATCTGGTGGGGATAATATATTTGTAGATGAATTTGAGTGTTGACATGTGCCAATTTTTGTATTACAATAATCTATATTTAGAAAAGAGGTGAATTTATTATGGATATGTTTGCAGACAATGTAGTAACATTGGTAGATGAGGAAGGAAGAGAGATATCTTTTGAGATGCTTGATAAAGTCAATTACAATGGCAATGACTATATAGTACTTCTTCCTTTAGAAGAGATGGAGAAAGAAGATGAAGAGGCTGAGGTTGTAATTCTCAGAATAGAAGATAGAGACGGTGAAGAGGTATATGTGGGTGTAGAAGACGAAGAAGAGCTTGAAAACGTATTTGAAATCTTCCAGTCCAGATTTGATGACGAAGACTTTGATATGTATGACGATGATGAAGAGTAAGTGAAAAATAAAGCACGGCCAATTTTTGAGGTCGTGCTTTATTTTTTTCTCTCAATTTGTGATATAATGGAATTAATTAAATAAAATCATAAAAAGAAGGTGATAAATAAGTGAAAAGAATTATTAAAAAAGCAATCATTCCTGCGGCAGGACTTGGAACAAGGTTTTTGCCGGCAACAAAGGCACAGCCAAAAGAGATGCTTCCCATTGTGGACAAGCCAACAATTCAATACATAGTTGAAGAAGCGTTAGAATCGGGGATAGAGAGTATTTTAATTGTTACAGGGCGTGGCAAAAGAGCAATTGAAGACCACTTTGACAAGTCTTTTGAACTTGAAGTTGCACTTGAAAACAAGAAGGATTATGATAATCTTCAGCTAATAAGAAAAATAGCAGACTACAATGTTCATTACATACGTCAAAAAGAGCCAAGAGGACTTGGTGATGCAGTATACTGTGCAAGACTTTTTATTGACAATGAACCTTTTGCAGTTTTGCTTGGTGATGATATCATCATTTCTGAAAAGCCATGTTTGAAACAGCTGATAGAGGTGTATGAAGAGTACAGGACAACCATCCTGGGTGTGCAAAAAGTATCAGATGATGATGTTAGCAAGTATGGAATTGTGGCAGGAAAACAAATAGAAGATAGAATCTATAAGGTAAAGGACCTTGTTGAAAAACCAAAAAAGGAAGAAGCACCTTCGAATATCGCTGTGCTTGGAAGATATATCATCACTCCTGAGATATTAAATATCTTGGAACACACAAAAGAAGGTGTTGGTGGAGAAGTACAGCTGACAGATGCCTTAAGAGAACTTTCAAAAAAAGAAGCTATGTATGCTTATGAGTTTGAAGGGAAAAGATATGATGTGGGCAATAAACTTGGATTTTTGCAAGCAACAGTTGAGATTGCTCTTTCAAGAAAAGACATTGGCAAAGATTTTTACAATTATCTTGTTACTCTTGTAAATGCCAAAAATTATAAAGAGAAATTACACGAATTAGAAGAAATTTAAGATTAGTTTTTTAGCCACTTTCAAAAAAGTGGCTTTTTTGTTATTGAAAATTAAGTCATATTTATATATAATATTGGCATAAGAATTTAATACCTGATATTAATATCAAATATTAAATCATGGTGATAAAATTATGGCAAAGCTATCAAGAAAAGAAAGACACAGACTTTTGCTTCAAAGAATAAAAGAAAATCCTTTTATAACTGATGAGGAGTTAGCAAGTGAATTTGGATGTTCTGTCCAGACAATAAGGCTTGACAGAGCGATTTTGGATATCAAAGAAGTTCGAGAAAGAATAAAAGAAATGGCAAAAGAGAGCATATCTAAACTTAAAACTATTTCACCGCGAGACGTAGTGGGAGAGATTATTGACATAGAGCTTGAGAATTTTGCCATTGCAATGTTTGAACCACAGCTTTGGATGACCTTTAGCAATAGTAATATGGTCAAGGGTCAGTACATCTATGCTTTTGCTGAATCTGTTGCTATGTCAGTTATTGATGCTAAAGCAGCTTTGATTGGGGTGGCGAATATAAAATATAAAACACCAGTTTTTGCAAATGATAGGCTTGTTGCAAGAGCTGAGCTGAAAAAGAAAAGGAACAATAAATATATAGTATGGGTATTTATCAAGAGGAATAATGAAGAGGTTTTCAGAGGCAAATTTATACTTGTCGCTTTGAGTGAAGAGACTAATTCAGCGCATTAGGAAATGGGAGTGTAGTAAAATATGAGGATTGGTATTGATGCAATGGGCGGTGACAACGCACCACATGCAGTTATAGAGGGCGTTGCACTCTATTTAAAGGAGAATAGAGATGACGAAATAGTAATTTTTGGCGATAAAAACATTATTGAAGAAGAGTGTGTTCAAAGAGTACAACCTCTCGATAAATTAGAAATAATAGATTGTAAAGAAAAGATAGAATTTGAAGATGAACCAGTAAAAGCAATAAGGCAAAAGAAAGACTCATCTATCGTAGTGGGTTTGCAGTACTTGAAAGAAGGTAAGATTGATGCTTTTGTATCAGCAGGAAGCACTGGTGCTTTGATGGCAGGCGGGCTTTTGATTGTTGGAAGAATCAAAGGGATAGATAGGCCTGCTTTGACAACTAAGCTTCCCTACAAAGATGGGCAGTACCTTTTAATTGATGTTGGGTCTAACACAGATTGCAGACCAATAAATATTTTGCAGTTTGCTCAGATGGCAACAGTGTATGTAAGTAAGGTGCTTGGTAAAAAAAACCCGACAGTCGGGCTTTTGAATATAGGCACAGAAGAAAATAAAGGCAATGACCTTTCAAAACAGTCGTATGAACTTTTAAAAAGTGCAAAAAACATAAACTTTGTGGGGAATGTTGAGGCAAGAAGTTTGCCATTTTCACCCCCTGATATAGTTGTGTGTGATGGATTTGTTGGCAATATAGTTTTAAAACTTACAGAGGGAATGGGACTTTTGTTTTTTGATATCCTAAAAGATATTGCAAAATCAAGTTTTAGAGCCAAAATTGGTGGACTTTTGTTAAAACCGTACCTCAAAAGATTAAAAGGTAAATACGATTACAAGGAAGTAGGAGGAGCTCCTCTTTTGGGAATAGATGGAATAATAGTAAAATGTCATGGTTCATCAGATGGGCAGGCAATTTTCAGCGGAATACATCAAGCAAAGGCTTTTTATGAAAATAATGTATTAGCATTACTTAAAGAAGAAATCACAGCCGAAAGCGAGGTCTAAAAAATGAAACACAATGTCAAGATTCTTTCAACAGGAAGATTTGTACCCGAGAGAATTCTTTCCAACCATGATTTAGAAAAGATGGTTGATACATCTGATGAATGGATAACCCAGCGAACAGGTATAAAAGAAAGAAGAATAGTTGATGGAAAACTTTCTACAACCGACTTAGCAGTCCAAGCAGCAAGAAATGCTATGCAAAAGGCAGGAATTTTACCGGATGAGATTGACCTTGTGGTTGTTGCAACAGTAACACCTGAGATGTTTTTTCCTTCAACAGCATGCCTTGTTCAAAAAGAGTTAAAACTTAAAAATGCATTTGCTTTTGACATATCCGCAGCATGTTCAGGTTTTATATATGGTATGGCAATTGCTACTCAATTTATTCAAAACGGGTTTTGCAAAACTGCTCTTGTTATAGGTGCCGAAGCACTTTCTAAGGTAACTAACTGGTCTGACAGGTCCACATGTGTGCTTTTTGGTGATGGGGCAGGTGCTTCCATTTTAACAGCTTCGAGCGAAGAAGGAATTTTAGGGTTTGAGCTTGGAAGTGATGGGGAAAACGGGCTTTTGCTTTACTGTCATGCGTTTGGGCTCAGTGATTTGAGCTATTCTCAATTTAAAGATATGCCAAACTTTAGAAAAATCTATATGGATGGAAATGAGGTTTACAAATTTGCTGTTAAAATAATGCCGTACGCAGTTGAAAAGGTTTTGGAAAAGGTTGGGCTTTCTTCTTCGGATATTGATGTTTTCATACCCCATCAAGCAAATATAAGGATAATTGAAAGTGCTGCAAAGAGGCTCAAAATTCCAATGGAAAAGGTGTTTGTTAACCTGCACAAATATGGTAATACATCTGCTGCATCAATCCCAATTGCACTTGATGAGGCAATAGAAGAAGGAAAGATAAAAAAAGGTGACAAGATTGTACTTGTTGGATTCGGAGGAGGCCTTACGTGGGCATCTTGTGCTGTTAAATGGATTTAGAAAGGAGAGGTTATACAGTGGGGAAGTTAGCAATAATGTTTCCTGGTCAGGGTGCACAATTTGTTGGTATGGGTTATGATTTTTATCAAAATTTTGAGCCTGCCAAAAGGATTTTTGATTTAGCAAATGAAGCTTTAGATTTTGATTTAAAGAACGTTATTTTCAATGGTCCCGAAGAGGAACTTAAACTTACAAAAATTACTCAACCTGCAATTCTTACAACCTCAATTGCAATATATGAAGTTGTGAAAGAAAAACTTGAACCTGAAGCTGTATTTGGTCAGAGTTTAGGAGAGTACTCTGCGCTTGTTGTATCTGGTTGTATTGATTTTAAAACTGCTGTGTGGCTTGTTTCAAAAAGAGGAGAATATATGCAAAATGAGGTGCCTGAAGGTGTAGGAGCAATGGCAGCGGTTTTGGGCTTGTCAGCAGAAGATGTAAAAGAAGTCTGTAGAATAGCAAAAGAGAAGGGAGTTGTTGAAATTTCAAACATCAATTCTCCTGAACAGACGGTGATTTCTGGAGAAAAACAAGCTGTGTATTTTGCAATGGAGATTGCAAAGCAAAAGGGAGCAAAAAGATGTGTGGAACTAAACGTCTCTGCACCATTTCACTGCAGCCTTATAAAAGGTGCAGGAGAGAAGCTGAAAAAACATTTATTAGAAATTGATATAAAAGAACCTCAAATCCCCGTTGTATCGAATGTTACAGCAGACTATATGAAAAAAGAGGATATAATAGACCTTTTAGAAAAACAGGTTTATACTACTGTTAACTTTCTTGGATGTGTAAATAGACTTTTGGAAGATGGATTTGATACATTTGTAGAGATAGGACCTGGAACCACTTTAAGTGGTCTTGTAAAGAAGATAAAAAAGGATATTAAAATTATAAACATTAACAAGGTTGAAGACATGAATAATCTTTAACATCGCATTCATAAGATTTTGTTGTAGGAGGATTTTAAATTATGGAACTATTAAAAGATAAAGTGGCGCTCATTACAGGCGCATCACGTGGAATTGGAAGAGCTATTGCTTTAAAGTTTGCTCAAAACGGAGCAAATGTAGTTATTAACTATTCGTCAAGTCAGTCCCAAGCAGAAAATTTGAAAGAAGAGATAGAGAAAATAGGAACAAAAACGATGATAATAAAATGTGATGTTTCAAATCCAGATGAGGTAAGTCATATGTTTTCACAAGTGGAAAAGGAGTTTGGAAGGCTTGATATACTTGTTAATAATGCCGGAATTACAAAAGATGGACTAATTCTTAGAATGAATGAGGAGGATTTTGATAAGGTTATTGCGATAAACCTAAAAGGAGCGTTTTTGTGCGCAAGAGCAGCTGCCAAAATGATGGTAAAACAGCGGTTTGGCAATATAATTAATATATCCTCTGTTGTAGGAATTGCAGGAAATGTTGGACAGGCAAATTATGCAGCGTCCAAAGCAGGAATAATAGGTCTTACTAAGTCTCTTGCAAAAGAACTTGCGTCCCGCAATATCAGGGTAAATGCAATAGCACCAGGATTTATTAAAACTGACATGACAGAAGTTTTAAGTGACAAGGTAAAAGAGGCCATGCTTTCTTCCATCCCACTTGGTCGATTTGGCGAGGCTGATGAGATTGCAAACGTGGCACTTTTTCTTGCCTCAAGCCTTTCATCCTATATTACTGGGCAAGTTATTGTTGTTGACGGTGGGATGATTATGTAATAATATTCTTAAGTAGGGCGATTATTAAAAATACAAAATTTTTGGAGGTGTTTTTTGTGAACAGCGAAATTTTTGAAAAGGTAAAAAAGATCATAGCAGACAAACTTGACATTGAAGAAGACAAGATAACACCTGAATCTTCTTTCTTGGACGACCTTGGTGCAGACTCACTAGACATTGTTGAGCTTATCATGGAGCTTGAAGAAGAGTTTGGCATTGAAATTCCAGATGAGGATGCAGAAAAGATTAGAACAGTTGCAGATGCGGTAAAATATATTGAAGAGCATCAATAAAAAATACTTGCCCCTGCTTTTAAGAATTTCAAAAGCAGGGGTAAAGTATTCAACTTTTAAACGTTTAGGAGGTAAACTTGAATGAAAAGAAGAGTTGTGATAACTGGGCTGGGAGTTATATCCTCTTTGGGATTTGATATAGATACATTTTGGAATTCTATCAAAAATGGGAAAAATGGTATCAAAGTTGTAGAGAAATTTGACATTTCAAACTTTCCTACAAAGGTTGCTGCAGAGATTGTAAACTTTGACCCCACAAATTACATAGACAAAAAAGAAGCACGAAGAATGGATAGGTTCACACACTTTGCTTTAGCAGCAACAAAACTTGCACTTGAAGATAGTAAACTCAATTTAGAAAACATTGACAAGACAAAAGTTGGTGTGGTAATAGGAAGTGGCATTGGGGGAATTGAGACATTAGAGGAACAGGCAAATATCTTGAGAGAGAAAGGACCATCAAGGGTAAGTCCTTTCTTTGTTCCAATGATGATAGCAAATATTGCAGCAGGACACATTGCAATAACATATGGATTCAAAGGTATAAATGAAACAATTGTTACAGCATGTGCCTCTTCCGCACATGCAATTGGAGAAGCATTTAGAATGATTCAGCAAGACTATGCTGATGTGATAGTCACTGGCGGGTCTGAGGCGGCAATCACTCCACTTTCATTTGCAGGTTTTTGTGCTATGAAGGCAATGTCAACAAACCCTGATCCAAATTCTGCCTGCAGACCGTTTGATAAAGACAGGGACGGTTTTGTAATGGGCGAAGGTGGAGCGATACTTATCTTAGAAGAACTTGAACATGCAAAAAAGCGAGGAGCTAAAATATATGCTGAGGTTGTGGGATATGGTGCGTCAGATGATGCATATCACATAACAGCACCTGACCCAGAAGGAGAAGGGCCTATGCTTGCAATGCAAAGGGCAATAAAGGATGCAGGAATTGATCCTGAAAAGATAGACTATATAAATGCTCATGGTACTTCTACACCTTATAATGATAAATACGAAACACTTGCAATTAAAAAATTGTTTGGTGAACATGCATATAAACTTTCAGTAAGTTCTACAAAGTCTATGACAGGTCATTGGCTTGGCGCTGCAGGAGCAGTGGAAACATTGATAACTGCATTGGCAATATATAACCAATTTGTTCCACCAACAATTAATTATGCTACCAAAGATGAAGAGTGCGATTTGGATTATACTGTTAATCAGGGCAGAGAAAGAAATATTGAGTATGCTATGACAAACTCTTTCGGTTTTGGAGGTCACAACGCAGTTCTTGTTCTTAAAAAATACGAAGAATAGAAAAATAAAGATGCCCCAATTTTAAAGTAGAAATTGGGGCATTTTGTATTTGTTAATGAAAGATTTTTGAGGAAAGGGGAAAACAGAAGTAAGGATGGAAGAAATAGAGAAAGCTTTGGGATACAAATTCAAGGATAAAAATCTGTTGAGGCTTGCGCTTACTCATAAATCGGCAACACATAGTAACAAAAACTGCTATGAAAGGCTCGAATTTCTTGGTGATGCAGCTTTAGAACTTGCTGTGAGCAAATATTTGTTTGTCCATTTTCCAGAGCTTTCTGAAGGTGAACTTACTAATATAAGAGCTGCAGTTGTGTGCAGTCAGACGTTATCTAAGATTGCAGAAAAGCTGAATCTTAAAAATCATATAATTTTTGGTAAACGTGAAAAAATGGAAAAATTTCATGAGAACAAATCTATTTTAGCAGATGTAGTTGAAGCTATTTTTGGAGCAATTTTTATTGAATCTGGCTTCGAAAAACTTGAGAAGATTATTGTTAATCTTCTTAAACCTTACATTCAAAAAGCTGTAGCAGGCAAGCTTTTTTACGATTACAAGACAAAGCTTCAAGAGTTTGTACAGAAGGAAGGGCAAAAAAAGATTGTGTACAAAGATTATGAAATAATTGAAAAGAAATATTTCAAGTCAGAACTTTTCATTGAAGGGAAAAAAGTCTCTGAAGGATACGGAACTTCAAAAAAAGAGGCTCAGCAGGATGCAGCGTATAAATTCTTGCTTGAAATGGGGGAGAAAGAGGAGTGAAACATAGGATTTTACCCATATTTATTCCCCAGTATGCCTGTCCTTTTAACTGTATATTTTGCAATCAAAAAACAATATCTGGAGAAAAAGAAGAGGTAAGCTTGGATAGGATAAAAAGGCAGATTGAACAAGGACTGAAAATTAATTTAGATGAGGAGGTTGAACTTGCATATTATGGTGGCAATTTTACTGCCATCGATATAGATTTTCAAAAAAAATTGCTTGAACTTGCTAATAGTTTCGAGAGAATAAAGAGTATTCGAATTTCCACAAGACCGGACTGTATTGATGAGGAGAGATTAATATTATTAAAATTTTACAATGTGAGAACAATAGAACTTGGAATCCAAAGTATGTTTGACCATGTTTTAAATGCGTGCGCAAGAGGACACACTGCTCAGCATAGCAAAAATGCAATGGAAATGATAAAAAAGTTTGGGTTTTTACTCGGGGTTCAGGTTATGGTAGGGCTTCCAAAATCAACACCTGAGATGGATATTGAAACAGCAAAGATATTGACCAGTTTTTCGCCTGACATTGCAAGGATTTATCCAACTCTTGTCATAGAGGGTACTTATCTTGCAAAGATGTACCAAAAAGGAGAATATGAGCCTCTTTCTTTAAATGAGACAGTAGAAAGATGTAGCCAGATAAAATCCATATTTATAGAAAAGGGCGTAAATGTTATTAGAGTTGGGCTTCAGCCAACAGAAGAGATAAATTACAATGCAAAAGTTTTAGCAGGACCTTTTCATCCTTCGTTTGGTGAGCTTGTAGACTCAGAGATAATATTCAGAAAGGTAGTAGAAAGATTACAAGACCAAAAGTTTACTAAAGTATTGTTTATAGTACATCCTAAGAACTACTCAAAATTTGTAGGACAGAAAAAAAGTAATATCAAAAGGTTTAAACAGCTTTTTTCTCATGCTGAAATTGAAGTGTTATGTAGCAATGAAGAGGTTGATAAGATAAGGATGATTACAGAATCTAATGAAACTGTAGTTGATATTAGCCGACTTTAAGGTTATTTAACATAGATTTAACATTCATTTTAATTTGATTTAACATTAGTTGTGTAAAATCGTAATATATCAGAAACATAAGGGTAAAAATAATATGTAAAAAATTAAAATGGGGAGTGGAATAAATGTACAAAAAATCTTTTGTTTTAGTAGTTGTATTATCTTTTTTGAGTTTACTTCTTTTTGGATGCAAAAATGTAGGAAATGAAGCTCAGAAATCTAAAAATTCGATTACAGTTGCGGGTTCAACTTCTGTTCAGCCATTGGCAGATGATTTAGCAAAGGCGTTTATGGAAAAACACCCAGACACCAAAATTGAGGTCCAAGGCGGAGGTTCAGGTGTTGGGATAAAATCAGCCAGAGACGGTGTTGCTGATATTGGCACATCTTCGAGAGAACTAAAACCAGAAGAAAAAGGTCTTCATGAATACAAGATAGCAGTTGATGGAATTGCAATTGTTGTGCATCCTTCAAATCCTATTGAAAATCTTACAATAAAACAGATAAAAGATATATATACAGGCAAAATAAAAAGTTGGAAAGATGTTGGTGGCAAAGATGCGCAGATTGTTGTTGTAACACGAGAAGAGGGGTCTGGAACACGTGGTGCATTTGAAGAACTTGTGATGGGTGGTAGTTCAATTTCTGATTCTGCAGTTGTTCAGCCATCACAAGGTGCTGTGAAACAGTCCGTTTCGCAAGACCCTAATGCAATAGGATATATCTCAATAGGTGTGCTGGATTCAAGTGTTAAAGCTGTAAAAATAGAAGGAGTGGAACCTACAGATGCTAATGTAAAAAATGGCAAGTATAAACTTCAGAGACCTTTTCTGTTTTTGACTAAGGATGAACCAAAAGGTCTTGTAAAAGAATTTATTGATTTTACTTTAAGCGAAGAAGGACAGGCCATTGTAGAAAAGCACCATTACATCAAAGTGAAGTAGTAATTTATTGTAATGGGGTGTAAGATTTATTATGCCTAAGAAGAAAAGTGCAATAGAAATGATTTTGTTTTTAGCTGCTGCTATTTCAGTAGTTTCTGTACTGCTTATCACCATTTTTATCTTTAAAGAAGGTTTTGCAATCATAAAAGAATATGGGCTTTGGAACTTTATTTTGGGTAAAAAATGGGCACCTTTAAGTGGCAAATTTGGGATATTCCCGATGATTTTGGGTTCGATTTATGTTACTTTGGGAGCAATTATTATAGGTGTACCAATTGGAATTGCAACAGCAATATTTTTGGGTGAACTTGTAAATGAAAAAATATCAAGGCTTATAAGACCATTTGTTGAGCTGTTGGCAGGAATCCCCTCTGTGATATATGGTTTTTATGGTCTTGTTGTTGTGGTTCCCTTGATAAGGAAATATTTAGGTGGGTCTGGTTTTTCTATTTTGGCGTCTTCTATAATTTTGGGAATTATGATTTTGCCAACAATTATTAACATCTCAGAAGTATCAATAAGGTCTGTGCCAAGAGAGTATAAAGAAGGGTCTTTAGCCCTTGGTGCAACTCACTGGCAAACAATTAAGGGGGTTATTTTGCCTGCTGCAAAGTCTGGAATCATTGCTTCAATAATTCTTGGTATGGGAAGGGCAATTGGCGAGACCATGGCTGTTATTATGGTAGCAGGCAATAGTCCAAAAATACCGAATAGTATTTTGGATCAGGTAAGGACCTTGACAGGAAATATAGCAATTGAGATGGGGTATGCGTCTGGTAAACATGCTCAGGCGCTTTTTGCAACTGGAATTGTTCTTTTTGTAATTATTATGATTTTAAACACCATTGCAAATGTAATTGCAAGAAAAGTTGGTGAAGAAAAATGATAAGAAAGAATAAAGTTGTACAGGGCATTGTATTTTCTATAATTGGACTTTTTACGTTAATTACCATGATAATATTAATTGTTATAGTATTTCACATTATTTCTAATGGGCTAAAAGGTATAAGTTTAAGCTTTATTCTACAGTACCCTGAAGAGATGGGCAAAAGCGGAGGAATATTCCCTGTTATTGTCGGAACTTTGTATGTAACCTTGCTTGCAGTCATAATTGCTTCGCCTGTAGGGGTATTAGCGGCAATCTATTTGACTGAATATGCAAAGAAAGGAAAAGCTGTTGAGCTTATAAGATTTGGCACAGAAACATTGGCAGGAATACCTTCTATAATTTATGGGCTTTTCGGATTTGCATTTTTTGTAATTGCACTTGGATTTAGATGGTCCATTTTATCAGGTGCACTTACGCTTTCGATAATGATTCTGCCTACCATTATACGAACTTCAGAAGAGGCTATAAAAACTGTTCCGATGTCTTTTAGGGAAGGGAGCCTTGCACTTGGTGCGACAAAGTGGCAGACAATAGCTAAGGTTGTAATCCCACCTGCAATGCCCGGGATATTGACAGGAGTTATCTTGGGAGTTGGAAGGGCAATAGGTGAGACTGCTGCAGTGCTTTTAACAGCTGGAAGTTCACTTAATTTCCCCACAAGCATATTCAGTCCAACGAGAACCATGTCCGTCCATCTTTATATTCTTTCTTCAGAAGGAATTTCAAAATTAAATTCATATGCTACTGCAACATTGCTTATTGTAATTGTGTTTATAATAAATATGTTTGCAAACATGATAATTCGAAGGTATAACAGAATTTTGGGCAGAGGATAAATTAAAGAAGGAATTTTTAAAATGATGTAGAATTATATATAGTATAAAATCGGTTTTATATTTAAATGAAATCACCACATCATATTCAGGAGGTATAATGTGAGTATGGAAGTTCTAAAAGTTGCTGCAAATTCAAAACCACAAAAAGTGGCAGGAGCTCTGACTGCAGTAATAAAGGAAAAAAGAGTTGCTGAGCTTCAGGCAGTTGGAGCAGGTGCTGTAAACCAAGCTGTTAAAGCTATTGCAATTGCAAGAGGAAAAGTAGCGCCAAATGGTATTGACTTAATTGTAATTCCAGCATTTTCTGAAATTGATATTGATGGTGAGGAAAGGACTGCAATAAAGTTTATTGTTCAGGCAAGGTAAGGAAAATAAATGTTTTACAAGTCATGGCAGGTAGAAACACTACCTGTTTTTTTTATTCTAAAATCTATTGACAAACATTTTTTAAGGTATTAAAACAAAGATAACCAAGTAATTATATAAAAATACTTGAAGTAAAAAATAGGAGGTAATACTATGTCAAGGATTGCAAAAAATCTTACTGATCTCATTGGTAATACACCTTTATTAGAGCTATCAAACTATAACAGGTTAAATAATTTAGAAGCAAGAATTATAGCAAAATTAGAATATTTTAATCTAGCATCAAGTGTAAAGGATAGAATTGGATACGCAATGATCAGGGATGCTGAGGAAAAAGGGTTGATAAATAAAGACACTGTTATTATTGAACCAACGAGTGGAAATACTGGGATTGCATTAGCTTTTGTGGCAGCTGCAAAAGGGTACAGGTTAATACTCACAATGCCAGATACAATGAGTATTGAAAGAAGGAAACTTTTAAAGGCTTTGGGAGCCGAGCTTGTATTAACTCCGGGTGCTGAAGGAATGAAGGGAACTGTAAAAAAAGCAGAGGAATTAGCAGCACAGATACCAAATTCATTTATACCACAACAATTCAAAAATTCAGCCAATCCTGAAATTCATAGAAGGACAACAGCAGAGGAGATATGGAGAGACACGGACGGGCAGGTAGATATATTTGTTGCAGGTGTTGGAACTGGTGGAACAATAACGGGGAGACTTGTCAAGAATTTTGTCTTTCCACATCAATAGCGCATATTGTAGAGCTGTAATATATTGTAACTGCATTTTTTAAGAATAGGTATTCCGTTTTTCCACTTGCCACGACGCAAGTTTTCTCTTTGTAAGTAAATGTTTATTTCTAAAATTTCTACAGATTGAAAATAACCGCCTGAGTTTATTCTTATTTTTCAATTATACTGTTCACACTTTCTACTGCACAGGTAAGTATAGATATGCTTTCTTAAATCTTCAGGATACTTCATATGTGCAAGATAAAATTCGGCTTTTTCGCAAATACCCTTTAAGAATCTGGGGTATTTTGAGGAATATTGATTACAAAGTTCTTTAAACTTTAAAACTGCTTCATCGAAGTCAGAAGAGGAAGTTCTTAATTTATCAAGTTCTTTGTTGAAAACAGAAGCATCATCTCAAGACTATTGTTTTCTAACGTTGCGTTGAAGGTGAACAAGCTTATGGTCGGCAAGGGGATAAGCGAGCCAAGCAGCATCGATTATACCTGGGAAATCATCGCTTACGACTATTAAGACTTTTTTAAGACCTCTTGTAATTAAGTCGTCAAAGACTCTCATCCAATCGGCTTTGTTTTCTTTGCCGAAGAAAGGGCAGAATACCGAAGATATCTTTTTTGCCTTCTAAATCAATACCGAGGACAACATAGCAAGTAGCTTGTTTAGCTTTTGAGTTATCTTTAATTTCGCTTTTGAATAACCGTCAATGATGAGAGCAAAAGTACAGCCATCGAAGTTCTCTTTGTTTAAAGAGTTGAAGCTCGTTTTTTAGATCGTTTTTGATTTTTTCGATTTCGTCTTCAGAATAAGGCAAATTCATGCTTTTAAGAGTTTGGACAAGAGAACGCTCAAGAGTAACCATTGAGGTACTTGCGACATAAGCAGGGAAGTAGATAAGCTATCAACTCTTTTGTAGCGGAAAGAAGAGAATAGAAGGTCGGAAATTCTAAGAGCGTGTACGAGGGACAGAGATTTCAAACTACATAGCAGGTGTTGCAAGTTTTCTATCGTAAAAACCATTGCCTTTGTCGTTTTCGTTTTTAGCAAGGTAAACAGTTCTTTCTGATAACATAAAGCAATCGAGCAAGTTTTACTTTTAGCTGTTTTAGAGCTGGGCGAGTAGGAACATCCTTGGAGCAATACATATTTAGCACTTGTTCGATAGCCATATTTTTAGCGGTTTCAAAAATTTCATTTTTCTCCATAATCGTGAACCCCCTTTTGTGATTATTTCAATACTCATTATACAGTGGACACAATTTTATTTTAACTCCCTAAAATTTTGAATGATTACTTACCAAGAAGGATGGCTTATCTTAAATACACAAAATTATTTACACACCCTCTTGAGAATGTGAGGCTCAAGGGATTTAGAAATTATAAAAGGTATATTGATTGGATACTAATTACTTTTTTGTTTGAGCAACTTCTTAGAAAGTTAGAAGGCAAGAAGTTTTCTTTTTCTTATGAATGGAATCAATAATTTGTGTTTATTTTATGTATTGTTGGTAATATTTTTTTATTCAACAACCTAATTTAATTGAAAAAAACATATCAACTAAGTCTATTCCATACTAAAAAATGAATTTTTAAGTATTTACATTTGCTATCTTATTAGTTTGTAAGACATACCAGTATCCTTTTTTTGAACCTCTCGAAATTCCTAAACCCGTTATGCTTTTCTCTTTAACACCTTTATTCTGTTGTTAAATTCAGAATATTTACATATCGCTTGAAAGCCAGTCGCAGAAATGGTAAAAGATAATAAAATATAACTCTGAATTTTGTGAAAAGTACACATTGATTTTTTTCTTTTTTTTTATATTATAAAGACAAATAAATTACCAAAGAGGTGATATTATTCCATTAAAACTTTTGTATACTAAAATAATATATTTCCGTTTTGTATAACTATTTATATTTCTGCTGAAATTATTAAGAAACATAAGAGTACAACATTAGCAAATTGAAAATGCAATACTTAAGAGCCTAAAATCAAACATGGTATTTTGTGTGGATGGAGGGGATAGACTATGAAAAGAAACATTGCGCTATCTTTAATGCTTATCTGTTTTGTTCTGATAAACTGTTTCAATTGCGTAAAAGTTGAAGCAGCTTACAATAGCTTTGGGGCTGCTTCATATGCAGATATTTGGGCACTAAGCAGAAATTCAAACTACCCTAGTTTTGACGCAGATTGCACAAATTTTGCATCTCAAGCAATGCATGAGGGAGGAACTTTGCCATTTGATAAACAAAATGGTTGGTATTGCGAGAAAGTTCTTTGGTGGTGGAATTGGGGAACAGCTTGGAGTGTAGCTGATGATTTGTACAGATATCTATCAAACTCAGCCAGGGGAACGATTTTAGGTAGATGGAAATATGAGGGGCAAATAGGCTTTAATGATTATAATGATGTACTTCAACCTGGTGATATTCTATTTTATGATTGGAATTCAGATGGAAGATTTGACCATGCTGGTGTTTCTGTAGGTTTAGGGTACGATTCTACTTATGGGAGAACTGGCAATGTTCAAGATCAACACACTTATGATAGATTTCATGCAATTTGGCATTTAAAACCATACAATGTCAGAGCTACTACTACCACAATAGTAGCAATTCGTCCAAAATGAGATGAGAGAGGTGTTGAGAATGAAGGATAGGAAAATTTTCTCTTTAATTATTTCTTTAATATCAATACTAATTTTGTGCAGCGCATTAATTATTGCTATTAATGTAAAAAGTAGTCAACAATTAGATAATGAACAGGAAATAAAGAAAACAGTAATAGGGGCTTTAAAATTAGCACATGGAATGCTTGACTATCCTGCAGAATATACAAAATCACCTGACATTCAGATTCCTCAAGAAGTTGTAAATAGAAAATTAAAGGAAATTACTCAAGCATGTGAAAAGTATTATAGTAATAAATACGGCTGGATGGCCAATAGATTGGAAATTTATAAGAATGCTGTACTTTTTGATGCATATCCCTCTTCATTTAAACCTGTTGAACATAAAATGACTGATATAAAATTTTTAGAAATAAAAATCAATGGAGACAAAGCAACAGTTGTTGTAGACGTATTTGGTGAATATAAATCTGTAGGTTTGGCTTTAGATACTGATACAATTCCGCCTTCTGAATTAAATGAAATAACCAATGCTAAAGGTTATAAAATGTCAGCTGAAGAACAGAAAAGGTTTATCGAAAAAGCTGAAAAGTTACCTAAGAAAGTACGTGAATATAAAGTAAAATTTGGTGAAAGGTATGGTTTCAACTTAGAAAAAGAAAATGGAGAGTGGAAAATAACTTCAGAAACATTCAATTTTCTCCCTGGGTATGAACCATAAAAATTACAAAAATATAATATCAATTCATAAAATTGAGAGAGGCTATCTAAAACCAAATGGATAGCCTCTTTTAGTTTATCTTTTTAAAAAATCATTTTGAAACACTGGTATAGAATTGTCCCTATATTTTTGCTAAAATAATTGTTGTTTTAATCTTTATGGGGGAAGAGCTAAAGATGTACATAAAATGGCTTGAAATCTATGGTTTTAAATCTTTTTGTGAAAAGACAAGGATAGAGTTTGAAAAAGGCATTACTGCAATAGTTGGACCAAACGGTTGTGGCAAGAGCAATATCACAGACGCAATTAGATGGGCTTTAGGTGAGCAGAGCCTTAAACTTTTGCGTGCAGCAAAACAAGAAGACCTTATTTTTGCCGGCACAGAGAAGAGAAAATCTCAGGGTTTTGCTGAGGTTTCTATATGTTTTGACAACTCAAGCGGGGTTCTTCCCATCGATTATCAAGAAGTGGTGATAACAAGAAGGCTTTTTAGAAGTGGTGAAAGTGAATTTTTTATAAACAAAATTCCTTGCAGATTGAAAGATGTGTATGAGCTTTTTCTTGACTCTGGCCTTGGAAAAGATGGATATTCTATTATCTCCCAAGGTAGAGTTGATGAGATAATAAATGCAAGGCCTGTAGAAAGGTATAGGATTTTTGAAGAAGCGTGTGGGATTACAAAGTATAAGTACAGAAAAGAAGAGACAGAGAGAAAGCTTAAGGCAACAGAGGAGAACATTCAAAGACTTCAGGATGTAATGTTTGAACTGAGAACACAGCTGGAGGAAATTAAGCCAGATGTAGAAAAAGCCAAGACATATCTACAAATAAATCAAAGACTCCAAAGTTTGAAAAAAGAAAAGTATGTTTATGAGTATAACTTGAAAGGCAAAAGATATCATGATTTTCTCATAAAAGAGAAGGAATTAAATGAGGAACTTGAAAAATTAATACACATGAGAAGAAAACTTGAAGAAAGTATAGATCAGAACAAATTGCAAATGGACCTGTTGACCCACCAGATAGAGGAAATAAAAATATCTTATGATAATATAAAAGGTGAACTCACAGAAGACACCGCACGATTAAAGTTTTTAAAAAAGCAGCTTGAAAGTAAGCAGCAACTTAAAGATCATTTGGCAGAGCAAATTTTACAGCTTGAGAAACAAAAAGAGGACTTAAAAAAGAACATAGAAGAATTACAAAAGAGTCTTTCTGAAAAAGAAGAAGAGCATAGAAACGTTTTAGAGGTTTATGCAAAGTTACAAAAACAAATTACAGCTTTAAAAGAAAGCATTACAAAAATAGATTCAGAAATCCAAAAGAAAGAAGCAGAGTTAATTGAATGCATATCCCAGATAGAAAAGTTTAACCAAAAATTAAATGGAATTTTGCATTTGTCAGGTACTTTAGAAAATAGAAAAGAGAAAATAATTGAGCAGACAAATGCTATTTTAAATGAACTTGAAAAACTGACCGTTGCACAAGATACAAAAAAGTCAAAACTTAAAGAATTAGATAATGAAAAGAAAAAGCTTATTATTTTACTGGAAGATTTAAACCAGCAGGTATCAGAAAAAGAGAGTCATCTTGCCAACATCAGAAGTTTAGTAGAAGATCTTTCAAAACAGCTGATAAAAAAGCAAGAAAAATTAAGCATTTTAAAAATGATGGAAGAGAGCTATGAAGGATACAGCAAGACAATCAAGGAAATTTTCAAACGTGTAAAAAATCTTCCTATTTGTCTGTATGGGACGGTGGGAAGTTTGATATCTGTCAAAAGAGAATATCTAAAAGCTATTGAAACAGCCCTGAGCAGTTCTTTGCAGCACCTTGTTGTGAAAAATGAAGATGATGCAAAAAGGATAATAGAGATAGCAAAGAATGAGAAACTTGGCAAGGTCACAATTATACCTATTGATACTGTTTCGGTTTTGAGTCAAAAAGAAGATATTAACGCAGATGGCTTTTTAGGATTTGCAGATGAGTTTATTGATATAAATGATGAATTGAGAAAGGTAGTAGAATTTTTGCTTGGTCGGACCTTAGTTTTTGATACTATCGACAGAGCTATAGAGTATCAAAGAAAGGTAGGGTATAAGGCAAGGTGTGTTACACTTTCGGGAGAGCTAATTTCACCAGGTGGGGTTTTTGTTGGTGGTGAGAAGAAAGCGGATTTTTCTCTTTTGGAAAGAAAAGTGGAAAAAGAAGAGCTGGAACTTGATGTTAAAAACCTTTCATCCAAGCTTGAGGAAATGGATAGATTGATTATAGAAAATAGTAAAGTATTGTATGATCTGAAAACTGCGAAGCAAGAAACGGAAGAAAACTTAAATGATTTATTGTCGAAAATGAATGAGCTTGAAAGAGAAATTGAGATGTATGACTACAAGATAAAACAGCTTGCCCAAAATAAAGATGCTTTAGAAAACGAAAAGAATTTGATAGGTCAGCAACTCATAACACTTGAATGCGACATAAAGTCTTCACAGGAAAACTTAGAAAATCTCAAAAAATCAAAAGAGGGATTGGAAAAAAAGATTTCAAATCTTAAAACTACTTTGAGCAAACTAAAAGAAGATTATAATTTTTTGGATGGTAAGTTCACAAAAGCGATAGAAGAAAAGAATAAGATTGAAGCAGAGATTTCTATATTAAAACACAAGCTTGAAAGTAAAAGTTACAACATGGTTGAGATAGAGAATCAAAAAATGTACAGGTCCAATGAGAAGGTAAAATGTGAAGAGAATATAAAAGAGATTGAGGGGCAAATTTTTCAAACTTCTGAGGAGATAGAGGAGAAAAAACAGAAAGCAGAAGAGTTTAAAAATAATTTGCAGCGGCTTGAGAAAGATTACTCTGAACTTTCTGACCGATACAATTCTGAGCAAAAAAAGTTAAATGAAGCTTTAAATAAAATTCAGGAGATAGAAAAAAAACTTGGGCAAATTGCTCTTGAAAAGCATGATGTTGAAAACTATATGAAGAATATAAAAGAAAAATATTTTGAAACATTTAATGAAGAAATCAATACTTCAAATAGAGAAGTTTTTTGGTCAAAAGAGAAAGAAGATGAACTTGAAAGATGTATTCAAGCGCTTTCTGAATTGGGGGAAGTAAAGTTATATTCAATTGATCAGGAGAAGAGGCTACAGGAAAGAATGCAATTTTTGCAAAAACAGATTGAAGATTTGCAGAAGACAACAGATGAGTTAAAAAGACTTATTAGTCATCTTGAAAAAAATATGAAAGAGATATTTTTAGAAAACTTTGAAAAGATAAAGAGTTTGTTTTCAGAGATATTCTTTGAGCTTTTTGGCGGAGGAAGTTGTGATTTGAAGCTCATAGGGCAGGATGGCGAGCTTGGTGTAGATATTGATGTTAAGCCTCCAGGCAAAAAGCTGCAAAATATAAATCTTCTTTCGGGTGGAGAAAAGGCTTTGGTAGCAATTGCACTTTTGTTCGCATTCTTAACATTTAAAGGTTCTCTTTTGTGCATATTAGACGAGATAGATTCCAGCTTGGATGAGGCAAATGTTCAAAGGTTTGCCCAGTATATAAAGAATTTAAATAACCAGAGCCAAATCATTATCGTTACCCATAGGAAACCCACAATGGAGATTGCCGACGTTCTATATGGTGTTACAATGGAAGAACGCGGTGTTTCAAAAGTTTTATCGCTAAACATTGAAAAAATACAGAAAGGATGATAGAAGATGGGATTTTTTGATAGACTTAAAGAAGGTCTTTCAAAGACTAAAAAGAATTTTACTGAGAAGGTGGAGAGTTTATTAAAATCATTCAGGCAAATAGATGATGATCTCTTTGAAGAACTTGAAGAGGTTTTGGTACTCTCAGACGTTGGTGTCAAAACATCTCAAAAAATAATAGAAAATCTCAAAGAGAGGGTTAAAAAAGAAAGAATTCTTGATCCTCAAATTGTAAAAGAACTTTTAAAAGAGGAGATGTTGAATATTATTAATCTTGAAAACAAGTTAAGTGAAAAGTATCCCCTCATAATTCTGATGGTTGGTGTAAACGGTGTTGGCAAGACAACATCCATAGGTAAAATTGCAAATCTTTTAAAATCAAATGGTAAAAAGGTTTTAGTTGCGGCAGCAGACACATTTAGAGCAGCAGCTGCAGAACAGCTTGAGATTTGGGCAAAAAGGGTTGGGTGTGACATTATAAAGCATGTGGAAGGAGCTGACCCGGCAGCTGTTGTGTTCGATGGTATCCAGGCGATGAGGGCAAGAAAGGCTGATGTTTTGATAGTAGACACGGCTGGCAGACTTCATACTAAGAAAAATTTGATTGAGGAGCTCAAAAAGATTAACAGGGTAATAAATCAGCAAATGCCAGAAGCTGCAAAAGAGACTTTGCTTGTAATTGATGCAACAACCGGTCAAAATGCTCTAAATCAAGCAAAAGAGTTTAATCAGGCAGTCAATATTTCTGGAATTGTACTTACAAAGCTTGATGGTACGGCAAAAGGTGGTATCGTAATTTCCATCTATGATGAGCTAAAGATTCCGGTAAAGTTTGTAGGTGTTGGAGAAAAGATAGATGATCTTCAGTATTTTAATGCAAAAGAATTTGTAGACGCTCTTTTTGAAAACTAATAAAATTTAACAGGGCTGGGGAGGAATAGCTCCAGCCTTTTATATATCTTCGTATAAATGCTCCTCTATTTTTTCCAGATCTTTTATCCAGATCTCTTTTCCCCAAAAATCAATTAGTCCTTCTTCTTTCATTTTTATAAGCTCTCTTGAAAGTGAAGGCCTTTGCACATTAAAAATTTTGGCAAGCTCTTGCTTTGTCAAATTTAGTCTTAATTTTGTAGTTTTTTGTTTTTTGTACTCTTCAATTAAAAAATTACAAATCTTTTGTCTCAAAGTAGAAAGCGTATTTTCTTTAAGTTTAGTGTTCAAGAGAAGGATTCTATCTGAAAGAAGGTTTAAAAAGTTGTGTAAAAACTTTTCGTTCTTTTTGCACATCTCAATTATGGCATGCTTTGGAATAAATATAACCTCTGTTTTGGTTTTTGAAACAATTGTCGCAGGAAAAGTGTTTGCCGAAGAAAATATGACAGCTTCACCAAACGTATCGCCTTGTGACAATGTAGTTATAGTATATTCTTTGCCTGAGACAGAGCTTTTCTTCACTTCAACCATTCCGCTGAGTATAAGTCCTACAAAGCTGCATTCGTCACCTTCAAGTACAATCACCTGGTCTTTTTCAAAATCCTTTTTAAGAATATGAAAGGTATCCAATATCTCTTTTATTTCGCTTTGATCCATCATCTTAAACAGCTTGCTTTGACGTACCCTTTCAAGATGCATCGGTTTTCACCTTCTTTAAAATGGATATAAAGCTGTAACATATGTTACCGCAAATATATTCTAAACCATATAAAATATAATTGCAAGTAAACAGAGAGGGATGGTTGAAAATGATAAGAAAGATTGTAAAGATCAACGAGGAAAAGTGCAATGGATGCGGACTGTGTGTGAATGCATGTATTGAGGGTGCGATTGAGCTTGTAAATGGCAAGGCAAAACTTGTCAGTGAAGAATATTGTGACGGACTTGGAAATTGTTTACCTGTTTGTCCAACAGGGGCAATTGAGATAATTGAAGCTGAAGCGAAACCATTCAATGAAAAGGCTGTGGAAGAAAGGCTCAATCAGAAAAAACAGCGTGGGCAGTTTTCATGTATGTGCCCTGGTTCTCAGGAAAAGATTATTGAAAGAAACAATATTGATACAACTTCAGAGGAAAAAAATCAAAAGGTAGAAGAGACCAAAAAAGAGTTTTCTGAACTTGTTAACTGGCCGGTACAGCTAAATCTTGTTAATCCTTATGCAAAGTTTTTTGATAACGCGCATATACTCATTGCTGCTGACTGTGTTGCCTATGCATATGCATCTTTCCACAGAGATTTTATGAAAGGAAAAGTGACAATAATAGGATGTCCAAAGCTTGACAATATTGAATATTACTATGAAAAAATCTTAGAAATTATTCAAAGTCATAATATAAAAAGCATCACAGTTGTCAAGATGGAAGTTCCTTGTTGCAATGGTATTGCAAGCATAGTTAAAAAGGCCATGCTTCAGGCACAGAAGATTTTGCCGTATCAAGAGGTAACAATTACCACCGATGGTGGTATAAAAGAATAATTTTTGGGTAAATAAAAATTGATAATATTTTGGGAGGTGTTATATTGTGATGATTCAAACTGATATGTTTTGTTTCCAATGCGAACAGACAGCAGGTGGGAAAGGCTGCACAAAGGTAGGTGTTTGTGGGAAAGACAGCAGAGTTGCTACACTTCAGGATTTGCTCTTATACCAGTTAAAAGGCATTGCATACTTGGGCAGCAAGATTTTAGCTGAAGGAAAAAAGATTGATGAAGGTACAACCAAATTCATGATGGATGCTCTATTTTCTACCCTTACAAATGTGAACTTTGATGAGAAAAGATTTGTAAGATATATTCTTGAAGCAGACAGCGTGAAAGAAAATCTAAAAAATCAAGTTTCTAACTTAGATAATCTACCCGCTGCCGTTTACTATCGGCCACCAGAAAATGTTGAAGAGATGATAACAGACGGGAAAAAGGTAGGAATTCTGGCAGATGACATTGATGAGGATGTCAGGTCTTTAAGAGAGCTCCTTATTTATGGCTTAAAAGGAATGGCTGCATATGCTCATCATGCATATAGGCTTGGCTACAAGGATGATGATGTGAACAATTTCTTCTTTACGGCACTTGCAAAAACGCTGGACAGCAACTTGTCAACAGATGAGCTTTATAACCTTTGTATGGAACTTGGAAAGAAGAATTTTAAATGTATGGAAATTTTGGACAAAGCTCACACTGAGACTTTTGGTCATCCACAGCCAACAGAAGTTTTGATTTCCAAGAAAAAAGGACCATTTATAATTGTCTCTGGTCATGATTTGAAAGACTTAAAAGAACTTTTAGAGCAAACAGAAGGAAAAGGAATAAATATCTATACACACGGTGAAATGCTTCCTGCGCATGGTTATCCAGAGCTAAAGAAGTACAAACATCTTGTTGGTAATTATGGTGGTGCATGGCAAGACCAGCAAAAGGAATTTGACGGTATTCCAGGTTGTATCTTGATGACCACAAACTGTCTGCAAAAACCACGCGACAGTTACAGAGACAGAATATTTACAACGGGTGTTGTTGGGTTTGATGGTGTTGCACACATTGAAGAAGTAAATGGCAAAAAGGATTTCACGCCAATTATTCAAAAGGCATTAGAACTTGGTGGTTGGCAGGAAGACGAAGAAGAAAAGAAAATCCTTGTTGGATTTGCTCACAATACTGTGCTTGGTGTTGCAAACAAGATAATTGAGGCTGTAAAAAGTGGTCAGATCAAGCATTTCTTCTTAATTGGTGGATGCGATGGTGCAAAGCCAGGTAGAAACTACTATACAGAGTTTGCTGAAAAAACTCCAAAAGACACGCTTATTTTGACGCTTGCATGTGGAAAGTATAGATTCAATAAGAAAGACTTTGGAATGGTTGCTGAATTTCCAAGACTTTTAGATGTTGGTCAGTGCAACGATGCATATTCTGCAATCATTATCGCAATTGAACTTGCAAAGGCTTTTGGAGTTAATGTAAATGATTTGCCACTTACACTTGTTCTTTCGTGGTTTGAACAAAAAGCAGTAGCGATACTTTTGACACTGTTGTCCCTTGGTATTAAAAACATCTACTTGGGTCCATCACTGCCAGCATTTGTTTCGCCAAATATTCTGCAGGTACTTGTTGAGAGATTCAATATAAAACCTATTTCAAACCCAGAGAATGATTTGAACGAAATTTTGTCAAAAAAATAAGTGAAATAGGATAAAAGGCGGGGTTGTGTGAGGAAAAAACACAGCCCTGCTTTTTTATTATCTCAAGGTGCATAATGAAAAATTCAAACTTGCAATTTACATAAAGTTAAGCTTTTAAAATTTAGAATAATCAATGATTTAGCAATATACAGAATAATTTAGTTGAAATATATTGACATACAAATTTCATTTTGCTATACTAAAAAAAGAAGTTGAACAAAGCAGGGATGGTTTTTAGAAAAGCGAAATGACAAAAGGGCAGATAGAAGCAAAAATCAGCGAGGCAGTAAGCAAGTTCGAAATAGAATACATGGGCAGAGGACCAAAGCAGATAAAAACTATAATTACAGAGGACATTATTGTTGTGAGACTAATTGGTTTTTTAAGCCCTACAGAGAAAAAGCTTGCACAAACTAAGGAAGGCATTGAACTTATCAAAAAGGTGAGAGCAACTTTGTTTGAGAATGCAAAAGAGGATTTGGCAAACTTAATAAAACAGGTAATTGATGTTGATATTGCTGGCATTTACTCAGATGTGAACACAGTAAATGGTGAAAAAGTAATTGTAATAACTCTAAATGAGAACTTAGAAAAAAAATTGAGTAAGTAAAATTTGGCAGACCGAGCAAGGGGCCAATAAATTGGCCAGTTGCAAGGTAGGCCAATATTTGCAGGGCAAAAAAGCTTTGCGAATATTGGCCTTTTTTGATGCCCTGCAGAGGTGATAAATACAAATTAAGGAGGTATTTGTATTGTTTGCTGAAATTTATGAGGCAAACCTCCACAAGACTCAGGACTTAGCGTCAAAACTGTTTACAAGAAAAACATTTTTTATACTCATAGAGAAATTTTTTAAAGAATACTGTGAGACAAATCCATTTTTAACAGGCTTCTTTTATAAGTATTTTTGGGACGGAAGTTACATTGACCTGTGGGCCTTGCCACTTGTTTTGTTGGATGTATTTCGCCTAAACACCAAAACCCTTAACTTTTATATAAGGAAAGATAAAAATTTTCTCAAAGACTTAAAAATTGTGGTGCAATGTTTGGAGTATTATGTTGTGGAGTTTTTTAGAGAAAATGGAGAGTATTTCAGGCAAGACAAAGAGGTAATTGAAAACTACAGATATCTTTTAAAACTTTTGATTGAGAAGATTGAGTTTATTGAGAGTAACTGAAAAATTTTCTTGATAGGGGGTATATATTGCGATGATCAAGCTTCTAAACTTAAAGGTAAAAGATGAAGTGTATGAAATTTTAAGCAGCTGCAAGGGAATAATTATGCCAGAAAAGAGACTTGATTTTATAGATTTATCCCTTGGTGGAAAAGATAATATGGTGTTTGAGGTGAAATATGAGGTAGAAGGTAAGGGTGAAGTAGTTGAGGCCATAGTTACAAGATGCAAAAATGGCATTGTTGTAAATTATCCTGATGTGTACATGAGAAGAAGAGACCCAGATAGTTTAATTATTGGTGATGATGGGGAAACTGACAAACAACGATATAAAGACATTTATGGAGACAATTTTGAAACAGTGAGGAAAGAAACATTTGAATGGCTTAAAAAACAAGAATTAGTAGTATATGGATTTTATGCTGGAGGAAAGGAACATGGATATCCTGCTCTTGTAATAGCTCCGCTCAATGCTGCATTTTTTGGATTTGCGCTTGCTGATATCCAGGGATTTATTCCAAAAAGCGAATTTGAAAAGATCGATGTTTTTGAACCAAAAGCAGTGATATATGTAGCTCCACCATTTAGACACACACATTTTAACGGAAAACAAGTGGTTGTGCACAATAGGTTGAATGGCGTCCATGAAATATTTTCATATAACTTGTACCCAGGACCAAGTGCTAAAAAGGGAGTATATGGTGTGCTTTTGAACATCGGTGAAATGGAAGGCTGGGTTGCTGCACATGCTTCGACAGTCAGGATTGTTACGCCATATGACAACGTGATAACAATCATGCACGAGGGAGCAAGTGGTGGCGGAAAGAGTGAAATGTGCCAGCAGATGCATAGAGAAAAAGACAATAGAGTTTTGCTTGGAGAAAATATTATAACCAAAGAAAGAATTTACCTTGAGATAAAAGAATCTTGCGAGATACATCCCGTGACAGACGATATAGCACTTGTTCATCCCAGCCTTCAAAAGGGTTCAAAAATGGTTGTAAAAGACGCAGAACAAGGTTGGTTTGTAAGACTTGATAATATTCCACATTACGGTACAGACCCACAGCTTGAAAGGCTTTGCATTCATCCACCCGAGCCGTTAATATTCTTAAATTTAGAGGGTGTGCCTGGTTCAACCTGTCTTATATGGGAACACACAATGGATGAGCCAGGAAAACCTTGCCCTAATCCAAGGGTTATTTTGCCTCGCAGGTTTATTCCGAACATTGTGGATGAGCCTGTTGAGGTTGACATACGAAGCTTTGGAGTGAGAACACCACCTTGCACTAAACAAAAGCCGACTTACGGTATTATAGGGATGTTTCACCTTTTACCACCTGCATTGGCATGGCTGTGGAGGCTTGTTAGCCCCCGCGGCCATGCAAATCCAAGCATAACACAGGCAGAAGCATTGAGTTCTGAAGGAGTTGGTTCTTACTGGCCATTTGCGACAGGACTTATGGTAAAGCAAGCAAATCTTTTGCTTGAACAGATTTTACAGTTTACAAAAACTCAGTATATTCTCATTCCAAACCAGCACATAGGTGCATACAAGGTTGGTTTTATGCCACAATGGATAACAAGAGAGTATTTAGCTAAAAGAGGCAATGTAAAATTAAGACCTGACCAGCTAAAGCCTGCAAAGTTGCCGCTTTTGGGATGGGCACTTGAATACATGAAAGTTGAAGGAACTTATATACCAAAGTTTTTACTCCAGGTTGACCTTCAGCAAGAGGTTGGAGAAGAAGGTTATATGGAGGGTGCAAAGATTTTGACAGAGTTTTTCAAAAAAGAGATTATAAAATTCAAAACATTGGATTTACATCCCCTTGGAAGAAGAATTATAGAATGCTGCTTGGATGATGGAAGCCTGGATGACTATGTATCTTTGATAAAATAGACAAAACAATGCCTCCCTGCAAAAAATATTTTGTAGGGAGGTCATTTATTGTTTTTTGAAGAGTTTGTGGTAAACTATATTTGGAAAGGAGAGATGAAAAGAGAGATGCATCGTAGCACTTTTAGTTTTCCCATAAAGAAAATTGGAATTATTGGTGGCGGACAGCTGGGTAAGATGCTTGCGCAAAAGGCAAAACAGATGGGCTTTTATGTCATCTCTTTAGATCCCAGCCCTGAGTGTCCTGCAGCTTCGGTTTCTGATGAGCTGATTGTAAGTGATTTTTACAACCCTGAAAAGTTAAAAGAACTTGTTGAAAAAAGCGATATCACCACTTATGAGATAGAACATATCAACACAGCAGTGTTAAAAGATCTTTATGATAAGGGATACCACATTTACCCATCGCCTTATTGTTTGGAAGTCATTCAAGACAAATACAAACAAAAGCAAATGTTCAAAAGTGCAAACCTTCCCGTACCAAGGTTTGAAAAGGTAACTCATTTGGATGTATCTTTTTTTGAGAAGTTTGGTTTTCCGTGTGTCCAAAAGGCTTCAAAAGGCGGCTATGATGGAAGAGGAGTTGTTGTAATAAATGACAAAGAGGATTTAAATAAAGTACTTGAGACAGAATCTTTTGTAGAGGAGTTAGTTGACATAAAAAAGGAATTGGCAGTGATGGTTGCCAGGAACAAAAGAGGAGATGTGAAAAGCTATCCTGTAGTTGAGATGATTTTTGAACAGTCAGCAAACATTCTTGATTTTTTAGTTGCACCGGCAAGGATTGACGAAAAGATAGCGCAAAGAGCAAAAGAAGTAGCAATCAAAGTGGTTGAAGTGCTGGATGGTGTTGGTGTGTTTGGAGTTGAGTTGTTTTTGACAAAGGATGACGAAATTTTGATAAATGAAGTTGCTCCAAGACCACATAACTCTGGACATTATACAATAGAAGCATGCGTGACAAGTCAGTTTGAACAGCATATAAGAGCAATCTGTGACCTGCCGCTTGGGTCTACAAAGCAACTTTCACCGGCTGTCATGATAAACCTCTTGGGCGAAAAAGATTATAAAGGAAGACCAAAGATAGAGGGCTTGGCAGAAAGTTTGTCTATAGAAGGAGTTTCGTTTCATTTCTATGGTAAGAAGATGACAGCACCTTTTAGAAAAATGGGGCATGTGACAATACTTGATGACGACTTGGAAGTAGCAATTGAAAAAGCAAAGAGAGTTAAAGAAGTGCTCAAAATTAAAGCGGAGGTGTAATTTTAATGAAAAAACCACTTGTTGGAATTATTATGGGGAGCGATTCTGACCTTCCTGTGATGAAAGAGGCAGCAAAAGTTCTTGAAAATTTTGAAATAGAGTATGAGATAACAATTGTTTCTGCTCACAGAACTCCTGAGAGGATGTTCAAATATGCAAAAGAGGCAGAAGTACGGGGTATAGAAGTTATTATTGCTGGGGCTGGCGGCGCTGCACACCTACCTGGCATGGTTGCTTCAATTTCATCTTTGCCGGTTATTGGCGTTCCAGTAAAAACTTCTTCTTTAAATGGTCTGGATTCTCTTTTGTCGATTGTGCAGATGCCGGCAGGAGTGCCTGTTGCCACTGTTGCAATTAATAATGCTAAAAATGCCGGAATTTTAGCAGTTCAAATCCTGAGTATAAAGTATCCCCATATCAGACAAAAGGTAATTGAATATAAAGAAAAAATGAGATCAGAAGTAGAAGAAAAAGCTAAAAACTTAGAAGGCGTTGGGTATGAAGAATATCTTAAAAGGAGGCAGGAGGGATGATAAAAAATCATCCTGAAAATTATGTAGCCAACAAAAGACGTTATATTTACATATTGTTAGGACTCATTATTAATTTATGCCTTGGTTCTGTATACTCATGGAGTGTGTTTAGAAAACCGCTAGAGCAATTATTTAAACTAAGTGCAACTGAAAGTAGTTTGCCATACATGTTTTTTCTTGTATTCTATGCTATTTTGATGCCACTTGCTGGAAGGTTTTTAGATAAGTTTGGACCAAGGATGGTATCAATAGTTGGAGGAATTTTGGTTAGTATTGGTTGGATTTTGGCAGGTTTTTCTAATGGTTTGATAAATCTGATTCTGGGATATGGAATTATTGCTGGAACTGGCGTGGGAATTGTGTATGGAGTGCCAATTGCAGTTTCGGCGAAGTGGTTTGAAGACAAAAGGGGATTTGCAGTGGGATTGACTGTCTTAGGATTTGGAATGTCACCTCTTATTACAGCGCCTATTGCAAGAAAACTTATAGAAGTATATGGCCCTCAATTAACATTTAGAATTTTAGGAGTAGTTTTTTTGGTTGTAATTATTTTGTTATCAATACCCTTAAAGTTTCCAGCTAAAAAAGAAAAAAGTGAAGTAGAATTTAAGAACAAAAAAGATGAGATTTCTTACTCTACCTCTGAGATGGTAAAAACAAAAACCTTCTGGGCTCTTTGGTTCTGTTTTGTTATAGGGACACTGAGCGGACTGATGGCGATTGGAATATCAAGTCCTGTTGGGCAGGAGATAATAAAGTTATCAGCTGAAACTGCTGCTTTGTCAGTTTCTATATTTGCTATATTTAACGGGATTGGTCGGCCATTTTTTGGATGGCTTGTTGATAAAATTACACCGAGGTTTGCGGCAATATTTAATTTTTCTTTAATGTTTTTGGCCTCGATGGGTATGCTTTTTGCAAAAGAAAAAATGACTCTTTTATATATGATAACTTTTAGTTTGTTGTGGTTGAGCTTAGGTGGATGGCTCTCAATCGCACCAACTGCAACTGCAAAGTTTTTTGGAACAATTCACTATAGTAAAAATTATGGTATTCTATTTACAGGATACGGGGTAGGAGCTGTTTTAGGAAATTTAATGTCTGGAAAAATAAGAGATATTTTTGGGAGTTATATATTTAATTTCTATATAACAGCCATATTATCAATAATTGGAATCATAATTATTCTTTTTTACTTAAAACCAACCAGAAAATATGAATAAAAAATCCATCCTCATTGAGCTAAAATTTCAATCACAAGAAGAAAAGCACCGCAATGAGGATGGTAAACAACAAAATTGAAAAAGTTAGGCAATTTTTATTCTTGAAACAAGTTTAATACCTGCAACAGTCATAGCAGTTGCCAGCAACAAAATTATTGCTATAAGCATATTTTTTATTTTGTTGTAATTAAGTAGTTATGAATATTCTGTTCACCATTTAAAAAAAACATTAAAAAAAACTATTGACATAAAAATTACCATGTATTATAATTTTAATAACCAAGTATACAGATAGAAATTTATAAGTTTAAAGCTGAAAATTTACCTCTGCTCTTTAGCTTTTTGAGCAGAGGTAAAAAAATAACCCGAATTCATAGTATTTCGATATTAATAGTTAATATTAGGGAGGTACATAAATGGAAATAAAAAGATATTATAAAGTAATTGCCTTCTTTATATTGCCAATTGCTTTGTTATTTCTCCTTTCAGGATGCTATGCAAGAAAAAAAGACAAAAATCTAAAGGTAAGAATTGCATTTTTCCCGAACATAACTCATGCCCAAGCATTGGTAGGGAAAGAGCTTGGTATTTTCCAAAAGAGAATAGGCAAGGATGTAAAAGTTGAATATAAGGTTTTCAATGCAGGTCCGGCCGAGATAGAAGCGTTTTTAGCAGATGAGGTTGACATAGGCTATATTGGACCTATACCAGCGATAAATGGATTTGCAAAGACAAATGGAGAAATAAAGATTATTGCAGGAGCTACAAACGGAGGAATGATGCTGATTTCAGGGCAGGATTTGAATATAAAGAATTTAGATGACTTAAAAGGCAAGAAAATTGCAGTTCCTCAATATGGGAATACCCAAGATATTGTATTAAGGTTTTTGCTAAGCAAAGCTGGGCTAAAAGATACTACCAAAGGTGGAGATGTTGAGATTATTCAAGCTGAAAATCCAGACATTAAAACTTTGCTTGATAGAAACCAGATAGATGCTGCGTTGGTTCCTGAGCCTTGGGGAACAAGGTTGAAAAAAGAAGTAAATAGCAATGTTGTGCTTGACAGTAGCCAAATAAGGCAATACATAGATATTCCTACAACAGTAATTATTACTACCACAAAGTTTTTAAAAGATCATTCTGATATTGTAGAAAAATTTCTCATAGCGCATCTTGAGGTAACAGACTTTATTGAAAAAAATCCTGAAAAATCATATGAAATAATAAATAACCAAATTTCTGAGATAACTTCTAAGCCGCTGCCGGCAGACATCCTAAAAGATTCCTTCAAAAATATCAAACTTTCAAGCGAAATACAAAGAGAATCCTTAGAAAAAGCCATTGAGTCATATTTTGAGTTGGGATACTTAAGAGAAAAGCCAAATATAGAAGAGTTAGTAAACACAGAAATTTTAGATAGAATCAAAAACAAAGAGGTGTACTAAAAATGGCACTGGTAATTGAAAATGTAAGCAAGAGATTTCAATCAAAAAACAAAGAAATAACTGTTTTGGAAAAAATAAATTTAGAAGTACAAAAAAGGGAATTTATATGCATTCTTGGTCCCTCTGGGTGTGGCAAATCTACACTTTTGAATATAATAGCTGGGCTTGAAAAACCCACTGAGGGGAAGGTTTTTTTAAACGGCAGAGAAGTCTTGTCACCCGGGCCAGACAGAGTTGTAATGTTCCAAGAGTCAGCTTTATTTCCATGGCTAAAAGTAATTGACAATGTTGAATTTGGTATGAAAATACGAGGTGTGCCCAAAAAAGAGAGACATGAAAGGGCGCTTAAATACTTAAAGATGGTTCACCTGACTAAGTTTAAAGACGTTTATGTTCACCAATTATCAGGTGGAATGAAACAAAGAGTTGCCTTGGCAAGAGCTTTGACACTTGATTCTGAAGTTTTGCTCATGGATGAGCCTTTTGCGGCGCTTGATAGCCAAACTAAAAATATATTGTTACTTGAACTTCAGCGAATTTGGTGGGAAACAAAAAAGACAATTATATTTGTCACACATAACGTAGAAGAAGCAGTGCTTTTAGCAGACAAAGTGGTGGTTATGTCTTCAAACCCGGGAAAAATCAAAAAAGTTTTTGAAATAAAACTTGCAAGACCGCGACTTCTTGATAATCCTGACATAGTCTATATGATATCTGCTATTATGAAAGAGTTAAAAGATGAGGTGGAAAAGATTGCAAAAGCAGAATACGATAGCGATTGGAGTTTTGAAAAGGACACTGTTTTATATAGCTCTGATAGCAGCTTGGGAATTGGTCTATAGAATTTTTGTTGAGCTTTTTAAGATATGGAAACCTTATGTGTTTCCATCTCCTGTATCAGTAGCAGAAACTTTTATAAGACTTCTGGATAACAATGTTTTGTTCATAGCAATCTGGGCAACAACTAAAAGAATGGTTATAGGTTATTTGATTTCTCTTCTTGCGGGAATTATTCTTGGACTTTCAATAGTAAAGTTCGGATTTTTAGATAGAAATTTAAGACCACTTATTCTTGGTTTTCAAACATTGCCAAGCGTCTGCTGGCTACCATTTGCCATACTATGGTATGGCCTTTCAGAAAAAGCCATTATATTTGTAACTGCAATTGGTTCTCTATTTTCTATAACACTTGCAGTAGAGTCAGGCATTAAAAATGTCAATCCACTTTATATAAAAGCAGCAAAGACGATGGGTGCAAAAGGTATAACACTTTACTTAAATGTAATAATCCCCGCAAGCCTTCCATACGTTATCTCAGGCATGAAGCAAGGATGGTCATTTGCATTCAGAGCACTAATGGCAGGTGAGATGCTTTTTGCTACGAAAGGTTTGGGACAAGTACTCATGGTTGGAAGAGATCTTGCAGATATGAGTCAAGTCATTAGCGTGATGATAGTAACAATTGTATTTGGGCTTGTGATAGAAAAGGCAATTTTTGGTCCCTTAGAAAATCAAATAAGACTTAGATGGGGCCTTAAAAATACATGAAAAATTCCTGAGGGAGGTAGAAAAGAATGAAAATCAAAGCAAATGGAAATGAAGTACAAATTGAAAGAGAGATGACAATCTTTGAATTGTTAGATGTTTTGGATGTCTCAATGAAAGAATATGTAACAGTGCAAATTAACGGCCAAATTATCCCCAGAAGTGAATATGATAAGGTTACAGTAAAAGATGGCGATGAGGTTGAGTTTTTATATTTCATGGGAGGTGGACAATTATGAAGTTAACAGATACCCAACTTGAAAGATACTCAAGACATATCATCATGAACGAGGTTGGTGTAAAAGGACAGCAAAAACTTTTGGAATCTAAGGTTTTGATCATTGGGACTGGGGGACTTGGCTGTCCTGCTGCAATGTTTTTGGCAGCTGCCGGTGTTGGAACAATCGGGCTTGTCGATTTTGACGCAGTTGAGCTTTCCAATCTTCAAAGACAAATAATACACTTTACACCTGATATAGGCAAGCCAAAGGTGTTTTCTGCAAAGGAAAAGATAAACCAAATGAATCCTGATGTGGAGGTAGTAACTTATCGTGAAATGGTAAATTCAAGCAATATTATAGACATCATCAAAGATAGAGATTATGATTTTATAATCGACGGCACAGACAACTTTCCAGCTAAATTTTTGATAAACGATGCCTGTGTAATACTAAAAAAACCATTTTCACATGCAGGTATCATAAGATTTGATGGGCAAACCATGACTTATGTGCCAGAGAAAGGGCCGTGCTTTAGATGTATCTTTCAAAACCCACCACCACCTGATGCAGTTCCAACTTGCAGACAGGCAGGAGTTTTAGGTGTGATGGGTGGAATAATTGGGACAATCCAGGCAACAGAAGCAATTAAATATTTGCTTGGAATTGGTGACCTGCTAACAGGATATATCTTAATTTACAACGCTTTGAAGATGGAATTTAGAAAAATAAAGATAAACAAGAGAGAAAGCTGTGAGGTATGTGGTAAAAATCCAACAATAAAAGAATTAATCGACTATGAACAGCCTCAGTGTGATTTAAAAGGTTAAGGATAAGAGTACCAAAAGTGAATACCAAAAACAGGAGGGATAAATTAGAATTGATAATATTGCCAAAAACATTATATGAGGAGATGTTAAATCATTGTTTGAATTCCTTGCCTATGGAGGCGTGTGGACTTCTGGGTGGAGTTATTGAGGATGAAAAGAGAATTGTCAAGAAAGTTTACTTGCTTACCAATGTAGACCAAAGTCCAGAACATTTTTCAATGGATCCACTTGAACAGTTTGCAGCTGTAAAAGATATGAGAAAAAATGGCTGGGTATTACTTGGCAATTTTCATAGCCATCCAACCACACCCGCAAGGCCATCTGAAGAGGACAAAAGACTTGCTTTTGATAAGAGTTTGAGCTATCTCATATTATCACTCATGGACGAAAAAAATCCTGTTCTGAAATCATTTAGGATATATGAAAGTTATGTAGAAGAGGAAGAAATCCAAATCATTTAAAAAGATTAGGGGGTAATCTGAGGTGAAAGAAATAAATTACAGTGAGCTAAAAAAAGGGGGGTTTATGCGACAGGTCCAAAAAGGTTATTTTTCTATGAGGCTAAGAGTAGTTGGCGGAAGACTAAGTGCCGAACAATTAAAAAAAATATACGAGGTTGCAAACAAATATGGTAGAGGATATGTACACCTGACTGCACGACAGGGAGTAGAAATACCATTTATCAGACTGGAGGATATAGAGGCAGTTAAAAAGGAGTTATCAGAAGCGGGCATTGAGCCTGGTGCATGCGGACCAAGAGTAAGGACAATTACTGCTTGCCAAGGCAGTAGCATTTGCCCAAACGGAATTATAGACACAACAGAGCTTGCAAACGAGTGTGACAAGAGATATTATGCCCAGGAACTTCCACACAAATTTAAAATCGGAATAACAGGTTGTGGTAATAATTGCCTTAAAGCTGAAGAAAATGATTTAGGTATAAAAGGAGCAGTAAAACCTGAGTGGGAAAAGAGCAGCTGCACATTTTGTGGACTTTGCCAGGCTGTATGTCCGACTAAAGCAATACAAATAGATGAGAAAAACAAGAAGATTACAATAGATAGAGACAAGTGTACCTATTGCGGAAGGTGTGTAAAGTCGTGCCCCACAAATTCATGGAAAGGCAAGCCAGGCTATCTTCTCTATTTTGGTGGTATGTTTGGAAACAACATAGCGCTTGGAAAACAAATTTTGCCAATACTATTTTCAAAAGAGGATGTTCACAAGGTCATTCAAGCTACACTTGAATTTTACAAAAAATATGGCAAGCAAGGCGAAAGATTCAGAAATACCTTAGAGAGAGTGGGATGGGATATATTTAAAAAAGAGTTGGAAAAAGCAATAGAAAATGAAAGGAGTGATTTTGATGAGTGATATCAAGGCTGATGTTTTTCTGGACATTACTAATCTTGTGTGTCCTATGACATTTGTAAAAGCAAAAGCCACAATGGAGGATATGGAGGTAGGGCAAATCATAGAGATAAGAATGAACGAGGGTGAGCCCATTCAAAATGTCCCAAGAAGCTTAAAAGAAGAAGGACATGAGATTTTGAAGGTGATAAATAACAATGATGGGACATATACAATATTTGTAAAAAAGGGTGGGCAGTAATGAGGTTTAATACTTCTTTAATTCATGGAGGTATTGGTCAAAAAGAAAATAAGGGGGCAACTAACGTTCCGATATACCAATGTAATTCTTTCCAATATGAAACTGCACGTGAGTTGGAAGAGGTTTTTTCTGGCAAAAAGCCAGGCTTTATATATACAAGGATTAACAATCCCACAGTTGAAGCGTTTGAAAGAAGAATAGCATTTTTAGAAGAAGGCATTGCTACTGTTGCCACATCATCTGGCATGGCAGCCGTTGCCTTAGCAATATTGAATTTGGTAAAAAGTGGAGATGAAATTGTATCAGCAAGCGGGATTTTTGGTGGCACATATTCATTGTTCAGATCATTTGAAAACCTTGGTATTAAGACAAGATTTGCAGAAGATAGCAGCATTGAGAGCTTTGAAAAGCATATAACAGAGAAAACTAAAGTAATTTTTGTAGAAACAATAGGAAATCCAAAACTGGATGTGCCAAATATCAAACAAATAGCTGAGCTTGCACATGAGCATGGCATTGCACTTATTGTTGATAGCACTGTCACAACACCGTATCTTGTAAAACCCATAAAACTTGGTGCTGATGTAGTTGTTCACTCAACATCAAAGTTTATTAATGGAAGCGGCAGCTGTATTGGCGGAATTGTAGTTGCAAGTAGCAACATGAAAATTGATTATGATAGGTACCCGTTGCTAAGGGAATACAAAAAATATGGAGAATTTGCGTACATTGCACGACTTCGAAATAGCCTACTTAAAGATTTTGGCGCCTGTATATCGCCTTTTAATGCATTTTTAAATACAATCGGGCTTGAAACCCTCGGTGTTCGTATGCAAAAGATTTGCGAGAATGCTCTTTGCCTTGCCAAAGCCCTAAAAGAAAATAAGAAGGTTGTTTCAGTAAATTACCCTGGGCTTGAGGAAAGTAGTTACTTTAGAGTTGCAACAGAACAGTTTGGAGGCAAATATGGAGCAATTTTGACAATACGGGTTGGAACAAAGGAGAATGCCTTTAAAGTGATAGATTCATTGCGATATGTCATAAATTCAACCAATATAGGAGATGTAAGGACACTTGTTGTACATCCAGCTTCAACTATATATGCAAGCTTTTCTGTTGAAGAAAAAGAATCTATGGGTGTTTATGAAGATATGATAAGAATATGTGTTGGCCTTGAGGATGTAGAAGACATAATAGAAGATTTTTACCAGGCACTTGAAAAGATTTAAAATGGCATGTTTCCCAAAACTAAAGAAGGGTGATAAAGTAAGATGAACTTTGAAGTGAAGATGCTAAAAACTGACATACTCATAATTGGTGGTGGAACAGCTGGGTGTTTTGCTGCCATAGCAATTGCTGAAAAAGCGCCAAACGTGAGTGTTTTAATTGCAGAAAAGGCAAACATTAAGCGAAGCGGATGCCTTGCTGCAGGTGTCAATGCTCTGAATGCCTATATCACAGAAGGAGAAACTCCAGAGACGTACTTGCAGTATGTCAAGGAGGATTACGAAAATATCGTAAGAGAAGATTTGGTATACACTATGGCCTTAAGATTAAATGAGGTTACAAAGAAGATTGAAGATATGGGGCTTGTCATCTTAAAAGATTCAAATGGAAAATATTTAGCAAGAGGTAAAAGAAACATAAAAATAAATGGCGAAAATATAAAACCAATTTTAGCAAAAGCAGTTGAGAGTAAAAGTAATATCAAAGTGCTAAATCATGTAAATATCATTGATTACATCGTCAAAGACAGTAAAGTAATAGGGGCATATGGATTCTCTATAAATAGCAATGTTTTCTACATTATCATCGCCAAAGCAGTGATCTGTGCAACAGGTGGTGCTGCAGGGCTCTACAGGCCTAACAACCCTGGATTTTCAAGACACAAGATGTGGTATCCACCTTTTAATGTAGGTTCAGGATATGCAATGGGAATCAGAGCAGGTTGCGAGATGACAAGTTACGAAGTTAGATTTATAGCTCTTCGCTGTAAGGATACTTTAGCGCCAACAGGAACAATAGTTCAAGAGGTAAAAGCTGAGTTTATCAATTCAAAAGGTGAGTACTATGAAAAAAGATATGGAAGACCTACCACATACAACAGAGTATTTTCAACGGTTGAGGAAATGAAAGCAGGCCGAGGTCCGTGTTATTTAAAAACAGTAGGGATTTCAAAAGAGGACGAACAGAAGCTAATAAAAGCATATCTTCACATGGCACCATCACAGACACTTAAGTGGATCAACAGTGGCAAAGGGCCGTCGGTTGAGAATGTCGAAATTGAAGGCTCAGAACCATACATCGTTGGTGGTCATTCAGCAAGTGGTTATTGGGTAGATACAGAAAGACAAACAACTTTGAGAGGCTTATTTGCAGCAGGGGATGTTGTTGGAGGATGTCCTCACAAGTATGTCACAGGCTGCTTCGCAGAGGCTGAAATAGCTGCAAATTCTGCGCTAAAGTATATAAAAGACAAAGAGTTTGAAACCTTAGATATATCCTCAATAGAACAAACACTCTATGAGGTTCACAGATTTTTTACAAATACTTCTCCTTTGTACACCACAGAAGAATTAGAAGAAGCTATGCAAAAAGTAATGGATGTTTATGCTGGTGGGATTTCGGCAGGTTATGCGTACAATCTAAAAGGGTTACAAATTGCCAAAGAAAGAATAGAAGAACTTTTTACACTTGCCCAAAGATTAAGAGCCGAAGATACTTACCAGCTTATGAAAATTTATGAGCTTATTGATAGACTCTATGTTTGCAAAGTTTTGCTACATCATTTAGAAGCAAGGAAAGAAACAAGATGGAGAGCATTCCAAGAATTTGTTGATTATCCTTATAAGGACGATGAGAACTTTTTGAAGTATGTGAATTCCCGATTTGAAGATGGCCAAGTCAAGATAATCTTTAGAAGCTTAGTAAAAAAGGATGAGGTATATGAGCATAAGGATTGACAGACAAAGATGTATTGGATGTGGAAAATGTGCTGAAATTTGTCCAGGCAATTTAATTGTGATAGATGAAGATAAGAAAGCATTTATCAGAGACCCGCGTGATTGCTGGGGCTGTGCTGCGTGTGTAAAAGAGTGTAAATTTTCTGCAATCAGATATTTTTTAGGTGCAGAAATTGGGGGAAATGGAACAACTATGTATGTAGAAAAAGAAAATGATGAGATTATGTACTGGTACTTTGAAAAACCCAGCGGCGAAAAAGAAATGATTGTACAGAATCTCAAAGATAACACCACATATTAGGAGGGAAGAATAAAATGGATCACTTAGATAGATTGGAAGCAGAAAGCATATACATTTTGAGAGAGGCTTATAGCAAATTTAGCAAGATAGCAATGCTCTGGTCAATAGGAAAAGATTCGACAGTGCTTTTGTGGCTCACTAAAAAAGCGTTTTTCGGACATTGCCCATTCCCACTGATTCATATAGATACAACCTACAAAATTCCGGAAATGATAAAGTACAGAGATAAATTGGCTAAAGAATACAACCTTGATTTAATTGTCCACATAAATGAAGAAGCACTAAAACAAGGGATGGGTCCTGAAAAGGGAAGGCTTGTTTGCTGCAAAGCACTAAAGACAGATGCGCTTCAGCAGGTGATTAATAAATACAAGTTTGAAGCTTTGATACTTGGCATCAGAAGGGATGAAGAGGGTTCAAGGTCTAAAGAGAGGTTCTTCAGTCTTAGAAATGAGGATTCTGAATGGGACTATACAAATCAACCACCTGAGTTTTGGAACCAGTTTAATACAGATTTTCCTAAAGGAAGCCATGTAAGAGTTCATCCTTTGCTTAGCTGGACAGAAATTGATATTTGGATGTACATCAAACGTGAAAACATCCCAGTTATTGATTTGTACTTTGCCAAAAATGGGAAAAGATACAGAAGCCTTGGTTGTGCACCGTGCACATTCCCTGTTGAGTCAAATGCAACAACAATTGATGAGATAATTGAAGAGCTAAAAAACACCAAGGTAAACGAAAGAGCAGGACGAGCTCAAGACCAAGAAGATGCGTATGCAATGCAAAAACTGAGAAAAGAAGGATACATGTAATGCTATGTACAAGGAGGTATTTGAAGTTATGACAGCAAGAGAATTGCTCAAGATTGTAGTAGTAGGTCATGTTGACCATGGTAAATCAACAATAATTGGAAGACTTTTGTATGATACTAAATCTGTCCCAGAGACTGCAATAGAAAGAGTAAAGAGAATAAGCAAAGAAAAGGGCAGACCTTTTGAATATGCTTATCTTTTAGATGCGTTAGAAGAAGAACAAAAACAAGGAATTACAATTGATACAACCCAGATAAAATTTTCAACACCAAAAAGAGACTATTTAATTATAGATGCTCCGGGGCACAAGGAATTTCTCAAAAACATGGTTTCAGGTGCTGCAAATGCAGAGGCAGCACTTCTTGTTATTGACGCTGCTGAAGGTGTACAGGAACAGTCAAAAAGACATGCATATATTCTATCACTTTTGGGAATACAAAAAGTGTATGTTGTAGTCAATAAAATGGACATGATAGACTTTTCGGAAGAAAAGTTCAAAGAAATCAAATACGAAATCTCAACCTTTTTGAACAAGCTCAACGTATATCCTCAAAAGTACATTCCAGTATCAGGTTTTTTAGGAGATAACATAACAAGAAAGTCTGATAAAATGCCATGGTACAAGGGTGAGACTCTACTTCAGGCTTTGGACCTTTTTGAGAAAGACAAAGAATTGGAAGATAGACTCTTAAGATTTCCTATACAGGATGTGTATAAATTTGACCACAGGAGGATAATTGCTGGCAGACTTGAATCTGGAAGGCTAAAAGTGGGAGATGAAATAAAAATCCTGCCAGAAGGAAAGGTTAGTAAAGTCAAATCGATTGAATTTTGGCCAGAAAATAATAAAAAGGATGAAGTAGTAGCAGGAATGTCTATTGGAATTACTATTGAAGATGAGTTCTTTAACAAAAGAGGAGAAGTTATTGTTCGCAAAAACGATAATACTTTATATGTTTCAGATACATTCAGAGCAAATTTGTTTTGGCTTGGAAAAAGAAATCTTGAGAAGAATAAAACATATAAACTAAAGCTTGTTACACAAGAGACAGAATGTGAAATTGTTTCTATAGACAAAGTTATAGATGCGACAACTCTTGAGACAGTAGAAAATGCTCTTGAGGTTCGAACAAACGATGTTGCAGAAGTGACTATAAAAACTAAGGAAAAGATTTGCTTTGATGAATTTAAAGTAAATCCTACAACAGGTAGGTTTGTTTTAGTAGACGAGTATGATGTCTCTGGCGGTGGCATCATATCAGGCTTAGCTAACCTAAAAGAAGAGGCAACTAAATTTGTAAAAGATGACAAAGAGATGATAGTTCATTGCTTTGATGAATATTATTATTCATTGTCTGAAGGTCTTATTAGAAAACATCCTAAGTACAAAAGAACATTTAAAGTAGGAGATGCTGTTCCTATTGAGGGTGAAACTTATTCTTACCCTGAAAGTTTTGATGTCATTGATATAAATTGTAAACTTGTTGCAAAAATTAGAAAAGGCCAATTAAGCGACTTAGTAAATATTGATCAGTATATTTACAGTGAACTTCCAATAATAACAGCAGATGGATTTTACTTGAAAGTGAACTCAATTGATGAATTTGAGGATTTTAAGAATGAATTAGTTCAATTACAAAAGAACGATAACTTTCTTTTAGCCATGTTTGCTAACAAGTGGTACGATATATCTGCAAATAGAAGTTTCAAATTTACAGTCTGAAGTTATTATTTGCATTATTTTGAAACTTACAAAAATTAAATATTCAAAAAAATGAAACTTTGCAGAATTAAAAAATTATTCTGTCCAGCCCTCAAGAGAATTGTACAAAGATTTGCAAGCATGATAAAATTTCTCTTGAGGGCAATTTATCATAAAGAACAATATATATCAAATATTTCGTATGAGCATTTGTATAGTTCAAAAACCTTCGGAGATGATGTTTTGTGTTATGGGTCGTTGGAATCAATCACAAAGTAGAAGTTGATATCAGACAAAAATTCTCTTTGATAAAAACCAAGTTGCAAGAAAAGCTAATTAGCTTAAAAAAATTAGCAAATGAAGTCATAATTCTCAATACCTGCAACAGAACAGAAATCTACTTCTTTTCAGAAGAGTATGTCGACATAGAAAAAATATTCACTGAACTTGACTGGGATAAAAGATATGTGCATTTATTTTATATTTACAAAGACAAAGATTGCATAAAACACCTATTTGAGGTTGTATGTGGCTTTGATTCTCTTTTAATTGGTGAAGATCAAATCGTTGCTCAGGTAAAAGAAGCAAAAGAGATTTCAAAGCTGGTGGGCGGTAAAAATCCAGTCCTTGAAAGGCTTTTTGAAGTTGCCTTAAAATGTTCAAAGGAATTTCGAACAAAAGCAAGGTTAAACGAGCATCCCATCACCATCGCATCAGTTGTTGGAAAGGTTTTGAAAGAATCAAATATCAGAAAAATTGCTATCATTGGACTGGGAAATATTGGAATTTTATTTTGCAACTACTTTAAAAATTCAGATGTCGACAAAGTGTTTTTGATAGGACGAAAAAATGAAAAAATTGACCAATTCGTTAAGCTAAATCCTGAAAAGTTTAGGTATTATGATAAAAAGGAGGCAATCTTAGAAGCCCAATGTCTAATATGTTCAACATCTGCTCCACATTCAGTTGTCCACAAAGATGATATACCAGAGGGAAAAAATCTGCTCATATTTGACCTTGCTGTGCCAAGAGATGTGGATGTTGAGGTGTATGAACTTCCGAACGTTAAAGTGATTGATATTGACCAAGTCCATAAGATGGATACCATTAACAAAGAACTTAGAATTTCAAAGATGCAAGAGAATCACCATATAATTGACAAATATGTTGCTGAATTTATTGATTGGCTTGAGTTTAGGCAATATAAAAGCTTGATTGAGGATATGAAAAAACATGCAGAGCTGCTGTGTAAAATGCAAGTGAAGAAGCTAAAGGATTTTAACAACGAAGAGAGAGAAAAAATTGAAGAACTTTTGCTAAGGATTGCAAATTTATATATTGATAGGGCAGTTGAAGTTTTGAAAGAGGCACACAAAGAAGGAAGTGGTGAAATTTGTTCAAATCTGGTGAGGAGAATATTCTTGAAGTAGATTCAGGCTTTGAAAATCTTATGCATATTGGACTTGTAGCAAATAACATTAAGGTGGGGGTTATAGGTGCAGGAAAAGCTTCTTTTATAAAAACCAAAACATTTCTAAAAGCTGGCTGCGAGGTTGAAGTTTTGTCGCCAAGGTTTGATATAGGCTTCAGAGAGTTGAAAAGTGGATATCTAAAACTCAAAAGAGGGAAATTTCGCAAAAGTTTTTTAAAGGATAAGCACATAGTTGTAATTGGGGTGTCAAACAGAAAGCTTGAAAAAAGAATTATCTGGCACTGCAAAAGACTAAATAAACTATATCTGGTGTGTTCAGATTATAATCTTGGAAACTTGAGACTTGGTGCCCAAGAAAGAAGTGATGAATTTGTTTTTAGCTTGTCAATAAATAGGGGAAATCCGAAACTTTCGAAATATCTTACACAGAAAGTTCTCAATTTTCTTCAAAGTTTTACCATGTTCTGCAAATGGGCAACTGATTTGAGAGAAAAATTAAAGCATCATCCACAAAAAGACCAGATATTAGAATTTGTCTGTTCTGATGACTTTTATTATTTTTTCAAAAAAGGGTATGCAAATAAGATTATAGAATTGTTTTACGAAGATGTTTTAAATTTTGAGGTGACAAGATGAAAAAGTTAAGAATTGGCGCAAGGGACAGCAAGCTTAGCAGAATTCAAGTTGATATTGTAGCAAGAAAAATCAAGCAAACCTTAGGTATTGAATGTGAATTTGTTCCTATAAAGACAAAAGGAGATATTGATAAAACAAAAAGCTTAAAAGATTTTAAAAGCCCCGGTGTATTTGTAAAGGAGATTGAACTTGCACTTTTCTCAAGGGAAATAGACTTAGCTGTCCACAGCCTAAAGGACCTGCCTTGTGAAATGGATAGTAATTTTGATATTGTTGCAGTTGTCGAAAGAGAGGACTCCAGAGATGTGCTTGTGTCAAAAGATGGTGTGGGATTCTACCAGCTAAAACCAAACGCAAAAATTGGAACAAGTAGTTTAAGAAGAGAGGTACATTTAAAAAATTTAAGAGAAGATATACAGGTTGTTAATATAAGAGGAAATATAGAAACGCGACTTTCAAAGATTGAGTCAGAAGGGCTTGATGGAGTTGTGCTTGCTTATGCTGCATTAAAACGATTAAACTTAGATTCTCGTGTGAGTTATATTTTTGATGTAAATGAGATTACACCTTGCCCCGGTCAGGGAGCAATATGCATTGAATGCCTTAAGGATAGTCCTTATAAAAACATCTTGAATAAAATAAACGATACTGATGCATATATCCAAACCCAATTTGAAAGACTTGTTTTGAAGTTTTTGGGAGGAGGGTGTCATTCGTCGATTGGCGTTTTTTGTAAAACAGACCAGGACAAAATTTATGCATTTGCTTCCCTTTTAAGAGGTGATAAATTAGTAAAAGCAAGTATTGAGGGTGACAAAGCTGACTTTTTGTCTCTTGCAAATAAGCTAAGTAATATGCTCAAAAGTTAGCTTTTTGTTACCATATGAAATTAGATTGCCCAAGAAGGAGTTGTGTATATTGAAAGTTGGAAAAGTATATATTGTTGGTGCCGGTCCGTACATGGAGGACTTGATAACAGTAAAGGGTCTGAATGCTATAAAAACTGCTGATGTAATAATTTACGACAGGTTAATAAACAAAAATTTGTTGAAGCTTGCAAAAGATGATGCAATTTATATCTACTGTGGTAAAGAACCAAAAAAACATGTACTTTCTCAGGACAGAATTATAAACTTAATGATAGAATATGCAAAAAAAGGTTTTAATGTTGTTCGGCTAAAAGGTGGAGACCCATATATATTTGGAAGGGGAGCAGAAGAGGCAGAAAAACTATTTGAAAATAACATACCTTTTGAAATTATTCCTGGTGTTAGTTCATTTTACTCTGCTTTAACCTTTGCGGGTATTCCAATCACGTATAGAAAACTTGCACGTGAATTTCATGTGTTTACTGGGCACACGTGCAACGATGAAGAGCTGAATTGGAACATAATTTCTAAACTTGATGGCACTTTAATATTTCTCATGTCTGCCGAAAATGTTGAAAGTATCTCACAAAAACTGATTTTACACGGCAAACAACCTAAAACCCTTACTGCAGCAGTAATTAATGCAACAACTGGTCGGCAAAAAGTAATTAGCGGGCATTTAGAAGACTTTGCAACTGGAAAGTTTAAAAATCAAATTACATCGCCGATGGTATTTGTAATAGGTGAAGTCATAAAATTTAGGAATAAGCTTTCTTTTTATGAGAGTTTACCTTTATTTGGTAAAAGAATTTGTATCACACGTCCAAAAAGTGTCTCAAGGAATATAAAAAGTTTGCTATTCAGTCTTGGTGCGGACGTTGTTGATGGTTGCTGTTCAAAACTAGTTCTACATAGGGAGGAGATTGATAAAATTATAAACTCTTTGCCTGAATACAATATATTGGTATTTACAAGCGTAAATGGTGTTGATAGTTTTTTTGACTACTTGATTGAAAAAAATATAGATGTGAGAAATATAAAAGGTGACTTTGCTGCAATAGGCAAAAAAACTGCACTTTCACTCCAAAAGAGAGGATTTAAGGTAAAATATATTCCAGATGAACATTCATCAGATGGCTTGATCAAGATTTTCGAAAATGAAATTGATAAAAGCAAAAAGATATTGACTGTGCAGTCAAAAAATGCAGGAGATTACTTCAAAAATTCCCTTGAAAGCCTGGGATTTGAGGTTGATACCATCTTTGCATATTCAATGGAATTTACTAAAAACCCAAATGATGCAGTTTACGATTCAGACATATTTGTATTCACAAGCTCAGGAATGTTTAGACACTTTATAGAATGCTATGGGGTTGAAATGCTTTCTAATAAAATAGTTATTTCAATTGGTGAGCATACCCAAAAGACATTGGAAAGTTTCGGTATTAAAAGTATCATTAGTAATGAGGTAACTGATGAGGGAATAGTAAATAAGATTTTAGAGGTGGTCAAAAATGGAGTTTAAAAGATTAAGAAGGTTAAGACAGACAAAAGCTTTAAGAGAACTTTTTTATGAAACAAGACTTTACAGCAAAGAGTTTATTTTTCCACTATTTATTGATGATGGTAAAAACGTGTTTGAAAGAATGCCGCAATTAGATGGCATTGTGAAGGTATCTGTTGACAGACTATATGAAATTTTGGATGAAATCAAGAAAGCTGACATTGGCGGTGTAATTTTGTTTGGTGTGACTTCACAGAAAGATGAGATGGGCAGTTATGCTACCAAGGATGATGGGGCAGTCCAGCAGGCAATAAGGAAAATAAAAGAATATTCTGAAGATATATTAGTGTTTGCAGATGTGTGCCTTTGTGAGTACACATCTCATGGACATTGCGGTATTTTGCAAGGCAATAAAATAGACAATGATAAGACAATAGAAGTTTTAAGTGAAATAGCACTGTCCTATGCAAAAGCAGGGGCAGATATAATTTGTCCATCTGATATGATGGACGGAAGGGTTGCTGCTATCCGTGAGAAACTTGACAGTCACGGATTTGTTTATACTCCCATTATACCATACAGTGCAAAGTTTGCATCCTCACTTTATGCGCCATTTAGAGATGTAGCAAACTCACGGCCTGCTTTTGGCGACAGAAAAAGTTATCAAATGCCATACCAAAACAAAAGAGAAGCTCTGCGAGAGATAGAAGCTGATATTTTAGAAGGCGCCGATGCTGTAATTATAAAACCTGCCTTGACATCACTTGATGTAATTTTTGTGGCAAAAGAGAAATTCAATATTCCTATTATAGCTTATAATGTTAGCGGCGAGTATGCCATGGTAAAAAGTGCTGGCAAGCTTGGTTTTTTGAATGAAAAAGAGATAATGATTGAAATATTGACTGCAATAAAGAGAGCAGGTGCTGATGCGATTATAACGTACCATGCTTTAGAGGCTGCAAAGATATTAAATCGAAAGGAGCTGTAAGCATGAGACTTGATAAAAGTAAAGAGATATTTGACAAGACCAAAAGATATATTCCTGGTGGTGTTAACAGTCCAATTCGTGCATTTAAGAATTTGAGTATTATTCCGCCTATTATATCAAAAGGAAAAGGCTGCCATATATTTGATGTGGATGGGAATGAATACATTGATTTTGTGCTGTCCTGGGGGGCAATGATATTAGGGCATTGTGACCCTGATGTTGTAAATAGGATAAAAGAAGTGGTGGAAGAACAAATAGCATTTGGTGCTCCAACAGAAATTGAATATGAGATGGCAAAGCTTGTGTGTGAGACAGCTCAAATTGATATGGTTCGATTTGTTAATTCAGGAACAGAAGCTACAATGACTGCTGTAAGACTTGCGAAAGGCTATACTGGGAAGAAAAAAATAGTAAAGTTTGCAGGCTGTTATCATGGTCATCATGACATCTTTCTGAAAGAAGCAGGATCAGCAGTAGCTGAGCTAAGATTAAAAGGAATTGATGAAGACATTGTGCAAAATACAATTGTTGTTGAATACAACAATTTAGATTCAGTAGAAAAAGCTTTTAAAGAAAACAAAGATGAGATAGCAGCTGTTATAATTGAGCCTGTGGCAGGAAATATGGGAACTGTAGCATCAAAAAAAGAGTTTTTACAAACTTTAAGAGAAATTTGCAACTTCTATGGCAGTGTTCTGATTTTCGATGAAGTAATAACCGGCTTTAGGCTCTCATTAAAAGGGGCAAGAGCTTTATATAATGTTGAGCCGGACCTTATAACTCTTGGAAAGATAATTGGTGGAGGACTTCCTTGCGGTGCAGTTGGTGGCAAGAAAGAGATAATGCAGTGTTTAGCACCCCAAGGAAATGTCTTTCAGGCAGGTACTATGTCGGGCAATCCAATTGTGATGAGTGTAGGGTACGCTACTATCAAGAAGCTTAAAGAAAATCCTCATTTTTATAGTAATTTGGAGATGTTAGCAGGAAAATTCGAAAAAGAGTTGACACAAGTCTTTTCTAATTCCAATTTAACTTTTTGCATAAACAGGGTAGGTTCAATGCTAACAATCTTTTTTGGAGTTGAAAAGGTAGAAAATTTCGAGATGGCAAAGATGAGCGATTTAGACTTGTTCAGAAGTTTTGCAGAATATATGATAAAAAACCATATTTATGTTCCTTCTTCTCAATTTGAAGCGATGTTCTTATCTGTAGCACATAGCGAAAATGATGTAGAAAAATTCGTTGAAATTGCTGAGGAATTTTGCTCTTCAAAAAGGAAATGATAAGAACAACGTCTTGTAGTTAACTTAGTATGTTTAAAAATATGTTGATAGAATAAAAGGAGACGTGTAAAATAAATTTATACTAAATCTATCTAAATAATTTAATACAATAACATACAGGAGGGTAATTTTATGGATATCATAATAGATGAAACATTACAAGAAAAATATGAAAAATTAAAAAACTATATCAAAAGCTTAGGAAGCCTTGCAATTGCTTATTCAGGTGGAGTGGATAGTACATTTTTAGTCAAAGTTGCTTATGATGTTTTAGGAGATAGAGTTATTGCTGTGACTGCAACATCCTCAACCTATCCAAAAAGAGAACTCAATGATGCAATAACATTCATAAAACAAATAGGAGCAAAACACATAGTCATAGAATCAGAAGAGCTTGAAATTGAGGGATTTAATAAAAACCCTGTTGATAGATGCTATTACTGCAAAAAAGAGCTTTTTGAAAAGATATGGAAAGTAGCAAAGGCACATGGAATTGAGTATGTTGCGGATGGTTCAAACTTTGATGATTTGAATGATTTTAGACCTGGCATGAAGGCGGCATGTGAGCTGAATGTGGTAAGTCCACTTAAAGTTGCTGGGCTTACAAAAGAGGATATTAGGAAATTGTCAAAAGAGTTGGGACTTCCAACATGGGACAAACCTGCCTTTGCATGCCTTTCTTCACGCATACCTTACGGAGAAAGAATAACAAAAGAAAAATTAAGCATGATAGAAAAAGCTGAGGAATATTTAATTGGACTTGGGTTTAAGCAGGTGAGGGTAAGGTATCATCAAGACAAACTTGCACGAATAGAAATAGGTAAGGATGAGATGGAGAAGTTTTTAGATATTAAGTTAATAGAGAATGTTAGGAATAAGTTTAAAGAGTTAGGTTTTTTGTATATTACTTTAGATTTAGAGGGGTACAGAACAGGGAGTATGAATTTGAGTTTGAATTTATAGGTTTTTTAAAATTTTTATTTGATATTGACATTTTCAAAGTATATATGGTATCCTTATAAAGGTGAAAAAGAAGTAGAAGTCTATCGCTTCTCACCTTTCCGAGAAATGACTCGGAGGGTCAATAGTGCTTTTTGAGCCATATTAATATGGCTCAAAAAGAGGTAAGGGAGTGGATAGGCTATGCTTCTATCCACTTTTTGTTTAAATTAGGAATTAGGGTTATTTATTTTCAGGAGGTGTTTTAATATAAATAATAAAGATTTGCTCATTAATGAGCAGATAAGAGACAAGGAAGTAAGAGTAATTGATGAGAACGGTGTTCAACTTGGAATTATGAGCATAAAAGAGGCACTGAGGATTGCTGAGGAAAAAAAACTTGATTTAGTTAAGATTGCTCCTCATGCTAATCCACCTGTGTGCAAGATAATGGATTATGGCAAGTATAAGTTTGAACTTGCCAAAAAAGAGAAAGAGGCAAAGAAAAATCAAAAGGTTATTAACGTAAAAGAAATCAGGCTTACAACCACAATTGAAGAACATGACTTTAACGTAAAAGTAAAAAATGCAATTAGGTTTTTACAGGATGGAGACAAAGTAAAGGTGTCTATTCGATTTAGGGGTCGTGAAGTTTTGCATCCTGAAATAGGTGAAGAAATTATAAACAGGTTCATAGAAAAAATAAAAGATTACGGAGTTGTTGAGAAAAAGCCGAAATTGGATGGAAAGAACCTTACAGCGGTCATTGCGCCAAAACAGCAATAAAAATTTTTGATGGGGAGGAGTTTTTTGATGCCGAAACTTAAAACACATAGAGGTCTTGCAAAAAGAATTAAGATTAGTGGAAGTGGGAAATATTTAAGAAGAAAAGCAGGTAAAAGTCACCTTTTGAGCGGTAAGTCAAGAAAGAGAAAGAGAAATTTGAAAAAGACGGTGGTTGTTGATGCTACCAACGTTAAAGCAGTCAAAAAGCTTTTGCCGTACCTATAAACAACAATTTTGAGCAGGAGGTAGAGTTATAAATGAGAATAAAAAATGGTGTTTGGGCAAGAAAGAGACATAAAAAATGGCTAAAACTTGCAAAGGGTTATTTTGGTGCAAAGAGCAAGATTTTTAAACAAGCGCATGTAGCTGTAATGAGGTCTTTAAGATATGCATATATAGGTAGAAGGCTTAAAAAGAGAGATTTTAGAAGGCTGTGGATAACAAGAATTAATGCAGCAGCAAGACAAAATGGTCTTTCGTACAGCAAGTTTATGAATGGTCTTAAAAAAGCAGGAATTAATCTTAATAGAAAAGTCTTAGCAGATATGGCTGTTAATGATCAAAAAGCATTTGCTGAGCTGGTTGAAATTGCTAAAAAGCAAATAAATGCGCAGTAAAATGTTTCAAATTTTAATTTTTTTTAGCAAGGGTTATTGATAAGATGTCCACAAAAAAAGTTGAGTTTATTAGTAGTCGCGAGAACGAATGTATAAAGAGAGTAAAAAAACTGCATGATAAAAAGTACAGAGAAGAGTTTAGGTCTTTCATAATTGAAGGTTTAAAACTTGTCAAAGAAGCTATTGAGTATCAGATTGAATGTATAAACTTGGTTATATTTTCTCAACAGGCAAAAGAGAAGTATCAAGAATTTTTTGAGGAGTGCAAGTACCTTTTACAAGATGGGAAAATAAAAAGAGTTATTGAGGTTCCTGATAAGTTGTTTGAATACATTACTACAACTTCTACACCGCAAGGTATTTTAGCTGAGTGTATTTTTGTTGACAAAGATATAAATTTTATAAAAAATCTGAGAAGAGTAGTTATAGCTGACAACCTACAGGACCCTGGCAATTTGGGAACATTAATTAGATGTGCTGATGCATTTGGATTTGACGCTGTTGTAACAACAAAGGGAACAGTTGATATTTACAATCCTAAGACAACACGTGCCACAATGGGTTCACTTTTTCATCTTCAGATTATGAGAGAGGCTGAAGAGGGAAAATTAATCAAAATCCTAAAAGATAATAGCTTTGCAGTTTATGTGGCAACGCCGTATGGTGATATTGAAATTTCAAAAATTGTTCCTGACAAAAGATTTTGTATTGTTATTGGTAATGAATCTGAAGGAGTTAGCGATTCTTTTGCAAAGGTGGCAACAAGAAAGATAAAAATTCCCATGGTTGGCAAAACAGAGTCTTTAAATGCGGCGGTGGCAGCTTCAATTGTGTTGTATGAATTGAGAAAAAGATAGAATTTAAGCCTTCATCCAGAGTTAAAATTGTGGATGAGGGCTTAAAAATTAATTAAAAGGTGGTATAAGAAATGAACGATAAAACTCAACATTTCTCATTTGAAGAGAGTATGGAAAAAAAGGTTAAAGAGATATTGAGTGAAGTTTACAGTGCGCTGAAAGAAAAGGGTTACAATCCAATTGCTCAGCTTGTAGGATACTTAATATCAGGTGACCCAACTTATATTACTAATCATAAGAATGCCCGCTCTATAATAAGGAGAATTGAAAGAGATGAAATATTGGAAGAAATTGTTAAGTTTTATATTGATAATAACATTGAGTAGTTTAATTTTCAGCTTAAGTTTTGCATTCAGTTTCTACAAATTTGAAGGGAAAGAGTTTATTAATAAATATTTTTTTTCTGCTACAAAAGAAGTTATTTCAAGTAGCAAAAAAGGTTGGGCAGTGATTGTAGTTTTAAAAGATCAAAAAAGAAGTCAAAAGATTAAAGAATATCTTGAAAAAAAAGGGACAAATATTAGCGGTCTATCACAGATTAAAAAGAAAAAAGAGGGTCTGTTTTTTTTATACAGTGGTGATGGCAGATTAATCTTTGTCTTCGATAACCTTTCTGATGAAGGCTTTTTTACTTTCAAGTCAGTTCACACTAAAAGAGCTGGACTTGTGCTGGACAGCGAGTTTATGGATATATTAGAAGGCAAGTTTAATAATGATGCCAAAATATTAGTAGCAAAAGACTTTTTACAATACTTGTGGAAGTTTTTTTGGGCATTGAATTATCAGCTTATGTATCTTAATAAGTATTTGATAGTGCTTTTTGCTGTTATTATTATATTCTCAATTTTAGAAGCAATAATTTATTTTGGTGGTTTTAAAATAGGTTTACCAAGCGCTATGCGTATGTATATTTTAAAATTATTTCCTACCATAGTGTTACTTTCGTACCTTTTTATTATCTACTCACCGATAATAGTTCAGTATATTAACCATATTTTTATATTTTTATTACTATTTTTTGCAAATTCGTTAATATTATCATACTTCAGTTTAGAAAAAACTCAAGCTGGAGTTGCTTTGGGTGGAATCCTCTCTATTTTGATTCAAGCTATTTTTTATGATAACTATTTGCAAATTATTTCTACGGCGGGATATCATCCTTCATTTGCAAATAGGTTTTATGGCATAGGCAATGAATTTTTTGCTTATTTATTGGGCTTTGCATTTGTATTTTCAATTGTGACTAAGATTCCTTTGAAAAATCTTTATATATTCCTTGGGATCTTAGCTGTATTTTTATCTATTCCCTATTATGGTATAAATTTTGGCGGGCTTGTTTCCATGCTTTTAGGTTTTATTTTGTTTTCAGTTATAACTTCACGAAACAAAAAAAAGATGATTTTTTTATTGTTACCAGCTGCAATCTTGATAGTTTTTGCTATCTTCAAGAATAGCTATCTATTTAATGTTTTTTCAAACACTGAGGTTTTACTTGGTGCAATGAAAAGAAAAGTTCTCATGAATCTTTCTTATTTTGTATTATATCCATTGACAATTTTGCTTGTTAGTTGCTTTGTGATTTTAAGTATCTTAGCTTTGACCAAAAATGAAATTTTGGTTTTAAGACCACTTGAAAAAGAAAAAATAAAATTGTTTATTATAATTACTATGTTTGCATGGCTTTTAAACGATTCAGGCACGATAATTGTAGGTCTTTTATTGGGATTTTTAAACTTGAATATATACATTGCAAAGATGGTGAAAGAATATGGAAACAATTAAACTTGGAAGTACATCACTTTATGTGAGCAGAATATGTTTTGGTACCTTGACTTTAGGGCCGCTTCAAAAGAGATTATCTATTGAAGATGGAGCAAGGCTTTTGGCGTATGCGTATCAAAAAGGTATAAATTTTGTTGATACTGCTGAGCTGTATGAGACATATGAATACATAAGAAAGTCAATCCAGATAAGTGGGATACGACCAGTGATATCTACAAAATCATATGCTTATGATAAAAAAACAGCAGAATTTTCTTTAAATAAAGCATTGAAAGAACTGGATGTTGATTACATAGACCTATTTATGCTCCATGAACAGGAAGGTGAGAATACTTTCAAAGGACATTATGAAGCAGTTGAGTATTTTTTAAAAGCAAAAGAAAAAGGGTATATAAAACATTTTGGTATATCTACCCACTATGTAAAGGCGGTAAAAGATGCCCTCAAATATCCAGAAATTGAAGTAATCCATCCTATATTTAACTATAAGGGAATTGGAATTGTAGATGGTACAGTTGATGAGATGGCTGAGGCAATAAAAGAAGCTTACATACATGGCAAAGGAATTTTTGCTATGAAGATATTTGGTGGAGGCAACCTCCTTTCTAACTTTAAGAAAGCGCTTGAGTTTATATTTGATTTTCCTTATCTTCATTCTGTTGCAATTGGTATGCAAAGTATATTTGAAGTTGACTATAATATTAGATGCTTTGAGGAAAAGAAGGTTTACTTGGAAAAGGAATTATTAGAAAATATAAAGACAAAAAAGATTCATGTTGAAAGCTGGTGTGAAGGCTGTGGAGAGTGCGCTTTGCATTGCCACCAAGATGCTATTTCTGTGAAAGATGGAAAAGTGGTTGTTGACTATTCCAAATGTCTTTGCTGTGGATACTGCAGTAGCTATTGTAAGCTTTTTGCTTTAAAAGTAATCTGAAGCAAATCGGAAAAGTAGAAAGGTGGTTGCAAATTGAGGATTCTATGTCTTGACATAGGTAACAGCAGAGTTGGTGTTGCAATTTCAGACCCACTCAAAATTACTGCTCAGCCGGTTATGACAATTGAGTTACGAAATAAAGATTTGTTTGAAGAACTTGACAAGATATTTCAAGGATACAATATAGAAAAGGTTGTGATAGGCTATCCTCTTTCTAAGTTACATCCTGATCAGAAAGATGAAAAACTTAAAAAAATTGATGAGATTTCTGAAAAGATTGAAAGCAGATACAATGTAGAGATTGTAAAATGGGATGAGAGATTTTCAACAAAAGCTGTTGAAAGAGTGATAGATGAAGAACTGAACTGGAAAAGAAAGAAAAAGATAATTGACAAAGTTGCGGCAGTTTATATTCTTCAGGGGTATCTTGACTTTTATAATGGAAGCTAAGCATCTTTTGTGTATGTTGATTTTGGTCTTCTTAAATGGTATATTAATGATAAAAATCTTTCCAAGAAAAGCGAGTGATATTATTGAATATAGAAGTACTAAAAAATGAAATTTACAAGCTAAAAGAAGAAAAGAACGCTTTGATAGTTGCTCACAATTACCAAATTGATGAAGTGCAGGAGATTGCTGATTTTGTGGGCGACTCTTTTTATCTTAGCAAAGTGTGTGCTGAGCGTCCAGAAAAAGTTATAGTATTTTGTGGAGTTCACTTTATGGCTGAGAGTGCAAAGATACTTTCGCCAAATAAAAAGGTACTGTTGCCAGAGATAGATGCTGGATGTCCTCTTGCTGATATGGTGACTGCAGAAGATGTTGAGAATTTAAAAAAGAAATATCCTGATTATTCAATTGTGTGTTATATTAACTCTCCTGCTTCTGTCAAGGCAAAATCAGATGTTATCTGTACTTCATCAAATGCTGTGAAGATTGTAAGAGAATTTCCTAATGACAAAATAATTTTCTTGCCAGACAAAAACTTAGGAAGTTTTGTAAAGAAACAGGTACCGGAAAAAGACATCATCTTATGGGAAGGATTCTGTATTACCCATTACAAGATAAAAAAAGAGGATGTTGAAAAGGCAAAATCTTTACATCCAAATGCTTTGGTTTTGGTCCATCCTGAGTGTAGACCAGAAGTAGTTGAGCTTGCTGATTTTGTCGGAAGTACAAAACAGATAATAGATTTTGCTACTGCTTCAAAAGAAAAAGAGTTTATTATCGGCACAGAGATGGGAGTGCTGTATAGTTTAAAGAAGCTAAATCCCGACAAGAAGTTTTATATTCTTCATCCAGGGATGATTTGTCCTAATATGAAGAAGAATACTTTGCAATCGGTAAGAGATGCTCTTTTGTATGAGAGGTACCAGATAGAAGTTGAAGAAGAAATTATGGAAGGCGCAAAAAAAGCACTTTCTAAGATGCTTGAAATTGGCTAATTTGTAAATTGGGGATGGTTAGTTTGACAGAGTTTAAAAGGTTTTGTATTGAATTTGACTCTGGTAGTGATGAAGTATTAAATTTTGATGTAGTGATTATTGGAACAGGCGTTGCAGGGCTATACACTGCAGTCAATCTTGACAAAAGACTAAAAACTGCTCTTGTAACAAAAGAAACCATGCAGGTTAGCAATACCATTTTGGCCCAAGGTGGGATTGCAGCGCCACTTAGCCATGATGACAGTCCTGACATACACTATATGGATACAATAAGAGCGGGCAGTGGTCTTTGTGATTCGCACATGGTAAGAATTTTGGTTGATGAGGCTATTGAAAATATAAATGTTCTGCTTAAGATGAATATTCCGTTTGATTTAGATGACGAAGGTGAGATTGTTTTAGGTCAGGAAGGAGCACACAGCCGACGAAGGATTATCCATGCAAGTGGTGATGCAACGGGAAGAATTGTGTCTGAACATTTAGGACATGTAGTTAAGTCATATGAAAACGTTACAATATTTGAAAATGCTTTTCTGGTTGATATACTCACCGATGAACAGAACACTGCCATAGGAGTTTTGCTAAAGATAAATAATAAGAATGTCATTTTATTTGCAAAAAACATTGTTCTGGCATCTGGTGGCTATGGATATTTGTACAAATACACAACCAACCCTGAGGTGACAACAGGCGATGGCTGTGCTGCAGCTGTAAGGTGTGGAGCAAAGGTTGTGGATATGGAACTTGTGCAGTTTCATCCTACAGTGCTTTATCATGAAAAAAACAAGAGCTTTTTAATATCAGAGGCAGTAAGAGGAGAAGGTGCTCTTCTTTTTAATAGTTTTGGTGAAAGGTTTATGCCTAAGTACCATCCTCTTGCAGAGCTTGCACCAAGAGATATTGTTTCTCGTAGTATATACTTTGAGCTGCAGAGGACAGGTTCTGAAAACGTATTTCTTGATATTACTCATCTTGATGCTAACTTTATAAGAAAAAGATTTCCTAATATATATCAAAAATGTTTGGAACTTGGTATCGATATTACAAAACAGAGAATTCCTGTTGCACCTGCGCAGCATTATAGTATGGGTGGGGTGCTTTCTGACGAGTTTGGCAGAACCACTGTAGAAAACCTTTTTGTATGTGGTGAGGCAGCAGGGACACGTGTTCATGGAGCAAATAGGCTTGCATCAAATTCACTTTTAGAAGGTCTTGTTTTTGGAAGAAGAATAGCTCAATATATCAATGGCAGGTTACAAAAAAATGTAAAACACATAGCAATCTATCATAGAAGCTTGAGTAAAAAGGATTTTGATTTGAACGTAGCTACCGAGATTGAAGGTTTGAGAAGTAAAATGAGTGAGCATGCAGGGATTGTGCGAACAAGAGAAGGACTTGAAAAATTGATAGATTACATTGTCTCAAGGTTAGAAATATTGAATATAATGAGACTCAGCACTCAAAAAGAGATAGAATATTATAACATGCTTATGATAGGATACATCCTGGCAAATGCTGCGCTTATGAGAAAAGAAAGTAGAGGCTCTCATTACAGAAAAGATTTTCCGTATCAGGACGATATTAACTGGAAAAAGCATTTGGTATACTCAAACATTTATGGATGGGAGGAAATCTTTTAAATGCTGAATTTTTTGGTGATTGATAAAATTATTAGAGATGCACTTATAGAAGATATGCCATATGGAGATATTACAACAGACTTATTAATTCCACAAGAGAGTACGTCGAGTGCCGTTTTATTGGCTAAAGAGAGCGGAATTTTATGTGGAATAGATGTGGCAAAGAGGGTATTTGAGATATTAGACTCAAACATAAAATTTGAAAAGTTAAAAACTGATGGAGACAATATTCAAAAAGGTGATGTTTTGGCCAAAATACAAGGGAAAACGCGGACAATCTTGATGGGTGAAAGGCTTGCTTTAAACATTCTTCAAAGGATGAGCGGTATTGCAACGTTTACAAATATGCTTGTCCAAAAGGTGAAAGGATACAGGGCAGCTGTCTCTGATACTCGAAAGACCATTCCTCTTTTGAGAATGCTTGATAAATACGCTGTTTTTGTCGGTGGTGGAAAAAATCATAGGTATTCTTTATCTGATGCAGTGCTAATTAAGGATAATCACATAAAGGCTGTTGGGAGTATAACAGAGGCTGTAAAAAGGGCAAAAGAGAATGTCCCACATACAATGAAAGTTGAAGTAGAAGTGCGTAATATGCAAGAGTTTGAAGAGGCATTGGCTGCTGGTGCAGATATAATTATGCTTGACCATTTCACAGTTGATGAGATGAAAAGGGCTGTTGAGAAAGCTGAAGGAAGAGTTTTAATAGAAGCATCGGGGAATATAAATATTGATAACATTGAAGAGATTGCAAAAACAGGTGTTGATATTATTTCTGTTGGTTCTATTACCCATTCAGTAAAAAGCCTTGATATTAGCCTTGACTTTGTAGACTAAAGTTTTTGGAGGCAAACTCTTATGAAAAAAATGACATTTTGTCCACTTGACTGTTTTGACAGTTGTGCGATTGTTGTTCAGGTTGAAGATGGGAAAGCAGTAAAAGTGTACGGTAGTAAAGACCACCCTATCACTAATGGTTTTTTATGCCCGAAAGGTTATAGATTGCTTGAGAAGGTTTATTCAAAAGAAAGGATAACCACTCCTCTTTTGAGGGTCAAAAATGAATTTCACCAAATTTCCTGGAACCAAGCTCTTGACATGATTGCAGAGCAAATAAAAGAGATTTTAAAAAAGTACAACTCAAGTGCCATTTTATACTATAGTGGAGATGGGTATGAAGGATATTTAAGAAATATTGAAAGGTTATTTTTTGATTATTTAGGTGGTGCAACATACTCTGAAGGGAGTTTGTGCTGGGGAGCAGGTCTTCTTGCCCAAAAAATGGATTTTGGAAATTCGCTTTGTCATTCACCGTTTGATATTTTTAATTCTAACTGGATTGTTCTTTGGGGAAGAAATGCTATATGGACAAATCTTCATCTTTTTTATTTTGTCCATATGGCAAAAAAACAGGGTAAAAAAGTAGCAGTGATTGACATTTACCCTACCGAAGCGTTTAAGATAGCTGATATTGGGCTGATTATAAATCCTGGGTCTGATTCTTACCTTGCCTATGGAGCAATAAAATATATATTAGAAAATGGGAAGGAAGACAGAGAATTCATCGAAAAGTATACCATTGGATTTGAAAAGGTAAAGGAGATTGCAAGTAGAATAACATATGATGAGATAGAGAAAAAGTGCGGTGTGAACAAAAAAGATATAGATAACATTGCAAATATTTACATTCAAAAGCCTGTATCAACTTTTATTGGATATGGTCCGCAAAGATATACAAATGGAGTAAATACAATTAGAACAATTGACTATCTTGTTGCAATCTCAGGTAATGTGGGAATAAAGGGCGGAGGTTCAAACTTTGCTAACAGGTTCACTCAAAATTTAGCTTCAGTTTTCAAAGACGATAACAGGGCTGTGAATAAGCGTTTTTATAACAGAGCAAAACTTGGTGAATATCTAAAAGACCAGCAAAACCCGCCGATTGAGATGATTTATATATCTGCTGGAAATCCTGTTTCGCAGTGTCCTGACTCAGATTTGGTATTTAGGGAACTTCAAAAAAGATTTGTGGTTGTTGTTGATATGTTTCTGACAGCAACAGCCCAGGCAGCAAATATTATACTTCCTGCTGCAAGTTTTCTTGAGAAAGAAGATGTGTTTGTGCCGAATATGTGGCATGATTATATTGGGGTTTCTGAAAAGGTTATTGAAAACATTGGTGAGTCAAAATCAGAGGTTGAGATAATAAACCAGCTTGCCAAAAGGCTTGACTTGGATTTTCCTATAAAATCAGAAAAAGAGTGGGTAGAATATGTAAAAGCTCATTTTGAGAAAGCTTTAAATATTAAATTTGACAAATATTTTGTGCGTGCAACCAAAATGGAAGTTCCATGGGAAGATAAACTATTTGCAACAAAGAGCAAAAAATTTGAATTTGAAAATGAAAAGATGGGTGTAGCTGTGCCAACTATAGATGAAAATAAGATATTAAAAAACCAGCTCAGACTTGTGACTGTTCATTCTCAAAAAACATTGCATTCTCAGGAGTTTTTTGAAAGAAGACCAATTGCTATTTTTAATATTGAGGATGCAAAGAGACTTGGAATTGGAAATGGCGATAAAGTGCTTATTTACAATGGCTGTGGAAGTTTTGTTGTTGAAGCAATTTTGAAAAAGGATATAAAAAGAGGTTATATAATTGTTGAAGAAGGTTATCAAAACCAAAATATTGAGACAATAAACTCTTGCATTTTTCCCAAGACAGCAGAGATGGACAGTCAAGCAGCATTTAATTCAAATTTTGTATTTGTGAAAAAGGTGGCAACATGAAAAATTTATTTATTTTGGCGGGTGGAAAGTCAAAAAGGCTTGGATTTGACAAATTATATCTTAAGATTAGTAATCAAAGTGTTATACAATTAATAGACAAGAGTATAGGTGGACTTTTTGACAAAAAGTTTATTGTGGTAAAAAACGGGTATATAGAGTTTGAAGGGTTTGAGGTGATAAAAGATAAAATTAATATAGATGCACCTGTTGCAGGTGTCTTGACAAGTTTGATGGTTACAAGAACAAATAAGAATTTTATAATAGCATGTGATATGCCGTTTGTGAAAAAAGAACTTGTAGAATATATGCTAAGTTTTGATGGTTACGATGCAGTTGTTCCTTATTATAATGGCTATTTTGAGCCTCTTTTTTGTGTATATACTAAAACATTTTTAGAAAAAGCATTGGATTTTATAAACAAGGATATATTTTCTCTTTCTGCTATCTTACAGAACTCAAATGTAAAGAAAATTGAACTTGACGAAATTTTGAGATTCGACTCTTTTTTAGAAAGTTTTAGAAATATAAATACTCAATCTGATTTGGAGGAGGCAAATGAAAGGTTTAGAAGATCTCTTTCAAACCAAGTTTGATTTAGGAAGAGTACCAGTTGCTTCAGATTTGATTGTAAAAGAGGTTACTGTAACAATAGAAGATAGAGAATTCTTTGAATATGTTAAAAGCAAAATAAATGTTGATAGAATAGGTGAAGTGGTGTTTGCGATAAAAGATGGCGAAGAAGTGCTTGTTGTAAGACAAAAAGAGTATCCTGATAAGGTTTACAGGATACCTTCTGGTGGCATCGGTCTTAACGAGGATGTAGATGAGGCTTTGAAAAGAGAAGTAAAAGAAGAGCTTGCACTGAATATTAAAGATTTTTTGTTGATTGGAGCGATAAAGTATAATCTTCTCTATTTGCAAGAACATTTCGATTTTTATTCGTTTGTATTTTTAATTGAAAAGTATGAAAATGATAATCTTGCAAAAACTGATGGTGAAATTTCTGAAGCAATAAAAATTTCTTTTGGTAAATTAAAAAATCTTTGTGATATCTTGAAAGAACAAAGAGGTTTTTGGGGTGACTGGGGCAAGTTTAGGTTCTATTCTACTTATCTTGTATATGAGTACCTTGTACGAAAGAAAATAAACTAAAAAAGAGGTGTTGTTTGGAGTATGGCAAAAGTATTTTTGGCAAAAGGGAAAGGACTGAGAGTAGAGAGCGGTCATCCATGGGTTTTCAGGCATGAAGTACAGAAGATAGATGGGAAGTTCGAGGATGGGGATATTGTTGATGTGTTAAATTTTAAAGGGAAGTTTGTGGGAAAGGGATTTATAAATTCCAAGTCTCAAATACTTGTAAGACTTTTTACACGCAAAAATGAGGAGATTAATATTGACTTTTTTAGAAAAAGAGTTCAAGATGCCTGGGAATACAGAAAAAGTATAGGTTATACACAAAATTGCCGGCTTATATTTGCTGAGGCTGATTTTTTACCAGGACTTATTGTTGACAAGTTTGGTGATGTTCTTGTAATGCAGACATTATCAAAAGGTGTTGACAAATTTAAAGATAAGCTGGTAGAAATATTAGTTGAGGTTGTCAATCCAAAAGCTATATATGAAAGAAATGATGCAAGGGTAAGAGAGATTGAAGGACTTGATTTGAGAAAGGGGTTTTTATATGGCAGCTCACCTGTGGAAGTTGAGATAGAGGAAAATGGTATTAAGATGATAGTGGATATAGAAAATGGACAAAAGACAGGATATTTTTTGGACCAAAAAGAGAACAGGGTTGCAATAAGAAACTTTGTAAAGGATAAAGTGATTTTGGACTGTTTCTGTCACACAGGAGGATTTACAATAAACGCTGCCAAGTTCGGTGCATCAAAGGTCATAGGTGTTGATATCTCAGATACAGCAATTGAACAAGCAGTAAAAAATGCTAAGTTAAATGAGGTTGAATCAAAATGTGAATTTGTGGTTGCAAATGTTTTTGATTATCTGAATGAGCTTGACGACAAGAAAGAAAAATACGATATGATAATACTTGACCCTCCTGCATTTGCAAAAAGCATACACACTTTGGAAAATGCAAAAAGAGGTTATAAAGAGATAAACTTGCGAGCTATGAAGATACTCAAAAAGGGTGGAATTCTTGTGACCTGTTCATGTTCACATTATATGAAGCCAGACATATTTTTTGAGGTTATTAAAGATGCTGCAATAGATGCAAAAAAGACATTAAGACTTATTGAGTACAGAACACAGGCGAAAGACCATCCATATCTTGTTAGCTATGAAGAGTCTCTGTACCTCAAATGTTTTATTTTTCAGGTTTTATAAGATTTACAAGGAGGCTAACTGTAAATTGAATTTGCCAGAAGAATTTTTGTCAAAAATGAAAGAGATTTTAAATGATGAATTTGACCAGTTTATAAAAATATATGACTTTGACAGTTATAAAGGTTTTAGGGTCAACACTGCCAAAGTTTCAGTCGAAGAGTTTATAGATAAAATAGGAATTGAATTTGAAAGAATTCCATGGTGTAAAGATGGTTTTTACTACACTGAAGAGTTAAGACTGAGCAAACACCCATACTATTTTGCTGGGCTTGTATATATTCAAGAACCATCAGCCATGTTTCCGGTTGAGGCTTTGGATGTAAAGGAAGGCGAAAAAGTTTTGGACTTGTGTGCTGCACCTGGGGGAAAGAGCATTCAGATAGCAGCAAGACTTGGTCAAAATGGATTGCTTGTATCCAATGATGTAAAACCATCAAGAATCAAGGCGCTTGTAAAGAATGTTGAAAATCTTGGGCTTACAAATGTTGTCATTCTAAACAACAAACCAAAAGAGATAGCGGAAAGCTATGGTGCATATTTTGACAAGATTTTAGTTGACGCACCTTGTTCTGGTGAGGGAATGTTTCGCAAAGACCCAACGGCAGCCAAAAAGTGGACTTCCAATCATCCTGAAAAGTATGTCAATCTGCAGAGAAGTATAATGACAGAGGTGGATGAACTTTTGAAAGTGGGTGGTGAGATAGTATATTCCACCTGTACGTTTGAAGTAGAAGAGAATGAAGGAATTATTGACTGGTTCTTAAAAAAACATAAAAACTATGAGGTTGTTGAGATAAAAAAATATGAGGGTTTTTCGGATGGAATTGAGATAAATGGCAATGAAAATTTGAAAAAAGCGGTGAGAATTTACCCGCATAGGGTCAGAGGCGAGGGACATTTTATTTGCAAGTTAAGAAAGGCGAGAGAAAGTGGATTTGAGTGGACTTTTCAGCCACAAAGATTAGAGGTGGACAGTGAGGATTTAAAAATTTTCGAAAAGTTTTGTAATAAATACTTGAACATAGACTTAAGTAACTTTAAAGATAGGGTGTTTTATAAAAAAGCAAACAAACTGTATTTGGGTTTTGACGGACCTTTTGATAAAATAACACCGATTCGAAATGGTCTTTTGCTTGGAGAAGTTTACAAAGGAAGATTTTATCCTTCTGCTCATTTGATTGCGAGTTTAAAGTGCGAAAATCTCAAGGTTGCTATTAACTTTTCTCAAGAAGATGAAAGGCTGTGGAGGTATTTAAAAGGCGAGACGATAGAGAACAAAGAAAATCTAAATGGATTTGTAGGGATATGTGTAGATGGCTTTACTCTTGGATGGGGTAAAGCAGAGGGACATATAATAAAAAATTATTTCCCAAAAGGATGGAGATTAGAATAAAAATGAGGCTTGACAAGTTTCTGACTCACTGTGGTTTTGGTTCACGAAGTCAGGTTAAAAAGTTAATAAGAGAAGGAATTGTGACTGTAAATGGGAAACAAATAGTTGAAGTTGATTTTAAGATTAATCCTGAAGAAGATATAGTCGAAGTTGATGGCAGAGTTGTAAAGTTCAGTAAACAGATTTATATCATGATGAACAAACCGAAAGGTTATGTGTGCTCAAATGAAGAGCTGGCATCACTTACAGTGTTTTCACTTATTTCTGATGATTTAAAGTATCGAGATTTGCATACAGTTGGAAGACTTGACAAAGACGCAGAAGGTCTTTTGATAATTACAGATGATGGTGAATATACGCACAGAGTTATCTCACCCAAAAAAAGAATTGAAAAAGAGTATTTAGTAAGGCTTGAAAAAGAGGTGGATGAGGAAAAGCTGAAAGAGTTTGAAAATGGTATTATCTTAGATGATGGTTATAAGACACTTCCTGCAAAATATACTATTATTGATAGTACCACAGTCAAATTGTGTATATATGAAGGTAAATATCATCAAGTTAAAAGGATGTTCGAAGCAATTGGAAATAAGGTGGTGGACCTAAAACGTCTGAGAATAGGAGGTCTTAATTTAGACCAAAGTTTAAAACCGGGTGAATACAGGGTGATGAAAGAAGAAGAGGCTTATTTGGTGTTTGGTAAGTAAAAAGAGAGGAGAGGTAATTGAAAGATGAAACAGGTTGAGTTAAAAAATCTTGTTAAGGTTTCAATCTTTGGTGCTTTAGCATTTGTTGTAATGCTAATAGAATTTCCTTTAGGGATATTTCCGGAGTTTTTAAAGCTTGATTTTAGTGACTGTATAGCATTGATAATTTCATTTGCTCTTGGACCTGCTTGGGGTGTGGGTGTTGAATTTTTGAAAAATGTACTTCATCTGTTTGTTACCAAAACGGTCGGAATAGGCGAATTTGCTAACTTTATGATTGGCGGCTTTTTTGTGTACATTGCAGGATACATATATGCCAAGAATAGAACTAAAAGAGGTGCTGCAGTAGCTCTTATTATTTCTACCATTGCATTTTCTGTCTGGGCCGGTTTGCTAAACTACTTTGTGCTTCTCCCTCTTTACGAAAATGCTTTGAAATTTCCAATCTCAGAGATAGTAAAAATTGCTTCAAAGGTAAATGGTCTTGTGACAGATAAGTTTACATTGATTTTATTTTCAATAATTCCATTTAATTTGGTAAAAGGTACAATAATTTCAGTGGTTACTTTTGTTATTTATAAAAGGTTGTCGAAGATTGTAAAAAGATAGGAGATGAAAATTATGGGTGTTTATTTTGAAAATGAATTTGGAAAGATAGAGATTACCAATGATTGCATTGCTACAATAATAGGGCTTTCGTGTATGGAAAGCTATGGTGTTGTTGGTATGGCATCAAAAAGTGTAGCAGACGGGATAGTTACACTTCTTGGCAGGGAAAACTTGCAAAAAGGTATAAAGGTTATGGCAGAAAATGGTATTGTCAACGTTGATATTCACATAATTGTGGAGTACGGCACCAGAATTCCTGTTGTTGCTGAAAATATCAGAGAAAGAGTTTCATATGCTATTGGAAAATACACAGGTCTAAAGCCGGGAACTATAAATATCTTTGTAGATGGTATTCGTTTGTAACTTGCTGAGGAGGATTGGACTATGAAATTTTTAACTGCAGATGTGTTAAAAGATATGTTAAAAGCTGCAAATAATTATTTAAAATTGCACATAGATAAGATAAACTCATTAAACGTTTTTCCAGTACCAGATGGTGACACAGGCACCAATATGTCTGCCACTCTTGACAGCAGCATAAAAGAAATAAATGGAAAGACTTTCGAAAATGTGGACAAACTTATGAATGCAGTTGCGTTTGGCAGCTTAAAAGGTGCACGCGGTAATTCTGGTGTTATTCTTTCTCAGCTTTTACGCGGATTTGCCAAAGAGCTAAAAGGCAAAGATGTTATAGATACACCAACATTTGTTGCTTGTTTAAAATCTGCGTCTGCAAGTGCTTACAAAGCAGTGATGAAGCCTACAGAAGGCACTATGCTCACAGTTGCACGCGGGATTGCAGAGGATGTTGAAAAAGAAGTGGCAGAAGGCATTGTGAGTGAAATAGAGGATTTGCTGGAAGTGTGCGTTTCAAGCGGGAAGAAGTGGCTTGCAAAGACACCAGAGATGCTTTCTATTTTAAAAGAGGCAAATGTAGTTGACAGTGGCGGTATGGGTCTTGTAATAATTTTTGAAGGGATGTATAAATTCTTAAAAGAAGGAATGGTATTTGAAGAGCCATCACAGCAGGAAGTTTATACAGCCCTCACTTTTAAACCTGAAGATATTAAGTTTACTTACTGTACAGAGTTTTTTATTACCGGTTTGAAAAAGAATATTGAAAAAGAATTTAAGGAATATCTTGAGACAATTGGTGATTCAATTATTGTAATCCAAGATGGCGACATTCTCAAAACACACGTTCATACAAATTCACCTGGCAAGGTAATAGAAAAGGCTTTGAAATATGGTGAGCTTATAAATATAAAGATTGATAATATGAAATATCAGCACCAGGAGTTTATAAGTAAAAGAGAAAACCATGAGACAGAACTTCAAACACAAGCTGAAGTTATTATAAAGGAATATGGTTTTGTAGCTGTATCACAAGGAGAAGGATTCAATGAAATATTAAAAGGCTTGGGTGTTGATTTTGTAATTGAAGGCGGACAGACTATGAATCCAAGCGCTGAGGACTTTGTAAATGCTATAAAGAATGTACCAGCCAAAAATGTATTTATTTTCCCGAACAATAAAAACGTGATTATGTCAGCAGAGCTTTCTTTACAGCTTATTAATACAAATAAAAATATAGTGATTATGAAGACAACCAATATTCCTGAGTGCATTACTGCAATGATAAAGTTTGATTTGAACAAGAGTATTGAAGAAAATATAAAGCTCATGCAGCAAGCTATAAACTCAGTAAAGGTTGTAGAAATAACTAAGGCAGTGAGAAATACAAAAATAAACGGGTTTGAGATTGAAGAAGGCGATTTTATAGGGATTTCCAAAAAGGAAATAATTGCATGTGACAAAGATATGTTAAAAGTAGCTTTGGCTTGTGTCGAAAAGATTGTTGATTCTACAACCCAGATTTTGAGTATCTACTATGGCAAAGGTGTAGCCTTAGAAGATATAGAGGTGCTTGTTAAAAACATACAAGAAATATACCCGAAAATTGACATTGAGAGCTATGAAAGTGGAAATGAAATTTATCAATTAATTATTGTAGCTGAGATGTGATGGTAAAATGAATGTTCTTGAAAAAGACATAAGATTCTTAAAAGGTGTTGGAGAAAACAGAGAAAAGCTATTTAAAAAGCTGGGTATAAAAAAAGCCGAGGATTTGCTCTGGCACATACCACGAAAATATCTTGATTATAGTAGACTAAAGAAAATAAGAGAGCTTTGTGATGGTGAGATAGAGTCATTTGTTGCAAAGGTTGCAGGCAAACCTTTGGAGATAGAAACAAGGTCAGTAAAGATAATAAAAATTCCTGTTGAGGATAGTACTGGGGTTGTTACAACTGTATGGTTTAACCAGGACTATATAAAAAACGTTTTGAAAGAAGGAGAGGTTTTTTGCTTTTCTGGGAAGATTGAGAGAAAAGGCTTTTATATTGAAGTGAAAAATCCTGAATTTGAGAAATATGACCAACATCTTATTCATACAGGTAGGATTGTTCCTGTATATAATTCTACTGAAGGTCTTTCACAAAAGGTGATTAGAAATATTGTAAACAATCTTTTGCAGCAAGTTGATGGAATGCTTATAGATATAATTCCGCCTTATATAAGGCAAAAATATAATTTGAGTGAAATCAATTTTGCAATAAAAAATATTCATTTTCCAGAAAACAAATTGAGTTTAGAACTTGCAAGGAAACGACTTGTGTTTGAAGAGTTTTATCTTCTTCAGCTTTCCCTTTTGCTTCTAAAAGAAAACATAGAAAAAAACGAAGGAATAAAAATTGAAAATGTGCAAAGTAGCTTAAAAGAGTTTGAAAAGCTTCTTCCGTTTGAGTTAACTGATGCACAAAAAAGAGTATTGGCAGAGATTGCACAGGATTTAGAAAGTACAAAACAGATGAACAGGCTTATCCAAGGCGATGTGGGTTGCGGAAAGACGGTTGTAGCTTTGGCAAGCGCGTATGCAACAATTAAAGCGGGATATCAGGTTGCACTAATGGCACCAACAGAGGTTTTAGCTTTGCAGCATTATAACGAATGTAAAAAATACTTTGATAATAAATTCAATGTAAGACTTCTAATTGGATCAACTCCAAAAAAAGAAAAGGAAATAATCTTAAAAGAGCTTGAACATGGACTTTGCAAAATGGTCATTGGAACCCATGCACTTATCCAAGATGATGTAAAATTTAAAAACCTTGGCTTGGCAATTACTGATGAACAGCACAGATTTGGAGTTATCCAAAGGGTAGAGCTTACAAAAAAAGGAAGTTCACCGAACATTCTTGTTATGACAGCAACTCCAATACCCAGAACTTTGAGTTTGGTTTTGCATGGAGACCTTGATATTTCTATTATTGACCAGCTACCTCCCGGCAGAAAAAAAATTTTGACATACGCTGTTGATGAGAGTTTTCGCCAGCGTGTGTACAATTTCATAAAGAAACAGTTAGACGAAGGAAGGCAGGTTTACTGGATATGTCCTCTGATTGAAGAGTCAGAAACTTTGAATGCAAAATCGGCGGTTGAATTTGCAAAATCTTTGAAAGAAGGATTTTTTAAAGACTACAATGTAGCTTGCTTACACGGAAAACTTTCTGCAAAAGAGAGAGACAAAATCTTAAATGATTTTAAAGATGGACACATTCATATATTAGTTTCAACTACAGTTGTTGAGGTTGGAATAAACGTTCCAAATGCCACAGTTATGGTGATTGAGAATGCTGAAAGATTTGGACTTGCTCAGCTGCATCAGCTTAGGGGGCGAGTTGGCAGAGGCGAGTACCAGTCGTACTGTATCTTGTTTAATCAAAGCGATTCAGAGATTGCCAAAAAAAGGATGATAGCTATAACAAGAAGTCAGAACGGATTTGAAATTGCTGAAATGGACCTAAAACTTCGAGGACCTGGTGATTTATTTGGAACAAAACAACATGGTATCATGAACTTTAAAGTAGCCGATATCATAAATGATATGGATATTTTAAAGCAAGCAAGAATTGCTGCAGAAGAAACCATTAGACTTAATCTTGTTGATAATAAACTTTTAGAGAAAATCAATAAACAATTTTACAATAATATAGAAAATATTGGCCTTTAACCCTTTTCAAATATTTCTTGTTATAATTTTTTTAAAAGTGAGCATATTAAATAGTGAAAAAAGAAAAGTCTCAAACAAAAAAGGGGGTTGAAGGCCATGGCAAGAAATAGAAAGCTTGTTCCGGAAGCCACAAAGGCTCTTGACCAGTTAAAGGCGGAGGTAGCAAGTTCAATTGGAGTACCTCTCAAACCAGGTTACAACGGTGATTTGACAGCAAAACAGGCAGGTTCAATTGGTGGTTATATGGTAAAGAGAATGATTCAGGATTATGAAAATAGAGCAGCAGGCAAATAACCCCGCGAGGTGTTTAAAATTTACCAACAACGAAGGGACTTTTTGAGTCTCTTCGTTGTTGTTTTTTTAGAGGGATTTTTATATAATCAATATATAAACAAATTGTAAGAAGTTGCTTAAAAAATGAGGGTTATAAGTGGCCAGCAAAAAGGTAGAAAATTAAAAAGTGCAAATATTGAAGGGTTAAGACCCACATCAGATAGAGTAAAAGAAGCTATTTTTAATATGATAGCACCTTTTTTGAATGAAAACCTTATTGTAGCTGATTTTTTTGCAGGGACGGGAAATGTAGGGATTGAGTTTTTGTCAAGAGGTGTCAGAGAAGTTACATTTGTTGAAAAAGATGTGAGGTGCATTAATCTAATAAAGGAAAACCTTAAAAATTTGGATTTGTTGAAAAGGGCAAGGATAATAAAAGGTGATGTAATAAGATTTTTAAAGTCTACAAACTGTCCAGTATTTGATATTATCTTTTTAGACCCGCCGTACAAGTCTGGTTATGCAAAAGAGTGTATTTCTGAAATAATAGAAAATAGCAGAATAAGTGAAAATGGTCTTATAATTATTGAATCTAATTTAGAGTTTCGATATGAAGATGAAAACCTTTCTATTTTGAGAGAGAGAGAATATGGTGATACTAAAATTACAATTTTCTGTTTTGGGGGTAAAAGAAGTTGAAAATAGGAGTATATCCAGGAAGTTTTGACCCTGTTACAAATGGTCATCTTGATATAATTGAAAGGGCTTCGAAAATTTTTGATAAATTAATTGTGGCTGTTCTGGTCAATCCAAATAAAACACCTGTGTTTGACATTGAAGAGAGGGTTGAACTTTTAAAAGAGACAACAGAACATTTGCCGAACGTTGAGGTAAAAGCTTTTAAAGGTCTTTTAATTGATTTCATGAAACAAGAAAATGCTAAGGTTATAGTAAAGGGATTGAGGGCAGTATCCGATTTTGAATATGAATTTCAGATGGCACTTTTGAACAAAAAACTTGAACCTTCGATTGAAACAATTTTTATGATGACAAACAGCAAGTATTCATACCTCAGTTCAAGTATGGTTAAAGAAGTTGCAAGATTTGGAGGGTGCATAGAAGACTTAGTTCCTGAAAAGATCGCTAAAAAGGTAATGAAAAAGTTGAATAAGAAATATGCGGAAATGGAGGAAAATAAGTGATGAGTGAACTGAGTATATTGGAGCTTTTAGAGAGAATGGAGGAAATAATAGAAAATAGCAAATCAATACCGTTTACATCAAAGGTTATGGTAGAAAAGGATGAGCTATTAGAGATAATAAAAGAAATAAGGCTTTTGCTGCCGCAGGAACTTTCTCAAGTCAAGTGGGCAAAGGAAGAGAGGAAGAAAATTTTAGAGAGAGCTCAGAAGGAAGCAGAAGCAATCATAAATGATGCAGAGAGCAAGGTAAAAGGGCTTGTAGATGAGACAGAGATTGTCAAATTAGCAGAGAAGAGAGCAGAGGAGATTATCCAAAAAGCAAAAGAACATGCAAAAGAGTATAGACTCATGGCCCAGAGTTATACCATTGAGCTTTTGGAACAGACAAAGAAAACAATTGAAAATATTGTAAAAGAACTAAATGACAATATTGACCAAATTAGGCAGAAAAATTCATAGCGATAAAATTATAAAAATTAAAGTAATGAGAGCTGTAGATAAAGCAGACTGAATTAATTTTCCAATAATATAGTGGAAAGATTGCAAACCTGCTGCGCTCAAAAAGGATATTGTTTGAAAGTGTACCGAAAGTCCGCCCCAGGAAATAATAAGTTCAGATGCTATCAATTTTTGCCAGACAGGAAGAGGGTTTGTATTAATCTGTACACAGCCGTTTGTTATTTCAAAAAATCCGTATAAAAGTCCTTTTACTAAAGTAGCATCTGCACCTACAAATTTCAAGAGATTACATATTAAATGATAAATTTTAAAATAGTCGAGGATGTTATTTAAATTGAAAAAGAGAGTTATAAAACCCCCTATAATAAGTATGGACTCAATTGAATCTTTTACGGATTTTGATAGAACCTTGCCAATATCAAAATTTAAAGGTTTGTAAAGTTCTGAAGCTGACAGTATTTCACTTTGTGCAAATCGAGAAGTACAAAAAGCTATTATCAAACTTGCGAGTATATGGGCAAAAAATAGGATATATCCATACTTTTTAGAACTGAGCAGATTGATTCCAACCGTTCCAATGATAAAAAGAGGTCCAGAGTTGTTAACAAAATAAAGGAGTCTTATAGCTTCGTTTTTACTGATTAATTTTTGGCTATATAAGTTACATACCATCTTGCTACCGACAGGATATCCGGTCAGCATTCCTATTAACATTGTTAATAAGCCATTTGGTGAAAGTTTGAATAACTTTTTGGATGGCAAAAAGAATATATTTGAAATATGGCTTATTAGTTTTGATTCTATAAGTACATTTATAACCAAAAAATATGGAAAAAGAGAAGGCAGGACTTTTTCCCACCATATGATTACTGATTTTGTTGTTGATTGTATGATAAGTTGAGGATTTAAGAACATGGATAAAAAATAAAGTATACATAATATTATTACGGTAAAATTAAATATCTTTCTCAAGTCTTTTGCTCCAATACATAGCTAAATAGTGTTCTACTTAAAATAATATTGCTGTATGGAGGGTAAAATGAAAAAAGTTTCGCTTGCACTTGGTTCTGGTGCAATGAGAGGATTTGCACATATAGGAGTTATAAAAGTTTTGGGAAAGGAGTTCAAATTTGAAGCTTTTTCAGGTTCAAGCATTGGTGCTGTTATAGGTGCATTTTACTGTCTTGGATATGATCTTGACCTTATATATAAAGTTGCAAAGCAAATAAGAAACGATATACTTTTAGATTTTAAAGTAAGAAGAAATGCTCTTATTTCAGGTAAAAATATTGAAGAGATTTTAAAGCTTTTTTTGAGAGATAAAAGATTTTCAGATTTGAAATATCCGTTTTATGTTGTTGCAACAGACCTTTTAAAAGGTGAGCAGGTGGTCTTCAGCGAGGGAAGTTTATATGATGCTGTAAGAAGCAGCATATCCATTCCGGGGGTTCTTCCACCGTATAAAATAGGGGATACTGTGCTGGTTGATGGAGCGGTAGTAGACAAAGTGCCGGGAAAGGTTTTAAAAGAAAATGGTTGCGAGTTCGTAGTTGGTGTGGATGTTTCAGGTAAAAGTTCGCTCAAAGAACCTAAAAATATCTTTGAAATGATAATGACTACCATTGATATTATGGGTGAAGAGATACTCAGACTTAAGCAGGGGTACTTTGATTACCTCATAAAAATTAATCTTGAAGATATAAATCCATATACCCTTGCTGATGTAGAAAAGGCGTATCAAAGAGGAAAGAAAAGGGCAGAAGAGGAGTTAGAAAACTTAAAGAATTTAGCTTCTTGAACTGATATAGATAGGAGATGATTTAAATTCTATCAGCAGATATTTGTGAAAATCTTTATATTGCAGTGCATGTAGCCTTGAAGACCTTATTTCAAGTTCAAGAAGCTCTTTGTATTGAGGGTTTTTTAACCACTGCTGATTAAGTTTTGTGATGTACTCAATTTTGTCTTTTATTTTATTTAAATATTCTTTTCCTTTATGGTTGAATCCCAAAATTCTTACATAAGGTGTAATGGAAAGAAGAGTTTTTTGATCAAGATTGTTTCTCACAATAGCGTGTATGAATATTCTCTGAAGTCTTGTAAGGGTATACCTTTTAGTTTTTACATTTTCAAGAAGATTTTTAGCTGATGGAGAATTGAAAATGTACTTTTCAAATCTATTTTCAATCCCTTCTTTGACATCAATTTTGTCCTTCAGAAAATCTGGTACAACGATAGCGTTGTAGATAAAAAGCTTAAAGTAATCCTCAAGAATTACAGGTCCTCTTCCGCTTTCAAATTCTTCTACAAGTATTTCATAAGAAACAGATGGCATTTTATTTTTGATTGCCTGGAGGTTATTTATGTTTCTTCTTATAGCAGTAGCTGAAGCGTACATGTCTTGTGTGAGGTTGGGGTCATTATAAGAGGCACCTATCCTTCTTATAGTAAATGGTTCAATCTTTGAATTTAGCCTATAAATCCATTTGATATATTCAATTCCAAGTATGTTGTTAGAGGAAAATTCAATATTGGTTTTGCATGTTTTTATAAGAGCAAGTTCACGAGCTTTTGGGAAGGAATACCCTTCTTTCAAATAACTTTTCAAACTTGACTTAAAATCATCTTCTTCAAATGCTAAATGTTTAGCAGTTTCTTTAAGCTTGTCTATATCACCACATTCTGAGCCAAAAACAATAAAGTCAACGCCAAGCTGGTTTAAAATGGATATTGCACCATATGCGAATATTTCAGCACTGTTGCAGGCATATGCGAATGGAAGCTCAAAGATGACATCTACCCCGTTTAAAATAGCCATCTTTGTCCTTGCCCATTTATTTACAATTGCAGGTTCTCCTCTTTGAATAAAGTTACCGCTCATTACGCCCACAACTATGTCTGCATTTGTTATTTCTCTTGTCTTTTGCAAATGGTATAAGTGTCCATTGTGAAAAGGGTTATATTCTACTATAATACCAGCAACTCTCATTTTGTAACCCTTCCTCAGGACAGTTTTTTTATATGAAGTATGATATCAAAAAATAGTCACAAAATACAATAATTATTGTTACTAAATAAACTCAATAATGCAAAAATTGTATGAATGTTTGACAATAAAGAATTTCATCTGATAAACTATGAAGAAGAATACTGCAAAAGTAGGGGGCGAATTTTTAAGGTGGAATATTTTTTAAGTGAAGAACAAAAGATTATAAAGAGTCTTGCAAAAAGGATTTCAGATGAATACGTGTCAAAGGTTGCAATAAAATATGACAAAGAAGGCATATTTCCAAGAGATATATTGGACCTTTTAGCATACACAGAGCTCACTGGTGTATACATTCCTAAAGAGTACGGTGGGTTTGGTGGCGGTGTTATGGAAATGTGCCTTGTTGTAGAAGAGCTTTCAAGAAATTGTGCAGGTGTTGCGGTATCATACGCTGCAACAGCTCTGGGTGCATATCCCATAATTCTTTATGGTAAAGAAGAACAAAAGAAAAAGTATTTACCTAAGATAGCAAAAGGAGAGTTGATAGCCGCGTTTGCATTGACAGAAGCTGATGCTGGAAGCGATGTAAGCAGTATAAAGACAACTGCAGAGAAAAAAGGAGATTATTATATTTTAAATGGTAGCAAGCACTGGATAACAAACGGCGGTGAAGCTGACGTGTATGTGGTATTTGCAGTAACCGACAAATCAAAAGGACCGCGCGGAATTTCAGCTTTCATTGTAGAAAAGGGATATGAAGGGTTTTATTGTGGTAAAAAAGAGGACAAGATGGGAATAAGATCATCTTCTACCACAGAGCTTATATTTGAAGATTGTAAAGTTCCCAAGGAAAATCTTTTAGGTCGTGAGGGGACAGGGTTTATTATTGCAATGAAGACGTTTGACAGGACACGTCCTGGAGTGGCTGCAATGGCTGTTGGGATTGCTCAAGGTGCTTATGAGCATGCAATCAGATATGCAAAAGAAAGAGTCCAGTTCGGACAACCTCTTTCATCCTTTCAGGCAATTCAGCATATGCTTGCTGACATGTACATAAACATCGAAGCTGCAAGATCTCTGCTTTATTCAACATGCCGAATGATTGATAGTGGTGCAAAGGATTTTTCAAAGGAATCTTCAGCGTGCAAAGTTTTTGCATCTGATGTTGCTATGAAGGTCACTACTGATGCCGTTCAAATTATGGGTGGAAATGGATATGTTAAAGACTATCCGGTTGAAAAGATGATGAGGGATGCTAAAGTGACTCAGATATTTGAAGGAGCAAATCAAATTCAGAGAAATATTATTGCCTCTGAAATCATAAAAGAGTATTAAAATCCTAAAGACTTGAGGAGGAGTTTTTGAAAGATGAAAATTCTTGTATGTATAAAACAAGTAGTAGACCCGGAAAAAGTGGAGTATAATGTTCAGACTAAAACAATAAAGAGAAATGCTCAGCATTTGATGAACAATCCTGCTGACCTTAGCGCTTTAGAATTTGCTCTTAGAATAAAAGATGTTAATAAAGATGTTCATATCACAACCCTTTCAATGGGTCCTGTTGAGTGTGAAAGCAAAATAAAAGAACTTATAGAGGTTGGTTGTGACAGCTGTGTGCTTTTGAGTGATAAAAGACTTGCTGGTTCTGATGCGTATTCTACTGCGTATGCGCTGGCAAAGGCTATTGAAAATCTTGGTAATTATGACTTGATACTGTGTGGAGAGTCTTCCTTAGATGGTGAGACCTCTATTGTTCCACCTCAGATAGCAGAGTATCTTAATATTCCTCACATATCATTTGCGACTAATATAAAAGTTTTTGATTTGCAACACGTTGAAATTGAAAGAAAATTTAAAAATCAACTATTTAAGCTTAAGGTTGAACTACCAGCACTGGTTTCTGTTAAGAAAGATAGTGTATTTCTTAGACTTCCAAAACTGAGCTTAATGATAAAAGCTCTTTCTTATACTCCTCAAATTATTAGTTTAGATGATTTAGAAAACTTTGATTTTAGCAAAGTAGGAGCAGAAGGTTCAAAAACCTCGGTAAATAGGTTTGTTGAACAAAGCTTTGAGGATGTTAAATGTGAAATCTATGAAGATATTGAAGATGCTCAAATAGAGTGTATAGCTAACCTTGTTATGAGATTCTTATAAAAAACTTCAGTTTCATAAGGGGGATAAAAAAGAAAAATGGAACATGTGATATTTGTACCGGCAATTTATCATGTTGATGAAATCTCACAACTTGCTTCTTTTCTTTCTTTCATTGAGAGCAGAATTACAGTTAAAGATAAAAAAATTATTTTATACCTATATTCGAATAGACAAGTGGAAGATAAGGATATCAATTTCCTAAAGACTCTTCCATTAAGTCAAATTGTTATCTGTAAAAATGAACTTTTTTCAGACTGGGAATGGCCTTACATCGAAGCTATAACACAGCATATAAATACAATAAAACCTCATGCCGTCATTTCAACATCAAGCGAATTTACAAAGTCAATTTTAGCAAGAGTTGCTGCACGTTTTTCATGTGGGTTTGCTGTTGATTGTACAGACCTTATTTTTGATGAGAGTACTTACAAATATAGTTTTTTGAAGCCTGCATATGCAGGAAATATAGACGCTGAGATTTTAGTCAAAAATTCATCTATTGTATTTGCTACTTTAAAAATAAAAAATGTAACTGAATGTTCTTTTGAGACCATTGATAATAAGGTGGAGATAATTAATACTCTCTTTGAAAATGTTGAACCTTTTTCTGGTAAAATTAAAGTTATTGAAAAAAATTTAGCTCATAATATTGATAACAAACTTGAAAGTGCTAAAATAGTTATTGGTGTAGGAAGAGGAATTAAAGATAAGGAAAATTTAAAGTACGCTTTTGAACTTGCAAATATATTAAACGGTGCAGTGGGTGTTACACGGCCGCTTGTTGACATGGGCTGGGTTGACAAAGAATATCAAATTGGTCAAAGTGGAAAGATTGTATCACCACAGATATATTTTGCTTTTGGTGTTTCGGGTGCAGCCCATCATATTTGTGGGATTGGCAATCCAAAACTCATAATAGCAGTTAACAAAAACAAAGATGCGCAAATTTTTAAAATTGCTCATTACGGGATTGTAGCAGACGCTACCTCTGTTATGAAAAGTTTTATAAAAGCTTTTAAAAGTAGGCTCAAAGGATGCTGATTTTTTGATGTGCACTGGAGGAAGTTTAAGTAATGCAAAGAAAATTTTCAGTATATGTTCTTTTAATAACAATTGCTTTCTTTCTTTTATTAAGTGGATGTTCGTATCTATTTCAAACTTCTGACTTTTGGGGAACAAATTCAGCCCAGTTTTTAGATAAGCAAGTATGTAGTGTATTTTTTTTGGATGTGGGTCAGGGAGATAGTATACTGATAAAAACACCCGAAAATAAGTTTGTATTGATTGACTCAGGACCGAATTCTGCTGAACAGGATATTTTACAAATCTTAGATAAATTAAATGTCAAAAAATTGGATGTAGTGATTGCAACTCATCCGCATGAGGACCATATTGGCAATATGGACAAGATTATTTCTAAATATGACATAGAAAGATTTTTTACAACAAATAAAACAACAAATACTCAGACATTTGAGGATATGCTAAACGCACTGAAGAAAAAGAACCTAAAGATTTCAATTGCAAGACCATTTGATAGACTGAAATTAAATGGTGTTACGTTGACTTTTTTGTCACCTCTTAAAGATTATGATGATTTGAATGATTCAAGTGTGGTTGTCATGCTTGAATTTGCGGGAAAAAGGGTGTTATTTACTGGCGATATTTCACAGAATGTGGAATATGACATAGTAAGGAATGTTCATGATATAAAGGCAGATGTTTTGAAGGTTTCTCATCATGGAAGCTATGCTGCAACTTCAAGTTTGTTTTTGGAAAAGGTAAATCCCAAAATTGCTATCATAAGTGTGGGGGAAGACAATCCTTACGGTCATCCGCACTCATCCACAATAAAGAGGTTAGAGAAGTTTAAGGTTAAAATATTTACAACAGAACAAAATGGCAACATTGCTGCACTGATATTCCCAGATGGCTCATTAAAACTCATTACTCAGAGATAGAAAGGAGAAAAGCCAAAAATGATTTATATATTCAAGAAGAGAGTTAAGGATATAGTAGTAATAGTTATATTATTTTTGATACTATCAGCTGTGGTTGTACAATTTTTTACAAAAACCTTGTGGACGGCTGAGACAAATCTAAGACTTGATAATAATCTTTTAAATCCGTTCAACTTCAATACTTCATCACCTAATGTTTCAAATATGGTACAGGGTTTGTATTCTAATATAACTTCATTGGATTTAAATAAAGAATATTTAGAGATGGTGGCACTAAACCCTCCTTTTATTGACTATGTCACAAGCAGATATGGTGAAGATGAGAGATTTGGGGTTTTTATTGAACCTAAAGCTTCGAAGAGTGGGATAAATTATGTTGTTGTTAAAGCTGTTGCAGATTCACAGACTGCTGCTCAGAATATGCTAAATGAATATCTCAAAAGTTTGGATAACCAGGTAATCTCAGATTTAAAAGGTAAGTCGGAAGCTGCTCAAAAACTTTTGGATGAGCTTTTGCTTGAAAGAAGTAAATATGAAAAAACCAGTTTAACTTCAAGTGAACAAGAACAGCTAAGTCAAATTTCAGCTGCTATAAATCTTATAAAATGGGTAAATAGTCATTTTAACAGAGTGATTGATTTAAAAAGTGCTATTTATCAATATGGGAAAGTAAAGGTATATGAGTCTGCTGGTAGCAAGTTTGAAAAGGCTTTAAGAGTTGTTGCAGGAATGATGGCAGGTGTGATTTTAGCAATTTTGTATGTAATATATAGAGAGAGAAAATATATTATCCAGAATTTATAGATTTTTCAAATATAAAAATTAGAATGGAGATGAGGGCTTAAAAATGATTTCGCTTATTGATTTGAAAAGACAGTACAAAAGCATTTCACAGGAAATAATAGAAAGTGTGAAAGAAGTCTTTGAAAGCGGACAGTATATTTTAGGACCAAAAGTTGCAGAGTTTGAAAAAAAGTGTGCTGAATATCTGAATGTAAAACATGCAATAGGTGTTGGAAATGGAACAGACGCCCTTGTCATAGCACTTGAAAGTCTTGGTATAGGAAAAGGTGATGAGGTCATAACAACTCCTTTTACCTTTTTTGCAACAGCTGAGGCAATAGTGAGAGTGGGCGCAAAGCCGATTTTTGTTGATATTGACCCTCTGTCGTACAACATAGACCCTGAAAAGATAGAAGAAAAGATTACTGAGCGCACAAAAGCTATTATTCCTGTTCATATATTTGGTCAAGTGTGTGACATGAAGAAAATATTACAAATTGCCAAAAAGTATAACTTGTATATTATCGAAGATGCCTGCCAGGCATTTGGTGCCGAATTTGAAGGGAAAAAAGCAGGCACAATTGGAGATGTGGGATGTTTTTCGTTCTTTCCTACAAAGAACTTAGGCGGATTTGGCGACGGTGGTCTGATTGTAACAGATTCTGACGAGATTGCCTCAAAAGCAAGGATGCTCAGACAGCATGGTTCTAAAAAGAAGTATTTCAATGAGATGATAGGATTTAACAGCAGGCTTGACGAAGTGCAGGCAGCAATACTTCTTGTTAAACTCAAATATATTGACAGTTGGAATAGCAGAAGAATAGAAATAGCTCAAAAGTTTTCTCAAGAGCTAAAGCTCGATGGGCTTGTTACCCCAAAAAAGTGCAATAATTTTGAGTTTGGACACATATATCATCTATATATTCTCCAACATGAAAACAGAGATCTTATAATGGAATATTTAGCTCAGAAAGGAATTGCAACAGGCATATATTATCCTGTGCCATTACATCTTACCAAAGCTTTGAGCTTTTTGGGATATAAAGAAGGTGATTTTGAGGTTGCCGAAAGGCTGTGCAGACGGTCATTTGCAATTCCAATGTTTCCTGAACTGACTGATGAAGAAATAGAGTATATAACAACTTCAATAAATCAATTTGGAGGGAGTTTATAATGAATGAAATTGCACAAAAACTTCTTGAGAAGATTGAGAACAAAACAGCAGTAATTGGAGTTGTAGGACTTGGGTATGTGGGACTTCCACTTGCTGTCGAGAAAGCAAAAGCAGGATACAAGGTTATTGGATTTGATATACAGCAGAAAAGAGTTGACATGGTAAATCGAGGTCAGAACTACATAGGCGATGTTGTGGACAAAGAACTTGCTGATCTTGTAAAAGAAGGTAGAATCCTTGCTACAACTGACTACAGCAAGATTGGTGATATTGATGCTGTTGCTATATGTGTTCCCACTCCACTTGATAAATACAAACAACCAGATATCTCCTACGTTGTAAATTCTACAAGGGAGATTGCAAAATACCTTCACAGAGGGATGTTGGTTGTTTTAGAGAGTACTACATATCCAGGGACAACTGAAGAAGTAGTAAAACCTATTTTAGAAGAAAGTGGATTAAAATGTGGTGAGGATTTCTTTTTAGCTTTTTCACCTGAAAGAGTTGATCCGGGCAACAAGGTGTATAACACAAAGAATACACCAAAGGTTGTTGGTGGTGTGACAAAAACATGTACTGAAATAGCTGCAAGGCTTTATGAGAATGTGTTAGAAGGAGAGGTATTCAAGGTTAGCTCTCCACGAGTTGCAGAAATGGAAAAGATTTTGGAAAACACCTTCAGAAATATAAACATTGCCCTTGTAAACGAAATGGCTATTTTATGTGAAAGGATGAACATTGATATTTGGGAGGTAATTGAAGCAGCAAAAACAAAGCCTTACGGATTTATGGCATTTTATCCCGGACCGGGGCTTGGTGGCCATTGCATACCGATTGACCCATTTTATCTTACTTGGAAAGCACGCGAATATGATTATCATACAAGACTTATTGAAATAGCTGGCGAGATAAACAACTATATGCCAGAGTACGTGGTTGAAAGAGTTATGAAAATTCTCAACAAATTCAAAAAACCTTTGAACGGTTCAAAAATTTTAATTTTAGGTGTGGCATACAAAAAAGATATTGATGATATAAGAGAGTCACCTGCATTGAAAATTATTGAGATTTTTGAAAAAGAGAATGCAGAGGTAGAATACAATGACCCATATGTACCGAGTTTTACTTATAATGGCAAACAATATTTCTCGGTAGATTTTACAGCAGAGTCGCTCAAAAAATATGATATAGTTGTTATCACAACAGACCACTCAAAATATGATTATAAGATTATCGTAGAGAATGCTAATCTCATTTTTGATACAAGAAACGCTACAAAAGGTATAAAATCTGACAAGGTTTATAAACTATAAAAATTCAACGTAATGGAGGATTTGTTGATGGAGAAGTTAAAAATTTGTCTTGTTGGGTGTGGGAGAATATCATTCAAACATGCTGAGGCTTATGCTAACAACTATGACCAGCTTGAGGTTGTGGGTTTTTGTGACTTAGATAGCCAAAAAGCTTTGAGGACAAGACAAAAGTATTATGAACTACTTGCAACCAAAGGAATTGAAATAAAAAAGGATATACCCATATATACAGATTATATAAAGATGTTAAAAGAACAAGAATGTGACATAGTTGATATAGCGACATACAGTGGCTGCCATGCTGAGCAAACACTTGTTGCTTTAGATTTTAACAAGCATGTGATTGTAGAAAAGCCTATGGCACTTTCGTTAGAAGATGCAGATTTGATGATTAAAAAAGCAAGAGAAAAGAAGAAGGTACTTAGTGTATGTTTGCAAAACAGGTTTAACAAAAGTGTGCAAAAACTTAAAAGTGCTATTGACAGTGGCAAGTTCGGTAAGATACTGTACGCCGTTGCAAGCATTAGATGGAATAGGAATGATGAATATTACAGGCAAGATAGCTGGAGAGGAACATGGGAACAAGATGGCGGTGCGCTTATGAACCAATGCACCCACAACATTGACCTTTTGCAATGGATAATAAGTTCTGAGGTTGACGAGATTTATGGTGACATAGAAACATTTTTAAGACCTATTGAAGCAGAGGATACAGGTTTTGCCATCTTGAAATTCAAAAGTGGGGCAAGAGGTATTGTTGAAGGGACTACATGTGTTTGGCCTTCAAATTTGGAAGAGACGCTCAGTGTATTTGGTCAAACAGGAACAGCAGTGCTTGGTGGTACATCGGTTAACAGAATTGTTGTGTGGCGTGTGCCTGATGAGGATGAAAAAGAGGCTTTAGAAAAGTTTACCGAAAATCCAGACAATGTATACGGGTTTGGTCACACTCCTTTTATCAAGAATGTTATTGAAGCCATCAAAAGAGGAGAAAATCCACTGGTAACTGGAGAGGAAGGTAAAAAGTCGCTTGAGATAATCCTGGGTATTTATAAATCTGCAATTGAAAAAAGACCAATAAAACTGCCACTTACTAACTTTTCGACAATGGATATGAAAAAAGCTTATGAAAGGCAGAGGTTGGTAAGATGAGATTTATAAGTGAGAAAGCAAAAATAGCCGAGGACGTGGAAATAGGCTATTTTGTTGTGGTAGAAGATGATGTTAAGATAGGTAACGGATGCAAAATTGGTCACAATGTAATTATAAAAAAAGGAAGTATTATAGGTGACAATGTCGAAATTTCTGACGGGACAATTATAGGAAAGTCACCTCAAAAGGCTATTGCGAGCAAGACCACAGAAGAAATTGTTCTTCCACCCGCTAAAATAGGTAACAACGTCAAGATTGGAGCAAATAGCATAATCTACAGGGGTGCTGTAATCTCAGACAATGTCTTTATAGCTGATCTTGTGACAATAAGAGAAAATGTAAGTATTGGTGAGCAAACCATTATAGGTCGTGGTGTTAGCATAGAAAATAAGACAACTATTGGTAGTTATTGTAAAATAGAAACAAATGCATATATTACTGCACTTTCAACAATTGAGGATTGGGCATTTATTGCACCGTGTGTTGTGACCTCAAATGACAATTTTGCGGGAAGAGGGAAGGATAGGGTAAAGTATTTCAAAGGTGTTACAGTAAAACGAGGTGGCAGAATTGGTGCAAATGCCACCGTGCTTCCTGGAAAAGTGATTGGAGAAGAAGGATTTGTTGGTGCTGGCAGCGTTGTTACAAAAGATGTCATGCCAAGAAAAATTGTTGTGGGAAATCCTGCAAGGGAGATAAAAGATGTACCGGCTGAACAGTTACTTGAAAACCAATAAGTATGAATTTTTGGTTGCTGCAGGTGTTGCTACTACTGTGCAGTTTGTTAGGTATTCATATATTCCTGTATATTTATTTTTGTTAGCGTTATTTTTTATATCCTTTTATATCTATAAACCAAAAATAAGATTTGATATTTTGAATTTTGTTCCTATGTTTTTTTATGTAAGCCTTGCATTGATTTCTCTCTTGTTACTAAATGTAAGTTTAAACAAGGACAAGGCTATTATAGGTATAATAAATGCTTTTGTATTCCCAGCATTGTTTTATGTCTTTCTCATTTCATGTAACGAAAATTTTATTTTGAAAATAGAAAAAATATGGTTGTTTTTATTAGCAATTGCTTCAGTTGTGTGTATTTTTGAATTTTTGTACTATATAGCTTTCAAAAGTTTGAGAGAGAGAACTATTTCAATCTTTTTTAATCCAAACACATTTGCGTTTTTTTTAGTTATGGTTTACCCGTTAGTGGTAAACAAGTTGAAAGACGAAAAGTCAAAACTTTTGATATCACTTTTAATATTTACAGAAGTCTTACTTTCTGGTTCAAGGACAGGGTTTGTAGTATATATATTTGAGTTTTTTCTTATAAATATTTACCTTATTAAGAAAAATATCTTAAAGGTTTTCTTGGCAGTAGCTGGTATATTAATTATTTTCCTTCCAAAAATTCTCTACAGAATTCCAAGCATAAATGATGTAACAAATCCTAAAACGGCTGTTGGGCAGAGAGTTTTTGTGATTGAGTTTGTTTTGAGATATTTTTCACATAGAAGCCTGTTTGAAGGAATTGGCGCAGGTCAATTTGAGCTATTTTTTAGAAAGTTAAAAGCGCCTGGTATAGTTGCCCTTCACTCGGCACATAATTTATTTTTAAATGTCCTTATTGAATATGGTATAATAGGATATATGATTTTAGTTTTTATAGTTTATTTTTCAGTTTTTCTTTCTGCATATAATTTTTTTAAACACAAAGAAGAATATGATAGAAATATTCTTATTGGATTTATTCTTATTACCATTTTTCAAATGTTTGATATGGCTGAAATTACAAATAGTAGAATGCTATTAATTAACATGCTATATACATTTTATCTTTTCTTGCCTATTTACAGATTAAAAAGGTGGAGAGCTATAGATGGAAAATACATTTAGAATTAGATTGAAACAGCAGGTTATTCCAGCTATTTTGTACTTGACCTTTTTGAGTGGTTTTTTCGGGAGTACTCTTGCGTATCCTAAACTAAGTTACCTGTTTGCATATAGAGTGTTTTTGGCATTATTGTTTTTTCTCATTTTTATCGACATAATATTAAATGGAATTGAGCTGAAGAGTTTTCTTAACTTTTCGACTTTTTTTCTAATAGGGTGGTGTGCCTACTCACTTTTAAGTTTTTTATGGGCTCAGGATATAAAAAGTGCAGTGAGGGACCAGGTTTTTTTAACCATCAATATATTTGTGATACTGATATTTATGTATTACTCAAAATATCTTAGATGGGATGTTTTTGAAAGCATAATATTGATCTCGTTTATCATCCATCTTGCTGTAGGCTATTTCGAAGTAATTACTGACAAACATTTGTGGACATCTAAGGTACCTTTATATAATCTTCATAGAACACCCTCAACCTTTTTTACAAATCCAAACGATTTTGCAACATATTTGGTTTTATATTTGCCATTTATTTTAGCCATTGCAGTAAACAAGAAGAATAATAATTTTTTCAGAAAATGGGCAGCCTTTTTAGGCACAGTTTTGGCTATTCCTCTTTTAATTCTTACAACAAGTAGGGCAAATTACATAGGATTTTTGATAACTTTGATTATTTATTTTCTTTTAACAGATAAAGACCTGAAAAAGAGTCTTCTACAATATGGAGCTATACTTTTAATTTTTTTAATGCTTATAATAGGTTTTAGACTGGATTTTGGAGCGTTTAATAAGGCAGTTGAAATGATAAAAATTCAGATTTCTTCGCTTGCTGATTTTTCGCAGACTTCTCTTTCCTCTAATGTACGGCGTGAGCTTTTGATTGTGTATGGTCTTTCGTTTTTATACGACTACCTCTTTTTTGGTGTTGGTTCTGGCAATAGTAGGGTTTTGATGGAAAAGGTGAAACAGTATACTGTAAATATTGAACTTCATAATTGGTTTTTGGATGTTCTTGTATGTTACGGTGCAGTAATATTTATCTTGTATCTTGTTTGGATATTTTATCTACTTTATAATTTTTTCAAAATGAGAAAAAAAAATAGTGCTTTAAGTATGACTGCAGTCTCTTTAATGAGCTCTATTTCTGCATTTTTTATATCAAGTGTAAGTTCATCGAAGATGATAGAGATGAGGGTAATGTGGTTTATATTTGCACTTTCGCTGTTTGTTTTAGCAAAGTCAAAAGAAGAAAAAGGAGAGTCTTGAGCTTGAAAAAGGTGCTGGTTTTGTCATCTGCTCATCCATGGGATGATGAAAGAGTGTTTAACAAAATAACAAAGAGTCTTTCGAAAAAGTACGAAACAGCTCTATGTGCTGTTGCGGACAAGGAATTTTTTGAAGTTGACAAAATAAAGATTTTTGGACTTCCAAAATTGCCCCGTTCAAAAAGATATAAAAATTATTTAAAAATCATAAAGATAATTAATAAATTTAAACCTGATATTATTCATTTTCATGATCCTGATCTTTTGGTTTTGTCTTTATATTTTAAGTTTTTTTTGAGGAAAAAAGTAATATATGACGTACATGAAGACTATCCTTTAGCTTTCAAGGACAGAAGATATTTTCCAGAGCCATTTTCTACAATATTCTCGATTTTTTTTAATCTATTAGAAAAGACTATAAGCAGACTTTTGGACGGTGTTGTGACTGTTACAGAAGACATATATTTAAAATTTAATTGCAAGAACAAGGAGGTTATCAAAAATTACCCCATTTATGATTCATTTTTGAGCGAAAAAGATGTTGCTGTTGATGGAACCTTAAACCTTGTATATATAGGAAGCGTTTCGCAGAGCAGAGGGATAACAAATTTGATTTTGGCAGTGAAAAGTTTGCACGAACTTGACATAAGCTTAGACATTGTTGGTCCTGCTGAAAATCAAAAGTACTTTGAAGAGATAAAGAAATACGAAGATGAAAGAATAAGGATATGGGGAAGAGTGCCTAAAAAAGATATTCAAGGAATTCTAAAAGGTTCTCATGTTGGGTTTGTAACTCTTTTGCCTCTTTCGCGGTATAAAACTTCACTTCCTTTGAAGCTTTTTGAGTACATGGCTGCAAAGGTAGCTGTGGTTGCTTCGAACTTTGAACTTTGGAGGAAAATAATAGAAGAAGCTGACTGTGGTGTTTTAGTTGACCCTACAGATATTCAGGATGTCAAAAATGCTATATTATTTTTTTACAACAACAGAGACCAAATAATAAAGAAAGGATTAAATGGTTACAAGGCGTTTATAGAAAAGTACAACTGGGCAAAGGAAGAGGAAAAGCTTTTTCAATTTTATGAAAGAATTATAGGGTATTGAAAAGTGCGGGGAAAGGGGAAACAAGATTGGTATGGAAAAAGCAAGGAAAAAAAAGATTATGATTTCAATTATAGCTTCGATTTTGATTATATGCATAGCTGTGGGTGGGTATATTTACAAAGTTTTTGTTATTGATGCAAAACATATTGAGAGGGTTTTCACGAAAAAATCACAGGTGTCAAAAAACTCTTCTTTAAAATATCCTTTTGACTACAATAGTGTAAATATTTTGATTGTTGGACTTGACAAGGCAAGCAACAGGACAGTGTACGATATGCACAGAACAGACACAATTCTGTTTATAAACATTAATTTCAAAGATAAAAAAGTTAAAGGAATTTCTATTCCAAGAGATACACTTACACAAATATACAAAGTTGAAAAATGGGATAAGATTAATAGTGCATTTGGTTATGGAGGAGGAGAAAAAAAAGAAGGTTTTATATATACAATGGAAACTGTGAGTAAGCTCTTGGGTGGGATGCCGGTAGATTATTATGTCGGATTTGACCTTGATGCTATAAGAAAAGTTGTAAACATATTGGGAGGTGTTTATGTCAATGTTGAGGTGCCAGTGAGGGTAAAGACAAAGTGGGTGGACATTAATTTAAAACCGGGGTATCAAAAACTGAATGGCATAGAAACTCTTTATTATGCTCTTTGGAGAAAAACTCCAGGTGGTGACATTGACAGAATAAAAAGAGACAAAGAATTAATTCTTTCGGTTTTCCAACAGCTGAAAGAGAGTAATAAGATAATAAAATTGCCAGAAATATATTGGAAGATAAGAAAACACTTTTTTACTAATCTTTCTCTTCAACAGATAACATCGCTTGCTTATTTTGCCCAGAGCATAAATAAAGAAGACATGGTATTTGAGAGTATTCCTGGCACTTATTTTAACTATGCGGGAGTGAGCTACTGGAAACCAGATTATGAAGGGATAAAAAAGCTTGTAAAGGACCTACTTGGCTATGACATTGAAATAGACCTTCAGCTTCCTGAAAGATTTAAATATGTACCACGTATTGTAAAACATAAAAATACTAATTCTTCCAAGAAAACTATAAATCAAAATTTACAGACTACCAACCAAGAAAACCAGAAAAAAACAGAAGAACAAACTCAGCAAAGTAGTTCAATTGATACTTCCTTGCCTGTACAAAATTCAGAAACTTTTTCAACTGTTGATAATAATACAACAGTTCAGCAATCTTCACAAGAACTGGAAAGTAAGCAAACCTTGCCACCCGAAAATAGACAGCAGGGATTGTACGAAAAACAAGAACAGTTATCTTCTGTCCAAAAAGGTTCTTCAGTTTCTACACCCACTGATGTAAATAGCGATGTTTATAGTCAAGACAGATAGTAAGAATTTTTGACAAAAACTTTTAAATTGGATATACTTTATTTATGTAAAGTTATTGTAAGATAGCATGGGGTGGCAATGAATGTATAAGGTGGGAGATACTATAATACACCCTTTGCATGGAGCAGGCAGGATAGTTGAGATAGTTGAGGAGAAGGTTTTCGATAGTGTTCAGAAGTATTATGTGGTAAAGATATTGTACAATGGAATGAAGGTACTAGTTCCTGTCAAAAGCGCGTCAGAGATTGGTATTCGTAACGTGATATCTGAAGAGGAAGCAAACAGAGTATTTGAGCTTTTGAAAGATAACAGTTTTAAGGTTGACATAAATGGCTGCGGAAATTATAACAAGCGAATAAGAGAAAATCAGCAAAAGCTAAAGAGCGGGAATATTTACTGTGTAGTAGAAGTTTTAAAGATGCTTGCAATGAGAGAAAAGGTAAAAGGACTTTCGACAAATGAAAAGATGATGTTCAACACAGCAAAACAGATTTTAGTAAGTGAGCTTGGGCTTGCGAAAGGTCTTGCCATTGAAGAAGTCGAGAGGATGGTTGATAACATTTTATTTGAGCTTGAGACGGCAGAGTAAGGGGGAAGTTTTTAGTGGCAGGATTTTTTGGATTTTTTGACTATACAAAGCCTGGTCCGGGTGTGCCGGAAAACCAGCCTCCAAAATCAAAGTTTATAGTGTTTTTTGAAGTGCTTGCAAGGAAATTATGGAAACTGTGCTGGTTAAATATATTATACTTTCTTGTTTCATTACCAGTATTAGTATTGCTCTACCTTATTATTGCTAATTATTTAACTCCTATTATACAGTCTGCAACTAAAGGAGCTGGAAATGTAAAAGATATTCAGTCGCTACAAGGTTTTTTGATGACAGCTTTTGGCTTGACACTTTTAAGTGGATTTATGGTGTTTGGTATAGGACCAACAACTGCAGGTTTTACGTATATTGTGAGAAACTTTGCAAGAGAAGAACATGCATGGGTTACAAGCGATTTTTTTGAGCATACAAAAAAGAATTTCAAAGAAGGAATAATTAGTTTTATTGTAGACTTGTTAATATTATGGGTATTTTCGGTGGCTATACGATTTTACTCAATTCAAAGTCTTAAATATCCCAGTGTAGGAATTATAAAGTATTTTTTAGTATTCACACTTTTTGTCTATTTCATGATGCACATATATATCTACCCTATGATGGTAACATACAACCTGAAAGTGAGACACATTTATAAAAATGCTTTTATATTCACCATTTTAAAACTTCCTCATACTATTGGAATGTTTTTGTTATTAGTAACAGTATGGCTAATTCCTTTCCTACTTTTATTTGCTACACGATTTTTACTTGTGCTTTTTCTTTATCCCTTAATATGGGTGAGCATAATTGGGCTTGCACAGAATTTCTACACAAACTACATCTTCGGGATATATCTCAATCCTCAAAAGGAAAATGAAGAGCAGCTCGAAAGTCAAAAAAATGCTGAACTTTCTTCCGACAAAGATGATGACAGCAACAACAAAGATAGTGTATAATATATAGTACTGCGCGAAAATTTAATATGCGAAGGGAGGTTGCTTCTTTATGGAACCAGTACTTGTCTACAACAGAAGGGACATATTTACAAAGAGCAATTTAAACAAACTCAGAAAAGAAGGTTATATCCCTGCTGTTGCATATGGTGATGACATAAAGAGCCTTCCTGGTTATGTTTCTAAAAAGGAGTTTGAAAAATTATATCATCAAAAAGGTTTGGCTGGTAAGATAAAGATTTCAATTGATGGAAAAGAGAGAACTGCTCTTATAAAAGAGGTTCAGACACATTATACAAAAGGGAATATAATTCATGTGGATTTTCAAATACTTTCTGAAAACAAGCCTATCTATGTTGAGGTGCCAATTATATTTGAGAACGCAGAGATTTTGAAATCAAGAGGACTTGTGCTTCAAAGACAGATGGACACAGTTGAAATAGAAGGTCTTCCTAAGGATATTCCGGAGCATTTGGTAATTGACTTGATGAGCTATGAAAAGCCTACAGCTATAAAGCTTAAAGACATAAAACTTCCAGAGGGAATCAAAATAACAGAAGATTTAGATGAGGTTGTTGCAGTAATTGATGTAAGTGAGATTACAGAAGAGCCAGAGGTAGAGGAGAAGAAGGAAGAGACTTCTTCAAATGCATAGTCATCCAGGAATGATTAAAAAATGTGACCTATATAAATATATAAAATTGCGAAAAAGAAAGGTGGCAAAAAACTAATGTGCCACCTTTCTTTTTTATTGTAATTTGTATAATGTCAAATTAAATAAATATATCATTTTAACTTATTCAAAAATTCCTTTAGATTATCAATTTGTTTTCTTACACTCTCCAGCGAAGTTCCGCCATAGCTTTTTCTGCGGTTTACACAGGTTTCAATCTTTATAAATTGATATACATCCTCTTGAATCTTCTCACAAAATCTTTTATATTCCTCTAACGATAAGTCTTCCAATGTTTTGCCGTTTTCAATACAGTACTTTACAATGTTTCCTACAATAAAGTGGGCATCTCTAAAAGGTACTCCTTTTGTCACCAAGTAATCTGCAAGGTCTGTTGCATTGATAAATCCAGATTTACATGAATTAACCATATTTTCTTTGTCAATTTTAAGAGTTTTAAGTATTTCATTTATTACTATTAAACTCATTTCTACTGTTTCAATTGAATCAAATAAGAATTCTTTGTCTTCCTGCAAATCTTTGTTGTATGAAAGAGGTAAACCCTTTAGTACTGTTAAAAGTCCAATTAAGTCTGCATATACTCTTCCTGTTTTACCACGTATTAACTCTAAAGCGTCAGGATTTTTCTTTTGAGGCATAATACTACTGCCTGAACAGAAACTATCGTCAAGTTCAATAAATTTAAATTCATCAGTATTAAAAATAATAAAATCTTCCGCAAGTCGTGACAAATGCATCTGAATCATGGCAAGTGAAAATAACATTTCAAGTATAAAATCCCTGTCAGAGACAGTGTCGACACTGTTTTCTGTAACACTTTCAAAACCGAGTTCACTTGCTACAAAAAATCTGTCTATTTCAAATGTGGTTCCTGCCAAAGCAGCGCTGCCAAGCGGGCTGGAATTTGTCATACTGTAGTTGTGTCTAAGTCTTAACAAATCTCTTTTTAGCATTTGAGCATATGCAAGAATATAATGAGAAAAAAGTATAGGCTGGGCCTTTTGCAGATGAGTAAACCCTGGCATAATTACATCGATATTTTCTTCAGCTAAGGTTGTGATGGTATTTATTAGCGTTTTTATTAGTTCTTGAAGATACAAATTCTTTTCACGACAAAATAATCTTTCATCAAGAGCAACTTGATCGTTTCTGCTTCTGGCTGTGTGGACTTTTTTGCCAACCTCTCCTATTCTTTTAATGAGCTCTTTTTCAATCAGCATGTGTACATCTTCATCAGAAATTCCAAATTCAATTTTACCTGATTTAAAGTCTTCTAATATTTGATAGAGACTATCTATGATAAGTTTTGCCTCATCCTCACGGATAATATTGCACTTTGCAAGCATTTTAACATGTGCAACAGATCCAAGAATGTCGTATTCAAAGAGTTTTATATCAGTCATAATAGAAGCATTAAAAAGGTCAAAAATCTGCGCTGTAGATTTTGAGAACCTGCCTTCCCAGAGCTTCAGATTACTCATCCTCCTTTCTGTTCACCATTCCAAATACCTTCAAAGGCAAACCAAACAGGTTTATAAATCCTTCTGCATCCTTTTGATTGTACATCTGGTCTTCTTCAAAAGTTGCAAGGTCTTTGATATATAGCGAATTTGGTGATTTTGAACCAGCAGAGTAGATATTACCTCTATATAGTACCAACCTTACTGTGCCATTTACAACCTCTTGGGTTTTGTCGACAAATGCTGAAATTGCTTCTCTTAACGGTGAAAACCAAAGGCCATCATAAACAAGTTCAGCAAATCTAATTGCAACCATGTCTTTAAAGTGTAAAGTAGCTCTGTCAAGGCAGAGATATTCCAATTCCCTGTGAGCATAATAAAGAATTGTTCCACCAGGGGTTTCATACACGCCGCGCGATTTCATTCCAACAAGCCTGTTTTCAACTATGTCCGCAATACCAATTCCATGATTTGATCCTATTTTGTTCAAAGTTTTCAAAAGTTCAACTCCACCCATTTGCTGACCATTTACCTTCACAGGTATTCCTTTTTCAAATTCAATCTCCACAGTCTCTGGTAAATCAGCAAGTTTAAGAGGATTTTTTGTAATCTTTAGTACCTTATCAAAGTCAGGCATGTTCCATGGGTCTTCTAAGTCAAGCCCTTCATGAGAAAGATGCCATATGTTCCCGTCCATGCTGTAACTTTCTTCTTTTTTAAAAGGAATATCAATTCCTTTTTGGGTAAGATAATTGAGCTCATCCTCGCGCGATTTTAAATTCCAAATTCGCCATGGAGCTATTATCTTTATTTGTGGCATAAGCGCTTTAATTGTCACTTCAAATCTTACCTGGTCGTTTCCTTTTCCAGTTGCCCCATGTGCTATTGCATCAGCGTTTTCTTTTTTTGCAATATTGACCAGTTTTTTAGCGATTAAAGGTCTTGCCATTGATGTTCCAAGCAGATATTTTCCCTCATAAATAGCTCCAGCTTTTAAAGTGGGGAATATATATTCATTCACAAACTCTTCTTTTGCATCTTCAATGTAAACTTTTGAAGCACCTGTCTTGTAAGCTTTTTCTTTTATGGCGTCAAAGTCATCTTCCTGTCCAACATCAACAACCACCGCAATTACTTCACAGTCAAAGTTTTCTTTAAGCCAGGGAATAATTACAGAGGTATCAAGTCCACCTGAATATGCCAAGACAACTTTGTTAAGTTTCATTTTATTTATCTCCCTTCACATTATTTAATTGGTTTTATAAAATTATACACCCAAATGAATAATTATGCAATGAGCTAATTTAAATTTTCTTGAGATTTAAAGGGATTTATTTTATTATAATATCTTAGATATGAAGAATTTTTCAAGGAGTCTGTGAATGAAAGTAGCTTTATTTGGAGGTACTTTTAATCCTATTCACATTGGACATCTAATTATGGCTCAGTATGTTTTGAATTTTTCGCAAGTGCAAAAGGTTATATTTGTTCCAAATGGACATCCTCCGCACAAAGTTGAGGATGTAGCAGATGCGTTCGACAGGTTTGAAATGGTTAAGCTTTCAATAGAAGATAATCCATATTTTGATATAAGCGATTTTGAAATCAAAAAAAGTAACCCAAGCTGGACAATAGATACACTTGAGTATTTTTCATCTATATATGAAAGAGTATATTTCATTATTGGAAGTGACAATCTGTCAGAGATAGTGAAGTGGTACAAGGCAGAAGAAATTCTGAAAAGATACCCTCTTATTGTTCTTCCACGAGAAAGAAATTTGTGTGCGATAAAAAAAGAAATAGAAAAGCTTTCTTCTAAATATGCTCAAGATATTACTTTGATTCAGATGCCTATTATTGATATATCTTCAACAGAGATAAGAAAACTAATTCGCCAGAACAAGAGTATAAGATATATGGTTCATCCAAAGGTGGAAGAATATATTAAGAGAAAGGGGCTTTACAAAAGGTGAAAATTGAACAGATTAAAGATAAATTAAAAGAACTTTTGGATGAGAAAAGGTATGTGCATTCGATTGGCACAATGGAGTGTGCAGTAAAGCTTGCTGAAAGGTTTGATGAAGATACGCAAAAAGCAATGATTGCAGGTCTTGTTCATGATGTTGCAAAGTGCCTTGATAGGCAGCAGTTGTTGAATTGTGCGTTGAAATCTGGTATAGTTATAGATAACATTATGCGAAGTCAAATAGAGCTTTTGCACGGTCCTGCTGGAAGTTATTTAGCAAGAAAGCTCTTTGGAATAGAAGATGTTGACATCTTAAATGCTATTGCATATCATACAACGGGAAGAGAAAATATGTCAAAGTTAGAAAAGATAATATATGTGGCAGATTTGATTGAGCCTTCAAGACAATTCGAACATGTAGAGAGGCTCAGAGAAAAATCGTTTGAAAATTTAGAAAAAGCAGTTGTAATGGCTATGGATAATACTTTAAAGTATGTAATCGACCGTGGTGGATTAATACATCCCAATACTATTTATGCAAGAAATTGGCTTATATTACGAGAAAGCGGGGAAGTAAAGTGAAGAAGATACGAATCAAAAAAGAAGCAAAGATGTTTTTGGCATCTTTTTTAGCTACTGTAGCGGTTATATTTTTCCTTATTGTTGTAACAGCTTTGTATTATAAAAATACAAAGACACTTCCGCCAATTATAAATAGTCTAATTGAAAAGGTTACAAATACTGAAACAAGCGGGCTTGAGAATAATTTGCCGATGAACATTTTGGTTCTTGGAGGAGATGAAAAAGAAGGTGGAAGGTCAGACACTATAATGCTTGTACGTATACAAAAAGATTTCCAACCAATTATTATTTCTATTCCAAGGGATACAAGAGTAAAAATAGAGGGCATAAAAGGATATTCAAAAATCAATGCTGCATATGCCTTTGGCAAGGCAAAATTGGCCGTAAAAACTGTAGAAGATCTTCTGGACATAAAAATTGACAGGTATGTGGCTCTAAATTATGAAGCGGTCAAAAAAATTGTTGATGCAGTTGGTGGAGTGGATGTTGAAGTTCCTTTTCATTTATATTACAAAGATACAACACCAGGCAAAGAGCTTTTTATAGATATTCCTGCTGGTCTTCAACATTTGGATGGAGAAAAGGCAGTTGAGTTTTTGCGCTGGCGACACAATTCAAATGGTAAAGAGTATGGTAGAGGCGGAGATTTGGGTAGAATTGAGATGCAGAAAAAATTTGTGCTTGCATTGATTGAAAAGGTATTAAAGCCACAAAACCTTATAAAACTCCCAAGTATTATCCAGACAGCAACAAAGTACGTTGATCACAATTTTACAAGAAATGAGATGGTTTGGTTTGTCCAAAATGCAGGAAAATTCAGTAGTCAAAATATAATGACAGCTGTATTACCGGGATATCCCAAGTATATTGATAAAGTTTCTTACTATATATTGGATGAAGGGAAATGCAAGCAGCTTGTTAAAGATTTAAATGAGCCAGAAATAATAAAGGAGGATATCAGAATAAAAGTAATAGGAGAAACTGGCAGTGAAAAAGCAGCTTTGATCAAAGGCGAGCTTGAATCAAAGGGATATATAAATGTTGGGTTGGAGAGTCAAAAGAGTATTCAAAATTCTACAATTGATCTAAAGAGAATTAACAGAAAATATCTTGAACAATTAAAAAATGATATTGACCTTTCAACTTTTCAGGTGGTTTATTCACCGGATTATGAGGAAAAATATGATATTTATATTAAAATAAAATAAAAAAGGGGTGAAAAAAGTAAATTGGAACAAAAAATATATGAGATTGTAAAACTTCTATCCGACAAAAAAGCTCAGGATATAGTGGTTTTGGACATTTCAAAGCTAACAATAATAGCTGACTATTTTATTATATGCAGTGCTTCGAATGTTCAACATGTAAAAGCCATTGTGGATGAGATAGAGGAAAAAGAACCAATGCATATTTTGAGAATTGAAGGCAAAGAAAGTTTCAGATGGGTTGTTATAGATTTTGGTGATATAATTCTTCATATCTTCCATGAAAAAGAGAGAGAATTTTATAACCTTGAACGATTGTGGATAGATGCTCAAAAGGTTGAGATTGCAGCATTGTAGTAATAACAAACTATTTCAAATGAAAAATCAATGGGGGTATGAGAAATGGAATATAATTTTAAAGAAATTGAAAAGAAATGGCAGCAAAAATGGTTTTCACAGAACAAATACAAAGTATCAGAGGATAGTTCAAAACCAAAATATTATGTCCTTGAGATGTTTCCATATCCTTCAGGAAAACTTCATATGGGACATGTTAGGAACTATTCGATTGGTGATGTATTTGCTCGATTTATGAGATTAAAAGGCTACAACGTTTTGCACCCGATGGGCTGGGATGCTTTTGGATTGCCAGCTGAAAATGCTGCTATAAAGCATGGGATTCATCCTTCTGACTGGACGTGGTCAAATATTGAGAATATGAAAAGGCAACTTATGGAGCTTGGAATTAGCTATGATTGGGATAGAGAAGTAGCCACATGCCATCCAGATTATTATAAATGGACTCAGTGGATGTTCTTGCAGTTTTATAAAGCTGGGCTTGCTTATAGAAAGAGATCATATGTAAACTGGTGCCCATCATGTGAGACAGTGCTTGCAAATGAACAGGTTGTAAATGGTAGATGTGAAAGATGTAAATCACTTGTTGGCAAAAAAGATTTAGAGCAGTGGTTTTTCAGAATTACCAATTATGCAGAAAGACTTCTTCGTGATATAGAAAAGCTTGACGGGTGGCCAGAAAAAGTAAAGATAATGCAAAAGAACTGGATAGGAAGAAGTGAAGGTACAGAGATTGAGTTTGAAATTGAGGATTTGGGTAAAAAAATAAAAGTATTTACAACAAGACCTGATACTCTTTTTGGCGTCACATACCTTGTTTTGGCTCCAGAACATCCTTTAACAAAGGAGATAATAGCAGGGAAACCTCAAGAGAAAGAATGTCTTGAGTTTATCGAAAAGATGCAATATCTAAATGAGATTGAAAGAACTTCTACAGAAACAGAAAAAGAAGGAAGGTTTACGGGTGGATATGCTATTCATCCTCTAACAGGTGAAAGAGTGCCAATATACATTGCAAATTATGTACTGGTTGATTATGGAACAGGGGCTGTAATGGGTGTCCCAGCCCATGACCAGAGGGATTTTGAGTTTGCCAAAAAATATAATCTTTCAATTAAAGTTGTAATAAAAGGTGAAGGTATTGACATTGAAAATCTTCAGAGTGCTTATGAAGACGAAGGTGTTTTGATTAATTCTGGAATTTTTGATGGGCTTAATAACAAAGAAGCTATGAAAAAGATAACACAGTACCTGGAACAAAAAGGTGTTGGCAGGGCGTGTGTCACATATAAACTCAGAGACTGGTTAATATCCAGGCAGCGTTATTGGGGAGCTCCAATTCCCATTGTATATTGTGAAGAATGTGGAATTGTTCCTGTACCAGAGGAAGATTTGCCTGTTTTATTACCTTACAATGTTGAGTTTAAACCAACAGGTCAGTCACCACTTTCTTATTGTGAAGAGTTTGTCAACACTACATGCCCGAAGTGCGGGAAGCCTGCAAAGAGAGAAACTGATACAATGGACACATTTATATGTTCATCGTGGTATTATTTTAGATACACAGACCCCAAAAATGATAAAAAACCTTTTGAAAAATCGCTTGTTTCTTACTGGCTTCCTGTTGACCAGTATATTGGCGGGGTTGAACACGCTATATTGCATCTTCTGTATTCGAGGTTCTTTACAAAGGTGCTATATGACCTTGGCTATGTACCTTTTGAAGAGCCTTTCAAGAACCTCTTGACCCAAGGCATGGTGTTAAAAGATGGAGCAAAGATGTCAAAATCACTGGGAAATATAGTCAGTCCTGAAGACATAGTAGAAAAGTATGGAGCTGACACAGCAAGGTTGTTTATACTCTTTGCTGCACCACCAGAGAGAGATTTGGAGTGGTCAGACCAAGGGGTTGAGGGATGTTTTAGGTTTTTAAATAGGCTGTGGAGACTTTATATAGAACTTAAAAACAAACTTGCAGATGATAGTCTTATTGGTGAGTCTGAACTTGACGATGAACTAAGATATAGATTAAATTATACAATTAAAAAGGTTACAGAGGATATAGCAGAGAGGTTTAATTTTAATACTGCTATCAGTACTATCATGGAGCTTTTGAATTTCTTGTATGAGTACAAAGAATGTGGCAAATTAAATAAAGATTTAATTAAAGATACACTCAGGAATTTATTGATATTGATTTATCCATTTACGCCTCATATTGCATGTGAGCTATGGGAGATTATGGGGTATGGTAATGATATTGAAGAGGTAAACTGGCCTCAGTACAATGAAGCTGCTCTTGTTCGAAAGAACGTAGAGATTGCTATTCAGATAAATGGCAAGGTAAGGTCAAGGATGAACATCTCTGTGGATATGACAGAAGAAGAAGTGAAACAGGCAGTCATAAGTGACGAGAAACTTAAAGCTCTTTTGAATGGGAAAGAAATAGTCAAGTTTGTGTATGTGAAAAATAGACTTGTTAACATTGTGGTGAAATAATAAAGAGGGCATTTTGAGATGTGCCCTCTTTATTTTAATTTTCTTTTTTGCAGTGTTGTAAAATCTATTGTTTTTGTCGACCTGAGTTTTAGTTTCATTTTTTTTCGCTTAAACCTGATTATAGTTATTATTGTAAATAGAAACACACATAAAACAACTACTGCCAAGATTTCTATAACAAGCTTAGTACCCTTTATCAAATCCTTTTTTACGTTTTGTAAAATTTTCTTTGAAGTTTGCATTTCGTAGCTTTCATATGAAAGAACAGGAATGGAACTGATGAGGTATCCCCTGCTGTACACATACACATTTCCGATTACTGTGTCCTTGTATATTGGCAGTTTTAGGTCCTTTAAAAAGTCTATAGTGTATGTTAAATCAGATTCTGCTGGTGAATAAACATTTTGAAGAACATAAACAGGGGTTTTGAGATATCCATCCAGCCATTTTTGATTTGTTTTGTCTATTAATACCTTTCCGACAATTTGATGTTCTGAAAAAAGTTTCACTCTTTTAAAATTGTTAAAGCCATAATTAAACAGCTTAATTGCGTCTGAAAAAGCATCTTCAGAAGAGAGAATAACAGCAATAAGTTCTATGTTGTCTTTTTTAGCGGAGGCAATTAAGCATCTTTTTGCCTGGGCTGTATAACCTGTTTTTATTCCTGTTGCATATGGGTAATAATATTTAGAGTTTTTTCGCAAAAGCTTATTTATATTATAAATTATCTGCCACTCAGGTTTTTTATGCATTGAAGCAGTGGTTATTCTATATTCAACTGTAGAAAATATCTTTCTCAAAATTTCATTTTGATAAGCCTGTCTTGCAATAAGGCTCAAATCATAAGCAGTTGTATAATGCTGAGGAGAGTGAAGTCCGTTAGGATTTACAAAATGAGAATTTTCGGCACCAATACTTTTTGCATACTGGTTCATTTTCTCAACAAATGCGGGGATATTACCTGCTATATTTTCAGCAATCACATTAGCTGCATCGTTTGCAGATATCAAAAGCATTGCGTAAAGAAGGTCCTGGAAAGATATAGTCTCACCTGGATTCAAATAATAACTGCTACTTCCTGGTTCAATCATTGTGGCTTTTGAAGAAACTTTAAATATCTTGTTAAGATTATGTTCATATGATATAGCAACAAGTGCTGTGAGAACCTTGGTAGTACTTGCAGGAAAACATGTTAAATTAGAATTTTTTTCAAATAAAATCTGCCCCGTATGTGCTTCAACCAAAATGGCTGACTTTGCGCTCAAGAAAAGTTTGTCTGTGGACTCTTGTTGTGAGTATGTATACAAGGGGTATGTAAAAAGTAGTGCAAAAAAAAGAGCTGAAATAATTAGATATAAGACTACCTTTTTTAGAAACTGAGACATTAAATACTGTCACCGCCTTCAAAAGATTTGTGTGCATGTGATAAAATAAGTATATATTATGACCAGCTTTTATGTCAATTGCTGGACTTCTGGCAAAACTTTTTATTTATTTATCAAGTACGATAACCAAAAAAAGAAGGTGAAATAAGATGCCTGTATTTACAAAAAGAGAAAAGGTTATGATTGTGATTATTGGTGTACTTCTTATACTCAATGTATACCAGTATTTTACACACAATGGTCTTTCGGACAAAAGCACTGGGGAAGTGGTTACCATTGAGTCGCAAGAAGGTGACAATGACATTGCGAACAATGAAGGTAAAGAAACAGCTGAGACAAATATTCAAGATTTTCAGCAAAAATGCATTGTTTATGTGTGCGGAAACGTAAAAAATCCAGGAGTTTATGAGCTTTTGCCAGGCAGCAGAATAAACGATGCCTTGGTTTTGGCGGGTGGAGCTCTACCTGGAAGTGACCTGAATTCAATTAATCTTGCTGAGAAAATTTCTGATGGGCAAAAGATTTATATTCCAAAGATAGGCGAAGTGCAGTCGCAAAGTAGTTTATCTTCTTCAACGGGTGGAACAAAACAAGAAACTATTTCTGAAGATGAAAGAAAAATTAACATAAATACTGCTACCAAAGAAGAGTTGAAAACTCTTAATAGAATTGGTGATAAACTTGCTGAAAGGATAATAGAATATAGACAAAAGCATGGACCATTTAAAAGTATTGAAGAGATAAAAAACGTAAACGGTATTGGGGAGAAGATATTCGAGAGTATTAAGGATTCTATCACAGTGCAATAAATTAATTGACAAAACTCAAATAAAAGTTTATAATACAACCGTTATGATACGAGGTGACTATAAAGATGAGATTAGATGTATCAAAGTTAAAAACAAATGGTGACTCTGAAGAGTTTGAATTTTGTGAATCTTGGGAAAAGCTTGAATTTAGAGGTGATATTTTATTTTTTGTAGAACCTGTCTATTTTTACGGAGTTGCTACAAAGAAGGGAAATTTGATTGAGGTCAGTGGCAATGTTAAAACAAAACTAAAAACTATATGTTACAGATGCACAGATGATGCTTATGTTGAAGTTGACGTTCCTTTTTATGAAGAGTACTCAAATAGAGAAGATACTACAGATGATGAGGTAATTAAGTTTGAAGATGATGTCATTGAATTTGATGATAGTATAATTGCAACAATTGTTCTGTATCTGCCGATGAAGTACCTGTGTAAGGAAGACTGCAAAGGGCTTTGTCCTGTGTGCGGGACAAACCTAAATGTGAGTTCATGTTCATGTGAAAAAGATGATATTGACCCAAGATTGAGTATTTTAAAAACACTTATTAATGAGCTTGAGACAGATGAGAAAAAGGAGGTGTAAAATGAAATGGCACAACCAAAAAGAAGATGGTCAAAACAAAGAACACACAAACACAGAGCAAATTGGAAATTGGAAATTCCAAATCTTACAGAGTGTCCACAGTGTCATGAGATGAAACTTCCTCACAGGGTATGTCCAAATTGTGGGTATTATAGAAATAGAAAAGTTGTAAACCAAGACTAACAAAATAGCCCTGATTTATTTTCAGGGCTATTTTGCTTTGGGTACATAAAAGGTATTTTAATTGTAATGAAAAAGTGATAAATTAATAGAAAAGGGTGATATAAACTGGTCAAACGAAAAATAAGAAAGGTTATCGGAATCAGGCGAAAATTAGTTGAACCAAGGAGAAAGTTATATCTTGATATATTGGTATACAGAAACCTAAAAAAACTTCTTTCAACCCTTGAGTTTCAAACCGTCTTTACTTACATGAGTCTTCCATATGAAGTTGATACCAAAAGAATTATTGAATATCTTATCAAAAAAAATAAAAAGGTCTGTATGCCTAAGATTGTAAATAGTGCAGAAATGGTGGCGTGTGAATACAAAAAAAAGGATAAGCTTCACAGAAATAAGTTTGGTATCTTGGAGCCGTCAAGCAAGCAGCAGATACCTCCATCACAAATAGATGTCTGTATAGTACCTATTGTTGCGTTTGACAAGGATTTAAACAGGGTGGGGTTTGGCAAAGGTTACTATGATAGGTTTTTGAAAAAGGTAGCCCAACATTGTGTGAAGGTTGGGATTGCATACCATTTTCAAAAGGTAAAAAGAATCAAAGCAAATGAGCACGACGTAAAGCTTGATGTAATTGTGACTGACAGGCTTGTCTTATTGCAAAAAAATGCATATAGGGGAGAATGTGATGAGAAGGATACTACTTAAAAATGCAAAAGAGGGTATGGTGCTTGCACGGGACATATACAGTGAGGATGGCAAAGTTTTAATTGCAAGTGGTCAGAAACTCACAAATAGTGTTATAAAAAGGTTAAAAGAATTTGGAGTTTATGACATTTACATTGTAGATGACAATACCGAGATTTACATAGAGGATGTTATAACCAAAGAGATAAAAGAAGAAGCATTTGAGATTGTAAATGGTGTTTTTACGTCAAAATATATAAATACGCAAGAGATTACTCCTGAAATAAAGGAGCTTGTTAGCAAAATAATTTCTTCTCTTTTGAACCAAAAAGAGGTTATCTTAAACCTGTGTGATATACGTACAGTTGGGAACTACACACTTTTTCATTCATTCAACACAACCGTGCTTTCAATTTTGATTGGAATAAAGCTGGGATATGATTTTGATAAACTCATGGTACTTGGTATGGGCACTTTACTTCACGATATTGGTAAAATAAAAATTCCCAGAAATATTTTAAGTAAGAGAGGACCTCTTCAGGAAAAGGAATATGAGATGATAAAGATGCACACAATTGTTGGATATGATATCTTAAGCTCTGAGTACAAATTTGACCAAAATGTTGCAGAGATTGCACTTTTTCATCACGAGAGATTGGATGGCAGTGGTTATCCTTTTGGCAAAACCAGAGATGAAATCCCGCAAATGGCTAAAATTGTAGCTGTGGCAGATGTGTTTGACGCTTTAGTTAGTGACAGAGAGTTTAGAAAGCGATTAAAACCTCACATGGCAATTGAATATTTGCTAAATTCATGTTCAACACATTTTGATAGTTATATCGTTTCCAAGTTTGTCACATTTATTTCTCTTTTTCAAATTGGAACACCGGTTGTACTCAATACACGAGAAAAAGGAATAGTAGTTCACAATAACCCCAAGTTTCCATCAAGGCCAATTGTTAGAATTTTTTATGATAGTGAAGGTAAAAGGCTTGCATTTCGAAAGGATATAGATTTGGCTTTGAATTTCCACTATTATATTGTTGATGTGTTAGATGATTTAGAGATATAAAACCAGGAAAGAAGAAAGGTGCAAAAGAGAAATGAGTTTTGTTCATCTTCACCTTCATACTGAGTATAGTTTGTTGGACGGAGCTTGTAGGATTGATAGGCTTTTTGAAAGAGTAAAAGATTTAAATATGAACGCTGTGGGAATAACTGACCATGGAGCAATGTATGGTGTTATAGATTTTTACAAAACTGCCAAAGAAAATGGTATCAAGCCTATAATTGGATGTGAGGTATATTTAGCTCCACGGACTCGCTTTGATAAAGAACCAAATATCGACAATGATATCCACCATCTTGTCCTTCTTGCTATGGACAATGATGGCTACAGAAATCTTTCCAAGATAGTTTCAATTGGATTTGTTGAAGGATTTTACTATAAACCAAGGGTTGACAGAGAAGTCTTGAGCAAATATTCAAAAGGACTTATAGCTCTTACAAGTTGTCTTGCAGGGGAGATTCCTAAACTGATTTTGAGAGAGCAAAAGGAAAAACTGTATGATGCAATTAATTTTTATAAAGAGGTGTTTGGAGAAAACTTTTACTTTGAACTTCAATATCATTACATTGATGAGCAAAGATTTGTAAATAATGAACTTATGAGGCTATCAAAAAAATATCAAATTCCGCTTGTGGCAACAAATGATGTTCATTATTTGAGGAGAGAAGATAGAAACCTTCATGATATTTTGCTTTGCATTCAAACAGGAAAAACTATAAGTGACTCTAATCGCATGGAGTTTCCAACTGATGAATTTTATCTCAAGTCACCCGAAGAGATGCAACAGCTTTTTGGTTACATTCCGGAAGCACTGAAAAACACGTTGGAGATTGCTGAAAAATGTAATGTTGAGTTTGAGTTTGGTAAGATTAACCTTCCGAAATTTCAACTGCCAGAAGGCAAAAGTGACGCATTTGAATACCTTAAAGAGTTGGCTTTAGAAGGATTCAAAAAGAGATATAAAAATGACGACAAAGCTGCATATGACAGGCTTATGATGGAACTTCAAGTGATAAAAGATATGGGATTTGTCGAATATTTTTTAATAGTTCAGGACTTTATAAACTATGCTAAACAAAACAACATAATGGTAGGTCCTGGAAGAGGTTCTGCAGCGGGAAGTATTGTGGCATATTGTCTGGGTATTACGAATGTTGACCCAATAAAGTATGACCTTCTTTTTGAGAGATTTCTAAATCCAGAAAGAGTATCTATGCCTGACATAGACATCGACTTTTGTTATCAAAGAAGACAGGAAGTGATTGACTATGTCACTCGCAAATATGGAGAGGATAGAGTAAGTCAGATAATAACCTTTGGAACAATGGCAGCAAGGGCTTCAATCAGAGATGTTGGACGGGTTCTGGGAGTTCCATATTCTCAGGTGGACGAAATTGCAAAAATGATTCCGTTTTCTCCAGGGATGACCATTGACAAGGCACTTGAGATAAACCATGAGCTTAAAAAGATTTATGAACAAAATGATATGGTAAGAAAAATAATTGATACAGCAAGAAATCTTGAAGGTATGCCAAGACATGCGTCTGTTCATGCTGCCGGTGTTGTGATTTCAAGTTGTCCAATTACAGATTTAGTGCCGTTGGCAAGGACAGATGATGCTATTGTTACTCAGTTTCCAATGACAACGTTGGAAGAACTTGGACTTTTGAAGATGGATTTTCTTGGGTTAAGGACACTTACTGTAATTCAAAATACGTTGGAGCTTGTGAAGAAAAATAGAGGCATAGAGATTGATTTAGACAGGATAGACTATAATGACAAAAATGTTTATGAATTTATATCAGAAGGAAACACAAACGGTGTGTTCCAGCTTGAAAGCAGTGGCATGAAACAGTTTATGAAAGAACTCAAACCTGAAAACTTAGAGGATATTATTGCAGGAATTTCCCTATTTAGACCTGGCCCCATGGACCAGATTCCAGTTTATATTCAGAACAAAAATAACAGAGAAAAAATTGGATACCTCCATCCCAGCCTTGAGCCAATTTTGAATGTCACCTATGGATGTATTGTGTATCAAGAACAAGTTATGCAAATTTTCAGAACACTTGCTGGATATTCGCTTGGAAGAGCTGACCTTGTGAGAAGAGCAATGGCAAAGAAAAAAGCCGATATACTTATGGAAGAAAAGGATAGATTCATTGAAGGAGCTATGGCAAATGGAATAGATAAAGAAACAGCTGAAAAGATTTTTGCCATTATAGAAGATTTTGCAAGTTATGCATTTAACAAATCACATGCTGCCGCATATGCTATATTAGCATATCAGACAGCATATTTGAAAAAGTATTATACCATCGAGTTTATGGCAAGCTTAATTACAAGTGTTATGAACTCGAATGAGAAGGTTGGAATGTATATTGAAGAGTGCAGAAAATTTGGAATATCTATTTTGCCACCTGATATAAACAAAAGTAGTTATGACTTTACAATTGAAGGAAATAGTATAAGATTTGGACTAAGAGCTATAAAAAGTTTGGGAGAAAATGTCATTGCCCACATCTTAAAAGAGAGAGAGAAAAAAGGAGAATTTAAGGATTTATATGACTTTATAATGAGGGTTGATACAAATACTGTAAACAAAAGGATTATTGAAAATTTGATACGTTCGGGTGCATTTGACTTTACAGGTTTAAATAGAAATTCGCTTTTAGCTTCAGTAGAGGATATTCTTGCTATAAAACAAGCTAAAAAGAAGAATGCAAATCAGTTTAGTTTTTTTGAGATATCCGGTAACGAAAATGAAAGTTTTGTATACAAAAATATGCCTCAACCAACTGCCCAGGAACTCATGAAAATGGAAAAGGATACAATTGGAGTATATATAAGCAGTCATCCGCTTGAAAAGTATACAGAGGAAATTTCAAAATATAATATAACTCCTCTCTCTGAGATATCTGGTATGTCTGAAGAAGATGAATACAAATTTGAACAAATACTTGTGTGTGGAATATTAAAAGAAGTAAAAGTAAAACTTACAAAGAACAACCAGACAATGGCATTTGCAAAATTAGAGGATTTGACAGACTCTGTTGAGGTGTTATTTTTTCCTACCGTTTATGAGAAGTATTCTCATTTGATAAAGGAAGATATGGTTGTGATAATGGAGGCAAAGGCAACATTCAGAGAGGATGAAGGAGTAAAAGTTATTGCTCAAAAAGTAGACAGGTTGGGTGAGAAGCATCAGGAAGGTCAGGGAAGCGGTGAAAAAGCAATCGCAATAAGGGTAAGTGATGATACAATATTAAAGTCAAAAAAGTTCTTAGCATTTATAAAGTTCTTTTCAGGAAAGTCAAAAATAGTTCTTTATTATAATCAAAAAAGGCTAATTTCCAAGTCAAACTTATGTATAGAAATAAATCCTACTGTGATTGAACAGCTCAAAGAGTGGTTTGGCGAGGAAAATGTTTGGATAGAAGATATAGATTCTTGATTTTTAGACCGTTTTGTTATAATATTTGAAAAGAGGTGAGAGTGAGACATGGAAAATGAAAATGTATACGAATACAAAAATGGTGACTATATAGTGGTCAAAGCACTTGAAAACGGAGTAAATGTCATAGGGCTTACAAGAGGCAAGGACACAAAACTTCATCACACAGAGAAACTTGACAGTGGTGAAGTTTTACTTGCTCAGTTTACTGAAGTTACGTCGGCAATTAAGGTAAGAGGTAGGGCTGAGATCTATACAAAGTTTGGGCTTATTGTTTCAGAGTCCCAGAATAAATGATGGTGTAGAAGGTGTTTTTATGTGGGAAGTTGTTTATATAACCTCCAATAGTGAGATTGCCAACAGAATCAAAGAGGAGCTTGAGAAGGTAGGGATTCTTGCAAAGGTCAAATCTATTTCTCAGGAAGGCAAAGAAGGTTATTTTGAAATAATAGTGCCAGAAACAGATGTCAATGAAGCACACAACATAATAATTGAAAAAGGATTTTAAACTAAAAAGAAAGGGGAACAGAATATATGCCAGAAGTGAGAACTATTGGTGTTTTGACAAGCGGTGGCGATGCACCAGGAATGAACGCTGCTATACGTGCTGTTGTGAGAACTGGTATATACTATGGGTTTAGAGTGATGGGCATAAGACGCGGGTATAATGGTCTTATTGAAGGCGACATTTTTGAGATGAACCTGAGGTCTGTTTCAGATATAATCCAACGTGGTGGAACAATCCTTTTGACTGCAAGGTCTCCTGAGTTTATGACAGAAAATGGGCTCAAAAAAGCTGCTTCAATGTGCAAGATATTCAAGATTGATGCTCTTGTTGTAATTGGCGGAGACGGGTCTTTCAGAGGGGCAAGAGACTTGAGTAAGTTTGGTATAAATGTTGTTGGAATTCCTGGAACCATTGACAATGACATCGCATGTACAGACTACACTATTGGTTTTGATACAGCATTGAATACTGTACAGGATGCAATTAACAAGATAAGAGACACAGCAACCTCTCATGAAAGAGTTAGTATTCTTGAGGTAATGGGACGTCATGCGGGATATATTGCTCTTTATAGTGGCATTGCAGGCGGTGCTGAGTCGATCGTAATTCCCGAAAAAGGTCTTGACAAGGATGAGATAATAAGAAGAATAATTGATGGAAAAAACAAAGGAAAGCTTCACAACTTGATTATATTGGCTGAGGGAATTGGTGGAGCAACAGAGCTTGCAAAGGAGATTGAAGAAGCAACTGGAATAGAGACAAGAGCGACCATCCTTGGGTATATTCAGAGAGGTGGCTCGCCTACTGCGTATGACAGAGTTGTTGCAAGTTTGATGGGGGCAAAAGCTGTTGAGGTTATCAAAGAAGGGAAGCAGAACAGGATAATTGCAATGAAGGATGGAAAGATTGTTGATTATGATATTGACGAAGCACTTTCTATGCAAAAGACAATTGATGAATACATGTACAATTTAGCTACAATCCTTTCTTTATAACTTTTTATGGAGGGTTTAAGTTTGAGAAAAACAAAAATAATTTGTACATTAGGTCCAGCGACCGACTCAGAGGAGATAATAAGGAAACTTGTTGAAAATGGGATGGATGTTGTGAGGTTAAATTTTTCTCATGGTACTCATGAAGAGCATAAGAAAAAGATTGACATGGTAAAAACAATAAGAGAAGAACTTGACAAGCCTATTCCCATTTTGCTTGACACCAAGGGTCCAGAGATAAGAATAGGTTTTTTTAAAGATGGCAAAGTAGAACTGAAAGAAGGTCAGAAATTTGTTCTGACTGTGGAAGAAATCTTAGGAAATGAAGAGATTGTTAGTATAACTTATAAAGAACTTGTTGAAGATATAAAACCAGGTGATAAAATTCTGATAGATGATGGACTTATTGAGCTTATTGTTGAGGACAAGACAGAAAAGAACATAATCTGCAAGGTAAAAAATGGAGGAGTTTTAACCAACCAGAAAGGGGTAAACGTACCGGGTATACCCATTAGGCTTCCTGCACTTACCCAGAAGGATAAAGAGGATATTCTGTTTGGGATAGAAAATGATGTAGATTTTATTGCAGCCTCATTTATAAGAAAGGCAAGTGACGTTGTTGAAATTAGAGAGTTTCTGAACAAAAATGGTGGAAAGGACATTTTAATAATTGCCAAGATAGAAACTCAAGAAGGTGTTGCCAACTGCGACGAAATAATAAGAGTTGCAGATGGAATTATGGTTGCAAGAGGAGATTTAGGGGTAGAACTTCCTTTTGAGGAAGTTCCCCTTGTTCAAAAGATGCTGATTGAGAAGTGTTACAAAGCAGGAAAGCCTGTCATAACAGCAACCCAGATGCTTGAATCTATGATACGAAATCCAAGACCTACCAGGGCAGAGGTTAGCGATATTGCCAATGCCATATTTGATGGAACTTCTGCAATAATGCTTTCTGGCGAGACGGCAATGGGCAAATATCCTGTTGAAAGTGTTGCTACAATGGCAAAGATTGCCGAAAGAGTGGAAAATCAGATTGATTATATCAAGAGATTTCAATCTCAGGTATTTGATATGCCAGTTAATGTGACAAATGCTATTTCGCACGCAACTTGTACAACTGCACATGACCTTGGTGCAAAAGCTATTATAACTGTAACAAAGTCAGGTAACACTGCAAGAATGGTTTCAAAATTCAGACCTGCTTGTCCGATTATTGCAACCACACCTTGTGAGAAGGTTAGGAGACAGCTGAATCTGTCATGGGGTGTGTATCCATTTTTGGCAGAATACAAAAGTTCAACAGATGATATATTTGACCATGCTGTTGAGATAGCTGTAAAATCCAAGATTGTAAAAAACGGAGATTTAGTCGTCATTACTGCTGGAGTTCCTGTTGGCGTGAGTGGAACAACAAATATACTTAAAGTTCATGTCGTTGGACATGTTTTGGTTGAAGGGCGAGGTTGGGGAAGCGGAAAGGTAACAAGCAGGGTATGCGTTGTTAAAAACATTAATGAACTTAAGCAGAATTTTGAAGATGGAGATATAATAGTTACAAGCCAGACAAATAATGAGTTTATACCTTACATGAAAAGGGCTTCGGGAATTATCACAGAAGAGGGTGGACAGAACTCTCATGCAGTAATTGTAGGTGCTGCACTTGATATCCCTGTAATAACAGATGCTAAAAATGCATTGGAGATATTAAAAACAGGGATTGTAGTTACAATTGATACTCAAAAAGGAATAGTATTTAGTGGAGAGCAGAAGATAGAAGAATAAAAGTTTATATAGGGGTAACAAATAATGATAGAAATAGAATTAGTAGTTAGGTATGCAGAAACAGATAGAATGGGTATTGTGCATCACTCAAATTATTTTGTGTGGTTCGAAGCAGCTCGTACAGAACTTATAAAAAAGGTTGGTATATGCTATTCGCAGATTGAAAATGAGCTGGGAGTGTACCTACCACTTATAAGCTGTTCTTGCGATTTTAAGAGAGCTTGCTTTTACGAAGATAAGATAACGGTGAGTGCAAAGGTTAATAATTTAACACCTACAAGAATAAAATTTTACTATCAAGTCAAAAAGGATGGAGTTTTGTGTGCAACAGGTTTTACTGAACATGCCTTTGTTGATAAAAATTTTAAACCAATAAATCTGCAGAAAAAAAACAGGGATTTGTTTTTGAATTTTGAAAAGCTGTGGGTTGAAGACAAATTGTAATATTTAAAACTGTTTGACATATCTTAATTAAGTGAGTTATAATAATACCATAATCCTGAGGTAGTGTTTTTGAGCCTGGTTTGAGGGGAGGGAAATTGATGTCAGAAGTAAGAGTGGGTGAGAATGAATCACTCGATAGTGCCCTCAGAAGATTTAAAAAGAAATGTGCAGAAGCTGGGGTTTTAGCTGAACTCAGAAAAAGAGAGCACTATGAAAGCCCAAGCGTTAGAAGAAAGAAAAAATCAGAAGCTGCACGTAGGAGAAAGCGCAGATAAGGAGTAGGAGGCGTTTTTGTTGAGTCTCAAAGATAAGCTCCTTGAAGATTATAAAACTGCTATGAAAGAAAAGGATGTTGTTAGAAAAAATGTTGTTGGTATGGTGAGAGCTGCAATATTGCAGTTTGAAAAGGACAACAAGGTGGTTCTTGACGATAGTGGAGTTCTGAGTGTCATTGCTAAGGAAATTAAGAAGAGAAAAGATAGTTTACCTGAATATATAAAAAGTGGCAGACAGGATTTGATTGATGAGTTGAATAGAGAGATTGAAATTTTGACTTCTTATCTTCCACCCATGCTCAGCGAAGAAGAAATAGAGCAGCTTGTAAAGGAAACTATAGAAATTATAAAACCTAATGGAATAAAAGATATGGGGAAAGTAATGCAAGAGGTTATGAAAAAGGTAAGTGGCAGAGCAGATGGAAAAGTTGTAAGTGAGATTATTAAAAAATATTTACAACAATAAATAAAATAATCGAAAGATAAAAAGTGGCCTTCTTGATGCAAAAGCAGAAGGTCACTTTTTTATTTTGGATAAGTTATAAAAAAATTTGAGGGAAAATAAAATAGAGGTGAACCTTAATTTTTAAATAGGGCATTTATGCCGAAGATATCAAAGAAAAATTTAAGACAGTTTGCTTTGTTATCTCAGCTTCCCCAAGAAGTTATAACAGACCAGCCAAGAATTACTTTAATAGGTGACCAAGAAATTATTGTTGAGAACCATAAAGGACTCATTTGTTATGAAGACACTTTTGTTAAAATAAACACAAATATATCTCCTCTTGCAATTGAAGGAGATAAACTTGTAATTGAAAGAATGGACAGCGAAACAATTATTATAAACGGAAGAATAAAGTATGTAAAATATTTTTTTGATCCCGAACAAGGGAGAAGTGATTGAAAGATGTGCAGTGGAAGACTTGTTTTAAAAGTAGAAGGAGAGAATTTAAACAAATTTTTAAATATGCTTATTTTCAACAAGATTTTACTTAAACTGTATTCTAAACAGAATAATACCATAATTATAGGTATATCAACCAAAATTTTTAAAAAAGTAATAAAGATAGCAAAAAGAACAAAGTGCAAAATAAGCATTTTAGAGAAAAATGGAATGTATTTTTATTTAAAGGAGCTAACGTTATGGAAAGTAATTACAGTTGGAGTATGTATTTTTATTTTAATAGTTTTTAATCAGTTTATTTTTGACATAGCTATTTTAAACCATGGTTCTGCAGATATGTTGTTAAATGAAAAAATAAAAGAAAAACTTTACCAGTACAATATAAAGCCATTTATACTGAAAAATAAAATTGACGAAAAAATACTTGAAAGAAAACTTCTTACTGAGTTGGGTGATTTAATGTGGGTAAATGTGAAAAAAGAAGGTGTTCGTCTGTTTGTGGAGTATGTAAAAAGAGAAATGGCAGAAATAGAAAACAAGAAAGGACGGATATTTGCAGCAAGTAGCGGAATTATTAAAAGAATAATCTTAAAATCTGGGAATTTACTTGTCAAAGAAGGTGATACTGTAGTATATGGACAGCTTCTTGTAGATAATAAAGTGTTCTCCAAGGATGGAATTGAGTATTTTGAAGATGCAAATGCCCAAATTGAAGCAATCACATTTTACACCGTCCCTGCAGATTTTACTATTCCTTTATATCAAAAAGAATATATTTCAAAAGCAACAGTACCATACATAAAAGTTGGTAATTATGAAATCAAACTTAAAAATATAGTTACTAAAAACGAGAATTGTGATAAAATTAAAATAAAAGAGTATAAACTTTCACCTTTGGCTATTTGGGTGGGAGTGTATGAAGTCAAAAGATACAAGCTAAAAAGATTTGTGCCTACGTTTGATCAAATAAAGGAAAAGGCTAAAAGAGAATGTGACCAAAAGTTTATGTCACTTACAAAAAATAAGAAGATATTAAATGTTTTGTCAGTTCGCACATATATAAAAGTGATAAAGCAAAAAGGTGAGATAAGGAAAATTGAATGCCAAAGAAATTATGAATGTTTAGAAGAGATTGGCGTTAAAAAATAAAATCTTAGGAGGTTAGAAATATTTGGAAGAAAGACTCATTTCAACTTTAAGCATTGAAGACACCCAAGAACTTTGGAACATATTTGGTGAGTTTGATTCTAAAGTTAAGACTTTAGAAGAGCTTTTGAATGTAAATATTGTGTTTAGAGACAATGGTATAAAAATCATAGGCAATAATCCAGAAAATATAAGTAAAGCAGAAAAAACGATAAAAATATTACATGACATGGAGAAGAAAAAATTAGATATTGATGAACATACTATACGTTATATAGTAGAGACTTTAGAAGATGAAGAAATAAGAAGTTTAGAAAATGATGTTATCTTTATAACTCACAGAGGCAAACAGGTAAAACCTAAAACTCTTGGTCAAAAACGATATATAAATGCAATTATGAACAATACAATTGTATTTGGCATTGGACCTGCAGGTACAGGTAAGACTTACTTGGCTATGGCAATGGCTGTTCATTACCTCAAAAAGAAAGAGGTAAGCAAAATTATTCTTACAAGACCGGCTGTTGAAGCAGGTGAAAAATTAGGATTTTTACCTGGAGATTTGCAAACAAAAGTAGACCCATACTTGCGACCAATTTATGATGCACTTCATGACTTAATTGGCACAGAAACCTACCAACGGTATATGGAAAGAGGAGTAATTGAGGTTGCACCGCTTGCATACATGCGTGGAAGGACCTTAGATGATGCTTTTATAATTTTAGATGAGGCACAAAACACTACTTCAGAGCAAATGAAGATGTTTTTGACAAGACTTGGTTTTGGCTCAAAGGCAGTGGTGACTGGTGATATTACTCAGATTGACTTACCAAGTGGGATTGAGTCTGGACTTGTTCAGGTAACGAAGATACTTAGGGATATTGAAGGAATAGAATTTGTTTTTTTGACTTATCAAGACGTTGTTCGTCATCAACTTGTTCAAAAGATTATTAATGCTTACAATAGGTATGAAGAAAAACGAAAGGAGAAACAAAAAGCATAGACCATGTTAAAAATTTTTGAACGATGGCATGAGAGAAAAAGGATTTATTATTATCGATTTATTCTTTTTTTCTCTTTTTTTGGGACCTCGTCGCTATTGATAGCACTGTCTAAAAGAAAAGAAACACCCATAATTTGGAATAAAATTTTTCGGTTTTTTAATCCTGAAATAAAATATTCTAAATTTAGAATAGACGGTGATTTATCAGCTGCAATTTTATTAATTTTGATACTTTCTCTCATAATGGGAGTGTATTTATATCTTTTTGAAAGAAAATTTATAGACAACTGCAGGGATATGGCAGCAACAAGTGCTATTATAGCTCTAAATCTTCTTTTAATAAAGTTTCTTCTTCCCATACCAACATATGCTGTGCCGGCTTTTGTAGGAGTTATTTTGATTTCGCTTTTGATTGATGTAAGAGTTTCGATAATTTTTAATGTAATACTTTCTATTGTAACCCTGCTAATTGTGGGAATGAATAACCTTAGTTTTGCTCTTCATCTTTTTGTGACAGGAAGTTTGTGTGCAATTGTATCGCACAGTATTAACAATAGGCTTCAATTTATATCCCACGGATTTTTGGCCAGTTTAATATCCTCACTTTTTGTTTTGTCAACTGAATTAGTATTTAAAATGAATGAAGCTGAGGTGTTGACCACTTCAGCAAACTCTTTTATTGGTACGGCACTTTCGTTTATTATTGCGTATGGAACTTTACCTGTGTGGGAGTACTTATTTGATTTTACCACCCCGATTAGACTTATGGAACTTTCTAATCCCAACCATCCATTACTTAAAAGACTTTTACTTGAAGCTCCAGGTACTTATCATCACAGTTTAATAGTAGGGAATTTAGCCGAGATTGCATGTGAAGCAGTTGGTGGAAATTATCTTCTTGCCCGCATAGGCGCTTATTATCACGACATAGGAAAGCTAAAAAGACCTTTTTATTTTAAGGAAAATCAGATTATTGAAGAAGACCCTCACAACAGGATAACTCCTACTCTTTCAGCTCTTATAATAATCTCACATACAAAAGATGGTGTGGAGATTGGGAAGGAATATAGGCTACCAAGACAGGTTCTTGACATTATAAAACAGCACCATGGTACTACTAAGGTGGCATTTTTTTATGGAAAAGCGCTAAGTCAAAATCAGCAAGTGAGTGAGGAAAAGTTTAGGTATGATGGACCAATTCCACAGAGCAAAGAAGCTGCAATTGTTATGTTGGCTGACTCTGTTGAAGCAGCTGTCAGGGCTCTTTCTTCTCCGACGCCTCAGATGATTGAAGCTACTATAAGAAATGTAATTCAAGAAAAGCTTCTTGATGGGCAGCTAAATAACAGCGATTTGACATTTAAAGAACTTGAAATTATATTGGAAAGTTTTATCAAGGTTTTGACTGGTGTTTTTCACAAGAGGGTTAGTTATAATATATTTGAAGATTCTTCAAACAAATCAGATGAGGTGATGGTAAGAAGTGAAAATATTCATTCAAAATCAGCAAGATAAAGTTGATATTGACCAACACATTTCAAAGATAATTGAAGAGTCGATTGTAAATACCATTAAGGTTTTCTTGGAAGAAGAGAACTTTGAAATAAGTGTATTCATAGTTGATAACAGCTTCATAAAGGAACTCAATAGAAATTATAGAAATGTCAATAAAGAAACAGATGTACTATCTTTTCCTATATTCGAATTTAAAAATGGGAAGCTTTTAGAAGATATAGTGATTATGGAAGATGAAATTCCTCTTGGTGACATTGTAATTTCAATCGAAAAGGCAGCACAGCAGGCGAAAGAATTTGGTCACTCATTGGAAAGAGAAATTGCATATTTAACTGTGCATTCTGTTTTACATCTTTTGGGTTTTGACCACATAGAAGAGGATGATAGAAAAGTAATGAGGGAGTATGAAGAGCAAATTTTACAGAGCATGGGGTTGACAAGATGAACAAAAGAAGAACCTTGCTGGAGAGTTTTGACAATGCAATAAATGGAATAATAATTTCTTTTAAGACTCAAAGAAATATGAAGATTCACTTTATAATAGCTTTTACAATTCTCTTTTTAACTATTGTCTTTAAACTTAATAAGATCGAAACAGTATTAGTACTAATTTGTATTGGTTTAGTTATTGCAACAGAACTTATAAACACTGCAATAGAAAATACCATAGACCTCATAGCAAAAGAGTTTGAACCGAAAGCAAAAATTGCAAAAGACGTAGCAGCAGGAGCTGTGTTGGTGTCTGCCTTGATGTCATTAACCATAGGGTATTTTCTTTTTTATGATAAAATAAAGCTACCAATAGAATTAACACTTAAACATATAAGAGGTATTTCTTTTCATGTAGTGTTTTTATCCCTTATAATTGTAGCAATGGTCATAATAGTTGTTAAGGCTATTACAAATAGAACAAAGTTTATGCAGGGCGGAATGCCAAGCGGTCATACTGCTTTAGCTTTTGCTGCGGCAACTGCTATTTTAATGCTCACAAACAACCTCATAATAGTATCACTTGCTCTTTTTTTGGCTCTATTGGTACTTGAGAGTAGGATAGAAGCAAAGATTCATACAGTTTGGGAGACAGTTGTAGGTGCCATTATTGGAGTTCTTGTAACCCTTTTGATATTCAAGATAAAATGAAAGAGGGACCTTTATGAAACATAAAAAAGAAGTTTATTTGAAAAAGATTTTACCATTAATAATAGGAATTATAATTATTTCTTTGTCAGCATGTGGTAAAAAAGAGACCAAAAATGAAATCTTAAAAACAAGTAAAACATTACAAACGATCAAAAATGAGGAAAAAGACAATACTCAAGCTCAGCAATTTAACTATCTTTGTAGATTTACTGGAGAAGTCATTTACCCAAAAGATGAACATCAAATAATAGCAGTTATGATTAATAATGAACCTGGTGCAATCCCTCAATCTTCGTTAGATCAGGCTGAGTACCTTTATGAAGCTTTGATTGAGGGTGGAGCAACACGAATTATGGCAATATATCACCATACATATCCTAAAAAAGTAGGTCCTATAAGAAGTGCAAGACCGTATTTTATGCAGATAGCAAAGTCACTTAATGCTTACTTTGTACACTGTGGTGGTAGCCCACAAGCTTACAGGCTTTTCAAACAGAATTTTATACCTCATATTGATGCTATTTACACAGGTGGCGGAATTTTCTTCAGGACCTCAGATAGAAAAGCACCGCATAATCTCTATTCTTCTATGGAGAAGCTTTCAGCTTTTTTTGATAAAAAGGGTTACAAAATGCAGAAAACTTACAAAACATATCCTTTAACAGATGAAGTAGTGAATAAATGGAATTCAGAAAACACCAAAATAAAAATTACTTTTTCAGGATGGTATTATGTAAGATATGAATATGATGAACAGAAAAAAGTTTACAAAAGGTTTATAAAAGAAAAACCTCATCTTAACAAAGAGACAGGTGCTGTACTGACTGCAAAAAACTTAGTAATAATTTTTGCTCACTATGACACAATAAAAAACGATGACAGAGGTAGACAGGAAGTGGATTTTTCAAAAGGAAAAGGGTATGTTCTGCAAATGGGAAAAACTATTCCAATAACTTATGAATTTAATATGAAAAATTCATTTATATTAAAAGATGAAAATGGGCAAGAGATTAAGCTTTTAAAAGGGAACACATGGTTTGAGATTGTACCGCAGTATGGTAAGGTTAAGTTTGAATGAGAGGAGAGAGAAAATTTGAAGATAACTTTCATAGGTGGAGCTCAAAGTGTGACAGGTTCATGCTACCTTTTTGATCTTGAAGGCAAAAAATTTCTGGTAGATTGTGGTATGTTTCAAGGTGGTTTGACTGAAGAACTGCTCAACTATGAATCATTTCCTTTTAATCCGTCAGAAATTGAATTTGTCATTCTTTCTCACGCTCATATTGACCATAGCGGAAGAATTCCAAAACTCTATAAGGATGGATTTAGAGGAATAATTTGTACAACAGATGCGACAATGGACTTGTGTAGTATTATGTTGCCAGACAGCGCTCATATTCAGGAAAGCGAGATTGAATGGAAGAATAGAAAAAGGAAAAGAGAAGGGAAAAAACTACTGCTACCGCTTTATACCTTAGAAGACGCAGAAAATGTCTTAAAACATTTTAGAGGCGTAAAATATGGTCAGAGAATTCAAATAGACAAAAATTTGAGTTTTGTTTTTAAGGATGCTGGACATATGCTTGGTTCAGCTATAGTTGAGCTCTATGTGAAAGAAAATGGTAAGGAGTACAAACTTGTTTTTTCTGGTGATTTAGGGAACAGAAATGTTCCTATTTTGAAAGACCCTACAATAATAGATGATTGCGATTATCTGTTCATTGAAAGCACTTACGGCAATAGGCTTCATGTAGACGTTGAAAACAAATCTAAAAAACTTATAAATATAATAAGTACAACTATTTCAAATGGTGGAAAGGTTATAATTCCATCTTTTGCAGTTGGGAGAACACAGGAAATATTATATGAGATTGCAAAAGAAATTAGCACTGATTCTGAAGAGGCTAAAATTATAAGAAATGTAGAGATTTTTGTTGACAGCCCACTTGCAACTTCTGCAACTGCCATCTACAAAAAACATATAGATTATTTTGATACAGAGGCAGCTATGTTTATAAAAAATGGTATATATCCTCTTGAGCCACCTAATTTGAGGTTTATAAAATCTGTGGATGAGTCAAAATGGTTAAATGAGTATGACAAAAGTTGTATAATAATTTCTTCAAGTGGGATGTGTGAGGCAGGAAGAATAAAGCATCATCTTAAACATAATTTATGGAATGAGAAAAACACTGTGCTCTTTGTCGGTTATCAGGCACCAAACACTCTCGGAAGAAAGCTTTTGGATGGACAGAAGAAGGTAAAGATATTTGGTGAAGAGGTAGAAGTAAGAGCAAAGATAGAGTATATCGAGGCATATTCTGGTCATGCAGATAAAAGTGGGCTTTTTTCGTGGATTGAACAGATGAATCAAAAACCAAAGAAGATTTTTGTGGTCCATGGCGAGAAGGAAGTTCAGTTCGAATTTGCAAAAGAATTACAAAACCGGTTTAAAACAGATGTCATTGTTCCTATGCGTGGCGAGGTGTATGAAATTGCACCTGAATACGTTACACAAAGTGAAAGGTTATTCTCGGAACTTCCTTCATTTGTCAATCTTTCAGTACTTGCTCAGATTGAAGAGATTGAATATGAACTGAATAGACTAAAGGAAGGTATAAAAAACTCTGCTATTTCTCCAGAAAGGCTATCTACACTCAATTCGAATTTAGAAGAACTGAGATACCTTCTCAGTCTTGCGTTGAATGATTATTGAAAATGTTTATCTTATATCAACATTTTTAAGAATAAACAGTTTATCTTCAAATTTAAAGTAGATATTTATTGCAAAAATATTATATGGTAATAGATGAAATTTAGCATAGAATTTTGCTTTATACAACATAGGTTGGTCTTGAGGAAAATTTTCTATTTCAAAATAAGGAATTGGATAATATTTTTGTTTTGTGGCTGCATCTTCAATGTAAATATATTCAAAAGCAGCTTTATTAATCCTCTTTTTTTCTAAGTTTTCTATTATAAGAGTTAAACCAAAATAACTCTGATTTCCGGTAACCTGTGAGTATGTGATATAAAATTTTTCCTTTGTCACTTTTTCAAGGCTAACTTTTGTATTCTGTACGATCACTGAGTATTGTGATTCTCCGTAGCGGATTGATAAATTAGAAGGCTCATGGTAAACGTATATATGTTTATCCGAATTTTTAATAATAAATATGCTCAAGATTATATAAACCGCACATAATGTGTAGAGTATACGAATAAATCTTCTTTTCATCTTTTCTTTCTACTAACAAAACGATAATGTTTAGTACATTATCATTATATTTAAGAAGGGTAATTTGTTTGATACAAAAAAACAAAAGAAACTGAGGTGAAACAATGAGATTTTTAGATGCTGGTGAAACACATGGAAAAGCTTTGATAGCCATAATAGAAGGATTTCCTGCACATGTAAAAATAGATATAGAAAATATAAACCATCTTTTACAACTACGTCAAAGGGGTTATGGAAGAGGGAAGCGAATGGAAATAGAAAAGGACAGAGTAAAAATTTTATCAGGAGTCAGAAACTCTTTTACCACAGGAGCCCCTATTACATTGATGATTGAAAATAGGGATTACGAAAACTGGAAAAGTTTTATGGATGCAACGCAGTGTGATGTAGATACCAAAAAAGTGACAGTTCCACGGCCTGGTCATGCAGATTTGGCTGGTTGTTTAAAATATGAGTTTGATGATGCAAGAAATGTATTGGAAAGAGCCAGTGCAAGAGAAACTGCTATAAGAGTAGCAGTTGGAGCTGTTTGTGAAGAACTTTTGAAAATGTTTGGCATTAAACTTTACAACCACGTTGTTGAGATTGGTAGGGTACGGCTTACAAAATCGTATTCATTTAATGACACAGAACTTTTTGAACAGGCTTTATCTTCTTCAGATCTGTTTTGTATTGACAAGGAAGCTGAAATGAAGATGAAAGAGGAGATTGATATAGCAAAACAAATAGGTGATAGCGTGGGTGGGATTGCTGAGGTAATTTGCAAAAATGTTCCATATGGTATTGGTAGCCATGTTCACTGGGACAGAAAACTTGACGCCCAGATTGCTCACTCTGTAATGAGTATTCAGTCTGTAAAAGGTGTTGAAATTGGTATGGGATTTGAAGCGGCAAGGCGGTTTGGTTCTGAAGTTCATGATGAAATTTATTATGATGATAAGAAAGGTTTTTATCGAAAGACAAACAATGCAGGTGGTATAGAAGGCGGAATTTCAAACGGCATGGATATTGTTGTTCGGGCTGCTTTCAAGCCAATTCCAACTCTATATAAGCCCCTCAAAAGTGTAGATATAAGAACATTTCAACCTGCTGAGGCAGCAGTAGAAAGGTCTGACATATGTGCTGTGCCGGCAGGAAGTATTGTCATGAGAGCGGCAATTGCGTATGTTCTGGCAAATGCTTTAATAGAAAGGTTAGGAGGAGATTCTGCTAAGACTATGTTAGAAACTTTCAAAAGAATTTATAATAAAGGGTAAAATACATATACCCTCACATCCATGGGCATACTAATTAGATGTGGGGGTGTTTTTTTGTAATGAAAGCAAGGGTATTTGTTCTTATATTTGCATTAATAATAACTACAGCATTTGGTAAGATATGCTATGCAAATGAAAAAAAGAATTTACCACAACTGAGCTCTAAATCTGCAATAGCTATTGAATGGGTAACAGGGAAGATTCTCTTTGAAAAAAACAAGGATTTAAAACTTCCAATGGCAAGCACAACCAAAATAATGACAGCAATCCTGGTGTTAGAAAACTGTGATGTAAATAAAGAAATTGAAATTCCGCCACAGGCTGTGGGAGTTCCAGGGTCATCTATGTACCTCGAAAAAGGAGAAAAACTGAAAATAATAGACCTTTTATATGGACTTATGCTTTCTTCTGGGAATGATGCTGCTGTCGCCTTGGCAATAGCAACAGCTGGTGATGTAAAAAGATTCGTTAAACTTATGAACAAGAAAGCAAAAGATCTTGGCCTTTCAAACACTGTATTTTCATCTCCACATGGCTTGGAACAAGGTCAGCATTATACAACAGCTCACGACCTTGCAAAACTTACCGCATACGCTATGAGAAATCCAATATTTCGACAGATAGTAAAAACCAAAGATATAGAAGTACCATGGACTACAAGACCTTACAATAGAATTCTAAGAAACAAAAACAAGATGTTAAGATTATATCCTGGTGCTGATGGTGTAAAAACTGGATTTACAAAAAAGGCGGGTAGGTGTCTTGTCACTTCTGTTTGCAGAGATGATTTTAGAGTCATATGTGTGGTTTTGAATGCTCCGGATATGTGGAATGATACGCAAAAGATTCTCAACTATTGTTATAACAACTTTAAAGTGGTAAAACTTCTACCTGATGAAATGGGTTATGTAAAAGTTAAAAACGGAAAAAGTGATTGGGTAAAAGTTGGAACAACATATAAATGTTATTGGGTAGTGGAATCAAGTTGTTTGCCAAAATTAGATGTAATTTTGCAGGTAGCAGAAGCGCCTATTGAAAAAAACAAGGTGATTGGTAGGTTGAATGTGTATCTTAAAAATGAAAAACAGAGCCTCCCACTTGTTGCATTACAAGAATGTCCAAGAAAGTCTTTATGGGACAGAATAAAAGAAAAATTGTTTGAAAATAGAATTAGACAAAAATAAATTTAGCGTGGACGAAAAATCCACGCTAAATTTATTTTTTCTTATTTTTCCATAAACGGTTCAAGCTCTTTGAGCAGTTCATCGCAGTTGTCTGAATGAATTTCTACCTTAATTGGTTTGCTAAGGTCCAAACTAAATATACCCATGATAGATTTTGCGTCAACAACATACCTTCCTGATGTAAGGTCAATATCAAATGGGTACTTGCTAACAATGTTGACAAAGTTCTTGACAGCATCAATTGTGTTCAGCTTTACTGTTACTGTTTTCATTTTAAATTCCTCCCTTCACAACAAAAATAATACTCATTATTTATCATATCATGTTTATGAGCTTTAAATCAATTAACTCCTTACACATTTTCTATACCCTTTTTTCATAGAAAAATAACAATTAAAGATATATTTTTAGCTCTTCACTAATTGGCTGCTAAATATTATAATATAACTTAAATGTGGAGGTGAACAAATTAAATTGAAGATTGCCTTTTATACACTTGGATGTAAGGTCAATCAGTATGAAACCCAGGCAGTAGCTGAACTTTTTAAAGAAAGCGGGTTTGAGATTGTCGACTTTGACAGCAAAGCAGACGTGTACGTGATAAATACCTGTACAGTTACCAACATAAGCGATAGAAAATCACGACACGCAATAAAAAAGGCTAAAAAACTTTCTCCGCAAAGTATCGTAGTTGTAATGGGATGTTACCCGCAAGTGTATCCCCAAGAGGTTGAAAAGATAGAAGATGTAGATATCATAATTGGAACAAAAGATAGACAAAAGATTGTTGATTATGTTAGACAATATTTGGAGGACAAAAAGAAAATTGTAGCAATAAATGAAGATTATAAAAGAGAAGCATTTGAAGAGCTTAAGATATCAGAATTTAATGAGCGTAGCCGTGCTTTCATAAAGATAGAAGAAGGTTGTGACCAGTTTTGTTCTTATTGTATAATCCCGTATGCAAGGGGAGCAGTTAGAAGCAGAAGTTTAAAAAGTATAGAAGAAGAGGTTATAAGGCTTGTTCAGAAGGGATACAAAGAATTTGTTATTACAGGAATTAACATCTCATCTTATGGGAAGGATTTGGATGGGAAGGTTACACTTATAGATGTTATTGAGAGGGTAAATAAGATTGAAGGTGTTAAAAGAATCAGACTGAGTTCTTTAGAACCGGTTATAATGAATGGTGAATTTATAGAGAGGTTACTTAGTTTTGACAAACTGTGCCATCATTTGCATCTTTCCCTTCAAAGTGGCAGTGATAAAATATTGAAACTTATGAACAGACATTACACTACAGCACAGTATCAAAGTATAGTAGATAGAATAAGAGAAAAATGGGATGATGTAGCATTTACAACCGATATTATAGTGGGTTTTCCGGGCGAAACAGAAGAAGATTTCAACGCTACTTTAGATTTTGTTCAGAAAATAGGTTTTTCAAGGATTCACGTGTTCAGGTTTTCTCCAAAGAAGGGTACTAAAGCATATGAGATGCCAAACCAAGTAGATAGCAAAGAAAAAGAAAGACGAAGCAAGATAATGAAAGAAGTGGCAGCGAGCCTTTCATATCAATTTCATAGTAAGTTTGTTGGGAAGACGTTAGAAGTTTTGATTGAACAGGATTCTGATTTTGACGGATATTATGAAGGGTATTCAGGAAATTATATCCGTACTCTAATAAGGAAAAGTCATATGATAGTACATGGGGAAATTTACAAAGTTAAGATTACACAGGCTTATAGACAATATGTTAAAGGAGAAATAATTCAATAAAAAATACAAAAAGGTGGTGTGTAGGATTGAACACTGACATAGCAAATTTAAAAAACCAATGCATAGAAGAACTATCAAGAATCAAAAGTTTGCAGGAACTTGAAGATTTTCAGGTCAAATATTTAGGTAAAAAAGGCATTTTGAAAAGTAAGTTAAAAGAACTATCAAAGCTTGAACCAGCAATTCGTGCTCAAGTGGGAAAAGAATTAAATAGTCTGAGAGAGTACCTTGAGGAAAGCATTGCTATCCAGCGAAAAAGGTTTTTAGAGGAAGAGAAGCAAAAGAGGATACAAAGTGAACGCATTGATGTGACTATACCTGGCAAAAGAGTGGAAATAGGAGCCATTCATATTCTTTCTCAGGTTCAAAATGAAATAGCAGAAATCTTTTTAAATATGGGGTATGAAATTGCGGAGGGACCAGAAGTAGAGCTTGATTATTATAACTTTGAAGCATTGAATATCCCAGCTGACCATCCTGCACGAGATACACAAGATACTTTTTATATTTCTGAAGACGTACTTTTGAGAACGCATACCTCCCCTGTTCAAATCAGGGTTATGAAAAGTAAAAAGCCTCCAATTAAAATAATTTCTCCTGGAAGGGTGTACAGGTCAGACGAGGTGGATAGCACACACTCTCCTATTTTTCATCAAATAGAAGGACTATTTGTTGACAAAGGTGTTACAATGGCTGATTTAAAAGGGACACTTGAAGTGTTTGCAAAGAGATTTTTTGGTGAACAGACCAAGGTTAGGTTCAGACCACATCATTTTCCGTTTACTGAACCTTCGGCCGAGGTTGATATTTCATGTATCTTCTGTGGTGGGAAAGGATGTAGAACATGTAAGGGTGAAGGTTGGATAGAAATACTTGGTGCAGGAATGGTTCACAGAAAGGTTCTTTTGAACTGTGGGATTGATCCAGATATATATACTGGTTTTGCATTTGGTATGGGTGTTGAAAGAATAGCACTTTTGAGATATGAGATTGAGGACATTAGGCTCTTTTACGAAAATGATTTGAGATTTTTGAAACAATTCAGATAAAACTTTATACAGAAGGAGTGAAGAATATTGAAGGTTTCATTAGAATGGTTGAAAAGTTATGTTGATATAGATTGTTCGGTAGATGAGCTTGTTGATAAACTTACTATGAGCGGAACAAAGGTTGAGGGATATGAGAAGAGACTTGAGAATATTAAAAATGTTGTAGTGGGTAAGATTTTAGAAATTTCTTTGCACCCTCATAACCAGAATCTTTTTGTTTGTAAAGTAGATATAAAAGATAAAATACTTACAATAATAACTGCAGCAAAGAATGTAAAAGAAGGTTTATATGTTCCTGTAGCAAAACCAGGTGCTGTCTTAGAAAATGGTAAAACAATTGATGTTCTTGAGTTCAAGGGAATATTATCGGAAGGAATGCTATGTTCGCTGGAAGAGCTTGGACTTACCCGCGGAGAGTTTCCATATGCTGACGAGAATGGGATATTTATACTTGAAGGTATGGATGACAGCATGATAGGGAATGACATAAAGATTGCACTTGGAATAGATGATGTGATAATTGATTTTGAGATAACCTCAAACAGGCCCGACTGTTTGAGCATTGTGGGTATTGCAAGAGAGATAGCTGCTATTTTAAACAAACCTCTGAAGTTTCCAAATGTAAGTTTCAAAGAGACAGATGAATTGATAAAAAATTATATAGATAATATTGAAATTCAAGATAAAAAGATTTGCAGAAGGTATATCGGAAGAGTTATAAAAAACGTAAAGATTGAACAGTCACCTCTGTGGCTAAGAAGAAGACTTGTGGCTTGCGGTATAAGACCAATAAATAATATTGTTGATGTAACAAATTATGTAATGCTCGAGATGGGTCAGCCTCTTCATGCATTTGACCTCAACAAGATTTGTGGCAGAAATGTTTTTGTAAGACTTGCAAGTGATGGTGAAAAGATTATAACTCTTGATGGTGTAGAGAGGGTTTTGCGGTCATCTGACATTGTTATTGCAGATGAAAACAGAGCCATAGCAGTTGCAGGTGTGATGGGAGGATTAGATACTGAAGTTGATGAGAGTACAAAAGTTGTACTTTTAGAGTCTGCAACTTTTAATCCCGCAATGGTAAGAAGGACAGCACGATATTTAGGACTTAGAACAGAGGCTTCAAACAGGTTTGAAAAAGGTTTGAGCCCATACTTTGCAGAACTCGCAATTCAAAGAGCGTGCGCTTTGATTGAACAAATTGGAGCAGGCGAGATTGTAAAAGGAGCTGTAGATACCTATGTTGACCCATGGCAGCAAGTAGAAGTAAAAGCTGATTTTTCATATATAGAAAAACTTCTTGGTCTTAGAATTGAAAAAGATGAAGTGGTGAATATTCTTAGCAGACTTGAAATAAAATATGACGAAGTAAAAGATGTATTTATAGTACCACCTTTTAGGACTGACATTGAAGATATGGCTGACATTTCTGAAGAAGTTATAAGAATATATGGGTATGATAAACTACCTTCAAGGGTTTTCATGGGAAGTGCTATTTCGTCTGGTCTCACCCAAAAGCAAAAAATAGTAAACAATATAAAAATTTTTCTTGCCAACAGTGGTTATTATGAAATTTATTCATATTCATTTGAATCGCCAAAAGTTTATGAGATTTTAAAAGGGTATAACTTGGATGATGCTGTCAAGATTTTAAATCCACTCGGTGAAGATTTTTCTATCATGCGAATGCAGCTTATGTCTTCTGTATTAAAAACAGTTTATCTCAATATATCCCGAAATATAAAAGACGTAAAAGTATTTGAGCTATCTACAGTATTTAAAAAATCTAATGAAAAACTTCCGCATGAAAAACTTGTTTTAGCAATAGGAAGTTCGGCTCAGGATTTTTATTCTCTAAAGGGTGTACTTGAAAATCTTTTTGACATGCTTAGAATAAAAGATGTTAAGTTTTCATCGCAACATCAAAATCCAAATTTGCATCCTACACGTTCAGCAAAGATTTATACCGATGAAAGTTTTCTTATAGGCTACATTGGAGAAGTCCATCCGGATATATTAGAAAGATTTGACATACCTGTAAGAGTTGTATATGCAGAACTTTTTATAGATGAGCTGCTTGAGGCTGAGAAGGAAGAAAAGAGGTATGTTCAACTTCCGAAATATCCAGCTATTGAGAGAGACTATGCATTTGTTGTACCAGATGATGTAGAAAGCAGGGTTATTGAAGAAATCTTCAAAAAATATAGCTCTGACATTTTAGAAGAGTTTCGTCTGTTTGATGTTTACAAGGGACAACAAATAAAGCAAGGTTTCAAAAGCTATGCCTATAGAGCAATTTTCAGGTCAAAATCAAAAACACTTTCAGATAGTGATATTAACCAGATTCAAGAGAAGATTTTAGATGAGCTTAAAAACTACAATATAAGTTTGCGGGAGTAGAAAGATATGGAATGGCTAAAAGAATTAAATGAGCAGCAAAAAGAGGCGGTTCTTTCAACAGAAGGGCCGCTTTTAGTATTGGCTGGTGCAGGTTCAGGGAAAACTCGTGTCATAACATATAGAATAGCATATATATTGAATATGGGATTAGCAGATCCTGGCAATATTCTTGCAATTACGTTTACAAACAAAGCTGCTGATGAGATGAAAGAAAGAATAAAAAGGCTTGTTAGCACCCAATCATTTTCAGAGATGTGGGTGTCTACTTTTCATGCTGCGTGTGCAAGGATTTTGAGAATGGAAGCTCATAATATAGGATTTTCAAACAACTTTGTAATATTTGATACACAGGATAGAAACCAGCTTTTGAAAGAGTGTTTTGACAAATTAAACATTGACCCCGAAAAACTTGATATTAGATATGTATCAAGGCATATTAGCAATCTCAAAAATCAGTTAATTGGACCTTCTGATGTATACAGATACGGTGAGGTCGATGGTCGTGTTGTTGAAGTGTATAAACTTTACAATAAACTTTTAAAAGAATACAATGCGTTTGACTTTGATGACCTTCTGTATTACACTGTAGTTCTTTTTGAAACAAACCCTGACATTCTGGAAAAGTATCAGAATAAGTTTAAATACATCTTGGTAGATGAGTATCAGGACACAAATCATGCTCAGTTTTACTTTGTTTATTTACTTTCACAAAAACACAGAAATATCTGTGTTGTTGGTGATGACGACCAGAGTATATACAGTTTCAGAGGAGCAAATATAAAAAATATTTTGGAATTTGAAAAGGTTTTTAGCGATGCCAAGGTAATAAAATTAGAAAAAAACTATAGGTCTACAAAGACAATACTATCAGCTGCAAATGAGGTTATAAAAAACAATAATTACAGAAAATTTAAAAAATTGTGGACAGATAACATTGATGGCGAAAAGATTTTTCTGTACTCAGCTTTTGACGAAGTAAATGAAGCGGAGTTTGTTGCATCGAGTGTGAAAAATCTTATTGAAAGCGGGATTTCACCCTCAGAAATAGGAGTGCTCTACCGAACAAATGCTCAATCTGTAAACTTTGAGAATGCACTTTCAGCTTATTCTGTACCCTATAAAGTTGTAGGTGCTTTGCGATTTTATGAAAGAAAAGAAATAAAAGATATAATTGCTTATTTGAGACTCATTACAAATCCGCATGACGATTTGAGCCTATTTAGGATTATCAATGTACCCAGAAGGGGTATAGGAAACAGTACCATAGAGAAAGTAAAAGTTTTAAGTGAAGAGTATAATGTTTCTGCATATACCATTTTACTTGAGCGAGCAAAGTTTAATTTTGACAAAAAGACATATGAAAGGCTGAATGGCTTTATATCTCTGATAGAAGATTTGAAAGCTGAGGCAGAAAATTTATCTGTATCTGCAGCTATTAAACTTGTGCTTGAAAAGACAGGGTATTTAGAAAGTTTGCTCAGTAGCAAAAGTGAAGAGGAGTTTCAAAGAGCTAAAAATATTGAACAGCTTATAAGCACTGCAGCTATTTTTGAAGAAGAAAATGAAGAGCCAACCTTGCAAAATTTTTTGAACTCTATTACTTTGAGTTCTGAAGATGAAGATACTCAAAAAGAAGAGAAAGTTTCACTTATGACAGTTCATGCTGCAAAAGGATTGGAATTTGAAGTTGTCTTTCTCACAGGGCTTGAAGAAGGATTGTTTCCGCTTGTTAGGGCAGAAGAACCCATTGATGCTGAAAAGGAACTTGAAGAAGAAAGAAGACTGTGTTATGTTGCAATTACCAGAGCAAAAAAGCTTCTTGTTCTGACATATGCTAACAATCGAAGAGTATTTGGCAGGTTTTCTTCACGACAAAGGTCTTGTTTTATTGAGGAGATTCCTCAAAGATACATTCAAGTTGTCTATAGTCCTATTACTAAAACTCACCAAACATTTTCTGTCAAGATTGATCAATCTGAAGATTTTTCTGTTAGCAATTTACAGGTTGGAAACAAGGTACAGCATGGAAAGTTTGGAGTTGGAAAAGTTATCTGGCTTTCAGATGATATGAGAGAGGTAGTAGTAGATTTTGAAAAGATAGGTCAGAAAAGACTACTTCTGTCATATGCAAATCTCAAGAGGATTGGTTGATGGAAAGATGAAAGAGGTTGTGTTAGAGATTTTAAAGAATAAGGCGCTTGAGGTTGGCGTTGTTAGCTGGTTTGTTGCACAGTTTTTAAAGATTGTGATAGCATTTATCATGACACGAAAAGTTAATCTTAAATGGTTTATAAGCTCTGGAGGAATGCCAAGTTCTCATTCAGCGTTTGCATGTGGTCTTTCAACTGCTGTAGGACTTATAGATGGATTTAGTTCAACCAATTTTGCTATTTCATTAACATTCACTTTAATTGTAATGTACGATGCAGCAGGAGTAAGAAGAGAGGCTGGGAAACAGGCACAGACTTTAAATGAAATAATTGAGATGTATCTTTCACCACATTACAAGCCTCAATATAAACTAAAAGAGCTCATAGGTCACAAACCTACAGAAGTCTTTGCAGGAGCTATAGTTGGAATATTAATTGCCACAATAATGATTTGAAGCAAAACAAAAGCTGTGATATAATAATATTCTGAAAACTGAATAATCCAAGAATGTTAAATGGGATAGGGTGATGCAGTATCCTAGTCAGAGTGGCTGCTTTCGAAGGCGGGCCTAAAAATCCGCCAAAGGGCACACCGATGAAGTTCCTGGTTCCGGCTTCTGACGCCCAGTCAGGGGTTGGAGCTGGGAGTAAGGGTTAAGGGAGTCCTGCAATGGCATGCAGGATGCAACCCTTTTCCCGTGGAGGCTAACGCACAAAAAGAAAGAAGCTTTTTGTGCGTTAGTAAAACCTACCGCCAGGTGCGTCCTTTTAAAAAAGGATGTGCTTGGGGTAGTGTAGCCTGCCTTGAGCGGAATAGACGGATGGCCGAATTTCCGGCCTTCCTAAAAATAGGGCCCGTTTTTAGGAAGGTCTTGGGGCCTGAAATCTATTTCGCAAAAGAGGCTAGAAAGCATGCCCTCTGTCGAGGAAAGCTCCTAGGCTGTGCCATGTATTGGCTTTACGAAGGGGATTAAAGTGCGGACTAAGTGGCGATCTGGTTGTGTGTTGGGCAACCGCACACCCAAACTTTTAAAGGGAAACCGCCTCCTGGCGACGGGAGGTAAGTTTGGGGGAAATCCTACCAGACCTTAAGCCGCAAAATTTACCCTTCGTAAAATCACCCTATCCCAATAAATTTATGTATTTTTCAAATAGTATGTCTTAGGAGATGAAAAATGAAAAATAAGAAGAAAATTCAGAATAGAAAACGAGAATATTTCAAATGGACATTAATATTGTTTATTTTATCGTTTTTATTGTCGGCTACTCTAAACTACATTTCAAGCTATGTATCAGAAAGATTACCTGTAATAATTTCATTTATACTTTTATTTTGTATAATTTTATTAGGAATAATCTTTGACATAATTGGGATTGCTACAACCGCAGCTGATGAGGTTCCTTTTCACGCGATGGCTGCAAAGAAAGTAAAAGGGGCAAAGGTGAGTGTATGGCTCATAAAAAATGCAAGCAAAGTGTCTTCTATTTGCAACGATGTTATAGGAGATATATGCGGAATATTGAGTGGAGCACTTTCTGCAAGTATTGTATTTTATATGGCAAAAAATAGCAAAGCCAATCCCATTCTTCTTTCTATACTTCTGACTGCAATAGTTGCTGGTATAACAATATCTGGCAAGTCAATCGGAAAATATTTTGCAATCCAAAAGAGCAATGAGATTGTAAAAATATGTGGGAAAGTACTTGGAATATTTTTAAAAATGTAACTTGGGAAGTGAGAGGTATTGGGTATATTAGAAAAAGTAAACTATCCTGAAGATATAAAAAGATTGAGTATATCTGAACTTTATGAACTTGCTGAAGAAATAAGAGAATTTCTGTTGTATAACATCGCCAATACAGGTGGACACTTGGCGGCAAATTTGGGAGTTGTTGAGCTAACTCTTGCTCTGTTAAAAGTATTTGATCCACCAAAAGATAAAATTGTGTGGGATGTAGGACATCAATGTTATGTTTATAAGATTTTGACAGGACGAAAGCAAAAATTTAACACTTTAAGGAAATTTGGTGGTTTGAGCGGTTTTCCAAAATCAAAAGAAAGCATTTATGACTCGTTTGATACTGGACACAGTTCTACTTCTATTTCTGTTGCATTGGGATTTGCAGTTGCACGTGATCTTAAAAACGAAGACTACGATGTGATTGCGGTAATAGGAGATGGAGCTTTAACTGGAGGACTTGCATATGAAGGGCTCAATAATGCAGGCAGATATAATGGTAAACTTCTTGTTATTTTGAATGACAATGACATGTCAATCTCCAAAAATGTTGGTGCGATTGCAAAATATCTATCAAAGGTACGAACAAAACCACGTTATTTTAAATTGAAAAAGGCTACTGATAGTTTGGTAGAAGGAATTCCGATTGTTGGGAAAAACTTAAGCAAGTTTGTGAGAAAAGTAAAAGGAAGTTTAAAATATTTTTTCTTTCCTGGGACTTTGTTTGAAGCTCTTGGATTTGAATATTATGGACCTATTGACGGTCATGATATAGAAAGACTTTGTGAGGTATTCAAAAGTGTTAAAGATTTTGAAAGACCTGTTTTGGTTCATGTTGTTACACAAAAAGGTAAAGGATATGAACATGCTGAAAGATTTCCAGAAAAATTCCATGGTGTTCCACCATTTGACATAGAAACAGGAAATCACTTATCTGACAATACTTCAAAGACATTTTCTGAGGTTTTAGGTGATAAGCTTTGCGAGCTTGCCAAGCGCAATCCAAAGATATTAGCAATTACCGCTGCAATGCCTGATGGTACTGGTCTTAGCAAGTTTGCAATAATGTATCCTCAAAGATTTTTTGATGTTGGAATAGCAGAGGAACATGCGGTCACTTTTGCAGGTGCTCTTGCTAAAGAGGGATTTAAACCGTTTGTGGCTATATATTCAACCTTCCTGCAAAGAGCTTTTGACCAGATTATTCATGATGTGTGTCTTCAAAATTTGAATGTGGTCTTCTGTGTAGACCGAGCAGGTCTTGTAGGCGAGGATGGAGAAACACACCATGGAAGTTTTGATATATCGTATTTGAGCCTAATTCCAAACTTGACATTGATGGTGCCAAAGGATACAAAAGAATTTGAAATGATGTTGGAATTTGCAGCTTTCTACCAGGACGGTCCTATTGCAATAAGGTATCCACGCGGGAGCTGTAAGCAAGTTGGTCTTTACGATGAAATTAAACTTTCTGAACCAGAGATATTAAAACAAGGAGAGAATCTGGCTATATTTTCTATTGGAAGACATGTTTCAATATTGTATGATATTATTAGCAAAAACAAGTTGGATGTAACACTGGTAAATGTGAGATTTATAAAACCTTTGAATACTAAAATTATAAAAAGAATAGTAAATACACATAAAAAAATTTTAATTGTAGAGGACAACAGTATTATCGGTGGACTTGGTGAAAAAATAAAAAGTATTATAGCTGAAGAAAAATCAGTAGAGATTAAGCACATAGCTATACCTGATAGATTTATTCCTCATGGTTCAATTTTTCAGCTTTATTCTATGCTCGGGATGGACAGAGAGAACTTAACAAAAATTGTTATGGAGCTGATAGAGAGTTGAAAAAGAGGGCTGATTTACTTCTTGTTGAAAAAGGTCTGGTAGAATCACGTGAAAAGGCAAGAGCATTAATTTTGAGTGGTAACGTATATGTGAATAATCAAAAAATAGAAAAAGCAGGGGAAATGATAGATGAAAGGAGCCAGATAATAATTAAAGAGCCACTAAAATATGTCAGCAGAGGCGGTCTTAAACTTGAAAAGGCTTTAGATTTTTTTAAAATTTCGGTTGAAGGCAAAATAGCCCTTGACATTGGTGCTTCAACAGGAGGATTTACAGACTGTTTGCTCCAACATGGCGCTAAAAAGGTTTACTGTGTTGATGTTGGATATGGTCAGCTTGCATGGAAGTTAAGAGAGGACCCGAGAGTAGTAAATTTTGAAAAGACTAATTTTAGGTACTTTGACAGAAAAAGTATTCAGGATAAAATTGATATTATAGTATGCGATGTCTCCTTTATTTCTTTGAACCTAATTGCAGAGAAGGTAAAAGAGTTCATGGAGAATAGCACAGAAGGTATTTTGCTAATAAAACCCCAGTTTGAAGCAGGAAGAAAGGAGGTTGGAAAAAGAGGAGTTGTAAAGTCTAAGGAAACTCATAAAAATGTGATCAAAAAGGTAATTGATCACTATTTTTCTCTCGGAATCTCAATCAAGGGTCTGACATATTCGCCAATCACAGGGCCAGAGGGGAATATAGAGTATCTTCTCTATATTAAAATGGAAGATGAGACCGAAAATAACATAGTTGACATTACGATAGAAGAAATTGTCAACCAAGCCTTTGAAACATTCGGTCAGAAAAAGTAAAAATTTGGAGGTTATTTGTTATGAAATTAACAAAGATTAAGGAACTTTTAAATTGCAGGGTTTATTTCGAGCCTGAAGATCTATGTAACGAAGAATTTTTAAATGCATGTGGCTCTGACCTTATGAGTGACGTTTTGGCATTTGTAAAAGAAAAGGTGATTTTATTGACAGGTCTTGTAAATCCTCAAGTGGTAAGGACTGCAGAGATGATGGATATAAAAGCTGTGATAATTGTTCGAGGAAAACAACCATCTGAAGAAATGTTAAAACTTGCAAAAGAAAAGTGTATAGCTCTTCTTGGAACTGACTATCCAATGTTTCAAGCATGTGGAATACTTTATGAAAACGGACTTGGGAAAGAAAGGTGCTGCTGAGAAAGATGCTGCTTGAGCTGGAATTTGAGATTGAGCCAGGTAATTTTATATTAGCAGGGGAAGCTTCTTCTAAGATTAAGGAGACTCTAAAGAAACTTGGTGTAAAACCAGAGATACTTAAAAAAGTTGCAATTGTCTCTTATGAAGCAGAGATGAATATTGTTATACATTCTTTTGGTGGGATTTTAAAAGCCGTAATTTCAAAAGATAAGATTGAAATAGTAGCTCAAGATGATGGACCTGGCATTGAAGATATTGAGCTTGCTATGAAAGAAGGATATTCCACCGCTCCAGAAGAGATAAGAAACTTGGGATTTGGAGCAGGTATGGGTCTTCCAAACATGAAGAAGTATTCAGATTATTTTGAGATTGAATCACAAAAAGGAAAAGGTACAAGGGTATATATGGTTATTTACAATAAATGACTATCTTTAATATTTAGGGAAGTGAATAATAAATGAAAAATTTACATTCTATAATGCTTGACAAAGAAAAATGTAAAGGATGTACAAACTGTATTAAAAGATGTCCAACTGAAGCCATTAGAGTTCGAAACTCAAAAGCAAGGATTATTGACCAAAGGTGCATAGACTGCGGAGAGTGCATAAGGACATGCCCGTACCATGCGAAATATGCCATTACTGACAGTTTAGAGGAAATCAATAAATTTCAATATAAAGTTGCACTGCCAGCCCCTTCGTTTTACGCTCAGTTTGAGGTTGATGATGTGAATAAGCTTCTGTATGCTTTGCTTAACCTTGGGTTTGATGATATATTTGAGGTAGCAAAAGCAGCTGAGATAGTAACCCACTTTACAAAGCAGTTTATTCTTTCTGAGAAAAACAAAAAACCAGTAATTTCCTCTGCATGCCCAGCAGTTGTAAGGCTTATTCAAACAAAATTTCCGGACTTAATCGAGAATATTCTGCCAATTGCTTCACCTATGGAAGTTGCTGCATATATTGCTAAGAAAAAGATACATAAAGAAAAAGGAATTGATGAAGACAAAATAGGCGCTTTTTTTATATCTCCATGTGCAGCAAAGATGACATATATAAATAATCCTCTTGGTTTTGAGCGTTCATACGTGGATGGAGTAATAGCGATAAAAGATATTTATGGACTTGTAAGAAGTAAACTAAGAGAAATAAAAGTTATAAAGCCTCTTTCAATTACCTCAGGCAAAGGTATTGGATGGGCAGCATCAGGTGGCGAAAGCTTGGCGTTGGAAATTGAAGAGTATATAAACGTTGATGGTATTCACAACGTAGTTAAAGTTTTAGAAGAGATTGAAAATGGCAGGCTCAAAGACATCACATATTTTGAAGGTCTTGCTTGCACTGGTGGGTGTGTTGGAGGGCCTCTTGCAGTAGAAAATCCGTATGTTGCCAAAAATCGTATTAAAAGATTGTCTTCCAAATTAAAAGACAAAGAAGAGAGTCTTTCAGCGTGGACAGCGGAAATTATTAATAGTTTTTCTCTCAGGCTTGAGGATGTTCTTTTTGAAAAAGAGTTGGAGACAAATCCTGTGCTTGAACTTGACTCTGACATTGAAAGAGCTATGGAAAAGTTTGAAAAGGCAAATAATATCCTAAGTATACTTCCGGGTTTGGACTGTGGTGCTTGTGGTTCACCTACATGCAAAACTCTTGCCGAGGATATAGTGCGTGGTTTTGCCAATGATACAGATTGTATTTTTATTCTTAGGGAAAACATAAAAGAGCTTGCAAACAAGATGGTTGAGCTTTCGAATAAACTACCACCATCACTTGAAAGGAATGATGAGTAGTGCCAAGCATTTTAGATTTATGCAGGTATTTTGAATTGGCAAATGGGATTGTAAAGGATGAACAGTATGAAAATGTATATATTGGAGATGTTTTAAGTTTTGCAATATCGCATATTAAGGACAATAGTATATGGATTACCATTCAAAACAATGTAAATGTGGTTGCTATAGCAACTCTCAGAGAAGTAAAAGCAATAATCTTGACAGAAGGAGTAAAGCCCGACGCTGATATGCTTCAAAAATCAATAGAGCAGCAAATTCCAATTTTTACAACAGAACTTTCACATTTTGAAACAGCAAGGTTGCTGATTCTTAAAGAAAAGGGAGATAAAAATGAAGCTTTATTATGACCTTCATATTCATTCGTTGCTTTCTCCGTGTGCAGACAATGATATGACACCACATAATATAATAAATATGGCAAAGTTAAAGGGATTAGATGTTATATCTGTTACAGACCATAACTCCACATTAAACCTTGAAAATTTTTTGGAAGTAGCAAGTTTACTTGACATTTTATTTATACCTGGAATTGAGATTGAAACAGAAGAGGAGATTCATGTTCTGCTGTATTTTAAGCACAAAGATGTTTCAATTATCAGAGAATTTCAGGGCATTATTGACAAACATTTACCTTTTGTTAAGCTCAGAGAAGATATTTATGGTAATCAATACATTGTTGATACACAGGACAATATAATTGGAAGCTATGAAAAACTTCTTCTCCAACCACTTACTCTAAACTTAAAACAGGTTTATGAGGTTTCCAAATTCTACAACATGGTTTTTATCCCTGCTCATATAGACAGACAATCTTTTGGTGTAATTGGAAGGCTTGGTTTTTTGCCTGAAGAGCTAACTAATTTGACCTTTTTAGAGTTATCTGGCACCAATGAAATAGAATTTACCAAGTTTCTCCCTCAAAACAAAGATTATATTTTTCTCCATTCCTCAGATGCCCATCATCTGTGGGAGATAAATGAAAGGGAATTTTTTATTGAAAGTGATATACTGTATACAATATTTTTCAATTAAATTCTCCAAAATTTATACTTCATTTATAACCCATTGTATGTTACAATATTAACAGTAGCTTTAACTCCATATGTTAAATTTCTAACAATAGAAGGGGGATGCAGATTTATGTCTTGTTGCCAGGGTAAGAATCTGACAGAAGAGAATTTCAAAAAACTTGATGAGATTATTGAAAAAAATAAATCAAGAAGAGGGGCTTTAATTCCAGTTTTACATGAGGCACAGGAGCTTTTTGGATATTTGCCCTATGAAGTTCAAAAAAGAATAGCAGAAGGACTCAATATACCCATGGCGGAGGTTTACGGTGTTGCAACATTTTATACGCGCTTTACGTTAAAGCCGACAGGTGACCATAAGATAAGTGTATGCATGGGTACAGCTTGTTATGTTAAAGGTGCAGATAAAATTTTGGATAAGTTAAAAGAACTTTTAAAGATTGATGTAGGTGAAACAACAGAAGATGGAAAATTTTCGATTGAAGCGACAAGATGCTTAGGAGCTTGCGGACTTGCTCCAGTTGTTGTGATTGACAATACTGTTTACGGGAAATTGAGTGTGGATGATGTTAAAGATATTTTGTCAAGATATTAACTTAACAAATTGACAATGGTAAGAAAATATAAGGTGATATAATTGAACGAGATTTCGCTTTATATCCTTGACCTTGTTCAAAATTCGATAGAAGCAGGTGCAAGTTTAGTTAAGATTGAAATTGTCGAAGATTTGAAAGAGGACCTTTTTACCATTACAATAGAGGATAACGGCAGAGGTATTCCCAAGGATGTTATTGATAAAGTAACAGACCCTTTTTACACTACAAGAAAAACGCGAAAAGTAGGACTTGGTCTTTCTTTAGCAAAACAAGTTGCAATGGACTGTGAAGGAAGCTTTGAAATTGAAAGGCTCGAAAGAGGCACTAAAATAGTGCTAAAACTGAAACATTCTCATATAGACAGACCTCCTCTTGGAAATATTACAGAGACCCTACTTGCACTTATAAGTGGAGCACCAAATGTAGATTTTACATTTTGTTACAGAAACAATCAAAGTGAATTTATTTTTGATACGAAAAGCATTCGAGAGATTTTGGGCAATGATGTTCCTTTGAATACTCTGAGCATTCTTGACTTTATACGTGGTCAGTTAGAAAGAGGTTTATCAAATTTAACCGGAGGTGCAAATAATAAATGATTAAATCTATTCAAGAGCTTGAAGAAATAAGGAAAAAAGCGTTAGAAGAGCTTGAGTTCAGAAAACAGCAGGGCGAAGGTATAAGAGTTGTTGTTGGTATGGCAACATGTGGAATAGCAGCAGGTGCAAGACCTGTTATGCTAAAATTTATTGAAGAGATTCAAAAAAGAAATTTAAAAAACGTTACAGTTGTTCAAACTGGTTGTATTGGACTTTGCAAGTATGAGCCAATTGTAGAGGTTTATGAACCAAATAAAGAAAAGGTCACATATGTCAAGATGACGCCTGAGAAGGTCACAAGGGTTGTTGCAGAGCATTTGGTAAATGGAAAGCCGGTTTATGAGTATACAATTGGTTATGAAGAAAATAAAGAAGCAAATAACTAAAAGGAGGGAAGGCTAACATGCCATTGTACAGATCGCATGTTCTTGTATGTGGTGGGACAGGTTGTACATCAGGTGGGTCAGATAAAATTTATGATGCTTTCATTAAAGAAATAGAAGAACAAAACCTAAAAGATGAAGTTCAGGTAATTCGCACTGGATGTTTTGGTCTTTGTGCGGAAGGTCCAATTGTAATTGTTTATCCTGAAGGAGCATTTTACAGCAAAGTTGCAGACTCTGATGTAAAAGAGATTGTGGAAGAGCATCTTTTAAAAGGAAGAATAGTAAAGAGGCTTTTGTATAAAGAATCCATAGAAGAAGGTCAGATAAAATCATTAAATGAGGTTAAATTCTATAAAAAACAGATGCGAATTGCTCTTAGAAACTGCGGTGTTATAAATCCAGAAAATATTGAAGAATATATTGCATATGATGGATACAAGGCTTTGGCAAAGGTTCTTACAGAAATGACACCTGAACAGGTGATTGACTGGGTAAAAAGGTCAGGTCTTAGAGGAAGAGGTGGCGGTGGATTTCCAACAGGACTCAAATGGGAGTTTGCAGCAAAAGCTCCAGGTGATGTTAAGTATGTTGTTTGCAACGCAGACGAAGGTGACCCAGGAGCGTACATGGACAGAAGCATCTTAGAAGGTGACCCGCATTCTGTAATTGAAGCAATGGCTATCGCTGGATATGCGATTGGCTCAAAGCAAGGTTACGTTTATGTCAGAGCAGAGTATCCATTGGCAGTAAAGAGATTAGAAATTGCTATTGAACAAGCAAGACAGTATGGACTTTTGGGTAAGAATATACTCGGCACAGGATTTGAATTTGATATCGAGATAAGGCTTGGTGCTGGTGCATTTGTCTGCGGTGAGGAGACAGCGCTGATGACATCAATTGAAGGGCACAGAGGAGAACCAAGACCAAGACCACCATTCCCAGCTGTAAAAGGTTTGTGGGGAAAACCTACTTTACTTAATAACGTTGAGACATACGCAAACATTCCAGTGATAATTCTAAAGGGACCAGAGTGGTTTGCATCAATTGGAACAGAGAAGAGTAAAGGGACAAAAGTTTTTGCACTTGTTGGAAAGGTTAACAATACAGGTCTCATTGAGGTGCCAATGGGAACAACTGTAAGAGAGATAGTTGAGGATATTGGTGGTGGAATTCCTGGCGGCAAGAAATTTAAGGCAGTTCAAACAGGTGGACCATCAGGTGGATGTATTCCAGCATCGCTTATGGACACACCAATTGACTTTGATTCTTTGACTGCACTTGGTACAATGATGGGATCTGGCGGTATGATTGTAATGGATGAAGACACCTGTATGGTTGATATAGCAAAATTCTTTTTAGAATTTACAGTTGACGAGTCATGCGGAAAATGTCCACCATGTAGAATAGGGACAAGAAGAATGCTTGAAATTTTGCAGAAGATAACAAGCGGAAATGGCACAGAAGAGGATTTAGAAAAGTTAGAAGAACTTGCATACTCAATAAAAGACAGTGCTCTTTGTGGACTTGGTCAGACTGCACCAAACCCTGTTTTAAGCACGCTGAGATATTTCAGAGATGAATATGAAGCACATGTAAAAGAAAAAAGATGTCCAGCAGGTGCTTGCAAGGCACTGCTCAGGATTGTGATAGATAAAGACCTTTGCAAAGGTTGTGGCATATGTGCTAAGAATTGTCCTGCAAATGCTATCACAGGACAGATTAAAAAGCCTTTTGAGATTGATCAGAGCAAATGTATCAAATGCGGTGTTTGCATAGAGAAGTGTCCGTTTAAAGCAATCTCCAAGAAGGCATAATCAAGGGAGGGTATGACAAATGGAAATGGTAAATATAATAATAGATGGCAAGAAGATTCAGGTACCAAAAGATTATACAGTGCTTCAAGCAGCACGCGAAGCAGGAGTTGAGATTCCAACTCTGTGTTATCTCAAAGGTATAAATGAAATTGGTGCTTGCAGAATGTGCGTTGTTGAAGTAAAAGGGGCAAGAAGTTTGCAGGCTGCTTGTGTTTATCCTGTGTCAGAAGGCATGGAGGTCATCACAAACAGTGAAAGGGTAAGAAGAGCAAGAAAGGTTAATCTTGAACTTATTCTTTCAAATCATGACAGGAGCTGCTTGACATGTGTCAGAAGTGGAAACTGTGAACTTCAAAAACTCGCAGAAGATTTAAATGTTAAGCAGATTAGATATGAAGGTGAAAATATAAGAAGACCTCTCGATGATTTTTCACCTTCTGTTGTAAGAGATCCAAATAAATGTATACTTTGCAAAAGATGTATAAATGTTTGTAGGAATGTTCAAGAGGTTGGAGTTATTAATGCAAATTACAGAGGTTTCAGAACAATTATATCCACCGCATTTGACAGAAGTTTGAATGATGTTGCATGTACAATGTGCGGTCAATGTATTCAGGCTTGCCCAGTTGGAGCTTTAAGAGAAAAAGACTCAACAGACATTGTGTGGAAGGCTTTAGCAGACAAGAACAAATATGTTGTTGTTCAAGCGGCCCCAGCTGTGAGAGTTGCGCTTGGTGAAGAGTTTGGACTTCCAATTGGTACAAGAGTTACCGGCAAGATGGTAACTGCTCTTAAGATGCTTGGATTTGACAAAGTATTTGATACAGACACAGGCGCAGACCTTACCATTATGGAAGAAGGTACAGAGCTTATTAACCGAATTAAAAGCGGTGGTAAGTTACCGCTAATAACCTCATGTTCACCAGGCTGGATAAAGTTCTGTGAGCACTACTTTCCAGAATTTTTAGACAACTTATCAACCTGCAAATCACCACATGAGATGTTTGGGGCTATTTTAAAGACATACTTTGCACAGAAAATGGGAATTGACCCTGCAAACATGTTTGTTGTATCTGTCATGCCATGTACCGCTAAGAAATTTGAAGCTCAAAGAGAAGAACTTGCTGCAAGTGGATATCCAGATGTTGATGCAGTATTGACGACAAGAGAGCTCGCAAGAATGATAAAAGAAGCGGGAATTGACTTTGTGAACTTGCCAGATAGCCACTTTGACGATCCAATGGGAGATGCAACAGGTGCAGGTGTCATCTTTGGAACAACAGGTGGTGTAATGGAAGCAGCACTGCGAACTGTATATGAAGTGCTAACAGGAAAAACACTTGAAAATGTCGAAATTACTCAAGTTCGTGGCCTTGAAGGAATAAGAGAGGCTGAGATTGATGTTGGCACTATGAAGATTAAAGCAGCTGTTGCACATGGTCTTGCAAACGCTAAAAAACTTCTTGAAATGGTCAAAAACGGAGAAAAAGAGTATCATTTTATAGAAATTATGGCATGTCCCGGTGGCTGCATAATGGGTGGTGGACAGCCAATTGTTCCTGCAAAGGTAAAAGAAAAAGTAGATGTTGCAAAGCTAAGAGCAAGAGCAATATACGACGAAGATAGGTCCCTGCCAATAAGAAAGTCTCATGAAAACCCTGCTGTAAAAAGATTATATGAAGAGTTTTTAGACCATCCAAATAGTGAAAAAGCTCATCATATTCTGCATACACACTATAAAAAAAGACCACTATACTGATCTTAATTTAAACCTTAAGAAAAAAGAAGCTGGTAATACTGATTTGCCAGCTTCTTTTTTTATCAAAAGTTATTTTTTTTGTAACATATTAATGATATAATAGAATATCAGAGAGCCAAGAAAGACTGCACAAAATTCACTACTATAGAGGAAAGGGGTTAGATTTAGCAAAATTGAAAAGATTAATTCTTGCATCCTCATCACCCAGAAGAATAGAGCTTTTAAAGCAGTTTGGTATTGAGTATGAAATAATTCCATCAAACATTGATGAAAGTATAGATCAAAGTCTTTCGGTTGAAGAAAATGTAATGCAGCTTGCTAAAAAGAAAGCACAAGAGGTTTTTAATAAACTTAGGGAAGACAATAAACATTTTTTGGTTATTGCAGCTGATACTGTGGTGTTTGTTGAAGGAGTTATTCTTGGGAAGCCCTCAAATGAAGATGAAGCTTTCTGGATGCTCAGAAAAATAAGTGGTAAGTGGCATAGTGTTTACACCGGTGTATGTATAATTGATGGACCAAGGGAGAGAATTTTGGTGGAATACGAAAAAAGTAATGTTTATATAAAGCATATGTCCGATGAGGAGATATTAAGATATATCTCAACAAAAGAACCTTTTGATAAAGCGGGGGCGTATGCAATCCAAGGTTTTGGAAGCTTAATTGTTGAAAGGATAGATGGCTGTTTTTACAATGTAGTTGGTCTTCCATTATACAGACTAAACACCATGCTACGAAAACTTGGATATGACTTAATGAAAGGAGAGTTGTGATGGGACTTATAAAATCATTCTACAGAGATTTGGGAATTGATTTGGGCACTGCAAACACTCTTGTACATTTACGTGGAAAAGGCATTGTTGTGAATGAACCGTCTGTTGTGGCTGTTCAAAAAGACACTGGAAAGATTTTAGCGGTTGGAAATGAAGCAAAAGAGATGATTGGCCGAACACCTGGCAACATTGTAGCAATAAGACCGTTGAAAGATGGAGTTATTGCTGATTTTTATACAACTCAGGTTATGTTAAAGTATTTTATGGAAAAAGCGTACAAAAAATCGTTTCTTGGTTTAAGACCAAGAGTTGTAATATGTGTTCCATCAGGTGTAACAGAAGTTGAGAGAAGGGCTGTGGAAGAATCGGCTTACAAGGCAGGAGCAAAAGAGGTTTATATAATGGAAGAACCCATGGCAGCGGCTATTGGTGCAGGACTTCCTGTTGATGAGCCGTCTGGTAGCATGGTGGTAGATATTGGTGGTGGCACTTCAGAGGTTGCTGTGATATCCTTAGGTGGAATTGTCACCAGTAAATCCCTCAGAATTGCTGGAGATGAGTTTGATGAAGCAATTTCAAACTATATAAAGAAGGAATACAACTTAATGATAGGCGACAGAACTGCAGAGGAGATAAAAATAAACATTGGTTCTGCATATCCTCTTGAAAAGGAAGAATGGTACGAAATAAAAGGAAGAGACCTTATAACAGGCCTTCCAAAGATTATAAAGGTCTCATCCACAGAAATAAGAGATGCTTTAAAAGAACCTGTTATGGCAATTGTTGATGCGATAAAACAAACTCTTGAAAAAACTCCACCAGAGCTTGCAGCAGACATTATGGAAAGAGGGATTATGCTAACAGGTGGTGGTGCGCTTTTAAAAGGGCTTGACAAACTTATAAGTAAAGAGACTGGTCTTCCTGTTCATATAGCTGAAAGACCTCTTGATTGTGTTGCATTAGGTGCTGGAAAAGCATTGGAAGAAATTGAAACCTTGCAAAAGGTAATGATTAACAGGAGCTCAAGGTAGTGGAGGATGAAATATATTGAAAAAAAATATTTTATTAACTATTGTTGTTTTGTTTGCATTTTTATTTAGTATAGCTGCAACTGTAGTATCCCTCAAAAACTATGATTCAAATATTGTCTCGAGAAAATTGAAAGAGGGATATATTCCTGCAAATTCCCAAGTAGTTAAGGTTATAAGAGATATAAGAGAATATATAACCGGGATACTTCATCTCAACCAAATCATCGCTGAGAACAAGCGATTAAAAGAAGAGCTGAATAAACTAAAGACTGATAAAATTACTATTGAAGAGATAAAAAGTGAAAATATAAAATTAAAGGAACTTTTAGGGCTCAAAGAACAAATTGGGGTGGCTGCAAGTTTTGAGATTGCCAGGGTTGTTCAAAGGGCTCAAGAAGCATGGCTTAGTTTTTTTATCATAGATAAAGGAGAAAAAGATGGTGTAAAGAAAAACATGGTCGTTATCAACAATCAGGGACTGATAGGATATATTGTGGATACGGGAACGAACTGGGCAAAAGTAGTGACACTGCTTGACCCTGACTTTTCAGCATCTGCTATGGTTGTTCGTACACGGGAAATTGGTGTTGTAAGAGGTAGTGTCAATCTTTTATCAAAGAGATTATGTGAGTTGAGGTATATCTCGAAAGATTCAAAGATTAAAATTAATGATATCGTTATAACCTCTGGGATGGGAGAGATATTTCCAAAAGGAATTGCAATTGGCAGGGTTGTGCAGATAAAAAACGACAGGTTTGAGCTTACTAAAAACATTTTAATAGAACCTTTAGCTGACATCGAAAACGTAGAATATGTGATGGTAATAAAACAGGTAAAAGATATAAATTTATCGGTAGGTGTTAAGTAAATTGCTCAAGAATAAGTTTATTTTACATGGAATAAATATTGTTATTGCCATTATTTTTCAAACACTATTGCAAGAGGTTATTCAAATAAAAGGAAACACTGTATTACTTTTTTTGCCACTCATTGTTAGTAACGCTGTATTTTTTGATTTTTTAGATGCAATAATAGCTAATCTGTTTATCATTTTTGTTTTTTGTTTTTTATTTACAAACAATTTTTTCTTAAACCTCTTTTTAATAGTTTTACTTGTAATTATCTCAAATAGACTAAAGGAGAAGATTTATCTGCAAAGAGTTGAGATATTTCTCTTATTTCTTTTAATCTACATCTTTTCTCTAAATTTATTGCAATATACTGCAATAGGTATTGCCTTCAATGAAATACCAGTTCTTTCAGTATTATTGAGTAATTCTATAATTCAATTTATACTAAATTCAATATTTGGAATATTCATTTACTTTACTGTGTCGAGAGAGAGTAAATACTTACTGAAACTCAAAAAGGGGAGAAATTTGAAAGAAGAATGAAGATGTTATTTATAGAAAAGTTAAGAGATAAAAATGTATTTAGCAGGTGGACTTTTTTATACATACTTTTTATATGTCTTGTGTTAATTTTGGTTGTGCGATTGAGTTATTTGCAGATTATAAAGGGAGATTATTACTATGAGCTTTCAGAAAAGAAATTAATGCAAAAAGCAAGCTTGGAAGCGCCAAGGGGTATTATCTATGATAGAAATGGCAGACCACTTGCTGATAACAGACCTGCTTATGTTCTCCAGATTATGAAAACTCAGCAGCTTAGAACAAAAAATCAAAAAAGAGACTTCACAAAAAAGATAATAGAAATTGTGAACATTTTAAATAAAAATGGAGACAAAATTATAAATCAATTTAAAATTGACATAAATCCAATCAGATTTAACTTTAGTATTACAGACAAGAAACTTGCAAAAAAAGTAGAAATACAATGGAAAAAAGACAGAGACATTCCCTTGAATTTTTCTGCACAGCAAGCTTTTGAATTTTTGAGAAAGAAATTTTATATTCCAGAAAATCTTGACCTACAAACAACTCTTCAGGTCATGGCTATTGAGGATATGCTATTTTATAACTATTATCAAATGTATCAACCTGTTACAATTGCAGTTGATATTTCCATGAAGACAATTGCTGAGATTGAAGAAAGACGTAGAGAGTTTTCATTTGTAAACATAGAAGCAAAGGCAGTAAGAGTTTATAAGGATGCAATATACAATGCGTTTGTGGTAGGAAGGATAGGTAAAATAACTCAAGAACAATACGAAAAGCTAAAAGACAAAGGATACTCCCAGGATAGTTTAATTGGTGTTGAGGGAATAGAAAAAAGGTGCGAAGATTATTTACGTGGTAAAGATGGACTTCAGCTCATCGAGGTTGACAAGTTTGGAAGGATAAATGATGTCAAGATAGAAAAACAGCCAACAAAGGGTGCAAATGTCTATCTGACCGTAGATTCTAAACTTCAAAAAGTTGCTTATGAATCGCTCAGAAAAGTTTTACAAAAGATAAGAAACGGTGATTATGGTGAAAAATTTCCAAAAGCAAACAGTGGTGCAGCGGTAGTAATTGATGTCAAAACAGGTAATGTTCTTGCTCTCACAAGTTATCCTTCATATAATCCTAATGTATTTATAAAAGGCATCACTGCAAGCGAATGGTATAAGCTGATTAATGATCCTACAAGGCCAATGTTTAACAGAGCAATTGCCGGGGTATATCCTCCTGGTTCAACTTTTAAGATACTGACAGCAATTGCAGGTCTTCAGGAAGGTGTCATCAAGCCGGATGAAAAAATATTGGATACAGGTAGGTATTTGTACTATGCAAAATCAGGATTTACACCTGCCTGCTGGATATGGAATAGATACCACACGACCCATGGATGGGTGAACGTCGAAGATGCATTAAAGGTCTCTTGTAATGTGTTTTTTTACGAGACAGGTAGAAGACTTGGAATAGAAAGAATCGATAAATACGCTACACTGTTTGGACTTGGTGGCAAAACTGGCATCCAGCTTGATGGTGAGTCAAACGGTATACTTGCAAATGAAGAAAATAAAAAGAAAATATTTAATCAACCTTGGTATCCAGGTGATACTGTTTTAGCAGCTATTGGTCAGTCTATAAATGCATTTACACCAATTCAAATGGCGAGTTTTATTGCAACTGTAGCAAATGGAGGGACAAGATATCAGGTGAACCTCATAGACAAGATTGTGGATGCCAATGGGAAAATCATCTATAAGTCTGCACCAAAAGTACTAAGCAAGGTGAAGATGTATGAATCAACAAAAAAGGCTGTTTTTGAAGGAATGAAAAGTGTTACAAGTGAAGAGGGTGGAACTGCAAGACAAGCATTCAAGGATTTGCCGTTTACAGTGGCAGGGAAAACAGGAACATCACAGTATTCAAACTCATCGGCTGCACATGCTTGGTTTGTTGGTTTTGCACCTTATGATGACCCCCAGATTGCTTTTGCTATTATTTTGGAAAACGGTGGACATGGTTCATATGCAGCATATGTTGCGAGGGATATAATAGATGCCTATTTTGATTTACCTCAGCAACAAGAGAAAAAGTTGCAATAAAGGGGGAGGATTTATTTTGAACGAACCTGTTGTTTTGAAAGGGTTTGGGAAAGGAATAGCTGTGATTTTAGACAGCAGTTGTGATTTTGATATAATCTGTGACTATTTTAAGCAAAAAGTTATAAACGGAAAAAATTTCTTTTCGGGATATGAAATTCCTATTCAGTTTATTGGGAGAAGACTTAATAGTTATGAGTTACAAAAACTAATAGAAATAATGAAGACATTTGGAGGGGTGCATGATATAATATTCCCATGGGATGAGATCAGTTTTCATAATCTTATTTCAACTTCAGAGGAACGAGTTGAAGATATAAAAGAAGAAAAGCTCAATGCAAAGGTGCATAAAGGTACTCTGCGTTCAGGACAAGTTATAACCTCAGAGTCTGATCTAATAATTATAGGGGATGTTAATCCAGGAGCTGAGGTTATATCTAAAAATAACATTATTGTCCTGGGAGCTCTCAGAGGAATTGCACATGCGGGCATTTCAGGGAACAAAAATGCTGTTGTTTTTGCGCTTGAGATGGACCCTGTTCAAATTAGGATTGCCAATATAATTGCAAGATCACCTGATGAAGAAAATAAACGTGAAAAGTCAATTGCTGAGATAGCTTATATAGAAAATGATGTGATAGTCGTTAAGCCTGTTTCACAATTTTAAAATAACCAAAAAAGGAGAGTTTTAGAAGATGGGAGAGGTTTATGTAATTACATCTGGCAAAGGTGGAGTTGGTAAGACAACAACTACTGCAAATGTAGGAACATATTTAAGCGTTTTGGGGAAAAGGGTTCTTTTGATTGATGCTGACATAGGTCTTAGGAATTTAGATGTTGTTATGGGGCTTGAGAACAGAATTGTATTTGACATTGTAGATGTTGTAGAAGGAAGATGCAAACCAAAACAGGCTTTAATTAAGGATAAAAGGTTTGATGGACTTTACTTACTTCCTGCTGCCCAGTCAAAGGACAAAACTGCTGTTTCGCCTGAGCAAATGAAAGCTTTGTGCGAACAGTTGAAGGACGATTTTGATTTTATCTTGATTGACTGTCCTGCAGGAATTGAGCAAGGCTTTAAAAATGCAATTGCAGGTGCACAAAAAGCAATTGTGGTAACAACCCCGGAGGTATCTGCTGTACGTGACGCCGACAGGATTATTGGCCTTTTAGAAGCATATGAGCTGCACAATCCTAAGCTTATTATAAACAGGATAAGATTTGATATGGTCAAACGTGGAGATATGATGGATATTGATGATATTCTTGAAATTCTTTCGATAGAACTTCTTGGAATAATACCTGACGATGAAAAGATTATAATATCTACTAACAAAGGAGAACCTGTTGTAATGGATGAAAAATCAAGAGCAGGACAAGAGTATAGGAATATAGCAAGAAGAATCTTGGGAGAGAATATTCCTATTGTGAATGAAGAAGAAAATTTAGGATTTTTGAGCAGGCTAAAAAAGCTTTTTGGGTTAAATAATTCTTAGGAGGAATAAGAATGTTTGAATTTTTTAACAAGTTTTTTAACAAACAGGCTTCAAAAGACATTGCAAAGGAGAGGCTAAAACTTGTTATTATTCACGACAGGGCAAACGTGTCTCCAGAACTTTTAGAGTTGATAAAAAATGAAATCTTAAAAGCTATACAAAAATACATAGTGATTGACGACAAGCTCTTGGAAATTCAAATAACCAGAACACCGTCTGAGCAGAAAGGCGAATTTGTTCCTGCACTTATTGCCAACATTCCTATAAAATCTGTAAAGAAAACTGAGATTTTAAACAACGAGGCTGACGACTAAAATGATGGTCAAAAACGAACAAACGATAAAAAAAAGGTTCAATGCTTTTTTAACCATTTTAGTGATAATTCTTTGTCTTACTGGTTTTATTCTAATTGCAAGTGCAACTAATGTTCTGGAGACAGGAAAATATAAATTGGTCATTTCGCAAGTCATCTGGTTTTGTTTGGGACTGAGCTTGTACTTCATTTTTTCGTTAATTGACTATAGAATATTTGCAAACTTTTATGTTATTATTTATATGATAATGGTTAGTCTGCTTTTGTATGTAGACATAAAAGGTATAAATGTGCTTGGTGGTCAGAGATGGATAAAAATTGGACCATTTTCGTTTCAACCGTCTGAGATTTCTAAATTGCTCATGGTAATATTTTTTGCAAAAGTTGTTACAATGCAGGAAAATATTAATAAATTCAAAACATTGGTAAAAGTATTAATTTTCACTGCAATTCCTATAGTTCTTGTTTTAAAACAACCTGACTTGGGAACAGCTTCTGTGTTCATCGCCATAATTGCTACAATTTTATTTGTTGCAGGGCTGGACTTGAGATATTTCTATGCAGCAATTGGGGCACTATTGATTTTTATTCCTATTGCATGGGAATTTGTTCTTCATGAATATCAAAAAGATAGAATAAGAATATTTTTGAATCCCCAGCTTGACCCGATGGGAAAAGGATGGCAGGTAATATACTCTCAGATAGCTATAGGGTCAGGAAGAGTATTTGGAAAAGGCTTGTTTATGGGAACAATCAACAGACTTGATTATCTTCCAGTTAAAGAATCTGATTTTATATTTGGCGTAGCAGGTGAAGAACTTGGATTTGTAGGATGTATAATTATAATAGTGATATATGCACTGCTTATATTGAGTCTTATTAAAATAGCATCCACTTGTAAAGATAAACTTGGTTCTTATATTGTTGCTGGAGTTGCAGGAATGTTTGGTTTTCAGATGTTTGTCAATATTGCAATGACTCTTGGGATAATGCCAGTGACTGGAATTCCTTTGCCCTTTGTAAGCTATGGTGGAAGTTCGATGCTTACTTCCATGGCATCACTTGGAATAGTGCAAAGCATTTATAAGGAAAATATAAAAACTATGTTTTGAGGTGAAGAGAATGAATATAGCACTTATTGCCCACGACAAGAAAAAAGAACTCATGGTTCAGTTTGCAATAGCTTATAAGTTTATACTGTCAAAACATACATTATATGCAACAGGAACCACTGGAAGATTAATTCAGGAAGCAACAGGACTTGAAGTTCATAGATTTCTTCCGGGTCCGCTCGGAGGGGACCAACAGATAGGGTCGTTGATTGCATACAATCAGATTGACATGGTGATATTTTTGAGAGACCCACTTACAGCTCAGCCTCATGAGCCAGATGTAAATGCACTTTTGCGTCTTTGTGATGTCCATAATATTCCTCTTGCAACAAACATTGCAACAGCCGAACTTTTGATAAAAGCTCTTGATAGAGGAGACTTATCATGGCGTGAAATTGTAAATCCAAAATTGCAAAAAAACAAGAGTGATAAGTGATGATAAAAGGGAAGGTTAGAGTTGATAGAAAAACCAAAAACTTGGTAAGAAGACTAAGACCAGGTGAAATACCTGTTATATTGCACGAGGATATTGATGAGGTAGCTGCATATTCTCTCTTAGAAAAAAAAGTAAAGGTAGTAATCAACTGTGCTAAGTCTTTTACTGGGAAATTTCCAGCAGTTGGTGCAAAGATTCTTCTTGCACATGATGTGATCATAATTGATAATTTAGGGGAAGATGTATTTAATCGAATAAGAGAAGGGGACGTTGTAGAAATCGAAGATGATAAGATATTTTTAAACGGTAATTATCTATGCATTGCAAAATATCTTACTAAAGAAGAATTTGAATCATTTTATCAAAAGAGTTTCAAAGAGATGGAAAATCTTTTGGAAGATTTTATAGAAAATACATTGGAGTATGCAAAAAAAGAAAAAGGATTTATCTTAGGACAATTTGAAATGCCTGATATTTCAACCAAAATTGCTGGCAGACATGTACTTGTTGTGACAAGAGGAAGCAGTTTTAAAAAAGATATAAAAGCAATAAAAGGTTATATTACAGAGGTAAAACCAGTTGTGATTGCAGTTGATGGCGCTGCTGATGCATTGCTTGAGGAAAAGATAAGACCAAACATTATAATTGGGGATATGGATAGTGTATCTGAAGAAAGTCTTTACAAATGTGACGAGATAATTGTTCATTCATATCCAAATGGATATGCACCAGGGCTAAGAAAAATACAGGCTTTAGGACTTAAGGCAAAAACAATAGCATGCCCTGGTACGAGTGAAGATGTTGCTTTGCTTTTGGCTTATGAAAAGGGGGCAGAACTTATAGTTTCGGTTGGTTCTCACAGCAGTATGCTTGATTTTTTAGAGAAAGGTCGAAAAGGAATGTCAAGCACTTTTCTGGTCAGGCTAAAAATAGGTTCAAAGCTTGTGGATGCAAGAGGTGTATCCAAGCTTTATACTGAAAAGGTAAGTTTCAAGTATATTGGGGTTTTGTTGTTTTCTGCACTTATTCCTATACTTGCAATCCTGATGGTAACTCCGCCTTTTCAATACTTTTTCTATTTAATTCAACTAAAACTGAGAGTAATCTTGAGGTAGGAAAGAATGAATGGTGTGAGTATAAAGTATTTCGTTATTACTATTGCTTCTATCTTTGTTGCTCTTGGAGTTGGGATTCTTATTGGATTTTCTGTAAATAGTGAAAAATTTGTTCAAAAACAGTTTCAGCAGCAGTTAAGCCTTATAGATAAGAATTTAGTTGAGTTAAAAAAAGAAAATGACAGGCTTTTAAAAGAGATCGATGAGTACAAAACACAAATAAATCAACTGGGAAAAATAAATAACACTCTTGTAAATGCATATCTTAAAACATGCAAAAGTAATGCAGTTGTGAGTCTCATTTTAACATCAACAGATTATTCATACAACGACCTAATAGATTTTTTGAGAAAAAACCAAATAAAGTTAGCAAGAATTGTTAAAATAAAACGGACGTTTGTGGACGTTTTGAATAACAAGACAAACGATTTTCCGGAATACAAACTTCCGGAAGATGCGATAAATACTCTAATATTGTATGCGGTATTTGATATGAAGGGTGAACTTTTATCAAAACTTACAGAAAAAAGATATATAGAAATAAATAGACTATCAGGAGAAATTGCCGATACAATTTTAATAGCAGGTGGAAATACCATTCAGAACGATACTTTTAACGCAATTGATAGAAGATTTATTGAAAAGTTGAGAAATATAAATGATCTCAACATTATTGGGGTTGAGCAATCATACAGTGAGATAAACTATTGTGAAAAGTACAAAAGCATGGGCTTAGATACAGTTGATAACGTTGATGAACTGACTGGAAAAGTTTCACTTATTGAGCTTATAAGAGGCGGAAATGGCAATTATGGTATTAAAAAAGAAGCAAACCTTCTGATGCCTAATACTTTTACAAGTATTGATGTTTCTGAAAATTCATTGAAAAAAAGAAGAGAAAGTTTGATTGAACAATATCAAAGTTTACAGTCTGCAAATATTATTCAATAGAGTTAGTGTTTGCAAACTTCTTACGAGAGGAAGAAAACAATTGAATATAGTTGTGGTAATTCCTGTATATAATCCTCCACAATCTCTTGAAAAGCTTCTTCTGGACTTATCTAACATAAAGTTTATAAAAAATATACTTGTTATTGATGATGGTTCTGAGAAAAAAAATTTACTAAAGTGTGATGAGTGTACTATACTAAAACATGATAAAAACAAAGGCAAAGGTGCGGCTCTTAAAACAGCATTTGAATATCTCAAAAACAAGAATTTTGATAAAATAATACTTTTAGATGGAGACATAAAAGTAAATAAAGAAGATCTGCAAGCATTTTGCGAGAACGTATTTATTCTAAATGATAAACAAGTGGTAATTGGTTATCCTGTAAAAGTGAGAAAAAAGGGATTTGGAGTTGTCAAAAAGTTTGCTAAGTTTGTAGTGAGAATTTATACCAGAAAAGAGGTTGATCATTGTCTCAGTGGTCAGAGGATAATTCCATTTTCTGCTTTAAAAGATATTAAATATATTCCTAACAGATATGGAGTAGATATTTCAATGTTAATTGATTTTATTAAGATGGGTTATGAGATAAAAGAGGTTGAGTTTGATTTTTCACACGACGAAAAGGGAAAAAGTTTGAAAGATTTATTACATAAAATTCGACAGATGAAGGATATATTTTGGGTTTTTATTACTAAATGGAGGGCGTGAAAAATCTGGTAAAGGATTATTTAATTTTTTGTGGTTTCGAAATAGCGATGCTAATTCTTTCCACTTTTTATCTTAAAAAATACAATCTTTTGTTGAAAGAAAATTTTAGAGGTAAGAAAATCCCGTGTTGTATGGGGATTATTTTGTCGCTGAGCTGGGTTATATATTTATTACAGATATTTTTTCATAATTCAAATGCAAAATGGTTAGTTTTAGCTATTTCGATGTGGTTCATATCCTTTATAGGTTTGTTGGACGACATTTTTGGTGACAATAAAAGCAAAGGTTTTAAAGGACATGTTATAAGATTTATAAAAGATGGTGAATTTTCAACTGGACTATTAAAAATGGTGTCAGTGCCAGTTGTAATTTTTATGTCAAGCGTCATTTTGCAAAAAGAAATAGACGAATCAGTGTTTTATGCTATTTTCGGTTCACTGTGTGTTAATCTCTTTAACCTGTTTGACCTTCGACCTGGCAGATGCATAAAAGTGTTATGGATATTTGTTATGTTGTTGAGTTTTTTTATGCATTTTGACAGTACGGCAGTTGTGCTTTTGGCTTTAACTATTCCGTTTTTCATAGGTGATTTGAGAGAATTTTATATGCTTGGAGATGCCGGCTCTAACGCGATAGGGTATCTGTTCTTTCTGTTTTTGACAAATAGCTATTCAAAAACTTACAATTCGCCTTTGATATGGGCTGCGTTTGTAGTTGTTTTCGGACTCAATGTTTTATCTGAACACATCTCGTTTTCAAAGGTTATTGAAAAAAATACACTTTTAAATTTTATAGATATGTTAGGGCGAAAAAATTAATAACTTGAATTTATTTTTCGGATATTGTAATATATTCACTGTTGTTTAAAGTTTTCGGCAAGGAGGTAAATAGAAATTGGCTGAAATGGAACTTTGGTTTACCGAGCAACAGACTCCTGACTTGGGATTTACATGCAAGATAACAAAAACCATCTATACAGCAAAGACTCAATACCAAGACTTGGCAATACTTGAAACAAAACAGTTTGGCAGGATGCTTGTACTGGACGGTGCTGTTCAGACAACAATTGCAGATGAATTTTGTTACCATGAGTTAATTTCTCATGTTCCGTTATTCACCCATCCAAATCCCAAAAAGGTTGCTGTCATAGGTGGGGGAGACGGAGGAGTTATCAGAGAAATTCTCAAACATGACGAGGTTGAAAAGGCATATTTAATAGAGATTGATAGAGAAGTTATAGAAGCAAGCAAGAAATACCTTCCTGAGATAAGTTGTGCACTTGATGATGAAAGGGCAGAGGTCATTATAACCGATGGAATAAAATTTGTATCCGAGAACAAAAATATGTTTGATGTTATAATTGTGGATTCAACAGACCCTGTTGGTCCTGCAGTGGGACTTTTCCAAGATAGTTTTTATAAGGCAGTGTTTGAATGCTTAAAAGAAGATGGGCTTTTTGTTGCACAGACCGAGTCGCCTTTTTATGATCAGGACCTGATAAAAAATGTATTTCACGCTGTGAAGTCCATTTTCCCAATAACAAGACTTTATCTTGGATTTATTCCAACGTATCCGAGCGGACTTTGGAGTTTTACTCTTGGTTCTAAAAAGTATGACCCACTTGAGGTAGATATTTCAAGGATAAAAAGGATTGATACAAAGTATTACAATCCAGAGTTGCATAAAGCTCTATTTGCACTGCCAACTTTTGTTCAAGAAATTATAAAGTAAAAAAGGGGTTAAAATGAATGAGTTTTAATCTCTACAAACCCTTTTTCCTATGTGCTTCAGAGAAGTACGAAGATAGTCTCATAGTTTTAGCAGGAATTCCTATGGATTTCACAGTAAGCTTTAAACCTGGCTCGCGTTTTGCTCCTGCAAAAATAAGAGAAGTGTCAATAGAGCTGGAAGAGTATTCTATCTATCAAGACAAAAGCCTGTATGATAAGACCTTTTGTGATATGGGAGATTTAGAGCTTCCTTTTGGAAATATCGAAAAAAGTATTGAGACAATATACCAATTTGCTTGTAAGCTGTTTGAAGATAATAAAGTTCCTATTTTCTTAGGCGGTGAACATCTGATCAGCTTTCCTCTCATAAAAGCGGCGGCAAATTCAAATGGTAAAGAGTTTTATGTTCTTCACTTTGATGCTCATGCTGATATGAGAGAGGAGTATCTTGGCGAAAAGTTTTCGCATGCAACTGTTATGAGAAGAGTGGGTGAGGTAATAGGTTTTAAGAATATATACCAGTTTGGTATAAGGTCGGGGTCTAAAGAAGAGATTGAATTTGCAAGAAGAGATAGCAATCTTTATTTTATCAACAAGTGGAATGATATTAATAATGTTATTAAAGATTTGAATGGTAAGAAGGTATATCTCTCGATAGATATAGACGTGTTTGATCCGGCTTTTGCCCCTGGTACAGGAACACCAGAACCAGGCGGAATTCTATCTTCAGACTTTTTTGAGATTTTACTTAAATTAAAAGACCTTAACATAATAGGAGCAGACATAGTAGAGGTTGCTCCATATTATGATATTTCTGATAGAACAGCACTACTTGCTGCAAAGATAGTAAGAGAGCTGATATTAATGATTGAATAAAAAGTATAAATTATGCATTAAAAAATAACAGGGTGTGGACCACTTATAAAATAGTACTTTTTCAAAGTCCACACCCTCATTTTGTTTTTTCAATTTTTTCTTGCTAAAAATATTTGGATGTTATAAAATAGAAATTAGCATAATATATTAATACCAGATATTAATACTACATGATAAATCACCTTTGAGGAGGATTTTTAATGACAAACAAGCTCAGAGAGCTCAAGCAAAAGAGAGAAAGAATACTAAAGCTTGGTGGAGAAGATAAAATAAAAAAACAGCATGATAGCAAAAAACTTACTTGTAGAGAGAGAATAGAATATTTACTTGACCCTGGAAGCTTCAATGAAATAGATATGTTTGTTGAACACAGATGTCAAGAATTTGATATGAAAGATACATTTGTCCCCTGTGATGGTGTTGTAACGGGTTATGGAACAATCAACGGCAGAAAAGTTTTTGTTTATGCTCAAGATTTTACTTCAATAGGCGGTTCTCTTGGCGAGATGCATGCAAAAAAGATTTGTAAAGTTTTGGACTTAGCATTAAAATATGGTTGTCCAGTGATAGGTATAAATGATTCTGGTGGTGCAAGAATTCAAGAAGGTGTTGATGCATTAGCAGGGTATGGTGAAATCTTCTATAGAAATACCATGGCATCAGGTGTAATTCCACAAATTGCAGCTATAATGGGACCTTGTGCAGGTGGAGCTGTATACTCTCCTGCTATTATGGATTTTATTTTTATGGTGGACAAAACCAGCCAAATGTTTGTTACAGGACCTCAGGTTATAAAAGCTGTGACTGGAGAGGAGATATCCTTTGAAGAGCTTGGTGGCGCTTACACTCACAGCTCAAAGAGTGGAGTTGCTCATTTTATTGCAGAGGATGAGTATCACCTACTTGATATGATAAAGTATTTATTGTCGTTTATACCTTCAAATAACATGGAAGACCCACCTTTTATAATGTCATCTGATTCAGAAAAAAGATTTGTTCCCGAGCTCGAAAATATAATTCCGCAAGAGCCAAACAAAGCTTATGATGTAAAAGAAATAATTTATAAAGTAGTAGACAACCAAGAATTTTTAGAAGTACAACCTTATTTTGCTCAAAATGCTGTTGTAGGATTTGGTAGAATAGGGGGCTTTAGCGTAGGAATTGTAGCAAATCAGCCCAAAGTGAACGCTGGAGTGCTTGATTATGATTCGTCTGACAAGATAGCACGATTTGTAAGATTTTGTGATGCTTTTAATATTCCCATAATAACATTTACAGACGTGCCTGGATTTTTGCCAGGTGTTAACCAAGAGCACAATGGAATAATACGTCATGGGGCTAAGGTTTTGTATGCATACTCAGAGGCAACAGTTCCAAAGATAAATGTAATTTTGAGAAAAGCATATGGTGGGGCTTACATTGCAATGAGCAGCAAACACATTGGTGCAGACTTTGTGTTTGCATGGCCAACTGCCGAGATAGCTGTTATGGGACCAGATGGCGCAGCAAATATTATATTTAGAAAAGAGATACAAAGCGCTCAAAATCCCGAAGAGGAAAGAAAAAGAAGGATAGAAGAGTATACTCAAAAATTTGCAAATCCATACATTGCAGCTGCCCGTGGGTATGTTGACGATGTGATTGAGCCACAGCTTACCCGTAACAAAATCATTGAGGCGCTCAAAATTTCCATTACAAAAAGAGAGCAAAGGCCTCCCAAAAAACATGGCAATATTCCATTATAAAATGTATTTTTGTAAAAAAAGGAGAGTGTTTTAAAAATGTATGCTCAGGTCAGTACTATTTCAACCATTACAAAAGAAGAACTTGCTTGTATTTGTGCTTGCTTGCACATTGTGATGGGTAAAGAGAATTATAAAATTACCAATATTACAAAACAGCAAAACAAGTGGGTCAAAGGTGCGAGAGAGATGATACTCAATCAGTCACAGATGTTTTATAGATGGAGGTAAAGCTTGTGATGAGAAAGTTCAAGGTGAAGATCAATAGTCAAGAATTTGTTGTAGAAGTGGAAGAAATAGGAGTTGAAAATGCTACTACTGTTGTGTCAAGGCCTAAGATTGGCCATTTTGAGCCAAAACAGGAAAAACATGAGGATAAAACAAAACAAAGCCCTGTACTTTCTTCTGATAAAAATTCGGTTGTTGCCCAGCTTCCGGGTACTATTGTAAGGTTGCTGAAAAGTGAAGGCGATGTTGTGGATGCAAATGAACCTGTTTTAATTCTTGAAGCCATGAAAATGGAAAATGAAATAACTGCACCTGTCAAAGGAAAAATTAAAAGAATACATGTAAAGGAAGGGCAGAAGGTAGCAAAAGGAGATTTGCTATTTGAAATAGAGTAAGAAAAATTTTCTGGAGGTTTAAAAATAATGGGGGTAAAAATAACAGAAACAATACTCAGAGATGCTCATCAGTCACTCATTGCAACCCGCATGACAACTGAACAGATGCTTGAGATTGCTCCTGTGCTTGACCAAGTTGGTTATTATTCGGTTGAGTGCTGGGGCGGTGCTACATTTGATGCGTGTCTGAGGTTTTTCAATGAAGACCCATGGGAAAGATTAAAAAGACTGAGAACTGCTTTTAAAAAGACAAAGCTCCAGATGCTTCTTCGAGGACAAAATCTTGTTGGGTATAGACATTATTCTGATGATGTTGTTGAAGAGTTTGTAAAAAAGGCCATATACTATGGCATTGATATTATAAGAATATTTGATGCACTTAATGACATCCGGAATATTGAAATGGCTCTAAAAATAACAAAAAAAGAAAAAGGACATGCCCAGGTTGCCATATCATACACTGTCTCACCTTATCATACTATTGAAAACTATGTAAATTTGGCAAAACAAATAGAAGAGCTTGGGGCAGACTCAATTTGTATAAAAGACATGGCTGGGCTTCTCTCTCCATTTGATGCTTATAAACTTGTAAAAGCGTTAAAAGAGCAGGTAAAACTTCCTATTCATCTTCATACACACTACACCACAGGATTTGGATCAATGACATATTTGAAAGCTGTCGAAGCAGGTGTGGATGGTATTGACACGGCTTTATCTCCGCTTGCACTGGGCACATCCCAGCCTCCAACCGAAACAATTGTATATGCACTTGAAAATACAGAATATGCTCCAAAACTTGATTTAGAAAAGATCAACGAGGCAAGCGAATATTTTAAAGTACTCAGAGAAGAATATATAAGAAAAGGGCTTCTTGACCCGAAAGTATTAAGTGTTGATATAAACGCTCTTCATTATCAAATACCTGGTGGAATGCTATCAAATCTTATTTCTCAGCTAAAAGAACAAGGGCAGGAAGACAAGTTAGATGAGGTTTTAAAAGAGGTACCTGAGGTTCGAAAAGATTTTGGATATCCGCCACTTGTAACTCCTACGAGTCAAATTGTGGGAACACAAGCTGTTTTGAATGTTATAGCAGGTGAGAGATACAAACTTGTCACAAAAGAAACAAAAGCATATTTTAAAGGTGAGTATGGGAAACCTCCAGCTCCTGTGAATGAAGAGGTAAAAAGAAAAATCTTGAAAGACGAAAAAGAGATAACCTGCAGACCTGCAGATTTAATTTCTCCAGAGCTTGAGAATGCAAAAGAAAAAATTAAGGAGTATATTGAAAATGATACTGATGTGGTAACTTACTGTTTATTCCCTCAACTTGCAGAAAATTTTTTCAAATTAAGGTTCGCAAAAAAATACAAGGTTGACGCTGATCTTGTTCAGGGTAACAAAGTGTATCCTGTGTAAAATAAGGAAGGACATAAAATAGTGTTCTTCCTTTTTTTCTTTATAAAATGCTCTTATAAGAATATAAGCATTGTGATATAATTAATTAAGAAGAATAACAAAAAACGAATAGGATGTGGGATTTAAAAATGGAAAACGAAAAGCTTGAACTTATCTCTTCAATGGAATTTGAAGAAAACGTTCCAATCTATAAAATAATAGATTTTCTTAATAAAAGTTTGAAAGACAAAAATATTATTGTGGGGCTTTCAAGAAACCACAATAAGATTGTTATAAGTATATACCAAACATAAGGAGAAATGCAAAATGACTTATGATTTAGAAGCAAGGATAATTGAGCTTATGCCAGAGTTTAGTAAAGGGCAGAAAAAAATTGCTCAGTTTATTTTAGAACATGGAGAAAAAGCAGCATATATGACAGCACTTGCGCTTGGCAATTCAGTTGGTGTAAGTGAATCCACTGTTGTAAGATTTGCTGAGAGGCTTGGTTTTGAAGGTTACCCTGAGTTCCAGCGAGCTTTACAAGAGCTTATGAAAAGCAAGCTTACGTCAGTGCAAAGGGTAGAACTTTCTGCAAGTAGAATAAATGAAAAAGAGGTTTTAAAAAGTGTTCTCCTTTCTGACATGGACAAGATAAAGCAGACATTAGAACAGATAGACGAAAATGTTTTCAACCATGTTGTGGATGAGATAGTAAATGCAAAAAAGATATACATTATTGGAATTAGAAGTTCAGCAGCATTGGCTGATTTTTTAGGTTTTTATTTAAATATGATTTTGGACAATGTCAAGGTTATCACAACAAGTGGCATCAGTGATATTTTCGAACAGGTATTTAGAATTACAAGTGATGATTTAATAATTGGTATTAGTTTTCCGAGGTATTCAAAGCGCACTTTAAAGGTTTTGCAGTATGCAAAAAAACAGGGTGCTAAGATAGTTTCACTTACAGATAGCAAAATATCACCTCTATGCAAGTACAGTGACTATGTTCTTATTTGCAGAAGTGATATGGTGTCGTTTGCTGATTCGCTGGTAGCACCGCTGAGTGTAATAAACGCATTAATTGTCGCAACAGGTCTTAGGAAAAAAGAAGAGGTTGCAAAGACACTTGAAAAACTTGAAGAAATATGGGACGAGTTTCAGGTATATGAAAAGGAAAACAGGTGATGCAGCTTGAAAAGAATTTATTTGGTAAGACATGGTGAGACTGACTGGAATAAGCTCAACCTTGTTCAAGGTTCAATTGACACAGAGCTCAATTCAACTGGTATTGAACAGGCAAAAAAGATTGCTGAGAGGCTTAAAAATAAGAAGATTGATATAATATTTTCAAGTACATTAAAAAGGGCTTATACTACGGCAAGTTATATAAAATCTTATCATCCCCAAACTTTATTTGAAACTTCTGAAAAACTCAATGAGATAAATTTTGGCGAGTGGGAAGGGTTAAGCTTTGATGAACTTGAAAAGAAATACTCTCAGACATACTTGATGTGGAAAGACAATCCCGATAAAGCCATTTTCCCAGGTGAAGGTAATCTGGATGTTGTTATGAAAAGAGTTAAAAGTTTTTATGATGATGTTTTGCAAAGGGATTACAGAAATATTGTAGTTGTTACTCACGGTGGGATAGTAAAACTTTCAATCATACATCTTTTGAACCTTCCTCTTGATTTTTACAAAAAGTGCTGGATTGGGAATGCAAGTTTGAGTATTGTTGATATAAAAGGAGAAAGGACAATGTTAAGTCTTCTTAATGATATGTCTCATTTAACATCAGAACACGTTCGTCCAATAATTTAAATAAAAAGTGGGGTATATAAAGTGGTGGAAAAAAAAGAGTTTGGTAGCAAGGATGTTTCAAGAGCAGCTATTTTGATGGCCTTGAGCCAGAATAGACAAGAAGAAAAGAAGATTCAAGAAGATTTTTCTAAAATAGGAATAAGATGTGCAGCAGTAGATTTTGGTGGAGAATTTATAACCTCTGTTATGAAAATTGTTGAAAGAGCAGTTGTTGCTGCCAAGAGAGAAGGCGTTATAAACGAGGTACATCAAGAGGAAGGAGCTGTTGCAGGAGCAACAAGAGAAGCAATATCTCAAATTATGCAAAAAGCAATTGGCCTTAATGTGGGTGGAAAGATTGGCATTGCAAGGTTTGAAGAGCATGTTGCAGTTGCCATATTTTTTGGGATAGGACTTTTACATTTAAATGAGGTGGCAATAGGACTAGGTCATAGAGTTATATGAAAGTTTTTGTGCAAAAGATGAAAGAATTAGTAGGGGGAATAATCTTGGTTTTTGCAATAAGAGGTGCTACAACTGTTGAGAATGATTGCAAAGAGGAGATTGTCAAATGTACTCAAGAACTTTTGAATGAAATTATACTTAGAAACAATCTTAAAAAAGAAGAGATTGTTTTTATTTTGTTTACAATGACCAAAGACCTAAAATCGGCTTTTCCAGCATATGCAGCAAGACTCATGGGATTTGTGGATATTCCTCTTATATGTGCTCAAGAGCTTGACATTGAAGGAGCGCTAAGTAGATGTATTAGGCTTCTTATGCTTGTCCAAAGAGATAATAGCTTTACTCCTAAACATGTTTATTTGAAAGAAGCAACAAAACTCAGGGAAGACTTAACTTGCGAGAAAGGTGAAGATTTATGAAGAAGATTAACATTGCAATTGATGGTCCTGCAGGAGCAGGAAAAAGTACAATTTCAAAGCTTTTAGCAAGCCAGCTTGGATATATTCATATTGATACAGGGGCAATGTACAGAGCTGTGGGGCTCAAAGTATTAAAGAACAATATCTCACCGCATGACAGAAAAAAAATTGTTGAGATTTTAAACTCAACTGATATACAAATAAAACTTGTGGATGGCAGGCAGCTTGTCTTTTTAGATGGTGAAGATGTCACAGAAAAAATTCGCCAGCCCGAGGTTTCAATGTATGCATCTGACGTGTCAAAAATAAGAGAAGTACGAGAAAGACTTGTAAAGATGCAACAAGAATTAGCAAGACAAAAAGGGGTTATAATGGACGGAAGAGATATAGGAACTCATGTTCTACCAAATGCTGAGCTAAAAATCTTTTTAACAGCCACGGCAGAGGAAAGAGCAAAGAGAAGGTTTTTGGAACTGAAACAAAAAGGCTATGATGTAGATTACTATCAACTTTTAGATGAAATAAAGAAAAGAGACCAGAATGATATGACAAGAGAGTTTGCCCCTTTGAGAGTAGCTGAGGATGCCATTGTCATAGATTCGACTTCTCTTTCAATTGAAGAGGTCTTGCAAAAGGTTTTAGAGCTTTTTTACAAGGTGGTCAAAAATGAAGTATAATTTTTTTCTCAACCTTATTCGGAAGGTTGCTTTTATCATTTTAAAGTGTATCTTTTTCATAAGAGTTGAAGGGAAAGAAAATATACCAGAAGGTCCTTTTATTATCTGCGCAAATCACAGAAGTTATCTTGATCCAGTTTTGATTATACTTATATTCGACAGGCGAGTATATTTTATGGCCAAAAGTGAACTTTTTAAAATATGGTGGCTTGCACCAATCATCAAAGCTTTTGGAGCTTTCCCTGTCAAGCGTGGCAAAAGCGATATTGGAGCAATAAAAAAAGCTATAGAGGTTATAAGGTCTGGCAATATTTTGGGTATTTTCCCGGAGGGAAAGAGAAATAGGACAAAAGAAATTATTTTAAAAGGTGAAAAAGGAGTTGCAACTGTAATTAAAGCAACAGGCGCAAAAGTTTTACCAGTTGGCATTTCTGGTAAGATAGTTCCTTTTTGTAGGGTAAGAGTGAGAATCGGAAAGCCGATGGAATTTAGAAATAGTACTATGGATAATCAAGAGATTGTGGATAAAATTATGAATGAAATTAAAGAACTTATCCTGAAATAACAGAAGAGGGGAAGTAAAAAAAATGATTATTAAGGTTGCGCAAAGTGCTGGATTTTGTTTTGGTGTTCAAAGGGCAGTAGAAGGCGTTTTGGCGTGGGCAAAAGCAAATAAGGGAAAATCTATAAAGGTGTATGGTATGTTAATACATAATAGCTATGTTATAGATAAATTGAAAGATTTAGGTGTAAAAGTTGTAGAGGATATTGAGCAAATTGGGAAAGAAGATATAATTTTTATTCGTTCTCACGGTGTTTCAATGGAGGAGTATGCCGAGATTGAGAAAAGAGCAGAGAAAGTTTATGATTTTACATGCCCATATGTCAAAAAGATTCACGAAATAGTGAAGGAACACTCAGAAAACGGGTATGACATAATTGTTGTTGGTGATATGAGCCATCCTGAAGTAAAAGGAATTGTTGGGCATGTTGGAAATAATAGAAAATGTTTTGTGGTAGATGGTATTGAAAAAGTAAAAGAAGCGATTAATCAAATTGAAGGCAAAGCTGCAGTTGTCTGTCAGACCACGTTTGACGGCAAAAAATGGAGTGAAATAAGAGAATTTTTAGAGTCTCATACAAATTATAAAGTGTTCGATACCATATGCAAAGCAACAATAAACAGGCAAAAGGAAGCACAAGAGCTTGCAAAGCATGTGGACATAATGTTGGTGGTCGGTGATAAGAAAAGTTCTAATACCAACAAATTGTATCAGCTTCTGAAGGAGATAAAACCCACATTTTTTATTGAAAAAGTTGAAGATTTAGATTCAATAAAATTAGATAGCTATATAAAAAGCATTGGGGTGACAGCAGGTGCTTCCACTTCTCCTGAACAGATTGAAGAGGTGGTAAAACATCTGGAAGAAAAGTTTAATGAGATGAATCTGAAAGATTTTGAGAGACTTATTGATAGAAGCTTTTTGACAGTGCAAAGAGGTGAAGTTGTAAAAGGCAGGATAATAAAAGTTGAGGAAGATTATCTACTTGTTGATATTGGTTACAAGGCAGAGGGTATAATTTACAAAGACGAGGTTATCAAGAATGGAAATGTAAATTTGAAGGATCTATTTAAGATAGGTGAGGTAATCGAAGCAGTAGTGATAAAAGAGTCAGATGAAGAAGGAAATGTGGTTTTATCAAAGTATCGGGCAGATGTACTCCACGGGTTTGAAGAGCTGCTTTCAAAATATGAAAATAAAGAAACTGTAAGAGTAGTTGTTAAGTCAATTAAAGAAAAAAGCATTGTTTGTGATTTTAGAGGTACAAATGTTTATGTGCCAATTTCTCAGTGGGGTGAAGATGTTCAAATTTCTGATATAGGAAAGATATTTGAAATAGAAATCACAGATGTCAGCAAAGAAAAAAAGATCGCTTTTGGAAGTCGAAAATCTTTGTTAAAACAAAGAGAAGAGGAGAGATTTATTAAACAGATTAATTCTTTAGATTTTTCCAGAGAATACGAGGGCACTGTAGTTGAGATAAGAGAAAAAGGCATTGTGGTAAATTTTGAGAAACTACGAGGTTTTGTACCTGTAAGTGAAGTTGGATATTTGAAAAAAGGTGCAGAATTTAAAAAATTATTTGAACTTGGCGAAAAAGTCAAGGTGAAGATTCTTGATATAGACAAGAATAAAAAACAGATTTATCTTAGCATAAAAAAGACTCAAGATGATGAGTGGATAAAAAAGATTAAAAACTTGTATTTGGGAATGCTTGTTGACTGTGAAGTGACAAAGGTGTTACCTTTTGGACTTGTTGTGTGGATTACAGAACATGATGTTGATGGTTTTGTTCACATTTCAAATATTCCACTTGGATACAACCAAAGACCACATAACCTGTATAAAGTTGGAGATAGCTTGAGAGCAAAGGTTATAGAGATTGATGAAGAAAAGCGAAGGATTGCGTTGTCTTTAAAAGATTTGCACGAAGAAGAAAACATAGATACTGAGCATAATGAAGACTTTGTGATAACACTCGCTGATTTTGTGAAGAATATAAAGTTAGAACAATAAAATTTGATCTTTTAAGAGCCTATGAGGATTTCATTTTCTATCTTGAAAAACAAACCCGTCCTTAATTTGGATAACAAGATAACAGGAAAAGTAGAAGACATGTTACTCAGAGATGACAAGGTGATTGGGTTTAAAGTACGAGTCAAAAACTCATTTAAAATACCATCGTGCGCATATGTGCCGACAGAGGACATTGAGTCTATAAACAATCAACTTATGATTGTCCGCAGCATTCATACTTCCATTGACAGCTTTCCATTTTTAAGAGCACAAGAAATTTTTTTGAAAGAAGTAATAGACGAAAATGGGTTTTTGATAGGGATTGTAATTGACATTATATTTAATGCAGAGAACTTTAAAATTGTAGAATATCAGGTTTCAGAGAGTATTTGGAGTTATATAAAAAATAAAAAAATAATATTGAGCCCTGAGGAAATAATATTAAGAGAAAATAAAATATTAAGCTGAGGTGTGAAATCTTGAAAAGAATTTCTGCAAAACATGTATTGATAGGAAGCATAGTAGGCGGGATTATATCTGCCATGCTGTCCCAGGCATCTCCAAGGAGAATGAAAAATAAACTTTTAAAAAGAATGATTACTAAAAAGCTGATGGCTATGCTAAATAAGCTTTTGCGATAGGGAAGGTTTTCTTCCCTACTTTTTTAATATTTTAAGGGATAAGAATAATTCTATTTGAGGTGTTAAAAAGTGCATATAATAAAATTGGTCAAAAGATATTTTACAGATATATTGTTCATAGCTCTAATTGCAATCGTTATTTATTTTTTTGCGAATATGAAGGCATTTTGGCCGATTCTGATTCCATTTTTGATTGCACTATTTTTGTCATATCTCTTAAAACCTTGCGTAGATTTTTTAGAAACAAAGATTCGGTCAAGAGATATCTCAATCCTGATTTCGTTTGCAATAATCTTTGGTATCACCATTATGGTATTTGTATATTTTATTCCTTTATTTGTTAGCGAAACTAAGCAGCTTATCCAAAACATTCCTGATTATATAATACTAATTCAAAAATGGTTTTTTGAGATTGATTCTAAACTTTTGAATAAACTAAACATTGATATTAAAGAAATACTAAACGCTAATTCAATCAATATCGAAGGAATTTCCAAACAAACATTATCAATATTTTTAAACATTGTAAAGAGTATTTCCTCTAACATTTTGTATTATCTTCTTATTCCTATTATATCTTTTTATATCCTGAGGGATTGGAAAAGGTTAGTCATGTGGATAAAATGGTTATTACCCGAGAAATACAGAAAAGAAGGACTTTATATCTTTGTTGATATAAATAGGGTTCTTCATCAGTATATTCGAGGGCAGCTTCTTGATGCCTTTATAGTTGGACTGCTCAGCTTTGTAGGATTTTCTCTGCTTTCTGTAAGATATGCAGCTCTTTTGGGTGTAATAACTGGTATTGGCAATTTGATTCCCTATTTTGGACCAATATTTAGCAGTATTCCAGCAGTGATAATAGCACTTTCTGACTCCTACATAAAGGCTATATTGGTTGTGATTTTTTTAGTCCTACTTCAGCAAGTTGACAGTTTTATCATATCCCCACGAGTTATTGGTTCAAAAGTCGGGCTTCATCCTCTTACCATAATTATAGTTATAATCTTAGCAAACAAAATATTTGGGTTTGTTGCAATGTTCTTTGCCATTCCTATTGCTGCAGTAATAAAAATTATATTTATTAATATCATGAAAAGGATAAAATCTGAGAAGATTGAGTGAATATTGTTGACTTTGTAATTTGGCTTTAATAAAATTTTGATTGTATTGAAAAATTATAAAAACTACCTTCTAAAAAATATCAAAAGGAAAGGCTGATTGAAAGATGTACATGTCTACAGACGAGATAAGAGAAAAGTTTCTCCAGTTTTTTGAATCAAAAGGACATTTGAGGCTACCAAGTTTTTCACTTATTCCCAAAAACGACAAAAGTCTTCTTCTGATAAACGCTGGAATGGCACCATTAAAACCATATTTTTTGGGAATTGAAGAACCTCCTCGCCGAAGGATTACCACATGCCAAAAATGCATAAGAACACCAGATATCGATAGAGTAGGTAAAACTGCAAGACATGCTACTTTCTTTGAAATGCTGGGTAATTTTTCGTTTGGTGATTATTTCAAGAGAGAAGCTATTATCTGGGCGTGGGAGTTTGTTACAGAGGTTTTAAAACTTCCAAGAGAGAGGTTATGGGTTACAATATATGAGGAAGACGATGAGGCTTTTGAAATTTGGCACAAAGAGGTAGGCTTAGAGCCAGATAGAATCAAAAGAATGGGTAAAGAGGATAACTTCTGGGAAATAGGAACAGGACCTTGCGGACCATGTTCTGAGATATACTTTGATAGAGGCGAGGAAAAGGGTTGTGGCAGGCCCACTTGCGGTATCGGATGTGATTGTGACAGATTTGTTGAGTTCTGGAATCTTGTTTTTACTCAGTTTGATAAGGATGAAAATGGTGTATACCACAGGTTAAAAAATCCAAATATTGACACAGGTATGGGGCTTGAGAGAATTGCAGCAATTATGCAAGAGGTTGACTCTCTTTTTGACATTGATATAGTGAAGGCTATTCGTGACAAGGTATGTGAAGTCACAGGCTATGACTACGGAAAAGATGCAGAAAAAGATGTATCGGTTCGTGTCATCACAGACCATATTCGCGGCACAGTGTTCATGATTGGTGATGGTATTTTGCCTTCAAACGAAGGAAGAGGGTATGTTTTGAGAAGGCTTATAAGGCGTGCTGCACGACACGGTAGGATGCTTGATAAAAAAGAAGCGTTCCTGCACCTCATTGTAGACACGGTTGTAGAGTCTTACAAAAATCCGTATCCGGAACTTGTTCAAAAAGCTGAGTATATAAAGAAAGTGCTCTATAACGAGGAGAGCAGGTTCAATCAGACAATTGATGTTGGGCTTGAGATACTTGAGAGTGAGATTGAGAAGCTTAAAAAGAACAAGGAAACAGTTTTAAATGGTGAAATTGCATTTAAGATGTACGACACTTACGGATTTCCTCTTGACCTCACAAAAGAGATAGCTGCAGAAAAGGGGATTATTATTGACCAAGAGAGATTTGATGAACTTATGCAGCAGCAAAAGGAAAGGGCAAGAGCTGCTCAAAAAGAACTTGAAAATGCTGGGTGGAAGGATATAAACATTGTCATTGATGAGGATATTGAAACAATTTTTGTTGGTTATGATACTTTAAAACAAGAGGCAAAGATACTAAAGATTTTTCTGGACAATGAAGAAACAGCATATGCAAAAGAGGAAGATGTGTGTTTTGTTATCTTAGACAAAACTCCTTTTTATGCAGAAAGTGGTGGACAAGTTGCAGATAAGGGCATTTTAGAAGGTGAAGGAGTTTTAGCAGAGGTTTTAGATGTCAAGAAAGGACCAAGGGGAACAATTCTTCATAAGGTAAAAGTTTTAAAAGGTGAGATAACTGTTTTGTCAAGTGTGGTTGCTAAAGTAGACGAAGAGCTAAGACTTGCTACGATGAAGAATCATACAGCAACACATCTTTTGCACAGTGCACTAAGGAAAATATTGGGACAACACGCACAACAAAGTGGTTCACAGGTTACCCCTGACAGACTCAGATTTGACTTTGCTCATTATGAGCCACTGTCCGAGGAGCAGCTAATTGAAATTGAAAAGATGATCAATAACATTATTCAACAGGCTATCCCTGTTGAAAAGATTGTAACAGATTTGGACAGTGCTTTGAGGATGGGTGCAACTGCTTTGTTTGACGAGAAGTATTCAAATGTGGTAAGGGTTATAAAAATAGGCGATTTTAGTATGGAACTGTGCGGTGGAACACATGTGGATAACACGGGTCAGATAGGAATGTTTAAGATAATATCTGAGTCGAGTGTAGCTGCAGGGGTTAGAAGAATTGAGGCAATTACTGGAAACAAGGTCTATGGGTTTATTCTAAATACTCAGCAGACGTTAAAACAGTTAAGAAGCAAAGTGAAAGCCAGCACTGATTCTGAGATAATATCGAAGATAGAACAGCTTGAGAACAAAATAAAGAACCTTGAAGTCGAGATAGAGAAATATAAACTTTTGGTTGTTGAAAATGAACTTTCATCCCTTTTTGGTAAAGCGGTTGATTATGGTGAGTTCAAGTTGATTGTAAACAGAAAAAAGACTGACGATATGGATTATGTAAAACTTCTTACTGACAAGATTAAAGAAAGAGATTCAAAAGCAATTGTGCTCAATATCTTAGAGCAGAGTAGTAAGGTCACTGTACTCATGTCATGTTCAAAAGAGGCAGTTAAAAAGGGAGTTGATTGTGGAAAAGTGGTAAAAGAAATATGCTCAGTACTTGGTGGAAAAGGCGGTGGAAGACCAGATTTTGCCCAAGGCGGTGGAAATGATATATCGAAGATAGATATGGCATTACAGACAGCTGAGAATATTTTGAAAGATATATTAAAGGGGAGTGCTCAAAAATGAGTGAATGTATCTTTTGTAAAATCCTAAATAAAGAAATTCAATCTGAGATTGTGTATGAAGACGAGCTTATTTGTGCTTTTAAAGACATAAATCCCACTGCACCCGTGCACATCCTTATTGTTCCTAAGACACATATAGAAAATTTAAATGATGTACAGCAGCACCACAAAGAACTTATAGGTCATGTATTTGTTGTAGCAAAAGAATTGGCAAAAAAGTTTGAAATTGATGAAAAAGGATATAGAATTGTGGTAAACTGTGGAGCTGATGGTGGCCAGACTATTGACCATTTGCATTTTCACTTACTTGGCGGCAGAAAATTTTCCTGGCCAGCTGGTTAAATAAACAATTTGTTTGGGCAATAATAAAGGAGTATGGTTTTGCAAATGGAAGTTGGAATTTTTGTAAATTTTCAAAAAGAACGCAGCAGTGAGATCTTAAAAAATATTGTATCCATTTTTAACCAGAACGGCGTTAATTGGCTACTGGTAAATGAAGAGAACAAAAAAACCAAAAATTTTGACCTCCTTATCACAATAGGAGGAGATGGCACACTTCTGAATGTGGTTGAAAAGGCCTCGAAAGAAGCAACACCAGTTCTTGCCATTAACTGTGGAAGGCTGGGGTATCTTACTGAAGAGGTAGGAGATGATATTGAAAAGGCAATTTTCAATCTGTTAAAAAAAGAGTATTTTATTGAAGAGAGACACATTGTTGAAGCAAAGGTAAAAGAGAAGGTTTTCTTTGCTTTGAACGATGTTTGTATTGTCAGAAATACTTTTAACATAGTGGACCTGTGTCTTTATATTGACGGTGTGTTTGCCCAGGAGTATAGAAGTGACGGTATTATAGTTGCAACAGCTACTGGGTCGACTGCATATTCACTTTCGGCAGGTGGACCTATAGTTGAGCCACAGCTGGGGGTGATTTTAGTCACCCCTATTTGTCCTCATTCTTTGAGTTCAAGAAGTCTTGTACTTGGCAGCGCAAGAACTATAAAAGTGGAAAATTCATCTTCTGAAAATGTTCAGGTAGTAGTAGATGGCAGATTTGTAGATGAGCTTGCGCCAGAAGAATTTGTTGAATGTAAGATTTCTCAACACAATTTAAAACTTATAAGGCTTAAGCAAAGGAACTTTTATGAAATTCTTAGAGAAAAAATAAAAGAGTAATATAGAAGGATAGAGGTGAAATTTTGCTATGAAATCTGAGAGACAACAGAAGATTTTAGAAATAATTCAAAATGAAGATATAGAAACACAGGAAGAGCTTGTTGAAAGACTCAAGGCACTTGGATATGATGTGACACAGGCTACGGTCTCAAGAGATATAAAAGAGCTAAGACTTACCAAAGTTTTGACTGAAACAGGAAAGTACAAATATGCAGTTTTATCAGGTCCAGAAGCAAATATTACCGAAAAACTTATCAAGGTCTTTTCTGAGTCAATAGTCAAATATGACACTGCTGATAACTTGGTTATTATAAAGACAATTACAGGTGCTGCACAGGGTGCTGCTGCTGCCATTGATTCGTTGAGTTGGCCTGAGGTTGTGGGAACAATTGCAGGTGATGATACCATTTTCATAGCAACTAAAGGCAGTGCAGCAGCTGATAAGATAGTTGAGAGGATAAAAGCTATAATAAGCCAAGGTGAGTAGATATCATGTTAAAAAGATTATTAATCGAAAATATTGCTATAATTGATAGACTTGACATTGAATTTGACAAAGGTCTGACTATACTAACAGGTGAAACTGGTGCAGGTAAATCTATTATCATTGATTCTTTATCTTTGCTTTTGGGAACAAAATTCAAAAAAGAAATTATAAGAACAGGATGTACAAAGGCCTGCGTATCTGCAGTTTTTGAAATCGAAAAAAAGAGTACTATTGAGAGATTGACTCAGATGGGAATTTCTCTTGAAGACAATTATTTGATTGTTAGCCGTGAAGTGTACAGCAGTGGCAAAAACATCTGCAGGGTTAACAATCAGTTTGTATTACTCTCAACATTAAGAGAAATAACTAAGCATATATTTGAAATTCATGGTCAGAATGAGACTCATCTTTTAAACGATAAAAGGATTCAACTTTTGTACATAGATAGGTTCTGTGGGAGAGAACTTGAAGAGTTAAAAGCTGAATATAAGGATTTGTACCATGATTACCAAGAGAAAAAAAGGCTTTATGAACAGATAATAACAAAAGAAGAAGAGCGGGAAAGACAACTTGATTTACTAAACTACCAAATAAATGAGATTGAAAGCGTAAAACCCCAAATAGGTGAGGATATAGAGCTTGAAAAAAGAAAAGAGATTATCCAAAACAGCTGGAAACTCAAGCACAACAGTGAAAAAATGCTTGATACTATCAATAATACAATTATAGACTCTCTTGAGATGTGTATCAGACTTGCTAACGAAAATTCAAGGTTTGACAAGGAATTTGAGGCAATATCTGAAAGACTGAACAACGTGTATTATGAAATAGAAGACATCTCATTTTCTATATCCAAAAAAAGCCAGAGCTACGAAGTGAATAAAGATGAGATAGAACAAATAGTGGACAGACTTGATAAAATAAACAGATTAAAGAAGAAATATGGAAGCACAATCGAAAAGATACTGGAGTACAGAAAAAATTTATTAGAAGAGAGGGAAAAAATTAGGAGTAGTAGCGAACAAGCTTTTGAACTAAAAGAGTATTTGAGCAAAACTAAAGAAAGACTTGAGGAAATTTCTAAGAAGATGTCGAATATCAGGCGGAGAAAATCTGAGGAGTTTGAAAAAAAGGTATTAGAGATACTTTCCCAACTTGAAATGAAGAATGTAAGTTTTTATATTAATTTTCTTGAAAGAGAGCTTTACGAAGAAGGAATTGACGAAGTAGAATTTTTGATATCAACAAACGTTGGTCAGCAGCTAAAGCCACTTTCTACAATTGCTTCAGGCGGGGAACTTTCAAGAATAATGCTTGCAATAAAATCTATTGTGGCAGAAAAAGACGATATAGAGCTGATTATCTTTGATGAGATAGATAGCGGACTGAGTGGAGTTGTTGCCAACAGACTTGCAAAACTTTTAAAAGAACTATCAAAGAAACACCAAATTATATGTATTACGCATTTGCCCCAGGTTGCTGCTGCCGCAGATACACATTATTACGTATATAAAGAAGTTAAAGATAATTTTACAATCTCAAATATCAAAAAGCTTGAAGGGAATGAACAGTTAAGAGAGATTGCCAGAATGTTTTCTGGAGAAAATGTTACAGAAAGTTCTCTTCTTCATGCAAAGCAGTTAAAATCTCAGTTTATTTGAAGTATTCAAGAATATTTTAAGAGGGTAGTGGAGAGGATAATTTATTAGAAATTTTAAATTGACAGGTGTTAAACAATTGAAAAAACTGGCGGGTGGACTTTTTCTTTTCTATATTTTAATTACCACCTTTTTTGTCATCTATCTTTACATTACTCCTGATTGTCTTACTTGTTACAGCTCAGACAAAGCTATTACTATTAAAACTCCTATTTTTGTTAATGTTAATCTAAGTCCTTCAAATGTTCAAACCAGAACACAAATAAAATTTCTTTACAGAACAAATAAGATTTATATCCCAAAGAAGAATTCTTCAGTTTTATGCGAGCTAAAAATTGGTACAATACCGCTCAAAAAGGTAAGAATCTCTATTCTTGAATCAAACAAGGTCTGGGTTTCTGGGAAATTTATAGGAATCAAGCTTATGACAGATGGAATACTTGTTATAGGATATTCTTACGTAAGTAATGGTAGTAATTCAACTTCACGAGTTCCTGCAAAAGAAGCAGGTATCCAAATAGGTGATAAGATTGTATATGTAAATGGGCTGAAGGTAAAAGACTGCAATCAGCTTTTTAAAATCATAAACTCATCAGGTGGCAAGTCCTTAGTTTTTGTAATCAAAAGAGGACAAACCTATAAACAGTTCAAAGTAAAACCACTTCTAAGTAACGAAGGTGTATACAAAATAGGACTGTGGGTCAGGGATGGTACAAGTGGCATTGGAACAGTTACATTTGTAGATACCGAAAGAAAGGTTTTTGGTGCTCTTGGTCATGGTATATCAGACATAGACACAGGTATTCTTCTGGATGTGAAAGAGGGACAAATTTATTCAGCCGAAATAGTTGATATAAGAAAAAACGATAAAAGTGAGATTGGCGAAGTTGTTGGCAAAATCAATGAAAACTGTGTAGTTGGAGATGTGATTATTAATACTCCATACGGGATTTATGGTAAAATAATTCAAAGTGGTTTTTGGGATAGCCTTCAAAGTATGGAGATTGCCCGACTTCAGGATATTCACGTAGGTAGTGCATATATTTTTAGTGAGGTTTCAGGGAATATTGAAAAGTTTGAAATAAAAATAGAAAGAATTTTGCCTCTTTATAGAAATTCGACAAAAGCATTTGTTATAAGGATTACTGATAAAAGACTTCTTCAGCTCACATCTGGAATTGTTCAAGGAATGAGTGGCTCTCCAATTATTCAGGATAACAAACTTGTCGGAGCTATTACTCATGTTTTTTTGCAAGAACCAGAAAGAGGATACGGTGTTTTTATTGATAATATGCTAAATATCACAAAATATATCAAATAAATTTATTTAAAAATACTAAAAGGAAGTTTCGGTTAGCTGTTGAATTTTTATGTATATAACACATCAAAATGAGGGAGATATATGGAAAAGTTAAAAGTAGTGATTGCAGATGATAACAGACAATTTAACATGCTTTTAACAGAAGTTTTCAATTCCCAGCCAGATTTTTTTGTGGTTGGTAATTCTTACGATGGTATTGAAACCTTAAAAGTTGTTGAAGAAAAGAAACCGGACCTTTTGATGCTGGATATCATAATGCCGTACCTTGATGGAATTGGTGTAATAGAAAATCTTTCAAGTGTGGAAAAACGCCCAAACATAATTGTCATTTCTGCAGTTGGTCAGGAAAATATTTCGCAAAAAGCAATTAATATGGGAGCTCTTTACTACTTTGTTAAACCTTTTGATTTGAATATTATGATAGAAAGAGTGAGACAACTTTTAATCAGTACATCTTCAAAGTCAGAGACTGCAGAGATAAATTTTTCAAAACCTGCTGAGAAAAAACCTGTAAGCGAATTAGACTTAGAAGCCGAGGTCACAGAAATTCTAAAAGAGGTTGGAATTCCTGCACATGTGAGAGGGTATCAATTTTTGAGAGATGCAATTGTCTTAGCCACTATGGATGCAGACCTTTTAAATGGTATCACAAAGGTTTTGTACCCTATGATTGCAGAGAAATACAACACCACACCAACCAGAGTGGAAAGAGCAATAAGACATGCAATAGAGATTTCAGCAACAAGGGGCAAGGCAGAAACACTTTATAAATATTTCGGGTATTCCACGTCACAGGATAAAGGAAAGCCTACTAACGCTGAATTTATAGCCATGATAAGCGACAAGTTAAGACTCAAGATAAAGAAGTCTTCCCAAGCAAAATAAACGAGGATTTAAAACAGGATAATTTACATACACTTTTAATATGGAACAACAATTTGATGTGAAAGCTTAAGTTTATGAAAAAAGGATTAATATATTCAGCAATCATCTTAACAGTGGGGTCACTTTTTGCAAAGTTTGTTGGTGTATTTTTAAAACTTCCTCTTATAAATATTGTTGGCGATTATGGGATAGGGTTGTATCAGCTGCCTTATCCCATTTATACTACCGTTTTGACTTTTACAATGACAGGTTTTTCACTCGCAGTATCAAAACAGATTTCCTCCTCTCATGCAGAAAAAGATTACAGGGCTTGTAAACTCACATTTTACACAAGTTTGATTGTTATAACAGCTATTTCTTTTATATTTTCACTTGCATATGTGTTTTTATCCAAAAAGATTATAGAAATCTTCAAGTGGCCACAAGAGGCTTATATTCCATACTTGTCGTTAGCACCTGCACTTTTTCTTGTCTCTGTACAATCATCATACAGAGGGTATTTTAACGGTGTCAAAAAGATGACTATTGTTTCAATCTCGCAAATAATAGAGTCGATAGGACGAGTTTGCTTTGGCCTTTTGATATGCATTTTGCTCTTAAAAAAAGGGGTGCACTTTTCGGTTGCAGGGGCACTTGCAGGAAGCAGTATGGGAGCTTTATTTTCTTTAATCTATCTTGTTTTTGCTTTGCAAAAAGATAAGATTATAAATAATACCAAAAACAATGCCGAAAATAAAGAAGTATACCGTGATATAATCTTAGAATCTAAAAATATTCTTTTGCTTACTATTTATTTTTCACTGTCGTCGTTTTTGATGTCAGTAATATCAATTGTTGACTCTTTGCTTTTTCCATATTTCATGCATATAAGAGGGTATCAGGATAGAATAATCTCACAGCTGTTTGGAATATTTTCAGGAAAGGCAATGACTCTCATACATGTGCCACTTACATTCAGTGTGTCAATGGCTGTGAGCATAGTTTCATATGTTGTGGCTGCAAAACAGCAAAAAGAAAAAACAGAGCTCATTTGCACTGCTTTTGAGTACATCATTCTTGTGACACTACCTTGTTGTGCAGCGTTTTATTTTTTCTCTGATACCATATTCAAAATTGTATTTTTCAACGCTGCAACAGGGGATAGCGTGCTAAAAATCTCTGCTTTTCTTACCATCTTAATCTCTCTTGTTCAGTTTACAACGTCGGTGCTGCAAGCAACTGGACATTTTGTAGCACCTGTAAAAAGTATCCTGACGGGTTTGATTATAAAGATTATATGCATGTTTGTGTTTATTGTAATATACAATCTAAACATATCAGGGCTTGTCTTAGCTAATATCATGTGTTACTTTGTGGTGTTTGTGATAAACTTAGATAAGTTAAAATCCTTTGGTTTTGCCCATTTTAATATGCTAAAGATGTTTTATATTGTCCTTTCAAGTGTTATAATGGTTATTGTAGGCAGAGCAATACTTAACATTCTCAAATCCTCTGTCTTTATCGAAGGTGTAGTTATGATAACTTGTTGTGTATGTGTGTATTTTATGTGTACATTTGTATTCGGTATTTTGAAGGTTTCAACAATAAAGGAATTTATACTTGAGGTGAAAAGAAAATGAAGATAGGAATAATTGGCTGCGGAAACATGGCAAGTTCAATCGCACATTCAATAAAACAATCTATTGAAGCTCATCTTTTTTGCTATGACATAGACCTTGACAAGGCTAATAGGTTTTCCCAAGCTTATGGTGCCACCAAGATGAATAGTGAAATTGAGACTGCAGAAAGCAGTAGCATAATCATAATTGCTGTAAAGCCAAAAGACATCGTTGATGTGCTTGAGAAAATAAAAGATTGCATTTCTGAAAAAATAATAGTTTCTATTGCAGCAGGAATTTCAATTTCAAAAATAAAAGATGTTGTAGGGGACAAAAAGATAGTGCGAGTAATGCCGAATGTAAATATAAGTGTACAGAGAGGCGTTATGGGAATATGTTTTTCTGAAAAGGTATCAGCTGATGAAAAAGAAAAAATATTCTACCTTTTCAAAAATATGGGTGAGGTTATAGCTACTGATGAAAAACATATGGATGCAATAACAGCTTTATTTGGAAGTGGTCCAGCATTTGTTGCACACTTTATTGAAAGCTGCGTAGATGCAGCAGTCAAACTCGGATTTTCAAGACAAGAAAGTTTAAACTTGGTCTTAACATTGTTTGAAGGTACTGTTGTTAACATGAAAAATAATATGTTAACTACACAACAGATAAAGGATATGGTAACATCTCCTGGAGGTACAACAATTGAAGGGCTTGTGGAGTTTGAAAGAAGAGCAGTAAAAGGAGCAATAATAGATGGGATACTCAAGGCATATGAAAGAGCCAAAAATATATTGTAGGTGTAAAAAGTGATGAAAGAAGTTACAATTTACACCGATGGTGCTTGCAGCGGAAATCCTGGACCAGGCGGATGGTGTGCTATTCTCATATACAAAGGAATCAAGAAGGTGTTAAAAGGCTTTGAAAAATATACAACAAATAACAGAATGGAGCTCAAAGCGGTTGTGGAAGCTCTAAAGGCATTGAAGGAACCATGCAAAGTGGTAATCTATTCAGATTCTGCTTATATTGTAAATGCTATCAATCAAAATTGGATAGAAAAATGGCAGAAAAATGGATGGAAGACATCTGAAAAGGAAGAGGTCAAAAACATTGATTTGTGGAATGAACTTGTAGAGCTTATGAAAATTCACAAAGTAACTTTTGAGAAAGTAAAGGGCCATGCTGACAATGAGCTTAATAATCTTTGTGATAGAATTGCAAGAAGTATGATAAAAGGGGAGCAATAAGACAAAGTGTTTGAAATAAAAAAAGGGATTGTGACAAGAAAGATAAATAACACAGGGGTTTGCCAGTATGTTGAAGTAAAATATCAAGACGGTGATGTAGGTATAGCTATAAACTTTTTAGATATAAATCACGAGGTAAAAGAGGGACAAGAGGTTTTAGTAAACACAACAGCAAGAATGCTTCAGCTTGGGACTGGCGGATATGATTATATTTTGCCTTTTGAGGCTTTTAAAAATTTGTCAAAAGGTCATATAATGAAGCTCAGATACACACCACTGCAATTTTCTGTCCTAACAGAAGAAGAAAAAAATCCTGACCTTTTTGATAAAGTCCCAAATTTTAATGATATAATTGTTATTGTATGTGAGCTTCATAGCATGCTTTTGCCTCTATGTATTTACCTTAAAGAAAAAGTAAAAAGAATAAAGATTTCTGTCATATTAAACGATTGGGGAATGTTAAATGCAAAGCTTTCACATAACTTAGAATTTTTAAAAGAAAACAAATTTGTAGACTACATAATAACATGCCAGGAAGCATTCAATGGTGAATTTGAATGTATAAACGAAATAAATTCTCTCATTTTTTCTCAAAGCTTGGGATGTGATGTTGCTATAATTTCTCCCCTGCCCGGAATTGTGGGAACAGGGACAAAGTTTGGGTTCAGTAGTTACAAGGCTGTCCATGTTATTGAGGATGTAGTTAGGTTTGGCGGTAGAGTAGTGTTTCCTGTGAGAGTATCGAAAAATGAAAAAAGACAGCGGCACAGATTCATAAGTCATCATTCTCTTACAATATTAAATTATGTCAATTGTTCTGTAGAAATTCCAATTTTTGATTTTGAGGATAAAATATTTTTCGCAAAAATATATAAGATATTAAACAATTACCGTGCAAAGCATACTGTAGCTGTGGTAAACGAAATAGATAAAATGATAGTTGAAAAATATAAATCAATCATGAGCACAATGGGGAGAAGTTATGAGCAAGATTGTGAATACTTTTTAGAACTTTTTGCTACAGCTGAATATGTTTCGACAAAACTTAAAAGGAGATGAAGAATAAAGATGGATTTTTATGAAAAGACCATAGACTCTACATTGATATATGACGGTTCATTTATATCATTAAAAGTGGACAAGGTTTTACTTCCAAACGGCAATATCTCTCAGCGTGCTATTGTACTTCACTCGGGTGCAGCTGTAGTTGTTCCTGTCGATGATGAGAACAATGTCATCTTTGTAAAACAGTTTCGAAAACCAATTGAAAAGGTAATAATAGAACTTCCTGCAGGCAAGCTTGACAAAGACGAAGATCCACTCGAATGTGCCAAAAGAGAGCTTGAAGAAGAAACAGGTTATAAAGCAAGCGAATTAATAAAACTTACCGAGATTTATACAACGCCTGGATTTTCAAACGAAGTGATACATGTGTACCTTGCAACAGGCCTTTTCAAAGGAGAGGTTCATACAGATGCTGATGAGTTTGTGGAAGTACTAAAAATTAAGATGAATGATGCTATTTTGATGGTCAAAAAAGGTGAGATTAGGGATGCAAAGACAATAATAGGACTTCTTCTTGCAAACATGTATTTGCAGGAGCAAGGTTTGATAAAATGAGGGTATATGCCGATTTGCACGTCCACATTGGATTTTCTAATGGAAGGTATATAAAGGTACCTTCTTCAAAAACCCTTACGCTGGAGAATATTATAAAAACAGCAAAAGATGAAAAAGGACTTGATGTGATTGGTATTGTCGATTTTTTATGCAAGGATGTAATTGATGAAACTGATAAGCTATTAGATAAAGGAAAGCTTGAATTGAAAGATGGAAGCCTGTATTCTGAAAGGCTTTTGATAATACCTGCAGCCGAGATTGAATTGAGGTTTTGTTCAAATGATTTTCACTGTCTTGTCTTTTTCGAAGATTATGAAAAGTTAAAAGACTTTAGAAAAATAATTAAAACCTACTTTAATCAAATTGATTTTAGCTGTCCAGTTTTCAGAGGCCAAATTAGCGAATTTGAAAAGATTGTATCATCTTTTGGACTTTTAACTGTGCCTGCACATGCATTTACACCATATAAAGGTTTTTATTCAGCAGCACAAAGAGTTGAGGAGGTTTTTAAGAAGATAGAGGTTTTTTCAATAGAGCTTGGTCTTTCTGCAGACTCTTATATGGTAAATGCTCTTTGTAATGTTCAAAAAAGGAGTCTTCTTTCTAACTCAGACGCTCATTCTTTAAAAAATATTGCAAGAGAGTTTAACGAAATTGAGGTTGAAAATGTTTCTGCAAAAGATGTTATAAAAAGTTTAAAGGAAAACAGAATAAAGGCAAACTATGGCATAAACCCAAAACTTGGAAAATATCATAAATCGTATTGCAATAGATGTAACAGTTCATTTAATTTAAAAAGCCAAGATTTAATATTATGTCCATTTTGCAAAAGCAGAGACATTGTAATTGGTGTTGAAGACAGAATTTCTTGGCTTTGCAGGACAGAAAATCCTATTGAAAAACCGCCTTATTTTTACACATTCCCTTTTGAACTTGTACAGGGATTTGGACAAAAAACGATCAAAAAAATAATTGACGTTTTTGAAAATGAAATAAACTTTATTAAATCTCTAAATAATGGTACTTTTAAGAATTATAACATTGATGAAAATGTAGCTCAAAAACTTGTAAGATTTATGAATCAAGACTACACCGTTAAATTTGGTGCTGGAGGGCATTTTGGAAGAATTATATTTGAATAAACTGGGTGATGACTTATGGTTGACAAAGAAACGCTTAAAAAAAATATTGAGGATGTAATGGAAAGAATTGAAATGGCTTGTTTAAGAGCTGGTAGAAAGCCAGATGAGGTAAGCCTGCTTGGTGCAACCAAAGGGGTAGATGTCGAGACTATAAAGCTTGCAAACCAGTTTGGTCTAAAGATTTTTGGTGAGAACAGGGTACAAGAATTCTTGCCAAAGTTTCAAGAACTTCCTTATCTTGAATGGCATTTTATAGGAAGGCTTCAAACAAACAAGATTAAATACATTTATGATAAAGTAAGTCTCATTCATTCAATTGACAGCCCTCAGCAAATTGATGAACTTGAAAAAAGATGTGCAAAAGCAAGTAAAATATGCAGTGTACTTATAGAAATAAACATAGGTGGTGAAGAGTCAAAGGGTGGAGTTAGTATAGAGAAAGTAGATGATTTGATTGAAAAGATCAGTAATTGTTCACATGTCATTCTCAAGGGTTTTATGACAATACCTCCAATCGAAGATGACGAAATGAAATTAAGAGTGTACTTTAGAAAGATGAAAGAAATCTTTGAAAAATATAAGAAATTAAATTATAATAATGTTAACATTGAAGTGCTGTCAATGGGTATGAGTGGTGACTTTGAGGTGGCAATAGAAGAGGGTGCCACCTTGGTTAGAATAGGAACTAAAATCTTTGGGGAAAGACCACAAAAATAATAAGGGAGGTTTTTTGGTCATGTTTGATAACCTTCAAAGAAAATTTTTAAACCTTATTGGCATTGAAATTGAAGAGGAGGACAAGCCTCAGGACATTTCAAAAACAAAAGATGAAAATGCAAAACCAAAACATGAAACGCCAAAGGTAGTGACAATCGGAAAAGCAAACCAGACAGAAGTTACAGTATACAATCTCAAACTCTTTGATGAGGTTGTTAAGGTTTGCGATGCTCTTAGAGAAAACAAAATAGTTGTTTTCAATTTAGAACAAGTAGCAGAGGAGCATATACAAAGAATAATTGATTTTGTAAGCGGGGCTGTTTATGTTCTGGATGCCAAGATTCATAAGGTGAGCAAAAAGATATTTGTTGTTGTTCCAAGAAGTATTGATTTAGAGGTTGATGAACAGCTCAAAGAAGAGTTCAGGTCGAAAGGTGTATTTGCCTGGTTGAAGTAATCAAGACAAAAATTTTTGGGGGAGTTTTATGATAAGATTTTTATTTGGATTTGCAGACAAGGCAATTTCGTTTGTTGAATTTTGTATAATAGTTGATGCAATTTTATCGTGGGTGATAGTTGACCCATACAACAAATATAGGAGGATATTAGGTACTATTGTAAATCCTATCCTTGACCCTGTGAGGAGAGTAGCTTTGCGATACATTCGGATAGGTTTTATTGACTTTTCTCCTATGATTGCTATAATTCTTTTAGAAGTTTTAAGATGGCTTTTGCGACTACTTCTTATAATATTAATATGAAAAATGGGGCACCAGGCTATGACTTATATTCCCGAAGAGAACAAGTATGAAGTGCTGAAACTCAAAAACTTGATAAAAAAGCTTAGCTGGGGAATTGAATATTCTGACTTTCTTTCCCCGTTTGCAATAAAGTATGCAGTCGAGGTCCTACTAAAGAATCAAAATCATATTCTACACAGAAGTTGGGGCGGGTATGAAGACAGCGAAAGAAATATATTGGCCCTTTTTAACAGAGATTTTGAAGAATATACAGAAAATCTCACATATCCAATACAAACAATTTTAATTGAAGCTAAGAATAATCTTTCTCACAGACAAATTTTGGGTAGTTTTATTGGAAACGGACTCAAAAGAGACAAAATAGGTGACATTTTGGTCAAAGAAAATGGCGCGCTTGTGTTTGTAAAAGATGAAATTGCAACATATGTTGTAACAAATATAGACAAAATAGGCAATGAGAAAGTAAAATGCAGTATTGTTGAAAATGGTCAAATCGATATAAAATGGTTTATCAACAATAACAGTAAAAGAGTTGTTTATACAGTTGCATCGCTCAGAGTTGACAGTGTAATAAGCCACGGTTTTGGAATTTCAAGAGAAGAAGCAGCAGATTTAATCAGACAGATGAAAGTAGCAGTCAACTGGGTATACATTGATAAACCTTCGTATGCTGTTAAGGAAGGGGATTTGGTTTCGGTACGTCATCATGGGCGACTCAAAATCGAAAAGGTATTGTCCACTACGAAAAAGGGAAGAATTAGTATAGAAGTTTCGAGATTTTCATAATTTTTATGCGGAGGTAAAATATTGATGTTAACCCCTCAAGATATTGAATCTAAGACCTTTAAAAGGGTGTATATAGGCGGGTACAGTGTTGAAGAGGTAGAAGAGTTTTTGGACCAAGTTTTAAAAGATTATGAGGCTTTGTACAAGGAAAACTTAGAGCTCAAAGACAAGATTGCACTTTTGAATGAGAACATTCAAAACTATAAGACAATTGAAGAGACCCTTCAAAACACGTTGATTGTTGCACAGTCAACTGCAGAGGAGATTAAAAAGGTGGCATATCAAAAAGCTGAGACAATAATCAAAGAAGCCGAGATGAAGGCTTCAAAGATGATAGAAGAAGCAAATAGCAAAGTTTTGCAAATAACATATGAATATGGGGAGCTTAAAAAAAGGTATCAACTTTTTCTTAACAAGTTCAGGAATTTACTACAAACTGAACTTAGTGCACTTGAAATGGTAGACAAAGAACTACAAAACGACTAATATTTTTGGCAGGGGGATGAAACACGAGATGGACTGGAGTCAAACATTGAACTTACCAAAAACCGATTTTCCAATGAGAGCAAACTTAGCACAAAGAGAACCTCAATTTCTAAAGTTCTGGCAAGAAAATGATATTTTCAAAAAGATGCTCGAAAAAAATAAAAATAATAAAAAGTTTATTCTTCATGACGGACCACCTTATGCAAATGGCGACATTCATTTAGGACATGCCTTGAACAAAGTTTTAAAAGACATAGTAAATAAATACAAATCATTGCATGGCTATTACACACCTTATATTCCTGGCTGGGATACACACGGTCTTCCGATCGAGCAGCAGGTTATCAAAAAGCTTGGAGTAAACAGGCATGAAATCGACCCAGTAGAGTTTAGGAAAAAGTGTAAAGAGTTTGCCCTCAGCTATATTGACATCCAAAGACAACAGTTCAAAAGACTTGGCGTGTTTGGTGAATGGGAAAATCCTTATATGACTTTAGACCCAAAATTTGAGGCAAGACAAATTCGCGTATTTGGAGAAATGGCTAAAAAAGGGTACATCTACAAAGGTTTAAAACCTGTTTATTGGTGTCCGTCGTGTGAAACTGCATTAGCAGAAGCAGAGATTGAATATCAGGAAGACAGGACATACTCTATTTATGTTAAGTTTGAAGTGATCGACGACAAAGGATTGTTTTCAAATTTACCTATAAGAGATAAAAAGGTATACATTGTAATTTGGACAACCACAACATGGACACTTCCAGGCAACTTAGCAATTGCCTTAAATGCTGATTTTGATTATAGTTTGATTGATATCGGAAATGAGATATTAGTTGTGGCATCTGAGCTTGTAGAAAGAGTAATGAAGACAAATAAAATTGAGCAGTACAAAGAAATTGCAAGGTTTAAAGGCAAGGATTTAGAATATGTAAAATGTAAACATCCATTTTTGGATAGAACTTCTTTAGTAATTTTGGGTGAACATGTAACTTTGGAAGCAGGAACAGGTTGTGTTCACACAGCACCGGGTCATGGTGAAGAAGACTTTGAGGTTTGTCAGAAGTATAATATACCTGTAATTGTTCCAGTTGACAATAAAGGATATTTGACAAAAGAAGCTGGCAAGTTTGCAGGCCTCTTTTATGAGGATTCAAACAAGGAGATTGCAAAGGAGTTGGAAGCTTCAGGTCATCTTCTTGGTGTTGAAAAGATAACTCACCAGTATCCTCACTGCTGGAGATGTAAAAATCCTGTTATATTCAGAGCGACCGAGCAGTGGTTTGCTTCAGTCAAAGGTTTTAGAGATCAGGCTCTCAAGGCTGTAGATGATGTCAAGTGGGTGCCAGAGTGGGGAAGAGATAGAATTTACAATATGATTGCAGACAGGCAAGACTGGTGTATCTCAAGGCAGAGAATCTGGGGTGTGCCAATTCCAATATTCTATTGCAAAAATTGCAGGAAAGAGTTAATAACTGATGAAACAATTGATTATATAGCAAAAATATTTGAAAAAGAAGGTTCTGATGCTTGGTTTTCTAAGGATGTCAAAGAACTCTTGCCAGAAGGTACAAAGTGTCTTGTTTGTGGATGTAGCGAGTTTGAAAAAGAGACTGACATTATGGATGTGTGGTTTGACTCAGGTTCTTCTCATGCCTATGTTTTAGAGAGCAGAGAAGATTTAGAGTGGCCATGTGATATGTACTTAGAAGGAAACGACCAGTACAGAGGATGGTTCCAGTCATCGCTTTTGACAGCTGTTGCGACAAAAGGAAGAGCACCGTATAGAATTGTTCTGACTCATGGGTTTGTTGTTGACGGCGAAGGGAAGAAAATGTCAAAGTCAGAAGGAAATGTAATATCGCCGTTTGATATCATCAATGAGTTCGGAGCAGACATTTTAAGGCTTTGGTGCGTTTCAGCTGACTATACAACAGATATGAGAATTTCAAAGGATATTATAAAACAGCTAACAGAAATTTATAGAAAGATAAGAAACACAGCAAGATTCTTGCTTGGAAATCTTTATGATTTTAATCCGAAAACAGATAAGGTAGGATATGAAAACCTTAAAGAAATTGACAAGTGGGCGTTACAAAGGCTGTATAAGTTGATTGAAAAGGTTACAAAAGCTTACGAAGAGTATGATTATAATCAGGTATATCATCTTGTTCATAACTTCTGTGTAATTGACATGAGTAATTTGTATCTTGACATAAACAAAGATAGACTTTATGCATCAAAAAGTGAAAGCCTTGACAGAAGATCTGCACAAACTGTCATGTACGAAATACTAATTGCGCTCACAAAACTCATTGCACCAATTTTGTCTTTTACAGCAGAAGAAATTTGGCAAAATATTATTTTTAAAGAGGAAGACGCTGAATCAGTGTTTTTGACAAGCTGGCCAAGTATCAATGAAGATATATTAAGAGATGAAGCATTAAGAGAAAAGTGGGATAAAATAATTGAAATAAAAGACATTGTTTCAAAACAGCTTGAAATTGCAAGAAATGAAAAGCTTATTGGAAGTTCATTGGATAGCAAAGTGAAAATTTTTGCAAAAGGTGATATAAAAAGATTTATAGAAGAAAACAAAGACATTATTCAGGAAGTATTAATTGTTTCTCAGCTTGAGGTTGAAGAAAGTGATAGCGGCCAGATAAAAGTGGAAGTTTATAAGGCTGATGGTTCAAAGTGTGAACGATGTTGGAAATTCGATACAATGGTTGGAAAGAATGAAGAAAGTTTAAATGTATGTCCAAGGTGCTATGAGGTTGTAAAGGGTAAATAACATAAAAAAGATAAAGCCGGTATTATAAGAAGTGCCGGCTTGTCTTTTAATTTTATAAAATTTACAAAAAGGATGGGTAGGATGGAAGATAGGATTTACTTAAGTTTAAAAAGGGAAGAAAAAAATATTCCCATTATCTTTATTGAGAGTATAGAAAAAACCGGAGAATATCTTGCATCTTTTAATTGCTCAAATCTTGTAATATTTACCGACAAGATGGTCTACAGACTCTACAAAGATTTTATTGATAGTCTTTCCTACTCTTACCTCTACCTTTTTGATGAAGGAGAGGAGTCAAAGTCAATAGAATCTTACCTAAAGGCAATTGATTATCTTTTAGATAGAAATGTGGACAGAAGAGCATTGTTTGTTGCAATTGGTGGTGGAGTTATTGGTGATGTAGTCGGATTTATAGCATCTACATATAAGCGTGGTGTGAAACTCATTCACATTCCAACAACTCTTCTTTCAATGGTTGACAGTAGCATTGGTGGAAAAACTGGTATTAATCATAAATCTTACAAAAACCAGATTGGGACATTTTACCAGCCTGAAATGATAATAATATCTCCTAAGTTTTTGGAAACATTACCAAAAAGCGAGATTTTATCTGGTTTTGGTGAGATAATAAAATATGGTTTTACCTTAGACAAAAGTATATTGGATATGAAAGATAGATTTGAAAATGATGTTTTTGAGATTTTTCAAGATAAAATACTTGCTATGCAGTTGATAAAGAAATCTATTAACTGTAAAGTCGAAGTTGTTGAAAATGACGAAAAAGAATCACATTTAAGAGAGGTTCTGAATTTTGGCCACACAGTAGGTCATGCATTAGAGACATATTACAATTACCATTTTTCTCATGGTATATTCGTTATTTTTGGAATGGTTGCTGAGATGATACTTTCAAACATTCTATTTAATTTTGATTTATCAAACTTAGATTTTTTAATAAGAATTTTAGAGAAGAATAATATAAAGCTTCCTCAAAGATTTGAAAAAAGTCAAATTATCTCAATTATGAAGTATGACAAGAAGAATATAAATGCTTCAATAAGAATGGTTTTATTAAAAGATGTATGTGATTATGTTTTAGGTCACAAAATCGATGAAGATGTTTTGTATAAAGCACTTTGTAAGTTCGAGGAAATTGTTTTATCTTAAAATACATCAGTCTGACAATGTCAAGAAGAAGCTTCCTTGTCTTGGCTATATAGCTTACAAATTATAAAAAACAAATGCCAAGAAAAGGGAGCTTTTTTATGTGTTAATTATAACATATTAAGTGTTCATTTTCCTGCATCGTCGTAGATTGCCAAATAAAAATTATACTTCTCTTATGAATCTGCATCAAAAATTTCAAAAAACTTTTCAAAAACATCTTTACAAACTACTTTTTACTGTTGTAAAATATAAATGTAACTACAATTGTAAAAGGAGAGTGAAGAAAATGAACAAAGATTTATTAAAGCCATCAGAAGCTGAGTTAGAGGTGAGGTTAAAAAAAGACATCAAATGGGAGTGAAGAAAGGTTTTATCAATAAAAATTGTTTTTAATGATGTTCAATTTGGATATGGTGTTATCGCAGATATTCATATGGTTGCAGGTGGCTATCATCTACCTAGTTATGATAGACAAAAAGAATATTGGCATTATATTGCATTAATTGGTTATGATCCAGTAAATCATCAAATTTATTATTCAGATTCATCTAAATACAATAACGGATGTAAATTGACTGATAATTATAGCGAATTCGTCAAATTATGCAAAGACAGAGGTATCGTTTGGTAATTTTAAATTAGATCAAATAAAATCACAGAAACGAGGAGAAGTAAAAATGTGTAATATATCAAAAACTACGAAAAAAATATTTATTTTAATAACTGTTTTTATTTTATTTTCTTTTCTTAAATTCATTAATAGTCAACCATTACCGCGAATAGTATATGGTAAAAATCTTTTTGAATATTTTCCCAAAAATGAGGGTAATTTTAATAATATTCTTTTAAAAACATTTAAAAAGAATAAAGATGAAAATTTGATTATTGCTATTGACTCAAACAGATTTATTGGACTTTCTAACAATGAAGATGCATATTTTATTAAAGACATTAAAAAAAACTATACAAAGTTGATATACAAAATTACTGAAAAAAATTTTCTGAGCATTGCTGAAAACTTTGATGGAAGATATTTCTATTGGATAGAAGGAGAAAGAAAAAAGGGATATTTATATCTAAGTTGCAATTGGAAGTTATATGGATATGATATTAATACCAATACTATCTGCTTGATTGATAAATGTAATGAAACAGTATTTCAGCTAATGATGATATGAAAGCTAAAGCAAGTGTTATGTGGAGAGATATATTTGCTCACAATGGCAAAGTTGTTTACTTAAACTACGAAAAGGATAGAAAAGGAATTATCTATTTAGTTATAAAATTATTTGATATGAAAACAAAAAAATATTCTATAATTGAAAAAATACCTGAAAAAGAAAATAGATTAATATATCCTCCATCTATTTATGGTGATAATATAGTTTGGTGTATATCAAATATTGAAGAAACTCATACAATGAGGATAGAAAGTGGAGAAATATACTTATATAATATCGAAAAAAAGAAAAAAACGAGAATCTCTCCAAATAATGAACTTGTAATACCAAGGATTTATAAAAATTATGTTATTGCTCTTCGCCATATAAATGGCATAAGTTCTCAAGATCAAATAGTTTTATGTGATATATCAAAAGCACCAATTAGATGGAAAATAATAGTATACCCTGAATTGTATTCTATGAAAAATTCAAATATGATTACATTTGCAGACCCATATGTTTCAGGAGGATATTTGTCTTGGTACGGCAATTACTTAAAAGACGGTATTTATATATTTTCATTAAAAGATTTAAAATATTACAAGATTCCATATTTAAAACTGCAAAAAGGATATTCCAATTATATCATGCTTTATTCTGAAACTCCTTCTACTAATTTATTTATAAGAAGTTATTTTAAAGATAATACTAACGGAAAATATAGTGAGTATTTATTTTTAAAGTGAATAACCAACAATTGTAAATTGATAATGGCAATTGATTAAGATAACAGGGACTGTCCAAAAGGGCAGTCTCATTATTTTTACTTTTCAGTTATAAAAAAGGAAATAAAAATCATTTCAAAAAAACCTTCTTTACAAAATATTTTTTACTATTGTAAAATATATTATGTAATCACAATTGTAAAGGGAGAGTGAAGAAAATGAACAAAGAATTATTAAAGCCGTCAGAAGCTGAGTTAGAGGTTATGAAAGTTTTATGGGAAGAAGGAAAGCCCCTCAGTGCTCCAGAGATAGTGCAAAGGTTAAAAGAAAAAGACATCAAATGGGAAAAGTCAACCATATACACCTTGATTGACAGGCTTGTAAAAAAGAAAGCAATAAAGCAAGAGAAAAAAGATAAACTTTACTACTACAGTCCTTCTATTAGCAAAGAGGAATACGCAAAGATAGAAACAGCAAGGGTATTGAATAAGCTATTTAATGGCTCTGTAAAAGATTTATTAGCAGCATTAGTTGAAAGTGGAAACCTAAAAAAAGAAGAGCTTGAGGAGATTAAGAAGTTATTAAGAAAAGAGGAGTAGAGATGAGATGAATATAGAAGTTATATTCAAATGGATTTTAGTAATGACAGTAGGTGGAAGCATAGCTGTTTTGATATTTGCTATTTTGAGCAAAATCTTTAAAGAGCATTTGAGTGCAAGGGCAAGGTATTATATTTGGATGGTAGGGCTTTTTTGTTTCACCATTCCATGGAATGTATTGATTAAATTTTGTAAGAAAGATAGTAGAGTACTAAATCAGAGTATTATATTAGGCAACAGCAGTCATATGACCTCAAAATTAAATAACAACAATGCATTGAACTTACAACTAACAGAAAATACAGCACAAGGTGGGGCTTTAATTGCCCTGCCTTATAAAAATATTAGTTATTTTAACCTTGAAAAATTTGTAGAATTTATTGGTTATGTCTGGCTTGTAGGTGCTATAGTATTTTTTGCATGGTTTTTGATAAGGTATATTTGGTTTAAAATGATACTTATAAGAAGTTCACGAGAATGTTCAAATGAATATTGCAGGAGAATGATTGAAAGGTATTGCAATCTAAGAAAAATTCCAAAAAAGATAAAGATATTAGAAAGTGATATTATACAAACACCTATGTTAATCGGAATAATTACTCCGATCTTAGTAATACCAACAAAGGACATAGTAAGAGAAGATTTAAGATTAATCATAAGACATGAACTTGTACACTTCAAGAGAAAAGATATACTTGTTAAATGGCTAAGCAAATTAATAAATGCACTTCACTGGTTTAACCCCTTGGTATATTTTGCAGTTTTAAAGCTAAATAGAGAATGTGAATATTCATGTGACGAAGAAGTAATAAGAAAGCTTAAGAAGGATGGCAAAAGAAGGTATGCAGAGGTACTTTATAACACACTTTTGGTGAGTATAGGCAGTGGAGCAGGCGCGGCATTTGGTCTGGTAGGTAAGAAAGAAAGCATTGTTGAGAGATTTAGGTTTATTATGAGTTTGGAGTCAAGGAAAATGAGCAAAGGTGCAAAGGTGTTTGTTGTAGTGTTAGTATCAACAACAATATTCTTAAGTGCATTTGTTCAAATATGGGCAAAAGATATTTTGAGTTTTGATAGCGATGAAATAGAAGCAATCAAATCAACTATAGAAGGATTTTATGAAACACAGTACAAATCTTATCTTCAAATGGAGTATATAGATATAACACCGTACTTGGATATGTCAAAGATACAGAATCATAATAAAGTTGTTGCATTAAAAATGTTAGTATTCAGAAGAAAATATACAGACGAAAAAAAATATTGTTATGTTGAGAATAGACATTTTCCATATGAACTTCATTACAAGGAAATAGAACTTGATGGCAACAAAGCCAAGGTAGTTATTGACTTAGAGATAAAACTGAAAGAAGCATATCCATCATTTATTTCTTATGGTGATAATATTTTTGAATTAGAAAAGCAGGATGGGACATGGAAAATTACAAAGCATATCTATGACAAATGGGCCTTAATGCATTATGAATTCTCTACTGACCAAAAGTTACCAGAACCTGATTACGAGCAAATAAAAAAGCAAATAGATAGAGATTTTGGTATTGAATAGTAACATGATATTATAAAATGGGAGGCGAATACATTGAAGATAAAAAAAGTTATTCCATATATTTTATTATTCACACTAATGATGCTAAATATAAGCGGGTGCACAAGAAAGGATTTTACAAAAAAAGAAGATGAATACACTAAAGCTCAAAAAATAGCTTTTTCAGCATTGTCAGACGCTTTTTATATGGTTAAAAATAAGAATTTTAATGTACTTAAATATAAAAAACATGATAATTGGTATCTATTTTTATTTTATATGACTACCGATAATTCACCCCAATATTTGTTATGTTTGGTTGAAAACAATAAAGCGTTATGGTATGCATCTGCTGGGTATCCAGCAATGAGTATGGGATTTGGAGTAAATCGAGTTAAATATAAAGGAAAAAGCATTTATTTTTGTAACTTAAATACCTCTACATGGATACCATCAACAGGCGCACGAAAGCCTACTAACTACACTAAAATGGTATTTGAATTTGAAAATGGGACAAAACTAATAGAAAATGTAAAAGGTGATAAGGGATATATTGTTATTGTAGACGGTTATAAAAAGCTAAAAGACTTAATCTTATATAACGCAAAAGGAGAAATAGTAAATAGATACGAAGATATAGGTTATGACTGTTATGAGTGTAAGGTAGTTGCGTTTAAACATGTTAACCTCAAAGAGTAATATCTCGAGGGGACGAAAAATTATGAATTTAACTATTTGGAAAAAAGGAAATGTAAAAATAAAAACATTTTTAAACGTTTCTATAAGTTTAATAATAGCAGGAATAATTTGTTTTGTTATTATAAGTCATCTAATAGGAAATATTTCAGAAAAAGTAGGCTATGTAGAGCGTTTTGATAAAACCGAAAATGGTGACTTTTTTGCTTTATTTTATGGCAAAATCAGGCACAGTAGTGGCAAAGAAGATTTGCTTTTCAAAATCAAAATGAGCCGCAATAAAATAAAAGGTTTAGATTATTTTCCTGTACGCTTATTTGCATGGGGAAAAAATCAGGTAGCTTATTGTGGTGAGGATTTGAAAGAGTTAATTTTAGTTGATTACAAAACTAAAAAAGAAGTTTATCGAAACCAAATGCCAGAAATGATAAAATATATCAGTGCTAATAAACAAACAGGTGAGTTTGTTATTGCCACTGAAAAAAGACTGTATCTTTTGAAATCAGAGTATGTTCCAAAAAACAAAATATATACTTTTTCACTAAAACAAGTTGCAAGAGGTTCATTTTGCTTGCCAGTTCTTTCACCAAACGGAAAGTATATTGCCTGTGGTGAGATGGATAATAAAGAAAATGATGCTGCTACCTCGCTGGTTTTGATTGATTTAAATAAAAATATTAAGAAGAAGTTACTTTACGAAAGATTTGGAGATTTACCAATCAATAATGTATATAGAATTATTTACTCTATTGCATGGAGCACGGATAGCAGATATATTGCAATCAGTACTTCAACTCCTGCTGATCCATCATATATTTGGGTTTCAGTTGCTGACGTATTAACAGGGAATGTAACAGAGTTTACGAAAAATACAGGGCTGTGCTCTCCGCCTGTAAATTCTTTTTCAGAAGATAAATTTATTTTCTCACAGGGAAGTCCTGGATATAAAGAATTTGGTGACTATTCAAATATTAGAGATCCTTTTAGAGCAAAATTAGTGCTATTAAATATTAAAAATGGAAGTTTAGAATATATTAGCGAAATTCAAAAAAATATAAATACCTACTGGCCTGTTGTTGGTTTAAATGGAATATACTTTACTGATAAAGGCGGATACTTTTCAAGTGGAAAAGGGTGTTCAATTTACAAGCTAAAAAGCAAAAGAGTACTTCAGTTGTTTAAAGTAAGAGGAAATTTGGTGAGTTATGATACTATTCGAATACATTAGAGCTGATAAACAACTATTATAAGTCGCCACTATTTTTAATTGTTGCTTGAAAAATCGCTTATGATCCATTTGTTTTTAATTTTCTCAACCAAGAGAACCATTTTTTTAATATCACCATAAGGGTCAGCTGGATTTATGGTGTAAGAGTCTGTAAAGCAGTACACAAAATAAAAATATCCTTTTTTGTTCCAAATAACGGTTTGCTTGGGGTCAGCAGGTTCTACCTTATAGTAACAGGTATAAGTATCTTGTGTAGGTTTGGGAAAGAGTATTTTTAGGACTTTTTCGGATACAAATGAATATATATCTTTGTTTGAAGCAAAACCAAGGATGCTTTTGTGATTGGCTTCATTTAGCACAGCTTTAATAATTTTATAATGTACTTGCCTTTCTGCTTTTACTTTACTTATGTTGCTGTCCACAGTTGAGTTGTTTATATTCTTTTCTTCAACAACGGGTAAAACTGAGATGATATCTGCTATAAATTTCTTTTTGTTTTTTATAATATGAATTCTCTCGGAGCTATTGTCTTCTGGCTTATGCTTATTTAAGATTGTGTCAGCCTTAATGTGAGAGATTTTTAAACTAATACTTAATAATACCAATGATCCAATGAGAATTAAAGAGAATATTAACATTAATTTACGAAATATATTTTGCATTTGTTTAATCCCCCTTAATTTTACTTTGTATTAATTTTTAGAAAACTTAGTTTATAAACATTGTACCACATATGTAGATGAAATGCAATTCTAAGCAGAAAAAAAGCAATGACATTCTAAGTACTAATTCTTTATAGCTACAAAAAATAAACGGGGTACTCAATTCTTACAATACCCCGTTTTTTGACAGACTACTTTTCTTTAAGTTTTGAAATATTCTCCTCAAACGGTGGGAAAATAACACCTTTTTCTGTAATTATAGCAGTAATGTTCTCAGCCGGTGTTACATCAAATGCAGGATTAAAAACCTTCGATCCATCCGGAACAATCTTTTTATCATTGAAAAATCTTATTTCATCTTCGCTTCTCTCTTCAATAGGAATTTCTGAGCCTGATTTTATATTAAAATCAATGGTTGATACTGGTGCTGCTATGTAAAAAGGAATGCCATGGTGCTTTGCCAAAACAGAAAGAGAGTAAGTTCCAATCTTGTTTGCTGTATCTCCATTTAAAGCGATTCTGTCAGCCCCTACTATAACACAATCAATTTTTCCAAGCTTCATAAGATAACCTGCCATGTTGTCACAAATAACTGTATTGGGAATACCATCTTCAGAAAGTTCAAAAGCTGTGAGCCTTGCCCCCTGAAGATACGGCCTGGTCTCATCTACATAAACATGAATATTCTTGCCGGTAAAATGAGCTTCACGGATAACACCAAGTGCAGTTCCATACCCGCCTGTTGCTAAAGCCCCTGCATTACAGTGAGTAAGGATATTTGCACCCTCTTTTATAAGTGTATTTCCATGTTCACCAATCTTTTTATTGATACTTTTGTCTTCATCTTCTATTTTCCTTGCCTCTTGTAGCAGCAAACTATAAATTTGGCTTTGAGAAAGATTTTTTGCCTCTTCAAAAATCTTTTTCATCCTCTCAAGTGCCCAGAAAAGGTTCACAGCAGTGGGTCTTGAGCTTGCAAGAATGTTTATGACCTCATAAATTTTAGTGGACTCCATATCCTTTTCAATTATCTCCTTAAAACCCAATACAACTCCATATGCAGCAACAATTCCAATAAGCGGTGCTCCTCTTATAATCATATCCTTTATTGCTACATATACATCCTGATATGTGCTACAAACAAAATACTCTTTTTCAAATGGCAGCTTTCTCTGGTCAAGCACAATTAGCTTATCATTTTCAAACTCAAAGTGTTTCATCTTTCTTCTTACTCCTCGCAAACATAATCTACATCAATCTTTTCAATCATTCTGTATATAAGCTTTTTTACTTTGTCATTATTTTCTCTAAAGACTCTGTAAACTTCTTCTTCTGTCACAGGCTTTATATCATCTCTTCCTTCAAGTCCTGCGTCATAGTCTGTAATAAGGGATATATTCACATAACAGATACCAAGCTCTTTTGCAAGAATTACTTCTGGATACTGTGTCATGTTAATAACATCCCAGCCCATGCTTGAAAACCATCTGCTCTCAGCAGTTGTGGAAAATCTCGGACCTTGTATTACAACAACTGTCCCCTTTTCATGCACAGTAATTCCAAGCTCTTTTGCAGACTCAATTCCAATTTTTCTCAAATATTCACAGTATGGCTTTGCGGCAGATATGTGCCTTACTTCAGGTCCTTCAAAGAATGTGTCTTTCCTTCCCCATGTCCTGTCAACAAACTGGTCACACACAACAAAGTCACCAGGTTTTATCTCAGGCTTTAAGCTTCCTGACGCTGTTGGTCCAATTATCTTTTTGACTCCAAGCATCTTCATTGCCCAAATGTTTGCTCTGTACGGAATCAAGTGAGGAGGATATTGATGTTTTTTGCCATGACGGGGCAGAAAAGCTACTTTTTTGCCTGCAATCTCAACCAAAGAGATTTTGTCGCTTGGTTTTCCGTATGGTGTTTCAAGTTCTATCTCTTCAACATTATCTTCTAAAGAGTAAAAACCAGAACCGCCAAAGACCCCTATATCAGCTCTGTTTTCCATCTTTTCTTACCTCCAAGAATTAAAAACTTTTGCATTTCAAAAAAATTATATAAATAAAATGTGCAAAAATCAACAAAATAATTTATTGAGAAGGTGATATGATGTCAAGAGACGAATTTGAAGAAAAGTTAAATGATTTTATCTTAAAACTTGAAAGGATGAATTTTAGCTACTATATAGAATATTTGAAAAACCCAAAGAAGATAATTTTTACAAACTTCTTATCGGGTGCTGCACGGGGATTTGGAACAGCTTTTGGCTTTTCTATTTTGGGTGCTCTTCTTTTATATGTACTTAACGCTATCGTAAAATATAACCTTCCTGTAATTGGCCGATATATTGCTGAAATATTGAAATTTGTAAAGTTTTATATGCATTAAAAAAACTTCAGTAAAAGGAGAGATTAATATTGCAGCCAGCTGAAATTGAAATGCTGAAAAAATTGCTTTTAGAGAAAAAATCTGAAGTAGAAGAGTATTTAAAAAATACTAAAAAAAATCAGATTGCAAACTTTAGCTCACTCTATTCAAATGAGGTGTCAAACTATGACAATCATCCAGCTGACATTGCATCAGACCTATTTGAAGCGGAAAAGAACATGAGCTTGAAAGCTGACATGAAAAGAAAACTTGAGCTGATTGAAAAAGCGCTCTCCAAAATTGAAAAGGGAAACTTTGGCTACTGTATGTCCTGCAAAAAAGAGATTCCTATAGAAAGGCTTTTGGCAATCCCTTATACAGAATTTTGTATAGAGTGCCAGAAAGATATGGAAAATCAGGAAAATTATCAAACAGACCAAAGACCAATCGAAGAAAAGGTGCTGGGCAAACCTTTCAATGACAAGTTTCCAAATCAAGGGGAAGAAGAACATGATGGCACAGATATGTGGAATTTAATTAGAATTCATTCAACAAGCAATACTCCTCAAGATGAAATGGTATCTGATGGAAAAAATTATTACAAGAATGTAAATGATATTGATGATAGTGTTGAAGAAATAGATAAAATTTCTAAAGATAATTTTTAAAAGAGACTAAAACTAACTAACTTTTAATTAACACTAATGAATTACCAAAAAACTATATAGCTATTGACAAGATTTTTATAATTATTATAGAATATTTACAAGATTATTCAAATTTTTAGTAGTATGGAGGGTTTTATATGAGGTATTTAAAGAAATTTATTTCTTTGTTGGTTGTATTCTTATTTACTATCAACTTTTTTTCCCCTTACTTTGTCAAATCAGATAATTTATCATTGAGTGATGCATCAGTATTTCAAACCTCACAAAACTTTTCTCAAATCCAAAATCCCCGTGAACTTTTACAAATTCAAATTAAAAAAATTTCTACTCTCCCTGAATTATTTTATGACTTAAAACCATCCCCTGAGGAAAAAGTCAAAAAGATATCAATTTATTTAACAAAAGCCATAAATTACTTTGATAGCGACACGACAATTACTAATTCAGACTTTTTTGATTGCATTGAGAAGGCTGTAAGGCAGCTTGAATTTTATCAAAAGCACAGTAATTTTAAAAAACATTATGATTCAACTTTAGAAGAAATTAAACTAAATCTAATTGCAGTAACAAGAAAAGTTACAGAAAATCTAAAAATAGTTTGTGAAAATAATCAAGGTATATTTACCCAAAAACAAAAGAAAGAACTTTTAAAAGCAATTGAAGAGTTTAATAAAGGTGTTGAATTTGAAGGCAAAAAGAACAATGAACAAGCTATTCATTTTTATCGAAAAGCATGGGAACAGTTAAATGAACTTAATATTACTATTTTAAAGCTTCAGGACAAAGATAATGATAAATGTCCAGATTTTTTAGAAGAAAAGTTCGGTCTTAAAACAAATAAATTAGACACCGATGGAGACAATCTTTCTGATTTTTTTGAAATATTAAAACTTTTTAACTTTACAGATGGAAAATCAATTGATACTGATAAAGATGGTATACCAGACTGGCAAGAAGATCCTGATGAAGACAAGTTAACTAATATAGATGAACAAAAATACAATACTGACCCGCTTTTGCCAGACACAGATAACGATGGTTTAGATGACTATTTTGAAATATTTACATTTAAAAGTTCTCCTTTGAAATTTGACACAGATGAAGATGGACTGAGCGACAAAAGTGAATACTTATTAGGAACTAATCCTAATAATCCTGATTGTGATGCTGATGGTTTACTTGACGGACTTGAGGAATATAAGCAAACCTTTAAAGACGATCAGACTGGAACAAAAGTAGAAATTGTTGCAGAAGGGGACATTTCATCCTTTGTTGAAATAAACAATCTAAAAGACGAAGAAGTATTTTCTGAAATTTACGGAATAGTTTCAACACCAGTTGATATTGAAGTATATGCACCTTTCAAAGAAGCGACAGTATTTATACCAATTGATACAAGCAAAATCCCAAATCAAGATTTTCAAAATGTAAAAATGTTTTATCTTGATGAAGATTTGATGACTTTTGTTCCACTTGACGAACAAGGTGTTGATCCTGTAAACAAAGTGGTATGGGCAAAAACAAACCATTTTACAACATTTGTATTATTTTATATACCAACATGGAAAGCAATTTGGGAGGTTCCAATAAATAAAGGCGAAAGAGAAATAAATCAACAAATCAATTATATAGACCTTGTATTCGTGTTAGATTCATCTGGCAGCATGAGCTGGAATGATCCAAACGGGTATAGAAAAATTGCTGCAAAATCATTTGTTGATGCCTTGATACAAGGGGATAGAGCAGCTGTTGTCGATTTCGATGATTTTGGTTATTTACTACAGCCTTTAACGACTGATTTTCAAGCCGTAAAAAATGCAATTGACAGGATTGATAGCTGGGGAGGAACAAACATTGCAGAAGGCATTAGAATTGCAAACCAGCAATTAATTTCTCTTAGTTCTGAGGATAGAATAAAAGTAATTATACTTTTAACAGATGGTGAAGGATATTACGACAATAATCTCACAACTGAAGCAAAAAACAATGGTATAACAATATATACTATAGGTTTAGGAACCAGCGTTGACGAAAATCTTTTGAGAGATATAGCAACCCAAACAGGAGGCATGTATTTTCCTGTATCTTCTGCTTCTCAACTACCACAGGTGTTCAAGCGAATAACTGAAATAGTTACAGAACCAATTGATACAGACGAAGATGGTGTTCCAGATTCTGTTGAAATTTCAGGTGCACGAACAGGTCTTGGAACAATTGTATATTCTGATCCATCAAATTCTGATACAGATGGAGATGGAATTTTAGACGGCTTAGAAATTGGACCATTGGTTTGTGCAGCAAACGGGTATTATTACAAAACAACAAGTGATCCGAAAAAATGGGACAGCGATAATGACGGACTTTCTGATGCGGAAGAAGATGAACTGGGAACAAAGATAAATCTTGCAGATACCGATAAAGATGGTTTGACTGATGGAAATGAAATTAGCATGGGGTATTCACCCCTTCATAAAAATTATGATGGTGATTCATATCCTGACAAACAAGAATTCGAAAAAGGACTTGATCCTTATCTTTATGATAAAACTTGGTATGAACATATCAAAGACATCTTAGCTGGTGCAACTTGCGGCGATGCAGGTGAGATTTTAGTTCGACATGGACTTTTAGCTGAAAGAACTCTAAAATCATTCGGATATTTAATTGGTCAAATAACTTCTGGATTTATACCATTTTCAGATATAAGAGATGCTGTAGCAAGTTTGGCAAAATTAGATTTTGCAGGAGTATTAACAAATTTAATTGGCTTTATACCTGGTGTGGGAGACTGTGCTGATATTGCAAGAACACTTACAAAATTTATTAGCTTTGGTGATGAATGTATAAGCATTGTAGCAAGGTTTATTGTTCATAAGTTTGATGAATGGCAAAATGTCTTTGGAAATTTCCTGTTATCTCCTGTGTTTGCTCTTTTATGCAAAGGACAAGACAATTTTGATGTTGCAAAAAAAGTCGTAAATGGGGATTATGATAAACCTTTGAAGGCTGTCTCTGAATTTGCTCAGCACAATAATTTTGATGAAATTGCATCAATTATAAAAAATAGCAAAGTCAAATTTTCTATAACTCAAGATATAAAATTGGAAAATGCTAATAGTATCATAGCAAGAGCAAAAGAATATGTAAGTAAAGCAGGACTAAAAAGTGCAAATGCTTTAGCTGAAAGAATTGCTGTTGAAGCTGCATATGAATATTATACTAAGTTAGGCTATAAATGTATATACAAAGCAAAACACGGTGTTAAAGGACCAGATTTAATTTTTGTTACAAATACACAGCCAAGAGAATATCTAATAGTAGAAGCGAAAGGTGCTTTGGAAAACTCAAAATATCCGACAGTAGGAGAAAGCAGGCTGTTTAGCAATGTTTATAATCCCAAAACAAGAACAAAAGAAAGATTAGCCCAGCTATCTTTTGATTGGCTTTCAACAAATTCTGAAAGATACTTATATAAAGTAGAAGAAGGCATGAGAGAACAGCTTGATAAAGATGCTGCTAAAATAGAATTTGAAGAGTTTAAAAAATTCATAGAAAAAAAGGAACCTATAGAGCAGCACTGTTTTATGCTTCGCAGAATCAAAAGATTAGATGGGATGGCGGATTTGGCAAATATTTGACAGAAATTTTAAAGAATGATGAAAACATAGCATCGTTCGAAATGGTAAAGATGATATTGAAATAAAGTAAAATTGTTACCAAGGGCGGGAATGGTGGGGAAATTTTGAATGTTTTAGAGGTGAAAAATAATGGCTGAGTGGTGGGAAATTAAGCTCAATCCTAAAAAGCTTAAGAAATTACTAAGTGAAGAGCTGGCAAGAATAGAAGATGATGCAAATTATGGTTATGTACATGCTTTCAAAGTTCTCGCAGCAGGAAGGTATTACATGTATCTTGGAGATTTTGAAGAGGGGAAAAAGTATATTTTGAAAGCTATTGAAGCTAAGAAAAAAGATATTGATACTTTTATCAAAGAATGTGGCTATGAAAGTGAAGCAGTAGCGATAAACAAGGTCAGATTAGCCAAGATGTACAGGTGGGTTGGTGAAATGGATAAACTCAAGCAGGAATGTCTTGAGGCTGCTAACATTTTCAGAAAAATATATGAAGAAGGGAAAAAAATTAATAGAAGTTTAGTGTTATATCCTGATAGCAGCCGTGACTTTTATGTTGCATGGTCAGCAGCTGAATATTATCTTGGTAACTATCAAATGGCTGTGGATGTTAAAAAAATCTATGCAAAGAATACATTTGGTATTGTTTCTTCTGGTCTTGCAGAGTATATATTGAAAAAAGACGTACAAGCATTGAAAAATCAAATAAAAATTCTTGTTGAAGGTATAATTGAATTTAAATGTGCTCCAAATTATGATACGAACGTATATGACCCATGGCACTGGTATGAAGAAGCAAAGAAGATTGCTGGTCTACCTGGCATCTTTAGCTTATTCGACCCTTCTCCTCCTATTCTGCCAATACAAGAAGACTAAAAAATAAAATTTATTTAGCAATGTTTATAATCCCAAAACAAGAACAAAAGAAAGATTAGCCCAGCTATCTTTTGATTGGCTTTCAACAAATTCTGAAAGATACTTATATAAAGTAGAAGAAGGCATGAGAGAACAGCTTGATAAAGATGCTGCTAAAATAGAATTTGAAGAGTTTAAAAAATTCATAGAAAAAAAAGGAACCTATAGAGCAGCACTGTTTTATGCTTCGCAGAATCAAAAAATTAGATGAGATGGCGGATTTAATAAGTTTTTAAAAGAGATTTTGGTTAGAGACAAAAACATAACATCATTTGAGATGGTAAAAATGATTTTATAGATTTTAAGCTAAACTTTAGGGTGGGAAGGGACCGGGAAATTTTGAATGTTTTAGAGGTGAAAAATAATGGCTGAGTGGTGGGAAATTAAGCTCAATCCTAAAAAGCTTAAGAAAATGATTGAAACAAAACTAGAAGAAATAAAGAATGATGAAAGATATGGTATTATGGACAATTTTGCATTTATAGCAGCAGGAAGGTATTACATGTATCTTGGAGATTTTGAAGAGGGGAAAAAGTATATTTTGAAAGCTATTGAAGTTAAGAAAAAAGATATTGATACTTTTATCAAAGAATGTGGCTATGAAAGTGAAGCAGTAGCGATAAACAAGGTCAGATTAGCCAAGATGTACAGGTGGGTTGGTGAAATGGATAAACTCAAGCAGGAATGTCTTGAGGCTGCTAACATTTTCAGAAAAATATATGAAGAAGAGAAAAAAACTGATAGCGTCTTAGTGTTATATCCTGATAGCAGTCGTGACTTTTATGTTGCATGGTCAGCAGCTGAATATTATCTTGGTAACTATCAAATGGCTGTGGATGTTGAAAAAATCTATGCAAAGAATACATTTGGTATTGTTTCTTCTGGTCTTGCAGAGTATATATTGAAAAAAGACGTACAAGCATTGAAAAATCAAATAAAAATTCTTGTTGAAGGTATAATTGAATTTAAATGTGCTCCAAATTATGATACGAACGTATATGACCCATGGCACTGGTATGAAGAAGCAAAGAAGATTGCTGGTCTACCTGGCATCTTTAGTTTGTTTGATCTTTCTCCACCTCTGTTGCCTATTTGGTAATCCAGATTAAATAACTGATTAAGTTTTTATTGATAAGCAATTATAATTTATTATAGAAGCGGAACGAAAACAAATTATTTGGAGGTAGATATTATGAGCACACCTTCTTTTATGTTTTTAGAATATAAATTAAAACTCTTAAGTTTACCAAAGAGAGATGTTCAAGAATTTGAAGATAAATTTTTAGAGTTTATTCAAAATTTTTGTGAAATATTGTTGGCAAATATGCGAGATTATTTTCCCAACAATGCAATTGATAACACTTATTGGTCAAATATTTATTATGATTGGTCAGAAATAGAAAAGCTTGAGGATACTGTTTATCGTGTAAAGTTAGCCTTTGCTCATGATTTTACTTTATCAAAAAGAGGAAAGAAAAAGTTTGCTGAAGAGTGTAAAAATTTTGTTAGAAGACTAAATAAATTCTTTGAAATTTTTGAATTTGATGTTAGATTTGAAGATGAGCCATTTAATATAGAATACTATGATCCTGGTTCTGAAGATAATGACGACGAAGATTTGTTTTTATATGATGATGACGATGATTTGTTTGGCTAATATTATAATATCATAACATAGTTGTACATGATTCAAGGTGATTCAATGGTTTACTGGATTATAATTATGTTAACTTTTGTGTTAGACCAGATAACAAAGGCAAGAGCTGAAAATGTTTTTGTAGGAAGTTCTATTAATTTACTGGGTGGAATTTTATCGCTCACTTATGTACAAAACAGAGGCGGGGCTTTTTCAATCTTAGAGGGAAAAAGAAGATTTTTTATAGTGGTTTCTATTGTCCTCATTTTGTTTTTATGTTATATGATTTTCAAGTCCACAAACAACCTTTACAAGCTTTCTTTTTCGCTGATAGTAGGGGGAGCGATGGGAAACCTTTTTGATAGGATTGCTAAGGGTTATGTGGTAGATTTTATAGACATAAAAGTTATACCCGTTTTTAATCTTGCAGACTTTTTTATAACCTGTGGCGTGCTTCTTTTGATATTTTTGATACTAAAAGAAGGAGGCGAAGAGATATTTCTGAAGAAAAAACCTTGACAGTAGAAGGTTTTGACGGCCGACTGGATAGGTATCTTTCTGAGGCTCTTTCTAAAACCCGCAGTTTTGTTCAAAAGATAATAGAAGAAGGAAATGTATGGGTAAATCAAATTCAAGTTTTAAAACCTGCATATAAAGTCAAGAGTGGAGATATAATCAAAGTTGTTATTCCAGAGCCTAAACAACTATCTCTTGTTGCCCAAGAAATAGATATTGAGGTTTTATATGAAGATGAACACTTAGCAGTGATAAATAAACCGCGGGGGATGGTTGTACATCCCGGTGCAGGCAATTTTGAAAATACTCTTGTAAATGCACTTTTGCACAAGTTCAGTGGGAGACTTAGCAGTATAAACGGGGTTATAAGACCCGGGATTGTCCACAGGCTTGACAAAGACACATCGGGACTTTTAGTTGTTGCTAAAACAGATGAAGCACATATTAAACTTTCTGAAGCTTTAAAATCTCATCAAATAAAGAGGATATACTATGCTATATGTGAAGGTGTGTTAAAAGAAGACAGTGGCGTAATAAATGCACCGATTGGGAGGCATCCTGTAAATAGGCTTAAAATGGCTGTTGTTCCCAATGGGAAAGAAGCAGTTACTTACTTTGAGGTTTTAGAAAGGTTTGACAAATACACTTTTATAAAATTAAGATTGAAGACAGGAAGGACTCACCAGATAAGAGTTCATATATCATATATAGGTTATCCTTTGCTTGGAGACGGAATTTACGGAAGAGCAAAAAATGAATTTGGAGTTGAGGGGCAGGTTCTTCATGCAGGTGAAATTGAGTTTGTTCACCCTATAACTTCAGAAGTTCTGCACTTTTCAGCCGAGTTACCTGAATACTTTCTTAAGATTTTAAACATACTGAGAAGTAAAAAACAATAAATACCGCTTATTACATTAAAAACCATAGACAAACTGTACATCTTGGTGTTATAATAGCTAAGAAATAAATAAAAACCGAATAGTGACTTTAAGAGAATTTGAGACCTTTAAGCTGGCCCTGTGAGGCGGCAAGGTTGAAATATGAGAGGTTGAAAGTATTAGCATGTCAAAAAAGCTTCTTGCCAATTCACAGGCAGGAAGCTTTTTTTGTGCCAAAGGAGGTGCTGTATTTTGGAAAAATTAAAAGAAATTATGGATGCAAATCAAATGCGAAGGGCTTTAGTCAGGATTTCTCACGAGATACTTGAAAAAAACAAGGGTGTTGAAAATCTTTGCCTTGTTGGGATTCAGCGAAGAGGTGTAACTCTGGCAAAAAGAATACAGGAAAACATAGAAAAGATAGAAGGGATAAAACTTCCTTTAGGTATTTTGGACATCACATTTTACAGGGACGATTTGAGTTTGCTTTCTGAGCATCCTACGGTTAACTCCACAAGGATTGATTTTGATATAAACAACAAGAAGATAGTTTTAGTAGACGATGTTCTTTTTACAGGTAGAACAGTAAGAGCAGCAATTGAAGCTTTGATGGACATGGGAAGACCAAAGATGATTCAGCTTGCAGTGTTGATTGACAGAGGACACAGAGAACTTCCAATTAGGGCTGACTATGTAGGAAAAAATGTTCCAACTTCAAGAAAAGAAATTGTTCATGTTCTTGTTGATGAGTTTGACAACGACAACAGAGTAATAATTGAACAGCTTGATAGGGAAATATAACTTTAAAAGAAAGGGGAAAGCTTTGAAAATGAACAGAGTTGTTCAGGTTGAAGAAAAGCTTCCATTTTTGAAAACATTGCCTTTGAGTCTTCAACATCTTTTTGCAATGGTTGGCGCAACAATCTTGGTTCCTATTCTGGTAGGACTTAGCCCAACTGTGGCTCTCTTTACAAGTGGTGTGGGGACCATAATATATATTCTTGTAACAAAAAATAAAGTTCCAGCTTATCTTGGTTCGTCTTTTGCATATATAAATCCTATTATCACAGTTTCTGCCTCGCTTGGAGGAAAAGAATATGCTCTTGCTGGATGCATTGCATCAGGTGTTGTATATCTGATTGTAGCATTTCTTGTTTACCTATTTGGGACAAACTGGATTGACAAGATTTTGCCACCGGTAGTTGTTGGTCCTGTTGTAATGATTATTGGACTTTCTCTTGCAAGAGCTGCTGCTGTGAAATCAGCAGGACTTTTCAAAGAGGTTGTAAAAGATGGTCAGATTTTGGAAGTTGCTGTAAATGTCCTAAAAAGTCCTGTTTGCTGGGTTTCTATATTTACATTACTTGTTGCCGTATTTGGCTCTGTTTACTTTAAAGGATTTTTTAAAGTCATACCTGTTTTAATTGGACTTGTGAGTGGATATCTTTTTGCATATGTACTTGACTTGATTGGTATGAATACAAATCTTCTAAATTCGTTCTATCCAAATGGCAAGTATATTCCATTTTTAAATTATGAAGTTATCAAGAATGCAAAGTGGATAGGGCTTCCTCAGTTTACATTTCCTAAATTTTCACTCTCTGCTATTTTATCAATTGCTCCAATTGCCATAGTTACAATAACAGAACATATAGGACATCTTCTTGTGACAAATAATGTTGTGGGAAGAGATTTTACAAAAAATCCAGGACTTCACAGGTCATTAGCAGGAGATGGACTTGCAACAATTGCTGCAGGTTTTCTTGGAGGTCCTCCTAATACAACATATGGTGAAAATATTGGCGTTATGGCAATAACAAAGGTGTACAGTACATGGGTAATCTTATGGGCAGCAATCCTGGCAATTTTGCTTTCATTTGTCCAAAAGCTTGGTGCTCTTATTCAGGTAATTCCTTCATCTGTAATTGGAGGAATCAGCATCCTGCTGTTTGGTGTTATTGCTTCATCTGGTTTGAGAATGATGATTGAAAGCAAGGTGGACTTGTCTCAAACACGCAACCTTGTAATTGCTTCTGTGGTTTTAATAATTGGTGTTGGTGGAACAAGACTCAAATTTTTCAACATTGAATTTGAAGGAATGGCTCTTGCTACATTTGTAGGAATAATTTTAAATCTTCTTTTACCAGAGTCAAAAGAACTTAAAATAGCAAAGACAAAAGAAGCTTTAGAACCAAATAATTAAGGGTAGGGGTTATTTTCCCTACCTTTTTTGTAAACAGTCGGAGGTGGATAAATTGAAACATTTGCTTGGGCTAAGAGAGCTTTCAAAAGAGGATATAATAAAAATACTGAATCTTGCAAAAGATATGAAGACAATTCTAAAGAGCGAAACAAAAAAGACTCCTCATCTGCAGGGGTATTCGGTTGTAACTCTGTTTTATGAAAATAGTACCAGAACACGAACATCGTTTGAGCTTGCAGCAAAGTTTATGAGTGCAAATACAACATCAATCTCGGTGCAAACCAGCAGTGTGCAGAAAGGGGAATCTTTGCTTGACACTGTAAAAACTTTGGAAGCTCTGAAAACAGATGTTCTCATTGTTAGACATTCAGTTTCTGGCGTGCCGCATTTTATTGCTAAAAACTGCTCATTTTCGGTCATAAACGCAGGTGATGGAATGAACGAGCATCCAACTCAGGCACTGCTTGATATGTTCACAATAAGAGAAAGGCTTGGAACAATTGAGAGGTTGAAGATAGCAATCATTGGTGATATTCTTCACAGCAGGGTTGCAAGAAGCAACATATGGGGACTTTCTAAGTTTGACAACCAAATCACAGTGTTTGGGCCACAAACTCTTATTCCGCCTTATATTGAAAACTTTGCTTATGTTGCATCTTCTTTAGAAGAGGCAGTCTCAGGAAAAGATGTTGTAATAGATTTGAGGATTCAACTTGAAAGACAAAAACGAGGCTTTATAACCTCAAAACAAGAATATTACAAGTTTTATGGATTAAACGAAGATATAATGAGGTATATTTCAGGCAGCACCCTGATTATGCATCCTGGTCCTGTCAACAGGGGGGTTGAAATTTCTTCAGAGGTGATGCAGCTGCCAAATTCAACAATTGATGAGCAGGTCACAAACGGTATTGCCGTTAGAATGGCAGTTTTATACCTTTGCACGCGCAAGGAGGGAATTTATAGGTGATGATATTGATAAAAAATGCACAGATTGTAAATAGTATTCACGACAAAAATGAAAAAGCTGATATACTGATAGTTGATGACAAGATAGAAAAGATTGGTATTAACATAGAAGAAAATCCAGATAATATGATTATAATAGATGCAAGCGGCAAGTATGTAATGCCAAGCTTTACCGATATTCACTGTCATTTGCGGGAACCTGGTTTCGAGTACAAAGAAGACATAAAGAGTGGCAGCAGAGCTGCTTTAGCAGGAGGATTTACAACCATCTGTTGTATGCCAAACACAAACCCTCCTATAGACAACAGAGCAATGATTGCGTATATAAAATACCGTGCAAAAGAGGTCTCACCAATTGAGGTTTTACCTGTTGGGGCTATAACAAAAGGACTTTCAGGAGAAGAGCTTGCAGAGATAGGATTTATGAAAGAAGAAGGGGCCATTGCTATATCAGACGATGGAAAGTGTGTTATGAACGCAAACATTATGAGAAATGCTCTTTTGTACTCAAAAGATTTTTCAATACCTGTCATTTCGCACTGTGAGGATTCGAACTTATCTGAAGGAGGACAGATAAATTTAGGATATGTGTCAACAATCACGGGACTTAGAGGAATTCCACGCGAGGCAGAATCAATTATTGTCGCAAGAGATATTCTTCTTGCAAAAGAAACAAAAGCACATCTTCATATAACCCATGTGTCCACCAAAGAATCTGTTAGACTTATAAAAATTGCAAAAGAGTGGGGTGTAAATGTCACGGCTGACACATGCCCACATTATATAAGTCTTACAGAAGAAGAGGTGCTTGGATTTAATACAAATGCAAAAGTAAACCCCCCTTTGAGAACACAAGAGGACGTGGAAGCTTTGATTGAAGGACTAAAAGAAGGTGTAATCGACTGTATATCAACAGACCATGCCCCACATCATAAAGATGAAAAGAATGTCGAATTTAACCTTGCTGCAAGCGGGACAATTGGATTTGAAACTGCATTTTCTGTGCTGTTCACATATCTTGTTGAGAAAAATGGATTTGATATTGGGAAAATAGTGGAGCTTCTGCACCACAATCCAAGAAAAATAATTGGACTTTCTCCAAATGTTATAAAAGAAGGAAAAAAAGCTAACCTTGTAATTGTAGATTTAAAGAAAAAGTGGGAAGTAAAAGAGGATAACATTGTGTCAAAATCAAAAAATAGTGTGTTTTTGGGTAAACTTTTGACTTCTTATGTTGAGACAGTAATATATAATGGGAAGATATTAAAAAAGGACGGTGTTTTGAATTGCTGAACTTTTCTGATAGGCTAATTGAGTCTATAAAAAAGAAAAATAGTGTTCTTATAGCAGGAATTGATACAAGCATTGAAAATATACCAGATTATTTTATCAAAAGATTTTATGATAAAGAAAAAAGCGAGATTGACAATTTAAAAACCATTTTGTTTGAATACAACCGAAGGATTATCGATGCTGTGGAAGAAAATGTGGTTGGAGTAAAGTTTCAGGCAGCATTCTTTGAACAGTACTCTTACCATGGATTTGAGGTTTTGCATAAACTCTGTGAATATGCAAAAAACAAAAAGCTTGTGGTAATCTTTGATGGTAAAAGAAACGACATCTCAAGTTCTGCAAAAGGATACTCAAACGCCTATCTTGGCGAAACACCCATTTTTGGTAAAAAAATAAGGTTTTTTGAGTTTGATGCAATCACCACAAACCCTTATCTTGGTCAAGACGGTATAAAGCCATTTATTGAAGACTGTGAGAGATTCAAAAAAGGTTTGTTTGTGCTTGTTAAGACTTCCAATCCTTCTTCTGGTGATTTTCAAGATCTGATGGTAGAAGATAAATACCTTTTTGAAGTTGTAGCCGAAAAAGTTTATGAATGGGGGAAAAACTGCATAGGGAAAGAAGGTTACAGTGATGTTGGTGCTGTTGTAGGTGCAACCCAGCCTGAGGCTGGTAAAAGAATAAGGGAAATCTTGCCAAACTCTTTCCTTCTTGTACCGGGAATTGGTGTGCAAGGAGGAAAAGTAGAAGATTTGAAATATTTTGTGGACAGCAACAACATGGGCATAATAGTAAATTCGTCGCGTGATATAATCTATGCATACAAAAACTATGTTCATTCTGATTTTGAAAAGAGTAGCTACTTAGCTTCAAAAAGTATCAAGGAAAGTATCAATGCAGCAATCTCTTAAAGAAATAAAATCAAAAGAGGTGAGACTTTAAAGTGCCACTGAGAAAGGATATAAAAAAGGTTTTGGTTATTGGTTCAGGACCGATTATAATTGGCCAAGCAGCTGAGTTTGACTATTCAGGAAGCCAGGCTTGTAAGGCGTTAAAAGAAGAGGGTATTGAGGTTATTCTTATAAACTCAAACCCAGCAACAATCATGACAGACAAAACAATGGCAGACAGTATCTATATCGAGCCTATAACTTGTGAAATAATAGAAAAGATAATTCAAAAAGAAAGAGTTGATGCCATATTACCAACACTTGGAGGGCAAACAGGTCTTAACACTGCTGTTGAACTTTACAAAAGTGGGATCCTTGACAAATACAATGTCAAGGTAATTGGAACAAACATTGAAGCTATTGAGTTTGCAGAAGATAGACAACTTTTTAAACAGCTGATGATAAAAATTGGCGAACCTGTTGTTCCGAGTGAGGTTGTAAACTGTGTAGAAGATGGTCTTGCGTTTGCAAAGAAAATAGGCTTTCCTGTTATAATAAGACCGGCATATACCCTTGGTGGGACTGGCGGTGGTATTGCAAACAATGAAGAGGAGTTTGTTGAGATTGCAAGAAGAGGTCTTTCGTACAGTCCTGTGCACCAAATACTTGTAGAGAAAAGTATAAAAGGGTGGAAAGAGATAGAGTATGAGGTTATGCGAGACTCAAACGGATGCCTGATTACTGTGTGTAACATGGAAAATATTGACCCGGTGGGAATTCATACAGGCGATAGCATTGTTATTGCACCATCGCAGACACTTTCTGATAAAGAATATCAAATGCTAAGATCATCTGCTCTCAAAATCATAGATGCTCTGAAGATTGAAGGAGGGTGCAATGTTCAGTTTGCTCTAAATCCTGATAGCTTTGAATATGCAGTAATTGAAGTAAATCCAAGGGTCAGCCGCTCATCTGCTTTAGCTTCAAAAGCGACAGGGTATCCAATTGCCAGAATTGCTGCAAAGATTGCGCTTGGCTATACACTTGACGAAATAGAAAATGCTATTACAAAAATGACATACGCAAGCTTTGAACCTGCTCTTGACTATGTTGTTCTGAAAATTCCACGCTGGCCGTTTGACAAGTTCACTTATGCAAATAGAAAGCTTGGTACACAGATGAAGGCAACTGGAGAGGTCATGGCAATTGGAAGGACCTTTGAAGAAAGCCTTTTAAAAGGTATAAGGTCTCTTGACATAGGACTGGACTACTTAGACCTTCCAGAGCTAAAAAGTTTAGATAACGAATCTCTCTCACAACTTATAATCGAGGCTGATGACAGAAGAATATTTGCACTTGCTGAGGCTATAAGAAGAAGATATGAAGTAGAATACCTATACCGAATCAGCAAAGTAGACAGATTTTTCCTTCACAAGATTAAAAATATAATCGAGATGGAAGAGAGAATTAGAAAAGAGGATTTAAACAGCAGTATTCTGCTTGAAGCAAAGAAGATGGGGTTCAGTGACAAGACAATTGCAAGTCTCAAAGAGATATCTGAAAATGATGTGAGGAGTTTAAGAAAAAGCCTAAACATAACACCGGTATACAAAATGGTTGATACATGTGCAGCAGAATTTGAAGCAAAAACTCCATATTATTACTCAACATATGAAAGAGAAAATGATGTAGCAGTATCACAAACATCATATACACAGAGAAAAATTGTTGTTTTGGGCTCAGGTCCGATTAGAATTGGTCAGGGAATTGAGTTTGATTATACTTCTGTACACAGTGTTTATGCACTCTCAAAGCTTGGCATAAAATCTGTCATTATAAACAACAACCCCGAAACTGTAAGCACTGATTTTGATACCTCAGATATGCTCTTTTTTGAACCTCTCACAAAAGAAGATGTGCTAAATGTTATTGAAACAGTAAAGGCAGAGGGTGTGATAGTCCAATTTGGCGGTCAAACAGCTATAAAACTTTCTCAGCAGCTTGCAAAAGAGGGTATCAAGATTTTTGGTACAAGCGCAGAGGGAATAGATATCGCAGAAGACAGGGAAAGATTTGACAAAATCTTGAATAAGCTTAACATCAAAAGACCTCCAGGTTACACATGTTATACGCTGCAAGAAGCACTAAGAATAGCAAACTCATTGGGATATCCTGTGCTTGTGCGGCCATCATACGTTCTTGGCGGACAGGGTATGAAGATTGCCTTTGATGATGACGATATTGTTGAGATGCTCAGCTATGCAAAAAATTTAAATAACCACCCTATCCTCATTGACAAATACATCGTCGGAAAAGAAATAGAGGTTGATGCTATATCTGATGGCGAGGATATCTTGATACCCGGGATAATGGAACATATTGAAAGAGCGGGTATTCATTCGGGAGACAGTATTTCACTGTATCCTGCAAGGAATATTTCAAAGTATATTGAAGAGAAGATTGTCGAATACACCCTCAAAATAGCAAGAGAGCTTGAATGCAAAGGGCTTATGAATGTGCAGTTTATTGTTCAAAATGAAGAACTTTATGTTATCGAAGTAAATCCAAGAGGCAGCAGAACGGTACCGTTTTTGAGCAAGGTAACTGGTGTTCCCATGGTTGAGCTTGCAACAATGGTAAGTTTAGGGTATAAGCTGAAAGATTTGGTAAACACAGTTGGGCTTTTGCCGAAAAAAGATTTCTATGCCTTTAAAGTTCCTGTTTTCTCATTTGAAAAACTGCCTGATGTTGAAGTATCACTTGGTCCTGAGATGAAGTCAACAGGCGAGGTTATGGGAATTTCGAAAGACTATTATGTTGCTCTCTACAAAGGGCTTGTTGCAAGCGGAACAAAGCTGCCATTAGAAGGTGGAGTGCTTTTTACTGTTGCCGACCCTGATAAAAATGAAATCATCCCTATTGCTGAGAAGTTTGAAAAGCTTGGATTCAAAATATATGCAACATCAAAGACAGCAAAACATCTGAACTTTTATCAGGTTGCTGCAAATTATGTTAAAAAAGTGTCTGAAGGAAGTCCAAATATAATAGATTTGATTAGAAAGGGAGAAATAAACATTGTTATCAATACTCCTACAAAAGGAAGGCAGCCTCAAAGAGATGGTTTTTTGATAAGAAGGTTTGCTGTGGAAAACAAAGTGCCAATCTTCACTTCAGTTGACACTGCAAAAGCTGTAGTTGAAATTATTGAGTTTCTAAAACAAAAAAGAGAACTTGACATATTTAACATAGGAGAGATTGATAATGAAGCTATTAGAGGTTAAAATTGAAGAAAATGTAATGATTGCAAATAATATATTTCTTCTATCCTTTGAATCTGAATATTTAGCAGAAAATTTTAAACCGGGCAATTTTGTGAATATTCTAATTGATAAAGAGAGCATTTATCCTCTTTTGAGAAGACCTTTCAGCATCTCTTTTGTTGAGGGAAAAAGAGTCTATATCGGTTACAAAGTGGTAGGTAAAGGCACAAAGCTTCTTTCTCAAAAATCAAAAGGAGAGGCTATTGATGTCTTGGGTCCACTTGGAAACTCATTTTTGACAGACACATTCGACGGTAAGGTTGCTGTAATTGGAGGGGGGGTTGGAATTTTCCCCCTTGTTGGCCTCTGTAAAGAGCTCAAAAATAGAGGCAATAAAGTTGATGTATTTCTTGGATTCAGAAGCATAAAATCAATGTTTTTGGTAGAAAGATTCAATAGCATTTGCAACAATACCTTAATAGCAACAGATGATGGCAGTAGCGGTTACAAAGGGAGTGTTGTTGAGCTTTTTAAAGCAAATTTTTCAAAAGAGAAATATAAAATTGTTTTTTGCTGTGGGCCAAAGCCTATGTTAAAGGCGATTAAAAATCTTAATCTCCCTGTAAAATGTTATGCCTCTTTAGAAGAAAAAATGGCGTGCGGGATAGGCGCATGTCTTTGCTGTAGTATAAAAGGAAAAGGTGACAAAATGTATCATGTGTGTTCAGATGGCCCTGTTTTTGATATAATGGAGGTTGAGATTGAATGAATTTAGAAGTTGAGATAGCAGGGGTAAGACTCAAAAACCCTGTTATTGCAGCATCAGGCACATTTGGTTTTGGTCGTGAATATTCAAAGTTAATTGACATAAGTGAATTTGGCGCTATATGTACAAAGGGCATCACTTTAAAAAAGAGAATTGGCAATCCCCAGCCAAGACTTTGTGAAGTGTATGCAGGAATAATAAATTCTGTTGGTCTTGAAAATCCCGGAGTTGAAGCATTTGTAAATGAAGAACTCCCTTTTTTAAAAGGCTTTAATACCAAAATCATTGCCAATATAAACGGTTTTACCAAAGAAGAGTTTGTTGAGCTTACAAAAATCTTGGGTTCGCTTGTGGATATGATTGAAGTAAATTTATCTTGCCCGAACGTGAAAGAAGGTGGAATGGCCTTTGGCAAAGATCCAGAAAAGGTCTATGAGATAACAAAGTCTGTGAAAGATGTGGCAAGCTGTCCGATCATTGTTAAACTTACACCAAATGTCACAGATATAACTCAGCTGGCAATAGCTGCAGAAAAAGCAGGAGCAGATGCAATTTCACTTATAAACACTGTGTCTGCTATGGCAATTGATATTGAAACAAGAAAACCCTTGATAAAGATGGTAACAGGTGGACTTTCAGGCCCTGCTATAAAGCCAATTGCAGTTAGAATGGTTTATGAGTGTTTCAAGAAAGTTAGAATACCTATTGTTGGCATGGGAGGAATTATGAATTACAAAGATGCCATTGAGTTTTTTATTGCTGGTGCAACTGCCATTCAGATAGGCACTGTGAATTTTATAAATCCTAAAGCTGTTTGCGAAATAAAAGAGGGAATTGAGGCTTATCTTGAAAGAAAGGGTTTTAATTCCATAAAAGAGCTTGTAGGTAACATAAATATCTGAGGTGAAAACAAAATGTCAAAAACAGTTGTATATCTTATTCGTCATGCAGAGGCAGAAGGAAATTTTATAAGAAGATTTCATGGTATTACAGATTCCAATGTAACAGAAAAGGGTAAATTGCAAGCTCAAAAACTTGCAGAAAGATTAAAAAATGTCCATTTTGATGTGATTTATTCAAGTCCTCTGAAAAGAGCCCTTTATACTGCAAGCAAAATAGCAGAGGGAAGGGATATAAAGATTATAATAAGAGAAGATTTGATAGAGATAAATGGTGGAGATTGGGAAGACATGTGCTGGGATGAGCTTCCTTTGCTTTATCCAACAGAGTATGAAATGTGGGAGAAAATGCCTCACAAACATTGTATGCCAAATGGTGAAAGTATGTATGAACTTTTCTTGAGGGCAAAATCTGCTTTTGAGGACATCGTAAAGTCAAATGTGGGAAAAAGAATATGCATCGTAACCCACGGAACATTAATTAGGGCTCTTCTGACGTATATAAAAGGATATGAATTTGAAAGACTCAACGAGATTTTGTGGCAGGACAATACTGCTATAAATATAATCGAGTACAAGGAAGGGAAATACCACCTTGTTGTTGAGGGCGATTGGTCTCATCTTGGAAAGGAGTTTTCCACAATAGCATATCAAGATTGGTGGCAACAGTTTTTAAAAGAAAGAGGAATTGAAAAACAAGATTTAACTATCATTGAAAGGAGAGAAAGCTATGAATAAAGAGGCTTACATTCAGATGTTCAAAGACACGGGTGCACTTTTGGAAGGACATTTTCTTTTATCCTCTGGAAAACACAGTGCAAAGTACCTTCAATGTGCAAAAGTATTGCAGTACCCAAACTTGGCAGAAATGATCTGCAGGGACCTTGCACAATACTTTAAAGATAAGCAAATTGACGTTGTTATAGGACCTGCATTAGGAGCAGTAACGCTTTCGTACGAACTTGCAAGACAGCTAAATTGCCGTTCCATCTTTGCAGAAAGAGAAGATGGGATAATGAAACTTAGAAGAGGATTTAAGATTGAAGAGGGAGAAAAAGTTTTGGTAGTTGAAGACGTCATAACAACAGGCGGGTCTGTGAAAGAAATAATTGAAATTGTAAAAGAGTACAAGGGAGAAATTGTAGCAATTGCCGGTATTGTTGATAGAAGTGGTGGTAAAGTGGATTTAGGATATCCTCTAAAGACACTTTTGACTCTTAGCATTGAAACTTACGAGTCAGATGAATGCCCTCTTTGCAGGGAAGGAGTTCCTATTGTAAAGCCAGGGAGTAGAAAGATAAAATAGAGGCTCTATAATAAATATTGGGGTGGTAAGAAAAGAAAAAATATAGCACTTATTCTGAATGCCTGCTATAATTAAAATTGTTTTTAGAGATAAAAAAAACACACAAAAGAAAGGAGGCATCCAGAATAAGTGCTCAATCATAATTATATCACAGAACTTTTGAAATCAAAAGATATCATTCTCCACCAAGTAGTAGAAAGCGAAAAGGAGGTAGAACTGCACATAAGTCAGACGCAAAAACCTCACAAGTGTCCTAAGTGTGGTAGTATCACAAGCAAGATACATGATTATCGTGTCCAAAGAGTAAAGGACGTACCAATAATGGGTAAGAGAACATATTTAGTTTTAAGAAAGCGAAGATATGTTTGCAAAGAATGTGGAAAGAAATTTTTTGAACACATAAATTTTTTAGGCAAGGACAAAGAATGACAAATAGATTAGCAGCATACATTATAAGTCAGCTCAGTAGCTTAAGCAGTATGAAAGAAGTGGCAAGACAGACAAATGTATCAGTTACAACAGTTATGAGGTTATTTGATAAGGTAAGTCCTACCAAGAAAATAGAGGATTTTTCTTCTGAGGCGATATGCATAGATGAATTCAAAGGAAATGCAGGTGGAGCTAAATATCAGTGTATAATTGTGGACCCTGTGAAAAAGCAGATAGTAGAAATTTTAAAAGACAGAAGACAAGATGTTTTGATTGAATATTTTAAGAGATTGAAGGATAGGGATAAAGTAAAATATTTTGTATGTGACATGTGGAGACAATTTGTGGAGACAGCAAAGATATATTTTAAAAACGCGAAAATAGTAATAGACAAATTTCATTTTACAAGATATGTGTATTGGGCGTTAGAAAATGTAAGGAAGAGAGTACAAAAGGAATTAGAAGATAATTTAAGGAAGTATTTCAAGAGAAGCAGGAAACTACTGTTAAAGTCTTATGAAGAACTTACAGCAGAGCAGAGAGAAGAGTTAGAAGTGATGTTTTGGTACAGTAGAGATTTAAGGAAAGCGCATAGACTCAAGGAAGAATTTAGAAAAGTTTTGGAAAGCAGTAATTCAGCACAAGCAAAAGTTGAATTAAAAAATGGATAGAGGCAGCAGAGAGAAGTGGCCTTTCTGAATTTTGCAGATGTATAAAGGTTTTTAGGAACTGGTTTTCAGAGATAGTAAATTCATTTGATGTTCCATATACAAATAGTGTAACAGAAGGTTTTAACAATAAGATAAAAGTTTTAAAGAGAAATGCATTTGGATATAGAAATTTTGAGAGATTTAGAAAGAGGATTTTATACAGTTGTGGTAGTTAGGAGTTAGAAAGAGAATATTTAAAACCCGCAAAAGTCGCGGGGAAAGGCAATATTAGGTTTTTAAAATTATTTACCTGTAATAGGCATATATTACAATTAATGCTTGGTTGATAAAACTGAAAAAGGTGGGCATTCAGAGTACCCACCCCAACTCTTGACAAAGAGCCAAAATAGAAAGGATGTTAAAACAAGACCGACCGAGAAAATAATTGTAGGTCGGTCTTGTTTTGTTATAAACTTGAGAAAATTGAAGAAATTTTAAGCTATTTAAAGAAAAGAGTATTCTGAGCTCAAAATTTAGCTGAAAATGGACTAAAAAAAAAAACGGGATTGACAGTGTGAAAATATATGAGATAAAATTTGCATAGAAATTCCAAGAAGAAGTTTACAGAAAAATAGTTTGAGAATAAAGTGCTCTAAATAAGAGAATAAAGAAACAATCATACTAAAAAATCAAGTGGGATGAAGAAATGAGAACTCGAATAAGTGTAAAGATATTTACCACAACGAAAGGATGTACGAAGCTGCTTTTGGGAAAGTTATAAAAAGAATTGAGGCTGCCTCCATCCTGGCATGAATATGATTAAAAAGTGTAATCTCACATTCAAAAGAAAAGTCAAAAAACTACCAGGATGGGAGAACAGCCTACTATGAATATCATATCATGAAGTAAGAAAAATATCTCCTGAAAAAGCCAGAGAATTAGTGAGAAATGTAAGAAACCAAATAAAAATCCGAAAAGAATAATGGAGCAGAATTTTATGGGGGAAGTGAAAAAAAGCTAAAGAAGTAGAAATGAGAGGCTGTCATTTTTAGGAGTAGAGCCAAATCCTATTCCACATCTACAAATAGAAAATCTTAGCTATAGCTATGATGGAAAGAAGTGGATATTAAAAGATCTAAATATGTCTATAAATAAGAATGAAATAATAAAAATTAAGGGGCCTAATGGGAGTGGAAAAACCACATTATTAAAGATTTTGATGGGAATCATCGAAGACGACAAACTTATTTACTCAGCATATTTGGATGGTAAACAGGTAAGATTTTCGGATATAAAGTTCAAATTTTCTTATGTTCCAGACAAAATATACTTACTTGAGAATCTTTCTGGTTTTAAAAATATAAAGTTTTTCTCATATGTTTTTGATGATAACGAATACATTAAAAAAGTGTATGAGTTATGCAACTTATTAAACATAAGTACGTATCTTAAACAAACTGTTTCAGAATATTCAGCAGGAATGAAGCAAAAATTATTTATAGCTATGATGCTGGCTAAAAAAGCTGAGCTGTATCTTATGGACGAGCCATTTAATAGTTTAGATACAGAAAGTAAGATTATTTTAGCAGATATTATTTTTGAAATGAAAAAGCAAGATAAGTCATTTGTAATTGTATCGCATTCAGATAGTGATAATTTAGTGTATGATAGGATTATTGACCTTGCTCAATATAAAAATCAATTATAAAGGAGGTTTTTTTAAATTGAGTAACAGAAAGGTTTGGTTATACATTATTGGATTTATCGTAATTATACTAGCTGCTGTGATACTAAGAGTGTTTTTTGAGATTAAAGGTAATGTAGCATTGTTAATCTTCATTATTCTAATTTTAGGATGGGGTAGTTTATTTCAGAGAGAGTTAATAAAATTAGTGAATAGAAGAAAATAATCGTTCTAAAATATAATTTTAGACATAAAACATTAATCATTTATAATTTACGAAGTAGCAAAAATTGTTGAAGGGACAAGGTTATAAAAACTTTGGCAAGTAAAATAAAGCCAGAGAGAAGGACATGTAAAAAAATTCTCCTGTATTTTGCCTCAGTCTAAATGACTGCCAGGTAAAGATTGATACGAGTAAAGTTTTAGATTTTTGAGAGTGCTATAGGAAGGGTAATTTGAGGCATCGATAATATTGATTATAAAGTATGTATAAAAAAATAAGCAAGAGGATAACAAGGTCGGAGAAGGTACAAGATAGAGGTATGATAAATGATGTAACTTAAATTTTTTCGGTCTTCCTCTCCTGCTCCCTAAAACACAGAAGGAAAAAAAATAAAAATTAACAGGGCTTTTCCGCAAATTTTTGTCGGACAAAGCCCTGTATTTTCCCTTAGAATAATTACCCACCCAGATATGCTTTTTTAACCTCAGGATTTGCTGCAATTTCTTTTGCCTCTCCGGATAAAACAATTTTACCCGTCTCTATTACATATGCTCTGTCAGCTATTGAAAGTGCCATGTTAGCATTCTGTTCAATCAGAAGAATAGTTGTCCCCTGAGAATTAATTTCTTTTATTATCTTAAAAATCTCTGTTACAAGTATAGGTGCAAGTCCCATAGAAGGCTCATCAAGCAGAAGTAATTTGGGTCTTGACATTAGAGACCTTCCGATTGCCAGCATTTGCTGTTCTCCGCCAGAAAGTGTCCCTGCAAGTTGATTTTTTCTTTCATATAGTCTTGGAAATCTTTCAAACACAAGTTCTAAGTCTTTTTTTATTGCCTGTTTATCTTTCCTCAAAAAAGCTCCAAGCTCCAAATTTTCTAATACCGTCATTTCAGGAAACACGCGTCTTCCTTCTGGCACGTGAGAAATGCCAAGTTTAACAATCTCCATTGAAGATTTTTTGGTAATATCAATATCCTCAAACAAAATAGTGCCTGAACGTGGTCTTATCAAACCAGATATAGTCTTTAGCAGCGTTGATTTTCCTGCACCATTTGCTCCGATTAATGTTACAATCTCTCCTTTTTTAACCTCAAGTGAAACAGAAAACAATGCTTGAATAGCACCGTAAAATACGTCAATTTCATTTACTTTAAGCAAACTCTAAATCCCCCTCTCCAAGGTAGGCTTCTATCACACGAGGGTTGTTCTTGACCTCAATAGGAGTTCCGACAGCTATAACTTCTCCATAGTCAAGAACATAGATTTTCTCACATATGTCCATTACAACCGACATGTCATGTTCAATTAAAAGTATAGTCAAATCAAACTTCTCTTTTATAAATTTAATAAGGTTCTTTAGTTCCTGTGTTTCTTGAGGATTCATTCCAGCTGCTGGTTCGTCTAATAAAAGCAGTTTTGGTGATGTTGCAAGTGCACGAACAATTTCAAGCTTCCTTTGTTCACCATAGGGTAGATTTTTAGCAAGTTCAAATCTTTTTTCATAAAGTCCAAAAATTTTTAGAAGTTCTTCAGCTTTTTTATGATTTTGTTCCTCTTCTTTCAAAAACTTCGATGTTCTGAAAATCGCATCAAAAAGGTTATAACTAATGTTCTTATGAAAAGAAATTTTCACATTGTCAATTACACTGAGTTCCTTGAACAATCTTATGTTCTGAAAAGTCCTTGAAATCCCCAGCGCAGAAACCTGGTATGTCTTTTTATAAGTAATATCGTAGTTTGAAAATTCTATCCTGCCAGTATTAGGATTATATATACCTGAAATCACATTGAACACTGTGGTTTTCCCAGCACCATTGGGACCGATTAGCCCGATTATTGCACCTTTTTCAATATCAATGTTGACATTGTTCAGAGCTATAATTCCTCCAAAATTTACTGTTACATTTTTTATTCTAAGCATTTTTCTCACCACCAATTGGTATAAGCTTTGAAAGTTTTATTTCTTTTGTCCCCATAAGCCCTTGAGGCCTAAATAACATAATTATTATCAAAATAATAGAGTATAAGACCATCCTCACAGCTGGATAATCTTGTAATAACGCAGAGATTATAGTTAAAACTATAGCGGAGATAATTGAACCTGATATGCTTCCAAGCCCACCCAAAACAACTATTACTAATATGTCAATTGATTTAAAGAAGTTGAACATATCTGGCTGAATAAATCCAAAAGAACCAGAATAAATTGAGCCTGCAACACCTGCAAAAAAGGCACCTATCATAAATGCAAGGACTTTATATAAAGTTGTATTGATTCCCATAGCTTCTGCAGCTATCTCATCTTCTCTGATGGCAATCATAGCTCTACCAAACGAGGAATTGATAATGTTTAATATAACCACTACACTTAAAACTGTAATGACAAAATATCCGGTCCAGTCAATTCCTTGTGGTATATCACTTATTCCACTTGCTCCACCTAAGTAATCTATATTCTGTATGATTACTCTTATAATCTCTCCAAAACCAAGTGTAGCAATTGCAAGATAGTCACCCCTCAGCCTTAGCACAGGAAGACCAATAATAAGACCACATATCATTGCAAACAACCCACCAATTAAAACGGTGAGATAAAATGGTACTGGTTTTTCAAGAGTTGTTAAAACTGCAGTTGTATATGCTCCAATTGCCATAAATCCTGCGTGTCCAAGGGAAAACTGACCAGTGATACCATTTATTAAATTTAAACTAACAGCCAAAATAATATTTAACATTATCAAAAAGAGGTTTAGTTTGATATAATCGTCTATAATACCAATCTTTATTAAAAGCATTATTATTAAATACAAAACAATTATAAATACAGAATATACCAGAAGTCTTTTCTTCATCTTTCCCTACACCTTCTCTTTTATATTTTTTCCAAGCAGACCTGAAGGTTTTATAATCAAAATCAATATCAAAAGGGCAAACGCAACTGCATCTTTATACATAGAACTGCCATATCCACTAACAAGTGTTTCAATAATACCAAGTGAAAATCCACCAAGCATTGCACCAGGAATGATACCTATTCCGCCAAACACAGCGGCTATAAAAGCTTTGAGGCCAGGTAGAACACCCATAAGAGGGTTTATAGTGTTATAGTAAAGTCCAACTAAAACACCAGCTGCTGCAGCAAGAGCAGAACCAATTGCAAATGTATATGAAATTGTAGTGTCGACGTTTATCCCCATAAGTCTTGCTGCATCCATATCTTGAGATACTGCTCTCATTGCTTTTCCTACCTTTGTTCTTTTGACAACAAAGTTTAAAATTATCATTAAAATGATTGTAATAATTAAAAGGTATATCTGTTTATTGTTTATTACAATCTTGCTTTGAAACAAATGATAATTTTTTTCATCAACAAGCCTGGGAAAAACTCTCGAATCAGCACCCATTACTATTTGCATCAAATTTTCCAAAAGTAGTGAAACGCCAATTGCTGTTATTAATGCTGAGATTCGTGGTGAGTTTCTCAAAGGCTTGTAGGCAAATTTCTCAATAAGCATTCCTAAAATGCTGCAGAACATCATAGAAATAATCAAAGAAGGTATTAAACCCAGTTTCAAATATGTAACACTCAAATACGCAATATATGCGCCAACCATAAAAATGTCACCATGAGCAAAGTTTATAAGTTTTATTATCCCATATACCATGGTATAACCAAGACTTATAAGAGCATAAATACTTCCAAGAGTTATACCATTTATTAATTGTTGCATGAAAGTAGACAACGTTTTTCTCACCTCTTTCAAAACATAAAAAATATTTTTAGAAACAAATGGTAAACAATATAAGGGAAGGGGCTATTTCACTAACAATTGCCCCTTCCGAATCTCAGTGTAACTTAGTTTTATGGATTAAGTTTCTGTTTAAATTTTTGTACACCATCTTTGAGCTCAATAATAACAGCAGATTTTTCAGCATTGTGATATTTATTTATGCTTATAATTCCTGTAACACCAACAAAGTTCTTTGTATTTTCGATTGCCGCTTTCAACCTTTCTCTGTCCTTTGCTACACTGTCAAACTTCAAGTTAGCTCTTTTGAGAGCATCTGCAATAAAATACCCAAGGTCATAACCAAGAGCAGCAAATGCATTTGGTTCTTGATTGTATTTTGCTTTAAATTTCTTTATAAACTCTTGAACCTTCACATCTGTATCTTGGGAAGAATAATGAGCAGAGAAAAACACATTGTTAGCATTCTTTTTGCCAGCTTTTTCAACAACTTTTGGATCATCAAAACCATCTGCACCAAGTATAGGAATATTCATTCCAAGTTCACGAGCTTGTTTTATGATAAGTCCTGCTTCATCATAATAAACAGGCGCAAACAGTACATCTGGATTTTTGGCTCTTATTTTTGTAAGTATGCTGCTAAAATCTTGTTCACCCTTGCCAAATGCCTCTTGAGCAATAACTTTTCCGCCGCTTTTCTCAAATATATTTTTGAAATTCTTTAATAGTCCTTTGCTATAGTCTGAAGTCGCATCATAAATTATAGCTGCCTTTTTAGCTTTCAAAGTTTTCAATGCAAAGTTTGCCATTACATTTCCCTGGAATGAGTCGTTAAAACATGTTCTGAAAACATATGCCTTTGTTTTCCCAGTTCTTTCATCAACTGTAACTGCATCATCTGTTGCAGAAGGTGAAATTATAGGAACTTTATGCTTTGTTGCAGCAACTGCAGCTGACTTTGTAGCACCTGAAGTTGCCGGTCCTAAAATAGCAAGAACATTTTCTCTTACAGCAAGTTTTGTTGCAACATTTTGAGCTTCAGTCTTGTCAGATTTGTTGTCAATAACTACAAGTTCAATCTTTTTACCTCCAATACCACCTTTTTTATTGATTTCGTCAATTGCAAGTCTTATACCTTCGAGTTCTTTTTGTCCGTATTGAGCAACTGCCTGTGAAAGTTCTAAATCTACACCTATCTTGATGGCATTTTTAGATGAAGCAAATGATACAGTAAATATTGAAAGCGCAAATACTAACAAGAGGATTATTGAAACAATTTTTTTCACTATAGTTCACTCTCCTTTTGAAAATTTTTGTATGTATTTTGTCTTTATAGTTTATAGTATAAAATATCTTTAGATTGAATACAAGTATTCAGAGTGTTTTTTCTGCTGTTGTTATAGACATCATTATTTCCACGTTGTAAAATTAATATAATTGAAAGAAAACCATAGGGTAGGTAAGGAGTGAGTAAATATGTACTTTAAGTCGGCAGGTCCTCATAATACTCTTGAGACAATTGAGCTTGCGATAAAAACTGCAATTGAAAGAAATATTAACTATATTGTGGTGGCTTCATGCAGTGGAAGTACAGCTAAACTTCTAAAAGATTGTGGGAAAAATGTTGTAGTTGTAACACACGTAAATGGTTTTTCTGAACCTGGAAAGATGGAAATAAGCCAGCAAATTATTGAAGAGCTTAAAGCAATGGGATTTAAGGTCTATACAGGCACACATGTTTTGTCAGGAGCTGAAAGAGGAATATCGAGAAAGTTTGGTGGAGTATATCCAGTTGAAATTATGGCACATACACTTAGAATGCTTGGGCAAGGCGTGAAGGTTGCAGTAGAGATTTCTGTTATGGCTTTAGATGCAGGACTGATACCGTATGGAGAAGATATAATTGCGATTGGTGGAACATCTGAAGGTGCTGATACTGCTGTAATTATAAGACCTTCACATGCAGCTTCTATATTTGAAACAAAAATTAAAGAAATAATTTGCAAACCTTACGATTTTTAAAAAGCCATATAGGTTGTTAAACAAGAAAAAGAAAAAAGCTTGACATGATAAAAAGAAGAGAAGTATAATAAATTTTAGAAAAATATAATTGCACAAAATAAAAATTTTGTGCAATGAAGGGAATGAGAAAATGAATTTTTCTGATATTCCATCTTATGTTGCAGATTTTTTGAATTATATGATTACAATCAAAAATAAATCTCCAAATACCATCAAAGAATATTATTACGACTTGAGAAACTTTTTGAGATATCTAAAAGCAAAAGATCTGAATATGCTCAGCCAAATCGAAAAGATTGAAGACCTTGAAAATATTGATGTAAGCAATTTTGAAATTGAAAAGCTAAAAGCCTTAACTCTTAGCAATCTGTATGAATATTTTTCTTTTCTTGCTACACATTTTAACAACGGTCCTTATGCAAGAGCCCGAAAAGTTGCATCAATTAGAAGCTTTTTTAAATATCTTTACAGCAAAGCTAAACTCATTCCTGATAACCCTGCAAAAGATTTAGAATCGCCAAAACTTGGTAAAAGAAATCCAAGGTATCTTACACTTGATGAAAGCAAAAAGCTACTTTCTGCAATTGATGGTGAAAATAAAGAAAGGGACTTTGCAATAATTACTATTTTTCTAAACTGCGGATTGCGCCTTTCAGAGCTTGTAAATATAAACCTTTCGGATATAAAAGATGATATGCTCAGGATTGTTGGTAAAGGCAATAAAGAAAGAATAATATACTTAAACAAAGCCTGTAAAGATGCTATTGAAAACTATTTGAAAGTCCGCCCTACAGAAGGTGTAAAAGACAAAGATGCTCTTTTTTTGAGTGAAAGAAAGAAAAGAATTAGCAGAAGAACTGTTCAATACATTGTTGAAAAGTATGTGAAGATGGCAGGTATAAATCAGAAAAAGATTTCTGCCCACAAGCTTCGTCACACTGCAGCAACACTTATGTACAGGCACGGCAAAGTTGATATAAGGTCTCTTCAGACTATCTTGGGTCATCAAAGTATCTCCACAACAGAGATTTATACTCATGTAAATGACGATGACATCAAAAAAGCCTTTGAAAAAAACCCCCTCTCAGGAGAAAACCAGGACGTGTTGGACTCCTGATAAGGGGGTTTTATTTTGTGCACAGAAGTTTGTACGTTTTTACATCTACAAATTTTAACACTTGCCCAGGATACAAAATTGCATTTTCTAACTTATTTACCTTTCGTACAAAAGAGATATAATCGCGAATGTCTACACTATCATCAACAAAATTCTTTGAAATTGTCCACAGCGAATCTCCCTCTTTTACCTTCACAAATATCCAATTTATATTCTTTTCTTTATCAATTCCCTTCCCTTCTCCAATCGAAATCATCAAAACTGTTATAACAAATACCATTATAAGAAGCAATGCAATACCAAAACGAAACTTATTTTTTATAACAACTTTTGTTCTCATAAAATATTCATTCTCTCCGATAAAATGTTCTATATAAAGAATATCAAACAAATGTTTATATGTCAAGAGGTAATACAAAAAAGTATTTAATACTTTTATTTTTACAAATCTCTTTAGATAATTTTTTATTTCCTCCTGCTATTTTCGTTATATCACTTGCTAAATGAAAATTATCCAATATAAATTCTGCTCCATCTATTTACTCTAATCTCTTCTTTATTTAATAAATATGAATAAATCTTTCTTTTCTAATATTAGAAAAGTAGTTACTTTAAGTCAAATATTTAAAATTCCAATTATAACAAAATTTCAAGGCTGCCAGTTCGCTCCAGAACATATGAAATGATCTTTCTCAACTGGCAGCCTTGAATTATTCCGTTTGACGTATAATTGTAATATCTTAAATTATCCTTAGTATTTTTAACAAGAATACTATAAATATTACTAAACCTCCTAAGCCATATAAGCCAACACTTTGTTTGTAAACCGCAAATAAAGATACACACTCCAAATAAATTGGTACTATAATTGCAATTTTACTCCATTTCTTTTTACTCTTAACTATTCCTAATACAAATAAAAAGGCTAAAATAGAATATAATATAAAAAAAGCTATCAGCATAGAAATATCACCCCATTTTTAAATAAAATGTATTAACGAAAATGAAGGGTGTTTAAATAATTTTAAGATAAGCCGTTTTTCTTGGTAAATAATCATTCAAAATTTTATTGCCAACTTTCTATTTTTGAGTGTTTCGTTAATTCATTTTTCAAAACAAGAAAGATTATTTGAATTTTACATACTCCCGAAACTACTAAACTTTCTATTTAACAAGGGGTTGCCTATTCTATATTCAAATAAGCAGTCCCTAAAAGTTTAATTTTTATCTTGAATTCATTAGTGCATTTTTACCGGTCTAAAATATTTATATAAAAAACCTCTACTCGCATCAATTCTTATTTCATCCTCATTAACCTCAATAATTATTTTACCACACAGCCAATTTGTAAGCTTATGCGGTGTTGTTGCAATAATTTTGTTGGCATCTTTTTCAATTTTAGTGTAATACCCTGTTCTTTTTATTCGTTCTTCTAATTCATTTTCTGATATAGTACCTTTTTTATAGACATATACTTCATGATCACATAAGTAACCAAAAATAATTGCCATTGTCAAAGAGCACAAAAATATCATCAAACCAAATACTAATATAATTTCCGGCTTTACATATAAATCATTTAATTTTGCTACTATCAACACAAACAAACCAACTCCTGCTGAAGCACCAAAACAGTATGCAAAACATTTTAAAATCGATTTAAAAAGCAATCCCTATCACCTACTTTTACTTCATAATTAAAATGGAGTAAAGGAACCAATTGCCCCAATCACCATTGCAGCTGACCACGCTGTTTTAAACATATCTTTAACTTCACCAGTATTATAAGCAATTACAGCCCCTGCAGCCATTCCATACGTAAAGCCTAATACTGCACCTGCTATCGCACCGAATATTCTATTACCATTTATTTTTTTTTTTTAATTTATTGTCTTTTAAGACTGTATAATCTTTTAAGCTGATCTAATAACCAATATACACCACCTCCAATAATTGCGCCAACAAAAGAACTAACAGGTTCTGCCGCTGAGCCAAAAGCTGAACCAGCAACACACAAACACCCAATACTGTCCCACCAACTTCACTAAGATAAAAACCCAAGTCGTTCAAACCCAATTCCCACCTGAAATGTTTAGTAATATTGACATTGCAAAAATATTCAATATCAACAAGCCCTTCTGTGGACTTAATTACTTAAAAAACTTTTCAAAAAATTCCTTTTTTCTTTCTTGAATCTCTCATTTGGTACAAGAAATACCAAAATCCCTGTCCATATTTTATAGTATCTTTTCTTCATCTCTCCATCCCACTTGATTTTTAGTATGTTGCCTTCTTTATTCTCTTATTTAGGATATTTTGTACTCATGCTATTTTTCTGTAAATTTCTTCTTGAAATTTCTATGTAAATTTTATCTTATACATTTTCACTCTGTCAATCCCGTTTTTTTTTAGCCCATTTTCAACTAAATTTTGAGCTCAGAATATACTTTTCTTTAAATAGCTTAAATTTTCTTGAGTTTTTTAAATGATAAGTTTGAAAATAGGAAAAATATATCGTTTGTTTAATAAAAGAAATAACCACATAGAGTAAATGTAGTAACAAAAGAAAAAGCCCTCTGTGTTACAATTTTGATTTTAGAGAAAAGCTGCAACAAAACATAAGGGAAGATAAAAAATAAAGAATAGAACAACCAATGAAATGTAATTTGTTTCAAATTTTCACCATGTGCTTAAAGACAAAAATGGATTTACTACTTTTATTTTACCAAAATACTGACCAGAATTTAAATCTTCACTCCATACTACCGAACATCCCAAACTGATAGCGCTACAAAGTATCAAAGCATCCCAAAAAGAGATTTTATATCTTTGTGAGAGCTTGATGGCTTCTAAAATATCTTCTACTTCAATTGTGGCTACCTTCCATAACTTTAAGTCTGATATGATTTGAAAAGCAGTATCAAAACTTATAGGATTTTTAACTTTTTTTGTAACAACAACAAAAAATTCTTGAAGAACTTGAGTGCTCAGCGCGCCATTTCTTTCTTTCCAAAGTTTCTCCACAATTTGTTTAGCTACTACGTGCTTTTCACCTGCAGATTTATCATAAGCATAGACCAAAATATTTGTGTCAACAAATTGATAGTTACTTTCTTTCATATAAATCTTCTCTCCTCCACGTGATTGCTCCACCTGTTCCAAGGTCAAATCCTTCTTCTAAAAGCTTAAGATGCTGTAGATAAATCTTTTGATATGATTCCTCTCTATTTACAAGCTCTTCTAACAAGCTTGTAAGCAGCGCAGAAATAGATGTATTCCTTTCAACAGCAATATGTTTTATCTTTTGAATAAGTTCCTTAGGAAGAGACAAAGTAATATTCTGATACTTACGCATGTTTTTCACCTCCACGTAAAATAGTGTATCACATATTTACGTGAAATTCAACATTAAGTTTGGATGTATTATTCACCAATCAATTATGTGATAGGAAATGGAAGTATAAAAATTAGGGTGGAATATACAATTCCACCCTATGTCTTCCTCATCTATCTTTTAAAACCCAAAATACTTTTTTGCATTATAATAACAAATGCCTTGAACTATTTTGCCAAGTGTTTCCAAATCATAAGGATATTCGCCGTTTTCCACCCACTCGCCAATCAAATTGCAAAGTAGTCTTCTAAAGTATTCATGTCTTGCGTAAGACAGAAAGCTTCGAGAATCTGTTACCATTCCAACAAATCTGCTCAAAAGCCCAAGATTTGCAAGGTCTTTCATCTGCTGAATGTTGCCATCTTTGCTATCGTTGAACCACCAAGCTGCACCAAGCTGCATCTTGCCAGGAATGCCACCGCCCTGGAAAGACCCCATAATTGTTGCAAGAACATAGTTGTCTTTTGGATTTAAGGAATACAAAATTGTCTTTGGCAATGAATTTTCTTTCTCTAATGAATCAAGGAATTTAACAAGTGCAAAGGCTATATGACCATCGTTTATTGAATCATATCCTGTGTCAGGCCCCAAAATATTGAACATTCGTGTGTTGTTGTTTCTCAGAGCATTTATATGAAGCTGCATTGCCCAGCCAAGACTTGAATAAACCTTTCCTAAGAATCTCAATGTATACGTTTTATATTTCGCGACTTCAATTTCTGTAAGTTTCTCACCTGCTAAAGCTTTTTTGAAAATATCAGCTACTTCATCAAAAGATGCATCGGCAAAAACCATATCGTCAATAGCATGGTCAGAAGCACGACATCCCACAGAGTGGAAAAACTCTGCTCTTGACTTTAGAGCATCTAAAAACTCATCATAGATTTCTATCTTTTTTCCATAAACTTCTCCAAGCTTTTCTACCCACGGAATGAACGTTTCTCTATCGATGTTCACACCCTTGTCAGGTCTGAAAGTAGGATAAACTTTAACATTGAAGCCTTTATCATCTTTCAGTTTTAAATGATACTCAAGTGTATCAACAGGGTCGTCTGTTGTGCAAATCACTTCTACATTTGACTTCAAAATTATATCTCTTGCTCCAAGCTCTTTGAGGACTTTGTTTGTGTTTTCCCAAATGATAGGTGCAGATTTTTCATTTAATATATCATCTATTCCAAAGTATCTTTTAAGTTCTAAATGCGTCCAATGATAAATTGGGTTTCCTATTGCCATTGGAATGGTCTTTGCCCATGCCAAGAACTTTTCATAGTCATCTGCGTTACCTGTTATATACTTTTCTTCAATTCCGTTTGCTCTCATAAGTCTCCACTTGTAATGGTCTCCTCCAAGCCAAACCTCCGTGATATTCCTAAACTTCTTATTTTCATAAATTTCCTTTGGATTCAAATGACAGTGGAAATCTACAATTGGCATATCCTTTGTATATTTTTCGTAAAGCACTTTAGCAGTCTGGTTATTCAAAAGAAAATCCTCATCCATAAATCTTTTCATCTTTCCAAACCTCCTTGAAACTTATTTCAACACAATTACTAAAAGATTCAAACAAAATTCACAACAAAATCTGTTTGAATATATTATAAAATGAAAAGAGGGAAAGTTCAAGACTTTCCCTCTCTCTTTATTCTGTTTTGAATTCAAAATCTTATATTTGGACTTTTGTGGAGTTATTTTTTCTTCAAGTTAAAGAAAGCGTTCATTCCAGGATATACGGCAATACTACCAAGCTCTTCTTCGATTCTCAAGAGCTGATTGTATTTTGCCACTCTGTCTGTTCTTGACGGTGCACCTGTCTTTATCTGACCAGCATTTACTGCAACAACAAGGTCAGCAATTGTTGTATCTTCTGTCTCGCCTGATCTGTGTGATACCACTGCAGTGTAGCCTGCTCTATTTGCCATCTCAATTGCTTCTAAAGTTTCTGTAAGTGTTCCTATCTGGTTGAGCTTAATTAATATTGAGTTTGCAACACCAAGCTCAATTCCCTTTGCAAGCCTCTTTGTGTTTGTAACAAACAAATCATCACCAACAAGCTGAATCTTGTTGCCAAGTGCTTCTGTGAGCATCTTCCAGCCTTCCCAGTCTTCTTCTGCAACACCGTCTTCAATGGAAACAATTGGATACTTCTCAACAAGCTTTACCCAGAACTCTACCATTTCTTCTTTTGTTCTAACTTTACCTTCTCTTTCGAAATGATACTTTCCATCCTCTTCGTTGTAGAGCTCCGATGTTGCAGGGTCAAGTGCAATTGCAATGTCTTTACCTGGAGTATAACCAGCTTTTTCAATTGCTTCAACAATCACTTCCAACGGTTCTTCGTTAGACTTCAAGTTTGGCGCAAATCCACCCTCGTCACCAACTGTTGTGTTGTATCCTCTTGCTTTGAGCACATTTCTCAAATGATGGAACGTCTCAGCACACATTCTGAGCGCTTCACTAAAAGATTTTGCACCGACAGGCATAATCATAAACTCTTGCAAATCAACCGAGTTGTCAGCGTGCTTACCACCGTTTAAGATGTTCATCATTGGCACAGGCAAATATTTTGCGTTAACACCGCCAATGTATTGATACAGTGGAAGGCCAAGTGCGTTTGCTGCTGCTTTTGCAACTGCCAAAGATACACCCAAAATTGCGTTTGCACCAAGCTTGCTCTTGTTCTCTGTTCCATCAAGCTCAATCATAAGTTTATCAATCTCAACTTGGTTAAGGGCGTTCATTCCAATAATTTCTGGCGCAATAACTTCATTAACATTTTCAACTGCCTTGAGAACACCTTTGCCCATATATCTCTTTTTATCACCATCTCTGAGCTCAACAGCCTCAAATATACCTGTTGACGCACCTGATGGAACAGCAGCTCTACCTACAAATTCGTCATTTACAATAACTTCCACCTCAACAGTTGGGTTTCCTCTTGAATCAAGAATTTCTCTTGCTTTTACAGCTGTAATAGAAAGGTCAACCTTCATTTATTTATTCCTCCCTCTAAACATTTTTTGTCAGTATCTATATGATTTTATTTAATAATAAGCGAACTTCCTTTCATCTCTGAAGGCTTTTCTAACCCTAAGATGTCTAAGATTGTTGGAGCAATGTCTGCTAAAATTCCGTCATTCCTCAATTTTACATTGCCATATCCAACAAGATACAAAGGTACCTTATTTGTTGTATGAGCTGTATGAGGTTCACCTGTTTCATAATCAATCATCTGTTCGCAGTTGCCATGGTCAGCAGTAATAATAACCACTCCGCCTTTTTCTAAAACTTTGTTAACAACTTTTCCTATACACTCATCAACAGCCTCAACTGCTTTTATTGCAGCCTCCAACACTCCAGTGTGTCCAACCATATCACCGTTTGCATAGTTACAAATTATCACATCATACTGGTTGCTTTCAATTCTCTCAAGAAGAGCTTCAGTTACCTCATAAGCACTCATCTCAGGTTTTAGGTCATATGTTGCAACCTTTGGGGATGGCACCAAAACCCTGTCTTCTCCGACATTTGGTACTTCAACACCACCATTGAAAAAGAAGGTGACATGAGCATACTTTTCTGTCTCAGCAATTCGAAGTTGTTTTAACCCTAACTTGCTAAGGTATTCTCCCAAAGTGTTTGTTAAGTTCTCTGGCTTGAAAGCAACATAACAGTTCTTTATTGTCACATCATACTGGGTCATACATACAAAGAACACTTCAAAATATCCCTTTTTCCTTTCAAACCCATCAAACTCAACATCACAAAATGCTCTTGTGATTTGCCTTGCTCTATCGGGTCTAAAGTTGAAAAATATTATGCTGTCGTGTTCATTTATGGTTGCAGTGGGCTTGCCATTTTCGAGCACAACAGTCGGAATTACAAATTCATCAGTGTTACCTTTTTCATACGACTTTTCAACCGCCTCTAATGCTGAGCTTGCGTACTCCCCTTCACCAAACACCATTGCATTATAAGCCTTTTCTACTCTTTCCCACCTTTTGTCTCTGTCCATTGCATAGTATCTGCCCATCACTGTTGCAATCTTGCCACAACCTATCTCTTTCATCTTCTGTTCAAGTTCTTCAATGTAAATCTTTGCGCTTGAAGGTGGAACGTCTCTTCCATCCAAAAAACAGTGAACAAATACCTTTTCAAGATTATGCCTCTTTGCTAGCTCCAAAAGAGCATAAAGGTGAGTGTTGTGACTGTGAACACCACCGTCTGATAAAAGCCCCATTAAATGCAGCGATGAATTGTATTTTTTGCAATTCTCTATTGCCATTAAAAACTCTTCTTTTTCAAAAAAGTCACCATCTTTAATTGACTTTGTTATCCTTGTGAATTCTTGATACACGATTCTCCCAGCACCTAAATTTAGATGACCTACCTCAGAATTTCCCATCTGACCTTCAGGAAGACCAACGTCCATGCCACTGCTACCAATCAAAGTATATGGGTAATTCTTTTCGTAATAGTCAAGGTTGGGGGTCTTACCCAAAGCAACAGCATTACCCTCTTGCTTTGGGTTGTAACCCCAACCATCCATGATGATAAGAACAACAGGTTTTTTCATCATCTTATTCCCCTTTACTTGCCATAATTAGTAGTGTAATATCTTTGCAAATTCCTGAGCATTAAGGCTTGCCCCACCAACTAAACCTCCATCAATCTCTGGCATATTGAAAATGTCTGCTGAATTTGCAGAGTTTACACTACCGCCATACTGAATTCTAACCTTTTGTGCAGTATCTTCATTGTACATCTCTGCAATTACATTTCTGATAACCCCAATTACTCTATTTGCCTCTTCAGGTGTTGCATTCTTACCTGTACCTATTGCCCAGATGGGCTCATATGCAATGACAACCTTTTCAACATCTTCTTTTGAAACACCATTTAGTGCAATCTTGACCTGAAGCCTTACAAGCTCATCTGTAACGCCATATTCTCTTTGCTTTAAAGTCTCACCAACACATACAATAGGTTTTATACCAAATTTCAGCGCTGCCAAAACTTTTTTGTTTACAATTTCGTCTGTTTCACCAAAGTACTGCCTTCTTTCAGAGTGACCAATTACCACATACTCAACTCCAACTGCTTTAAGCATCGGACCAGATATCTCACCTGTATATGCACCTTTTTCTTCATAGAACATGTTTTGTGTTCCAAGTTTTATATTTGTTCCTTCTATTGCTTCTTTAACATAAGGAACAAGAATTGATGGAGCACATATAACTACTTCTGCCTGAACATCATCAATATATTTTTTCAGCTCTTCCACAAACTCTTTTGCTTCCTGTGGAGTCTTGTTCATCTTCCAGTTTGCTGCGATTATTTTCTTTCTTGGGTTTTTGTCAAGCAGACATGCAATACCAGGTAGTACCTTTCCTTCTAAAAACTCTAAAGAAGCACCGCCACCTGTTGAAATATGTGTCATCTTATCAGCAAACCCCAGTTTTTCAACAGCAGCAGCTGAATCTCCTCCACCGATAATTGCAATTGCGCCATTTTCTTCAACAGCCTCAGCAACAGCTCTTGCAATAGCTTCTGTTCCCTTTGCAAAGTTTGGAAATTCAAATACGCCCATTGGTCCGTTCCAAACAATTGTCTTTGCCTTCTTTATCTCTTTTGAGAAAAGCTCAATTGTGGTATTTCCTATATCCATACCCATCATATCATCTGGCATCGCATCTGATGGCACATACATAAACTCTGTATCATTTTTGAACTCTTTTGCCACTATGCTTCCAACAGGTAGCAGAAGGTTTACTCCTTTTTCTTCTGCCTTTCTCATTATCTCTCTTGCAACGTCAAGCTTATCATCTTCGCATTTTGACTTTCCGATTTTATATCCTTTTGCCTTCAAGAAGGTATAAGCCATTGCACCGCCAATTAAGAGACTGTCAACCTTTTCGAGAAGATTTGTGATAACTCCAATCTTGTCAGAAACCTTTGCACCACCTAAGATTGCAACAAAAGGTCTTTGCGGATTTGCAAGAGCATTGCCAAGCATCTCTATTTCTTTTTCCATCAAAAATCCAGCAACTGCAGGCAAGAACTCTGCAACACCTGCTGTTGATGCATGTGCTCTGTGAGCTGTACCAAATGCGTCATTGACATAAATGTCTGCAAGCGAGGCTAAAGCTTTTGCAAATTCTCTATCATTTTCTTCTTCTTCTTTGTGGAATCTGACGTTTTCAAGAAGAACTACATCTCCTTCTTTCATCTGCTCAACACACTTTTTCGCATCCTCGCCTATAACGTCTTTTGCAAGAACAACTTCTTTGCCAAGAAGCTCAGAAAGTCTTTTTGCAACAGGGGCCATTGAATATTTCGGGTCAAATTTGCCCTTCGGTCTTCCTAAATGGGATACCAATATTACCTTTGCGTTGTGGTCAATGAGATACTTTATTGTAGGAAGAGCTTCTCTTATTCTTCTATCGTCAGTGATATTACCATTTTCATCTTGCGGAACGTTAAAATCAACCCTCACAAGAACTCTTTTGCCACTAACATCTATATCTCTTATGGTCTTTTTGTTGAGCTTAGGCATTGTTCCAATCACCCCAAAATATATTTTTCAAATCAAGACTGGTCCGGAAGATATTTACTGTCATACAATCTTTCCCGGACCAGCCTTAATAACTAATTTTTTAAATTAAAATTACAGTCCCTTATTTACAATATAGTTCAAAAGGTCTGCAACTCTGTTGGAATAACCCCACTCGTTGTCGTACCATGCAACAACCTTTACAAGTGTATCTTCGATAACCATTGTTGAGAGAGCATCAACTATTGACGACCTTGGATCTCCTTTGTAGTCAACAGAAACAAGTGGCTCTTCACTGTATCCCAAAATACCTTTGAGTTCGCCTTCTGCAGCAGCTTTCAAAACGCTGTTTACTTCTTCTTTTGTTGTTGGCTTTTCAACCTCAAACACAACGTCTGTAACAGAAACAGTTGGTGTTGGAACTCTGAGTGCAAAACCATTGAGTTTTCCTTTGAGGTGTGGAAGAACAAGCGCTACTGCCTTTGCTGCACCAGTTGTTGTTGGGATAATTGAAAGCGCTGCTGCTCTTGCTCTTCTTAAATCCTTGTGTGGAAGGTCCAAAATCTGCTGGTCATTTGTATATGAGTGAACTGTTGTCATAAGACCTCTTTTTACCTTGAAATGATTATCAATAACCTTTGTTACTGGTGCTAAACAGTTTGTTGTACAGGATGCATTTGAAATTACATGGTGCTTAGCAGGGTCGTACATCTCCTCGTTTACACCCATAACAATTGTGATGTCTTCATCTGTTGCCGGAGCTGTGATAATTACCTTCTTTGCACCTGCTTGAATGTGCTTTTCAGCATCCTGTTTCTTTGTAAATCTACCTGTTGACTCAATTACAACCTCAACACCCAAATCTTTCCATGGCAGGTTTGCTGGGTCTTTTTCAGCCAATACCTTTATCTCTTTGCCATTGACTATTATTGATGTGTCTGTATAGTCCACTGTGCCATTGAAGATACCATAACAGGAGTCATACTTCAAAAGATGTGCTAATGTCTTTGGATCTGTCAAGTCGTTTACTGCAACAACCTCAAACTCATTTGGATATTTTGCTAAAATTGCTTTGAAAGCATTTCTACCAATTCTACCAAAACCATTAATACCAATCTTCACAGCCATCTCTACCTACCATCCCTTCGTTATTTTTTTATTTTCACACTGCAAAAGCTATCTGCTCTTGCAGTGTTTTTGCCTTCATCTTTACTTTTCTAAACTCATAATCTTTCTAGCTATCCCTTCGTCAATAACAAATATGGTATTGTTTTTTATCTCTCCAAGCGATAAAATCGCTTCTGCTTTATGTGAACCACCTGCAACTCCTATCATATATTTAATGTTTTTTATTTTTTCAAGTTTTATACCTATTGTGGTGGTTGAATACACAATCCTGCCATCTTTGTCAAAATAATACCCAAATATTTCGCCAATTGCTCCAACTTCTTTAAGCTTTTCTATCATATCCTGGCTTAATTTCCTTCTTTTTGCCATTTCAATTGCATTTCCTATTCCAAACACAAGCATATCTGCACTGTTAATATCGTTTAGAACCTCTTGTATCTCTTCTTTTTTAATCAAAAGATTGTAAACCTCTTCATCCATTGTGTCAGGCAGGTGAAGAAGCTTATAACTACCGTTCATCTTTTTTGCTAAATTTGCTGCAAGTGTATTTGCTTGCTTTTCTACTTCCTGACCTATCCCGCCTCTTGCTGGAACAACCAATATATCCTTAAAAGAACATACTGGAAAATTGTCAACAACCTCTTTTACTGTTTGCCCACCTGTCACTGCAATTATCTTTACATCTTCTATCAATGAAATGATAACCTTGCTTGCCAAAATTCCAATTTCTTTTAGCACATAAGGATTTAAATCAGCATCACCCGGTACAACATACACATCCTTTGCTTTTAAAATCTCTTTTACCTTTGCCCTTATATCTTCTAATCCCTTTATATCATATACTATGTTAGAAAGTTTTTCAAGAATATCTTCGCCTTCATTTGTTAAAATAGTTCCACTTTCAGTTACATTTATAAGCCCTAAATTTCTCAATATGTCTATTTCATTTCTGACAATTCTTTCAGTGAGATTAAGCTTTTCTGCAAGAATTCTTCGCCCAATTGGTTGATAATAGCTAATATTTTTGAGAATTTCGTATCTTTTTTCAATAATTTCAACTATCTCAGGAGCAATTTTCTTTAAATATTCAAAATAACTTTCCATACTCTCTCATTCTCCAGCGGGACAATTTTATCCATATAACTTTCTTTTTAGTCCCAATTATATTATACCATTTTTTTATCTCCATTCAAGTGTATACATACAAAAAAAGCAGAGGAAGGCATTTTTCGCCCTCCCCTGCCCTTCTCTGCAGTAACATTATTTATCAATAAATGCTTTCATCTTTGATTTTACCTGAGCTTGTGCAGCTGCAAGTCTTGCAATTGGCACTCTGAACGGTGAACATGATACATAGTCAAGTCCTACGTTATGGCAGAATTCTATGCTGGATGGGTCGCCGCCATGCTCACCACAGATACCAAGTTTGATGTCTGGTCTTGTTGATCTTCCAAGTTCTGCAGCCATCTTAATGAGTTTGCCAACACCTTTTTCGTCAAGTCTTGCAAATGGGTCTGTTTCGAATATCTTCTTTTCAAAGTAGTCATTTAAGAACTTGCCAATGTCATCTCTGGAGAAACCAAAAGTCATCTGTGTTAAGTCATTTGTACCAAATGAGAAGAACTCAGCTTCTTTTGCAATCTCATCAGCAGTAAGTGCAGCACGTGGTACTTCAATCATTGTTCCAACTTTGTATTCAATCTTAACACCTTTTTCTTCCATAACTTTCTCTGCTGTTTTTACAATAATATCTTTGATATATTTGAGCTCTTTGAGTTCACCAACAAGAGGAACCATTATCTCAGGAACAACATCGATACCTTCATTCTTTACATTGATTGCTGCCTCGATAATAGCCCTTGTCTGCATCTCAGCAATTTCAGGATATGTTACAGCCAAACGGCAACCTCTATGTCCAAGCATCGGGTTGAGTTCGTGCAAACTCTGAACAATTGCCTTGAGTTCTTCAAAGGTAATGCCCATCTGTGCTGCAAGTTCTCTTATAGCATCATCTTCTTTTGGCAAGAATTCATGGAGTGGTGGGTCTAAAAGTCTTATTGTAACAGGATAACCTTTCATTTCTCTGAACAGTGCTTCAAAGTCTCCTCTTTGCATTGGCAGGAGCTTCTCAAGAGCTTTTCTTCTCTGCTCTTCTGTTCTTGCAACAATCATCTCTCTCATTGCAGGAATTCTATCCTCTTCAAAGAACATATGCTCTGTTCTGCAAAGACCTATACCCTCTGCACCAAACTTCCTTGCCTGTGCAGCATCTCTTGGTGTATCTGCGTTTGCTCTAACTTTAAGTCTTCTTATCTCGTCAGCCCATTGCATAAATGTTGCAAAATAGCCTGTAAGCTCTGGCTCTTTTGTTGGAAGCTCTCCAGCATATACGTATCCTGTTGAACCGTCAAGTGAAATCCAATCACCTTCACGGTAAACTTTTCCATCAGGTGTTGTGAAATATTTCTCTTCTTCGTTTATAGTAATATCTCCACATCCCGCAACACAACATTTACCCATACCTCTTGCAACAACTGCAGCGTGTGAAGTCATACCGCCTCTTGATGTCAAAATACCCTGAGCTGCAACCATGCCTTCAATGTCTTCTGGAGATGTCTCTGTTCTAACAAGAATAACCTTCTTTTCTCCTCTTTCAACAGCAGCTTTTGCTTCTTCAGCTGTGAAATAAATCTTACCTGTTGCAGCACCAGGTGATGCAGGAAGACCTTTTGCAATTGGTTTTGCAGCTTTGAGCGCATCTGGTTCAAATGTTGGGTGAAGCAATGTATCAAGCTGTTTGGGATCAACTTTTAACATTGCTTCTTCTTTTGTAATAAGTCCTTCTTCTACCATATCAACTGCAATCTTGAGCGCTGCCTGTGCAGTTCTCTTACCATTTCTTGTCTGAAGCATATAGAGTTTTCCTCTTTCAATTGTGAACTCCATATCCTGCATGTCTTTGTAATATGTTTCAAGCTTCTTTGCAATGTCAGCAAGCTGCTGGTATACTTCTGGCATTGTCTCTTTCAAAGCAGAGATTGGCTGTGGTGTTCTGATACCTGCAACAACGTCTTCACCCTGTGCGTTCATCAAGAACTCACCATAAAGCTCTTTTTCACCTGTTGCAGGATTTCTTGTAAATGCAACGCCTGTACCAGAATCGTTGCCCATGTTACCATATGCCATCATCTGAACATTTACAGCTGTTCCCCAATCGTGTGGAATCTCGTTAAGTCTTCTGTATACAATAGCTCTTGGGTTGTTCCAGGATCTGAAAACTGCTTTTACCGCTTCTAAGAGTTGAACTTTGGGGTCTTGTGGGAAATCTTCACCTTTTTCAGTTTTGTAAAGCTCTTTGTACCTTACAACAACCTCTTTTAAATGCTCAGCTGTCAAGTCTGTATCGTATTTTGCACCATACTTTTCTTTGACTTCATCAAGTATCTTTTCAAACTTATTCTTTTCAATGCCCATAACAACGTCAGAGAACATCTGAATGAATCTTCTGTATGAGTCGTATGCAAACCTCTCATTGTTTGTAAGTTTTGCTAACCCTTCAACAACTTCATCATTGATACCAAGGTTGAGGATTGTATCCATCATACCTGGCATTGAAACTCTTGCACCACTTCGAACAGAGACAAGAAGTGGGTTGCTTGGATCGCCAAATTTCTTGCCTGTGATCTTCTCAAGTTCAGCAAGTTTTTCAAAGATCTCTTCTACAATCTCATCTGCTATCTTTTCGCCTTCTTCATAATATCTTGTACAAGCCTCTGTTGTGACAGTAAATCCAGGAGGAACAGGAAGTCCAAGATTTGTCATCTCAGCAAGATTCGCGCCTTTTCCACCGAGAAGTTCTCTCATGTCTTTGTTGCCTTCATAGAACATGTAGACATATTTCTTTTTGCTCAATTAAAATCCCTCCTATGTGAAATTTATTAGGGAAAATATATAAAGGGGAAACTTGGCATGTTACAACATAAAATATTATAGCATATTTTTGCAGTTTGAGAATATATTTTGTTTAAAACTTTACCTCAATTCTTTCTTCAAGGTAAGGAATTATTTCTTTTATATGCACCCTCACTTGCTCCATTGTATCCCTATCTCTTATTGTAACAGTTTCATCTTCTAAAGTCTGATAATCCACTGTGATCCCAAACGGTGTTCCTATCTCATCTTGTCGTCTATATCTTTTACCTATGCTACCACTTTCATCGTATTGAACAATCCACTTATATTTAAGCTCATTGTAAATTTCCCTTGCTTTTTTTACAAGCTCTTCTTTTTTCATAAGCGGGAACACAGCAGCTTTTACAGGTGCAATTGCAGGATGAAGGTGAAGTACCACTCTAAAGTCATCTTTATCTATCTGCTGGTATTCATATGCATCAATTAAAAATGCAAGTAAAGATCTGTCCACGCCTGCAGATGGCTCAATTACATATGGAATATACCTTTGTTTTGTCTCATCGTCAAAGTATGTTAAATTTTCGCCACTGTATTTTTGATGCTGTGTTAGGTCAAAGTCTGTCCTGTTTGCAATACCTTCAAGTTCAGACCATCCCATCGGAAATAAATATTCAATGTCCACACATGCTTTTGCATAGTGTGCAAGCTCGTCCTTGCCGTGCTCACGAACTCTTAAGTTTTCCTTTCTTATTCCCAGATTGTAATACCAGTTTATCCTTTGCTCAATCCAGTGTTTGTGCCAGTACTCATCAGTCCCTGGCTTTACAAAATACTCTATTTCCATCTGTTCAAACTCTCTTGTCCTGAAAATAAAGTTACCAGGCGTGATTTCATTCCTGAACGACTTACCAATCTGAGCAATTCCAAAAGGAAGCTTTTTTCTCATGGTCTGCTGGACATTAACAAAGTTTACAAAAATACCTTGTGCTGTTTCAGGTCTCAAATATACTACTGCCGACTCGTCCTCCACTGGTCCCATAAATGTTTTGAACATAAGGTTGAACATCCTTGCCTCGGTAAGTTCACCGCCGCACTCAGGGCATTTGTACTCTTGAAGCTGGTCCACTCTCCATCTTTTTTTGCAAATCTTGCAGTCAGCCATAGGATCGGCAAAATTGCTCAAGTGTCCGCTTGCTTCCCACACCTTTGGGTTCATCAAGATGCTCGAGTCAAGCCCCACAACATCGTCTCTGAGCTGGACGTTTGCTTTCCACCACAATCTTTTTATGTTATTTTTCATCTCTACACCAAGAGGACCATAGTCCCAGCAGCTATTAAGTCCACCATATATCTCGCTTGATTGGAATATAAATCCACGACGTTTGCAAAGGGCAACTATTTCATCCATTGTCACCATATTGCTCTTACCACCTTCAAACTTTATTATTTTATCAAGAGTCGAATTTATTTTATTGTATAAACCTAAAAAAATCAAGAATTTTGATATCTTTTTGCAGCACCATTTTAATATATGGTAGCGTTATGGTCTTTATCTTGTTATTCAAAGACCTGTCAAGCGAAATCTTGTTGAGCTTTTTTAAGTTGGTTGCTACAATAACCAAAATACTCTTTACAACTTCAATCTCAATTTCTATATCGTTCTCTTCTTTGCACTTTTCGCAAGTAAGACCACCGTATTTGAAAGAAAAGAACGCTCTTGTAATGTCCTTTCTCTGACACTTTACACACTGGGTAAACTGAGGGAAAAAACCAGTATATACTAAAATTTTTATTTCAAATATCCTACTGACCATTTCAGGGTCTTTTCCTTTTTTCAGAAGATAAAGAGAGTTCAAAAGAAGCCTTAAAACATCCTCATTTTTTTGTTCAAATTCCAAGAAACTGTCAACAAGTTCAATAAGATATCCCGAATAAATTGCAAGATTTACATCTTGAGACAGTTCAAAAAATGATTCAATCACAGATGCTGAAGAAATTGAGTATATATCCTTTGTTTTTCTTATAACAAACTCACAGAACATGAGCGGCTGAGAACAAGCAGACAAAACACTCAATAGCCTTCTACAATTTTTCGATAAAACTTGAATTTTGCCAAAATCGCTTGTGAGCACAGTCAAAATCTTACTCGACTCTTCAAAGTTTGTCTCTTTTAGCACAATTCCTTTAGTTTTAATTAATTTCATCTATTCCTCAGACCTCTTTAAGGTTATAACCGAGCATTTTCATGGCAGAGATGTCATCTCTCCAGTTTTTCTTAACTTTTACCCAAAGCTGAAGATTTACTTTTATTCCGAATATCATCTCAAGCTCTTCCCGTGCTTGCATTCCAATTTTCTTAAGCATCTGACCGCCTTTACCAATAATTATTGCTTTGTGCGAATCTTTTTCACAATAGATGGTGGCTTCAATATCCAGTATATCCTTGTTTTCTCTTTCTGCAAACCTCTCAATTGCAATTCCAACCCCGTGCGGTACTTCTTCAGAAAGATTGAGCAAAATCTTTTCTCTTATAATCTCTGCTACAATGAAGCTTTCTCTCACATCAGTTGTCATATCGTCAAGATAATACTTTGGCCCTTCTGGAAGTAGCTCTTTTATTTTGTCAAGAAGCAGGTCACAATTGTACCCATTAATTGCGGCTATGTCAACTATAGATTCAAAATTCAGTTTTGTTGAGAAAATGCTTTTCAGTATCTCTATATTCTCTTTTGAAGCAAGGTCAGATTTGTTCAAAACCAGAATCTTAGGAGTTTCCACTTCCTTTAACCTTTCTATTATTGCTTCATCCCATGGTCCAATTCCATTGTCAATTGCTTCTACAATATACAAAATCAAATCCACTTCTTTTAAAGTCTTCTCAGACACTTTTACCATATACTCACCCAACTTGTTCTTTGGAGGATGAACACCTGGTGTGTCGATGAATATAATCTGAGCATCTTCTAAGGTAAGGATACCCTTTATACTGTTTCTGGTTGTCTGCGGTTTGGGAGAAATAATAGAGATCTTTTTACCAACAAGGTAGTTCATAAGAGTAGATTTACCAACATTAGGGCGGCCAATTAAGGCAACAAATCCAGATTTGAATGCCATAGAGCATATCACCTCTATTGTATTGTGATATAATTGTTTTAAAAGTGGTAGCTATTGATACTCTCAATAAATTATCATATCATATGTTAAAAAATTTTAACAGGAAGGATGAAAAAACTCTATGAAGCTAATATACGTGGTAAAAAAAGAAGATTTGAACATGACATATAAACAAATATTGCAAAAAAGACTCTTTTTTTCTTCAACGCTGATGAGCAGGTTAAAGGCACATGGTCAAATAAGGTTTATTCCTCCAATCTATTCTGTGCATCAATATCCACAAGAAAATGCTGTAATTGAAGTCGATTTGATATTTTCCAAATCAAACATAGTTCCTGTTGAAGGAAGCATAGACATATTGTATGAGGACAACTTCTTTTTATTTGTAAACAAACCTTCTGGTTTACCTTCACACCCTTCTAAAGGACATTACTTTGATACAATCGCAAACTATGTTGAGTATTATTTAAATTCTAAAAACCTTACTTCACACATTATAAACAGGTTAGATAAAGATACATCAGGGATAGTTGTATTTGCTAAAAATTCTTACTTTCACAGCATCGTTTCATATGAGTTTGAAAAAAGACGAGTTGATAAGACATATATTGCAATTGTTCACGGAATACTCACAAAAAAAAGCGGGCTTATTGAAAAACCCATTAAACGCTCAGATGATGGCATCAAAAGAGAAATTCATCAAGATGGAAGTTTTGCCTTCACCTACTACGAAGTTATTGATACTTTTGAAAACTTTTCAGTGTTAAAGTTAAAACCAATAACGGGCAGAACACATCAACTAAGAGTTCACTTATCATCAATTGGTCATCCAATTGTGGGAGATTGTATTTACGGTAAAGAAAAAACACAAAATACTCCTTTGCTTCTTCACGCTTATTCAATAAGATTTAATTTCAAACTAATTAGTAATAAAGCCTACGATATTACTTCTCCACTACCACATTATTTTCATGAGTTTGCTGGAAGACACCTTGAGTTTTGAGACTTAAAACAAACTTTTCTATTCTGTCCAAAGCTTGTTTTATGGTTTCAATCGAATAGGCATATGAACATCTTATAAACCCTTCTCCTGACCTCCCAAATGCAGTACCTGGCACAACTGCTACTTTTTGTTCGTACAAAAGCCTTTCTGCAAACTCCTCAGAAGGAAGACCAGTGGACTTTATAGATGGAAAAACATAAAATGCGCCTTTTGGTTCAAAACACTCAAGTCCCATCTTGTTAAATCTGTTCACCATGTAGCGTCTTCTTCTGTTATACTCCTCTTTCATTTTCTCAACCTCTGAAAGCCCATTTTTAAGTGCTTCAATAGCAGCATACTGAGAAAATGTAGGAGCACTCATTATAATGTACTGATGTACCTTTGCCATCGCTTTAATAAAAACCTCATTGGCAGCAACAAATCCAAGTCTCCAACCTGTCATGGCAAAGGCTTTTGAAAAACCATTTATAACAATAGTCTTTTCTTTCATTTCAGGGAAATTAGCAATTGAAACATGGCTTCCTTCATATGTAAGCTCAGCATATATTTCGTCGGAAATTACTAAGATATCTTTATCTTTTAATATGTCAACAATTTCTTTTAAATCATCTTTTGTCATAATAGCACCTGTTGGGTTATTGGGATAAGATAAAATAATAGCCTTAGTTCTGGAAGATATTTTGGGCAAAATATCCTCTGCTCTAAGTTTAAAGTCGTTTTCCGGTCTTGTTTCAATCTCTATCGGTACACCACCTGCAAAAATTACACATGGTTTGTATGAAACAAAACAGGGTTCAGGAATCAAAACCTCATCACCAGGATTTACTATACTTCTTAAAGCAATATCGATTGCTTCGCTTGCCCCAACAGTTACTAAAATCTGATCTCTGTAATTTGGATAACTAAGGTCGAATCTATCTTTCAAATACCTGCTAATCTCTTTTCTCAGCTCCAGAAGCCCGAAATTTGATGTATAGTGGGTATGTCCTTCTTCAATAGAATATATCCCCATCTCGCGAATGTTCCATGGAGTTACAAAATCAGGTTCACCAACTCCAAGTGATAGGGCATCCTTCATTTCAGATACAATATCAAAAAATTTCCTAATACCTGAGGGTGGAACGCTTTGAACGCTCTTTGAAATATATTTTTCTAAATTACTCACAGTGTTATAACCTCCCTGTCGTCCTTTTCGCCATCTTCAAGTATCACACCTGCATCTTTGTACTTTTTCATAATAAAGTGGGTTGCTGTTGAAAGAACATATTCAAGTGGTGCAAGTTTAGAACCAACAAACTGAGCAATATCTTTCATGCTCTTGCCCTCTACAACAACGTGCAGGTCATAATCTCCCGAAAGCAAATATACAGCTTTTACTTCAGGAAACTTATAAATTCTTTTAGCAATGGCGTCATAACCAAACCCTCTCTGGGGAGTTACTTTCACCTCAACAATTGCTTCAACCACTTCTTTTTCAGTTTTTTCCCAGTTTACAATTGTATGATACTTTACAATAACCTTATCTTGTTCAAGCTTTTTTATAACCTCTTCAATGTTTTCCTTATCTTCGCCAAGCATTACTGCAATCTCTTGAGCAGAGAGTTTTGGATTTTGTTCTAAAATCTCCAAAACCTTTATTTCAATGTTCATTCTTCTTCCTCCTCCTTTGCAAGATGTTTCAAAAATTCAATCAAAAAGCCTTTCTCCCTCATACTTTCAATTACCTCATGGTTTATAACAACTCCTGCAGGTAGTATCAACTCATCGTCCACATAAAAGTCTTTTTGTAATTTTTTGGCTGGCAAACGCTCATCGTCGTCTAAAAATCTTTCTATTTCATCTACCAAATTGTAAAGTCTTTTTAAGATTTCTTCTTTGTATTTTTCAAGATATTGAATATGCTGAATTATACTTTCTTTAATCTTTTCAAGTTCATCTAAGGTTTTTGAATATTCTATCTGAACTTCTTGTGCTTTTTTTGAATAGTATTCCTCCCATTCGCTTACAAAAAAGTCCTCAATGAAAGCTTTATAATATTCGATATCCTTGATATGTAAATTAGACAAATTCTTTTTAAACTTTTCTATCTCTTTTGCAAGTCTTTCGTTTTCTAAAGTCAAAAGGTCTCTTTCTCTATCAAGCTTAGAAATTAAATTTTCAAAACTTTGGGTAAGATTTTCAATATAACTTCTCACTTGAGACTTTGAAAAGCCAAAAAGAGAGGTTGGAAGAATCATTCAGGTTCCTCCTCTTTTATATTTGCAATTATTACATCCTCACCTATCACAATAATATCATTCCATGGAATTACTTCTGTCTCCCACCTAAATCCCCGTTTCTTTTTTAGCTCAATGCTCAGTATATTCCCTTCGTCGTCAATTATTAACTCTAACAACTCAGAACTTCCTACAATTCTGCCTGACTGCTGAGATACAACGGGTTTTGAATTTTTTATTTCGCTCAAAAGCATACTTTTACCCACCTACCTTTTCTATAAACCACTTGAACCAAATCCTCTGTCTGCTCTGGAGGTTGTTGATAGCTCTTCTGCCTCTTCGATCTTTGCTACCCTTTCAAACTTTGATATTACCATCTGAGCTATCCTATCTCCTCTCTTTACTACAAAAGGTTCATTGCCAAGGTTAATTAATATTACTCCTATCTCCCCCCTGTAATCACTATCGATTGTTCCAGGAGAATTTAAAACAGTGATACCATGTTTTAAAGCAAGGCCACTGCGAGGTCGTACCTGCGCTTCATATCCTTCCGGAAGTTCAATGTAAAGACCTGTTCTGATGAGCTTTATCTCACCAGGGTTTATAATCTCTTCTTTTTCAACACACGCAAACAGATCCATTCCCGCCGCCCCGCTTGAAATATATGTTGGAAGCGGTAGATCCTTTGCATCCTTTGCTCTTTTTACCCTCAGGACCATAAATGCCTTTCTCCTTTCTATTGTGTCAATATTCTTTGTTCAAAGATTTTTAAATCCATTTCTCTTTTATTCCCAACAACAGCAACTGAAAATTCCTTTGATAAAACTTCTCTTGCTGTGTCAATAACCTTTATATAGTCAATTGAATCTATAATCTTTGTAATGTGTTCAAGTTCCATAATTTTGTTTAAAAGTAACATATTTTTCCCCATATTTGACATTCGGCTGCTTGTGTTTTCAAGACCAAATATAATACTCCCTTTTATCTGCTGTTTGGCAACTTCAACCTCATCAAGTAAGATTTCTCCTTTTAAAAAGAGACGTAGCTGACTCATGATTTCTTTGTATACTGCTGAAATATTTTTCGGGTTTGTTCCTGCATAGATAATAAGAACTCCAGCATCTTTGAATGTGCTCACAAACGAGGTTATGCTATATACAAGTCCCAACTCCTCTCTTATTCGCTGGAAAAGCCGTGAGCTCATTCCCCCACCAAGAATATTGGATAAAACCAAAAGCTCATACACCTTTTCATCTTCCTGCCCAAAACCTTCAAATGTAATTGCCAAATGAGCTTGGTCAACCTTCTTGTTTTTAATGACAGCACCTCTATTAAAAGCTGGTTTTGAAATAAAATCAAAGCTATCTTTTTTACTGTTTGAACACTTCCAATCTCCAAAGTACATCTCTGCAAACTCTATAAGCTTCTCTTCTTCAAAATTACCAGCAACAGATATTACAATGTTTTGAGGAATATATCTTTCTCTCATATAATTTTCAATTTTATTTCTATCTATCTTTTTTACAGTTGATTCTTTTCCAATTATAGGATACGAAAGAGTCTGGTTTTTCCATATCAAATTATTAAGTGACTGATACAGTATCTCTTCAGGGTCCTCTTTTGTCATGTTGATTTCTTCAATAATTACTGTTTTCTCTTTTTCCATCTCTTCTAAAGCAATGACAGGATTTAAAATTAAGTCTGACAAAATATCAAAACCTTTTTGTAAAAACTCATCTAAAACCCTTACATAAAAACATGTATACTCCTTTGCAGTAAAAGCATTTATCTGTCCACCAATTGATTCAATTTCATATACAATTTCTTTCGCACTTCTATTTTTAGTGCCTTTGAATAAAATATGCTCTATAAAATGAGAAATTCCATTTATCTTTTTTGTCTCATACCTTGAACCAGCCAAGACCCAAATCCCTATACTCACAGTTTTTACTGTATCAATTTTTTCATATACAAGCCTTATACCGTTTGAAAGTGTGTGAAGTTTTATCACAAAAAGGAAACCTCCTTAGCAACCTATATCGTTATCACAACAACATTCCCAACATGCAATTATCTGACATATTGTACAAATGTCGCAGTCATCATGTCTTCTATATCCCCTATTGTATGCTGACCATTCATAATTTCTTGAAGCCATTTCAAACTGTTCTTTTGCGCGTCTGTACTCATAATTTCCAGGGTCACGATTATAGGCTTCAAGAAAAAATCGGTATGCTTGATTTATCCATCCTCTTTTTTGATATATTATTCCCATCAAATAGAACCATTCTGCGTCATTTCGAGGGTTTTGATTTAGCAGACTTTCTGCTTGAGCTATATTACCCTGCATAATCAAGTCTCTCACCTGTTGGTAGAGAGAGGTTTGTTCGTATGTAGAGTATTCATAGTTTGAATATTGATCGTTCATAAGGATATTATATGCTTCATTTATCTCTTTTAACTTTTCTTCTGCAAGTTCTCTTAAAGGATTGTCCTTAAACTTATCGGGATGGTACTTTTTTACAAGATCAAGATAAGCTTTTTTTATTTCTTCCTTTGAAGCACCTTTTCTCACACCCAAAACCTCATATGGGTCTCTCATTACTCCTTCAACTCCTTAAAGAAGTTTGTTGTAAAACGCTCTAAGACCTGCTGTGTTTTTGAGTACATACCTACCTGAACAATGTTGTCCAGTATTGAATTATTATACCCCTTAATATAGTCGCTTAATATGGCAAGATAATTTTCCAAACTTACCTTCAGAATGCTGAGTTCATATTCAAAAAGTCTTTTATCCTGCCTACACTTTTCAAAGTGGTATTTCAGACAATTATATCTCTTTTTCTTCACATCATCAATATAGTCGTCAATAGCATCGATGATGTATACCCACACACCTGTATAATACCCAATCTGTTTCAAAAGTTCTTGGTCATTGTAAGCAAATATTTCGGCTAAAATATTACCAAAATTGTGTGCAAGTTCATCTATACTTTTATAGCCATTTTTCTCAAGAGACATTTGTTTTTTAAACAATTCTTTTATCTTCTCAAACGGTTCTCGATGTGATTTTGTTATCTTATTTATATACAATTTCAGAATACTATAAGGAATATAACTAAATACATTCTTTTCATCAAGAATATTATCATAAAGCTTGAAAAAACTCAAAAAAACCATTTGGTTGCTCACATATTCCAAGATTTCATTAGGTTTCAAAAAGAACCTTTCCTTAAGTGGGTGAGCAATACACCTTGTTTTTCCTAACTCATCTTTGACTTTAAAATGTTCTTTTAGTACAAGATACAAAAAAACAAAATCATAGTTAAGAAATACTCGCGGAAGGTTTCCTATCTTTCTTGTCTGAAGACATATACCACAGTAAACTGCCTTGTAATATTCATATTCTCGCACTTTTAGTTCTGGCTTATAAGGAACCACATATCCGAACACTAAATTCTCTCTTCTCCTTTTCTCTCTTACTTCCTATGTTTTTATAGTAGCAAAAATGATTAATAATGTTAAGCAAATTTTAGTTGATTTTTTCTTGAAGAGTAATTAATATTATTGTGATAGCATATCACATTTTAGGGGGAAAGAAAATGGGTTATAAATACTGTCCAAGATGCGAACTTAATAGAATTCCGGATGATCAAGATTTGTGCCCTGTGTGCAAAAAGGACTTAGAACAGCTAAAAAAGGTTACAGAGGCAAACATGAAACTATGCCCATATTGTCATGAAGAGTATATTCCAGAAGACCAAGACATGTGTGAGTCTTGCTTTGAAGAAAGGCTGCTCACTGGAGTTGTTGATGACTCTGAAATTGAAGAAGAAGTAGTCAAGGAAGAAACTGGCTCAGAGTTATTTGAAAATGATTTTGTAGATATAGAACCAGATATTCTAACTCAGCTACCTGATGAAGAACTTGACCTTGTTGACGCACCATTAGATTTAGAAGAATTAGAAGTAGAAGAAGAAATTCTATTGGATGATGAAGATATAAAGGAAGAATCAGAGGACTATGAAGAAAAATCTGAGATTGAAGATGAAAATTCCTCATCTGAAGAAGAGACAAATAACAAATCAAAAAAGGAAACAAAATCTGAAAAGAAAAAAGGAAAAAAGAAAAAATAAATGAGGCAGTGCAAAGAAAATTGCACTGCCCTTTTTATATCTCCTTTTTATTTTCTTCGGCAAGTTTTAGCCTGTTTAGTGCTCTGTACAGTGCTGCCCTGTACCTTTCATATTCATCAGGAGGAAGTTTCTGCTCAAGTCTCTTTTCTGCCCTTTCTTTTGCCAAAAGTGCTCTTTGTCTGTCTATTTCCTCTGGCCACTCTACAGCATCACTCAATATTGTTGCCTTATTATTTTTTACCTCAAGCAAACCACCAGCAATGGCTGCTTCTCTCCACTTTCCATCTTTTTTTATCCTCAACTTTCCAATACCAATGGGAACAACAATAGGCTGATGGTTTGCCATAATACCTATTTCACCATCTATTGTTCTCAAAACTATCATTTCAACCTTATCTTTAAAAAATACCCTTTCAGGCTGGAGAACCTCTAATTCAAATTCAGCCATCTTTAAATTCACCTCAAAATTTACTTGCTTTTCATGTCTTTTTCGTAGTTTTCATATACCTCATCTATTGTTCCTACCATGTAGAAATACTGTTCAGGAATATGATCCATCTTCCCTTCAATTATCTCTTTGAACCCTCTTATAGTGTCTTTCAGCTTCACATACCTTCCAGGTCTTCCTGTGAAAGCTTCAGCAACAAAGAATGGCTGTGACAAAAATCTCTGAATTTTTCTTGCTCTGTAGACAATCAGTTTATCTTCTTCTGATAGCTCATCCATACCCAAAATAGCAATAATGTCCTGCAGCTCTTTATATCTTTGAAGTATTTGCTGCACAGTCCTTGCAACATAATAGTGTTCTTCTCCCACAATTCGCGGATCAAGTATACGTGAGGTTGAATCAAGAGGATCAACCGCAGGATATATTCCAAGCTCAGCAATCTGTCTTGACAAAACTGTTGTTGCATCCAAATGAGCAAAAGTTGTAGCAGGTGCTGGATCAGTTAAATCGTCTGCAGGTACATATATTGCTTGAACAGATGTAATTGAGCCTTTTTTTGTAGATGTTATTCTTTCCTGTAATGCCCCTACCTCGTTTGCAAGTGTTGGTTGATACCCAACTGCCGAAGGAATTCTTCCTAAAAGCGCTGACACTTCAGATCCTGCTTGGATGAACCTGAAGATATTGTCAATGAACAAAAGAACATCTTGCCCTTCTACATCTCTGAAATATTCTGCCATGGTAAGCCCGGTCAGAGCTACTCTCATTCTTGCCCCAGGCGGCTCGTTCATCTGACCAAACACCAATACAGTCTTTTCTATAACACCAGACTCATTCATCTCAAGCCAAAGGTCGTTACCTTCTCTTGTCCTTTCACCCACACCTGTGAAAATTGAAAAACCCCCGTGCTCTGTTGCTATATTTCTTATAAGCTCCATTATAAGGACAGTCTTACCAACGCCCGCACCGCCAAAAAGTCCTATCTTACCACCTTTTGCGTACGGAGCTAAAAGATCAATAACTTTTATACCCGTTTCGAAAATTTCAACTGCAGGTACCTGTTCTTCAAACGACGGTGCACTTCTGTGAATGGGCCAGTAATCTGAAGCTACTACTTCACCTTTATTGTCAATAGGCTCTCCCAATACATTAAATATCCTACCCAGCGTTCCTCTCCCCACAGGTACTTTAATAGGTCCACCTGTGTCTATTGCCTTTACACCTCTTCTAAGTCCGTCTGTTGAACCCAAAGCCACACATCGAACAGTGTCATTCCCGAGATGCTGAGCAACTTCAGCAACAAGTTTTTTACCATCAAAGTGAATTTCAATAGCATTATTGATGGCTGGTAAATTTTCACTCTCAAATCGTATATCAATAACAGGTCCTATAATCTGGACGACATACCCTACATTTTGTTCCATTTTTGACTACACTCCCTCAAACTAAAATCAAGATTGTTAAAAATATTATTTCAAAGCTGCAGCACCACTTATAATTTCTGAAATTTCTTGGGTAATCACAGCCTGACGTTCTCTGTTGAGTTTTAAAATAAGTTTTTGTATCATCTCATCAGCACTTTTTGTTGCATTGTCCATTGCTGTCATCCTTGCAGCAAGTTCACTCACATATGAGTCCATCATAGCCCCAAAGATAATTCCTTTGATGTATTCATAAATAACGATGTCAAGTACAGAAACTGGGTCTGGCTCGTAGATTATCATCTCATCGCTTTTGTCATCTTCTATACCAAATTCTGTCTTATCGAGAGGCAAAAGCTTTTTGACAGTAACTTCTTGTCTTATGGTTGAAACAAGTTTTGTGTAAATGATGTAAACTTCATGAACTTCACCAGTATAATATTTTTTCACAATCTTTTGCGAAATGAGTCTTGCAAACTTTACAGAAACAGACTGTGTTTGATAATTAAAATCTTCTTCAACTTGATATCCATGACGAACTAAAAAGTTTCGACCTACCACACCTACAGGAAAAAACGTCACATCCGCTTCTTTCGCTAAATTTTCATATAAGCTGATTGTACTTTTCAGAACGTTTGCATTATACCCACCACATAACCCTTTGTCGCCACTGATAACTATAACTCCTATTTTCTTCTTCCCCTCTTTATACGACCCTTCAAAAAGAATGTGCGGGGTTTTTATTCCATGTAAAATCAGATCTTTCATAAACTCATTTACCTTTTCAAAATAAGGTCTTGTGCTATCGAGTCTATCTCTGAGCCTTTTCACCTTTGATGCAGAGATAAGATACATTGCCCTTGTTATCTTTTTTGTTTCATTGACACTTCTGATCCTTGATTTTATCCATCTTGTTTTGTTCGCCATCTTGTAATCTCACCTACTTGTTACTCTTAAATCTCTCTTTGAACTCTACTATGACCTTCTTCAAAAGCTCTTCTGTTTCAGGTGTCAAATCCTTTGTCTCTTTTATAGAATCAAATATCTGGGGATAGTTTGCTGATATATACTGTACAAGCTTCTCATTAAATTCCCTGACCTTTGAAACTTCTATATCCATCAGATAACCATTTATTGCACTGTACAAAATCACCACCTGATGCCATACAGGAAGTGGCTTGTACTGTGGCTGTTTTAACGTCTCTACAATTCTTTGTCCCTGAGCAAGCCTTTCTCGCGTTGACTTATCGAGTTCTGAACCAAACTGAGCAAAAGCCTCAAGCTCACGGTACTGAGCAAGATCAAGCCTTAACCTTCCTGCAACCTTTTTCATAGCTTTTGTCTGAGCTTTCCCACCAACTCTTGACACAGATATTCCAGCATTTATCGCAGGTCTTACCCCTGCGTAGAATAATTCACTTTCAAGGTATATCTGCCCATCTGTAATTGAAATGACATTTGTAGGAATATATGCTGAAACATCACCTGCTTGAGTTTCTATTATTGGCAGTGCGGTAAGAGATCCGCCTCCACGCTCAGCATTCAGTTTTGCCGCTCTTTCCAAAAGTCTTGAATGTAAGTAAAACACATCACCAGGATAAGCTTCTCTTCCAGGTGGACGTCTTAGTAAAAGAGACATTGCCCTGTATGCAACAGCGTGTTTAGAAAGGTCATCGTATATAATGAGTGCATCTTTGCCCGACTCCATAAACTCTTCTCCCATCGCGCAACCTGCGTATGGAGCTAAGAATTGAAGAGGAGCAGAATCACTTGCAGTTGCACTAACAACAATGGTATAATCCATCGCACCGTATTCTTTTAAGGTATGGACTATCTGAGCAACTGTAGAGGCCTTTTGCCCAATTGCCACATAGATGCAATAAACACCCTGATCTTTCTGGTTTATAATCGTATCTATTGCAATTGCAGTTTTACCAGTTTGCCTATCACCAATTATAAGCTCTCTTTGCCCTCTTCCTATAGGAATCATAGCGTCAATAGCCATTATACCTGTCTGAAGAGGCGTGTTAACAGGTTCTCTTTCTATTACGCCAGGTGCTATTCTTTCTACTGGTCTAAACTTTTTGGCATTGATGGGCCCAAGACCATCTATAGGTTGTCCCAGAGCGTTTACAACTCTTCCTAAAAGTTCTTCTCCTACAGGCACCTCAACAACTCTACCTGTCCTTTTTACAATGGTACCTTCCTTTATTTCTTTATCATTTCCAAGTATGACACACCCAACATTGTCCTCTTCTAAATTGAGAGCCATTCCATAAACTCCATTAGGAAATTCTAAAAGTTCACCAGCCATGCAGTTGTCAAGACCATGTATTCTTGCAATACCGTCACCTGACATTATGACAACACCGACATCACTTGTGTCAATCTTTTTTTCATAGTTTTTAATTTGCTCTTTTATAATTGAAGCAATTTCATCTGGTCTAATTGTTACATCAACCATTTGACATCTCACCCCTACAAAATAGCTATCTTTACAAGCTCTTTTCTCATTGAATCAAGAGCACCTTTTATTGAAGCATCAACTTCAATGTTATTAAATAACAGCTTTATACCACCAATTATGCTTTTGTCAACTTTTACAATGAATCTTGGATTTTTGACTCCGTACTTTTTCAAAAGCCATTTAGAAATTTTGTTTAACACATCGCTTCCAATTTCATGAGCAACAATAACCTGTACATCTACATTGCCTACAATTTTGTCATATATCTCTTTGTAATAAAAAGGTATATAGGGAAGAATTATTTCCCTGCGTTTATCAATGAGAAGATAAAGAAGGTTCAAGATATAACTATCAATGTCACCACCAAAGAATACTTTGATTCTTTGTTTCTTTTCTGAACGCTTCATTTCTAAATCGAACCAAATAGTATTAAATTCATTATTGTTTTTGATAATCTCAAACATTTTAAATAGTTGCTCATAAAATATCTCCAGCTTTCCTTCCTCTTGACCAAGCTTAATGAGTGCTTCTGCATATCTTTTTGCTGCCAACATTTTTAAGCAACCCCTGCCTCATCAAATATGTTCTCAACCATCTTCTTATTTTCCTCTGTATTTAAATTTTTCTCAATAACCTTCGATGCAGCAAGAAGTGCAATTGAAACAAACTGGTTTTTAAGTTCGTTTATTTGCTTCTTCTTTTCAATCTCAAATTGTCTGAGCGCATCTTCAATAATTCTGTTAGCTTCAAGTTTTGCATTTTCAATAATTTCGGCTGCTTGTTTTTGTGCCTCTAAGGTTGCGCTTTCAACAATTTCATTTGCCTTTGCATGTGCCTGGGCTAGTATATTTTCATATTCTTCTTTTAGCTTTATTGCTTCTTCTTTTGACTTTGCTGCAAAATCAAGTTGATCTTGAATCATCTGGGATCTTTTTTCCATAAATTGCGTAACTCTTTGGAAGAAAAACTTTTTGTATATGAGGTAAAGTATCAAAAAGTTTATAATTGCCCAGAAGAATATATTTTCAAATACCCTGAGCTCAAACATTTTATTATACCATCTCCTTTTTAGTCTGCGATTATTAGGAATGTTTGCTTTTTTAGTAATATTCAGGCATGTAAAAGAGATGACGCTCCCCAAAAAGTATGGAGAGCGCTTATTTAACCTTTAAAACTAATAATATTGCAATAACAAAACTGTAAATAGCAACTGCTTCTGCAAGAGCTGCACCAAGGAAAAAGATCGGCATAATTCTTCCTTGTGCTTCTGGTTGGCGGCCAACTGCTTCGGATGCTTTTGCAGTTGCAATACCAATACCAATACCTACACCCAAACCTGCCAACATTGCTATACCAGCTGCCAATGCTGTCATTTAAAACACCTCCAAAAATTAATAGATTATTCTTCTAAGGCTTCGTAAAGGTAAATTAAAGATAGAAATGTAAAAATTGTTGCCTGAAGAACTCCGTCAAATATATCAAAATATATACTTGCTACTGCTGGAATACCAACAGGAGGTATGTGGGACTTTATAAGGCCATGGTAAATGAGCTCCATGATGGTAGTCCCAGCAAGAATATTTCCGAATAATCGAGCAGATAAAGAAAGAGTCCTTGTGAAATAATCCAAAAATTTAAATGGGAAAATAATAATGATGGGTTTAAAATGACTTAAAAACCACCTCAAAGGGTTCTTAAGTATCATGGTTGAAATTATTAATACCAGGATAGACATTACACCAAAACTTGCAGTAACGTTCAAGTTACTTGTTGGTGGCTGAAAACCGAAAAGCCCTAACAGATTCAAACTTAGTAAGAACAAAAACAGAGTCCCTAAATATGGTGAAAAAATACGCCAATAGTGACCCAAAAAGTTTTTTGTTATCTTATTCATAGAATCAACAATAAATTCAGCGATCATTTGCTTTCTCGTAGGAACAAGTTTCATATTAGATGTTAGGTAAAAAGCAAGAGCAATCAAAAATAACATCACAACCCACATTTCTACAACAGCAACTCTCACAGGTATACCTTTCCCAATAGGGATGGTAAATAAAATCTTCAATACACTTTCGCCCATCTTTCGCTTCACTTCCTTGAGAGCTTTTTTGAGTAAACATAGGCAATAGAAAATGAAAGTAGCAAGGCTATAGGATAGCTTATTAGAAGAACCACAATGTATATGGTTTTTGTGATATTGTAAACGGATATAAAAGAGACCAAAAAAATTAACAGAATAACAATTAAATAGTGACTTATAAAGTAGATTATACTAAATTGTTTTGAAAGAATTCCTTGGACCACTTTAGCCAAAGTATAGATTGTACAAATAAACAAAAAACTTATTGCTACTGAAATTAACAAAACATCTGCTCTCTTTGAATATATATATAAGCTCAAACACAAGCACAAATAGATAAGTGAAACTAACTTTAAAGTCAAGCTTACCACATAAAGCCTCATTTTACTTCTCTACTTTCCGAAGAGAAAACTTATAAATATGTTACACCCTTCTGTGAGAAATTTCAAGCCCATCAAAAAAATTTTTTGTTATTCCCATTCAATTGTAGCAGGAGGTTTTGAAGTGATGTCATACACCACCCTGTTGACCTTTTTCACACTGTTTACAATCTCATTTGAAACTCTCTCTAAAATCTCATAAGGTATTTTAGCCCAGTCAGCTGTCATTCCATCAATACTTGTAACAGCTCTTAGAGCAACTGTGTAATCATATGTTCTCTCATCACCCATTACACCAACACTTTTCATATTAGTTAAAACTGCAAAGTACTGCCATATTTCATTGTCAAGGCCGCTCTGTTCAATCTCTTTTCTAAAGATCCAATCAACCTCGCGCAGTATGTCCAATTTTTCCTCTGTAACCTCTCCAATTATTCTTATTGCAAGACCAGGTCCAGGAAAAGGCTGCCTTTTGACAATCTTTTCAGGTATTCCTAATTCTATTCCTACCCTTCTCACTTCGTCTTTAAACAACTCTCTGAGAGGTTCAATTATTTGTTCGAATTTTATTTTTTCAGGAAGACCACCAACATTGTGGTGGCTTTTTATAGTTGCAGCCTTGCCAACCCCGCTTTCAACCACGTCAGGATAAATAGTACCCTGCACCAAAAACTTTATATCTCCAAGCTTTTCTGCTTCTTCTTCAAATACTCTGATAAATTCCCTTCCAATAATCTTTCGTTTTTCTTCTGGATCAGTAACACCTCTTAAAGCCTCCAAAAACCTGTCTTTTGCATCAACCTTGATTACATTCATGTCAAATTGATCTTTAAAAACACTCATAACTTCTTCAGCTTCGCCCTTTCTCAAAAGACCATGGTCAACAAATATGCAATAAAGATTTTTCCCTATAGCTTTGTGAACAAGGACTGCTGCAACAGAAGAGTCAACACCACCTGAAAGGGCACATACCACTTTTTGGTTGCCTACAATATCTTTTATCTCATTTACCTTTTCCTCAATAAATGATGAGGTTTTCCAATCACCATGGCAATTACAAATGTTAAATAAAAAGTTTTCTATAATTTTCTGACCATATTCGGTATGGACAACCTCAGGATGAAACTGAACACCATATATTTTTCTGGTATCATCCCCAAATGCTGCAATAGAACAATTTTCGGTGGATGCCAAAGCTTTAAACCCCTCTGGAAGTTTTTCTACAAAATCTGTGTGGCTCATCCAACACACAGAATGTTCAGGTATTCCGCTGAAAAGAGGAGAAGTAATATCGTATTTTATATGCGTCTTTCCATACTCTCTAAATAGCGCCCTTGACACTTTTCCTCCCATAATATGAGCAATTAACTGGTTTCCATAACATATCCCAAGTATTGGAATACCTTTTTCGAACAGTTCTTTGTCAATCATAGGAGCGTTTGGCTCGTATACACTTGATGGTCCACCTGTAAATATAATTCCTTTTGGATTTTTACTAATTATCTTTTCAAGAGGTGTGTCGTATGGCCAAATTTCACAGTATACTCCGCATTCTCTTACTCTTCTTGCAATAAGCTGGTTATATTGACCACCAAAGTCCAGAACTATTACAATCTCATGTTGCAAACTTTCTCATCCTTTCTTCATAAAGTTATTAAATATGATAGTATAGAAACACCAGTAAAGGGATTGTTATGAGTGAAAAAATAGTTGTTATGAATATAGTCCGGGTAGCATAGTGGCTATCGCCGTCATACCTGTAAGAAAGCACAGAACTTATTATAGCAGTTGGCATTCCTGTCTGAAGTATGATTATAAGTCTTGTAAAATTGTCTATTGGTAAATAATTTGTAAGGTACATAATACCAAGTGGCAATAAGATCATCTTAAACAGTATTATTACGTAGGCAGAAAAAGTTTTCAATGTTTCTTTTAACGATACTTCTGCCAGCAAACATCCAATGAAAAACATTGAAAGATAAATTGTGGTTTTTCCAAAAGGATTTAATGCGTCATAAATTGTCAGAAACACTTTGTCATATAAACTTTTTATGTTATATGGCAATATCCCCTTTATGAGATAAATGATAAATGCAACAAAGACAGCAATAGAATTTGCATTAACAAACCCAAATTTAGTTTTCTCACGATTGTGCCGGCTTATTATTGAAAGTCCTAATGACCATGCCAAAAAATCATGCATTATATTGTAACTTGCTGCAAAGAAAACCCCTTTTTCACCAAAGATTGAATATAACAGGGGAAAGGACAAAAATCCTGTGTTGCCAAAAGCTGAACAAAAAATATGAGTGTAAAAAGTTTTTCCTTTGAGTTTAAATAAAGACCCTGTTATGTAACCAAGCAGAAGCAAAACAATAATTCCAATAAACGCTGAAAGTATCAAAATAAATACATTTTTTACTACTTGAGAGGAATAAGGTTTGCTACTTATTGTTGTAAAAAGCAAAATAGGTGCTGTCACTTTTACAATAAGTTCACTTACAGAGTCTTTTACTGTATTTGAAATCAAATTTAGCTTTGTTCCCATAAAACCTATAAATACAATAGCGAAAAGAAACAGAAAATTTTTTAAGAGAATCAGAACTTCATCATTCATTGCTGTCAAAACCCTTCTAAATAAAAAGTGCACTTCAAATGTTCAAGCTCTATTATATAAAAAAAGAGTGCCTTTTTACAAGGCACTTTATTCTGTTATCTCTATTTCTTCAACTTCTTGTGAGGTGTTCGCGAGTGAGTTGAGTTTTTCTTTCATCTTGTTCATCACTTCTTTCGCAACATCAGCAGAATACTTTTCCATTGCAAAAACAGGCGTTGTTGTAGGAGTTGATGCCTTTACTACCCTAATTATTTTTAGTTGTGGTTTATCTTGAGTGGTAGGACGAACCTTTGAACCCATCAAAATGTAATCAGCATATCCCTGTTTAAATACTCCAATTACCACTTCTTCATATGGCTGCGATAGGAACTTTGAAGATTCTGAGGCTTTAATCTGCATGGGAATAATCTGGGTCTTCCCATCTTTGCCTGTGGTGTATAGCTGATCCAAATTTGAAAACACTACACTTGCACCTTCAACAGGAAGACCAGTTTTACTATCAACAACCATAACCTGCAAATAACCTTTCAACCCCTCAGTTTTTGAAACTTGCTCAGATGCTGGCACAGAAGAATTTTTTTTGACTTCTGTAGAGGTTAATTTTGAACTTTCCAGGCTTTTGTTGGATATTATTCCTACTAATGCAATAACAAATATAGCTAAAATTGTAACAGCTAAAAACCTGTTTGAAACCTTGCTAAGCATATTTTATTATCTCCTTTGCCAAATAATGTTTCTACTAAAATATATTATTCAAGTACATTTTCTATCACTACTTGTTTACTGAAAAAATATTAGGGTATAAATAATTTTGAATATTAAAAAATCATCCTTAGAAAGCGGAGGGAAAGAAAAATGCACACCAAACTAAGAGATGGAGTTTACTCAGTCGGTGTACAAGATCCAAGCTTGAGGATATTTGATATTGTAATGTACACTAAATATGGGACTACCTATAATTCTTATTTGGTTATTGGAAATGAAAAAATAGCTTTGATTGAAAATGTTAAATATAAGTTTTTTAATCAATTTTTAGACAATATAAAAGAGGTTATCTCACCAGAAAAAATAGACTATTTGATAATAAACCATACAGAACCTGACCACTCAGGGTCAATTGAGAAACTTTTAGAGATAAACCCCAATATAAAAGTGTTTGGAAGCAGCACCGCAATTAAATTTTTAAAAAAGATTGCAAATAAAGATTTTCAAGCTCAAATTATCAATCATAATGACGTGGTTTCTCTTGGGAATAAAACTTTAAAATTTATTTCTGCTCCTTTTTTGCACTGGCCTGATTCCATTTATACGTATTTGGTTGAAGACAAAATTCTTTTTACCTGTGACTCTTTTGGCTGCCATTTTAGTACTGAAAACCTTGATATAAACTGGGTCATGCAAAACCAAAAAGAAGGTTTTATGGATGCCTACAAGTATTACTACGACGTTATTATGTCACCGTTTAAAAGTTATGTCCTGCAAGCAATAGATAAGATAAAAGATTTAGAAATTGATATAATTGCTCCAGGACACGGTCCTATATTAACAAATTATAGAGAGGATTTGATTTCGTTATATAAATCATGGTCTGAAAAGCTTTCAGAAAAGCCGTCTAAACCTTATGTTGTGATAGTATATGTATCAGCGTATGGATACACAGAAATGCTTGCAAAAAAGATTGCAGAAGGTATTGAGCAAAGTGGGGTAGATGTCTTTGTATACAACGCAATTGAACACAAACTTGAAGAAATTGTAGAGAAAATCTATTTTGCAAACGGTGTTTTGTTTGGTTCGCCAACCATAAACTCAGATGCCCTCCCACCTATATATGATATACTCACGAGATTAAATCCAATTGTTCACGGCGGAAAGGTAGCAGCTGCATTTGGTTCATACGGATGGAGCGGTGAAGCTGTGCCAAATATTGAAAGCCGTCTTAAGCAGCTAAGATTAAAAGTAATCCAGCCCGGGTTAAAGGTGAATTTCAAGCCAAACGAAGATGAGTTAAAAAAATCTTTTGAATTTGGTATACTATTTGCTGAAAAGATAAAAGAATAAAAAGCTGGTGCATATGCAATGGAAAAGTATGATATTGTTGTAATTGGTGGAGGACCTGCCGGTGTAACCATTGCAGAACAGATAAGAAAAGAGAACAAGAATATGTCAGTTTGTATCTTAAGTGATGAAAAGGTCTTGCCTTATTATAGGTTGAGACTTGGACATTATCTTCAAAATCCCATAGATGAAAAGTTCTTCTTGAAATCTTTAGAGTGGTACCAAATAAACAATATAAAATTGATGTTGAATAGTAAGGTTGAAGAATGTAATTTAAAAGAAAAATTTGTGGTTTCACGGGGTCAAAATATAGAGTGGAACTATCTTATTATTGCTTCAGGCTCAAAACCCTACCTTCCTGAGCATCTGCAAAACAAAGATCTGCAAAACTTTGTCTTCACATTTAGAAACTATGAAGATTTGCTTGCGCTTAAAAAAAGACTGTTACAGGCTGGCAAAGTTGTAATTGTTGGTGCTGGACTTTTGGGATTAGAACTTGCATCTGCACTTGAGGGTAAGGAAATAATAATAATTGAACTGAGTGAAAGGATATTACCAAAGCAGTTGGACGAAGTTGCCTCTTTTCTTCTGGGAGAACATATTGTAAAAAAAGGAATTAAGATAATTTTGAATAATAAAATTGAGAACGCTGAACCTTTTCAAAGCGGTTTGAAAATAACACTTTCAAGTGGTCAGGCTATTGAATGTGATATACTTATTTTTTCGACTGGAGTTGTACCAAATACTGAGTTTATAAAGTCCCCTGAGAATATTTTGAATAGCAAAAAGGGAATTGAAGTTAATTACAAAATGCAGACCAAGATTTCAAACGTGTATGCTTGTGGTGATGTTGCCCACATTGACGGTCAAAATCCCGGAACATGGACGTTTGCTTTAGAGAGTGCAAAAATAGTTGCAAAAAATATTTTGGGATTTGAAACCTTCTATCAAAATATGCCACTGCCATATTTCCTAAAAGCGTTTGGACTTGAAATTGTTTCTGCAGGTGATATGCAAAATCTGCAAGATGCAAATATACTTGAATTTTTAGACAAGAGTAAAATGATTTATAAAAAGTTTGTGGTAAAAAACGACAAGTTAACTGCCTACCTTCTCTTAAATGATACCAAAACACATTTGCAGCTTTCTAAGTTTTTAAATAGTCATGTTGACATAAAATTGTTGGAAAACCTTTTAAAATAAAAAGCGGAGCTGAAAAATGCTCCGCCTATTTTTTAGCATAAATTCTATCTTTCAATATTTCCTTTAAAAACATTCCTGTATATGACCTTTCGCACATAGCAACCTCTTCCGGGCTGCCACACACAACTACCTCGCCGCCTTTATCTCCACCCTCTGGTCCCAAATCAATTATATAATCTGCAACTTTTATAACATCAAGATTGTGTTCAATTACAATTACTGTGTTGCCCATATCCACAAGGCGCTGAAGGACAGCAATTAACTTATTGACGTCATCCATGTGAAGACCTGTTGTAGGCTCGTCCAAGATATACAGGGTTCTTCCAGTTGCTTTTTTAGAAAGTTCTGTTGCGAGTTTTACTCTCTGCGCTTCTCCACCAGATAAAGTGGTGGAAGGCTGACCCAGTTTTATATAACCAAGCCCTACATCATAAAGTGTTTGAAGCTTGGATTTTATCCTCGGAATGTTCTTGAAAAATTCCAACGCCTCTTCCACTGTCATTTCAAGCACATCAGCAATGGTCTTATCCTTGTACTTTACCTCTAACGTCTCTCTGTTATACCTTTTTCCTTTGCACACATCGCACGGTACGTATACATCAGGTAAAAAATGCATTTCTATCTTTATAATACCATCTCCCGAACAAGCTTCACATCTTCCACCTTTCAAATTGAAACTAAATCTTCCTGCCTTATAACCTCTGAGCTTTGCCTCGGGCGTTTGGGCAAAAACTTCTCGTATATAATCAAAAACACCTGTGTAAGTTGCAGGGTTCGAACGTGGAGTTCTTCCTATAGGTGATTGATCTATATTTATAACCTTATCAAAATGTTCAAGGCCTATTATCTCTTGAAATTTACCTGGTTTTTCTTTGGACTTGTTCAAAATTGTACTTGCTGCTTTGTAAAGTATTTCGTTTACAAGGGTACTTTTGCCTGAGCCTGAAACACCAGTTACACAAGTAAAAAGTCCAACAGGAAAGCTAACATCAATATTTTTAAGGTTATTTTCTGATGCACCCTTAATAGTAAGCCATCTACCATCAGGTTCTCTTCTTTTCTCAGGTATCTCAATCTTTTTCTTTCCGGAAAGATACTGTCCTGTGATAGACTCTTCACATGAAATTATATCATCCAATGTCCCTGCAGCAACCACTCTTCCACCATGCTCGCCTGCTCCTGGTCCAATGTCTACAATAAAATCAGCTGACCTTATTGTATCCTCATCATGCTCCACAACAATCAATGTGTTGCCAAGATCTCTGAGTTTTTTAAGGGTTTTTATTAGTCTGTGATTGTCACGCTGATGCAATCCTATACTTGGCTCATCAAGAATATACAAAACTCCAACAAGTCCAGATCCTATCTGGGTAGCAAGCCTTATTCTCTGCGCTTCACCACCAGAAAGTGTGCCAGCTGACCGTGAAAGGGTTAAGTAATCAAGTCCTACATCTATCAAAAAGTCCAGTCTTGCCAGAATCTCTTTTATTATCGGCTGTGCAATTACTTTATCTTTTCCTTGAAGGTTTAACTTCTTAAGAAACTCTTTTGCTTGTAACACCGTCATGTCAGCAACATCTGCTATAGATTTACCCTCTATCAAAACCGCCAAAGCCTCTTTTTTAAGTCTTTTCCCTTGACAGTCAGGACATGTAAACGTGCTCATATACTCTTCAATCTCTTGCTTGACATATTCTGACTGGGTCTCTTTATATCTTCTTTCAAGATTATTTATTAGCCCTTCATACTTTGCAAAGTATATACCACGTGGAGTATAAATTTTTATCTTCTCCTCACCTGTTCCATATAAAAAGATATCTAATATTTTCTTGTCCAGTTTTGCAACAGGAGTATTTAAACTAAAATTATACTCTTTTGCAAGTGATTCCAAAATCATTCTTGAATATGAATTTGTTTCAGTAAAGTTCCACCCATTTATTTCAACCTGACCTATTGGGATAGATTTATCTGGAATTAATAGGTCAGGGTCTACCTTTTGCAAATAACCAAGGCCCATACACGTTGGGCATGCACCATATGGTGTGTTGAAAGAAAAAAGACGTGGAGTTATCTCTTCATACGAAACTCCACAGTCTACACATGCAAAGTTTTGTGAAAACACAATTTCATCGCCATCAACAATAGATACAGTTACAATCCCCCCTGCGAGCTGGAGCGCTGTTTCTATTGAACCCGCAAGCCTTGATTCTATTCCCTCTTTTACAATGAGCCTATCCACAATGACGTCAATACTATGTTTTTTGTTCTTATCAAGTTTTATCTCTTCTTCAAGTTCATATACAATACCATCTACTCTAACTCTTGCAAACCCGCTCCTTCTCAGGTCTTCAAACAGTTTCTGATACTCACCTTTTCTTCCTCTTACAACTGGCGCAAGTATTTGAATCTTTGTCCCCTCTTTAAGTTTCAATACCTCGTCTACCATCTGGTCAACTGTTTGCTGTGAGATAGGTTTTCCACATATATAGCAATGAGGTTTTCCAACTCTTGCAAACAAAAGCCTCAAATAATCGTAAATTTCAGTAATTGTTCCAACAGTCGAACGTGGATTTTTAGAGGTTGTCTTTTGGTCAATTGAAATTGCCGGAGAAAGTCCTTCAATGTATTCTACATCTGGTTTTTCCATCATTCCTAAAAATTGCCTTGCATAAGAAGAGAGAGATTCTATATATCTTCTCTGTCCCTCAGCATAGATTGTATCAAACGCCAAAGATGACTTTCCTGAACCAGAAAGACCAGTAAAAACAATAAGTTTGTCTCGTGGAAGTACCAAATCAATATTTTTGAGGTTGTGTTCTTTTGCACCTTTTATAACTATATACTCTTTTGACATCTTCTTTTTCTCCTCCAAGCAATAAAGCCATTAAAGAAGTTTTTTGAGTTCAAATATTTTGTCCCTTACTTTTGCAGCCTTTTCAAACTCAAGTTCTATAGCAAGCTTTTTCATCTCCTGTTCAAGTTCCTTGATATATTCTTCTATCTCTTCCTTTGTCATATTTTCTACAATCTCTTTCTCCACAACTTCGTATTTCTCTTCCTCTTCAGCCACAGACACTGTCGCTTCAATTATCTGCCTTATACCTTTTCTTACAGTTTGAGGTACAATACCGTGTTTTTGATTATATTCTATTTGGATTTTCCTACGTCTGTTTGTCTCATCAATAGCTTTTTGCATAGCGTTTGTGATTCTATCTGCATACATTATAACCTTTCCATCAACATTTCTTGCAGCACGTCCAATTGTCTGGATAAGCGAAGTTTCTGACCTCAAAAAACCTTCCTTGTCAGCATCTAAAATGGCAACAAGTGACACCTCAGGAAGGTCAAGACCTTCTCTGAGCAAATTTATCCCTACTAAAACATCAAATTTTCCAAGTCGTAAATCTCTGATAATCTGCATACGCTCAATTGTGTCTATGTCTGAATGCATATATCTGACCCTGATTCCCACATCTTTTAAATACTCAGTAAGGCTTTCAGCCATCTTCTTGGTAAGAGTAGTGACAAGAACTCTCTGGTTCTTTTCCACTCTTTTTCGTATCTCGCCAATCAGATGGTCAATCTGACCTTGTACAGGATGAACCTCAATTTCAGGGTCAACAAGTCCTGTCGGTCTTATAATTTGTTCAACAATACGTGAAGATTTTTTGAGTTCATACGGTCCGGGTGTTGCACTTACGAAAATTACTTGGTTGAGCTTTTCTTCGAACTCTTCAAATGTCAATGGTCTGTTATCATAAGCAGATGGAAGTCTAAAACCATATTCTACAAGGGTATCTTTTCTTGCTTTGTCCCCATTGTACATAGCTCTTACTTGAGGTATTGTAACATGCGACTCATCAATGAACATTATGAAATCATTTGGAAAATAATCAAGCAAAGTATACGGTGGACTTCCAGGTGGTCTGCCAGTTAAATGCCTTGAATAGTTCTCTATCCCTTTACAAAAACCCATCTCCTGAAGCATCTCTATGTCATAGCGCGTTCTCTGCTCAAGCCTCTGAGCCTCAACAAGCTTACCCATACTTCTTAGCTCTTTTAGCCTTTGTTCAAGTTCTTCTTCTATACTTTTTATCGCTCTTTTCAATTTCTCAGCAGTTGTCACATAGTGGGATGCTGGAAAAATTGCAACATGGTTTCTTCGACCAATTACTTCACCTGTTACAACATCAAACTCTGTGATTCTTTCTATCTCATCCCCAAAAAATTCTATTCTTATCGCCCTGTCTGTATTAGATGCAGGGAAAACTTCGAGTACGTCTCCTCTTACTCTAAATCTTCCTCTTCTAAAATCAATGTCATTTCTTTCATATTGCATTCTTATAAGGTCTCTTATAACCTCATCTCTGTCTTTTGTCATGCCGGGGCGCAACGAAATAGTAAGATTTAAATAATCTTCAGGACTGCCCAAACTGTAAATACATGATACACTTGCAACAATTATAACATCTCTTCTTTCAAATAAGGCAGATGTAGCTGAGTGTCTGAGTTTGTCAATCTCTTCATTTATAGATGAATCCTTTTCAATATACGTGTCAGTTTCTGGAATATAAGCTTCAGGCTGATAATAGTCATAGTAACTTACAAAGAATTCCACTGCATTTTCTGGGAAAAATTCTCTAAACTCACTACAAAGCTGTGCTGCTAAAGTCTTGTTATGTGCCAGCACAAGCGTGGGTCTTTGAACATTCTCTATGACCTTTGCCATTGTGAATGTTTTGCCAGACCCTGTAACACCTAAAAGTGTCTGAAACTTTTCTCCCTTTAAAATGCCTTCTGTTAACATCTCTATTGCTTTTGGCTGGTCACCAGTTGGTTTGAAGTCTGAAACAAGTTTAAATTTTTTCATCTTAAATCACCAAATTTTATTTTATCTTATTAATCATCAATTTTCAAACGTATGTTTGGAAAATCTGTGCCGCGCTTTCCTTAATAATCTGTATTTTTAAATGCTTTTGGATAAAGTTTTTTGTACATCTCGTAACTCTTAAAAACTCTTTTTACAAAATGGTTTGTCTCTTTAAAAGGAATTTCTGTTATTTCAATAGTGCTTCTTTTTCTAATCGAAAGCCATTTATTTACATTTGTCATGCCAGCATTGTAAGCTGCAACTGCAAGCTTTGTATCACCAGAGTAGTAGTCTATAAGATATTTTATATACCACGAACCAAGCCTTATATTGTAATCAGGATCATAGAGATTCTCTTCTACGTATTCCGTTTTAAGCTTTTGAGCAACCCACTTTGCAGTTGAAGGCGAAAGCTGCATAAGTCCCACAGCGCCTTTTTTTGAAACTGCATACTGGTTAAAGTTACTTTCAGATTTTATTATCGCACATATCAAATATGGATCTACTCCTATTTCACTGCTATATTTACTTATGCTTTCAGAAAACTTTAGTGGATATATTTGCTTTAGAACAAAAAAATAAAATCTTTCAAAAAATAAAAGAAGAACAAGTAGTAAGACTATTATTATAACCTTCTTCTTCAAATCAATCCATCCTCTTTTAGATATTTTCTTATTAAACTTTTTAATTCTTCAATATCAAAATTATTCACAATAACCCTATTAGCAAGATTCTTATAGCTCTCCAGTATTTTTTGTTTTTCTAAAAAAGATTTTATTTCCTTTTCACTCCATCCATTTCTTTTTATTATTCTCTCAATCAATATATTTTCTTCTGCTTCAACAAACCATACAACAGAACAGAGTTTATTGAGTCCTATTTCAAATAAAAGCGCAGCATCTATGACAGTTGGGTATTCTTTAAAGACCTCTAAAACCAAATAGTTTACCCTTTCGAAAATAAATTTATGAGTTATCTTATTTAGAACCTCAAAACGGGATTTGTCAGCAGTTACCAAAGCTCTCAATCTGTTTCGATCTATTTTCCCTGATACCAATATTTCTTCCCCAAAAACATCAGTTAACTTTTTTTTGAGTTCTTCGTTTTTTTCCAAAAGGGTATGATATTCTTTATCAACATCAACTACTTTAAAGCCATAACTTTGCGCTAATATGCTACTGATGGTACTCTTACCCGAACATATCTTCCCTGTGATTCCCAAAACTCTATTTTGTCTCATACCAGTTCAGTCCTTCTTTTACTTCAACTACCAAAGGTACTTTTAAAGTTACCGCATTTTCCATTTCTCTTTTTACTATTTCCTTTACTATATCCTTTTCTTCGTATGGGGCTTCAATTAAAAGCTCATCGTGTACCTGCAAAATTATTTTTGATTTGAGATTGTTTTCTTTAAGTTTCTGATAAACCTTAATCATTGCCAATTTCATGATATCAGCAGCACTGCCCTGAATTGGCGAATTCATTGCAATCCTTTCTGCATAACCCCTCAAGTTTCTGTTTGTAGATTTTATGTCTTTTATATATCTCTTTCTATTAAATAAAGTCAAAACAAATCCATTATCACGAGCAAACTTAACAGTATTATCTATATACTCTTTAACTTTGGGATAACGCTCAAAATACCTGTTTATAAACTCTGCAGCTTCTTTCCTGGAAATTTTAATATCCCTTGCAAGACCATAATCAGAAATCCCATAAACTATACCAAAATTTACTGCTTTAGCTTGACTTCTCATCTCTGGAGTAACATCGGCTATGTCTACACCAAAAACCTCAGCTGCTGTCTGAGAATGAATGTCAACATTATTTTTGAAAGCACTTATAAGTCTTTCATCTTCAGAAATATGGGCAAGTATTCTCAGTTCAATTTGGGAATAATCTGCATCAATCAGTACATGTCCACCTTCAGGTACAAAAACCTTTCGTATCAATTTCCCCTCATCATATTTTACAGGTATATTTTGTAAATTAGGATCGCTGCTTGCAAGTCTTCCTGTGGCTGTACCTGTTTGGATAAAGGTTGTATGAACTCTACCCGAAGAAGGATTTATTGCCTGTAGTAATCCCTGACAGTAAGTTGTCAGTATCTTTGTATACATCCTGTAATCCAAAATAAGAGGAACTATTTCATGTTTGTCAAAAAGCTCTTCTAAAACCTCGGCATCAGTGGAATATCCTGTTTTTGTCTTCTTTATTACAGGAAGTTTTAGCTTTTCAAACAAAATGTAAGAAAGCTGTTTCGGTGAATTTATGTTAAACCACTCACCTGCAATCTGGTATATCTGCGTTTCAAGTTTTAATATTTTGTTTTCAATCTCTTTGGTATACTGGATAAGGGCATCTCTATCCACCTTAAATCCTGTTTTTTCCATTTCATATAGAACTGGGATAAGAGGTCTTTCTATATTCTCATATAAAAACTGGCATGAATTTAAATCTATTAATCTTAAAAGCTCGTCCCATAACCGTTTTAGAAGTACCACAGAGACTATTTTCTTGTCTTTTCTTACAGCTTCTATCTCAGTGTTCAAGTAAGATACAAACAACGTTTCTAACTCATATGAACTTCTTGTGCTGTCAAGAACATAGGAAGCAATCATTACATCTTCGCAATTTTTAATATTATTAGTGTCTTCCAGGTTGAGTTGATGAAATATATTTTTCAAATCATACACAATTTTCACAGTGTCACTTTTTAAAATCTCCTCTATCAAAAGTTTATTACTTGTTACAAATACAGTATTACTTTCTTGATCATATAAATAAAAACATTTTTCGCCCTGGACAAACATTAATGGAATCTCTTTTGATCTTATTTGTGAAATACTTTCAAGCTCTTTTTGTTCAACGTCAGGTATATCGGTTCGCTGCTGAACAAATTCAAATTGAACAACTTCTGATAGTCCTAACCGTTTTATTATGCTTTTGAACTCTAACTGCACCAAAATCTCATAGAGCCTTTCCTTGTTCCACTCTTTTGTTCTTAGGTCTTCAAGTTTAACATTTAGTGGTAAATCACATACAATTGTTGCTAAGCGCTTGGATAAAAACGCCATATCTTTTCCTGCCTCTAACTTTTCACGAATGGAACTTTTAATTTTATCTAAATTTTGGTATATCTCTTCTAAGGATGAGTACTCTTCCAAGAGCTTCTGGGCACTCTTTTCGCCAATTCCCTTTACCCCGGGAATGTTATCTGATTGGTCTCCAACAAGCGCTTTGTAATCAGGCACTTGATTTGCCCAAACCCCATATTTTTCTTTTATGTTTTCAATGGTGTACAAATCTTCCATTGTTCTGTCAAACTTGGTTGAAACAATTTTTACAACTACGTTTTTGTCAAGTAATTGAAGAGTATCCCTATCACCCGTAATAATAACAATATCCAAACCAGTATTTTTGAACTGGTTAACAAGTGAGCCGATTACATCATCTGCTTCATATCCTTCAAACTCAATTATTGGAATGTTAAAGGCATAAAGAATCTCTCGAACATAAGGGATTTGTACTTGAAGGTTATCTGGCATAGGTTTTCTGTTTGCTTTGTATTCTTGGTATTCACTTTTTCGTGCCTCTCTTCCTTTTTTATCAAATGCTACAGCAACATAATCAGGTTTTTCTTGTTCTAAATATTTCAATATCACATTTACAAATCCATAAATAGCGTTTGTTGGAATATTATTTGAGGTTGTCAGTTCAGGAAGAGCAAAAAAGGCTCTGTACAAAATGCTGTTTCCATCGAATATAACCAGTTTCATTTTCTATCTTCCCTTTCATTAATTCTTAAAAGTTCTTCTTTTTTGAATGAATAGTTGTTTTTATAAAAGTGTCCAAACTTGAAATCATAGTATAGAAACAATAAAGCCTTTAAGTCATTACTTGTTTTATAGTAGCTTAAATCTTCATAGTAGTTAAAGAGAAACCTGTACAACTCATAACAAGTATATATTGTTAGAGTTTCATTTGGATATATTCCATTCTCAAATTTTTTATCAAACTCTTCTATATTCATCAAAGTCTCATCTGTGAAAAATTTATTGTTTCTTATAATATGCCATTCTATCTCACCGATGAGTCTTTCAATAAAAGTTTTTATTTCTTTTCCTGTCAAAGAACAAAGCTTAGAATAAAGAAGTAAAATATAAGGCAGATGATAATATGTTTTTATTGAGGTTAACATAAGATTTTTATTGTAAAAGTTAAAATAAATATTTTCTTTTGTGGATAATAGTTCTATGCTTTCTTGAAGTCTTAAAATTTCACTTTTACTAAGTTTACTTAAAATTTTTATATAATAAAAACAGGAAAATTGTAACGAAGACGTATAGGAAAGCTCGAAATTCGTAAGCTTTTTAGGTAGATATAAAAAATAGAGTTTTAACATCTTTGCCGGAATACTAAGTGATAATCGGTACCTTCTCGCAATGTCTACTTTTGAATACTTTATTATATCAACTATGCCAATGTATTTTGGATTGTTTGCCAATTCTAAATTAAGTCCTATTTCAAAAGATTTTAATCTTGGATTGAAGTTTTCAACGCAATAATAAATTGAACTTCCTTTGTGTACTTTGACTTCTATCTTTATATTTGAGCCTTTTTTAATCCTTAACACTGGTAGTAAATTTTGAAAACAAAAACTATTCTGTTTTTCATCTATCCAGAATGAATGGAAAAACCCTATGCACAATAAGTTTTCTTTTATTTTTGTTGCAAATCTCAAATATATTTCATCCAGTTGTAAAATACCACAAACTTTTAATAGAAAAAACGAATCCTTAGTTTTCAAAAGGATAATTTGTGTATTTGAGTTGTTACACACAAGTCCTTTCTTTCCTCTTTGAAGGTTTGGCATAAAAACAATTTCTGCTTCTTGAAGGTCAAAAGCCACTCCTATATTATTAACATCACAGCTGTCAGTAAAAGAAAGCTTTATAGTAAAACCATCCTTTTCATTTACGATTTCATACCAAACCTTTTTCAAACCTCGACCGGCCTGTGTAAATACATCGTTTAAAAAAATATATGAAGGAATGTTTGCTATCATTCTTTTCTTATACCTCTTTGGCATTCCTATAAAAATTATTATACCATAAAAATACCCTAAGCCATCCTAATAAAACAACAAAGATGACTTAGGGTACTCCTGATTTACTTTGCGAACTTATTTTTTCTCAAACATATCCTTGCCAACACCACAAATAGGACAAACCCAATCGTCTGGCAAATCCTCAAACTTTGTTCCTGGCGCAATACCGTTTTCTGGATCTCCATTTTCAGGATTGTACTCGTAACCACATATACTACATACCCAAATCTCCACTTTAAATACTCACTCCTTTTTTAGAAATTTAAACTGTCAAATAATTTATACCTCATTTTTCTCTTCTTAAAACACAAATTTTATTCAATCTCCTTATCACCTATATCAGTTCGATAGAACATATTCTCAAAATGAATTTTTTTGACCTCTTCATATACCTTCTCTTTCGCTTCTTTTAGCGTCTTTTCTCTTCTTACTACATTCAACACCCTTCCACCAGCAGTTTTTATCTTACCGCCTTCCTTTTTCGTATTTGCATGGAACAATATGGTCTTTTCATCAAGACTTTCAAACCCACTAATTTCAAAGCCAATCTCATATTTGTCTGGATATCCTTTTGATGCAAGCACAACACACAAAGAATACTCTTGTTCAAACTTTACATCCATACCCCTTAAATTTCCTTCTCTCGCCTTTACCATTATTTCCATAAGTTCGCTTTTCATAAGTGGCAAAATTGCTTGTGCTTCAGGGTCTCCGAAACGTGCATTAAATTCTAAAACCTTTGGACCCTCTTCTGTCAGGATAAGCCCCCCATATAGTACTCCTTTGAAAGGTCGCCCTTCCTTTCGCATGCCATACACTGCTCTGAGCATTATGTTTTCTAATATATCCTCAAAAATAGCTTTATTGACAAGTTTAGATGGTGAAAAAGCACCCATTCCACCTGTATTTGGTCCCTTATCACCATCAAATGCCTTTTTGTGGTCTCTTGCTGTTGTAAGAGGAACAATATCTTTGCCATCAGAAACAACAAACACTGAAACTTCCTCGCCCAAAAGATAATCTTCGATAATCACTTTGTCGCCTGCAGCTCCAAAAACTTTTTCTCTCATAATAAGATTCAAGGCATCAATTGCCTCTTGCTGGTTATTTGCAATAATCACACCCTTGCCAAGAGCAAGACCATCTGCCTTTATAACAACCGGATATTGTGATGTCTGATTTACAAATCCTACGGCATCTTCAATATTGGTAAACACCTCATATCTTGCAGTTTTAATTCCATATTTCTTCATCAAATCCTTTGCAAAAGCTTTACTGCTTTCTATCATCGCAGCATCTTTTGTAGGTCCAAACGTCTTTATACCAAAAGATTCAAGATAATCAACAATCCCGTCAGCCAGTGGATTGTCAGGACCAATAACTACAAAATCTATTCCTTTCTCCATACAAAAGTCTCTTATTTTTTCAAACTCATTTACTTTAATATCAGCACACTGTGCTATTTCGCTTATCCCTGCATTGCCTGGAACGCAGAACAACTCTTTATAACCTTCATTGTATATCTTCCATGCAATAGCATGTTCACGTCCACCATTTCCTACAATTAGCACTCTCATGGCTAAAATTCCACCTCTTTCTTAATGCCTAAAATGTCTCATTCCTGTGAATACCATAGCTATATTGAACCTGTTTGCCATCTCAATTGAATCCTTGTCGCGGATAGAACCACCTGGCTGAATAATAGCACTAATTCCTGCTTTGCCCGCAGCCTCGACACTGTCTGAAAATGGGAAAAATGCATCTGATGCAAGCACTGCTCCTTTTAAATCAAATCGTGACCTTGAAATTGCATGTTCAACAGCCCATATTCTATTTGTCTGACCCATTCCAATACCCAGGGTCATTTTATCCTTTGCTACAACTATAGCATTTGACTTCACATGTTTTACAACCTTCCAGGCAAAGATTAAATCTTCCAATTCCTTTTCTGAAGGTTTTCTTTCCGTGACAACCTGAAGTTGGTCTACAAGAAGCATTCTATCCTTTTCTTGTACTAAAGCACCGCCGTTTACAGATTTTATATCGTAGAAAGTATCAGTCTTTTCTAAGGATGCTAATTTTAAAACTCTCAAATCTTTTTTAGAACACAAAATGGAAAGAGCATCCTCGTCAAATTCCGGAGCAATTACAATTTCAAGAAATATCTTTTTGAGCTGTTCTGCTACATTTTTGTCAACCTTTCTGTTGAAAGCAACAATCCCGCCAAATATTGATATCGGGTCACTTTCATATACCTTTTTGTAAGCCTCATTAATATTCTCTGCTGACGCCACCGCACATGGATTGTTGTGCTTTATAGCAACACATGTGGGTTCATCAAATTCCTTCAAAAGTTCTATAGCACTGTCACTGTCAAGGATATTGTTATACGAAAGTTCTTTACCATGAAGCTGTGTACAATTCACAATATTAGAGGTTTCGATGAACGGTAACGATATCTTATAAAAACATGCCTTCTGGTGAGGATTTTCTCCATATCTTAAGTTCTGTAAAAGTTCAAGTGGAACTGTAAAATGCTTCGAAAACGATTGGTCTTTTCTTACATGTTTGAAATAGTTAAAAATCATTGAATCATAATAAGAGGTGTATTCAAAAACTTTTGTGGCAAGATAAAATCTTGTCTCATAAGAAACTTCTCCGTTTTTTTCTATTTCCATTGCTACTATATCATAATCTTCAGGGTCAACTATAACTGTTGTGTATTTAAAATTTTTTGCAGCAGCTCGAATCATGGTTGGCCCGCCTATATCTATATTTTCTATAACGTAATCAAGCGTAACATCTTTCTTGAAAATAGTCTCTTTAAACGGATAAAGGTTAACAACAACCATGTCAATTGGCAGAATATCCAGTGCCTTTAAAGTTTCTAAATGTTCTTTGTTATCCTTCATTGCAAGAATTCCTGCGTGAATATTTGGGTGAAGAGTCTTTACTCTGCCATCCAAAATCTCTGGAAAACGGGTGACATCAGAGATATTTATAACCTCAATCCCATTTTCGGTCAAATACTTCATAGTACCGCCTGTAGAGATAATGTCATATCCAAACTCTTTTAGCTTTTTTGCAAATTCCACTATACCGTTTTTATCGTAAACACTTATAATTGCCCTCTTGTTCATATTTCAATTCCCACCTTTTTTAAGATTTCCTTATCTTTTATGATAACTTTTCTGCCTGCAACTTCTATCTTATCTTCACAAAGAAGCTTTATAGCTAAAGGATATATCTTCCATTCAACCTCTTCAAGTACCCTCTTTTGAAGAGTCTCAGGAGTATCGTCTTCCCTTACATATATAGCTTTTTGCAAGATTATTGGACCACCGTCTGGTACTGCATCAACAAAGTGGACTGTTGCACCTGTCACCTTCATTCCATATTCTAATACACTTCTGTGAACGTTTATACCATACATACCTTTGCCACCAAATGCTGGAAGCAAGGATGGATGAATGTTTATAATTTTGTTTTTAAATTCTTCCACAAAATACTCTGAAAATATATAAAGGAAACCTGCTAAAATGACGTAATCAATTTTTTGACATTTAAGTAACTTTACCAAATATTTTTCATACTCCAAAGAAGAAGGAAAATCTCTCCTGGATATATAAATTGCTTGAATACCGTTTTTTCTTGCCCTTTCAAGTGCATATGCATCTTTTTTGTTGGATATGACACATGAGATAGTAGCTGGTATCTCTCCAATTTTAATCTGGTCAATGATTGCCTGAAGATTAGAACCTGAACCTGAAACAAATACAGCTAATTTTTTCATTTTAAAACAACTCCGTCTTCACCTTTTTGAATTGCACCTATTACCCATGCATTTACTTTCTCTTGTGCTAAAATCTTCAATGTCAAATCCACACCTTCTTTAGAAACTATCAGAATCATACCTATTCCCATGTTAAATGTTGAAAACATCTCTCTTTCTTCTACTTTTCCATATTCCTGAATCAACCTAAATATAGCAGGAACTTCCCAACTACCTTTTTCGATGATGGCAGAGTAACCTTTCGGAAAAGCACGAGGTATATTTTCAAAAAATCCACCGCCTGTTATATGAGCTATTCCTTTAACATTTACTTTTTCAAGCACTTTCAAAACAGGTTTTACATATATCCTTGTAGGCTTCAATAGCTCTTCCCCAAGGGACAATCCAATCTCTTCATATATTTTTTCAAGCACTTTTGGATTATCATCTATCCCAAAAACTTTTCTCACAAGTGAATAACCGTTGCTGTGAACACCACTTGAAGCAAGTCCAATTAATACATCTCCTGTGTTTACATCCTTGCCACACACCGCTTTTTGTCTTTCAACAATTCCAACAACAAACCCTGCCAAATCATACTCATCTTCTTTATAAAATCCTGGCATCTCAGCAGTCTCTCCGCCAACAAGCGAGCATCCTGCCATTTTGCAACCTTCAGCAATGCCTTTCACGATGTTTGCAACCTTGCTACTGTTTAGTTTACCACATGCAATATAGTCTAAGAAGAAAAGTGGTTTTGCACCGTGACACAAAATGTCATTGACACACATGGCAACACAGTCAATTCCAACATTGTCATGCTTATCAAGGTAAAACGCAATCTTCAGTTTAGTACCAACTCCATCTGTGCCAGAAACCAAAATATATTCAGAATTTCCAATATTCAAAAGATACATACTCCCAAAACTACCTATGTCAGTAATAACATTTGAATCAAAAGTTTCTCTCGCTAAACTTTTAATCAAGTTCACCGCTTTGTAACCTTCTTCAATATTTACTCCTGCATCTTTATATGTGGTCATTCTTCAAACACCCTCTTCAAGAATATATTTATTAAAATTCTCTGGTATTTCTGTTACATACTCTCCGCTAAAACATGCTGTACAAAATTGATGGATTTCCCCATTAAACACCTCATTCAACCCATTTAAGCTCAGGTACTCTAATGAGTCAGCGCCTAAAATCCTTGCTATCTCCTCAGTTGAGTAGTTTGCTGCAATTAGTTCTTTCCTGTCAGGTGTATCAATACCGTAGTAACAAGGAAAAACAACTGGAGGAGAACTTATCCTCAGATGAACCTCTGATGCCCCTGCATCCCGCAGCATTTTTATAATCTTTCGCGATGTTGTTCCCCTGACGATAGAATCATCAATTAAAACCACTCTTTTGCCTGCCACATTGTTTTTTAAAACATTGAGCTTTATTTTCACCGCTATTTCTCTTTGTGTCTGCTCGGGTTTTATAAATGTTCTTCCTATATATCTATTCTTTATAAAACCTTCTGAAAACGGAATGCCAGCTTCTTCAGCAAAACCAATAGCAGCAGTTGTCCCAGAATCTGGTACACCAATTACAATGTCACAGTCAACATAAGACTCTTTGCAAAGTTGTTTTCCAAGTCTTTTTCTTATTTCATAAACACTTATTCCTTCCAAGTATGAATCAGCCCTTGCAAAATAGATAAATTCAAATACACATAAGTGTTTAGTACCATTTTCATATTTTATACTCTTAACACCATTTCTACTTACCGAAATTATCTCTCCTGGTTCGACATCTCGTATATATTCTGCTCCAATAGTGTCCAGAGCACATGTTTCTGACGCAAAGCAAATACTATTGTTTATCTTTCCCATTACAAGTGGCCTTAGACCATAAGGGTCTCTTACTGCAATAAGTTTGTTGGGTGTTAGAATCAAAAGAGAATACGCCCCTTTTATTTCATTCATAGTTTTTAAAATAGCTTCTTCTATATTTTCGGATTTTATCCTGTTACGTGAAATCAAACTTGCAATAACTTCAGAATCAATAGTTGTCTGAAAGATTGCGCCTTCCTGCTCAAGTTTCTCTCTTATTATATGTGCATTGACGAGATTGCCATTGTGTGCAAGAGCCATATGACCTTTTCTGTATTTTATAACAAGTGGCTGAGCATTTTCCCTGTCACTTTTGCCTGTTGTGGAATACCTCACGTGACCAATTGCAGAATATCCTTTGAGATGATTGAGCACAACCTCATTGAATACTTCATTGACAAGACCACTATCCTTGTGATAGATAATATTCCCCGAGTCATTTACTGCAATACCGCTGCTTTCCTGGCCTCTGTGTTGAAGAGCGTAAAGTCCAAAATAAGTAATCTTTGCAACATCAAGTTTACCATCCGGGCAATATATGCCAAATATTCCACAATGGTCTTTAAAACTTTCCTCTAACTCTTTAAAGCACATGGTATTGCCTCCTGATATATCCTCTCAATCTCTTTTAGGTCCAAATGAATATCTTTATCATTTATTTTACCATTTATTATATACTCATCTGTTACTCTTCCTACCACAGTAAACTCAATATCTTCTAATATGTCCTGTATTTCTCTTAAATTACCTTCTTTAAATGTAACCACAAACCTTCCCGGTGTTTCGCTGAAAAGATAAAAATCTTCTCTTAGCTTTGTTTTTATTTGTAATTCGGCACCCTTTGAACCTCTTATTGCACTTTCTATAAGAGCAATTGCAAAACCTCCGTCTGAAATATCATGAACAGAGTTGAAAAGACCTTCCTTGATACATTCTAAGACCTTATCACATACTCTTTTATGAAGCTTCAAATCGAGTTTTGGCACCCTACCAGAAACTATTCCATGATAAAAACTTAAATATTCGCTTGCGCCTATATCATCTGAGGTTTTACCAACAACTGCTATCAAATCACCTTCATTTTTAAATGAAATATCAACAGCTTTTTCAATGTCATCAATTATACCTATCATTCCAATTACAGGCGTAGGGTAAATAGCTCCTTCTTCTGACTGGTTATAGAATGATACATTTCCGCCAGTTACAGGAGTTTCGAAATACTCGCATGCAACTTTCATTCCTTCAATTGTCTTGACAAACTGGTAGTAAATTTCCGGATAGTGCGGATTTCCAAAGTTAAGTCCATCTGTGATTGCAAGCGGTTTTGCTCCCACAGCTACAATATTTCTATAACTTTCTGCCAACACAAGCTGAACTCCCTCATATGGATTTAAATAACAGTATCTGCCGTTACTATCTATTGTGACAGCAATACCTTTTTTGGTTCCTTTTATTCTCAAAAGACTTGCATCATGACCTGGTCTTATGACAGTATCTGTTCTGACCATATGGTCATATTGTCGATATATATATTCTTTGCTTGCAAGGTTAGGATTTGAAATCATCTTGCAGATTGCCTCGTTTAAATCATTAGGTTGTGGAATTAAATATATATCAAAATTTTCAGCCTCTTTTATTATCGCTGGCTCTTTTATCTCTCTGACATAAGCAGGCGCATGAGCAAGTGCCTTTGCAGGAACCTCTGCAATTACCTTCCCATTTTCAAGAACCCTTAGCATACCATCATCTGTAACTTTTCCAATTTTTACGGCATGAAGCCCCCATTTTTCAAATATTTTATATACCTCTTCTTCCTTTTCTTTTTTAACAATGACAAGCATTCTCTCCTGTGACTCTGAAAGCATAACCTCAATTGGGTTCATACCCTCTTCTCTTTTTGGAACAAGTGCTACATCTATCTCAATGCCTGTTCCTGCTCTTGCAGCTGTTTCACATGTTGAAGAAGTAAGTCCAGCTGCACCCATGTCCTGAATACCAACAACTGCATCTGTTTGAAAAAGCTCTAAACATGCTTCTAAAAGAAGTTTTTCCATAAATGGGTCTCCAACCTGCACAGCAGACCTTTTCTCCTCTGATTCAGCTGTAAGATCTGTTGAAGCAAATGTAGCCCCACCCATTCCATCTCTGCCTGTAGTATGACCAACGTAAAATACAGAGTTGCCTACTCCCTGGGCAATCCCTTTGAAAATTTTATCTTTCTTCATAATACCTACACACATGACATTGACCAAGATATTGTTTTTGTAAACAGGGTCAAACGTAGTCTCACCACCTACAGTGGGAATACCCACACAGTTGCCATATCCTGCAATACCAGCTACAACACCTTCAAACAAGTATTTTGTTCTACTATCACTGAGACTGCCAAACTTGAGCGAATCCAAAAGAGCTATTGGTCTTGCTCCCATTGTAAATATATCTCGTATTATTCCTCCAACCCCTGTTGCTGCACCCTCATACGGTTCCACTGCTGATGGGTGATTGTGACTTTCTACTTTAAAACACACTGCATATCCATCACCAATGTCAACAATCCCTGCATTTTCCCCTGGACCTTGAAGGATATGTTCACCTTTTGTAGGAAGATTCTTTAAAAATGCTTTTGAGTTTTTATACCCACAATGCTCAGACCACATAACCCCAAAAAGATTAAGCTCAAGCTCGTTTGGTTCTCGCCCCAGAATTTTTACAATCATTTTATACTCATCGTATGTCAGACCCACTTCTTCATAAAGATGTTTTTTCAAAACCTCTCACCTCGACTTTAAATAATTGACAATGCTTAAAAATACTCTTTTACCATCTTCACAACCAAGGATTTTCTCGCTGCTTCTTTCAGGATGAGGCATCAGTCCAAAAACATTTTTTTCCTTGTTACATATACCTGCTATATTTAGAATAGAACCATTGGGATTTGTTTCATCATTGACATTGCCATATTTGTCACAATACTGCAGCACAATCTGCTGATTTTGAATCATTTGTTTTAATGTTTCTTCATCTACAACATAGTTACCCTCACCATGGGCAATAGGCAGGTTTATTACTTCCCCCTCTTTGTAGAGATTGGTAAAAGGAGTGTTGTTATTTACTACCTTTACGTACTGGTCACTGCAAATAAACTTAAGATTTTTGTTTCTTATCAGCGCGCCTGGCAAAAGATGACTCTCAGTAAGGATCTGAAACCCATTACATATACCTATCACAAGCCCTCCGTTTTGAGCAAATTCTTCTATTCTTGGCATTACTCTTGAAAACCTTGCTATAGCCCCTGCTCTTAAGTAATCTCCGTACGAAAATCCTCCAGGCAAGATTATACAATCAAACCCCTTTAATTTTTCATCACTGTCGTGCCAGATATACTCTACATCCTCATTTATTACATCTTTAATTACATGAAAACAATCACTATCACAGTTAGAACCCGGAAAAACTACAACACCAAACTTCATCTTTTACTCCTCCGAAATATTAAACTTGTACTCTTCCATAACAGGGTTGCATAAAAGCTTTTCACACATGAGTTTTACCAATTCTTTTGCTTTTTCAATATCATTTTCGTTCAAATATACCACAATATATTTTCCCATTCTGACTTTTTCTACGTTGTTAAATCCCAGGCTCTTTAAAGAATTTAACACAGCAATGCCTGGTGGGTCTGAAATTGATTTTTTTAAATATACAAAGATTTCTGCCTTGAGCATTCCTATTTCTCCTTTCAAATAAATATTTTAAACTTGTTTACTTTTTATCCAAGCCAAGTCTTCTTAATATTTCCATATATGCCTCTTCCACGTTTCCAAGGTCTCTTCTAAATCTGTCCTTATCCAGTTTTTCCTTAGTTGTAGTATCCCAGAACCTACAGGTGTCTGGAGAAATCTCATCAGCTAAGATTACATCTCCCCTGTACCTACCAAATTCAAGTTTGAAGTCGATGAGGTCAATGTTAACTTGTTTTAAATAATTTCTAAGCACATCATTAACTTTAAAAGAATACTCTTCAATCTTACTAATTTCTTCTTCGGTTGCAAGTTCCAAAGCTAAGATATGGTATTGATTTACCTGTGGGTCGTGAAGTTCATCATTTTTATAGCAGAATTCTAAGATGGGCCTTTTCAAAATTGATCCTTCTTCAAGTCCAAGTCTTTTGGACAATGAACCTGCAGCTATATTTCTCACGATAACCTCAACTGGTATTATTTGCACCCTTTTAACAGCTGTCTTTCTTTCATCAATCTGTTCAATAAAATGTGTGGGAATGTTGTTGGACTCTAATATTTTGAAGAAATGGTTTGATACTAAGTTGTTAACAACTCCTTTATTATTAATTATACCTCTTTTTGTGCCGTCAAAAGCCGTTGCATCGTCTTTGTATTCAATCACAACAACATTAGGATTGTCAGTTTCATAAACCTTTTTTGCTTTGCCTTCATATAAAAGTTTTGTGATGATATAACTCATTTTAAAAGCCTCCCAATTTTCGATAGTGTAAATGTTAAAGCTTTCTTCTAAAAATAGCAATGTATATTTATACAATGCCTGGATTTTTAAAGGGGAGCAGTCTGTATGCTCCCCTTTTTATTTAATGTGCAATAACCATAAATCTCAAAATAAAGAGTATAGCAAGAATGTATGTTATTGGATGAACCTCTTTTGCTTTTCCTCTTAAAAGTTTAACCAAAACATAGAATATAATACCTGCTGAAATACCATTTGCAATGCTGTAAGTAAACGGCATAATTACAATTGTTAAAAATGCTGGAAGAGCTTCTTCAAAATCATTAAAGTCAATCTTTTTGATAGAACTTATCATCATCACACCAACAGCAATTAACGCTGGAGCAGTTGCCTGGGATGGCACAAGCCCTATAAACGGCGCAATCACCAATGCAAGGATAAACAAAATACCTGTAACAAATGATGTGAGACCTGTTCTTCCACCTTCTTCGATACCAGCTGCACTTTCAATATAAGTTGTAACTGTAGAAGTACCAAAGATAGCCCCAACAATTGTTGCAATCGCATCAGACATCAATGCCCTGTCCATATTTGGTATATCTCCTTTTTCATCAAGCATCCCAGCCTTATCAGCAAGACCTACAAATGTCCCGATGCTATCAAACATATCTATGAGAGTAAATGTCAGTATCACCGCAAAAAGACTAAGAAGAACTGCACCAATGCCGCCTCCTTGACCATGTGCCGCAAACAAACCTGCAAAATCAAAGTTAAAGGCAGAGACTTTAAATGCTTCCAACGAAAATTTAAATTTCGACAAATCCACAATTTTCAAAGGAAAGCTTATTACCGTTGTTATAATTATTCCAATAATAATTGCACCTTTTACTCTTTTTGCAATTAAAATTCCTATAATTAAAAGACCTATAAGAGCAACAATCGCACCTCGAGAAGATATTATTGCTGAGTTTATATTGGGATCATTTGTCAAAGACTTAAAAGCAGATGTAAAATCGCCGAACTTTGGAAGTTTAGAACCGGAGTCTATTACTACTATTCCACTATTTATAAACCCGATAAAAGCTATAAAAAGTCCAATACCAGCTGTCATGGCATGTTTTAAAGATTGAGGTATAGAACGAACTATAGCTTGTCTGAGACCAACTGCCGTGATGATAACAAATATAATACCTGATATAAATACTGCTGCTAATGCTTGCTGTGGAGTATATTTCATTTGAAGGCACACAGTGTAGGTAAAGAAAGCGTTAAGTCCCATCCCAGGTGCAAGAGCAAATGGAAGATTAGCATAGAGTGCCATAATAAGCGTTCCAACTGCCGCACCAATACATGTGGCAAAAAATACAGCATGCTTATCTAATCCGGTCGTGCTGAGAATAGAAGGATTTACAAAGATTATGTATGCCATTGTGATAAATGTAGTAAAACCTGCTAATACCTCTGTCTTTACATCAGTTCTTCTTTCTTTAAGCTTGAAAATATTTTCTAACACAAATATACCACCTTTCTTCGAACATTTTTTAAATATAACATCCGAATGTTTGGTATTTACAAGTACATATTATCAAAGCAAAAGGCTTTATGTCAATAATTAATTGTGAACAAAATTAATATGTTATTAAATAATATTCGGAATGATAATATACAAAAAAACAGGTCACACCTTCTTTAAAAGATGTGACCTGTTTAATTCTTTCCAAAACTTATTTTAGTCATTAGTAGTTGTGTTAACAGGAGTACCCAAAGTCACTTTGAAGTCCTTGGTCTGACCATCCCGCAGTACTCTTATGGTTATTACGTCACCAATCTTATGATTTGAAAGTATTGATTGAATATCTGAAAATGTAGTAACTTTCTTACCATCTATCTGCAAAATTATATCTCCTTCTTTCAAACCAGCTTTTGCTGCACCTGTACCTGGATAAACCTTTGAAATATACATCCCCATAATGTTGCCAGACCTGTCATAGTACTCCATAACAGATATACCTATGGTTGGCCTTAAAACCTTTTTATATTTCATCAAATCGTTTATAATCGGTTTTACATAGTTTATTGGAATAGCAAAGCCCATTCCTTCAACACCTGTTTGAGAAATCTTCGCTGTGTTAATGCCAATAACCTCACCACTACTATTTACAAGTGCTCCTCCACTGTTACCTGGATTTATTGCAGCATCAGTTTGAATTAAAGGAATCTGAACGCCATTTCCCATATCAAGCTTTCTATTGACCGCGCTCACAACACCAAATGTAACCGTCCCAGCAAACTCTTGTCCCAGAGGATTTCCTATTGCAACTACAAACTCCCCAACTTTTACTTTTGATGAATCTCCAAGTGGAGCAACAGCCTTTACATATTTCGGGTCAATTTTTAAAAGCGCTATATCACTCAAAGCGTCTGTACCAACAATTGTAGCTGGAACTTCTTTTTCGCCTGATAAAATCACGGACACAGATTTTGCACCTGATACTACATGGTTGTTTGTTACAACATAACCATCTTTACTAATTATAACCCCAGAGCCCTCACCTATTGTAATTTCCTGTTCTTCATCTGTCCACCAGTTATAAGCTGTTCCTTTGTTTTTAATTCCAACAACAGCTGGACCAACCTTTTGTGCCACATCTGTCACAAATGAACTGTTACCAGAATTAAGTACAACTGTTTTTGTAATAGGTTCTGTAGCAGTGGAATTATTCAAGTTGAAACTGTTCAACGTAGAGTTAATATCATTTTTAAAATTATTAAAATTAACACCAAAATATGCCATAAAAAATATTGACATTAAAATAGCACCTATTAAACCACCTATAAGCCCTGCAACTATATATTCTTTTACTGACTTTTTCTTTCTTATCGTTTTTGGAATCTCAAAATTTATGGGACTGTAAGATGGTTGATAGTTTGGAGTTTCAAAATCAAATTTATCTGTCATCTTTATTCACCTCTCAATTTGTTTTTTCACTTATAATTCTACCCCTTGTTTTTGAAAAAATTATTAACGAATTGTTAACAAATAATAAAAATTATTTTAAATCCAGTGTGAATGTAAACTTAGAACCAACTCCTTCCTCGCTTTCAACCCAGATGTTCTGTTTATGAAGCTTTATAATCTCTTTTACAATTGAAAGCCCTAACCCAACTCCATTTTCAAGGCTTCTTGACTCATCAACCTTATAAAACCTTTCCCAGATAAGCTTTTGTAGCCTTTCAGGAATACCCACGCCTGTATCCTGTATTGTTATATAAGCTTTACCATTTACTACTTCAGAATATATATATATCTTCCCGCCAACCTTGTTATACTTTATAGCATTGTCAAGAAGATTGTGAACAACCCTGCTTATCAAATCCCTATCTGCCTTGACAACAAGTTCTTCGTCAACTTGCAGAGTTACATCTATTTCTTTTTCTTCTATTCGTTTCTCAAACTTAATTAGCTCCTCTACAATTACAGAATAAATCTTAAATTCACTCAAATTAAGATTTATTTTCCCCCACTCAAGTCTCGACAATTCTAAAAGTTGATTAATCAAATTGTTAAGTTTTATAACCTCTTCTTTTACAAGGGTCAGATAAAAATCTTTTTTGTCGTCTGGAATAGTCTTATCCAATATACCCTCTACAAATCCTCTTATAGAGGTAAGAGGAGACCTGAGCTCATGTGACACATTCGAGATAAAACTTTTTCGCATCATCTCCAAGTTTTCTAATTTTTCAGTCATATAATTAAAAGATGAGATAAGTTCGCTAATCTCGTCATCACTATTGTTTGGAATAGGAATTTTTTGTGAAAAATCACCTTCAGCTATTTTTCTTGAAGCCTGTGCAAGCTTTTTAATGGGAGTTATAATCCTTTGAGTCAGTGCATATGTTATTATCAAAACAACTAAAACTTCAAACAATGTAATCAGCCAAATTATTTTATTATACATCTTTAATGTCTGTCTTATTTCATCGGTTGAGGTGATAAGAAGCAGTCCTGAGACAACATGGTTATTTATCACAACCGGATACCCTATCACAAGATATTCTCTTTTGATCATATCCCCTATAAGAAGCTTTTTTACAGCAATTTCTCCTTCAAAGACCTTGTCTCTTATTTTCTGCAAATTCAAATCATCTATATAAACCTGTTCATCTGAGTTTAATATTACATTTGCATTTTTATTTATCAGCAGGATTGAAGCATTCAAATAATCTCTCAAAAATCTAATCTCGAACCTAAGTCTATCCTGTTCCAAAAACCCTGTTATATACCAAAGAGCAAGTCCAGTTGCTATCTTTTCAGCTTCACGAACAAGCTGAGTCTGTTTTTGAGAGACAAAATAGTTTTCTGTAAGGTTATTGAGCACTGTCCCAAAAATTAAAAATCCAACTGCAATTATGATTGTATATGTCACCACAAATTTAAAATATATAGATTTCAATTCTTTTCACTTCCTCAACAAAGCCTAAATTTCAAACTTATAACCTACACCCCATACAGTCTTTATCTTCCAAGGATATTTGTCCTTTTCAATCTTTTCTCTTATTCTTTTGATGTGTACATCAACTGTACGAGTGTCTCCAACAAAGTTGTAACCCCATATATGGTCAAGAAGTTGCTCTCTTGTGAACACCTTGTTGGGATGTGATGCTAAGAAATACAAAAGCTCTATCTCTTTCGGCGGCATATCTATTACTTTATCTTCAAGTTTTACCTCATATGTAGTGAGATTTACTGTTAGATTTGGATATACAACAACCTTTTCATCATTGACTTCACCCTGTGTTCTTCGCAGTACTGCTTTTATTCGTGCAATTAGTTCTTTTGGATCAAACGGTTTTACAATGTAGTCATCTGCTCCCAGTTCTAGCCCAAGTACCTTATCAAATGTCTCTCCCTTTGCAGTGAGCATTATAATTGGAATGTTACTGATTTTTCTAAGTTCTCTACATACTTCATATCCGTCTTTTTTGGGCAGCATAATGTCCAGTATAACAAGGTTGGGCATTTCATTTTTGAACATAGCAATTCCATCCATACCATTGTGAGCAATTACTACTTCAAACCCTTCTTTTTCTAAGTAAAGTTTTATTACCTCACATATCTTTACATCATCATCAATGACAAGGATTTTCATCCTTTTTCTACCTCTCTTCTACACAACTTTATATATTTCATCTATTGGCAACTCATTGATATAAGTTTTTTCTCCGCTTTTAGAAATAAATTCTATATTCGGTTTTTCTATAATTTCTCCAACTATACAGCATTCAATGCCATTTTGCCAAAGCTTTTTAACCAGCTCATCTGCCATGTTTGTCGTAATTAACATACTTCCACTTGAGATAAGCTTATATGGATTTAAATTAAAAAAAGCGCACACTTTCTGAACTGCACCACTGAGATTTATCATATCTTCATATATTACAGCTCCTTTACCTGATGCTCTACACACCTCATATATAGCTCCAAAAAGTCCGCCTTCTGTAATATCATGCATACTGGAGGCATATTCTCTTGCTATCATTCCCTCCTTCACAACACTTAATTTTTCTACAAAACTTTCTATTTCTTTTTCTTCGTGGCTATTTAATATATCCTTCAGTTTTTCTTTATACTTGTTATATAAAATAAAAGTGCCTTCTAAACCTATTGTTTTTGTGATAACAATTTTATCACCCGGCTTTGCTCCACCTGTAGAAATAAGAAGTTCTTTTTTTACCTTTCCAAAGCCCGTTGAAACAATCAATGGTCTTGTAACTGCAGTTGTCACTTCGCTATGTCCGCCTAAGAGATGGATGTTTAATTTATTGCAAGCATCTCTTATTTGGGTCAATATATACGCAAAATCATCCTCATCACTCCCGGGAGGAAGAAGCACAGTAGTAAGTACCCCAAGTGGCTGTGCACCAGCTGCTGCCAAATCGTTACAGGCAACAATCACCGACAAAAAACCACTCATACTGTCGCCTGCTGTAATTGGGTCGGTAGTAAGAACAGCTATTTCTCCTTCGATATCCACAGCAGCACAATCTTCTCCAATATTAGGAAGTAACAAAAGATTTTTGTCTGTTCTTAAATTACTAAAGACATGCTTCTTAAGTATTTCTAAAGGTACCTTTCCTATATCCAAAAAGAAGACCCCCTTTGACTCTTCAATTTAAAATACCCTATCTGGCAAAAATATATCAAACATCCCTACAACAAAAGAGGTAATCAAGTTAGCTATAATGGGTACTTTAATACCTGGTACTGACATATTACCAAAATATAAAATAGCAAAAGTTACTAAAAAAGCAATTATTCCTCTTCCTATAGGGGTTCTATAAAGTGTTGTTATTCTCTCAATTATATATGTTATCACAGATATTGCTACAATTAAAGCTGTTCCTATCATCCAATTACTGAATACAAAGTTGGGGTAGATTAGCTGCATCAAAAGCATCATAAAAGAAGCAACAACAAATCTTACAATTATGCCAAGCCAGCTTGCATACCTTTTTTCAGTTTTTTCACTCATAACAAAAGCACCTCCTATTTGTAGGTTAACCAACTTACAATGCAGTTATTCACGGGAGGTGCTTTTGAGTCTTTTATATTCATTTACATATTTTGATACATACATCACAAGTGCAAAAATAGCAAAAATTAAAGCTAATATGAGAGTAGGAAAGGATATCTGCCATCTCAAAATTAACGAGACAATGGCTATGTAAAACAAAAAAGTTGAAATTTTCCCATAGATATTAGCAGAAACCACTATTTTTATCTTCCCATATAAGAGAGCCGAACCTAATATCATAAAAATCTCTTTTGCAAGCACAATATAAAAAACCCATGAAGGTATATATTCTTTCAAAACAAGGCACCACAAGACTGTAAGTATCATCAACTTGTCTGCAAGCGGGTCAAATAGCTTTCCAAATTGTGTAACCATATTGTATCTTCGTGCAATAAAACCATCCAAAACATCAGTGAGTCCTGATAATAAAAATATACTCAGCGCTATAAGATAATTGTACTTCAGATGAGAAAGAAATATTGCAGCAAATACTGGTACCAATACAAATCTTAAAATTGTGAGAATATTTGGAAGATTCAACAACTACACCTCTTTTTTCTTTTGTCACTTTTTATGATTTTATCATATTTCAAAGATAATATCTACATCACATCTTTAGCTTACATTCTCACTCTTTTCTACTCTTTCAAGCTTAAATATAGAAACCTCGTAAGCAGTTCTTATCTCTACTCTACCATCTTCCAATTTCTTTTGATAATCTCTACTTTGCACTCTTCCCCATATTTTTATGTTATCACCTATTTGAAAGGTACTTGCAAAACGAGCATTTCTTCCCCAAGCAATACAAGGTATATAATCTGACTTCCCGTATAGCCTATTTACGGCGAGCAAAATATCTGTTATTTCTCTTCCTAAAGGCGTGGTACGGTACTGAGGTTTTTTGCACACATATCCATTTAAGAATATCTCATTGATATTCTTCGAAGGGTCAATGCTCTCAACATTTTTAATGTCCCTTGCAAATACTGTTAAGATGATTCTGTTTCCCACATTTGAAGGATTGTTGTATGACCTAAACTGTCCTAATACTTCTACTAAGCTTCCCGCTTCAAGATTTACATTGATTAAAAGTCTATCAGAAACTGTTACAATTAAAATATCCTTTTGCTGAGAGAGCCTTGGAACTTCAAGCTTAAAAGTAAAAAATTTCTCACCAAAACTCTCATGACTAAAATTAAGTGGAGTAACAACCTTTCCACATAAGTAAACTCTGTTGTTTTCCAAAGGATTTTGAGACATGGCAAACACTCATCCTTTCGTACTTTATTAGCCTATTTTTATACTATTCAACAAACTAAATTTTTAGACATTCAAATTCAAACCACACAAACTTTTTAAAGTAGCAGAAATCACACAGACAGATATCCCCTCTTCCTCTTTTTGTAGATCTTCTTTTTCTTTTATTTCTTTCTCGGCAATAATATTGCCGTCAATAGTTTCAACAGCTCTCTGGAAGAAAAGGCTTATGCTTACCTTATTATCATTGCCATAATCAAGATGAGTTATATTTATGGTGTTTTGGGATGAAAAGCCTATGTCAACAACCTTACAAGAAGCATTTTTTAATACCATAGGCAAGCTGTTATCCATAAAGATCAAAATTTTCTGGTGTTTATCAAAAATGTCTTCCCACTTATCTAAAATCTCGTTCTGAAGTACAACAGCCAGTTCACAATATTTAATAACATTTTGTGGACAATCTAAATAAAAAATGATATAATCAAATGGAAGATTAAAGTTTGTAAGCAAATTTGTAATTTTTTCAGTATTGATTTTTTCATTCGCTAAATCTATTTCTAATATTTTTTTACCCTTTTTTTTTACAAAATCAACAAAGTCGCTTTTAAACATTTCTTTGTACAATAGGCTTTTATACAACACACCTATTTTTACCATTTTATTTTTCTCCCCGCTGTTTTCTACCGCATATATTAGTGTTACCATTCTTATTTCAATTATTTAAGTTACCTTACTACTTTCCTCTGAACACCTTGATGGTCAATATAATAACCATCTTTGTATATAAGTTCTGAAACTGTAACAAATTCATACCCTTGCTGGGTAAGTGTATTTAATATCATTGGCAAAGCATATTTAGTATTTTTTGCATTATTATGAAACAATACGATAGAGCCACTTTTTACTCTCTTTAATACTCTCTGTGCAATCTCTTGTGCAGATAAATCTTTCCAATCAAGTGAATCAACATCCCATTGGATAACATAATATCCCAAGGAAGAAAGAGTTCTTATTAAAGTGTTACTGTAATCGCCATATGGAGGTCTAAAAACCACTGGCTTTTTATGAATAATTCTCATAATTTTTTCTTCACAGCTTTTGACATCTTTAATTATCTCAGATTCAGATAATCTTGACATGTGAAGATGCTTGTCAGAATGGCTTCCTATTTCATGCCCTTGACTGAAGATATTTTTTACATCTTCAGGATATTTCTCTACCCAAAATCCTACAAGGAAAAAAGTAGCTTTTGCATTGAATTTTTTGAGTATACTAAGCAGTTCTTTTGTATCGTCGTTTCCCCATGCAGCATCGAATGTTAACGCTATTTTCTTGTCATTTCTGTCAACACAGTAAATTGGTAGAAGCTTTTTTTGATTTATAACCTCTACAGTTAGCCTTGAATAGATAAATATAGTATTTATTGTAAGCAAAACAAGAATTGTGATTAGGACCAGCTTCATAATTTTGGAAATGTTAAACACTCTTATCATTACTCATTCCACAAAGTTTGTTCTAAGGTAAATTTATGAAAATGGCAGAAATAATATGAAAAAATAGAGTAGCATATTTTTACATAATGCTACTCTCTTCTTGAAGTTCAGATTGAGAATCTCTCACAGTTTTTTCATCAAATTTTGAAATGAAGGATTGAAGTTCTCCTTTTATTCGCTTTATTTCGTCTTTTAAATTTTGAAGAAGTTTTTCATGCTCTTCAATTTCAGCAAGAAGAGCTCTTTTTTTATTTTCTCCTTCTTCAATTGCTTTTGATACGATACCCTCTGCTTTTTCCTGAGCAATTATGAGAAGTTCTGCTATTTTTATTTTCTGTTCGTTCAATTTTGAAAGCTCTTCCTCAAGCTTTTTCAAAGTATTTTTTAGCTCCTCATTTTCCTTCTTAAGTTCTTCAATCTTTTCCTGTTTTTCTTTTATTTCCTTTTCATAGGTCATCTCCAAATTATTTAAATACTCTATAACAGAGCTTGGTTTAAAACCCCTAAAAGTTCTTGCAAATTTGTATGTATTCATTTTTCCCTCCAGATTCTCTTAAGACCTTTTTGAATATTTTAACATAAAAAAGATTATTTTTGTATATCAAAATTAATCACCAAAAACCAAGTCCTTTACCACCTCATAAGCCATAATAAATCCTGCAACAGGTGGAACAAACGAAATACTTGCTGGTACATGCTTTTTCTCTGACTCTTCTTTTAAATATCTATAATCGGGTTTTGATGGTTTTTCCTCAGAGTACACAACCTTTAAACTCTTAATATTTTCTTTTCTCAGAATACTTCTAAGTTTTTTAGCGAGTGGACAATAACGTGTAGAATATATATCAGAAACTTTTATAAGCAAAGGATTTATCCTATTGCCCATACCCATACAGCTTATTATTTTTATGTTCTCTTTTGTAGCAAATTTTATAAGTGCAACCTTTGCCCCAATATCATCTATTGCATCTAATATATAATCTAAATTCTTATTCCCAAAAATCTTATAAATATTCTCAGATGTAATTTTATTTGGTATTATCTCTATTTTCACAAAAGGATTAATTTCAACTGCCCTTTCATGTGCAATATCCACTTTATATCTACCTATATTTGGAATTGCAGCTATCAGTTGACGGTTCAAGTTAGAGGGAACAACTCTATCTTTGTCAACAATAACAAAATTTCCTACTCCACAACGAACAAGAGCTTCAAACGCAAAACTTCCAACTCCACCAAGCCCACATACTGCTATTTTTGCCTTTGACAGTTTTTCAATCTTATCTTCTCCAATCAGCATCATAGTTCTTTGGAAAATATCTGCTGGACCTATCAATATTCTTATTCTCTCCTCTCACAAGAAAATCAAAAAAATAAAAGACCCTCTTTTGTTTTTTGGGTCTTTCTTCTTTCATGTCAGGAACTCCACCATGCCGTCCTCAGGGAGTTTCCCAGACCCTGCCTCAGCAGGTGGGTATCCTGCCAATAGCTTTGCATTACTTCCTGTTTGTCACCCAAGCAAAACCTTGGGTGGGAAGCCTATGCGCCACTATTGGACTCCGGATTCCCTTTTTTGATGGTGTTGGCCTGGAACTTCACCATCTTGTAACGCACACGGCAGAGTTCCTGCCATAGCTTTGTTTTGTTATTCTTAATTTAAATATATCACAGATTTTTAGAGTTTTCAATATGATAATTCCTATTAGATGAGTATTTCTGGCATTTATCACCCCACCTTGCCACTAAATTGCCATTATTATAAAAACTAACAACCTCGCAATAGTTTGAGCAATCACGGCACTCAAATCCTTTTGTCTCAAATTTGCACCTGTGTATGTTTTCAAAACCTCTGAATTTGGTGATAAGACCTTTTGTCCTCTCTTTTGCCAAAAGTGCAATACCTATTGCCCCCATAACATTATAGTATTTGGGAACTATAATCTGAATTCCAAGAAGCTCTTCGAATGCCTTTTTCATTGCTATATTTGCCGCAACACCTCCTTGAAATAGTATTGGACTTTCCAACCTTTTTCCTTTTGCCAAATTAGCAAGATAGTTTCTTGCCAGAGCTAAACACAGCCCAAAAAGAATATCTTCACAAGGATGTCCAAGCTGCTGTTTGTGAATCATATCTGACTCAGCAAATACAGCACACCTGCCAGCTATTCTTACAGGATTTTGTGATTTTATTGCTATCTCACCAAATTTTTCTATTGGAATATTAAGTCTTTCTGCTTGCCTATCTAAAAAAGAACCTGTTCCTGCAGCACAGATTGTATTCATAGCAAAATCAATAACAATTCTATCTTTTATTAAAATTATTTTCGAATCTTGTCCACCTATTTCAATTATAGTTCTTACATCAGGTACAAAAAAGATTGCAGATTTTGCATGAGCAGTTATCTCATTTTTTACAATATCTGCTCCTACCACCAGCGATGCCAAATGTCTTCCTGACCCTGTAGTACCAACTCCTTTTATTTTCAACCTGTCTCCATACTTTTCATACAAAGTGCCAAGAGCCTTTTGTAAAATTTCAATAGGCTTTCCTTGGGTTCTGAGATATATGCTTTCAATTACTTCACCTTTTTTATCAATCAAGACTACATTGGTACTAACAGAACCAATATCAATCCCAAGAAATAACTCCTCTCTCAAATTTCTCACTCCTTGCTTCAATTAGGTCTAAAAAGGCTTCTAAACGTGTTTTAATTCCTACGTCACTGTCAACTTCGTCTATTACAACGTGTAGTACAGGAATATTTATTTGATTTCTTATACCGTTTAATACTGATTTTGCTATTATTTCTGGCATACATGTGAGAGGAAAAATATGCAATATTCCATCATATTTCTGGGTTGCATAGTATTTGGCATAAGAAATGGTCTCTCGTGCGTGACCTCCAATTAAAACTGGCATTACATCTTTAGAATATCTCTTAACAATTGGATCTTCCCTTTTAAATATTGGATATATTAGATGTGTATCAATCCACTGGGAAATATAAAGATTTCTTTCAACCTCACATCCCATCTCACCAAGTATTTTTTCAATATTCAAGCTTGAAAAACTATCAATAATAGTATATATTTCCCCTACAATTCCTATTTTTCTGACCTTCTCATTTACAATGTATAAGTTGTCAAGCAAAACATTCGTGGTATCAACCAATCTTTCCATTTGATCAATTCCGAAAACTTTAATTGCTTCATTTCTGAATTTTTCATATATCTTATCTACACTTCCCTTAACCATTTCCCTTGGTCTTAAAAAATGTACTTTTTTTTCAATCCCATCTACCTTTTTGGCTAACCTATACACTCTTTTTAATACACTGGCTATATTTTTTCTTGCAAATATCTTACTTACCCGCTCCAAAAAATTCCTAAAACCATAAAAAAGAGGTTCGATGACTATCATCTCTACATCATAGCCCAAATCTTTGAGAATCTCTTTTTCAAGTGCACCATAGTATCCAAATCTACACGGTCCACATCCACCAAAAATTACAATAGTGTTAGCACCCATTTCAATTGCTTGAATGAAATTTCCCATGTTCAATTTAAAAGGTAGACAAATAAATTCGGGTGAAAGTCTCTTTCCAATTTCAAGAGCACTTTTGTTGTTATATGGAGGAATGACCACTTCAAATCCAAGTTCTTCAAAAAGTGCTTTGCCTATGATAAATAGATTACCCATATGTGGAAATGTTATTTTTCTCATCACTTTTTCTCCTCCATTCAATCATATCTAAATATGCTTCTATTCTTGTTTGTATCCCCACATCAGCACAGTGTTCATCCACAGTTATACAAAGATAAGGCAGTCCTACTTTATTGCATTTTCTCATAATCAGTTCCTGCAAAAAAGAGTCAATCCCACATCCAAATGTCATAAGGTACACTATGCCGTCAATTTGTGTATTATTTACTGTCCATTCAAAATAATTGTAGATATCCCTTGCAGAGGACCAGAAGAACTCCTTTGGCAAATCAGAGGAGATATAAAAAGAATTAAAACGATAGTATGCGGGGTAAATAGGATTGTAGCCCGCGCTTTTTATAGTTTCCAATATACCCTTGTTTAAAAATTCATCAAAGATTACATAGCTATGTGCCAATACCAGTATATTTTTAGTTTTAGCTATCTTGGACATAGGAAAATCAAAAAGATGTTCATTTTTCATACTTTTTTCTGACATTATTTTTCTCTTTTTTCTTAAATTTATCTCCGGGACTATAAGCTCAACTCCACAGTAGTTGGTTTTTATGATATCTGGAATACCAATAATCTTGGGGCATGAATATGTGCCTGGTAATAAAGAAACAAGGCGTGGCAAAAACAACACATCTACATTCTTTTTTCTTATAAGATATTCTACATGTCCAATAAAAATTTTGGCAGGGATACAAAGTTCATCACAGCCATTTTTAAGACCATATTCTATCATTTCCTTTGTTGTCTTACCTGAAAAGATTATTTGAGAATCTTCTAAGATTTCTGGTATAACTCTTATAAAAAAGTTTTCCATTCCAGCATAGCAAAAACTATTTGGAACTCCTACCTTCACTTTTTCAATTCTTCCTTTCAAAGATTGAGAGCGTTTTTCTATTTACTTATTTTTCACCACTTTGGCAGTAAAAATACAAAAAAATAGGCCCTTCTATTTTCGGGCCTTGAAATATTCACAAACATCTTTTATAGTACACACTTCACATCTTGGTTTTATTGCCTTACAAACTGCTCTCCCATGGTAAACCATCAAATTGCTAAATATAGTGTACAACTGAGGCTCTACAATCTTCTTTAGCTCAAACTCTATCTTTGTTGCATCTTTACTATTTACAAGTCCAAGCCTGTTTGACAGTCTTTTGCAGTGAGTGTCAACTATTATGGAAGGTATTCCATAGATATTTGCCATTATTACATTTGCTGTCTTTCTCCCAACTCCTTTAAGTTTTACAAGTTCTTCTATAGTAGTTGGTAATGTACCATTATATTTTTCAACTATGATTCTTGCAGTCTCTTTTATACTTTTAGCTTTATTTTTATAAAACCCAACAGGCTTTATATCGTTCTCAAGCTCAGAGATATTAGCCTTTGCAAAGCTTTCAAGTGTAGGATACTTTTTGAAAAGCTCAGCGGTAATCTTATTTACACGCTCATCTGTACTCTGTGCTGCTAAAATGGTTGCAATTAAAAGCTCATATGGTTTATTATAATTTAAAGTACACTTTGGCTGTGGATAAATCTTTAAAAGTTCTTTTATCACATAGCTTGCTTTTTCTTTTTTTGTAATCTTCGTTCACTCCCTAAGAATTTTTTGATGAAAGGAGAAAAAAGTAAAATGAATATTCGTAAAGCAACAATTTCTGATATCACAAACATGCTTTATATCTATAACTATGAAGTTTTGAATTCAACATCTACATTCGATATTCATCCCAAGACTACCGAAGATTTTCTGAAATTGTTCGATAGCCACAGTCACAGGTACCCTATTTATGTAGCAGAAGAAAATTCCACTATACTGGGTTATGGTTATCTCTCCCCGTTCTCAGAAAAAGAAGCTTATTCAATCACAGTTGAAGATACTATATATATACATCCATTGCACAGAGGCAAAGGCATTGGCAAGCAGATTTTAAAATTCTTAATAGAAAAAGCTAAAGACACAGGGGCTGCCAACATAATTGCAAAAGTGTGTGCTGAAAACTATATAAGTTTGCATCTACACAAATCATTTGGTTTTGTAGAAGTCGGAAAGCTAATCAAAGTTGGTAGCAAATTTGGTAGGTTTTTGGATGTTATTATTTTACAGCTAATCCTTTAACCTTTTTTATTATTTTTATTGAGTTTTCCAATATCCACTGAGCTTCTTTTATTTTCAATAAATATATTACTGTACTATATGAAATTACACCTACAAACCCCCAGATCAAAAGATTAGTTACCTTAGTTATAAATGTCACAGGCGTTTTTATTTGTATCAGATTTTTTACTAAAATAATACTTATAACCATCACAAAAGAAGCAAATAGTGCTTTTACAAAGACTATCATTGAGCTTTTTAGATCAATCTTTCCTATCTTTTTAAACAAACTACGCATAAGTAAAAATACTGATACATATGCAACAATACTTGTACCCAGCGCTAAACCTCTGTGTTTTAGGTATTTGACAAGAACGATATTTAAAACTATATTAATTGCTACAGCTAAAATACCATTTTTCATTGGTGTGAGAGTATCCTGGATTGAATAAAAAGTTCTGCTAAGGATTTCTCTCACTGCATAACCTAAATACCCTAAGGAAAAAAACATAAGAGCACCACTTGTCAGATAAGTTGAACGGCTATCAAATGCCCCTCTTTCATATACAAACTGGACAATCTCACGTGATAATACCAAAACTGCAGCTGTAATAGGCACCATAATCAATATGAGAGAATTTATAGAGAGTAGCAAATATTTTTTGAACTCTTCTTTCTTTTCACTTGAAAAAAATCGTGATAAATACGGATAAATTACAGCAGAGATCGAGCCACTAAATATACCATAAACTACTCCATTTAGTTTATCTGCAAAGTTCAAAGCTGAAATACTTCCCTCAGGTAAAAAGGAAGCCAAGTACCTATCAACAAAAGAATTAAGTGACATAACCGACGAACCAATAAATACAGGCAGAACAAGCTTAAAAAGTTTGATTATGTATGGGTCACGTAAATTAATATCTAATTTAAATTTAAATCCCTTTTTGATTGCAAACGGCATTTGAAATAACACCATTGAAAGGTATCCAAGTACAAACGCAATAGCAACACCGTATATGTCAAATTCTTTCTTTAAAAAAGCTGATAAGATGATAATTGCATTGAATGGTAGTCCTACAAGTACAGGCACTACAAAATTTTCATTAGACTGAAGAAATCCTTGCAAGATATAGTTAGCTCCTAAAAAGATTATATAAAAAAATGTAATTCTCATCAGCTGCCAGGTTAGCTGTTTTACAGAACTATCAAATCCTCTAAAGATCACTTCAACTATAAACGGTGAAAAGATAGAACCTATTACTGCTACTATAAACGCAGCCAGAACAATTAAAAAAAGGGACTTGCTTGCAAATCTACTTGCTTTCTCTTTGTTCTCTTTTACTAATATTTCATTGTATATAGGGATAAAGGTAGTAGAAAAAGAAGCTAAAATACTTGCAAAAAAAACGCCCGGCAACAGCTGGGCTGCAATCAAAGAGTCCAATTTATAACTCGTCCCGTAGAAAGCACCTAAAACAACCTCACGCAAAAATCCAAACAATTTTGACAGTATAGTTGTAATGATAACAAAAAAAGTAGCTTTGGTAATTTTTTTGGCACTGTCAGACATATAAGACCGCCCTTCTTAAAAAAATAATGACGAGCTAATAAAAAGATTATATAAACTTGTCCAGCTTTCGTTCTTTGAGAATTTCAACAATCTTTTTAACATCCTGTGCTCTGTTTTTTGCACAAACAAGAACTGCATCTTCTGTCTCAGCAATAATTACATCAGATACATTAATTGTGGCGATAAGTCTGTTGTTTCCATAAATTATGCAGTCACGCGTATCAATCCCAACATGCAAAGCTTTCACAATGTTACCATCATCGTCTGGTGGAAATATTGCACCAAGAGAATCCCATGACCCCACATCATTCCAGCCAAAATCGCCAGGTACCACTACCACCTCGTCAGCTCTTTCCATTATCCCATAGTCAATAGATATATCCTGAAGAGATGGATATATCTCTCCTATTTTCTCAAACTCTTGGTCTGTCCAAAGATATTCATATACAGAATAAAATCTATTGTAGATTCTGGGGAGGAATCTATTGAAGTTTTGAATGATTGTGTCTATCTTCCACACGAACATACCACTGTTCCACAGGTAATTACCGCTTTTTATATACGCTTTTGCTCTGTCAAATGATGGCTTTTCGACAAATTCCAAAACCTCATAAGCTTTTTTCTCATATTTATCACTTGAATCTCTGTCAAATTTTATATAACCGTAGCCAGTTGATGGGAAAGTTGGATTTATTCCAATTGTTATGAGCTTATCATGCTTTTCAGCAATTTCAATGCAGGTATTTATTACTTCAGCAAATCCCTCGTTATCTTTAATATAGTGGTCAGATGGAAATACACACATTATTCCATCTTCATGTATTTTTTTAATTTTAAGTGCAGCATATAAAATACAAGCTGCAGTGTTTCTTCCAATTGGTTCATAAATGATGTTATTTCTATCTATCTCTTCATCAAGTACCTTCTCTATCATCTCTTTTTGGTTTATGTTTGTGACAATAAAAATGTTTTTCTTGGGAATGACCTTTGATATCCTATCAATTGTTTCATTTATCAAAATGTCATTTCCAGAGAGGTTTAAAAATTGCTTCGGCGACGAGCTTCGTGACAAAGGCCAAAACCTTGTACCGCCACCACCTGCCATAACCACTGCAAATCTTTGCATTTTTAAACCCCTCCTCTTTAAGAAATAGTAAAAATCTTCAACATTTATATTATATAATATTTTTCAAATTTTAAACAATGGAAAAAAGCCAAAAAGTATTATTTTCTTCTTTCCTCCAAGCTTTTTAAAATATCTGTCCAGTCAAGGTTAAAATACGCCAGTAAAACGCTCAAGTGGTACATCAAATCAGATATCTCATATATTACTTCTTCTTTTTTACCATTCTTTGCTCCAATTACTACCTCTGTTGCCTCCTCGCCAATCTTTTTAAGTATCTTATCAAGTCCCTTTTCAAATAGGTAAGAGGTATACGAACCTTCTACCTTATTTTGCTTTCTATCATTAATTGTTTTCATTAGTTCAAAAATAATGTCAGTTGCCACCTTTTTTTTATCACCTTCCAATGCGGTGAAAAAACATGTTTTGTTGCCAGTATGACATGCAACCCCTGTTTGTTCAACAATGGCAAGCAAGGTATCACCGTCACAGTCTAAAAATAAACTTTTTAATTTTTGGACATTGCCTGAAGTCTCCCCTTTTCTCCATATCTTGTTTCTGCTTCGGCTAAAATAGTGCATATACCCTGTCTGAATGGTAAGCTCTAAAGCTTCCTTGTTCATGTACGCCAACATAAGTACTTCACCTGTTGAGTTATCCTGTACAACAACAGGCACAAGTCCATTTTGGTCAAACTTCAAAGCTGAAATATCTATCATTTTATATCCTCACCTCAATGCCATTATCTTTTAAGTAACTCTTTAAATCCCCAATTAAAATCTCTCCAAAATGAAATATAGAAGCAGCCAAAGCAGCTTCTGCTCCAACTTTGAAAGCCTCTAAAAAATGCTCAGGCCTTCCAGCACCACCTGAAGCAATGACAGGAATATTTACGCTGTTACAAATAGCCTCTAAAAGCTCTAAATCATACCCTGCTTTTGTTCCGTCTCTGTCCATTGAGGTAAGTAGTATCTCGCCTGCCCCTCTCATTTCAACTTCTTTTGCCCACTTTACAGCGTCAAGTCCTGTGTCTATCCTTCCTCCGTTTATATAGACATGAAAACCGTCACTGTGCCTTTTTGCATCAATTGCCACCACAATACACTGTGAACCAAAAACCTTTGCAGCTTCATTTACAAGGTCAGGATTCTTAACCGCTGCAGAGTTAATTGAAACCTTATCAGCACCAGCCAAAAGTAAATTTCTAATGTCATCTAAATTTCTTATTCCACCGCCTACCGTAAAAGGAATAAAAACTTTTTCAGCTACATTCTTTACAACCTCTATCATTATATTTCTCTCTTCATGCGATGCTGTAATATCTAAAAACACAAGCTCATCAGCACCAAGCTGGTTATATTTTTGAGCACTTTCGACAGAGTCACCAGCATCAACAAGGTTGATAAAGTTTATTCCTTTAACAACCCTTCCTCTATTGACATCAAGACAGGGAATTATTCTCTTTGCAACCACTTGTATCCTTCTCCTTAATTGAATATTTAAAGTAAATTAATTACCTCCTCTAATTTGAGCTGTCCTGTATAAAGAGCTTTTCCAACAACTGCCGCATCAACACCTATACTTTTAAGCCTCATAATATCCTCTTTTGTTGAAATCCCACCTGATGCTGTTAAAAAACCATCAAAAAGTTCTCGAATATATTTTGCAGCTTCAAAGTTATGTCCTTTTAGCATCCCATCAGTTGTTATATCTGTATAAATAAGCCTTTCAAATCCCAAAGTTTTTATTTTCATAATTCCTTCTTCAATGGTAATTGTTGTTGCTTCCTGCCATCCAGAAAGTTTTACAAAACCATCTTTAAAGTCAAGAGAAGCAATAAATCTTTCTTTACCAAACACCTTCATAACTTCATTTACAAAATCAGGATTTTTAAAGATTACAGAACCCAAAATGATATAGTCAACTTCTGAAGATATATAAAGCTCAACAGTAGCCTTGTCTCTAATGCCACCACCACATTCAACTGTCAAGGATGTAACTCTTTTTATGTTTCTTATAACTTCAAAATTCACTGGCCTTCCAACTTTTGCTCCATCCAAATCAACAACATGGACGTATTTAGCACCACTTTTTTCAAAAAGTTTTGCCTGCTCAATTGGGTCTGAATTGAACAGTTGAACCTGACTATAATCTCCCTGAGTAAGTCTTACGCACTTTCCATCTATAAGGTCTATTGCAGGTATAACAATCATAGCAATCCCCCAAAGTTCTTAAGTATTTGCAGTCCCACTTCACCACTTTTTTCAGGATGAAACTGAGTACCAAATATATTGCCACTTTCTATTGAAGAGTCAAACTCAATACCATGCTCACACACAGAAGATACTATTGATTTATCTCTATTTTCCACATAATACGAATGAACAAAATACACAAACTGGTTATCCACACCCTTTAAAAGTTTTGAATTTCCTTTAACTTTTATCCTGTTCCATCCCATGTGTGGAATTTTGATGTTCTCTTTTTGAGGAAACTTTTTGACCTCTCCGTTGAAAATTCTTAAACCCTCACAATTGCCTTCTTCGCTAAATTCGTACAAGAGCTGATAACCCAAGCAAATACCCAAAAATAAAGACTCTTTTATTTTTTTTTTCAAGACATCAACAAGGCCAAATCTTTCAAGGTTTGATACAGCTACGTCAAATGCTCCTACTCCTGGTAGAACAATTGCCTCGGCCTTTTCAATTTCATCTTTGCTTGATGTAACAAAAGCTCTAAAGCCTATGTATTCAAATGCTTTTTGTACACTCCTTAAGTTTCCCATCCCATAGTCCACAATGCATATTTTTTTCACAACTTATAACACTCCTTTTGACGATGGAATTCTATCATCGATTATCGTACAAGCTTCTTTTAAGGTTCTTCCAATAGCTTTAAAAATGGCCTCGCAAACGTGATGGTCATTCTCACCAGCAAGTTTTTTTATATGAACTGTGGTTTTAGAAGACCAAACAAAAGCTTTGAAAAACTCTACAACCATTTGAGAAGTCATATCTCCAAGCTTCGGTAGCTTAAAATCTACATCAAATGCCAAATATGGCCTTCCTGAGATATCTACTGCTACCATTATAAGTGCCTCATCCATAGGTAAAATAACATGCGCATATCTTTTTATACCTCTTTTATCTGACAAAGCCTTTAAAAAAGCCTGACCCAAAACTATTCCGACATCTTCTATGGTGTGATGGTCGTCAATGTATATATCACCCTTCGCTTCAAGATTAATGTCAAATTTTCCATGATGAGAAAATAACTGAAGCATGTGGTCAAAAAAACCTATGCCTGTTGAGATTTTGTAATCACCATTTCCATCAATATTAAGAATTAGTTTAATATCTGTCTCTTTTGTCTTTCTCTGAACTTCAGCAACTCTTTGACCCATCTTTTGCGTTCTCCTTTTTAAATCGAATGAGATTTTCTGTTATTATATCATTATCTTGAGGCTTGCCCAATGTAATTCTTAAAAGTTTTTTGTCCCCCACCTCAAACTTTTTTACAAGAATTTTCTTCGCAACAAGGTATTCAAATATTCTGTCGGCATACTCATCTACAACTGTCACAAAGTTTGCTTCAGACTGAATAACATAGTAGTATTCTTTGAGTTTTTGTATCATCCTATCTCTTTCATCTTTTATTAGCTGGATGTTATCTTTTAGCTTTTCGAAATTTTCAAGCACCTTGATAGCTATGTTTTGGGTTAAGACATTGACATTATAGGGAGGTTTTACTTTGTGAAGGTTTTTTATAATATTTTCATTTGCAATACCATAACCACATCTTATACCTGCAAAACCTATTTTGGAAAATGTTTTAAGTATAATCGTATTATTGTATCTTCTTACAAACTCTATATAGTCAATATCGCTATATTCACCATAGGCGTTGTCAATTACTATAAGCTTTGAAGGAAATGCTTCTACAAGAGTTTTTAAATTTTCAGCGCTCCATGCAATACCAGTTGGATTATTTGGAGTATCAATAAATATTACCTTTATTCTCTCATTTGCACTTATCTTAGCAATTACCTTTTCAACATCAATTTTCCATTGGGAAGTAATATCAAAAAAACAAAATCCTACGTCAAAAAGTTCAGCAGTTATCCTATACATTGTAAACGAAGGATATAGAAAAAATACATGGTCATCCTGATCACAGCATGCTTGAACAATAAGCTGAATTATCTGGTCTGAACCATTTCCTACAATAAAATTTTCACTTTTTAAATTGTAAAATTTCGCTAAAGCTTCTTTAAGTGGTTGAGAATTGATTTCGGGATAAAAACACAAATTAGGTATGCTATTTTTTAAAGTATCCAAAATTATATCTTTTAACTCTTCATGAAGTTCAAGAAGATTTTCGTTGGCATCTGCTTTAACTAAACATTCTATTTGGGGTGTTGTATAGTTTGAAAAATTTTCTAATCTTTTTTTAAACATCTTCTAACCTCACCTTCAACGAATTTGCATGAAAGAGGAAACCTTCTTTTTGCGCTATGTTTATTGCATGTGGTGCATCTGTCAAAAACTGTTCTTTTGAATACTTTATTAAACTCATTCTCTTGACAAAATCATAAACCCCGAGGGGAGAAAAGAAACTTGCTGTACCAGATGTTGGCAGTACATGATTTGGTCCTGCGATGTAGTCTCCAATAGGTTCAGGGGAATATTCACCTACAAAAACTGCACCAGCGTTTCTGATCTTAAACAACACTTTTTCTGCATCATTGCAACAAATCTCTAAGTGCTCAGGTGCAATTATATTCGCAATCTCAGCAGCCTCAAAAAGATCGTCAACAACTATTATCACACCGTTTTTTTCGATAGCTTCAAAAGCAACTGAGTTTTCAAATCTTGCAAGCATCTTATCAACATTCTCAGAAACCTCTTGAGCCACCTGCAAAGATGTTGTCACTAAAATACATCTTGCCATGGGGTCGTGTTCCGCCTGAGACAGCAAATCTGCAGCAATGTATTTCGGATTTGCAGACTCGTCTGCAATAACCATTACTTCACTTGGTCCTGCTACTGAGTCAATATCTACATATCCAAACAACAATTTTTTAGCAGTTGCTACATAGATATTTCCTGGTCCCACAATCTTATCTACCTTGGGTATAATCTGTGTTCCAAACGCAAGCGCCGCAACTGCTTGAGCTCCTCCCACTTTATAAATCTCATCAATGCCACAAATTTTTGCTGCTGCCAAAGTGTACTTGCTGATACTCTTGTTCTTGTCAGGTGGAGTTACCATTATTATTTTTTCAACGCCAGCAACTTTTGCAGGAATTGAATTCATCAAAACTGTTGAAGGATAAGCCCCTTTCCCACCGGGAACATAAATTCCTACTTTTTCAAGAGGCATAATAATCTGGCCAAGTAACGACCCATTTTTTATATAAAACCAGCTTTCCTCTTTTTGCCTCATGTGATACTCATAGATATTTTTATACGCAGCATTCAAAGCATCTATGAAATCACCATCTTCTTTTTCACATTCAAAATATGCTCTTTCAATCTCTTCTTGGACCACTCGCAGCTCATTCAAGCAAATACCCTTACAATCAAACATCCGGGTGTAGTAAAGCAATGCTTCATCTTTCTTATCTTTTACATCAGAGATTATTCTGCGAACCTTCTGTTCAATTTCTTCCTCGTTTTCCCATTTTCTTATTTTAGCCGTCTCTATGTAGTTTTCAATCTGTTGTTTGCTGGACAAGATTCTCACTCTTCAATCATCCTTTCCAAACGATTTATAATATCATCTATCTGAGTTTTTAATTTTAGACTTGCCCTGTTTGCAATAAGCCGAGCACTAATGTCGTATAGCTTTTCATATACTTCAAGTCCATTTTCCTTCAGAGTTCTACCACTCTCTACAATGTCTACTATCATGTCTGAAAGTCCTAAAATAGGAGCAAGCTCTACTGAACCATTGAGCTTTATTATCTTTACATCCTCACCCCTAACATTTTCAAAATACTCTTTAGCAATGTTAGGAAATTTAGTTGCAATTGTCTTATCAGGCTTTTTCAAAAGAGCTTCGCTTATCCCTTTAGGTCCTGCCAAGGCTACAAAACATTTCCCAATCTTTAAATCTAAAAGTTCGTACACTCTCTTATTCATTTCAAGCAACACATCTTTACCAACAACACCAACATCTGCAACACCATATTCCACATAAGTGGGTACGTCAAAAGGTTTTACCATGAGAAAACGCAGAGAATTTTGAGTGTCCTCGATGATCAATTTTCTGCTTTCCTCAGATATATCAATGTCTACAAGTGATGCTCTTTTCAAAAGTTCAACTGTTTGCTGGGCTAACCTTCCTTTTGGCAACGCTATAGTGATCATTCTAAATCCTCCAAAACATATGTTTTTACGCCTTCTTCATCTATATACATGAATTTTTCAACCTTCATAGCTTTGCTAATAAGAAAGGCTTCTTCTATTTTTGCTGGTACTGTATAAAAGTAAATCTTCTGTTTTTCATTGTCTGTCTTAAGAAGCAGTTTTAATGCCATTTCAAAGTGCCCTTCCTTATATAAAACAAGGCTGTCGTATTGTCTTTCCCTTCTTTGAGCATTTTTTAGTTTCCACTCTAAAATTCTGTCTAAACCAATTGCAAATCCAATGGCATATAATTTGGTACCAAATATTTCACACAAATTATCGTATCTACCACCATTTAGCACAGGATAGCCAAGTTCTTGTATATAACCAGAAAATATTATACCTGTGTAATAGTTTAGATGTTTTACCATTCCAAAGTCAATAGTAATATAATTTTGATAACCCAGTTTTACCATATTATTATATATCTCACTTAGTCTCTCAATCGCCTGTTTAGACATTTCATTATTCGCAAATTTTTTAGCCTCTTTTATCTTGTCCTCTCTACCATAAAGTCTTGTGAGATTTCTGAAAATATCTATCACTTTTTGGGAAATGCCCTTTCGAATCAAAAAGTTTTCAATCCCTATATAGTCCTTCTTGTCAACAAGCTTGCAGAGCACTTCTGAGGAAGCCTCATCAATCTCACAGTCCTTAGCAATTCCTTTAAAGAAATTTACCTCTCCAACATCTATTGTAAAGTTATTCACTCCAAGTTCAAGTAAACTTTCTACCGCAAGCGCTAATACCTCTAAGTCTATATAGAAACTATCAGATGTATGAAAGTTTTCTATGCCTGCTTGAAAAAATTCCCTCAAATCCCCTGCTTCTTGTTGAAGAAACTGATATGCCTTGCCAAAGTAACACAATTTGAGTGGATAAACTTTTGTCTGAAACTTAGCTGCAATCTCTGCAACCTTTGGAGTAAATTCATTTCTCAAGGCAATTACAGTTCCATCGCTGTCCATAAACTTTATAGTGTTGCTGCCATTTAAGTTTTTTGACTTTTCATAATCTTCAAAAGTTGAAGGTTCAACCAATTTGTACCCAAATTTTTTAAATAAAAAGATAGTCCTTTCTCTTACCTCTTCTAAGGTATCAGACACTGGAGGATAGTAATCCACAAACTTTTTGCTCATTTTTTCTCCCTTTCATTACTTTATCATAATGAAGTGATGAATAGATATCATGTTATATTATATTACAAAAGAACTAAAAAAGCAACAAAAAAGTGGAGCCATCATCTTAATCATATAGGGCTCCACTTGTTAAGAAACTTATATGAGATTTTTGCCTTTCATCTGCTTTTCAAGTGCCAAAAATAAAGGTAACCCCAAAAAGTATGTGGCAATTGCCTCTCCCATTCCAATCGATAATACTGTAAAAAGATACCTGATAATTGGATTTAGATTTTTCAACCACTCAATTTTCAAGCTGCCTATAAAATATTGCCATATATAAGCTGATACAACCACAGCATTTACTATAATAGTGGGCAGAGGTAAAAAAGGTTTTTTCTTTATTCTGGTTGTAAGCAGCGCAGCTATTAGTGTTGCAAGAGAACCAAAAATCACATCATATATACCTGTTATACTTACTACCATGCCATATAGGTTTGCTAAAAAACACCCCACAAACAGACCAATAGTAGCTGAAACTGGCATCAAGGCAGGAAGAAGAGTAAGTGCCTCTGATATTCTTATCTGCAATGGTCCATATGATATAGCTGGTAGAAACGCGGTTAAAACAAAATATAATGCTGCAATCAGAGCAGCCCTTGCAATTACCTTACTGTCAATCTCAATTTTCCTTTTCACCTTGTTTCCTCTTCCCTGCCTTCCCATTCATGTTTATGCATACCTGTTATCTTGTACACAACCCATTCGGCTATATTTGTAGAGTGGTCTGCTATTCTTTCTAAATATTTTATGACCAATAAAAACTGAACGCATTGAGAAACTGCTGCAGAATTTTCTTTCATTATTTGCTCAAGTTCATCAATAAGGTTTTGATACATTGTATCAACCAAATCATCACGCTTGACAACAGACTTTGCAAGTTCTATGTCAGAATTTACATACGAATCTAATGCATCTTTTAACATCGAACGAGTAATTTCAGCCATTTTAGGAATGTCAATTAAAGGTTTTACATAATCCTCTTTTGCAAGCTTGAGCGTTATCTGGGAAATATCCTCTGCATGGTCAGCAATCCTCTCAATATCTGTTGCAATTCTCATCGCAGTTATTATAAGCCTTAGGTCACTTGCAAGCGGCTGTTGAGTAGCAATAACAATAGCACATTTTTTCTCTATCTCTTCTGTAAGCTCATCAATCTTATCATCGTTATCTATTATTCTTTGTGCAAGTTCAACATCTTTTGTCTTAAGTGCCAAAATTGCTTTGTCAATAGCCTCTTCTGCCATAGCTCCCATCTTGAGAATATCAAGATGGATTTCTTTGAGCTCATTTTCAAATGTCGGTCTTGTCATATCAAAAGTTCACCTCTCAAAATAATATAATTATCCGAACCTACCAGTAATATAGTCCTCTGTTCTTTTGTCCCGAGGGGTATTAAATATAGTGATTGTCTTGTCAAACTCTACAAGCTCTCCATTTAAGAAAAATCCTGTAAAATCAGAAATTCGAGCAGCCTGTTGCATATTATGAGTGACTATTATTATTGTGTAGTTTTTCTTGAGCTGTTCTAAAAGCTCTTCTATTTTTAATGTTGAAATTGGGTCAAGAGCAGATGTTGGCTCATCAAGCAAAATTACCTCAGGCTCGACTGCCAAAACCCTTGCAATGCAGAGCCTTTGCTGCTGGCCTCCAGAGAGCGAAAATGCACTTTTTTTCAGCCTATCCTTTACTTCATCCCACAGATAGGCTTTTTTAAGACTGCTTTCTACAATCTCATCAAGTACTTCTTTCTTTTTAATACCATGAATTCTTGGCCCATACGCTACATTGTCATATATGCTCATTGGGAATGGATTTGGTTTTTGAAATACCATTCCAATTTTTTTTCTAAGTTGAATAACATCAATCTCTTTGTAGATGTTTTTGCCTTCAAAATATACAGTTCCTTCTATTTTTACGTTTTCAATAAGGTCATTCATTCTATTTAAAGTCCTCAAGAAAGTAGATTTTCCACAGCCAGATGGTCCTATCAATGCAGTTATAGCTTTTTCGTTTATCTTTATGTTTATATTTTTCAGAGCATGGTTCTCCCCATAATATAGATTTAAATCCTTTGTTTCTATTATTACCATCTTGAAGCAACCTCTCCCTACTTTTTGATAGCTACAACTTATATATTTTATAATTATAACATTAAATTCTTGTTTAATGTATGTTAAAACTGTGTTAAATATTATATAATATTCTTTGTGCAATGTAAAACTTTTTATGAGGTTCGCAGGATTGATAAACAAAAATAACTTTTATTAAAATGGTCTTTGTGGCAAAAATTCTACAAAGAAGGGGTTGTGAAATATGTGGAGCATAATTCCAAAAGAAAACCAGTTTTTTGTTTTATTGACAAACGCTGTTGAAAATGCTTATCAATCAGCAGTGATGTTAAATCAACTCCTCAATAACCTTTCAAATATGCAAGAGCTTATCTCAAAGCTTGAAAAAGCTGAAAACAAAGGGGATGATATTACCCACCAAGTGATTGAACTCCTCAACAAAACTTTTATCACACCTCTTGACAGAGAAGATTTGTTTGCAATAATCAAAGAGATTGACAACATTGTCGATTCGCTCGAAACAGTTGCGCATAGGTTTGAAATCTATAATGTAGACACAGTTAAGCCTGAGGCAAAGATCTTATCGGAAATGATCATAAACTGCACAAAAGAATTAAAAGGAGTAGTAGAAAATCTAAAGGATTTAAAAAATACTAAACTCATAAAAGAAAAAATAATAGAAGTAAATAGAATTGAAGATGAAGGTGACATTGTGTACAGAAATGCAATTAAAAAACTTTTTGCTGAAAATAAGGACAAGCCTATTGAAGTAATCATTTGGAAAGAAATTTTTGGCTTTTTGGAAGACACACTTGATGCGTGTGAAGATGTAGCAAATGTAATAGAAGGGGTTGTGACAAAAAATGCATAACATACCACTTAATTTACTTTTAATAATCATTTTAGCTCTGACTTTTGACTTTATAAACGGCTTTCATGACACGGCAAATGCTATTGCAACATCAGTTTCAACAAGAGTGTTAACACCACGCACTGCCATATTTATGTCAGCAGTTTTTAACTTCTTTGGTGCAATGATAAACACAGAGGTTGCAAAGACAATTGGCCATGGAATAGTTGACCCGAGATTTGTTACACAAAACCTTGTGCTTGCGGCTGTAATAGCAGCAATTGTATGGGATTTGATTACATGGTGGTGGGGAATACCTTCTTCCTCATCACATGCAATAATTGGTGGTCTTGTGGGTGCTGCAATTGCCGCAACAAAATCACTTGCCGATATAAATTGGATAGGATTTGTCAAAAAGATTGTTCTTCCTTTGATTGTCTCTCCTATCTTAGGTTTTGTTTTTGGATACCTATTTATGATGATTCTTTACATATTGTTTGCCAAAGTACATCCAACAATTGTGAATAGATACTTTTCAAAGTTCCAAATACTCTCTGCAATGTGGATGGCATATAGTCATGGTTCAAACGACGCCCAAAAATCCATGGGAATAATAACCATGGCGCTGGTAGGAAGTGGAATTTTAAATGAGTTTGTTGTACCTGACTGGGTTAAATTTGCCTGTGCTCTCGCCATGGCTTTGGGTACATCAGTAGGTGGCTGGCGAATAATTAAAACAATGGGAATAAAGATAATAAAACTTGCACCAATAAACGGCTTTGCAGCAGAAACTGGTGCAGCACTAACAATCCAGTTTGCAACTCATATTGGTGCACCAGTTTCCACCACTCATGTCATCTCATCCTCTATTATGGGGGTAGGTGCATGTAAAAAGTTTTCAGCTGTTAGATGGGGGGTTGCAAGAAATATTGTTATTGCATGGGTTTTGACAATTCCAATGTGTGCTCTCTTGGGAGCTATCATTTCTATACTAATCAGCTGGATAGCATAACTATAAATAAGGCTGGCCTATTGATGTGGGTCAGCCTTTTTTACAATTGGAATTGTTACCGTAAACTCACTGCCTATACCTTCCTGGCTTTCAACCCAAACTTTTCCTCCATAAAGCTCTACTATGTGCTTTACAATAGAAAGACCCAAGCCTGTGCCTCCAAACTTTCTGGACCTTCCTTTATCCACTCTGTAAAATCTTTCAAATATCCTCTCAACTTCCCTTCCAGGTATTCCAATTCCTGTGTCCTTAACCTTTATAACAATTAAGTTATCTAATTTCTCTACAGTCACCCATACTTTCCCATTTTCTTTGTTATAAACAATTGCATTATCTATTAAATTTATAAAAATCTGCTTTAGCCAATCGCGATATATGTTCATCTCAAGACCCTCTTGGACCTTTATATCAAGTTGAATATTCTTCTTCTCAGCTTTTATTTTTAAAAGTTCGATAATCTCAAGCACAACTTCTTTAACCACCACTTTTTCTTCTAAAATGGGCATTGCCGCATTCTCTATTTCCGAAAGATAGAGAAGATCATTTATAAGTCTCACAAGCCTTTCTACCTCAACCTCAATAATGTTGAGAAACTTAATAGCAACATCTTTATCATCAATTGCACCATCTTTAAGTGTTTCTACAAAACCCTTTATTGAAGTAAGTGGTGTTTTGAGTTCATGCGATACATTTGCCACAAAGTCAGACCGAATTCTTTCTAACTTTTTCAAAAAGGTAATATCACTTAATATTAAAAGTATACCTTCTTTATTGTCTTCATATGAAATTTTCTTCTTATTTATTTTCAGAAACTTTGTTTTATTATTGATACTAATTTCAATCTCCTTTTCATTTATATCCTGTTGGAAAAGAAACTCGAAAAGTTCATATACTCGGACGCATTCAAGTAAACTTAATCCAACTTTGAGGTTAGTTTCAAGAATGTTTTCTGCTCCCCTGTTGAACGTAAGTATTCTTTTATTCATATCAAAAAAGATTATACCAATGTCTAATGAGTCTAAAAGAGAAGTGAGCCTTTTTCTTAATATATTAGATTCGCCAATCTTTTCCTCCAAAAGCTGATACATCTTTGAAAAGCTGAGACTAAGCCATCTGAAATCTTTTGGACTTTTAACATCTTGAATGCTAAATTTTTCCAGTCCCTCTGAAATAAGCGAAATCAGGCCTTTTAACGGTTGATATAAAACAGATGAGATTCCTATTGCCAAGGCTATACCCAGAAAAATACACATCACTGCAAATTTTAGAGTATTTAATAAAACCTTTTTTAAGATTGTGTCTACTTTGTCAAGAGGAACTGAAACTCTTATAAACATTAATGTATTGTAAATTTTAACTTTTTTTGCTGCATACAAAAAGTAATGCCCCAGTGTTTTGCTCCTTCTCATCGAAAACTCTACTTTTCCAAAAACTCTATTGGCATTTGCAATCTCTGGTCTTTTTAAGTGATTTTCCATTTTCTTTACATTTGCTTCAGAGTCGTAAAGAACAACCCCACTGCTACCAACAATAGTTACTCTAAAATCGCCTTTGTTATAGATATTATTCAGTTTATCAACACCAAAAGAATAAATGTATTTTTCAACTTCATTTATTTTAGCAACAAGCCATTTTTTGTTTTCATCTATATATATGTTTTTATAAGTCTCATATGAAAGAATTCCTTGAAGAAGTGTTATAACTACCACAACTAATATAGTATAACCAAAAAGCTTCGACCTCATGCTTTACTCAGACCTTTCATTAAACCTGTAACCTACGCCTCTGACTGTTTCTATGTATCGTGGATTTTTCTCATCGTCTTCAAGTTTTCTTCTCAAAAACCTTATATGCACATCAACTGTTCGTGTATCTCCATCAAACTCGTATCCCCATACCCTTTGCAAAATAAAGTCTCTGTCCAACACCCTGCCTCTGTTTTCGATAAGAAGCTTCAAAAGTTCAAACTCTTTGAACGAAAGAGGTACATCCTGATTATTTTTCTTAACTGTTCTTTTCGAAAAGTCCACTTCTACATCTCCAAACTTGACCTTATCTTCGACCTCAGGCTTTAAACTCTCTACTCTTCTCAAAAGTGCCTTTACTCTTACAACCAGCTCTTTTACACTAAAAGGCTTTGTTATATAGTCATCTGCGCCAAGCTCAAGCCCAAGTATTTTATCAATCTCTTCAGATTTTGCAGATAACAAAATCACTGGCAAATTTTTTGTATCTTTATTAAATCGAATCTCTTTTAAAACTTCATATCCGTCCTTGTCACTCATCATAATATCGAGTATAACAAGGTCAACTTTATTATGCTTTAAAATCTCAAGTGCTAATATGCCACTATCTGCCTCAAATGTATTATATCCTTCTTTTCTGAGATTAAATTTAAGAAGCTCAAGAATGTGCTGCTCGTCATCAACTATTAGAATATTTTTCATTTACCTTCTCACCATCCTCAAGATTGCAACCATACTACCCAAATTTTCTGGCTTTCTGTAGTCTCTTCTGTACGAAAAGAATATATCTACATTCTCATACGTACACATATCACAAGATATTATCTGACAGGTCTTAATACCATTTTTCTTCAAATCAAGAAATATTGCTTTTTTCAAATCGACAAAAAGACCCTCTTTAGACTCCAAACAAACCTCATCTCCAAATTCTCTCAAAAACATCTTGTAAACATCTTCACCCACCTCAAAATGTCTTTTACATATCCCTGGCCCGATCGCCACAAGTAAATCTTCAGCAATAGAAAAAAATTCTTTCTTCAGAACCTGGATGGCATTTTCGGTTATATGCAGCAAAGCCCCTCTCCAACCAGAATGAACCAGAGAAATTACCCTTTTCTCTGTATCGACAATATAAACAGGAAAACAATCAGCATGCATCGTTATAAGTGCAATTTCAGGGATATTTGTTATAAGTCCATCTGCCTCTGCTTCTTGATTATATTCAAAAAAGTCAAATCCTCTTTCTACAATTATTATATCATTTTTATGCACCTGTTTTGCATAGAAAATATTTCTATGGTCTATTTTTAAAGCCTCAAAAAGAATATGAAAGTTTTTGTCCACTTCATCTTTCTGTGCAGTCCATTTATAGCTCAGATTGAAACTATCATTTCCACAACCCTTTCGTGTTGTGAAAAAACCCTCTATACCATATTCTTCAAATTCGCTTATTCTAAATATCTCTATACCATTTATATTCTCTTTTACAAATCCCATCTTTCCCCTCCAGTCAAAAATTTAAAAAAACAGCAACCCTTCTTTCAGGGTTGCTTTAACTTTTCTTGGGTACCTTTTCCCAGTCTTTCAAGAATCTTTCGATACCAACATCGGTCAGAGCATGTTTTGTCATCTGCTCTAAAACTTTAAATGGCACTGTTGCTATATGAGCACCTGCTTTTGCAGCTTCAATGACATGTATAGGATGTCTTATACTTGCTGCAATTATCTCTGTTTTAATATCAGGATAATTCTTGAATATTTGTACAATCTCCTTTATAAGCTCAATACCATTTTGCCCAATATCATCAAGTCTTCCCACAAATGGCGATACATAAGTTGCTCCAGCTTTTGCTGCTAAAAGTGCTTGAGCTGCTGAGAAGATGAGTGTAACATTTGTCTTAATACCTTCTTTCGAAAGAACTGACACAGCTTTGAGCCCCTCTGCAGTCATTGGAATTTTAATAACTATATTTTTATGAATCTTTGCTAAATCTCTTGCTTCCTCAATCATACCTTCTGCTTTAAGAGAAATTACCTCTGCAGAGATTGGACCATCTACAATTGAACAAATCTCATTAACTACTTCTTTGAAATCTCTGCCCTCTTTTGCAATCAAAGACGGATTTGTAGTAACACCACAAATTATTCCCCAAGAATGAGCTTCTCTTATCTCATTCACATTTGCAGTATCAATAAAAAGTTTCATTTCTGACAACACCTCTTTCTTTTAATTTTCTTCGTATTAATATTTTATAGCAATTGCTGTATAATTACAACCTACTTAACATGCTTTTCAGAAAACCTCTTGCTGCCCCTACAAGATATAAAGAACCACAAATTATGACTGCATCATCTTCATTACACAAACCTAATGCATATTTAATTGCTTCTCTGAAATCTGGTACAAACTCAACACCACACTTATGCGAAATCTCAAGAGCTTCTTTTTCAGAAAAAGCTCTCTTTTGGGAAGGAACAAGAGTAAATATAACCCTTTGCGCCACACTCTTTATCAACGAAATCATCTTTTCATATTCTTTGTCCTTTAAAATTCCTACAACAGCCACAATCTTCTTATCATTTAAGTATATTTTGCAGTTTTCTACAAGCACTTTCATCCCATCTACATTGTGCGCACCATCTAATACAACCAAAGGTGTATCTATCAAAACCTCAAACCGACCGTTCCAGCGAGCATTCAATAGCCCTTTTATTAACGCTTCAGTTTTTATGTCATATTTTTCTTTCAAACATTCATACACATAAACACAATTTAGAGCATTTTCTACCTGATGTGTGCCAAGTAGCTTAATCTCAAGATTTTTATAAATTCCTTTTGGAGTAACACAATCAAAAACAATTCCTTCCAGTGTGTTCTTCAATACATGATAATTTCTTTCTACCTCGATTAGCTGAGCATTTTGCTCCTTGCACACTTTCGAAATAACCTCTTTTACCTTTTCATATCGCTGAAGTGCCAGTATTACTTTGGTATTTTGCTTTATTATTCCTGCCTTCTCGAAAGCAATTTTTTCAATTGTTGAACCTAAAATGTCCATATGATCAAAACCTATTGATGTAATTACGCAAATTTCAGGGTTTTCTACTACATTAGTTGCATCAAATCTTCCACCAAGTCCAACCTCAAGAACAACAAAGTCTACATTTTTTCTTTTAAAAAACTCAAAACCAATGGCAGTTACAACCTCAAACTCTGTGGGATGTGAAAAACCTTGTCTTATCATCTCTTCAATTCTTTCTTTTACAAACTCTGTAATACTGGCAAGTTCTTGATTGTCTATTGGTTGATTGTTGAGTTTTATCCTCTCGTTAAAAGATTCAAGAAAGGGTGAGGTATAAAGCCCCACCCTAAAGCCTGCCTCAATCAACATCTGATTTATAAAAGCACATGTGGAACCTTTCCCATTCGTGCCCGCAACGTGAATAACCTTTAACCCTTTTTGAGGATTCCCCATAAACTCAAGAAGTTTTGTTATATTCTCAAGACCAAGCTTTGTACCAAATTTATAGGTTGAATGAATAAAATCTAAAGCTTGTTCATAAGTCATGAGCATCTTTAACATCACCTGAGACTTTCTAATCTTTCTATCTGCTGTACAACTGAAAGAAGCATCTGCTTGTATCTCTCGTATTTTTCTTTTTCTTCATTTACAACCTTTTCAGGTGCTTTTTGTAAAAAGTTTTGATTGTTCAGCAGTTTCTCAGATCTCTCAACCTCTTTTAAAAGTCTTTCCTTTTCATCAAGTAGTCTTTTAAGCTCTGCTTGAACATCAACTATTTCTTTCAATTTCACATACGCAACTCCCCAAGACAGTACTAAAGCTACGCTATCTTCTGGAGCTTCATTTGAGATTATAACCTGATCAAAATTTGCAAGTCTTTTGACGTAAATCTCCCATAAGCTCAATTGATTTGCCATTGAAAGGTCATCAGTCTTTATATATACCTTAGGCTTGATATCAGGCTTGATGTTTTTCTCTAATCTCAAATTTCTCAGACTTCTTATGAGTTCTATAAGTTTTTCAACCATTTGAATGTCTTCAGTAAATTGATATCCCCTTGGCTTTGGCCAGGTTGCTATCACAAGACTCTCTTCAACATGTGGAAGGTTCAAATAAATTTCCTCTGTTACAAATGGCATAAACGGATGCAATAGTTTCAGAACATTTGTTAATACTGTCAACAGTACATATTGAACTTCTTTATTGTTCTCGGCTTCTTTATTGTAAAGTATTGGTTTAGACATTTCAATATACCAATCGCAAAATTCATCCCATATAAAGTCATATAACTTTTGAGCAGCAATCCCAATTTCAAACTTTTCAAGGTTTTCTGTAACTTCGCTGATAAGTGTATCAAGCCTGGAAAGAATCCATCTTTCGGTAAATGTAAACTTGCTTTCATCAGGTTTAAAACTTGTGTCAATGTCAAGGTTCATGATCACAAATCTTGCAGCATTCCAAATCTTGTTTGCAAAGTTTCTATTAGCTTCAACCTTTTCCATATGAAATCTTGTGTCATTTCCAGGAGATATACCAGTGACAAGTGTAAATCTGAGCGCGTCAGCACCGTACTTTTCTATTACCTCAAGGGGATCTATACCATTGCCCAAGGATTTGCTCATCTTTCTCCCCTGAGCATCTCTTACAATACCGTGTATCAAAACATACTTAAAGGGTTCTTTACCCATATGCTCTAAACCAGAAAAAATCATCCTTGCAACCCAGAAGAAAATGATATCATATGCAGTTACCAAAACATCTGTTGGGTAGAAATACTTCAGGTCTTCTGTCTCCTCAGGCCAGCCAAGCGTAGAAAATGGCCACAGAGCAGACGAAAACCAAGTGTCAAGCGTGTCCTCATCCTGATACACGTTGGTAGAACCGCATTTTGAACATACCTTTACTTCTTCTCTGCTGACCATCATATTTTCGCAATCACGGCAATAATAAGCAGGAATTCTGTGCCCCCACCACAGCTGTCTTGATATACACCAGTCTTTTATATTCTCCATCCAGTTAAAGTATATCTTTTCAAATCTTTCAGGTATAAATTTAATCTTTCCTTCCTTCACAACTTTTATTGCAGGCTCTGCTAAAGGTTTCATCTTGACAAACCACTGTTTTGAGACAAGAGGCTCTATTACAGTTGAACATCTATAACAGTGTCCCACATTGTGAGTATAGTCCTCTTCTTTCACAAGAAGACCAAGATCTTTTAAGTCCTTTACAATATTCTTTCTTGCTTCATACCTCTCCTGCCCTGCATATTTTCCTGCATTTTCGTTCATATACCCTTTTGTGTCTATCACCTGAACCATTGGAAGGTTGTGTTTTTGCCCAATCTCAAAGTCGTTCGGGTCATGGGCAGGAGTTATCTTTACAACACCTGTTCCAAATTCCATGTCAACATAATCGTCTGCAATTATTGGTATTTCTCTATTCACAAGAGGAAGCACAACTGTCTTCCCAATCAAATGCTTGTATCTTTGGTCATTAGGGTTTACTGCAACGGCAGTATCACCCAGCATTGTTTCAGGCCTTGTTGTAGCCACAATCACATAGTACGAATTATCTTTTGCAGGGTATTTTATATAGTAGAGCTTTCCTTTTTTCTCTTCATATTCAACTTCGGCATCAGAAATTGTAGTGTGGCAGGTTGGACACCAGTTAATCATCCTCTCGCCTTTATATATAAGTCCTTTTTCATAAAGTCTTACAAAAACTTCTTTTACAGCATTTGAAAGTCCTTCGTCCATTGTGAACCTTTCTCTGTCCCAGTCACAAGATGCCCCCAGTTTCTTGAGTTGTTCAATAATCCTGCCACCATATACTCTTTTCCACTCCCACGCACGCTCTAAAAATTTCTCTCGCCCTATCATCTCCTTCGTTAAGCCTTCTTCTTTCATATTTTCAACAATCTTTGCCTCTGTTGCAATGCTTGCATGGTCAGTACCAGGAAGCCAAAGTGCACAGTATCCCTGCATTCTTTTGAACCTAATAAGAATATCTTGGATGGTATTGTTCAGTGCATGGCCCATATGTAACTGCCCTGTAATATTTGGAGGTGGAATAACAATTGTAAAAGGTTTTTTTGAATAATCAATCTTTGCATGGAAATACTTTTTATCAAGCCACATTTTGTAGAGCCTGTCTTCTACCTCTTTCGGATTATATACTTTTTGCACTTTCACATCCCCCTTAAAATGTTTTTATTTCATATTTTATATTATTTCAATTTTAATTTTGTTTCAAACTTTGTGTTAGGAATATTAATTTGGTGGGTATAAAGTAATTGTAATTTAAAAAATTAATTTTTACAAGGGAGGGTCTTAATCAATGATTAAAAGAGGAAATGTATACAAATGTGAAGTCTGTGGAAACATAGTAGAGGTTTTGTATGCGGGTGGTGGCCAGCTTGTATGCTGTGGACAACCTATGACGCTGCTTGAAGCTAACACAGTTGATGCAAGTTTAGAAAAGCATGTCCCTGTTATCGAAAAGACAGAAGAGGGCATCTTGGTCAAAGTAGGTGAAGTTGCTCATCCAATGGAAGAAAAGCACTACATTATGTGGATAGAACTTATTGCCGACGATAAAGTCTACAGAAAATATTTAAAACCAGGTGATGAACCAAAGGCATTGTTTGAGGTCTCGGCTGAGAATGTAGTGGCGTATGAATACTGCAATTTACACGGATTGTGGAAAAAAGAATAATAAACAATAGGGGGTTGCATAAAAATCTTTTGTTTTTCTTCTTATATTTGCAACCCCCTATCTTTTTCATGAAAGCTTATTTTGAAAGAAGTCTTTTTGTCTCTCTTGCAATCATAAGTTCCTCATTTGTAGGAACTATTAAAACCTTTACCTTGCTCTCAGGTTTGTTTATTTCAAAAACCTTGCCTTTTTCTACATTGAAGTTTCTTTCTCTATCGTACAGAACACCCATATACTCTAAATCAGTCAAACATTTATCTCTCACAAGAGCGTTATTTTCACCTATTCCAGCAGTAAATATTATTGCATCTACTCCACCCAAGACTGCTGCGTACTCACCAATATACTTTTTAACCCTGTAACAGAACATGTCAATTGCAAGCTGTGCTCTTTCATTACCCTCATTTGCAGCTTTTTCTAAATCTCTAAAGTCACTGCTCACACCTGATATACCAAGCACACCCGACTTTTTATTCAGAAAATCATTCATCTGTTTTACATCCATTTTTTCTTTTTCCATAAGATAGAGTATCACAGCAGGGTCAATTGTTCCGCTTCTTGTTCCCATTGCAAGACCAGCCAAAGGAGTAAATCCCATGCTTGTATCAACTGATTTTCCGTACTTTATTGCACATACACTCGAACCATTTCCAAGATGACATGTTATAAGTTTTAACTCCTCAAGAGGTCTTCTTAAGTACTCTGCAGCTTTAATTGCAACATATTTGTGTGATGTTCCATGGAATCCATATTTTCTAATTTTATATTTTTCATACACCTCATATGGAAGCGAATACATATACGCATATCTTGGCATTGTTTGATGAAATGCTGTATCAAATACAGCCACATTAGGTTTCCCAGGAATCTCTTTTTCACATGCTTCAATCCCCATTAAATTAGCAGGATTGTGAAGAGGCGCAAGTTCAATACATTCCCTTATTGCTTTCTTTACCTCTTCATTGACAATTACCGCATCACTAAAATATTCCCCGCCATGAACAACCCTGTGACCAATTGCATCAATTTCATCCATGGAATGGATAATACCAGCTTCTTCATGTGTAAGCATCTCTAACACAAGCTTAATAGCAACATTGTGATCATTTATTTCCTGTTCTTTTACAATCTCTTGACCATTCTTTTGATGTCTAATAAATGCCCCCGGCAAACCAATCCTGTCAACAACACCTTTACAAAGAGCAACCTCCGTATCAGTATCAATAAATTGATACTTTAAAGATGAACTTCCTGAATTTAATACTAAAACCTTCATTTCCACATTCCCCTTCTATCAATAATTTATTTCATCATAGCCTGTACAGCAGTAATAGCAATAACCCCCACAATGTCTTCAGCTTTGCAGCCTCGGGACAAATCATTTACAGGTTTTGCTATTCCCTGGGTAATAGGTCCGTACGCTTCTGCTTTTGCAAGCCTTTCTGTAAGTTTGTATGCAATGTTGCCAGCATCCAAATCAGGGAAGATTAGAACATTTGCTTGCCCTGCAACAGGACTTCCTGGCGCTTTCAGCTTTGCAACAGAAGGAACTATTGCTGCGTCTGCTTGAAGTTCGCCATCTATTAAAATGTCTGGTGCTTTCTCTTTTGCAATCCTTGTTGCCTCAACAACCTTGTCAACCATCTCAGACTTTGCAGAACCTTTGGTTGAATATGAAAGCATTGCTACTTTTGGAGTTTTACCAACTAAAGCTTCAAAGCTCTTTGCAGATGTAATAGCTATATCAGCAAGCTCTTCTGCTGTTGGATTTGGATTCAAACCTGCATCAGCATATACAAAAACTCCATTTTCACCATATTCGCAGTTTGGTACAACCATAATAAAGAAGCTTGAAACAAGTTTTACCCCAGGTGCAGTTTTTAATATCTGCAGAGCCGGTCTTAATGTATCTGCTGTTGAGTGAATAGCACCAGACACCATACCATCTGCCAAACCTTTGTACACAAGCATAACACCAAAATACATCGGGTCTTTCATAAACTTTTTTGCATCTTCCAGTGTTATACCCTTGTTTTTTCTTAGTTCATAAAATTCATTGACAAATTCATCAAATCTATCAAAATTGTCTGGGTCAATAAAAATAGCTTCATCTACATTTGCATCAAACTTTGCTGCCTCTTTTTTTATCTCATCTTCTTTGCCAATCAAAACTATCTTAGCTATCTTTTCTTTCAAAGCTATAGAGGCAGCCTTTAAATTTCTTTCTTCGTAGCTTTCGGGTAGTACAATTGTTTTTATATCTGATTTTGCTTTTTCTATGATTGTATCAATAAATGCCATTTTTTAATACTCCTTTCGTTTATTATTTGACATATTGCACCTTATATATTATAAAACAAATTGTATCTTGTATACAAGAATTATTTTACTTTTAAAATAAATTTCCGCCTTAAAATACTAAACAAAAGTTTGAAGAATGTATGTTTTTGTGTTATAATTATCTCAAAATAATAATGCTTAAAGAAGGGGAAATAAGTATTATGAAAAAACAGCTTACAAAAAAGCAAGAGGAAATATTAGAGTTTATCAAAAAGAGAATCAAGGAAAAAGGCTACCCTCCTGCGGTGAGGGAAATTTGTGAGGCAACAGGTCTGAAGTCTACCTCAACAGTCCATGGTCACCTGACACGACTTGAAAAGAAAGGTTATATTAGACGCGACCCATCCAAACCAAGAGCCATAGAAATAGTAGATGAAGAATTTTATGTTCACAGAAATGTTGTTCAACTTCCTCTTGTTGGAAAGGTAACAGCAGGTGAACCAATCTTAGCAGTGGAAAATATAGAAGAAACTATGACCCTGCCGTACGACCTTGTTGGAACAGAAGATGCATTCTTACTCCGAGTTAGGGGAGATAGCATGATTGAGGCAGGAATTTTCGACAATGATATAATAATTGTCAGAAGACAAAATGTAGCTGAAAATGGAGATATTGTTGTTGCCTTAATTGATGATGAAGCAACAGTAAAAAGATTCTATAAAGAACACGACCATATAAGACTTCAACCAGAGAATAAGGCTATGGAACCAATTATCGTCAAAGACGTAAAAATCCTTGGCAAAGTAATAGGACTTATCAGGAGGATGTAGCAATTACATCCTCCTGATATTTTCTATAGCATGCAAAATCCCAACAAGTCCAGTTTCAAATGAAGAACTACCTTGAAGGTATGCGGCATAAGGCTCTCTGATTGGCGCATCACAAGAAAGTTCCAAAGACGTACCCTGTACAAATCCGCCTGCTGCCATTATTACTTTATGAGAATATCCCGGCATATCCCAAGGTTCAGGCAAAACATTGCTGTCGACAGGACAGCCTTTTTGCACCCCTTGACAAAATCTTATAAGTTCGTATTCGTTTTTAAACACAATTGTCTGAATTATATCTGTTCTTTTTTCATTAAATTTTGGAAAAACTTCATATCCTAACTTTTCCATTATATATGAAGCAAACATAGCCACTTTCAAGCTTTCAGCAACAAGATATGGTGAGAATAAAAGCCCTTGTAAAATCTCTTTGTTAAATCCAAGAGACGGCCCAACTTCTTTCCCCATGCCGGGAGAATTCAGCCTGTCTGCACACATTTCAACAAGTTCTTTTTTCCCTGCGATATAGCCGCCACATGAAGCAATTGTCCCACCAGGATTTTTGATAAGTGAACCTGCTATCAAGTCTGCTCCTATTTCGGTTGGTTCCAATTTTTCCACAAATTCACCGTAACAGTTGTCAACTACAACAAATGTTTGTGGAGAAATAGATTTTATATACTTAATTACCATTTCTAACTTTTCAATTGAAATTGAACTTCTGAGAGAATATCCTCGTGAACGCTGAATAAAAACTACTTTTATAAAATTTTCTTTTAAAGTAGTTTCTATTTTTTCAAAGTCAAAGCTATTACCCTTCAAATCGATTTCCTGGTATTTTATTCCGTACTCAATAAGATTTCCATGCCCACCTTCTTTTATTCCTATTACTTTTTGAAGTGTATCGTATGGTTTTCCGCTGATTGAAAGAAGGATATCACCTGGTCTGAGCAAAGCAAATAGCATTGTTGCAATTGCCTGCGTACCAGAAATAAATTGGATTCGCACAAGTGCATCGTCACATCCGAAAACTTTTGCAAAGATTTTTTCAGTCACATCTCGCCCGCTATCTGAGTACCCATATCCATCTGTCTTATTCAAATGTGTGTATGAAAGTTTGTTTATGTGAAAAGCATTTAAAACCTTTAACTGATTGAATGACTTTATTTGCTCTACAAATTCAAAATTTTCTTTTAAATCTTCTAAAGCTTGTTCTGTTAAGCTTAGTAATTCATAAGAAAAATTATAAAATTTTTTTAATCCGTCGATATCTATCTTCAATATCATTGGCACCTCTCTTTTAAATTCTGATTGTCAAAAATTAAAGAAAGCTCATGAAACACTCGTTCATGAGCTTTCTTTTGAAATTGTGCGTTCTATTTTGTCTCTTAACCTTGATTATTATTTGATTGTTGAGAAGCTTGTTGATTATTCTGTGCCTGAGCCATATAGTTTATTGGCTTTGAAGGCATGATTGAAGATATAGCGTGTTTGTAAATTAGTTGTTGCTTGTTATTGTCAGTCTCTACAATCAATGTAAAATTGTCAAAACCCTTGATAGTACCTTTTAACTGAAAACCGCTGAGTAGGAAAATTGTAACATTTACTTTTTCTTTTCTTAATTGGTTTAAAAATAAGTCCTGCAAGTTTAAACTTCCTTTCGCCACTTTATGTATTCCTCCCCAAACTTAAAAGTTTTTTATATTATAATTTTTATATGTTTTTCTTAAATTATACCACACTTTTGCAAAGTTCAAAACATTTTTTCACAACTTCTTCAAACCTCATACCTGTTACATCCAAAAATACAAATTCTCCCTGATATTTAAACCAAATCCTCTGCCTTTTAGCAAACTGTCTTGTCCTTATTTTAAGTTCTTCTTTGGCCTCTTGCAAAGAAATCTTCCCTTCAACATACGGTATCACCTGCTTATATCCAAGCCCTTGCATAGATTTCAAATCCTTCGAATATCCCATCTCTAAAAGCTTTTTGACTTCATCTACAAGTCCCATGTCAAACATTTTTTCAACCCGCTGGTCAATTCTTTGCCAAAGAGCTTCTCTTTCCATTATAAAACATAGCGACAATACATTATATTTTTCACTTCCCTTCCTTCTTACCTTATCTAAAAACTCTGTTGGCTTTTTGCCAGTCAAAAAATAAATTTCCAAATATCTTACAACCCTTTTTACATTGTTTGGATGAACAGAATTTGCAGCATCTTTGTCTATTTCTTTAAGAAGTTCGTAAAGATACATATTGCCTTTATTATTAAGCTCATCAAAAAGCTTTTTTCTAACTTGTTTTGAATCCCCCATCTCAGGAAATTCAATATCGTCCACAACTGACTTTATATAAAAGCCAGTACCGCCCACAAGTAAAGGTACCTTACCTCTTTTATAAATATCAAAAATTGCATTCGTTGCATCCTTTTGAAACATCGCCACATTATAGTCCTCATCTGGAAATACTACATCAATAACATGATGTCTGACAGCTTCTCTTTGCTCCTTTGTAGGCTTTGCTGTACCAATATCCATAAGCTTGTATACACACATCGAATCTGCAGACACAATCTCGCCATTTACAAGCTGAGCCAGCTCCACTGCAACATCTGTTTTCCCCGTGGCAGTAAGTCCTGCAATAACAATTAAAGGTATTTTCTCCATTATTCTTTCACCTGCGCTGATATTTATACAATTCTTTTGAACATTTTTTCAATTTCTCTCTTAGAAATCTCTACTACCACTGGTCTTCCATGCGGACAGTGAAAAATTTCTTTTTTGATTAGCACAAGTTCAACTATTTCTTTTTTTTCTAAGTCTGAAATTTTACTATTTCCTTTTACTGCTGCTCTGCAAGCAATTCTTTTTAGCAGGTCCTCAGAAATTCCTACAAGACTCTTATCTTCAACCATTTGTTCGTATATCATCTCTATTATGTCAATTAAAAACATTTTTTCGATATTCTCAGTCAGTATAGCAGGCCATGTCCTCACTAATATTTCATTTTTCCCAAAATCCTCAATTTCAAAACCCATCTTTTGAAAGATAGCTTGGTTTGAAATCACAAACTCTTTTCGTGAAGATGGAATCTGAACAATAACAGGAGAAGCCAACACTTGGCTTTGAACATTTGAAGAATAAATTTGGCTTTTAAAATCTTCAAATAATCTTCTTTCATGCACCGCGTGCTGGTCAATAAGGTATAAGCTGTCATCGCCTTGCACAATAATATAGGTATCAAAAGCGTAACCAACAATCTTGTAGTTTCCTGCATCAAAGTTTTCAAAGCCCTGTTGCTCAATTACAATCTCTTCTCTCCTTGAAAAAATTCTAAAGAAATTTGGCTGCTCTGAAATAACTAAGGATATATTATTTTTTAAGTTATCAGATAAAACTCCAGCTTGTTTTCGCTCAGCAACAGCATCATTTCCAACATTAGTTTTACTTAAATCAGCTTTAGGAATCATTTTTTCCGATTTCAACGAATCTGTTATAGCTTTATAAATAGTATTGTAAACAAATCTTTCATCTCTGAACTTTATTTCGAGTTTTGATGGATGCACATTGACATCAATCTCAGAAGGCGGAATTTGTATAAAAAGAAAAACTATTGGAAATCTACCTGTGATGACCGAATTCTTAAACGCCTCATCAATGCACGATGAAAGAAGTTTGCTTTTGATATATCTTCTGTTGACATAAAAATGATAACCTGAGCGTGTAGCTCTGCTCACAGTGGGGTTTACAAAATAACCCCAAACTTTTAAAGATTCTTTCTCAAGAGAAAATTCAACAAGATTTTTTACTATTTCTATCCCAAATATAGAACCAATGGCAGACTCAATCTTATTATCTCCTGGTGTAAAAATTTGTCTTTTGCCATCTGCCTCTGCCCGAAATGAAATCTCCGGCCATGCAATTGCAATCTTTTCTACCACCTCAAGACAATACTTTTGTTCAGTTGTTGGAGATTTTAAAAATTTTAACCTTGCAGGAGTATTGTAAAAGATATCTTCAACAACAATTCTTGTCCCCTCTTTAAAAGGACAAAAACTTTTAGAAAGGACTTTCCCACCTTCTACTTTTACCATGCACCCTCGTTCTTCTTCTAAATGCTTAGAAACAAGTGTCACCTTTGATACACTTGATATTGCACAGAGCGCCTCCCCTCTAAATCCCATTGTTTTGATGCTAAATATATCCTCAAAAGATTTTATCTTGCTGGTTGTATGTCTTTCAAACACATATTCCATGTCATCAGGGTGAATTCCCTTTCCATTATCATATACCTCAATTCTCTTCATACCACCTTTTTCTATTTTAACATCAATTAAATTTGCTCCTGCATCTATTGAATTTTCCAAAAGTTCTTTGAGGCAGGATGCCGGTCTTTCTACAACCTCACCCGCTGCCAAGATGTGAGTTAACTGTTCAGGAAGTTTGTAAAGCTCTCTCATATCAATTGCCTCTCTTTGGCTTTAATTATTTCATGTTTGAGCTCACTTAGGATATTTAAAGCCTGGATAGGAGTTATATTTAATATATCAAGCTTTTCAATTTTGTCTATTATCTCCTCTTTTTTATATGAAAAGAAATCTATCTGCTCTGTAAACTCCTTTTTGATTTCTTTTCTAAGTTTTCTAATATTCTTTCTATTTATATCAGCTTCTTCAAGCTGTTTTAGAATTTCCTCTGCCCTTTTTAATACCTCTTCTGGAATTCCAGCAAGCCGTGCAACATGAATCCCATAACTTGAGTCACATCCACCTCTAACAATTTTCCTTAAAAATATAATGTTTTTGCCCTCCTCCTTTACATCAACCCTATAGTTTTTTACACCTGGAATCCTCTCTTCAAGCTCTGTTAGCTCATGGTAATGAGTTGCAAAAAGAGTTTTTGCACCAATTTTAGATTTATCAGCAACATACTCTAAAACTGCCCATGCTATGGAAAGTCCATCATATGTGCTTGTTCCTCTTCCAACCTCGTCAAAAATTATAAGGCTTTTTGGCGTTGCATTTTTCAGTATGTTCGCAACTTCTGACATCTCAACCATGAAGGTACTCTGCCCAGATGAAATATCATCAGATGCCCCTATCCGTGAAAAGATTTTATCAACTACACCAATGTATGCCTCATCAGCAGGTACAAAACATCCCATCTGTGCCATTATGACAATTAAGGCTACCTGTCTCATGTATGTAGACTTACCAGCCATATTTGGACCAGTTATAATCAAAACTCTGTTTTCTGCCTGATCAAGTTCAGTGTCATTTGGAATGAAATTGCCCCTGCCTATCATCTTTTCAACAACTGGGTGTCTACCGTTCTTAATATATATTCTATCCCCTAAGTAAACATTTGGCCTGACATACTCATTGTCAATTGCAATACGGGCAAATGAACACAGAACATCCAAGATGGCAATATTGCTTGCTGTCTTTTGAATTCTTTCAATCTGAGCCTCAATCCTATCCCTTATTTCGCAAAAAAGCTGGTATTCAAGTTCGATGAGTTTCTGGTCAGCACCCAATATTTCATCTTCCAATTTTTTGAGCTCCTCTGTTATATATCTTTCTGCATTTGCAAGAGTTTGTTTTCGAATGTACCTGTCCGGAACAAGAGAGTAGTTTGACTTGGTCACCTCAATATAGTATCCAAAAACCTTGTTATAACCAATCCTGAGATTTTTTATACCTGTGAGGTTTCTCTCTTTCTCTTCGTACTGAACCAAAAGTTCCTTGCTATTTTTGGATATATTTCTCAATCTATCTACTTCTTCATTAAAACCATCTTTAATTATTCCACCCTCTTTTAGGGTCACAGGTGCATCCTCATTTATAGAACTGTCAATAAGCGCATATATATCTTCTAATGTATCAAGACCCTCATAAATCTCTTTTAACAGTTGTGCAGAAAATGAAGAAAGAAGTTTTTTTAAAGCTGGCAGCACTTCAATCGACCTTTTTAGACTTAGCAAATCTTTGGCATTCACATTCTTATATGCAAACTTTGAAGAAAGTCTTTCTATGTCATACATTCTACTCAAAAGCTCTTCTATCTGTACTAAAATGGAATAGTTTGATTTGAGCTGCTCAACACTGTCGAGCCTTCTATTAATCTCAATAACGTCAATAAGAGGTCTTTCAATCCATTTTTTTAATAGCCTTGAACCCATTGACGTCTTTGTTTGGTCCAAAATACCAAGAAGGCTATTCTTTCTGGAGCGCTGAATAATACTCTCTGTGAGCTCCAAATTTCTCTTTGTATTTATGTCAATCTGAAGATAGTTTTGGACTCTGTAAAATTCATACCTTCTTATATAATCAAAGGAAATTTTTTGGGTCTCTATTAAATACTTTAGCAGATTCCCTACGCTCAAAATTAGCCTTTCATCTATTTTACCTACATTTATCTGATTTTCTATGACCTCATAGCACTTTTGTAAATCCACAAACTCTATCATCTGCACAAAAGAAGCGCAGTTTTTCTTCAAAAATTCATAAAGCTCATCTTCTATATTTGAAATTAAAATTTCACTGGGACTGTATTTGCCAATTTCATTTACCAGTTTCTGAAGGTCCTCTTCAAGAAGGCAAGAGTACATCTCACCAGTTGAAACATCTACAAATGTCAGGGCAAATTCAGATCTGCCTTTTGATATACAACATATGAAATTATTGGCTGTCGAAATATTATCGTCAATAAATGTGCCTGGAGTTATTATTCTTGTAATTTCCCTTTTAACAATTCCCTTTGCAAGCTTTGGGTCTTCCACCTGTTCGCAGATAGCAACCTTGTAACCTTTTTCGATAAGCTTTGCAATGTAACTGGTCGCAGAATGGTACGGCACACCGCACATAGGAGCTTTTTCATTGTTTCCACAATCTCTGCTGGTTAAAGCTATCTCAAGCTCTTTAGACGCCACAATCGCATCTTCAAAAAACATCTCATAAAAATCGCCAAGCCTAAAAAATAAAATACAATCTTTCACCTTCTGTTTTATTTCCATATATTGCTGCATCATAGGAGTTAACTCTTGCATAATCTAAATCACCTCGCCATACAGCCAATGCTCTGCAGCTTCTAATATCTTTACATTGACAAACTTAAACATAAACTCCTCAGAACATTTCACATTGACAACCTTGTTTGTTCTTGTCCTTCCAACAAGCAAGTTATTTCTTTTAGAGCGACCATCAATAAGAATTTCGTATGTTCTGCCAAGCATCTGCCTGTTCTTTTTTAAAGCTATCTCTTCAACAAGCTTTACAAGACGTTGAAATCTTTGGTGTTTTATATTATCTGGAACTTGATTGGGCATTTTTTCAGCTGGTGTCCCTCTTCTTTTCGAATAGATAAATGTATATGCAGAATCAAACTCTACCTTTCTGCACACATCAAGAGTATCTTCAAAATCTTCATCTGTTTCTCCCGGAAAACCTACAATTATGTCAGTGGTAATTGCTATATCAGGAATATTTGTTTTAAGCTTTTCAACAAGTCTAAGATAGTCTTCTTTTGTATAGTGCCTGTTCATAGCCTTTAATATCCTTGTTGACCCCGACTGAACTGGCAGATGTATATGTTCACAGACTTTCTCCAAATCCCTCATAGCCACAATAAGCTCGTCTGACAAATCCTTAGGATGAGAAGTTACAAATCTAATCCTCTCAATTCCTTTTATTTCATTTACCTTTTCAAGTAGCTTCGGGAAGGTGATATTATTTCCTAAGTCTTTTCCATATGAATTAACATTTTGCCCCAAAAGAGTAACTTCTTTTATTCCATTTTGAGCAAGCTGTTCAATCTCATAAATAATCTCTTCAGGTTGCCTGCTTCTTTCTCTTCCTCTGACATATGGAACTATGCAATAAGAACAAAAGTTGTTACATCCGTAAATTATATTGACAAATGCACTAACTCCTTGCCTTCTTGCAGTTGGAATTCCTTCAACAACCACATCCTCATCTTCCGAAACATCAATAACAGTTTTTTTCTCGGTAATAGCAGTGTAAAGAAGTTGCGGAAATTTATGAAGACTTTTTGTGCCAAATATTATATCCAGAAATGGAAACAATTTTGCAAGTTTTTGTGCAACTTCAACCTGCTGCGGCATACATCCGCACACACCAATTATCAAATCAGGCTTTTTTTCCTTTAGCCTCTTTAAAGGACCAATATTTCCATATACCCTTGACTCTGCATGTTCTCGCACGCTACATGTGTTAAATATTATCAAGTCAGCTTCTTGAATGTTTTCAGTCTCAATGTATCCCATTGCATTTAATATTCCAGCTAATTTTTCAGAATCATGAACGTTCATCTGACAGCCGTATGTCACAATATGATATTTTTTATTTTTGCCATTTGCAAGGTAATACTCTGTATTCATTTTTTCAATCTCTTCAACAAACGGCGCCTGTGTTCCAAAATCTATATAATAAATGCCTTTGTTTTCCAATTTTATCCCCCTCAAAACTTTTTATTTGACAAGCTTTATTATAGCATTTTATTTGTCAAATTATAATATCTTAAAGTCTCCCATTTTTTTCTTAATATTTCTTTAATACTTGGTGCACACTTCTTTATTGAAAGCAGAAACAAAAATCTTTTTCAACAAAAAGGGAGGAAAACTAAGATGCCAAGAAGAAAGAGACTTGTTCCAGAGGCAGCACCTCAACTTGACAAATTAAAACAGGAAACTGCCAGTGAGGTTGGTGTAACTCTTGACAACTACAATCCTAACATCACTGCAAAACAAGCTGGAACTGTCGGTGGATATATGGTTAAAAAGATGATACAGGACTATCAAAACAGAGCAAAAAATCAGCAATAACAAAACGGGGAGGAAAGTCAAAACTTTCCTCCCCATCTTCTCAATTAATATAATCAAATTACAATGCATATACCTCTTCAGCTGGAAGTATTTTTACATTGTTTTCTTTTAGCACTTCAATTGCCTCATCAGCTTTCTCTACTTTTAGTATAACAAGAGCCTGGTCACTAAGCTTTCCGACAAAAGCATACATGTACTCTATCCCTATGTCTTTTTTGTAAAGTATTTCAAGAACCTTTGCAAGCCCTCCTGGTTTGTCTTCCACAGCAATGGCAATTACATCTGTTGCCGAAACTGTAAAACCATTTTCTTTTAAAACCTGCAAGGCTAAATCAGGCTTGTTAACAATCAGCCTCAAGATACCAAAATCGGTTGTATCAGCAATTGACAAAGCTGAGATGTCTATATCGTGCTTACCTAATATCCCTGTCACTTCTGCAAGCCTGCCTGATTTGTTTTCCAAAAAAACTGAGATTTGCTTTACAAACATCTTAATTACCTCCTACAATCACAGACTTACCACTTTACCTATTATATAGATACCCAATTTTTTTAATTATATTTTTCTCTTGTCAATAACTCTTTTGGCCTTCCCTTCACTTCTTTCAATTGTCTTTGGTTCAACAAGTCGAACCTTTACAGAAATTCCAAGAGTCTCTTCAATAGCTTTTGTTATTTTCTTCTCAAGCTGTTCAAGTTTTTTAACCTCATCAGAAAACATTCTTTCAGAAACTTCTACTAAAACCTCAAGAACATCAAGATTGTTAACCCTGTCCACAATCAGCTGATAATGTGGCTCGACTTCTCCCATCTCAAGTAGGACGCTTTCTATCTGAGATGGGAAGACATTGACACCACGTATAATTATCATATCATCAGTTCTACCAATTACCTTTTCCATCCTTACTAATGTTCTACCACACTTGCACCTATCATAGTGAAGAGCAGTTATGTCTCTTGTTCTGTATCTTATAAGCGGAAGTCCTTCTTTTGTAATTGTGGTAAATACAAGCTCACCATATTCACCTTCGCCCAAAACCTCACCTGTTTCGGGATTAATTATTTCAGGTAAGAAATGGTCTTCATTTATATGCATTCCACACTGATATTCACATTCAAACGAAACCCCAGGTCCAATTATTTCTGAAAGACCGTATATATCGTATGCCTTGATATTCAATTTTGATTCTATCTCTTTTCGCATGTTTTCTGACCACGGTTCTGCACCAAATACCCCTGACTTTAATTTAAGCTGAGATTTATTAATTCCCATCTCTTCCATAGTTTCAGCAAGATAGAGAGCATATGAAGGTGTGCAAGCCAAAACTGTTGTTCCAAAATCCACCATAATCTGTATCTGTCTTCGCGTATTTCCAGATGAAATTGGTATTACTGATGCACCAATCCGCTCTGCCCCGTAGTGAACACCAAGCCCACCTGTGAAAAGACCATAGCCATATGCTATCTGGACAAACGAGTGTTTGTCAGCTCCAGCTGCCACAAGTGTCCTTGCCATAACCTCAGACCAAATACCAATATCATGTTTTGTGTATCCGACAACAGTGGGTTTACCTGTTGTTCCAGAAGAAGCATGAATTCTTACAATTTCGCTCAAAGGTACAGCAAAAAGTCCATACGGGTAGTTATCACGCAAGTCCTGTTTTGTAGTAAATGGAAGTTTCTTTAGGTCGTCCAAGCTCTTTATGTTTTCAGGGATAATACCAAGCTCTTGCATTTTTCGCCTGTAATACGGCACGCTCGTATATACTCTTTTTACAGTCTCAACAAGTCTTTTGAGCTGAATTTCCTGCAAAGTACTTCTGTCCATGCACTCCATATGTTCATCCCAATATCTCATCTTCACTTTTCCACCTCACACATTTCTATTCTTCTACCAAGCTCAAATGCTTTTAAATTAATTTCAATAAACTCTTTTTTTACATTCCTCTCTATAGACTTTTTAAATAAAGCCTCATCTATATCCAAAAACCTGCTAAAAAATCCCAGCATCAAGGTATTTTGGACCCTTGAATTTCCTAACTGAGAAAGCAGCTTTTTAACTTCAACTCTACAAGCCTTAACACCAACTGTTTGCAAGATTTTTTCTACATCAGGATATTCATAAGCTCCTGTTATTACACTCAGAGGAGGAATTTCATAATCTGAATATATCAAAATGCCATTATTTTTCAGATACTCAAGCCACCTTAAAGCTTCTAATTTTTCAAACGCCAAAATATAATCAGCTTCTGCTCTGTCCACAAGAGGTGAGAATACTTTTTCACCTGCTTTTACATATGTAACTACACTTCCGCCTCTTTGTGCCATACCATGGACTTCAGAAATTTTTACATCATATCCAACATTTAATAGAACATCTCCCAAAATTTTGCTAAATAATATATTTCCCTGACCACCAACACCAACTATCAATATATTTATATTCTTCTTCATACAATCACTGCTCCTTTTGACTTGAAATTGCTCCAAACTTACAAACATCTTCACACATTCCACATGCAAGACATAAGTTAGTATCAATTGTAGGTTTATCTTTTAAGGAAATAGCAGGACAACCCAAACTCAAGCATAGTCTGCAATTTTTGCATTTTTCAAAATCAATATATCTTTTTGAAATTGTAAACTTATGTCTTCGGTGTAATCTGCATGGTGCTTTAGCAATTACAACCTTAACACCTGGGAGGTCTAATAATTGCTTTATTTTTACTACATTTTCCTTTATTTTATACGGATTTACTTCCTCTACTGCAACGCAGCCTAATGCTCTGCAAAGGCTCATAAGGTCAAGTTTGTAAGTTTGCTCTCCTTTTATTGTATATCCTGTTGCGGGATGGTCTTGATGCCCCGTCATTCCAGTTGTTGAGTTGTCTAAAATCATAACAAGTATATCAGAACCATTGTATACAGCATCAATAATACCTGTTATCCCTGAGTGAACAAATGTAGAATCTCCAATCACTGCGATAACCTTTTGATTTTTATCTGATGCATTTGATATTCCGTGCGCCATTCCAATACTTGCACCCATGCAAACGCAACTGTCCATTGCATTAAAAGGAGATAGTGCCCCTAAGGTGTAACATCCAATATCCCCTGTGATGACAACATCTTTTAGTCTGCTTAAAACATAAAAAATTCCTCTGTGGGGACATCCAGGACAGAGTACAGGAAGTCTTGGAGGTAGTGTCTGTTTTACTTTGTACGGAAGTTCAACTTCTTTGTTCTCCACTGCCTTTTTTATAAATGATGGCGAATATTCACCTGTTAATTTGAAAATCTCTTTTCCCACAATATTGTTTATCCCCATTGCTTTTATATTCTCTTCCAAAAATGGGTCAAGCTCTTCAACTACATACACCTTTTCAAATCGAGAACAAAAATCTTTTATTAGTCTCTCTGGAAGTGGCCAAACCATGCCAAGTTTCAAAACCCACGCATCAGGATAAGCTTCTTTGACATACTGGTAAGCTATCCCAGAGGCAATGAAAGCCATTTTCTCTGTTCCTTGTTCAACCTTGTTAATTCCAATTGTCTCTGAAAATTCTTTTAAACTTTTTAATCTTCTTTCTACAAATTCATGGCGTGGACGGGCCATTGCAGGCATCATGACATATTTTTGTATATCTTTTTTGTATTCAAATTTTACTTCTTCTCGCTGCCCTTCTTCTACAACAGATTGAGAATGAGCAATTCTTGTGGTAAGCCGCAAAATTACAGGAGTATCAAACTTTTCGCTCATCTCAAAACCAATCTTGACAAAATCAATGCATTCCTGACTGTCAGATGGCTCTAATACAGGTACTTTTGCTGCTTTTGCTATATTTCTGGTATCTTGCTCGTTTTGAGAAGAATGCATACCTGGGTCGTCTGCAACAGCTATCAAAAGCCCGGCATTTACTCCTGTGTAAGATGCAGTAAAAAGAGGGTCTGCTGCCACATTTAAACCTACATGTTTCATTGAACAGATGGCACGCCTGCCGTAAATAGCTGCACCAATTGCAACCTCAAGCGCTACTTTCTCGTTTGGCGCCCATTCACAATAGATTTCATCATACTGGGCTATTGCCTCTGTAATCTCTGTTGAAGGTGTGCCAGGGTAAGCTGTTGCAACCTTAACTCCTGCTTCATAACATCCTCTGGCAACAGCAAAATTTCCAAGCAAAAGCTTTTTCAATTTATCTCAGCCTCCATTACATTTAATTGTTTTTATTTCTCAAATCAATTACTCTTTTTGCCTTTCCAGTAGTTCTTTCTAAAGTTTTTGGTTCAACAAGTTTTACCTTAACATTTAATCCCAATACAGTAAATATCCTGTGCCTTATCTTATTTTCTAATTTCTCGAGTTCAGCATATCTTTCCAAAAGTTTTCCATCAACAAGCTCTACATGAACTTCTAAATCATCCAAATATCCTTTCTTTGTGACAACAAGTTGATAGTGAGGACCTATACCTTCAATTCCCATTAGAACACTTTCTATCTGAGAGGGAAATACATTGACACCTCGGATTATTAGCATATCATCTGTTCTTCCTTTAACAGATGTCATTCTCACATTTGTCCTTCCGCACTTGCATGGCTCATATATAAGTGAGGTGATATCCCTTGTTCTATATCTTATAAGAGGCATACCTTCTTTTGTGATGGTTGTCAATACAAGCTCTCCTGTTTCTCCTTCTTCAAGAACCTCTCCTGTGTCGGGATTTATTATCTCAGGATAGAAATGGTCTTCATTTATATGTAACCCTTCTCTATATTCACACTCTCCAGAAACCCCTGGACCAATTATTTCAGAAAGTCCATAATTTTCTGTTGCAAAAAGTCCCCACTTCTTTTCAATCTCTCTTCTCATCTCAACTGTTGAAGCTTCTGCACCAAAAAGGCCCAGTCTTAGTTTTATCTTTGACTTATCAATGCCAAGTTCATTTGCCACCTCGTCTATGTAAAGTGCATAAGACGGTGTACATACCAAAACTGTAGCTCCAAAATCCTGCATAACCATAAGCTGCTTTTCAGTATTACCACTTGAAATTGGAATTACTGTTGCACCAATTCTCTCTAAACCCTGGTGAAGTCCAAAAGCACCAGTAAAGAGTCCGTAACCAAAAGCAATCTGAGCAATATCATGTTCTCTGACACCTGCTGCTGTGACTATTCTTGCAACAACCTCTGTCCACACTTCCATGTCATGTTTTGTATATCCTACAACGGTTGGCTTACCTGTTGTGCCTGAGGAGGCGTGAATTCTAACAATTTTTGAAAGAGGGACAGTAAAAAGACCATACGGATAGTTTTCTCTCAGGTCATCCTTAGTTGTGAAGGGAAGAAGCCGAATATCTTTTAAAGTCTTAATATGATGTGGCTTTACTCCTATTTCATCGAATTTTTTACGGTAAAAAGGAACATTTTCATAAACCCTTTCTACCGTTCTTTTAAGTCTTTCAAGCTGCAGTTCTTCATACTGTTTTCTATTGAGTTTTTCATATTCAGACCATATCATCCCAACCTACCATCCTTCCTACCTTTTATGTATAAATTCAAATATGCAAAAACCACAAACTTATTAAGTATTATATTTTAATATCTCATCTTTTTCAAGCAAAAAACTAAAAAAAAGGCCATGTCAAACCTCACAAAATGTTCGACATGGCTCTACTTTACTATAACAAATTTTCCATTTTCAATATCTATATCAATCCTCTCACCTTCAACAATGGTACCCTTTAAAATCTCTTTTGCTATAAGTGTCTCAACATTTTTTTGCAAGAACCTTTTTATTGGCCTTGCACCAAAGTTTACATCAAAGGCATTTTCCATAACAAACTCTTTTGCTCTTTGTGTCAGCCTTATTGAAATTCCTTTTTCTATTAGCTTCTGCTGGATTTCTGCAACTCGAAGGTCAATAATTTTTATAATCTGCTCTTTTGTGAGAGGTTTGAAGATTATAATCTCGTCAAGCCTGTTTAAAAACTCTGGTCTAAAATGTAATTTTAATTCTCTATCTATTAGTTTCCGTGTCTCTTCATCTATTTCACCATTTGAAATTTTTGCATTCAAAAGATACTCACTTCCCAAGTTAGAGGTCATTATTATTATTGTATTTTTAAAATCCACAGTCCTGCCCTTAGAATCAGTAAGCCTTCCATCATCCATTATCTGAAGAAGAATATTAAAAACATCTCTATGAGCTTTTTCTATCTCGTCAAAAAGCACAACAGAATAAGGTTTTGTTCTAACAGCTTCTGTGAGCTGGCCTCCTTCTTCATATCCTACATATCCTGGTGGTGCTCCAATCAAGCGTGAAACTGAGTGTTTTTCCATATACTCTGTCATGTCAATTCTTATCATATTGTTTTCAGAGTCAAACAGAGCTTCAGCTAACGCTCTTGCAAGTTCTGTTTTACCAACACCAGTTGGACCTAAAAACAAGAAGGTACCTATTGGTTTTCTCGGGTCTTTTATTCCAGCTCGTGCTCTCATTATTGCATTGCACACAGCTTCAATTGCTTCATCCTGACCAACAACACGTCTGTGCAAAATTTTGTCAAGCTCTAAAATCTTTTGCCTTTCTGTCTCTACAAGCTTAGCAACAGGAATTCCTGTCCATTTTGATACAATCTTTGCAATCTCCTCTTCTGTTACTTCCTCTTTTAAAAGTCTTCTTTCCGGTGGGATCTTTTCTAACTCCTGACGTTTTCTATCTAAAGCTTTTTGGAGTTCTATTAACTTGCCATATTTCAGCTCAGAGAGCCTATTTAGGTCATAGTTTCTTTCAGCCTCTTCAATTTGAATCTTAACATTTTCAATCTCTTCTTTGATTCTTCTTACCTCTTTTATTAGCTCTTTTTCATAATCCCATTGAGCTGAAAGCTCATCTGCCCTGCTTTGAAGCTGCGCAATTTCCTTTTCAATCTCCTCTATGCGCTGTTTTGCGCTCGGGTTTTCTTCTTTTTGCAAAACATTCTTTTCAATTCTCAGCTGCATAATTTTCCTTGTAATTTCATCCAGTTCTGTAGGCATAGAGTCTATCTCAGTTCTCAAAAGTGCAGCTGCCTCGTCAATCAAGTCGATTGCTTTATCAGGTAAGAATCTATCTGAAATATATCTGTCCGAAAGCTTTGCTGCTGCAATCAAAGCATCATCTGTGATTCGTACTCCGTGATGGATTTCAAATCTCTCTTTAAGTCCTCTCAAAATGGAAATGGTATCTTCAACAGATGGAGGATTTACTAAAACAGGCTGAAATCTCCTTTCAAGTGCAGCATCCTTTTCTATATATCTTCTATATTCGTCAATTGTTGTTGCACCGATACAATGCAGTTCTCCCCTTGCCAGCATGGGCTTTAAAAGGTTTCCTGCATCCATAGCACCTTCTGCTCTTCCAGCTCCAACTATGTTGTGTATCTCATCAATAAAAAGTATTATTCTTCCTTCAGAAGCAATGATTTCATTTAAAACAGCTTTCAGTCTTTCTTCAAACTCTCCTCTGTATTTTGCACCTGCAATGAGGGCACCCAAATCAAGAGCAAAAATTGTCTTGTCTTTAAGCCCCTCTGGTACATCTCCTTTTACAATTCTTTGTGCAAGCCCTTCAACAATAGCAGTTTTACCAACTCCAGGCTCGCCAATTAAAACAGGGTTATTTTTGGTTCTGCGCGAAAGTATTTGGATAACTCTTCTTATCTCTTCATCTCTTCCAATTACAGGATCAAGCTTGCCTTTTCTTGCAAGTTCAGTAAGGTCGCGGCCATATTTTTTTAAAACTTCATAAACTTCCTCAGGATTTGGATTTGTTATTCTTTGATTCCCCCTAATTTTATAAAGCTGCTGTAAAAATTTTTCGCGTGTAATTCCATATTTTCTGAATATACTCTTAGAAGAAGGGATATCTGAGTCTATCATAGCTAAATAAACATGCTCAACGCTTATATATTCGTCTTTAAACTTTTTTGCTTCCTCTTCTGCCCTGATTAAAATCTCGTTTACATATCTATTTACGTATACCGTTGAAGCACCAGGTCCGTATACCATTGGAATCTTTTTCAGCTGCTCTTCAATATCTCTTTTATAAAGCTCTATGTCAATACCCATGTTTTTAAGAATCTTTGCTACAAGTTTATCATCTTCATTCACAAGTGCATAATGGAGATGCTCTGGACCTATTTCTTGATGCTTGTAAACAATAGCTGTATTTTGTGCATCTAATAGAGCAGTTTGAAGACTTTGAGTAAATCTTTCCATATTCATCTCAAATCAACACCTCACGTAAAAAGTATTTAAAGGACAGTATAAAACAATCAGGGAAGGTCTTTACCTTCCCTGAGAATTTGCTTATTCTATATCAATTGTTCTTACATTTGGTTTTGAAGGTCGTTCTTTTGGAAGTACTATTCTCAAGATTCCGTCCTCGTATTTTGCTTTGATACCATCCTCTTTTACATTGTCAAGATAGAATGTTCGGGAAAATGCACCATATCTTCTTTCTCGTCTTATAAAGTTTTCTCTCTCTTCTTTTTCCTCTTTCTTTGTCTCTGCCTTTATTGTAAGTTTGTTATCATAAAGCTCTATCTTGATATCCTCTTTTTTGACCCCCGGAAGTTCTGCTTCAATAATATACTCATTTTCAGTCTCCTTAATGTCAGTCCTCATGAATCTTGTACCTTTTTCAAAAGGTGCAAAGAAATCTTCAAACCAGTCATCAATGTCAAAAAACTCTCTTTCAATCTTTCTCATAATGTCAAACGGTTTTCTTCCAAATGGAACTATGTCTCTGAGCATCTTACATCACCCTCCTCTTTTCTATTTTTTATTTTTAGGGCGTTTTTGATTTTGACTATCTTTGACTTTCAATTACTATTATATACCTTTTTCTTTTACTTTCAATTCTCAAATTTGCCCAAAATCGACGATTTTCTGTGATTTTTTGTACTCTACTTTTATTTTTCTCACTTTCTCTCAAGATTATTCTATCTTTTCTGTTAAAAGCTTCTGAAGCTCTTCTATAAAGGTATTTATATCCTTAAACTGCCTGTAAACAGAAGCAAACCTCACATATGAAATCTCATCAATCTTCTTGAGCTTTTCCATAACCATCTCACCAATTTCTCTTGATGAGATTTCTTCGCGCATAGAATTATAAATCTCATTCTCAATTTCATCTACAATCTTATTCATCTGCTCAATAGAGACAGGTCTTTTCTGGCACGCTTTTATAATACCATTTAAGATCTTATTCCTGTCAAACTCTTCTCTTCTATTATCTTTTTTAATAACTAAAATTGGCTGTTTTTCTATTTTTTCGTATGTTGTAAACCTTTTTTGACATTTTAGACACTCACGTCTTCTTTTTATAGTTTTTCCTTCATTAGTTGGGCGAGTATCAACAACTTTACTGTCTTCATACCCACAAAAAGGACATCTCATACTTTCATCTCCAATTCCTGATTATATACTACTGTGCAATTTTTCCCACTACTTTTTGCTCTATACATTGCAATATCTGCACATTTAATAAGATCTTTTACATTGTCAGCATGCAAAGGATAAGAAGCAATACCAAAGCTAACTGTTACCCGTGTTTGAATCAAATTATCTTCTATTGTTTCACTTTCAATAGCTCTTCTGATTCTCTCAACTACCTTGTAAGCTTCATTACTTTCAAGGTGATTAAAGACTATTATAAATTCCTCTCCTCCATAACGTGCAACAATATCACCTTTTCGTACTCTTTCTTTTGCTATTCTAACTATCGTTTGCAACACCTTGTCGCCGAACAAATGTCCGTATGTATCATTTAACTTTTTAAAATTATCAACATCAAAAAGAGCAATGCTAATCGGATATCTTCCTGCAGATGCCTGAATCTCTCTTTCTAAGACTTCATAAAGATATATTCTATTGAAAGCACCCGTTAGCCCATCAACCATAGCCATTGACCTCATCTGCTGATACAAACTTGAGTTTTCCAATGCAATTGAAACTTGTGCAGCAATAGATGTTAAAAATCTAAGATTGTCTTCTGTAAATACATCTTCAAATATATGTTCGAGTAGTATTATTCCATACTTGTCATTTTTTGTCGCCAATGAAGCATACATTATCGACTTTGTAGCTCTTCCATTTATAAAAGGACAATCTTCACTGCTCACCTTATTCCTATAGCCATTTTCACAATTTAATGCAACACTTCTGAGCCACCCTATATTCTCCTGCTTAAAGCTTTCTTTTTGTTCGTTCTCTGGAAGGTTAGAAAATGCAACATAAAGCTCTGTTTTTTCTTTATTAAATAAAAGTATAGAGCTTTTGTCAACACCAGTGACTCCAATTAAAACATCATTAACAAACTTTAAAAGCTCATTAGTATCAAGTATTTGTGTTATTATTTTACTAATTTCCTGAAGATTAAAAAATTCCCCCAGAGAGATGTTTAGTCTTTTGTTAATCTCCTTCAGATAACTTATTTCCCTTTCCAATTCTTTAATTTTTGCATCTTTTGCCTCACTAAGCTGCTGTTGGTTTCTTAAATTTTCTTCGTACTGTTTTAGTTTTATACTAATTTCATTAGTTTGACTTTTTTCAAAGACCTCAAGTTTGTTAGAATAAGAAAACCAAAAGATATAAAATAGAATATAAAATAGGTTTCTCAAATCTTCGCTGGTGATATTGTTTGTAATAAAATCGAGAAATATAAAAAATGTATATGAAAAAATCAAAACCATTGCTACTTGCCTTAAATTTCTCATATTTATTCTTTCAATGTAGAATAGGAATACAAGCGATATGACAAACATCAAATCAAAAAGCCTCTCATATCCGAAAAAGAATACAAGATTTACAACCTCAAAAAATTTCAAATACCTAAAAATCTCTTCATTAATCTGTCCATTCTTACCAAAAAGCCATATCTTAAATATATTGTAGGCTGATGAAATAAACAAAAATATTAGAGGAACAAGCCACTGTGAAAAAGAAAGTGTTTCTATAGTGGGTGAAAATAACAGCTTATCAAAAAGTAAGTACACTGCAATTGATAAAATTAAAAACCATGAAATTTTTATGTATTCCCTTTCAATTGCTATTTTTTCAGTGCTCACAAACCTTCCTCCCATTTATAGCAATCCATTGTCTTCAAGTAACAACTTTTTTTTTTTTGCATTTATGCTATATATTTACAATAATCAAAAAATACAACACAAGTATACTTCTTTTATCTTTATTATATTACATCTCACAAGCTCTGTCTATAAAAAGAAGTGACAAACCGTTAAAGGGAACTAATGGAATAATTGTACAAAGTGAAGCCTGACTTTTGCAGATAGTTAAAATAAAAATAGCTTGCAATCCCTTGTGAATAAAGGATTGTAGTCTATTTAAGTTTTAGCAAAATATCATAGTAAAAATTACTCTTTTTTGTCTCTTCCAAAATTTTCTTAATTTCCTTTAGTCTCATAAATTTCTTACTAAAATCTATGTTCAAGTTTTTCCAATCTCATCAAGTACTTAATCAAAAAATAAAATATGTAATAGCTTTCTTTAATATGGCTACAAGATGTTTTCCTTAAACTTTTAAGTATCTTTAGCACACATTATTTTGTTTCAAAAATCGGGTATATCTTTCTATTGTCTTTTTGTCTATTTCATGAATATTGGTGTTTGCATCAATAAAACGAGTAAATTATTCAAAGTTTATGGTATAATATTCAGGGAAGGTATTAGCTAAATTTTTGAGTTTGCAGTGTGTAATAAATTCGTCGGATACTTGTTTGAATGTTTTACTTTTTACTTTCATTTTTACTACTCCTAAAAAGAAAAACCTCACCAGAGTTTTGTTCTGGTGAGGTCTTTTTTCTATATCTACCTCTCATTTTTTACATGGTGCGGATGGGGGGATTTGAACCCCCATGGGGAGAGCCCCACAAGATCCTGAGTCTTGCGCGTCTGCCAATTCCGCCACATCCGCAAAACTTCACTCTTTCTTCAATATATTTTAAGCCATTACCACATGGTCTGTCAATAACATTATTTTGGATTCCCTCGAATAGGTGTAGAGATATTTTCTACAGCGAAAGAATGTGCGAAAATACTAAATTGTTTTCTAATTCCTATTTTACACTTTTCCTTCAATTTTCTAATGCCCAATAAACATATCTTGTAAAATGAAATTTGTCTATTTCTATTAAATATGTCCTCTTACCCATTATTGGTACGTTCTTTACTCTTTGGACACGATGATCATGTATCTTGCTTGTGATACTACCACATTTAGGACACTTATGAGGTTTTTGCGTCTGACTTATGTACAATTCTACTTCCCTTTCGCTTTCTACTATTTGGTGGAAAATGAGATCCTTTGATTTCAAAAGTTCTGTGATATAATTATGATTAAGCACTTATTCGGGGTGCCTCCTTTCTTTTGTGTGTTTTTTTGTACCTAAAAACAATTTTAACTATAGCAGGCATTTAAAACAAGCGCTATATTTTTCTTTTCTTACCACCCCAATATTTATTTTAGTGCCTATTTTTTCTTCAACAACCTAATTGTATAAGATAAATAAAAGGGCTTTTTTAAAAAGCCCTTTTTTCCTTTTTTATTTGGTGACCCCGAGGGGATTCGAACCCCTGTTACAGGCGTGAAAGGCCTGTGTCTTAACCACTTGACCACGGGGCCATACCTCTTTTTACATAAAATGGTGGCGGCGAACGGATTCGAACCGCTGACACTGCGGGTATGAACCGCATGCTCTAGCCAACTGAGCTACGCCGCCATTTTTACTATATTTATATTTGGTTGCGGGGGGAGGATTTGAACCTCCGACCTTCGGGTTATGAGCCCGACGAGCTACCAGCTGCTCCACCCCGCGACATCTGGTGCCGGAAACCGGACTTGAACCGGTACGACCTTATTCAGGTCCCAGGATTTTAAGTCCTGTGCGTCTGCCAGTTCCGCCACTCCGGCATCGCAATTATATATTTTAATGATTACATTTAATTTTGTCAAGAGATTTTTCTCTTGGTGCGGGTAGAGGGACTTGAACCCCCACGGCTGTTGCCACTAGATCCTAAGTCTAGCGCGTCTGCCAATTCCGCCATACCCGCTTGCTTTTGCGTATAATATTTTAGCACAAGCTTTCTTCTTTGTCAAATTTAAAGTTTTTTGCTCCGAACACCTATCTTAATCCGTGCTATTGTTTCATGAGGTGTTCGGAGCAAATAAAAACTTTATTTTATATACACATATATCTTCCTTCTCCTTGGTCCATCAAACTCACAAAAGAACACTCCTTGCCATGTACCAAGCATCATTTCACCATTTCGAATTATAATATTAACAGATGAACCTATCAGGCTTGCCTTTATATGCGCATCAGAATTCCCCTCACTATGGCTATAGCCATTGTTCGCTGGCACTAACTTTTCAAGTTGTTTTTTTATATCACTTACAACTGAGGGGTCAGCATGTTCATTGATTGTAATACCTGCAGTTGTATGTGGAACAAATACTGTCATTAGTCCTTCTTCGATATTAGACTGTCTAACAATTTCTTTTAGTTTACTTGTAATATCAACAAAGTCCACCCTGTCTTTTGTTCTTATCTCAATTTCCCTAAACAAATCAGAAATTCCCTCCTGTATTTATTTTCTTTGGTATTTATCCCAGTGAAGTATAGAGGATAGTGGCTTTTTATTTCTCACAGGTTCTTCATCAGCATAACCTATTGCAATGAGCGCACAAAGTTCTAAATTGTCTGGAACGTTTAGTAGCTTCTTGACATCTTCAGAATGCTCCTTTTTATAGCTTGCAACCCAACAGCTACCAAGTCCTAAAGCTTTTGCAGCCACTAAAATATACGTGGTCGCTGCTGACATATCTTCTAAAATATATTCGAAATCTTTCTCATAAAGCACAGCAACACAGCATGAAGCGTCTTCTATGAATTTGCCATATCGGGCTTTTTGAGCAATTTGTCTTTTAATGTTTTCATCTGTTACTACAACAAATTCCCAGCCTTCATTTCCTCTTGCAGTAGGTGCAAATCTTGCAGTATCAATTATCTTTTCAATAACTTCTCTGTCAATAGCTATATTCTTTTTATATTTCCTGATACTTCTTCGAGACTTTAAAACTTCTAACATATCTATAGACATCTCAAAATATCTCTCCTTTCTTACTCATCTTTTTTATCACTAAAACCTACCAAATTGTCTAAGTATCTTTTTAACTTTTGCCTTGCCAAAAGTACCACTTCTTCAAACTTTTTGCCTGTCAAAATCTCAATAGCTTCATCGATTGTTTTTACTGCCCAGATGTGAAAATTTTCTTTTCTAACTTCTTCTACCACCTCGTCACACAATACTAAATTTTTTATATTTTGGTGTGGGATTATAACACCCTGCTTGCCATTTAAACCTTTTTTCTTGCAAACATAATAAAAACCTTCTATCTTTTTTGTCACACCGCCAACAGGCTGAATCACTCCTTTTTGGTTTACAGAACCTGTTATTGCTATTCCCTGATAGATGGGCATATCACTCAAGGCTGAAAGCAGGGCACAAAGTTCAGCTGCTGATGCAGAATCACCTTCAATGCCAGAATATAGTTGTTCAAAACATATAGTTGCATTTAAAGTAAGTGGCATATCTTGGGCAAACAGCTGGGAAATATACCCTGAGATAATCAAAATACCTTTGCTATGAGTTTTACCAGACATTTGTACTTCACGTTCAATATTTATTATACCACTTCTTCCGCTACTTGTGGTAACAGTTATTAGAGAAGGTTTGCCAAAAACATAGTCACCAACATCCAGAATTGCAAGAGCATTTATTTGGCCTACCTTATAGCCATCTACATCAACTAAAATAGTACCTTCCTCAATCATATGGTTTATTTTTTCTTCATATTTTGCGCTTCTGTATTCTTTTTCACAAATTGCTTTGCTCACATGTTCCTTTTTCACCACATTACTTCTTTCCAGTTGAGCCCAGGTGTTAGCTTCTGCCAATATCTCAACAATTTCATTAAACCGTGTTGAAAGCTTTTCCTGGTTCTCAACAAGTCTGCAGGAGTATTCAATTACCTTCTCAACGGCATCCTTGGAAAACGGCAATGCATTTTCTTTTTTACAAAATGAACTAATAAACTGAATCATCTTATAGAGATTATCTTGATTGTAATCCATTTCGCTGTCAAAATCAGCTTTAATCTTGAAAAGCTTTCTAAAATCTTCATCGTATGTGTATAAGATGTTATAAATATACTCACTACCAATCAAAATAACCTTTAAATCAACTGGTATAGGTTCTGGTTTTAAAGAAGGAGTTATAAAAAGTCCATAAATATCCTTTAGATTTTCAATGTATATCTGACCTGTTTTTAGTACTCTTTTCAAGGCTTCCCATGTCTGTGGATAGCTTAGCAAATCTTTTGCCTGAAGGATGAGATATCCTCCGTTTGCTTTGTGAATTGCTCCCGCCTTGATTCTGGTGTAGTCTGTAACAAGAATGTTGCCCATCTCGTTATCATATTCAATTTTTCCTATGAGATTGTAATAAGTGGGATTTACTTCATAAACAACAGGCGCGCCATCTAATTCTGAATTGTCAACGATTACATTGACCTTATATTTATCAAGTCTTGAGAATTTTTTATATGGAACAAATTGCAAAGGTATTTGTGTGTCTTCTTCTTCTTTGTCCAAAAAATCATCAAGATTTTCAATAATGTCATCTGTTACACTATCAATATAATCCAAGATTTTTATGTTATCTTTATACTTGCTTCTAATTTCATATACATAATGACTTATTGTAAAGACAGCTATCCTCTTTTGTAGTTCTTTTATTCTCTCTTTCAACTCTTTTTCAAGAATCTTTATCTTCTTTAAAACTTCTTGAGTTTCAAGTTGAAGCTTCTTGACCTTTTTTTCAATTTCATCTCTGATAGTCTTTTCTAACTCAGGATATTCCTCTTCTGAAATCGCCCTACCATTTACAATAGGAATAAAATACACACCGCTTGGAGTATATTTTATCTCAAAATCATATTCTCTTGCTTCTTCAGCTAACCTATCTAAAAGCTGTGTCCTTTTTTCCTGATATTCATTGTAAATATTATTTTTGTCATTTTCGTATTCCTCACTGTTAAAAACCTTCTTCAAATCATTAATTACAAACTCTAAGAAATCTGTCATATCCTTCTTGAAAACTTTGCCCATTCCTTTTGGCAAAGATATTGCAATAGGTGAGTCAGGATTGGCAAAATTATAAACATAAACCCAGTCGTTCGGAGCAGGTTTGTTTTTTGCTATCTCCTTTAAATAATTTTCGGCAAAGCTTGTCTTACCTGTACCTGTGGGACCACACATGTAAATGTTGTATCCTTTTGTGGTAACGCTCAGTCCAAACTCAAATGCTCTTTTGGCTCTTTCTTGCCCAATTATAGTTGTTAAAGGTTCTATCTCATTTGTGGTTTTAAATTCAAAATTGGATAAATCTACATTCTTTTTTAATTTATCTGGTGTAAGTTTCATAAACTTTTCACTCCATCTTTGTAGTTTTGCTTTAAAAATTTTATACCCATTTTTTCGATATTTATTCTTTTTTATATAAACAACTTTGCAGTTGTTACAAAAAGAAAAAGACTGTAAAATAAATGTTATGAACCATTTTAAAATTGGTAACAATTAATAAATAAAAAAATATAAGGAGTTGCTGAAAATGGGGAAAGAAAAAATATACATGATTCCTGTCAATGATGCTTTCTCGATAAATTGCGAATGTGCTTTTTGTTACCTTGAAAATAATTTTGAAAAACAATGCATTGAAATAGTGCTCGGTGAAAGTGTTATGGAAGTTGATGCAAGGATAGAAACTAATGAAAAAGGCTTTTGCAGAAGGCATTTTCACATGCTGCTTGAACAAAAAAATAAACTTCCTTATGGCCTTATATTGGAAACTCACCTTAATGAAATAAAAAAACATCTTGAAAAACTTATATATTCCAATTTCTCAGCGGTAACTTTGCAGCAAAAAGACAGATTTCTAAAAAAACTTCTGGGTAATCAAAATTTGAACAAAAACAAACTGACAGATCTAATACAATACTTAGAAAACCTCTCTGTCCAGTGCGTTATCTGTGAAAGAATTCAAGCAAGGATGAAAAATTATTTTGAAGTATTCTTTTTCATGTGGAAAAACCAAAAAGATTTTCAGCAAAAAGTTCTTTCTTCCAAAGGATTTTGCCTACATCATTTCAACGAACTTTTAAAGTATTCTTTAAATTGTTTGTCTAGAAAAGAACTAAACAATTTTGCCGAAAAAATTTGTAAAATTGAGCTTGATAATATCTCTCGAATTTATACAAACGTTTGTGACTTTAATAAACAGTTTGACTATCGAAATGCCAATAATACAGTGACTGAAGAGATAAGAAACTCTCTTTTGAATGCTACTGAAAAACTCGGAAAATACAAGTAAAACATTTTTACACCTGTACTCCTTTTGCAATGATATGAATGTATTCTACATTTATTGAGGTATAATATTCTATTTCTTCTTTTATCTCCCTTTGTATTTTTTCAAGCACAAATTTTATGTTGCAACCAAATTTTAGTATAACCTCTATTTTTATATACAACAGATTATTTTTGATAGCAAGGTCAATTGAAAGTATCTTAGCAATATCATTGCTTTTTTTGAGTACTCTGCGAATATACGCAATCAAGACATTTTCTGAAATAGTATATTCGCCCAAATAGCTAAAGGTAGGTCTTACTATAGTCTTTTCGGCAACAATATAATCGTTTAGGTTAATTCTCTTAAAAAGCTTTAAAGGATATATCAGCAAACCAGAAAAGTCTTTTTTTATTTCAAAAGTTGGAACAGGCACAACGTGTTTTCCCTCTTTATTTCGCATGGTTATTGCTTTTTTTATTTCAAAGTCATTCGAAACCTCTTTGATATCAACAAACCTTTCAATAGTTCCCAATTCTAATCTCCTTGCTATCATCTGTGCCATTTGCTTGGATGTAGCTAATATTAAAATCGAATCAATGTTCAAATCCTTTATTGCTTTTTTCACTTCATTTGCATGATCATCTTCCATAAAAAGTGCTCTTCTTACCGAAGCCAAATATGTAGGTTCTTTCTTTGCAGACTTTCCTGCAACAAGCTTTGAGTTGTAAACCAAAATACCGTCGTCTATTATAGCACTTGCTCCCAGCATCTTCGCAACCACTATTGCCTTATAGCTTTTACCTGTACCACTTGGTCCAACTAAAGCATACACTTTCACAGCCTCACAACCTTTTCAAAAAGTTTTAAAACCTTTCAAAAGATATTTTACTACCAATACCCCTTCTCTACAATAGCCTCCGCAATTAGAAGGTCTTCTTTTGTTGTTATCTTGAAATTTATTCTACTATTTTCAATTATTTTAGGTTTTATACCTAACCGTTCAACATACTGAAGATCATCTGTAAACAACTCATTTTTAAACATCTCATATCCCCTGTATATTAAATCAAATTTAAAAACTTGAGGTGTTTGTATCAAACATATATTAGACCGTGGCAATGTATTTTGAATGTGACCATCCACTACAAACTTTACAGTATCATTTGCCAAAACCCCTGGCGCAACTGCAAAATGAGTCTCAACATCAGCAATTAGTTTTTCCAGAAGTTCTAAAGTAATAAAAGGTCTTGCAGCATCGTGGATTGCAACAATATCACATTCTCCTTTTAAAATCTCCAATCCTCTTTTTACAGTGTCTGCTCTCTCGTTCCCACCATAATCCCAAAAAATAACCTTGCTAAATTTATCTTTTAAATATCTTGCAATATCTTCAAAACCTTGAGGTACAAGTAGCACAACTCCATCAATAAAATGTGATTTTTCAAACACTTCAAGAGAATATTCAATTATCATTTTGCCCTTTAAAAATAAAAATTGTTTGGGGGTATTCCCCCCAAACCTTGTGCCTTTACCTGCTGCACATAGAATAGCACATGTTTTCACTCTTTTCCCCCCATTTACTCTACCATATCAGGATAATACATTCTCCATGATGTCCAGCCACCACTCATATTTAAACAATCAAAACCATTTGCTTTTAAAATCAAACATCCATGATATGACCTAAATCCAACACCACAGTAAACAATAATCTTCTTGTCCTTTGGAAGTTCGCTTAGTCTGTTTCTAAGCTCATCTACAGGAATATTTATCGCTCTCTTTATATGTCCAAACTCGTACTCTTCTGGTGTTCTTACGTCTAAGATAAGATACTCTGGATTATCAAGAAGCTCAAATACTCTGTCAGGTAAAATATTCTTGACCTCTCCACGAATTATATTAGAAGCTGTCATACCAGCCATTATAACAGGGTCTTTTGCAGATGAAAATGGCGGTGCATAAACAAGATCAAGATTTTCCAAGTCAAATACAGTCAAACCTGCATATATAGCAGTTGCAATAACATCAGCTCTTTTGTCAACACCCTCTTTCCCCACAACCTGTGCACCATAAATTCTGCCAGTTGAGTTGTCAAATATAAGTTTTATTGTTAGCTGTTTTCCCCCAGGATAGTAACCAGCATGATGAAGAGGATGAACAATTGTCACGTTATAATCAATTCCCTGGTCTTTGCATTCAGCTTCGCTAAGTCCAACCTTCGCCAAAGCCCAGTCAAATACTTTGATAATAGAACTGCCTACAACTCCTTTGAATTCCAAGTTTCCGCCTGCTGCATTGCACCCAGCAACTCTTCCCTGTTTGTTTGCAGGTCCCGCCAAAGGAATCCATACATTTTTGCCTGTAATAATACTCTTTACTTCAACTGCATCGCCGGCTGCATAAATGTCAGGGTCAGAGGTCTGCATCTTGTTATTTACCACAATTCCCCTGTTCACTTCAAGGCCTGCTTCTCTTGCAAGCTCAACATTTGGTATCACACCTGCTGTCTGGAAAACAACATCGCATTCTATCTCTTCGCCATTTGAAAGTTTTAATCTCTTTGCAATCCCGTCAACAACATCTGCATCAACTACAGATACACCAGTTTTCACATCAATACCTTTTTCTTTTAACGTATATACAACAGGGTTTGTTATCTCTTTGTCAAACTGAGGTAAAATAGAACTTTTTAATTCAACAATGGTACAATCCAAACCCAGAAGATTTAGTTGCTCAGCAAGTTCCATGCCAATATAACCAGCTCCAATTATAATTGCTTTTTTAACTGGAGCTGCAGATAAAGTCTCTTTTATTTTATCAACATCGTAGAGTGTAAAACATGTATAAGAGTTTTTGCAATCTTTCAAAAAAGGCAAAACAAAAGGTCTTGCACCTGTTGCAATAATAAGCTTATCATAGCTTTCTTCATATGTTGTATTATTTCTTTTGTCTAAAACTGTCACAGTCTTCCTATTTCTGTTGATTTTCATAACCTGGGATAACGTGCGAACATCAATGTTATATCTTTTCCTGAATAGCTCCTCTCTTACAACAAGCAAGCTATCTCTTTTTGGGATTGTTCCACCAACATAGTACGGAAGACCACAGTTCGCAAATGATACATATTCTCCTTGTTCAAATAGCACAATTTGAGCATGTTCGCTTGTTCTTCTGGCTTTTGTAGCTGCAGATGCTCCAGCTGCCACTCCACCGATTATAACAATTTTCATTTGTTTGCCATTCCCCTTTCTATCAGTAATTTTAAATTCTATATGTCATTTCTTTATCAAATTATCTTCTCATTTCATTTTATCACTTTAGATATTTTTTGCAAATATATTATGAAGCAAAGATGGAAATAATGAACAAATTATGATGATACCCCATTCAAGACTTTTCAAGGAACTTACCTCAAATACTATACCCAGCTGTGGTATATATATTACCAGTAAAAATAAAACAAATGATGAAATTACAGCAATTAAGAGGTATATATTTTCAAATAACATTGAAAATACATTTCTTTTATTTGTCGAACACTCAAAAGCAAAAATAAGTTGAGATATTACAAGTGTAGCAAATGCAACTGTTCTCGCTGTTTTGAGGTTGTAGCCTTTAAAAAGAGGTAAGTAAAATGACAAGGTTGCAAAAAAGCCGATTAAAAACCCTCTTATTACAATTTCTTGCATCAGTCCACCTGCAAAAAGGCTTTCTTTTTTTGGTCTTGGCGGTCTTCTCATTAAGTTTTCATCACCTTTGGAAAGAGAAAGAGCTGCTGCTGGAAGACCATCTGTCACAAGATTTACCCATAGAATTTGCATGGGTAAGAGGGCAATTGGCAAATTTAATATTGAGGTAAAAAGCATTATCAATACCTCGCCAATATTACAAGCAATAAGATACTTAACAAACTTTTTTATGTTGTCGTAGATAATTCTTCCCTCTTCTATAGCATGAACAATCGTAGCATAATTATCATCAAGTAATACCATTGAAGCAGCTTCTTTTGTAACATCGCTTCCACTTATCCCCATAGCTATGCCAATATCTGCTTCTTTGAGTGCTGGTGCGTCATTTACTCCATCACCTGTCATAGCAACAATGTTCTCTTTTCTTTTCAAAAGTCTTACAATTTTTAGTTTGGAAAGTGGGTCTACCCTTGCAAATACCGAAATATTGTCAATATTCTTCTCGATAAACTTCTCATCCTTTTGAAGTTCCTCGCCTGTGACTACCTCTTCAATGCTATCTGCAATTCCAAGTTCCCTTGCTATTGCAAACGCTGTAAGTTTATGGTCACCTGTTATCATAACTGTCTTAACTCCAGCTTTTTTTGCCTTGTTAATTGCCAGCTTGACACCTCTTTTGGGTGGATCTATCATTCCAACAAGCCCCAAAAAAATCATATCATCTACATCTTGTGAATTAAATTTCATGCACATAAGCAAAACTCTCAATGCTGCACTACACATTAGTTCATTTTTCTTGGCAATTATCCGCTTTTCATAGGAGGTAAGTTCTTTTATTGTCCCATCTTGACACATATAAAACTTGCATATTCCAATCAAGCTTTCATATGCACCCTTGACAAATAAAATACTGCTATCACCACATTTTACTGTTACACCCATATACCGTTTGTTAGAATCAAAAGGTATTTCTGCTACTTTTTCTTCTCTTTTTATATACTCTTTATATTTTTTGGCCAAAACCAAAAGTGCTATTTCAGTTGGGTCACCACTTGTTTTTAACTCATTTCTGTCTTTTTCTAACTCTGCATTGTTGCAGTTAACAGCACACATCATTATGTAATCAAGAAGCTGATTTTTTACAATTCGGCCGTTTAAAAGAATCCTTCCTTTTAAATCATACCCTGTCCCTTCAACCTCAATACTCATATCAACTGTCTCTATCCTTTTCACAGTCATCTTGTTCTCTGTCAAAGTCCCTGTTTTGTCTGAACAAATAACATTCACACTCCCTAAGGTCTCAACAGATGAAAGCTTTCTTACAAGGGCATTTTTCTTTGCCATACGCTGAACACCTATTGCCAAAGTAATGGTTACAATAGCAGGAAGACCTTCAGGAATTGCTGCAACTGCTAAACTTATTCCTATCATAAACATATCGTAGATATTTTGTTTTCTAATTATTCCCAGTATTACTATTACACTGCATATAGCAATACAAATTACAGCAAGTATTTTACCAAGCTGGTTTAATCTGACTTGCAAAGGTGTTTTAGTCTCCTGTGTTTCTCCCAGTACCTTTGCAATTTGCCCCATTTTGGTGTTAAGCCCTATTGAAGTAACCTTCATCAAGCCTCTTCCATTAACTACATATGTGCCCATGTAAAGCTTATTTTCACTATTAATATCCTTCTCCACAGCTATAGACTCACCTGTTAAGATAGACTCATCAACCTTCAGTGAATATCCTTCGACTAATATTCCATCTGCTGGAATTCTGTCTCCTTCTTCAATTACTACAATGTCTCCTACTGTTACATATTTTGCTTCAATTACTTCTAATTTCTTGTCTCTTATGACTTTCGCTTTGTAAGAAATATAGTTTTTTAATGATTCCAAAGCTCTTTCGGCTTTGTATTCTTGAATAAACCCCAGCATTCCGTTCAAAATTATAAGAAAAAAGATAACAATAGCATCTAAAAACTCGCCAAGCAAAAATGATAAAGCCGTAGACACAGCCAAAATCAGAACCAGGATATCTTTGAACTGGTCTAAAAATATTGAAAGAGGTTTCTTTCTTTTTTCAATTTTAATCTCATTTATACCATATTTTATTATATTTTTTTCAACTTCTTTAAAAGAAAGACCTTTTTCAAAGCTTTTAAGATTGTTCAGCATTATAGTTTTTCCATCCTTGCCTGAATATCTATAAACAATATTATTAAACAGCTCAATGTTTTATGAAAAACAAATACAGGCTTAAAAAAGTGAGCTAAATATTAAAATTCTTATATTTATTTTCACATAAATCAGATTTATAATGTATTAAAGTAGCAAGCAAATGAAAATTTAAATTCGGAAGGGTGCTTCTTACGTGGACAACTTGAAAAGATTATCACCATATTTTCGAAAATATAAAAAACTTTTAATCCTTGGTTTTATTCTCATTTTCATATCTATAACCCTTGGAATGGTAAATCCATATATCTCTAAGCTGATCATTGATGAAGCAATTTCAAAGAAAAAGTATCAGTTGCTTATACCATTTGTCATCACAATGCTCAGTGTAAGCTTAGTGCGGGGTGTTATAAGATATAGTCACTCATATTTATTTGAAAACGTATCCCAGAATATACTGTATGAACTCAGAGAAACGCTTTACAATTTTTTTCAAAGACAGACCTATGAATTTTATGACAAAACTCGAACAGGAGAAATCATGGCACGCATGACAGGTGACTTGGAAGGAATTAGAATGTTTTTCTCCACTGCCTTAGCTCTGCTTGCCGAAAATATTTTGAACTTTTCGATATCACTTACCATAATGTTCATTTTAAACGTAAAGCTTACATTTGCTCTACTTCTCTCAACGCCTATATTGCTAATTTTGGTTTATATTTTTGACAGAACCATAAGACCAGAATTTATCAAGATACGAGAAAAGTATTCTAAACTCAACACAGCTACTCAGGAAAATATTACAGGTATCAGAGTTGTAAAGGCTTTCTCACAAGAGAACTTTGAAATAGAGAAATTTTCATCTGCCAACAACGAATACAAAGAACAAAATATCACAGTGGGACTTATCTGGGGCAAATTCTTTCCTATGATTGAAGCAGTGACATCTTTACTTGTTCTGATTATTTTCGCACTGGGCGGTTTTATGGTAATTAAAAATTTAATTACAGTTGGAACACTTATGGCTTTTCAAGGTTATCTATGGGCTATAATTTGGCCTTTGAGGTCCTTGGGATGGATTATAAGTATGGTGGAAAGAGCAAACGCTTCTTGTGAGAGAGTGTTTGGATTGCTCAGTACACCTGTCAAAATCAAAGGAAAGCCAACTCCATTTGAAGTTACGGAAGGGTATGTAAGGTTTGAAAATGTGTATTTCAAACACTCTGGAAATCTTGTGCTAGAAAATATCAATTTTGAAGTAAAACCTAAAATGAAGGTTGCTATAATGGGGCCAACAGGTTCAGGAAAATCTTCTGTGGTAAATCTTATACCCCGTTTTTATGACGTATCAAGCGGAAGAGTACTAATAGACGAAATAGATGTAAGAGACTACGACCTTAAAAAGCTCAGAAGCGCAATCTCTGTAATTCCACAAGAGACATTTTTATTTTCTGATACTATTGCAAATAATATAGCATACGGCGTGGAAAATGCTTCTTTGGAAAATATCATAAACGCCGCAAAACTTGCTCAGGCACATGAGTTTATTATCCAGTTCCCAGATGGATATGATACTCTTGTTGGAGAAAGAGGAATTGGTCTTTCAGGCGGTCAAAAACAACGAATTGCAATAGCAAGAGCTCTTTTGAAAAAACCTAAGATATTAATTCTTGACGATGCAACATCAGCGGTTGATATGGAAACAGAATATTTGATAAGCAAAGCGTTAGAAGAATACTTTAAAGATTGTACCGTATTTATCATTGCTCATAGGGTTTCAATGGTTAAAGACTGTGATTTAATACTCTATCTTGAAAATGGAAAAATTGTAGAACAAGGAACTCATAGTGAACTTTTAGCTAAAAAAGGCAGATATTATAATATATTTGTTCAGCAATACAAAGATATTTTAAGTACACAAAAAGAAGGTGGTAGATTTTGAACAATTCCACAAAAAGGCTTAGAATTGAAGAAGATGAACCAATAACAAAACCTTTTAATTGGTCGCAGTTTGTAAGACTTTTGAGATATATAAAGCCATATAGAAGGTACTTTATATACTCTCTTCTTCTGATGATGCTTGCTACATTCTACAACCTTGCCGGACCGTATTTGATAAGATTGGTTATTGACATTGATATCCCACAAAAAAACATTCATGCTCTTTTGTATAAGGCAGTTTTCTATATTGTACTTACTTTACTGTACGTAATAAGTCTTCGTCTTAGAACCATCTTTATGACAAAACTCGGCAACAATGTGGTCTCAGATATTCGAATGCATCTTTTTACCCATCTTCAGAAACTGTCTCTTAACTTTTTTGACAGTCGACCAGCAGGCAAAATAATGGTAAGAGTAATGAATGACGTGGATTCTTTATCAGAGCTTTTGTCTAATAGTATTTTAAATGTGCTGGTTGACACTTTAAACCTTTGGGCTATCATAGTAATAATGCTTTCAATTGATATAAAACTCTCCTTTGTCGCACTTGGAGTTCTTCCTTTGTTAATCTTAATAATCATGATATTAAAAAACTCAATAAGAACAAGATGGCAAGATGTTAGAAAGAAATCTTCTACTCTCAATGCATATATACACGAAAGCATACAAGGAATGAAAATAACTCAAGCTTTTACAAGAGAAGAAAAAAACGCTGAAATATTTAAAAATTTAAACACCACATTCAAAAATACATGGATGAAAGCAATCAGAGTAAACAATCTATTTTGGCCAACCATAGAATTCACTGGAACTCTGTCGAGCGTTCTCATATTTCTTTTTGGCATCTGGATGATGAGAAAGGGGTACACAACACTTGGCATAATCATAGCATTTTCTAATTATATGGGAATGTTCTGGCAACCTATTAGCAATATATCTAATTTTTATAACCAGCTGCTTGTTGCTATGGCATCAACAGAGCGCATATTTGAAATTCTTGATACTCAACCGGATATTCATGATGCCAAAGATGCATACGACTTGCCACCAATTAGAGGTGAAATAACGTTTGAAAATGTTTCTTTTTCATACGACGAGGAAAAACCTGTTTTAAAAGATGTTTCATTTACCATTAAAGCTGGTGAGACAATTGCACTTGTAGGCGAAACAGGTGCAGGAAAAACCACAATAATAAATCTCATTGCAAGGTTTTATGATCCTCAAAAGGGAAGGATATTGATTGACGGGCATGACATTAAAAACGTAACCTTAAACTCTTTGAGAAAGCAAATGGGCATAATGCTTCAAGACACATTTATATTCTCTGGTACAATTGCAGACAACATTCGATATGCAAAACCTGATGCCACAATGGATGAAGTAATAAAGGCTGCAAAGATTGTAAATGCTCATGAATTTATCATGAAAATGGAAAACGGATATGACACAGAGGTTAACGAAAGAGGAAGTCGCCTTTCTATTGGCCAAAGACAGCTCATTGCATTTGCCAGAGCACTTTTAGCTGACCCAAAAATACTGATATTAGATGAAGCAACCTCGGCAGTAGATACTCAAACAGAAGTCCTAATCCAACAGGCTATTGAAAAGCTAACATCGGGCAGGACCTCAATTATTATAGCCCACAGACTGTCCACAATCAGAAATGCAGACAGGATATTTGTCATCCACGATGGACAAATAGTTGAAGAAGGCAATCATGAACGGCTTATTGAGAAGAAAGGCTATTACTATAATCTTTATACCTCACAGTTTAAATATTTTGAAAAATAGTAATCCCAATTAAAAATGGCTGGTCCAAAGTAGCCAGCCATTTTTAATGATTCATGCTTGATATTTGTTTATCGTACTTAGAAGCTGTGTCTGCCATTTTTCATAAACCGGTATTATTTCGTTTTGATACTTGGCAAGAAGCTTTTCAGCTACTGGCTGCTTGTACATCTGAAGAAGTTCGCTCAACCTTTCTTGAAATTCATTTTCTATCTCCTGAAGACTTTCCACATTAAACTCATCTTGAATTACTCTCAGAGCACTTGAAATGCTTAAAAATGCTTCAATGATATCGTTTAAAAGATAAAAAGAGTCTTCAAACCTCAGCTGAGGAATTTGAACTCTTATGATATAATCAAAAGCTTCTGACATGGTAGAGGTAAGTTCATTTATCTTTTGGACAATCTCTAAATAATTTTCATTCATTTTTCTAACCCAACCTTCCCAAACTTAGTGTAAATTATGTATTTAATAATACCACAATAAACTCAAGATTTCATCAACTAAATTGAAAAAGGGCAGGATTACTTCCCGCCCTTTTTTAATAATTTGACATTCCTTATTTGAGTTCAACTTTTGCTCCAACTTCTTCAAGTTTCTTTTTGATCTGCTCAGCTTCGTCTTTTGAAACATTTTCTTTGATTGGCTTTGGAGCACTGTCAACAAGGTCCTTTGCTTCTTTCAATCCAAGACCAGTTATCTCTCTCACAACTTTGATAACTTTGATTTTGTCGCTACCAGCGTCTGCCAAAATAACGTTAAATTCTGTCTTCTCCTCTGCAGCTGGAGCTGCTGCCTGAGCACCAGCAACTGGAGCTGCTGCAACTGCAACTGGAGCTGCTGCTGTAACGCCAAACTCTTCTTCTAAAGCTTTTACCATCTCAGAAAGCTCTAACACTGTCAATGTTTTGATTTCTTCAATTAATTTTTGAACCTTTTCGCTTGCCATCTTTAAACAACCTCCCATTTTAAAAATTTTTATTTATATTAAGCACTCTGCTTTTTAGCAATAGCATCGAGTGCCAGAACAAGCTTCCTAATCGTACCAGAAAGTGCATAAACAAGACCAGACATCGGCGCGTTCAAGCCGCCAAGCATCTTTGCAATAAGCTCTTCTCTTGACGGAAGTTTAGAAAGTGCATCAACCTCTTTTGCAGAAATCACTTTACCTTCAATAAATCCGCCTCTTATTTCTAACTTTTCAAGGTCTTTTGCGCCTTCTTTTAATACCTTTGCAACCTTTACAGGGTCGTCGTATGAAAATGCAACGGCAATAGGTCCTTCAAAAAACTGTTCAAGCTCAGAAAGATTATTTTCCCTTACAGCAAAGGTAAACAAAGTCTTTTTTACAACCTTGTACTCAATTCCTGCTTCTCTTAACTTCTTTCTGAGTGCTGTGTCTTGTTCAACGGTAATTCCATGATTGCAAACAATCACACCAGCTTTTGCTCTGGACAGCTTTTCCTTGTATTCATTTAAAAGCTGTTCTTTTACCGCTCTTGACTTTGCCAACAAATTCACCTCCCTTTTGTATCCCATAAATTATTAAAGCCTCTTTAAGTTTACCTTAAAGAGGCTGTAATTATCCTTCCCCCATTCAGCCAACAATAAAAGACAAATTCAAGCTATCCCGGCCGATGGGTTTTAAAATAATTACAACCTCGGTAGGCAAACCTTTAAGCAAAGTACTTTTAAAAAGTACTTTGCACCTACTGTCTTCGGTTGTAGGCTATTCACTTTTTGAATTTTAGAACATTATAATGGCTTCAATGGGTTTATTTTAATACCAGGTCCCATTGTTGTTGCCACTGTAATACTCTTTATAAACTGCCCTTTTGCAGCAGCTGGTCTTGCTTTAATAATTGCCTCCATAAGTGTTCTGTAGTTTTCAAGAAGTTTTTCTTTACCAAACGAAACCTTGCCAATTGGACAGTGGATTATAGCTGTCTTGTCAAGCCTAAATTCAACTCTACCAGCTTTTGCTTCTTTAACAGCTTTTGCAACATCCATTGTTACAGTCCCTGATTTTGGGTTTGGCATCAAACCTTTAGGACCTAAAATCTTACCAAGTCTTCCTACCAAACCCATCATATCGGGTGTTGCAATACATACATCAAAGTCTGTCCAGCCTTCATTCTGAATCTTTGCAACAAGCTCTTCTGCACCTACATAATCCGCTCCTGCTTCTTCTGCTTCTTTTGCCTTGTCACCTTTTGCAAAAACTAAAACCCTTACACTTTTACCTGTACCATTTGGCAAAACCACAGTGCCTCTTACTTGTTGGTCGGCATGTCTTGGATCAACATTTAATCTCACATGTACCTCAACTGTTTCGTCAAACTTTGCATAAGATGTTTTTAATGCAAGTTCAATTGCTTCTTCCGGGTCATAAAGCTTTGTTTTATCGACAAGTTTTGCAGCTTCTTGATATTTCTTGCCTCTGAACATTCTCTTTATAAACCTCCCTTGTGGTATTTGCGGCTATAAATTAACCTCCCACACCCTGTCGTGTGTACAAAAAATATTAATCTTCAACTACAATTCCCATACTCTTTGCAGTACCTTCAATAGTTCTCATAGCAGCCTCCAAAGATGCAGCAGTTAAGTCTGGCATTTTTTGCTCAGCAATCTTTTTAATTACATCCCTCTTTAATGTAGCCACCTTTTGCTTGTTTGGCTTTGGAGAGCCGCTCTCAATCCCTGCAGCTTTTTTCAATAATACTGATGCTGGAGGTGTCTTTGTAATAAATGTAAAAGACCTATCAGAATAAACAGTTATAACAACTGGAATAATCAATCCAGCATCTTTTGCTGTTCTTTCATTAAACTCTTTGCAAAACTGCATAATATTAACACCATGTTGACCTAACGCAGGTCCGACTGGTGGTGCTGGTGTTGCCTTACCTGCTGGAATTTGAAGTTTTATTTGTGTTAAAACTTTTTTTGCCATTTTCCCTTTTCACCTCCTGGTCAACTTGAGTTTAAAATATATCATAATCTTTCTACCTGGTGGTAATCAAATTCCACAGGAGTTTCTCTTCCAAATAGGTTAAGCATTACTCTTACCTTTTTTCGTTCTTTATTTATTTCAACAACTGGCCCATAAAAATCAGCAAATGGACCAGATACAACCTTCACATTGTCACCAACCTCAATGTCAAATACCTCCACAACCTCTTCTTTAATACCCATTGCTTCTATTTCTTCATCTGTAAGAGGTGTGGGCTTAGATTCAGGTCCCACAAAACCAGTCACGCCTCTGACGTTTCTTATCGTGTACCATATCTCATTGTCCATTACAGCTTTGATTAACACATACGACGGAAATTTCTTTTTTTCTTTAACAATCTTCTTTCCATCTTTAATTTCAGTGACAAGTTCAGTAGGAATCCGAATGTCTAAGATCCTATCAGACAAATTTCTATTTTCAATTATTTTTTCTAAATTAGCTTTCACTTTATTTTCATAGCCTGCATAGGTATGGACAACATACCATTTTGCTCTTTTATCACTCATTTTGAAGGGCTAAAAGCCCGCCCTCCTTTTTTCTCAAGAATTGCTTTTTATTTTATCTTTAATAAAAGCTTGAAAATAAGTTGGTCGTATATAAGGTCAGCAAGCAAAATGAACACTGTGAAAAATAAAGTAAATGTCAACACCACAATCGTGTGCTTTACCACCTGTTTTTGTGAAGGCCACACAACCTTCTTCATCTCTATTCTAACATCTCTGAAAAACTTGAGAGTCTTAGCCCACCAATCTTTAAAACTCAACTTTTTTTTGTTACCTTGGGGTTTTACAACTACCTTTTCCACCTTTTTCTTCTCCACCATTATTCACACATCCTCTTTCTTAACTATTTAGTTTCTCTATGGATGGTGTGTCTTCTACAAAACTTACAATACTTCTTTAACTCAAGTCTATCTGGGTCATTCTTCTTGTTCTTTTCTGTCGTGTAATTCCTGTTTTTGCACTCAGTACATTCAAGATGAATTATCATTCTCGCACCTTTTGCCGCCATATTTCTGTGTTCACCTCCATCTCAAACCTTCTATAAATTACCTCATCCTTCTTATCTTTTCTTTTTCAGAACAACACTTTGTATTATTCAACAATGAAAATTTGCAAAAAAAAATAACCCTTCTTTGCTTGACTTTTTAAATCTATCATAAACAATTAAAATTGTCAATAACCAAATGGAGCCCACGACCGGGCTCGAACCGGCGACCTCCGCCTTACCAAGGCGACGCTCTGCCTGCTGAGCTACGTGGGCGCTTACAAAAATAAAGGGGAGCATACCCCCCTTTTTGTCATTTGGAGCGGGTGATGGGAATCGAACCCACGCTGCCAGCTTGGGAAGCTGGTGTTCTACCATTGAACTACACCCGCACTACCACTTATTATTTTAATACGATTTGCTTTAGATGTAAAGTATTTTTTTACTCATCCAAAAGACCTTTGCTCTTGAGATACTCGTTTAGCTCATCTACAAGCTTCTGCGCATCTATTCCATGAAGCGCACATGCCTCTTCAATGCTTTCTCCTTGAGCAGAAGGGCAACCCAAACAGTGAAGACCATTGTTCAAAAATATTGGAATGGTCCCTCTATCAATCCTCAATACATCTGCAATTATTGTATCTGTTGTAATTCTTGGCATTCCTATTTGCCTCCTTTTTGAGATAAAAGTATCATTTTTATATTATACCACAATTTCAATCGGAATTCTACCTCTTTTTTTCAAGATAGAACTTTGCCACCATAAGGTCAGAGTCTTTATCTACATCCTGCCCCAATTCAGGATATGTAGAGATGATAGCTTTAGCTTTAACCTTAAACACCTTAGACACTCTTTTTTCAACTTTCTGTATTGAAAGTCTCTTAGTTAAAAAGAGCAATAAAATGGTAGGTCCTATTAGCCGCGCCATAGCAATAGGATTTTTGCGCTTTTCCACAAGCTTTTCGGCAAGCGAATAACACTTTTCAAATACTGATGGAGTTATTATAATGGCATTTCCACCAGTAAATGTTCCTTCTTTCACAGTCCCATATGTTCTTTTCATCTGAGGGTATTTCTCATCGTTTATGCTCTTTTCAACAATTGGATAACATATATCTGCCCCAGATTTAATTGACTCTTCGATAAAATGATCTATTGCTTCAGCGGTAATAAAGGGCAGGTCGGCAGTTAAAAATAAAATTTTTTTGTTATCGTTCAAAAATTCTATCGCTTTTTTGGCATTTCTCATTATCGAGGTGTCTTCTGCAACAAATTCAACCTGTGGATACCTTGAAATTAAAAATTCTTTTAATTGAACTGGACCTACAACAACTCTGCGCGAAATATGCTTGGAACTGCATACTGCATCAAGTACGTACTCTATTAAAAATTTTTCTCCTATTTTGATCAATGCCTTGCACTCATAAGGAGTACCTGATTTGTTTTTATCAGATCCAGCAAGTATTACAGCATTTATCATATTTTTCACCTTTTTATTAAAATTTTAAACTATTGATAAGCTCTATTTCCTGATTTTTTATGTGCTCTTCTGCTATTTTCTGGGCTTTTTCAACATCTCCACTTATAATTGCTTCTACAATCTCTTTGTGTTCTTTCAAAAGATTTTCACTTTTTCTGTAAATCTCTTTAAGATATATTATCCTAAACCGGGTTATTTGCTCGCGAAGGTTATTTATTATGTGCTGAAGTTTTTCATTCTTCGCACCCAAATATATCAAGTCGTGCAACTTTATATCGTCATTTATCATTCCTTCAATATTTCCCGACTTAAAATTTTTTTCAAATGAAGCGAGAACCTTTTTAAGCTGATCTTTCTCAGATTTTGTCATCCGCTGGGCTGCAAGACCTGTCGCAAGCTTGTCAAGTGCAGCCCGTATCTCTAATACATCCATTATCTCTTTTTTAGAAATATCTGCAACATAAGCACCTTTTCGGGGAAGCATCACAACAAGTCCTTCAAGTTCAAGTTTTCTTATTGCCTCTCTAACAGGTGTTCTTGAAACACCAAGCATTTCTGCAAGTTTTATCTCCATAAGTCTTTCGCCAGGTTTTAAATCGCCGTTTACAATCATGTCTCTGAGCTTTTCAAACACAATCTCGCGCAGAGGTTTGTAATTTTCTATCAAAAAATAATGTGACTCATTCTTCTCATTCATTTTTTATCACAACTCCTACTATCCTAAAATTCCAAAACTCCACTGCCTTCACATGTTGTAGTCAAGATTATTTCTTTTATAAACACCTTAAGCCTCTCTGCAGCTTTTAAAGCATCATACTTGTTACCAAAAATCCCAAATACAGCCGGTCCACTTCCTGTCATAACTGTTCCAAGAGCATTGTTATTTCTCATAATGTCCTTGACTCTGTTTATGACTGGATACTGATTTACTGTAACCGCCTCTAAAACATTGCAAAGGTTCTTTGCTATCTCTTTTACATTACCTTCTTCAATTGCCGAAATCATAGCTTCAATGTTTGGTCTCTTTTTTACTTTGCTAATGTCAAGTGCCTCATATACAGCCTGTGTGGAAACATAGACCTCTGGCTTTGCAATAAGGATATTCATCTGAGGAGCTGATTTTAATTTTAAAACCTTTTCGCCAATTCCCTCACAAAGAGCTGTTCCACCTACCAAACAAAATGGAACATCAGCACCAATCTCTCTTCCAATTTCCATAAGCTGCTGCTGAGAAAGATTTAACTCAAATATTTCATTCAGACCTTTTAAAACTGCTGCTGCGTCAGTGCTTCCACCAGCTAAACCTGCAGAGACCGGAATGTTCTTCTCAATATGTATTTTCACACCTTGCTTTACACCAAAACGCTCTTTTAAAAGTGAAGCTGCAATGTATGCATGGTTTTTATTGTCAGTTGGAATATTTTCACTTGAAGTTGTTACAATTATACTGTCTTCTTCTATCTTTTCAATATTGATTATATCATACAAATCTACTGTTTGCATTATAGTTCTTATCTCATGATAACCATCTTCCCTTTTTGAAAGTACATCTAATGCTAAGTTGATTTTTGCATAAGCCTTGAGTTTCAACTCATTCCACACCTTTCGCAATGATGATTGTAAAAAAAAGTATTTATTGTGTATATTGTATTCTTGTGTTTGGTCTCAAAAACTATATTATCACAAAATATAAAGAAATATGAGGAATATTGATTCTTACAATATATAATCGCAAGATGAGATGTAATAAAAAAAGACCATTATTCTCTTCATGGTCCTTAAATACTTGTTCAATTATAATATTACACTATGTGCCCAAAAACTTGCAAGCACTTTTGTAGTGGTAACAAAAAAATCCTAATAAAAAATTAAATGGCGGAAGGGGTGGGATTCGAACCCACGGCCCGCTTCAGGCGGGTCACTGGTTTTCAAGACCAGCTCCTTAAACCACTCGGACACCCTTCCGCTAAAATCTTCTTTTTTCGATGCAAAATTTATTATAAAACATCTGATATGATATGTCAATAACCCAAAAAAAACATCCTCATTCACCATCTTACCTTTTGCTTAATATATTAATACTGAAATTCTAAAATTGGTTATAGGAAAATGTGCGGATTTAGCGGATGGATATGTTTTTGCTCAGACATTTCTGAATTCCAGGATGTAATAACAAAGATGACAGATGTACTTAGTCACCGCGGACCTGATGAAGAAGGCTATTATATCACCAAACATGCTCTGCTCGGGCACAAACGACTCACCATTATTGACCCTGAAGGTGGCAAACAGCCAATGATCAAATTTCATGGTCAAGAAAAATTCATTATAGTCTATAACGGTGAGCTTTACAATACTCAAGAACTTCGGGCAAAGCTTCAAAGCTTAGGGTATCATTTCAGTTCATACTCAGATACCGAAGTTGTGTTGACTTCATATATTCAATGGAAAGAAGAGTGTGTGAAATATTTAAATGGTATATTTGCTTTTGCAGTTTTTAATGAAACCAAAAATGAGCTTTTTATATCTCGGGATCATTTAGGAGTAAAACCGCTATTTTTCTCTATTAAAAATGACAATTTTATTTTTGCTTCAGAAATAAAAGCTCTTTTAAAGCACCCTTTAATATCCACGAAGGTAAACAAAGAGGGTATTTTTGAGCTTATAGGTCTTTGCCCTGCAAGGTCTCCATTTTCAGCAATTTTTAAGGACATTATAGAACTTCCTCCTGCCCATTATGTAGTGTATAGCGAAGATAGATATGAAATAAAAGAATATTGGCAGTTAAAACCTGAAAAGTTTGATAACACCGTAGATGAAACCATTGAGATTGTAAAAAACTTGGTTACAGATGCAATAACAAGGCAGCTTGTTTCTGACTTTGAAATATGTTGCTTTTTGTCAGGCGGGTTGGATTCAACCATTATCACAACAATTTCTACCAACCAGTTAAGAAAAGAAGGTAGAAGATTAAAAAGTTTTTCTATAGAGTATAAGGATAATGTAAAATATTATAAATCCAATCAGTATCAGCCCACATTAGACAGCACCTATGCCAAGATAGCTTCAAAAAGTATAGGTACAGACCACATTGTAGTTGAAATTGACAATGAACTCTTATGCAATGCCCTCACCCTTGCCACAGTTGCAAATGACCTTCCTGGCATGGCTGACATTGACTCATCACTGCTTCTCTTTACAAACCAAGTGAGAAAATATGCAAAGGTTGCCCTATCGGGTGAGTGTGCTGACGAGATTTTTGGTGGATATCCATGGTATTGGAGAGAGGATTATAAAAATTTCGAAACCTTTCCATGGTCGCCTTCATTAGAATTTAGAAAAAATCTTCTGTCGCAAAAATATTCAAAATCAGAGCTTGAAGAGTATGTTAACTCAAAGTATAAAGAGTCGGTAGGAAAAGTAAACTATCTTGACAGTGACTCTCAGGAAGATGTAAGACATAGAATTTTGTACTACTTGAATGTTAAGTGGTTTATGGTAACGCTTTTAAACAGAAAAGATAGAATGAGCATGGCAAATTCTTTGGAAGTAAGAGTTCCATTTGCAGATTATAGAATTGTAGAACTTTTGTACAACGTTCCTTGGAAAATTAAATACCTTAAAAATATGGAAAAAGGCCTTTTAAGATGCTCATTTGAAGGAATTATTCCTGATGAAATAAAGAACCGCAAAAAAAGTCCTTATCCTAAAACCTATAATCCTGAGTATCTCAAAAAAACAAAGGAAAAGGTTTTAGAGATTATAAAAGATAACTCTCCCATATTTGAGATAATAGATAAGACTTACTTGAAAATCATAACAGATAAAGAATATTTCCCATTGGATAAACCTTGGTTTGGTCAGTTAATGACCCTTCCCCAATTTTTTGGATATATTATCCAGCTTGATTATTGGGCAAAGACCTACAATGTAGATTTCGAATAAAAATAAATTTAATGTTGTATTTTTATTCATTTTGGTTTATAATTTATTTGACAACATTTTAGTATTGAACTTAAGACGAGATTTTGATACTCTTTTATTTAAAAATGCTCAAGAAGGAGAATGAAAATGAAAAAAGCGGTACTTGTTTTAGAAGACGGGCTGACATTTGAAGGAATTTCACTTGGTAGTGAAGGTGAAACAATTGGTGAAATTGTATTCAATACATGCATGACAGGATACCAAGAGGTACTGACTGACCCTTCCTACAATGGTCAGATTGTTACAATGACATACCCTCTTATAGGCAACTACGGAATAAATAGTGAAGATGTGGAGTCATACAAACCTCATGTTGAAGGTTTTATTGTAAGAGAGGCATGTAAAACACCTTCAAATTTCAGGGCTCAGAAGACATTGCATGAATATTTAAAAGAGAATAATATTGTGGCAATTGAGGGTGTTGATACACGAGCTATAACAGAACACATACGAAATAAAGGCTCAATGCTTGGTATTATCTCAACAGAGACCGACAATAAAGAGATACTCCTGAGCAAAATATTTGAGTATAAAAAACAAAAGCCATCTTTGGTAAAAGAGGTTTCGACCACTCAGGTTTACAGAATTGAAGGCAATGGCAAGAAGGTTGCTGTTTTAGATTTTGGAATAAAGCAAAACATCTTGAGAGAACTTTCAAAAAGAGGGCTTGATTTATATGTGTTTCCGTATAATAGCTCTCTTGACCAAATCATGAATATTAATCCAGAAGGGTTTGTATTTTCAAACGGACCGGGTGATCCTACTGACTTAGAAGAAATCTTCCCCACTTTGAAACAAATAATAGAGCTAAAAAAACCTATCCTTGGAATCTGTCTTGGCCATCAGCTTTTAGGTTTGTGTTTAGGACTTAAGACATACAAGCTGAAATTTGGTCACCATGGAGGAAACCACCCGGTAAAAGACTTGATTTCCGGCAAGGTTTATATAACCTCACAGAATCATAACTATGCAATTGAATATAAAGAATATGAAAAAATAAAAATCACACATGTAAATGTAAATGATAAAACTGTTGAGGGGTTTGCTCATCTTGATTTGCCTATAGTATCTGTTCAATACCATCCTGAGGCAAGCCCGGGTCCACATGACTCAAAATATATATTTGACCAATTTACTAAGCTTTTGAATGGAGTGTAGAAAAAGATGCCAAAGAGAAAAGACATAAAAAAGGTTTTGATAATAGGCTCTGGTCCGATAGTAATTGGGCAGGCTGCTGAGTTTGACTATTCAGGAACTCAGGCCTGCCGCGCTTTAAAAGAAGAAGGAATAGAAGTTGTACTTGTAAACTCCAACCCCGCAACAATCATGACTGATACAGAAATTGCTGACAGGGTATATATTGAACCAATTTCAGTTGACTATATCGAAGAAATAATCAAAAAAGAAAGACCACAAGGACTTTTGGCTGGACTTGGTGGTCAGACAGCACTCAATATGGCATTTGAGCTTGCCGAAGCAGGAATTTTGGAAAAGTACGGAGTTTGCCTTCTTGGAACATCGCTTGAAACAATTAAAAAGGCAGAAGACAGGGAACTTTTTAAAAAGACCATGATTGAAATTGGAGAACCTGTGCCAAAAAGCATCATAGCACACTCTGTACAAGAAGCTATAGAATTTGCAAGAGAAGTTGGATATCCTGTTATTGTTCGTCCTGCCTATACCCTTGGCGGCACAGGCGGTGGAATTGCTTACAATGAAGAAGAATTAAGATATATTGCAAGCAAAGGATTGAAACTTTCTTTAATTCATCAAGTATTGATTGAACAAAGTGTCCTTGGCTGGAAAGAAATAGAATATGAGGTCATGAGGGACAGCAACGACAATTGCATCACAGTGTGCAACATGGAAAACATAGACCCTGTGGGAATTCACACAGGTGATAGTATTGTTGTTGCCCCATCTCAAACTCTTTCTGATAAAGAGTATCAGATGCTGCGAAGTGCTTCTTTAAACATAATAAGAAGTCTTAAAATTGAGGGCGGATGCAATGTTCAGTTTGCACTAAATCCAAACAATATGGAATATGTAGTAATTGAGGTAAATCCAAGAGTGAGCCGTTCGTCTGCCTTAGCATCAAAAGCTACAGGATATCCTATTGCTCGAATTGCTGCCAAAATAGCAATTGGGCTTACACTTGATGAAATAATAAATCCTATCACCCAAAACACATATGCAAGCTTTGAACCGTCTATAGACTATGTTGTTGTAAAAGTGCCCAGATGGCCGTTTGACAAGTTCGAAAAGGCAGACAGACGACTTGGCACACAGATGAAGTCAACTGGCGAGGTCATGGCTATTGGAAGAACATTTGAAGAAGCTTTTTTAAAAGCAATAGATTCACTGGATGTCAAGATTAATTATCAGCTTGGTCTTAAGAAATTTGAAGAAATGCCAGATGACCAACTTTTAGAGTATATAAAAACTCCAAACGATGAGAGAGTTTTCGCAATATGCGAAGCTCTTTCCCGAAATTATGACTGCAAGTTCATCTCAGACCTCAGCAAGATTGATTACTTCTTTATTGAAAAGTTCAAAAACATAGTTGATATGTCAAAACAGCTCAAAAAATATGACATAGAATCACTGCCATATGACCTTTTACAAAAAGCTAAAAGGCTTGGGTTTGGTGACTCATACATTGCAAATCTTTTAAAAGAAGATGTGGACGAGGTAATAGAAATAAGAGAGAAATGTAAGCTAAAACCTTCTTTCAAGATGGTTGACACCTGTGCAGGTGAGTTTGAAGCAAAAACACCATATTTTTATTCCACATACGAAAAAGAAACTGACTTAGTTGTAAGTTCAAAGCCCAAGGCAATTGTAATAGGTTCAGGACCAATTCGAATTGGTCAGGGAATTGAATTTGATTATTGCTGTGTTCATTCAATATTCGCGTTAAAAGAAGAAGGAGTTGAAGCTATAATCATCAATAACAATCCTGAAACAGTATCAACTGACTTTGATACATCAGACAAGCTCTTTTTTGAACCTCTTACAAAAGAATGTGTTTTAGACATAATAAAACAGGAAAAACCAATGGGCGTAATAGTTCAATTTGGTGGTCAGACTGCAATAAATATGGCTTCATACCTTGCAAAAAACGGTGTGAAGATTTTAGGAACTTCTATGGAAAGTATTGACACTGCAGAGGATAGAGACAAGTTTTTGAATCTTCTCAAAAACCTCAATATTCCTTATCCTCCAGGTGGGGCTGCATACAGCTTGGAAGATGCGGTGAAGGTTGCTCAGCAAATTGGCTATCCTGTTCTGGTAAGACCATCTTATGTTCTTGGCGGAAGGGCAATGGAGATTGTCTACAGCCGCGAGGAGCTTGAAAAATACATCAAAGCTGCAATTGAGATATCAATAAAACATCCTATTTTGATCGATAAATACATCCTTGGAAAAGAAGCTGAAGTTGATGGAATCTCGGATGGAGAAGATGTGTTAATACCTGGGATCATGGAACATATTGAAAGAGCTGGTGTTCATTCTGGAGACAGCATGGCAGTGTTTCCTCCCCATACACTCTCTGAAAAGGTAAAAGAAAAAATTATTGATTACACTATAAAACTTGCCCGCGCCTTGAGAGTTGTAGGACTTTTCAATATTCAATTTGTAATTGACAAAGATGAAAATGTTTATGTAATAGAAGTAAATCCTCGGGCAAGCAGAACTGTGCCAATTTTGAGCAAGGTTACGGGAATTCCTATGATAAAGATTGCAACTAAACTCATACTTGGCAAAAAGCTCAAAGATTTGGGATACCAAACTGGGCTTGTAAAAGAACCAGACTTTTTTGCAGTAAAAGCTCCTGTATTTTCGTTTTCCAAATTATCAAAGGTTGATGCATACTTGGGACCAGAGATGAAATCCACCGGCGAAGTTCTTGGTATCTCCAAAAATCTAAAAGTTGCTCTTTACAAAGCTTTCATATCCTCCAATCACAAATTTATGAAAAACGGAAGCTGCTTGATTTTAGCACCTGAAAGTGAAAAGGATGCTATACAGCAGATTATACGAAAACTATATGAAGTAAACTACAAAGTGTTCCTCGTAGATAGCATGAAAGATTATATAAAAGGCTTAAATGTAGAGTTTATAGACAAAGAGACTGCTCAAAAGTTGCTACTTGAAGACAAGTTCTCGTTTGTAATAAATATTCCATCCAAAGACAAAATGCAAGAGTTTGGTTTTGTTTTGCGAAGACTTTCTGTTGAGTTTGGAATCACAACATTGACATCGATTGACACAGCACTGTATTATGTGGACGTTCTATCTTCACTGGATGAGATTGAAAAAGATATCTATTGCTTGAATGATTTATTTAAAGATGAAAGGATGAAGTGTTATGAGACATTTTCTTCATCTAAATGACCTTTCAAAAGAAGATATTCTGTATTTAGTTGAACTTGCAAGTAAGTTAAAAAAAGAAGCTAAAAGAGGTTTTTATTTCCCTTACTTAAAGAACAAAGCGTTGGGACTTATATTTACAAAGGCTTCAACAAGGACACGTGTATCATTTGAAGTGGGAATCCATCAGCTTGGCGGATATTCACTCTATCTTGGGAAAAATGACCTTCAGCTTGGCAGAGGTGAAACAATAGAGGATACAGCAAAGGTTCTGTCGCGATACCTTGACCTAATTGTTATAAGAACATATGAACAAAAAGAGGTTGAAGAGTTTGCAAAATACTCTTCCATCCCAGTTATAAATGGGCTTACTGATGATTATCATCCAACCCAAATCATAGCTGATTTTCAGACAATTTTTGAGGAGAAAGGAAGGCTCAGTAATCTAAAAATTGCATATGTAGGAGACGGCAACAACGTAGCAGCCACACTTTTGGTAGGCGCAGCAAAACTTGGTCTCGACATTGCAGTTGCAACTCCACCCGGCTATGAAATAAAGAAGGAAGTTGTAGACTTTGCACTTGATGAAGCAAAAAAGAGCAAAAGCAACATCATCTTTACTTATAGTCCAAAAGAGGCTGTAAAAGATGCTGATGTTGTCTATACAGACACATGGGTTTCGATGGGACAGGAAGAAGAAAAGGAAAAAAGAATAAGGGATTTTGAAGGATATCAGGTAGACAGCTCTCTTATGAAATTAGCAAAGGATGATGCGATATTCTTGCATTGTCTTCCAGCATACAGAGGGTTCGAAGTAACCTCAGAGGTTATAGACGGTCCGCAATCGAGGGTATTTGATGAGGCAGAAAATAGGCTTCACGCTCACAAGGCTATAATGATTTTTGTGTGTGTTGGGAAAATCTGAACCAGTTTTTGAAGGAATTAATAAGGCTGCCCACAAAGTAAAAGTAACTAAATTCTAAATATGTTTGCTGGGCAGCCTTACCCATTTTTATTTTTTGGTGTTTCTGTATGTGTCTTTAAAAATCTCATAGTTTCCAAATGAAGTCATGCAAATTAATATGGAATTGATAATAAGAAGAACAATATCCTTAAGTGTATTGTTATGAGGAATAAATATAAAAGAAAGAATAAGAGTTACTGCAAAAGTGTATATTCTGATCACATAATCTTTGCACCGTTTTTTAAAAATGCTTTTGGTAAACTGGACAATTACATTCGTAGCGATAGCAATACCAGCAAATGTCCCAAGCTGCTGAGCAGAAAGATAATTTTCCATTTTTCATCCTCAATTAATATATTATGTCTACTTCTATGATATTCTTAAAAGGCAAATACTGTGAAAAAATTTTTTCAAGTAAAGAGTCTATTTTAAGTTCTCTGGGTTTAAGCCTTCCAGATCTTTTATCACAAATCTTCCATCTTTTCTAATGAGCTTTCCATCAAAGTAAATTTCCCCACCACCATATTCAGGTGTTTGAATGAGTACAATGTCCCAATGCACAGCTGATCTGTTGCCATTGTCAGCATCCTCATATGCGCTACCTGGGGTAAAATGGATGCTTCCCGCAATCTTCTCATCGAAAAGTGTGTCTTCCATGGGCTTTGTAATATATGGATTCAGACCAATTGAAAATTCACCAATATACCTTGCACCCTCGTCAGTATCCAATATCTTGTTGAGCTTTTCTGTATTGTTAGCAGTTGCCTTTACAATCTTTCCATCTTTAAATTCAAATCTTATATTTTCAAACTTGAACCCTGCATAGTTCGAAGGTGTATTGTATGTTATATAACCATTTACAGAATTCTTGACAGGCGCAGTGTATACCTCACCATCGGGAATATTCATGTGACCATCGCATTTGACAGCTTTCATGCCTTTAATTGAAAATCTCAAATCTGTGTCTTTTGCAACTATCCGAACCTCATCTGTGTTTTGCATAAGCTCTACCAAAGCATCCATTGCTTTCGACATTTTGCTATAGTCAAGATTGCAAACGTTAAAATAAAAATCTTCAAACTCTTCCAAACTCATCTTTGCCTGTTGTGCCATCGAATAGTTGGGGTATCTTAATATGCACCATTTCGTCTTTGGAACTCTGACTTCTCCGTGAACTTTGTGAAACCATATTCTTTGATACAGATTCATCTTCTCGTCTGGAACATCTGAAAGTTCAAATGGATTTGGTGAAGATCTAATACCTATATATGCATCCATCTTTTCCATAAGATCTCTTTCATTTTGAGCGATCATTTCTATCTGCTCTTCTGTTGCACTCAAAAGAAGAGTTCTAAGTAGTGTTGGATGTTTTAACCACAAAAATGGTTTTGCACCTTTTAAATATGAAAGTTTTACAAGTTGATTTGCAAGTTCAATCTCCTGTCCAATAAGCTCAATTAAAATGTTCTCGCCTTCTTTTAATTCAACCGAATACTCAATAAGGTTTTTTGCAAGAAGTTTTAACCTCTCATCAGTCAATTTAGCACTCTCCTTTCAGTTTTTTAATTTTCATTTTTCAAACACCTTGTTTGCTGTTTCTCTATCTAAGAAAACAAATTCCCCTTCTTTTAGTTTTCCAAGCTGGAGTTTGCCAATTGCAATTCTTTTTAACTTCAAAACCTTATGACCAATTTGGTCACACATTTTTCTTATCTGCCTATTCCTTCCCTCATGGATTTTTATCTCAACCAGAGCATTACCATTTATGAGCTTTAAAATCTTAAATTTGGCAGGCGCAGTCATTTTCCCATCTATTAAAAGTCCTTTTTCAAACCTTTCTATCTCTTTCTTAGAAGGAATGCCTTTGATTAAGGCTATATAGGTCTTTTCAATATCGTGTTTTGGGTGTGTGACTTTATATGCAAATTCTCCATCATTTGTAAGAAGAATCAAGCCAGTTGTATCAAAATCAAGCCTCCCCACAGGAAATACCCTCACATTTACTTTGTCCTTGACTAAATCAACCACTGTTTTTCTTCCCTTTTCATCCTTTGCAGAAGAAATGACACCAAAAGGTTTGTTAAGCATTATATATACCTTCTGCATCTGCGGGGATATCCTCTTTCCATCTACTTCAACCACATCTTTTTCTGGGTCAACCTTGAACCCCAGCTGATTCACAAGCTCTCCGTTTACTTTTACCCTGCCTTGCAGGATAATCTCTTCACACTTACGCCGGGAAGCAACACCGCACTGTGCCATAAATTTCTGAAGTCTTACAAACTCACCTATCTCTTATCACCATCCACTCGGTATTTGTTACTGCCTTTTCAATCAGTTCTTCTGCCTTGAGCTTGCTTTCCTCAGCCAAAACTTGTTCAAGCTTTGGTTTGGTTTTTGGATGCTTAGGAACAAACACAGTACAGCAGTCTTCATAAGGAAGTATAGAGATATCATATGTGCCAATCTTCTTTGCAAGTCTTATTATCTCTTCCTTGTCCATGCCAATGAGCGGTCTGAAAACCGGCATTGAAACAGCTGCCTGCGTGCAAAACAGACTTTCCATTGTCTGGCTTGCAACCTGACCTATGCTCTCACCGGTAATCAAAGCAAGTCCACCGTTTTGCATAGCAATCTTTTGTGCAATCTTCATCATGAATCTTCTCATTATTATTGTCAAGAATCTCTCATCACAATTTTCATAAATAGAAAGCTGAATTTCAGTAAAAGGAACTATATAGAGCTTTATCTTATCTGTGTATTTTGCCAAAACCTTACACAAGTCTATTACCTTTTCCTTTGCTTTCTCGCCAGTGTAAGGAAAACTGTAAAAGTGAATTGCTTCTATCTCAACACCTCTTTTGGCAATCATAAAGCCGGCAACAGGACTGTCTATACCACCGGACAAAAGAAGGTGCGCCCTGCCACCTGTGCCAAGCGGCATTCCTCCAATACCTTTTTCTTCTGATGAATAGACATATACTTTGTCTCTTATTTCAATGTTCAAAGTAAATTCAGGGTTGTGAACATCAACACAAAGTCCATACATTTCTGCAAACTTCTTCAAGATATGCGCACCTATTAACTTAGAGACCTCTGGAGACTTTAGCTCAAATTTCTTATCTGCTCGCTTAGTCTCAACCTTAAAAGTTCTCTTGCCCTTTTCGAGCTCACTTTTGGTAACAACTTCAGCAGCCTGCTTTATTCCCCCTAAATTCTTTTCAGCGACTTCGCATATGGTAATTCCTACAATTCCAAAAACGCGTTTGAGCCTTTCAATAGCTTCATCAAAATATTCCTCACTCAAATTTTCAACAAATATTCTGCCCTGCTCCTTTTTAACCATAACCGAGTCAATGTCAGAAAGTCTTTTTTTGATATTTCTGACCAGAGTATCCTCAAAAAAAGGACGATTTTGACCTTTTAATGCAAGCTCACCGTATCTTATCAGTAGTGCTTTCAATTTTGAGCTCATCCTTTACTTTTTTATTTTTCTCAAAAATCCCAACGCTTTTTCAATGCACTCAAGTGCATAGTCAACCTCTCCAATTTGATTGAGGTAAGAAAACGAAAAACGTATACTGCTTTCTGCAACATCCAGCTTTTTTCCCATGCTGTGCAAAACCTTGCTGTAAGTTCTGCCTTTTGATGAACAGGCAGACCCAGAAGATGCAAATATACCATAACTTTCAAGCGTGTGAAGAAAAACTTCAGATTTTATACCCAAAAAAGATACATTTAATATCGCATCGGATGTCTTATCTAAAGGAGAGTTTATCACAACATCATCGAACGCTGAAAGTCCTTCAATAAATCTTCGCTTTATGTTCCTAAGTTTATCAGGTTCAGAAACTTTTAGCTTATCAAATATCTCAATTGCTTTAGCAAACGAAAAAATGCCTGGCATGTTTTCTGTTCCAGGTCTTATACCTTTTTGCTGCTGTCCTCCAAAGATTATCGGCTGGATGTTAATACCCTTTTTGATATACAAAGCTCCTATTCCTTTTAATGCGTGTATTTTATGACCACTTATCGACATAAGGTCGACATTCAATTCTTTAACATTGGTCTTTTCTTTCATAAAAGCCTGAACAGCATCTGTGTGAACAATAACATTTGGATTTTTCTTTTTTGCAATTTCAGATAGTTTCTTCACGTCAAATATATGCCCTGTCTCATTGTTGACAAGCATCACGCTTACCAGAATGGTATTCTGGTCTATGAGCTTTTCTAACTGCTCAAAATCTAAATTTCCCTCAGCATCCACAGGTACATATTGTATTTCAAATCCATTTCTCCCTAAATACTCAAGCGTAGATATAACAGAAGGATGTTCAACAGGTGTTGATACAATTCTTTTTCCCCTTTTCTGATGTGCAACCGCACAGCCAATAAGTGCCAAATTGTTTGCTTCTGTTCCACCAGAAGTAAAATAAATCTCATCGCTGCTACTTCCAAGTTTTTTTGCAATAATTTCTTTTGTCTCTTTTACTATTTTTTCTGCCTCAACACCAAGTCTGTGAAGCGATGAAGGATTGCCGTAGGTATCTTTCAAAAACTTTGAAAGCTGATAAATTACTTCATCAAAAGGCCTTGTGGTTGCAGCGTTGTCAAAGTATACATTCACAATTTGTCACTTCCCCTCACATTTCTCCAAGTTCATGCATCAGGATGGAAAGCGCTGCAATTGAGGCTGTTTCACTTCTGAGTATTCTTTTGCCAAGCGAAATAACTTTCACATTTTTAAAGGTTTTTAACTCTTCTATCTCCTCTTCTTCAAAACCACCTTCAGGTCCAACCAAAATCCCAATGTTATTATAATCTGAAGATATACACCACTCTGAAGTCTCCGATTCTTTTTCATAAGGAATAAAAAGAATATCAAGCTTATCTAAATATTTCTCTTTAATCTCAGAAATTCTAATTGGCATTTCGATTAAAGGTGGCATAGGGCGAAGACACTGTTTTTGGGCCTCTTGCGCAATTTTGCGCCACCTTTCAACCTTTTTTTCCTGTTTTTCTGAAATATCAATCACCACTCTTTTAGACACCACAGGTACAATTGTTTTTACTCCAATCTCTGTTACTTTTTGCACAATAAAATCCATTTTTTGGTTTTTGATAATACATTGAAATAAAAAAATGTTTTTGGTACTTTCTCGGTCATTCAAAGTTTTGTTTTCTATTAAAAGTTTTATTCTGTCTTTTGAAATTTCAACTATACGCGATGAGTAATCATAATTGCCATCACATAGATTTATCTTATCTCCTTCTCTTTTCCTTAAAACCTTGACTATATGATTTATATCTTCTATATCTGTGATATAGGCAATATTATTCTCAATGTTCTGCTTTTCAACAAAAAAGATTGGCACTTAATATCACCCTACACAGCTTTTTTTACTAACAATCAAACACCATGTACCCATTTTTTTCACTTCTACAATTTCAAGACTACTTTTCTCAAAGCTTTTCAAAACATCTTCAAGCCTGTCCTCGATAATGCCAGAAGAGATAAAAATTCGGTCGTCTTTCAAAACTTTCTTTACATCTCTTGAGAGCCTCACAATGATATCAGCAACAATGTTAGCAATAACCACATCGAACTTTTCTTCTATGCCTTCAACAAGGTCATTCTTTTTTATCTCAATCTCAACTCCATTTAACCTTGCGTTCTCCTCTGCCACCTTAACAGCAACCTCATCAATATCAACTGCTAAAACTCTTCTTGCCAAAAACTTTTTTGCAGCTATTGCTAATATCCCTGAACCTGTTCCAACATCAAGAACATCCATCCCTGGCTTTACATATTTCTGGATAGCTTCAAGACACAAAATTGTTGACTCATGAGTTCCTGTGCCAAATGCCATACCAGGGTCAAGCCAAACAATTGTTTTGCTGTCTTCGGCTTTATAATCTTCCCATGAAGGAACAATCACAATATTCCCTATCTCAACAGGCTTATAATACTTTTTCCACTCTTCTGCCCAGTCCTTTTCATTAACTTCAGAAACACTAATTTTACCTTCTCCAATATCAATATATTTTGCAATTTCTTTAAGCCTCTCCTCAATAGTATGGGTAAGCTCTAAAACATTGCTACTTTCAGGGAAATAAGCGCAAACTTTCGCATAATCCTTTTTTGTAAACTGGTTTTCGTCAATATAATCCCATAAATTTGGTCTTGCCACAATTTCATTGTCTTCAATGACAACACCGTTTGCTCCGAGTTCGTATAAAATATTGGAAACAGCATCTTCTGCCTCTTCGGTAGTCTTAATTGATATCTCATACCATCTCATTTGTTCTTTCTTCTCCTTCTTTCAAACTCAAAAATGTCTTAAGAAAAAGCTTCTCTTATCCTATCCCAAAAATGTTTTCTCTTTTCATATCCCTCTTCTGTTGAAATTCTTTCAAACTCTCTCAAAAGCTCTTTCTGCTTTTCTGTAAGCTTTTTTGGAACCTCCACTATAAACTTCACAACAAGGTCGCCTCTCCCTCGCGATCGCAGGTTCGGAACGCCCTTGCCTCTAATTCTGACCTCATCACCATTTTGTGTTCCTGGTTCAATTTTCACCTTTGTCTTACCATCAAGCGTTGGAATTTCTATCTCGCCACCCAAAGCTGCATTAACAAATGTTATTGGAACCTCAATATAAAGGTCCTGCCCGACTCTTTTGAACACAGGATGAGGTACTATTTTTATTCTAATATGCAAATCACCGTTAGGACCGCCTTTGATGCCGCTCTCGCCCTCGCCTCTTAACGTTATCACTTGGCCATCATCAATTCCTGCTGGAATATTAATCTTTACTCGTCGCTGTCTTCTTACATTTCCCGTTCCACCACATTCTCTGCATGGGTCTGTTATAATAGTTCCTGTTCCGCCGCATGCATCACAGGTTTTTATGGTGGTGAACTCCCCAAAGAATGTTGCCTGTCTTGATCTTATCTGGCCCGTGCCGCCACACTTTTGACATCTCACAGGTGCAGAACCTGGTTTTACACCACTTCCACCACAACTACTGCATTTTTCAGTTCTGTAAATTGGAATCTCTTTTTCACAGCCAAATACAGACTCTTTTAAAGTAAGTTCTAAATCGACATATATATCAGCACCTTTTCTTGGTGCTTCTTTTCTTCTTCTGGATGTTCCAAATATATCAAAGCCTTCAAACAGGTCTTCAAAAATATCACCAAAACTGCCAAAATCAAAGTCAGCAAATCCACCGCCAAATCCACCAGAAAAACCACCGCTACCTTGTGCACCATATTTCGGGTCAAACGCTGCATGACCAAACTGGTCATAAAGCTTTCTCTTTTCAGGATCGCTCAAGACTTCGTATGCCTCGTTTATCTCCTTAAATTTTTCTTCTGCCTCTTTATTACCTGGATTTGCATCAGGATGGTATTGTTTTGCAAGTCTTCTGTAGGCTCTTTTTATCTCTTCTTCTGTTGCATTCCTTGGAACACCTAAAATCTCATAGTAGTCTTTTTTTTGTGCCATTCTTTATCACCCGCTTACTTTACTGAATATTATTATATACCAATAACATGAATTTAACAAATAATCATAAAAAGGACCAAAGCCATTTTTAAACACTTCATGACTTTGGTCCCCTACCTTGTTTATATCACAGTCTTTAGTATACTTTATAATCAGTATTTACATTGCCATCAGGACCTCCCTGTCCACCACCTGGGTTTGGTCCACCTTGCGGTCCCGATGTGGTATAACCCTGCTGATAAAGTCTTGTAGACACATCATAGAATGATTTTGTGAGTTCGTCAATAGCCCTTTCAATTTGTTCTTTATCTTCACCATTCATAACATCTTTCAAGGCTTTTAGTTTTGACTCAATCTGCTGCTTTTCATTTTCTGTCATCTTGTCACCAAGTTCGCGAAGCAGCTTTTCCGTCTGGTAGATGATAGAGTCTGCTCTGTTTCGTGCCTCAATAAGTTCTTTTCTCTTTCTATCCTGTTCAGCGTACATTTCAGCTTCTTTAATAGCTCTTTGAATCTCTTCTTCACTCAAATGTGTCTGGGATGTTATTGTAATCTTTTGCTCTCTTCCCGTGCCAAGGTCTTTTGCTGAAACATGTACAATACCGTTTGCGTCTATATCGAATGTAACCTCAATCTGTGGCACTCCTCTTGGTGCAGGCGGAATACCATCAAGTATAAATCTTCCAAGTGTCTTGTTATCCTTTGCAAGTGGTCTTTCACCTTGCAGAACGTGAATTTCAACCTGTGTCTGACCATCTGCTGCTGTTGTGAATATCTGGCTTTTTCGTGTTGGGATTGTTGTATTTCTTTCAATAATCTTAGTGAACACACCACCCAGAGTCTCAATACCAAGTGAAAGTGGTGTTACGTCCAAAAGCAATATGTCTTTTACCTGTCCTGCAAGAACACCTGCCTGGATTGCAGCACCAATTGCAACACACTCATCCGGATTTATTCCTTTAAACGGCTCTTTACCAGTAAGTTTCTTTACAAATTCCTGAACATATGGAATTCTTGTTGAACCACCAACCAAAATGACCTTGTCAATCTGCTCTGGAGTAAGCTTTGCGTCAGAAAGTGCTGTCTCAACAGGTTCTCTTGTCTTTTCTACAAGGTCTTTTATAAGCTCTTCAAACTTTGCACGTGTCAAAACCATATCAATGTGTTTTGGACCGTTTGCATCTGCTGTGATAAATGGCAGGTTAATTGTTGTCTGAAGCGCAGACGAAAGTTCAATCTTTGCCCTTTCTGCTGCATCTTTTAGTCTCTGGAGCGCAACCTTGTCTTGTCTCAAATCAATACCGTGCTCTTTCATAAACTCATCAGCTATATAGTCGATAATCCTTTGGTCAAAGTCATCGCCACCAAGTCTGTTGTTACCAGACGTTGCTAAAACTTCAATTACACCATCGCCAATCTCCAAGATTGAAACGTCAAATGTTCCACCGCCAAGGTCATATACCATTATCTTTTGATGACCTTCTTTGTCAAGACCGTAAGCTAAAGCCGCTGCTGTTGGCTCGTTGATGATTCTCAAAACCTCAAGCCCTGCAATTCTACCTGCGTTTTTTGTTGCCTGTCTTTGCGAATCTGTAAAATAAGCTGGAACAGTTATAACAGCTTGTGTTATTTTTTCACCAAGATATGCTTCTGCATCAGCTTTGAGTTTCATCAAAATCATAGCAGATATCTCTTCTGGTGAATATTCTTTGTCATCTATCTTTATCCTTCTGTTTGTACCCATATCTCTCTTTATTGATATAATAGTCCTTTCAGGGTTTGTGATAGCCTGTCTTTTTGCTACATGACCGACAAGCCTCTCACCTGTCTTGGTGAAAGCCACAACTGATGGAGTTGTTCTAAACCCTTCTGCGTTAGGAATTACAACAGGTTGACCACCTTCAATAACTGCCATACAAGAGTTTGTTGTACCAAGGTCTATACCTAAAATATGAGCCATTGTTATCAACCTCCTTATTGTTAAAAATTTAGTTTTAAGTTCTTCTTAAATTTAATTAGCATTTGCAACCTTTACAAGGCTATATCTAATAACTCTATCTTTTATCTTGTAACCTTTTTGAAATTCTTCAATTACAACATTTTTACCGTACCTTTCATCTTCAACATGCATAATTGCATTGTGAAGGTACGGGTCAAATTCTTTATTCAAAGCCTCAATTGGCTCAACACCAAGTTTTGAAAAGATATCATCAATCTGTTTTTTTATCATTTCGAGTCCTTTTAAAAGTTCATCATTTGTGTCCTTTGAATTTTTTGCAGAGTCAATTGCTCTTTCAAAGTTGTCAACAATCGGAAGGAGTTTTCCAACAACATCAGCAACAACTTCATAATACATATTCTCTTTATCTTTTGCTATTCTCTTTTTATAGTTATCAAAATCAGCAGCTATTCTTTGACATAGACTTTTGTACTCTTCAACCTCCCTTTCTTTCTCTTCAAGCTGCTTTTTTAAAGTTTCCACAGTGTCCTCTTGGTGAGGTTCAACCTCAATATCTTCACTACTTTCATTTGCCCCATCATTTTCCTGTGTTTTTGCTGCGTCCTCTTGAGGTTCTTGAAAATGTTGCATATTCTCATTTTTTCCCTCGGAATTAGTTTCTTCTAAAGTCTGAGCCTCAGAAGAGTTTACCTCCTCGCTCTTTAGATCTTTGTTTTCCATGTCAAGCATCTTCACAAATCACCTCTTTAATTTATTCTGTAAAAAGTCTTGTCAAAATATCAGATAAAGTGTCACAAATGTAATCAATCAGTGAAACTGTCTGAGAATATCTCAGTCTTTTTGGGCCAATTATACCTATTGAACCGGCAATACTGTCACCTATTCTGTAAGTGGAAAGAACAACACTGCACTCTTTTAAATCCTCTATTGGATTTTCTGTACCAATTCTGATGGTTATATGTTCATGCATTGCAGAGTTTATTATTTGTCTTAACATCTCCTTTTGCTCAAATATATGGAGGAATATCTTTGCTTTTAGAACATCACTAAACTCAGGAAAATCAAACATGTTCTTAATTCCACTTAAAACAACTTCTGTGCTGTCAGCTGCACTGATTGTGCGCAGTACATTTTCAATTATTGGTGACAAGATTGTCTTGTTTTTGCCAAGTATGTTTTCAATCTCAAGCACAATTTTTTGGTCAATATCTTCAAGTCTAAGCCCACTTAGTTTCTCATTAAGGATATTTGATATATATATAAAATCTTTTATGTCTACATTTTCTGGTTTGTCCAAGAGAATATCTTTTACAAGACCTGTGTTTGTCACTAAAATTAGTATATATCTTTTGGTGTCAACTGGTACAAGCTGAAGATACTTTATAAAGCTCTTTTTAACATTTGGTGTTGAAATTACTGCTGTGTAGTTTGTAAGGTTAGATATTATCTTTGCAATGTTCTCCATATATTCGTTTATTTCATTGAATTTGATATCAAGTTGCGACCTTATAAATTCAACTTGCTGTGGCGAAAGCCTTGATACCTTCATCAGCTCATCAACATAATACCTGTAGCCCTTATCTGAAGGAATTCTACCAGCTGATGTGTGGGGCTGCTCTAAGTATCCCATCTCCTCTAAGTCTGACATCTCGTTTCTGATTGTAGCAGAAGAAATACCAAAAATGTACTTCTTAGCAATTGTTCTTGAGCCAACAGGCTCACCTGTATTTATATAATCATCTATGATAGCTTCAAGTATTCTTCTTTTTCTTTCATCCAACATTTTCCTCACCTTACTGTTAGCACTCTCTGTTGATGAGTGCTAATTCTAAGATATAAGATATCACTTAAGTAGATTTTTGTCAAGTATATTTTTGACTTTCTTTGACCTTTTTAAACAAACTCCATCCATACTAAATTTGCAAGGTCAATTCCTCTCTCTGTAAGTTTTAGACGGCTGTTGTTTACCTCTATCAATCCATATTTTTTCAGCTTCTCAATTTGAGAGTTGTACTTTCTTTCAAACTCTACGCCAAATCTTTCTCTAAATTCATCAAGAGAAAATCCTTCTATCTTTCTTAGCCCTAATATGATAAACTCCTTTTCACTTTCTTCATTTGAAATAAACTCTTTCCCTTCCACAGCTAAACCATTTTCTTTAATTTTCTTAGCATATTCGTTTATATTAGAAGTATTATAATACCTGTAACCCTCAAAAAATGAATGAGCTGCACAGCCAACTCCAATGTATTCCTCTACATTCCAGTATTTCAAGTTGTGTTTGCACTCAAAACCTTTCTTAGCAAAATTAGAGATCTCATAATGATAAATTCCAATCTCAGAAAGTATTCTTTTTGCCCACCAGAACATTCTTCTTTCTTCATCTTCGCTTGGCAACAAGCTCTTATACTCTTCATATCTTTCAAAAAGAAATGTTCCCTCTTCTATCTTCAGTGAATAAATTGACACATGAGGCGGTGAAAATTCCAAAAGTGTATTGAGTGTTTGCATAAAACTTTTAAAAGTCTGATATGGAAGACCTGTGATAACATCAACGCTAAAATTTTCAAAATATAAAGGTACTCTACTTAAAATCTTAAGCGCAACCTCAGAGTCATGGACTCTACCAATTGCTCTCAGTTCTACATCGTTTAGCGACTGTATCCCTATACTTAGCCTGTTTACTCCTGCCAAGCTGTAACTTTGAAGTTTCTCATGTGTGATACTCTCAGGATTTGCTTCGATGGTTATCTCGCAGTTGCTTTTAATCTTGAAATTTGAACATATAAATTCTAATAGTTTCAAGATATAATTTGCAGAAATAGAAGAAGGTGTACCACCCCCTAAATAAATTGTGTCTATCTCTATATCATAATTTTCTTTATAATAAATTAATTCATTTTCAAGCGCGCTAAAATATGCAAAAATCACATCATCATCATCAACATTTTCATATGACACAAAATCACAGTAATAACACTTTCTTTTACAAAAAGGAATGTGAATATATAGTCCTATATTTCTCAATTGTGGCTTGCACTTCCTTTTTTTTATTTTAACCAAATGGTTTAGTCTTCAAGCTTTAAAACAGCCATAAATGCCTCCTGCGGTATCTCAACCTCTCCTACCTGTTTCATTCGCTTTTTACCTTCTTTTTGCTTCTCTAAAAGCTTCTTCTTTCTTGTAACGTCACCGCCATAACACTTAGCAAGCACATCTTTTCGCAAAGCTTTTACTGTTTCTCTTGCTATAACCTTGCTGCCAATACAAGCTTGAATTGGTATTTCAAATAAGTGTCGAGGGATCTCTTCTTTTAACTTCTCAACAATTCTTCTTGCCCTTTGATAAGCTTTATCCTTATGAACAATAAACGAAAGCGCGTCAACAACCTCGCCTTTTATCATAATGTCAAGCTTTACAAGCTTTGACTCAGCATAACCTATAAATTCATAATCAAATGAAGCATAACCTTTTGACCTTGACTTTAGAGCATCGAAAAAGTCATACACAATCTCCATAAGAGGCATCTCATAAGTGAGAATAACACGTGTTGTCTCAATATATGACATGTCTTTAAAAATTCCTCTTCTTTCCTGGCACAGCTCCATCACGCTACCTACAAATTCGTTCGGTACCATGATAGTTGCCTTTACCATTGGTTCTTCCATCTTGGCAATCTCGTTCGGGGGTGGCAGTTTTGTTGGATTGTCAATGTACAAAACCTCACCATTTGTCTTTGTAACTTTAAATACAACAGAAGGTGCTGTTGTGATTATGTTCAAATCATATTCCCTCTCAAGCCTTTCTTGAACAATCTCCATATGCAAAAGTCCAAGAAATCCACATCTAAAACCAAAACCGAGCGCTGCTGAGCTTTCTGGTTCAAAAAACAACGCTGCATCGTTGAGCTGAAGCTTTTCTAAAGCTTCTTTTAGCTCCTCGTACTTTGTATCTCCTGTTGGATAAATTCCACAGAACACCATTGGGTTTAATCTTCTAAAGCCCGGCAGAGGCTCATCAGCCGGATTGTTCGCATCAGTTATGGTATCACCAACCCTTGTATCTCTCACTGTCTTAATTGACGCTGCAATGTAACCAACATCCCCGGCTCTTAGCTCCTCGCACGGGATTAGCATTCCAGGTTTAAAATATCCTACCTCTGTCACAGTAAACTGAGCACCAGTTGACATCATCTTAATAGTCATATTAGGTTTCACAACACCATCAAAAACTCTTACATATGCCAAAACACCTTTGTAGTTGTCATAAAGCGAATCAAAAATCAAAGCTTTTAGCGGTTTTGTATCGTCACCTTTCGGAGGTGGAATGTCTCTTACTATCCGTTCCAAAACCTCTTCAATGTTAATGCCCATTTTAGCTGAAATGAGCGGTGCATCCGATGCATCAAGTCCAATCACATCTTCTATCTCTTTTTTGACTTCTTCAGGTCTTGCACTTGGTAGGTCAATCTTGTTTATAACAGGTATTATTTCTAAGTTATGTTCAAGTGCAAGATAGACATTTGCAAGGGTCTGCGCTTCAATGCCTTGGGTTGCATCAACAACCAAAATTGCACCTTCACAAGCAGCAAGACTTCGTGAAACTTCATAGGTAAAGTCTACATGACCAGGAGTATCTATCAGATGAAAGATATATTCCTTGCCATCCTTTGCTTTATAGTTGAGCCTTACCGCCTGGGCTTTTATGGTAATTCCTCTTTCTCTTTCTATATCCATGGTGTCAAGTACCTGGTCCTGCATCTCTCTTTCTGTGAGTGCCCCTGTGAGCTCAATTATTCTGTCAGCCAAGGTTGACTTTCCATGGTCTATGTGAGCTATTATGCAAAAGTTACGAATTCTGTCCTGTCTTCTCTCCACCTCAGTATAATCCCCCTACGCACAAAAAATTTTGTTCATTGCACATTTTTAAGCCATTTCTCAACATCTTCAAGCAGTTTTTTGGCATAATTAATGTAGGATGTCTTTACATCAGTTCTATTTAAAATGTCTTTTGCTTTAAGAACAACAAAATCATAGTAACTTGCATTTCTTCTTGTCTTTCTAAAGATATATATTGGTTCAACTGATATCTTTTTAGTGATCTTATTCTCTTTTTTAACAAGATCAAGTCTCACTGTCAAACCAAACCTATTGTATGGAAAAATAACTGTCTGGTCACACAGGAAATTACCAAGCGAATAAAATACTATCCCCTCTTTTATATTGCCTGACTCATCCTCAATTTTAATCTTTTCAAACGGCTGAATTGTATGAGTATGAGTACCAATTACAATATCAACACCATTCTTTATAAGCTCTTTTGCAAACTCTTTCTGCTCAAAACTAACTGAGTTTGAATTTTCAACTCCCCAGTTTGTATATGCTATTATAATGTCACAATTGAGTCCTTTCAAGTACTCAATCTCATTTTGTATCTCATCCTTGTCAAGAAGACTAACAAAATCTTTATAAGTAGAACTTACTCCCAAATAGACTGATGAAAGATCTTTTGTGAATGCAGCAACACCAATTCTTATGTTATTTATATCTAAAACTTTTGAAGTATGTTCTTCTTGAGAGAACTTAACGCCTACTGTTTCAATCTTTACCTCTTTCAAATTATTTATTGTTTTCTTCAAACCTTCCACCTTTCCATCAAATATATGCGATGATGAAAGTACCGCAAGATTAAATCCAGCTGACTTGAGCACATCTAAAACCTCTTTTGGAGCGTTGTATTTCCCATATGTTGAAACAGGAATATTGTCAGTAATTGTGCTGTCAAACTTGAAAATACTAAGGTCCGAATAAGTGATATCTTTAACGTTTTCCAAGATGTCCCCGAATACATAATTCTGAGATTGCCTGTCATAATAAGATTTTAAAAGATAGCCGTTGAAAAACACATCTCCTGCCATAAATAAACTTGCCTTGTATTCTTTTGGCTGGGACTTAAGCTTAACAGACAAAGAATTGTTTTTAGCAGAAGTATTCTTATTCTGCTGTGTCTTTTGCAAAGTCTTTTGCTGAGGTTTTTGGTAAACCTCAGCTGAGACAGGAATGTATTTTTTGATGTACATGTTTTCATAGTAAAAAAGAGCATTTATCCCTATCAAAAGTATTATGATAAACGACCCCAATGCATATAAAAGCTTTCTCATATCTCCAGCCCTCTTTCTTTATATACGTTTATTGAAGAAAAACCTTCGATATCAACCGGGAATTCTACTGTCTCTTTTACTATCTTTTGACCATCCAAATACCTTAAAATACCTTTCTTCCCAATCTCAAATTTAAGATAATAAGCACACAAGGCCTGCATATCTGCCTTGTACTTTTTATTTAGCTTCCAATCACCATACTTGCTGTCACCCAAGATGCAAAGCCCAATGTGCGCAAGCTGCGCTCTGATTTGATGGGTTTTACCTGTCTTGATTTCAACATCTACAAGCTGCAAGTCATCTTTTTGTCTTACAATCTTATATGCTGTCACCACTTCTGAATAGCCATCTTGTGGAAAGTCAGAAATATATACTTTGCTCTTTTTTGAATCTTTTTTAAGATAGTGAACAAGCACTCCACTTTCTGGCAAATCAGCTTTTTTAGTTATACATAAATACTTCTTTATAATTGCCCTTCTACTCATATATTTTAACATCTCGCTTAAAACTTGTCTATTTTTTGCAATGATCATAAGTCCTGCTGTATTCCTGTCAAGCCTGTGACAAAGCTGAGGAAGCTCTTCTTTATTGGAATAATTATCTTCTATCCAGCTGACAACAGAGTACTCATTGTTCGAATCTGGATGTGATGGAATTCCGTATGGTTTGTCAATTACAACAATGTTGTCATCCTCGTACACTTTAAGAATCTCCTCTTTTTTGTGCTCCAAAAATCTATCTTCTATCTCAAAACTCACTGTATCTCCAAACCTCAAAACCTGTCCTTTTTGAGCAGGAAGAAAACTTACAATAATTTCTCCTCTCCTGAGCATTTTAAAAATTACACTCATTGGAATTGTAGGATATTTCTTTTTTATGGCTTTTTCCACTTTTACCCCTGCCAGCTCTTTATCAACAACAAAATTCACCGTCACTTCTTGATCACTCCCTTTTAACACATGAGAATACTAATATCATATAATAAAATTGACCTAATTGAAAATGAAAAAATCATGAAAATTGGTATTGATGGTAGAGCTGCTAAATGGTATAGAGGTTCCGGTATTGGCACATACACCTATCAGCTTTTAAATTATATCAAAAAACTCGACAAAGAAAATGAATATTTAATAATTTGGCCTGATAGCTGCGAAACAGAATTTGTACTTGCACAGAATATAAACATCAACCTTCTTCCTCAGCAGATAGATAAGTTCTGGGAAGAAATTATGATAAAAGAGATTATACTTCAAAATGATATTGATATATATCATGTCCCTCAAAATGGCATTGGGCTTCCTCTGTCTAAAAAGTGCAGTTACATTATTACTCTGCATGACATAATTCCTTTCAGGCTTCCTGAAACAGTTGGACCGGGCTATTTGAGAATATTTAGAGATGTCGTCCCAAAAATTATAAAAATAACCGACTGCATCATCACTGTATCTGAGTTTTCCAAAAAAGATATTTGCGAATACTTCGACATCCATCCATCAAAAGTATTTGTAACATATTTAGCAGCAGAAGACATATACAAGCCATTACCAGAAGATGAAGTCAAAAACTTTCTTTCGCAAAAATTTAACATTGATTTTCCATACATCCTTTATGTAGGTGGTTTTTCGCCGAGGAAAAATCTTAAAAGATTGGTCAAAGCTTATTCCTTAATAAGAGAAAAAATCGAGCACATCCATCTTGTTATACCGGGGAAGTTCAGCAGAAGTTATGAGGAAATAAAAAATCTGGTTGAAAATCTTAAGCTCACTTCCCACGTACATTTTCTTTCTTATGTGGATGTAGAATTTATGCCATATATATACAACGGTGCTTTGCTTTTTGTATATCCATCACTGTACGAAGGGTTTGGTCTTCCACCACTTGAGGCAATGGCTTGCAAAGTCCCGACTATAGTAAGCAACACAACTTGTCTACCTGAAGTTTTAAAGGATGCTGCTCTGTATGTTGACCCTTATTCCGAAGAAGACATTGCTCAAAAAATACTGCTTGTATTAGAAAATGTAGAGCTGCGAAATCAGCTTGCTCAAAAGGGTTATTTTCTTTCAAAAAGTTATAGCTGGGAAAAAACAGTTATGAATACTTTGAAAATTTACCAGCAAATTTTTTCCTTGAAATATTAAAAAAATTAGAATATAATTGATGATGTAAATAACAAGAGGTCGGGGCGTAGCTCAGTTTGGTTAGAGCGCTAGCTTGGGGTGCTAGAGGTTCGCTGGTTCAAGTCCAGTCGCCCCGACCATTTTATTTTTTCAAGATCAGCTTTCAAGCCTAAAAAGCATGCGGAAAATATCAAAAAGATTTCTCTTTTGGACATCCTTCTTAGCAATTAAGTCATACACGCCCAGCAATTTCCCTTCTTGCCATAGTTCTAATTTTCCAATCTTCTGTCCAGTTTTCACAGGTGCTGATATTTGCTGAGGCAATGCCACTTTTGACTCAACTGTACTTTCATCACCTTTTTTAACAATAAGCTTGACATCTGTGCTCAAAACTGCTTCTACTTCTTTCTCAATTCCATTTTTCACCTTTACCTTCCCAAAACAATATCCTTTAGAATAAGGGCTGTACATTGAAAAATTTGCAAAACCCCAATCCAAAAGCTTTGTGGCCTCATTAAACCTTGTTTTGCTGTCTGGTGCTCCCATTATAACCGCAATTAAATGAAGGCCATTTCTCAAAGCTGATGCTGATACACAAAACTTAGCTTTGTCGGTAGAACCTGTTTTGACACCTGTACATCCTCTATAAAACCTTACAAGCTTGTTTGTATTTGTAAGGCCAAACTTGCCTTCCCTTATGGTATCTACCCATGTTGTAAGGTATTTTCTGATGATCTTGTGTTTTAAAAGCTCTCTTGACATTATTGCAACATCATATGCGCTGGTATAATGATTCTCAGCATCAAGGCCGTATGGATTTACAAAGTTTGTGTCGAGCATTCCAAATTCTTTTGCTTTTTTGTTCATCATATAAACAAATTCTTGGACGCTTCCTGCAATGTGCTCTGCAAGTGCAACGCATGCATCATTTGCCGAGGCAATTGCAATTGATTTTAAAAGCTCTTCAACTGTCATCTCTTCATTTTCTTTAAGATAAACTTGAGACCCTCCAAGACTTGATGCGTTTTGACTTGCGACAACTTTGTCAGAAAGTTTTATCTTACCTTTTTCTATTGCTTCACATATCAAAATCATAGTCATTATCTTGGTGATCGACGCTGGAGGAAGTTTTTCATGTGAGTTCTTTTCGTAAAGAATCTTTCCTGTGTCAAAGTCAACAAGTATTGCTGATTTTGCTGAAATTTCTAAGGACGGTGTTTGGGTTTGAAGGGACTCGCCAAATACCTTCTTACAACCAATATGTGAATTTCCAAAGAGTAGGAAAATCAAAATTAAAATTGCTATTGCCTTTCTCACCTTGCCATCACCCCAATTCTTTAATTCTCCTACTTTTAAATTATCTGCACATTCAGCTTAGGTTATTCATTATACATATTCTCAAAAATTTAGATGCATAATACTATTTGTAAAATCTTTTTGCAGAGTGAATTAAACTGCATGGGGTGATGATAAATGAGGTTTATAAAAGCATTAATACTACTAATACTTTTGAGTTTGAGCGTATATACTATAGCAAACTATCAACACCTTAAATTCAAATATGCTCTTTCTCCTATTATTCTTTCATACTATGGCTCTACAGGACCAGAAGTTATTGAAATCCAAAAAAGACTTAAGCAGTGGGGATATTACGATGGGCCAATTGACGGTATTTATGGATATAAAACATATATGGCAGTAAGATATTTTCAAGCAAAAAACGGCCTTAAAGTAGATGGAATTGCAGGAAGCGAAACTCTCAGGGCACTTGGAATTGTCACAACAACACGTTCATCGTACAGCTCAGACCTCAACCTTCTTGCTCATCTTATCAGCGCAGAAGCGCGGGGAGAACCTTATGTCGGACAAGTTGCAGTAGGAGCAGTGGTGCTAAATAGAGTAAGACATCCAAGCTTTCCAAATTCAATAGCAGGTGTAATCTATCAACCAGGGGCTTTTGAGTCTGTAGCAAACGGCCAGATAAACCTTTCGCCGACAGTATCAGCAATAAATGCTGCAAGGGATGCACTAAATGGCTGGGACCCAACAGGTGGCGCAATTTACTTTTTCAACCCTGCAAAAACTACAAATAAATGGATTTGGAGCAGACCAATTGTAGCTGTCATAGGCAATCATGTATTCGCAAGGTAAAGGAAGGTGAATCAATTACAAGATGCAACTGCCTTTTAAATTTTACCCACAACAGCCTGTAGCAGGTGATAAATTGATAATAACTTATAATAATGGTATTTTACTGGACGGTCTTGAGAAAGATATTTATCTTAAATTTGGGTTTGGAAATGAATTTGTTGAAGGGAAAACTTACGAAATTAAAATGGTAAAGAAAAATGGCGAATATATAGCAGTATTACCTTTGATTAAAAGTGGTTTTTTATTTATTGCATTCAAAGACAAGTTTGAAAATTTCGATGATAATAATGGTAATTTTTATAAGATAAGTATAAAAACAAAGGAATGAGAAGAAGTATCTTCTCATTCCTTTTTGCAGTCTTTACATATACCATAGAACTTAACTATGTGATTAACAACTTTAAAGCCTCTTTCTTTTTCTATTTGTTCTTCTAAACTTTCAAGCAAATCATCTTCTGCTTCTTCCACTTTACCACATTTTATACATATCAAGTGATGATGATTGTGAGAATCTTCGTTATTTGAAAGTTCAAAACGTGAACACCCATCGTCAAGGTCAATCTTGTTAAGAACTTTTAAATCATTCAAAAGCATTATTGTCCTGTATACTGTTGCAAGTCCAATCTCTGGCATCTTCTCTTTTACTATCTTGTAAATCTCTTCAATACTCAAATGTTTGTCTTGATTGTCAAGAATTGAATCTAATATTATTCTTCTTTGGGTTGTGAGTTTATAACCTTTTTGCTTAAGCTGATCTTTTATTTCTTCCAACTGATCTTTTTTCATTCTGAATATCACTGCTCCGCAACATCAATTTATAATTTGTAATTTATTTATGATATACATTTTATTCTCTCAAAAGCTTAGATGTCAAGACTTCATTGAACAGTTCTTTTTGCAGCTTCTGCAATTTCCTGAACACTTAAACGCTTCAAACAAAGATGCGTTACACCGCGGACATTTTCTGTTTGAAATATCCACCTCATAACCGCACACAGGACATTTTACTTTCATCACAAAAACACTCTCCCTTTTGTTTTGGACTGAATCTTTAAAGTACTATATGTGCAAGAACCCCTCCCACTAAAATCGCAATCACAGCGGATGAAATCCATACAAAAACTGAATATTTAAGCCCGTTTTCTTTTGTCATCATAGCAAAAGAAGTAATACAAGGGACAAACAATGTTGTTGTTACAAGCGCAACAAACATCTGACCTTTTGTAGTTGGAATTGTCACAAGTCCTGCAGCTCCATAGTCACGTCTTATTATGCTCAGGATAAACACCTCGGTTATCTCCTTTGGCAGCTTTAAGAATCCTGTAACAACCGGCTGTGCAAAATTTTCTATAGCATGAAGAAGGTTTGTTGCATCCAAAAATCCAAGCACAAGCGTTGCTGCAACAAAGATCGGAAAAGCCTCTACCAAAAATCCTTTTGATTTATAATAGGTCTTTTTCAAAACATTAGAAGGCTGAGGAATTCTCAAAGTTGGGAGATCTATAAAAAGCGATGTTGATTCACCCTTTATAATTTTGTTTAATATTCTGCCCACAAGTCCAAAAATAAATCCAATTATCAAAATATAAGCAACAAGATACCAAAAGCCAAGTCTTGAAATAAGCCCACTGATTATCCCAAGCTGAGCAGAGCATGGTATTGTGAGTCCCAGCAAAAACATAGTAATGATCCTTTCTCTTTTTGACCCTAATATTCTTGTTGTCATTGTTGCCATTGTAACACAGCCAAATCCCAAAATTATAGGAATTATCGCCCTTCCATTTAAACCTATTTTATTGAACACTCTGTCAACAAGCGCTGCAATTCTGGGAAGATAACCGCTGTCTTCTAATATACTCATAAAAAGGTAGAAAGCTATAACAAGGGGAAATAGCAATCCCAAAAAGATGATTGGAAACATAGAAAGTATTCCATAATTGCCAACAATAATCTTTTCTAAAAATGTATTTGAAACAAACTTTTCTATAATACCTTTTACATAGCTAAGATAATATTCTCCCATTACTGTATTCATAGTAAAGTCAACCAGTTTTTGTGCAACAAGTACTCCCATAAAATAATACATAATATACAAAGTGGCAAATAAAATAGGAATTCCCGTGACTGGATTTATAAGAATTCGACTTAGTTTGTTTTTAAACTCAAGGTTTTTGGTATCAAACTTGACAGTTTTATTGAATATCTCATCCACATAGGTGCGCCTCAAAGCGTATATCTTTTCTTGAAGTTCAGATACTGATGAACTGAATACATTTTCAGCTTCGGCAAGGCTTTCCCAAGAAAATTTCTTTCCTTCAGATTCTAAAATCTTTTCTAAATTAGGTGTGATTTTGCCCTTTTTAAAAAGATTTTTGTCTATGGCTTCTCTCAACTTGTCAATACCAATTCCTTTGCTTGCAGATGTTACTATCACTTCAACACCAAGGCTTTCTTTTAGTTTGTCTATGTCAATTGTGATATTGTTTTTCTCAACCTCATCAACCATGTTAAGCACAACTATGACTTCTTTTTGGTAATCAATAAGCTGCTGTGTTAAGAATAAATCTCTGTCAAGATGAACACTGTCAACCACATTTATAACCTTTTGAGTATTCAGCACAATATCACGCGTTACAATTTCTTCATCATTGAAAGAAGAAATTCCATAAACGCCTGGTGTGTCGACAATAACATAATCCTTGTAAAATCCATAATTAACATCTACAGTTGTGCCAGGATAGTTTGAAACTTCTACATATCTTCCTGTCAATCTATTGAAAATAACTGACTTTCCAACATTAGGATTTCCAACAAGTGCTATTACCTCTTTGTCATCTGGAATATTTAGCATCTCTTGAACACAGTGACAGTTCAAATGTATCAAGCCCCTTTCTACTTTTGAGTCTCAACTTCAATTTGCTTAGCAAGACCGTTTCCTATTGCAATCTCTTGGTGATTTTTCCTGAGAATAATAGGACCATTATTTATTTTAGCTACACATTTTACTTTGCTTCCTTCATTTATACCAAATCTCAAAGCATACACACGTGCGGTTTTGCTTTTTATGCTCTTTATTATAACTTCCTTGTCTTTTGAAATCATATCCAGCGTCAAAGCTGATCACCTCTCATGATATTCAACATAGTACTCTTTGTTTTTTGAAAACAATTTGTAATTGATATTTTGTGTTAATTGAAAATCATTTTCAATTATATAATAACAGATTTTTCTTTCTTGGTCAAGAAGAATATTTGAAACTGCATCTCTTTCATTAATCACTATTGTACTTTTATTCTTTTATCATTACAAAATATTTAATACATTTAATAAAGAAGATAGTTATAATTCATATATTTACCGAATTTTGAGGGCGATATGCTTTGAAAACTAAAATTCATTGTAGTATATTTAAGTTTTAGAGGACAATCCAAAACTCCTAAGAATTTCAAAATTTCTATCGAGGTGATTTTTCATGGCACACAAAATGGTCAAAATTGAAGACCTCAATTTTAATCCCTTTACTCTAATTGGAAAAGAGTGGATGCTCATTACAGCAGGGAACATCAAATCATTTAACACAATGACTGCAAGCTGGGGAAGCCTTGGCTATATTTGGGAAAAGCCTGTTGCCTTTTGTGTAATAAGACCCCAGAGGTTTACAAGAAAGTTTGTTGAAGAAAATGAATTCTTTACACTTTCGTTTTTTGATAAGGAGTATAGATCAGCTCTTGAAATTTGTGGGAAATATTCTGGCAAAGATGTTAATAAGGTTGAGATGGCAAAGCTCACCCCTAAAGAAGATGAAGAGTTCAAAACAGTGTTTTTTGACGAGGCTAACCTTGTTTTGGTTTGCAAAAAGATTTATTTTCAAGACATAATCCCTGAGAATTTCCTTGATAAAAGCATTGACAACTATTACCCTGCAAAAGATTATCATAGAATGTTTATTGGAGAGATTGTAAAAGTTCTAAAGAAGGAGAGATAGAAAGTGAATTGCTGTACAAATTTAAGTTGCTCATGCTGCGAAAGCACCTCTATCGAACATTTTTCTCAAGTTTGTCCTATTTGTAAGCACCAGGGAATGCTTGTCAAGAACTTTACTGTAAAGCATATAGTTTTAGATGAGTATTTGTCCCAAGTAGGAAACGAAGATTATTTTTTGTGCACAAACCCAGAGTGTGATGTAGGATATTATAAAGGCGAAAATGTTTTTTACAAATATCAGTTAAAGGTACCAATCTGGCTTAAAAAAGATGCAAATCCCAAGTATGTATGCTATTGTGGCAAGGTTACAGAAGAAGATATTATGGATGCTGTTTTGAAAAAAGGTGCAGAAACTTTCAGTGAAGTATGTAAAATCACTGGTGCAATGAAAGATTGCAAATGTGAGATAAACAATCCTACTGGAAAGTGTTGTGTAGATATTGTAAAAGAGGCATTTGAAAAAGCTATGATAATTGGAAAAGAAACTAAGGACTGCCTGAGCTGATGCTATCGGCAGTCCATTATTTCTATTGAAAAAGTAATTGTCTTTTATTTTAACTAAAAAAGATTGTAATGAAAATTTTAAGTAGTATAATATTCCTTGTAATCGATTTACTCAAATTCTGAAAGGAAGGTTTTTGCAAATGGCATACAAAAACTTTAAACTGGCAATATACTGCCCTGCTGGATTTTTAAAAAATGTGGAACTTGAAACACTTGAAAAAGATTTAGATTTTTTCAAAAGACACTTAGACATCTCAAAGGTATATCTTGAGACACACAGAGGTGCAGATACCATTCCAAGAGAGAATATGCTTAAAATTAAAGAGTTTTTTGAGAGGGAAAATATCAAAACTTCTGGTGGTATTACTGCAACTGTGATATTTGAAAATGAAGAGCTTGATTATTATAGAATCTTTAATACTTTCTGTTACACAAATCAAAAACACTTAGACAAGTTAAAAGAGATTGTTCAATATACAGCTTCTTTGTTTGATGAGATCATTTTAGATGACTTTTTCTTCACTGCCTGCACATGCCCATCTTGCATTAAAGCAAAAGGAAATCTTAGCTGGAGCGAATTTAGATTAAATTTAATGACAGAGGTTTCAAGAGAGTATGTAATAAAGGCTGCAAAAAGTGTTAAGCCAGATGTAAAATTAATAATCAAATATCCAAATTGGATAGAGTCTTATCAAGAAACAGGTTACAACCCTCAAACTCAGGTAGAGATTTTTGATTATACTTATACAGGTACAGAAACCCGCGACCCTGCTTATACACAACAGCATCTTCCAAGGTATGCAAGCTATTCACTTTTGCGATGGTTTGAAAATCTAAAGCCAGGCAAAAACCTTGGTGGCTGGTTTGATGCTTTAGACTGCCTATACAACATTGGTAGCTATCTTGAACAAGCAAATTTAACTGTATTTGCAAAAGCAAAAGAAATTACCTTGTTTGACTTTTCACGCCTGAGAAACTCTGTATTTGTCCCAGCACTTGGGCTGCAGCTGCGTCATCTTGATGAGATTTGTAAATACATTGAAAATCCTATAGGAATTCCTGTTTACCATCCATTTAATTCATACGGTGAAGACCACATTTATGACTACTTAGGAATGGTTGGAATACCATTTGAACTTACACCCCATTTTTCTGAAAACAGTGATATTGTTTTTATCACAGCTGACTGTACAAATGACAAAGGTATCATTAAGAAGCTTAAAAATCATCTCTTAGCTGGGAAAGGCATAATAATGACCTCCGGTTTTTTAAAATCCATGCAGGGAAAAGGAATTGAAGATTTGACCTCTGTAAGAGTAACAGACAAAAAGGTTTTTACAAACTTATTTGCTATCAAAACAGAAGTCTGTTCATTTTCAAAGTATGTATATGGTAAAAAAGAAATACTAATTCCTGTCTTAGAGCACAGGACAAATGCGTCATGGCAAGAGATTGTCGCAATCTCAGGTGAAAACAACTTTCCTATTCTGATGAAAGACTCTTATGGCAAAGGGACTATTTACACGTTGACTGTACCCGAAAACTATTCTGACATTTACAATTACCCACCTGAAGTCTTGACAGAAGTTCGAAAGGTATTTATGAAAAATTTTGATTTTTACATTGAAGCCGAGGGAAAGATAGCCATTTTTGCATATAGCAATGACACCTTTATAATAGAGTCTTTCTTGCCTTATAGATGTAAAGTAAATGTGCACCTTAAGATAAAAGACAAAAAACTTATGGATGCTTTGAGAAATTTTGAGTTCAAACCTTCTTTGGTATCACAAAATGAGAATATATACGAAATCAACTTAGAACCAACAAGTTTTAGAGTTTTGAAATTAGAAAACTAAATCTTCTTGAAATTTCTTGCGAAAGGAGAGTGTTTGTAAAATGAGCAGTATGTTTGAGAATGAAGTAATAAAAGCAATTAAAGAACGTCGAAGTGTAAGAGAGTTTTTATCAAACCAGGTCGAAGAGGAAAAAATAAAAGCTCTTCTTGAAGCTGCAATCTTTGCTCCATCTGCTGTAAATGGTCAGCCATGGTTTTTTACAGTGGTTCAAAACCTTGATATTTTAAACAAAATGAATCAAGAAATAAGAAATGTTATGCTTCAGTCTTCTGATGAAAACTTAAAGAAATTCGCATTAAAAGAAGATTTTAACGTTTTCCACAATGCCCCAATGGCTATAATTGTTTCAGGAAAAGAAAATAGTCAATCTGCCCAGATTGACTGTGCAGCTGCAACCCAAAACATCCTTCTTGCTGCAAAATCTCTCGGTTTGGCAACGTGCTGGATAGGATTTGTCGGGATACTTTTTTCAAGTCCAAAAGCACAAGATTATATAAAACTTCTGAAAATCCCTGAGGGATACAAACCTTTATGGGCAATTGCTTTAGGATACACTGAAAATTATCCTCAAACAGTACCTGAAAGAAACTGGAATGTAGTTGAGTGGATAAAGTAACTTTTTTTCTCAAACACTATAGGGATTGTAAGGAGGGCTTTATGCCCTTCTTTATCGTTTGTTACAATATGTTTAATCACTGTTATTTACAACCATCAAAGTCTAACATTTTCTCAAAATTATTGAGAGGATTTTAGTGATTTTTTAGGTTATTTTAAATGTATAAAACTAAAGTAATAGGAGGTACACTCTTGAGAATAATTGTAACTGACTTTGGAGCAAAAGGAGATGGAGTGAGTTTTTGTACAGAGGCAATACAAAAGGCCATTGACACCTGTTTTGAAAATGGTGGTGGAGTTGTAGTTATACCTGCTGGAATTTATTTGAGTCGCCCTATAAGGTTAAAATCTAATGTAACCCTATATTTGGAAGAAGGTGCTGTAATCAAAGCAACCAACAATATTGAAGATTACTACCAAATTGGTTATTACCACAACGAATTACTTCCCCTGAAGAAGGTAATTTTATTGAAGATATCTCTATTTCCAATATAAAAGCTTATTCGGAAAATGGAATTTTAATCTATGGCAAAGATAATAATATCCGAAATATTTCACTTAAAAGTATTGATATATACCTTAGATTTGGCAAAAACAGACCACTTTTTGGCAAAAGAATTGACATTCTCCCAAACAAATGCCCACCTTTCCCTGATTACATGAATAAAATTCCATGGATTTTTGCAAAAGATGTTTTGAATCTTAAACTTCAAGATATAAACTATGGATACAATTTACAAAACTTAAAAACTGATTTTGACATAGAAGGAATTTTTCAAAATGTAAATAACTTTTCTTTTCTGGTATTAGAAAAGTAGCTACTTAAAGTCAAAAGTTTAAAATCCCAGTTATAACAAAATTTCAAGGCTGCCCGTTCACTCCAGAACATATGAAATGACCTCTTTCAAATGGCAGTCTTGATTTTTAATTTTTTTCATCTTCTAAATAAGTCGAATTTATCCAGTGTTATAACATAAGGATGATTATAAACCTTTCTCAGATGTTCAAACGAATTAATTTTGCCATCAGTTGCAAATCCGCCCCACCAAGGCATAAACCAAAGCCAATAAGTTTTTGTGTTTTGCAAAACATCTGGGTCAGGAATTGGTCCGTTTTCTGTCAAAGCTATGGGTTTTTTAGCTTCTGTTAGCTCAAAGACATAATCATACCAAAATGAAAGAGGACCATAGTTTTGGGCCGGGGCATAAAAGTCAACCCCTGCAACATCATAGTAGTCTTTTTCTATTCTCCAATCAGGATGTGGTGCATTCCAAACCCATATGAGATTGTTTAATTTAAAGTGATTAGTAAATATATCATACAAAAGATAGTAAAGCTTTTTGTAAGCATCACACCCTTTTGCTCCCCACCAAAACCATCTGCCATCAGCCTCATGTAATGGTCTGAAAATAACTGGAACATCTGCATCTGCCATGATTCTCATCCACTTGCCAATTTCATATATATCCTCCATCAGCATTTTGTTTTCTTCAGTATTAGGGCAAAGAGCAACCTCAATATCAAAATCGGTGTTTTTTGTATAAAAAGTCTTATCGTTGCCTCCTATTGGAGAGAACCAATGCCAGCAAAATGTAACAATTCCTCCTAAATCCTTGTGCCATTTAATTGATTCTTCAACAGAGCCTTTATTTAAAATTACTTCAAACATTGCATCGTAGGTCATATTATTAGTAATGGTTTGTCTTGTATAACTTAGAAAATCAAAACCACGAAGAGCTGGTTTTTTGCCTGTTTGATATTCTAAATATGCAATTTCTGGTCCTGGTGCTGTGTTTGTGTGCTGGCCTGCAATAATTGCCTTGCTATAAATCTTTGAAAAATATTCCATCAATTTTTTGCATTTATCAGAGGCATTTTTGTTTGAAAGATCAAATGAAGGAGCACTGTAATTTTGCAACTTATCTTCTTCAAGTTCAATTGCATATATGTGAGCTACTCCCCAGCCACCATAAATTTTGATTTTTTTCTGACCTTTTTCCAAGAAGGCCCTCCCAATCTTCATTTTTGAAACTTCACCCGATTCAGAATGCAATCTAATATCGCCATGACACAATCCATCTATATCTACGAGATAGACAGCTTTTGTGTACTTTTCTATTTTATAATTCAAATATAGATTGTAATAACCACTTTTTTCTATTTCTATGCAAAACTCAATTTCAAATCTGTCTGATTCAGGCAAAGCACTATAAATATCTTCCCCGCTAATATGTTCTTTAATAATTTTTACTCCATTTAACATTGCTTCTTTTATAGATTTGCTTATCTTCATAGCTATCTCATCATCCTTTCACAAAGACTCTCTTTGCAGTTTTTTTATCTTTTATTTCGTCAGCAGTATATCAAATACATTATAAATTAGCATGCAGAAATTTTAAAAAATATCTTAATATTCTTTTTTAAAACATGTCACAAATCCTGTTTTTAAATTGTTTATAATATTAGAAAACAAAAAAACAAAGGGGGTTTTGAGTCGCTGGACTTCGAGCAGATTTACTCTAAATACTATCAAAAGGTGCTAAATTACCTGCTATTTACGCTGAAAAGTTCAAAAGAGGCAGAAGACATTACTCAGGAGGTTTTCTACAAGCTCATTAAAAATCCCCCTCGCGAGGATAATATCCAAGGATGGCTTATTACTGTTGCAAAAAATCTTGCAATAAACTACTTAAAATCGCAAAAAAGAACTACTTTCGGAGAAAAGTATCTGCTTTTTTCTCAAGCCCCAGAAGATGATATTGAAATACTTCAAGTCAAAATGACACTTGAAAAACTGCCTGAGGAACAAAGAGAGCTACTAATTTTGAAATACTCCGGATATACATATGAAGAGATAGCAAAGATTATGAATATAAACCCGAATTCTGTTGGCACTATGATTGCAAGAGCTCAAAGGAAGTTCAGAAAAATATATGAAGAGGGGGAAGGAGAGTGATATTTGATGTGCTATAGCGAAGGAAAGCTCCAAGAGCTCATTGATGGGGTGCTTTCTAAAGAAGAAAGTTTGCAAATAAAAAAACATCTTCTTGTGTGCAGAAAGTGCAGAAAACTCTACAATGAACTGAAGGAGACAGATGAGTTTGTATCTACGAAAATGCAAAAAATCCACAATTTAAGCGCAAATAACAAAAAGGGAGGGTTATTGGGTATGCTTAACAAAAATAGAAAGATTATTCTTGCAGCAGCTTTAGCACTTGTCTTTTTAGTCAGCATAATATTTACACCATTTGGAAAGGCTTTGTCAGATGCTTTGAAAATTTTCAGAGCTTCGTCCATAGAGCCAGTTGCAATTACTATTTCCGACCTTCAGGAAATTGAAAGCAAGCTTCAGCAAATTAATGCTAATTCCACGATTGATTTAAAACAATTTGGAAAAATTGATTTTAAAAGCTCAGAAAATAATAGCATATATGTGGAATCATTAAACTCAACTGAATTTGAATCTGCAAAGAACATTTTTAAAAAATACAATATAAATCCCGATGAAATAGCTTATCTTTGGCAAAAAGAAAATATCAAGAGTATGATGATAAACGAGAATCCAAATATAGAATTAAAATTTAAACTTGACATTGACAAAGTAAACCAGCTCTTAAAATCACTTGGCTCCAAAACCCTGCTACCTCAAACACTTGACCAAAAAGAGTTTGTGCTTACTATGGAAGGTGCACTTAATTTAATGTTCTATCCTGTAAAAAATTCTGAAGAGTCCAAAAAAGGCACTGTATATATGATACCCTCATTAGAAATAGGAATTGTAAAAACTCCAAAGTTAACAACCCCAGTTGAATTAGATGAGGTTAAAATATATGAAACAATAGCAAACTTACCGTTTGTTCCAAACAATATAAGGTCTCAGCTTCTTTCAATCAAAGACCCTCTTTCAACACTCCCTGTACCTGTGAACAAGGATCTGTATGATTATAGGAAAATTAAAATTGGAGGCAATGACGGACTGGTTGTCTACCTTAAAAACAATCCTAATGATAGGACAATCGTATGGGTGGACCACAATAATAGTGTAAAATATATTAAAGCAGAGTCTACCTCCGAGCAAAAGCTTCTTGAATTTGCAAATTTGCTAAAATAACTGAAAAATAAAAAGGCAGGGATGATACTTGATACTGAAAACAGAAAACCTTACAAAAGAATATTCGTCTAAAAACGGGTGCTTTAATATAAACCTTGAAATAGAAAAACCTATGGTGTTTGGGCTTTTAGGTCCAAATGGTGCTGGAAAAAGTACACTTGTAAAAACCCTTGTGGGGCTTTTGAGACCCACAAGGGGAAAGGCTTTTTTGCTTGGGAAACCTCTTGATGATATTGTTATTAAATCAAAAATAGGCTATCTTCCTGAAAATTTTAAATACCCTGACTGGATGACAGCTTATGAGGTTATGGAATTTCACTGCCAGCTTTTAAGAATGAAAAACTACAAAAATGAGATTTATTCTCTGCTTGAAAAGGTAGGTATAATTGAACACAAAGACAAAAAGATAAGGTGGTTTAGCAAAGGGATGCAGCAGAGGCTTGGACTTGCAGTGAGTATGTTAAACAGACCTGAGATAATATTCTTAGATGAGCCAACCTCTGCACTTGACCCAATTGGCAGAATTGATGTGAGAAATATAATAATTGAATTAAAAAACCAAGGAACAGCAGTGTTTCTAAACTCACACCTTTTGTCTGAGGTCGAAAAGGTTTGCGACATGGTTGCTATAATCAACAAAGGGTATATCTTTGCGATGGGTACAATTGATGAGCTGACAAGAAAAGCCTTAAAGGTAACTTTTGTGCTGGATAAAGTAGATAGCAAATTATTTGAAATTATGAGTTTGAAAAATATAAATGTCTTGACTCATTTGCAAAATACCTTAGAGGTAGAACTTTCTTCGTATGAAGACATACCCATCCTTGTTGAGGAATTTGTGAAAAGTGGTTATAAGATATACGAAGTTAAAAAATCCCAAGAGCTTGAAAATGTGTTCTTGCAGGTTATAGGAGAGGGGTTTTTCTGATGGCGGCAATAATAAGATACTCTTTTAAAGAATTTGTGAGAAAGAAAATATTTTTGATTACAATTTTGATGTCAGCAGCCTTTTTGTTTCTGTACAGTTGGGGCTTAAAAGAAATAGCAGAAAATCTAAAGCAGCAAAGAGGCATGATGACATTTGCAATGCAGCAGGTTACTGTATTTTCATCGCTTGGGTTTTACTTTTCACATCTGATGGTTGCTTTTTTGGTTGTGTTCGCAACATCAGGTATAATTTCGTCTGAGATTGAAAATTACAATGTGCACACAATCATTGTTCGTCCAATTGCACGTTGGAAATATGTGCTTGCGAGGTACTTAGGTGCCTTGATTTTTATAACTTTATATTCAACTGCAATATTCTTTTGCATCTACACTATCAACAAGACTTTAGGATTTTCAATTGATCACACAATATCACAGGTAGTTTTGGGATGGCTTTTGTTTGAATTAATTGCTATAGTCCTTTTGACAGTTACAACATTTTTCAGCACATTGTTCTCAACCCTTGCAACTGGTATACTTGTTGTACTTCTGTTTGGATTTGCAATGATAGGAGGTTTTTTGGAACAGATTGGCTATGCAATAGCAGATTTTTCAAAGGCATCAACAACACTTCAGACAATTGGTATTGTATCAAGCTTGATCTTGCCAACTGACAATATTTATCGTGAGATGGCAAATATTCTTTTTAAATCCAATTTGATTGACTTTTCAACTATTGACCCATTTGCAGGAATATCAAAAAATAGTATATACATGAGAATATATTGGTTTTTGTACGTATTTGCTTTAATGTATTTAACAATTAAAAGGTTTGACAAAAAGGACTTGACATAACAAAAAGGGCTGAGCTTTTTTCTCTTGCAAGCCAGCCCTTTTGACATCAATCAAGCTGCCCTTTTAATATCTCAACCGGCATTACCCTTGCTATTTTCTGCCTTGCCAAAAACCTTGAAATTAGAAAGACTAAAAGAAGTATTACAAATGTAGACAATACACTCTGCACGCTCAAATCAAGGCTCATTGCAAAATCTATATCTTTTGTCACTGTGCTCATAAGCCCATCCATTGTAATTTTAGATAGTGGAATTCCTGCAACAAATCCTATTAAAAACGAAATATAGTTAAAACCGAGAATCATTTTAAAAATACTTCTTTCACTGTGCCCCAGCATTTTTAAAATTCCTATATTTTTCTTGTTTTCATTTAAAGTCAAAGTAGACAGAACATACACAATCAAAAGAGCAAGCACAGCAGCAATTAGCGCCATCACACCTATAGTCTTTGATAAATCGCCAGCAGATGCCTTTATTGTATTTACAAGCTCAGATTTTGTGTAACTTTCAAAAATTAAGCTCTGTGGAATTTCCAACTTTTCTTTTGAGAATATCCCAATATACTCTCCACTGCTATATCCAAAAAGCTTATTAAAACTTTCAAGTTCCATATACCCATTGTTCCCAACAGGAAGGTTGGCAACTTTTTTCACTTTTAAAGTATATTCTTTGCCTGTAAATTTGTTTTTTAGTTTAATCTTATCTCCTTCGCCAATACCAAGTTTGCTTGCAAGAGGTTTGGTTATGATAAGCTCACTTGACACAGAGATTTCTTTTCCTTTTTCATCATACAGTTTTATCATATCTGAGTTACTTTTAATACCGTAAATTGTAATACTCAGTTTTGTCCCTTCAATGTCAAAAGACAAAATATTGTACGGCTCAGATGTAGCTTTTAACTTAATCTCAGGATGGGCAGAAGAAGAATTCAAAGAATAAAGATAATTGTACTTAAAATTTTTCTCATATGTTCTTTCTATTGCAGTTATGATCGAATCTTTTGCAGTCATACCATACATCATAAGGATTGTTGAAAAGATTATCCCAACTGCCAAAATTAGTTCCCTGCCAATATGACGCCAGCCATATTTTAGCATAATCCTTGTTCCAAACTCAAATCTGTCAAAAAACTTTATTGAAGGAAGCTTGCCAAATTTTATTTCATCAACGCCGTGAAGCATCTGAACAATTGTGAGCTTGAAAAAGTTCTTGATTGCAAGGTAACCTGAAAGAAATATAAATATGGCTGGGAGAAGCATCGCAACAAATATGTGCTGCCATGGCAAAATTGACTTTATCTTTGGTAATGCAAAATATGACCTGTAAAACTGTGCAAAAGGAGATGCTTCAATAACTCCAAGTACAACACCGAAGATAGAACCAAAAAGCCAAATATAAAGTGGAAACCTCATGAAGACTTTTAGTACATCTTTTTGTGTATATCCCATTGAATAGATTGTACCAATTTCAGCATGCATAGTATTTATTACCCTTCGCATGACAATAAAGAGTATAAAAGATGATACAAGAATTATAAAAAGACTGAGTGGCAAAGTTAAGTTCTTTGCATTTTTAACTTTTATCTCTGTATACGTTATTCGCGGATTCTGATCTCTTTGTACAAATTTCAAAAGCCCCCAGTTGTTATTTAAAAACTCTTTAAACTTGTCAATGTTTTCAACTTTACCTTTGAAACAATAATAATGAACAGGAAAAATGTTGAAAAGTCTTCTCATCTCATCTTCATTTATAAGAGCAAAACCAAAATGCTCAGGGTCAGGAAGTAAGTCTTGGTCATTTTTAATGATGTAAATATAATCTGGAAGATAAGCAATGCCTGAAACCTTGAAATTTTCTCTACCGACAGTCAGCACTGACCCTATTTTGAGTTTGTGTTTTTTGTAAAAAGCAGGGTCTATGAGTATTTCGCCTTTTGATGGCATTCTGCCTTTTTCTATATATGGTTTGTTTATTTCTTTTGGCACTGAAAAAACTCTTAAGGTAAAATGGTCATTTTGGACATCAGTAAATAACCTTTGTTCTACATTAATTTTAAATTTTTCTTGTAGAAGTTTTATATCAACCTCTTTTGCAGTAATAAAATTCCCATCTTCCTGATTGTATCTGTTTTTGAACATTTCATAGTTGTAATCTATATCCTGCATTGACACAGCAAAAAGTGTATATGTCATTGTGGCAATAGCAACAAGCAGCATTATAGAAAAGAACTGTAAAAACTCTCTCTTGATTACTCGCAGGGGAATTTTTTTGATGACCATCACCATGTCACCTCTTGAGCAGAAATCTTTTGAGGATTTTTTGAAAATTCTACAAGTCTACCTGACCTCAGCCTCAACGTAGCATCTGCCATTTTAGAAATTGCAAGGTTGTGTGTAATTATCAAAATGGTTGTACCAAACTTTTTATTTACATCTTCTAAAAGTTTTAACACAAGTTTGCTGCTGTCATAGTCAAGAGCACCTGTTGGCTCATCGCACAAAATCAATGCAGGGTTTTTGACAACTGCCCTTGCAATTGCCACCCTTTGCTGCTGTCCGCCAGACAATTCAAAAGGAAATTTGTCCTTTTCAGAATAGACATCCATCATTTTTAATACCATATCAATATCCAAGGGATTTTTGCTAAGATGTGCACTTGAGAGCACATTTTCATATACCGTAAGACCATTTATGAGGTTAAAAAACTGAAATACAAAACCCACATAGTCGCGCCTGTACTCAGAAAGCCTTTTTTGATCCATTGCAGTTATCTCTTTTCTATCTACAAAAACTCTGCCTTCATCTGCCCTGTCAAGCCCGCCAATGATGTTAAAAAGCGTTGTTTTACCTGACCCAGATGGCCCTATCACAGTGTAGATTTTTCCTTTTTCGAGCTCAAAACTAACTTCATCGAGCGCCTTGATTGTATTTTGGCCCATCCTGTAGACCTTTGAAAGATTCTCAACCTTCACAAACACTTAGATTCATCTCCCTTATTTTTTATATTACTACTATATATTATGACTCATTGGTCATATGACTGTCAAGTCATATTTATATTTTTACTTTTTCCCAATTCCTTCTTTTAATAGTGTCCAAAACTGCGACATAGCCTTTTTGAAGTATTCTATATCAATCTCAAGTGTAGTTGACATATTTTGCAGAGCTTGTTCTATTATAAACTTTTTCATATAGAAGCCTGCACCTTCTAAAAATATGGCAATTACGGTCGCATCAATATCATCTCTTATAATCCCTTTTTCTTGGTTGTATTTTATAACTTTTATCAAAAAATCTCTTGACTGTTTTAAAAATCTCTCATTTACTTCATCTTTGAAAGGGGCATCATGTGAAAAAAACGCTCTTTCTATAAGCATGTATTCATATTTTAGTTCTTTCATTGCAAGCCATACACTATTTAACGAATTTTCATAGTACTCAAAAATATTTATACGCCCCATATTAAGGCTTTCAAGAAGACTTAAAAACCTCTGATAAGAAACCTCTATTGTATAAAAGTACATGTCTTTTTTGTTTTCAAAATACTGGTACATACTCCCTTTTGCAACTTTGCACTCTTTTGCAATATCTGATATATCAACCTCATGATAAGGTTTTTGTGAAAAGTACTTTATTAACGTATCTGTTATAAGCTTCCTCTTTTCTTCTGGAAGGTTCAAAAACGTTTGCTTAGGCATAAATCTCACCTCAAGATTATTATGACTTTTTGATCATGTGATGTAAAGAAAATTTTATTTTGATTGAACTCTATGATGCAATATATCAAAAATAACAAGAAGTAAGTTAGCTGTATAAAACAAATGGAGCTGCCTATTCATCTGCTTGGACAGCTCCAGCAATCTTGTCATTGTTATTAGTTTCTTTATCTTTTGCGCTCTTCTCGAACTATATTTTCATTCTTCAACTCTTCTAAAACTTCATTTGGATTTACGCCAAATCTTTCCAAAGAAGCAAGTATCCCCAAACACACTGTCACATGGCAAAATATTTTCTCAGCAAGTTTTTTTCCTTTTTCAATTGTGGAAAACTCTAAATAGCTGTTTAGCTCATTTTCTACATCTTCTTTTGTAGCACTGAACATCTCTTTTAGCTCATCAAATGACCTTGCAGTTGGTACAAGCTTGATAGAAGATTTTTTTGAAAGTTTTGGAAAATGAAATTTCAGATACAAAAGTAAACTTGCTATTCCCCCTATGAATCCTATAAAAAACAAAAAAACATTTGCCAAACTATCACACTCCTTCGAAATTTTATTATACCATAGATATTCATGTTGTTGTTTTGAATTTTACTTCAACTTTTTCAAGAAACATTTAAACTTACATTTTATTAAACTCACCTCCTTTCTTTTGTGTTATTTTCAATTTTCGCAGGAATTTTTATATACTCCGATAGGAAGTGTACTACGCCCGTTTAAGACAAACCTGTCATGCTGCCAAATGACTTGAACAAGAAAGGGAAAATTGTAGCTAATTTCTTATTATATTCAAACCGCTTTTCTAAAAAAGTTCAAATTTTATGCGAAGTTAAAAAAACATAAATACTTATTTTGAATAAAAAGCTTTTCAAAAGACATCTGTTGTCCTAAAATAAAATTAAAAGACAATAGATCATAACTGACTTAAAAACTTTACAAAAGATTTAATTTATAGACAAAAGGAGATATAACAGTGATGAATGAGAAAATAAAGCTCTACAGACTGTGTTTTGAAAACCTAAAAGTCTATCGAAACCTTATTCATGATAATGTTCTTGAAAAGCTGTACAATCTTATCTGCTACATCGACGATGGAAATCAGGATTTTGCAAGAATTGTAAATCTTTATAGCACAGTTTATTACAATCTTTTAGAAGCTGGTAAAGGCTGTAGTTTAAAGGAATACATTATTGAGAAAATTCTCTTTAGCGAAAATACTTTTACGAAATTAGCAGCAAATAGTATTAACAACAGAGCAATAGATGAAAGTCTTAAAAAAGCTGCAGCTTATGATTTAGACTGCCTTGAGTTTATATCAAACTTTTCTGCAAAAGAGATAAAAGATTATTTAAAAGAATCTGCTGCCTTGCCAAACTTTTTAGCTGAAAGTTTTTTAGAGCTCAAAGGCACAAATACCATATTGCACAACATCATTGATAATTCTACAAAAACCATCATTGAAAAATTTTTAAAAAAAACTTGCTGGAGCAGTTTAATTGAGGAGCTTGTAGAATTTCACAGGCAAAATGGCTTTGGAATCTTTGCAAAATACAAAGGTTTTTCATGGGATGGCAAGAAGCTAATTGGCATTGAGAACTTAGACCCAATAAGATTAGATAGCCTTGTAAATATTGACAGGCAGAAGAAGATTGTTGTTGAAAACACCTTAGCGTTTTTAAATGGTCAAAGAGTCAACAATATCCTGCTTTATGGCAGCAGAGGAACTGGAAAGTCATCAACTGTAAAGGCGCTTTTGAACGAGTTTCATCACATGGGTTTGAGAATTGTTGAGGTGTACAAAGACCAACTTTACACTTTTCCGAGGCTAATTAGAATCTTAAGAGATGTCCCGCTTAAATTCATAATTTTTGTAGACGATTTGTCTTTTGAAGACATTGAGGAAAATTATACCAAACTAAAAGCCATTTTAGAAGGGTCTTTAGAGGCAATGCCCCAAAATGTTGTGATATATGCAACCTCAAACAGAAGACACTTAGTAAAAGAAAGGTTTAGCGACAGAAGCAGTCTTTCTGATGATGAAGTGCACTTTAACGACACTTTAGATGAAAAACTTTCTCTTGCTGACAGGTTTGGAATAGTGGTCACATACCCATCCCCAACCCAGCAAGAATACCTTGCAATTGTTGATGAGATTGCAAAGAAAAGAGGAATTGAGATTACAGAAAAGCTTCACAGGCTTGCTCTGCAGTGGGAGATGAATTACAACGGCCGTTCAGCAAGAACAGCTAAGCAGTTTGTTGACTGGTATGAGGCACAGGTTAAAATGGAAAAGGGCTAAGGCACTGACAGATTCGCATTTAGCCCTTTTGAGTTTTTTAATATCTCTCTACTTTTACAGTAATTTTAAATTTGATCTTTTGACAAAATCTTCAAAAGATATTATTTCTACCAAGTTCCCCTCTTTTATATAGTCAACATGTTTTTGATTTAAATAAAAATCTTTTGCTTTCTTAGTATATCCTGTTCCACTAATTATAATATAAGCTTTTTTATACTTTGGATTTTCCTTTAAAATTTTAACCAAGGTGATTATCTCATAAACTATTTTTTGCTCTGCGGTCCCGCGTGTTTGCTGCCATTTAGCACTCATAATTATCTCGTCATTTAAAACAAAATCAGCTTTATATTTATTCCCAAAGAGATCATTGCCAACCACAACTTGTTCTTTAAACGCACCAGGGTAATTTTATAACAATGCTTGTTGAATCAATTTTTCATGAACCTTCCCTGTCCAAGTACCTCTTCCACCAGGCGACACAATAACACCTTCTTTTCAGTAATTAGTTATAATAACTTCTTTATGGCCAATCCTTTTCTCCGCACTTGAATTAATGAGCCTTTTTGCCTCTATTACCTCAATGTTGTAATTTCTATAAAGATCTCTTATAAACTCTGAATCTGAGTTGCTTACCATAACAAAACAACCCTTTTTGCTCAGGTTATCACAAACATTTTTCAGTCTTACTTGTTCCTCTTTTGAAAAACCTGCAACTGTGTAATCAGTAAAATTAGCTGTTTTGGACACAGGCATGTATGGAGGATCGAAATATATAAAATCAAACTCAGAAGCTTTTTTCACTGCTTCTTCAAAGTCTGCATGTAAAATTTCAACAGATCGTAGCATTTCTGAAAAGGCAAATATTTCTTCACTGGTTGGCATTTTAGGATTTTTATATCTTCCAAAAGGAACATTGAATTCGCCTTTTGAATTCACTCTGTAAAGCCCATTGTAACAGTGTCTGTTCAAATAGAGCAATAACACTGCTTTGAGTAAGTTTTCACTTTCAATTGTACTCATATTTTTTATTTTAATAGAATTGTAAAGTTCTCTTGCCTTATAATAATTGTCTTCGGTGTTTTTAAAATCCAAATTTTTAATATAGTAAACTACCTCATCTGGACAATTTTTAATTGCAGTGTAAAGGTTTATGAGTTCAAGATTAATATCCGAAACAACAGCATTCTTTAAAATTCCTCTATTATAAAGCTCTATCAAAAGTGCTCCGCCACCTAAAAAAGGTTCATAATATGTGGAAAAATGGCTTGGCAGTTTTTCAAGTAAACTCTTTATTATCTGCCTTTTACCACCCGCCCATTTCACTATGGGCACAACTTTTTGGCGAAAAAAAGTAATTTGAGTCCTCATTGCAACATCATACTCCAGATTTAAAATTAACTATTGATTTGATTATACCATACATTTGTTTGGTGTGCAAGGATTAATATCTTATTTGATATCAAACAAAATTTTAATCTATGAGTTGCTCTCATACTTAAATTGCCATTAAAATCCTTTCAAATAATCAATAACTATCTGATTTAGCTTAGAATATTCACTTATATTTTTCTGTTCTGACCAGAATTTCTCTTCCTATAAGTCTATTTTTCCTCTTTACTTTCAAATTAGCAGATGAAGTACCGATTTGTTGTTTTTGTTTTACCTCATCGATTGAATTACAGTATATAAAATCTTTCCATGCTTTAATAATAGCAATGCTTGTAGCACACTCCTCATACTCAAAAATCTCTCTCAAAACACCTCATGTAAAGAGATTATAACCTGGAACATTTTTAAGTTGCGAATAGCACTCAAGTCAAAATTTTGTGTTTGATCATCCAAAAAAATCTTTGCACCTGTGTCGAAAGTGCTAATATGACAAGAAAATGTCTCTGGGATGTTCATTTAGTTACTCATATGTAAAGTAAATATGGCAATAATATTAATATTTCCTTTTACAAAATAATCCTATAAAAGCTTTTTTAACAAATTCGCTGAATTTATATACAATCGGCATTACAAATATCATCATATAAATAAAGCCAAATATAGTAACCCAAACAGCAGCCAGTATATACATTTTTATTAGACTTAATAACAAAAAGCCACCCAAAAATAAGATATAAAATAATTCATATGGTAATTTCAAAAAGAGGCGGTTAAAATAAAGCAAAGGTGAGTTTAGCATTTTCAAATACTCCAAAACCATAAGCATATCTTGGTCATTTGGATATTCTTGCCAAGCAAGCTTAGCATAATTATACGCCTTTTTGAAGTTTCCTCTATTGACTTCATACAAAACTAATAATTTATATACACTACCAATTTTACCTGAAGATGTAAACAATTTTTTAATTGTCTTGTTAGCCTTTTCAAAATTTCTATTGTAAAGATTTACAAAAAATTCATTTTCTAAAATTAAATCATTTGTGGGTTCCAAAGACTTGGCATATTTTAAAATTTCTAAGCCCTTTTCAATAAAACCTGTTTCAATTAAAAGTTCGCTGTAACAAGCTAAGACTTCTACATAAACATTATCTATCTTTAAAGCCTGCAAATAACATCTCTCAGCCTGAGAATAATCTTTTTGATGGTGATAAATCTGCCCTAAAACAGCCCATGCAACTTTATTATTAGAATCAATTTTCAGAGCTTCTTTAGCATAATCTTCTGCTTTTTTCAGATTACCAGATTCCAATTCTATAGCTGAAAGTTGAATATATGCTTCTGCATTTAAAGGGTCTTCTTGTAAAATGTTTTGAATAACTTCACGTGCTTTTTTATAATTTCCACTTTCTAAATAATGCAAGACAAGGTCTCCCCGCATATCTCATGACCCCCATACTAATTTAGCAACTACCGCTCCTATAGCTAATCCTATGCCTACTTGTATTATAATTCCTACAAACACAACAGCTGCCATTGATTTGTAAAAACCATTTTTTACAGCATTATAATATACAATCTGTCTCTTTTCTAAGATTCTATAAAGGAGTAAATATAGTACATTAAATAATCTTACAATAATTTTCCTGTAAGATTTAATATCATTTCTTTTTTCATTCGCAATCTCATTTGATTTCTTTAACCGTTCTCTGATGTCAACAATTTGCTCTTTAGTCTTTCTCTCTCTTATTGCTGTAATTGTTTCATAAGTAATAACACAAGCTTCAGCGGCATATAATAGAATAGCTAATAATACAAATAAACTAATTATTTTCTTGCTGACACCCATTGTCTTTAAATTTCCAATACAAACAGCTGCTAAAGGTATAATGCCCGCAAGAATAGCTACCCACCAAAAGTTTTGAGATTTATAAATTCTTTTACTCTCATAATTTCCTAATACGGGTTCAAAAAGTTTCTGGTTCCTCTCCATCTCTTCTCACCACCCATATTTATAAATGTTTGCAGTATTTGTTAATAAACTTTGCAACATCATCAAACCTTCCATCTTCATTTGCGAAAGTAATATAGTTTTTCATGATGCGCAGCCATTCAATAGTTGAAGGTTTAACCTTTTCAATTGCTTTAAGCAAATCTTCAGTAGTTATTCCTCTTTCTTTCCCTCCACTCAATATGTCATCTATAATTGCTTCTGCAGCAGTTTCTACTACATTTTCAATATCTGCTCCTGAGAAAAAAGAAGTCCTTTGCGCTAATAAATCGTAATTTATCTCACCATCCACAGGTCTTCCCATCAACTTTACTCTGAAAATTTCTTTTCGAGCTTCTAAATCAGGAGGTGGAACAAATATCAGCCTGTCAAATCTTCCTTGTCTTAATAAAGCCATGTCTAAATCCCATGGAGTATTGGTAGCACCAATAATAAGTATTCCTTCATTTTCAGATTTGAATCCGTCCATCTGCAACAGTAATTCATCTGTGAGCACTCGGAAGGACTCCTGTCTTTGTTTTACTCTGCTATAGCCAAATGTATCAACTTCATCAAAGAAAAGTACACACGGTTTGTGAAAGCGAGCATACTCAAAAACTTCTTTCAAGTTTTTTTCGCTTTGCCCAAGATATGGATCAAGTATATCAGAAATGTTAACAGCTAAAAAAGGCAAATTACACTCACCTGCTAAAGCCCGTGCAAAAAATGTCTTGCCACAGCCTGGTGGCCCATAAAAGAGAATACCTCCACCTATCCTTTTCCTAAATTTCTGGAAAATAGATGGATTAAAAAGAGGTTTTATAATCCTTATAGTTAGTATGTTTTTTAGCTCCTCATAGCCGCCGATATCACTAAAAGTAATCTTTTCTTCTCTTTCTTTAATAAATTTGTATATTTCTCTTTTAGTTTTAAAAACTTGAAAGTCAATAACATTTTCTAAATATTTATCATTATCGCTTGCTTCTTCGACTTCTTCAAATTCCTCTTCTAATTCTTCCCTTTCAGCTTCTTCATATTCCTCTTCTTTCACAATTTCTTCATCCTCATCAAATTCATCATTTGCCTCAAATTCATGGTCTACTTCTAAGCACTCTTTTTGGGAATTTGAATACTCTTCAATTTTCACCACCTTTTCGTCCTCTTGTATATCTGAAATTTTAGAATTCTCTTTTAAATCCATTTGTGGAGCCTTCTCTTCTTTAACAACACTACTCATAGCCTCTACAATTAAAAGCTTAAGATCTTTCTCATTACAATTCTTCAACGCTGCTATAAAATAATTCATAGCAGCAGTACTATCACCATTTTCCGCATATTCAAGTCCAAGCAAATAAAGTACTTCACTTTTTTCAGGCATTTCTTGAAGTAATTTTTGAAGCACTTCTATCTTACTCATTTTATTTTTATATCTTGTATATAAAATTTGCTTTAATTATATACTATACTTGGACAACATGTCAATATGAGGATTAAAAGCGATAGTGTTAAGAAGTTTGTAGGAAAATCTTTTTATTAAAATACTATTGCATTTAAGAAATCTCCAGTACTTAAGGTTTTCAATACCCTAAACAATAAACCAACTTTTCCTCTCTCCAGAATTGGTATATTATTCCTTGTTTCCTCAACCTACTCCTTTATCCTCTTAATATTTTTTCTCATGATCTCTTTCACTACTTATTCACTTCTGTCTCTCTTTTCTGCCTTCGGACAAATCTCATTTAAATACGCCTTTCTTAAGTTTACACCATTATACTTCAAGCTCAATAACTTTACCATAATCTTTGCTCCTTCTTCGCTCCATCCTCCTTGTCTTTAACTCATCGACCCACAGATAAAAAATTGTGTCAAAGATTTCTACCCCTTTGAGAAGTTTGAAGGGTGACAAAGAAGCAGGAACAGGAGTATGTATTAGTTAGGTTTTTACAATGGGTATAAATTACATCTAATTGAATTACATGTAATAGTAACTGTTAAAATTAATATTTATGGAATAATTATTTATTCAACAACTTTAAATTTTGTTTAGAAGCTTTTTCTATTGTTTTTCCAATAACAAAACTTGTAAATATTATATCTAATATTTTTCCAAAATAAAATTGTAGAAGCGATATTTTACATAAAAATTCCTTACTGGGAAATTCATAAAAATAAGGTATTGCTATTTTAAGAATTTTAATGTAATTTATGTTCTCGCTATTAAGGTTTAAATGATAAAATGTAAAAGCATAATAAACACCAAAATATAAACCTGTGATACAAATCACTAAGACATAATAAAATAAAATTGCTAAAATACCGACTATAAAAGACGAACACTCTAAAGCTAACTTAACATATGAGATAAGCAATATAATTAAAGAAACACTTACAATAAAAAATATCCCAAAGTATATATTAGGATTTAATCCTATTTCCATCCATATCAAAAGCCATATCAGCAAAAACATGACACAAAGAGGAATAGTAATAATTTCAATTATAGGGTCTTGAGCTTCTTTTAATGTATTTCTTGGAATATTAATCATTAATATAACAATATAACTTAAAAAAGTTAATCCTAAAAAGCGTTTTATGATAAAAGAGAGTGTAATTGTAGTAAAACTTTCTTGCATAAATTTTTCAAATATTATGAGTACTATGAAAAAAAAGATTGCTAACCCAAAACTTATAAATAATGATCTTAATAATATTTCATGGAATATTTTTGTTTTTTCATTTTTCATTATTTTTTTGATAAGATTCATAAATTTTTGAACATTTTGAACAACACATAAATAAATTTTGTAAATTTCCCTCTTTACCATATCTTTTCTCCTCGCTTAAAGACAAGAACAACTTTACTTAATAACTGATAAAGAAGACTCATTGGTATTATAGTTTATTCCTCTCGTAATTTTTCAAATAATTTATTAACCTCAAATGGTATTTCACTAACCTCACAGTTCTTTGCCAATTCAGGTAAAATACATCCTTTTTCTATCGATAAATCAACTTGATTTCGGTCGAAGATACTATTTATAAATTCCTTAATTTCCTCACTATATTTTGTTTTTTTGTCACCACTTAGTTTTTTACGCAAATTTAAAACCCATTTATCAATTTCACTTATTAAATCAGGAGTAATAATATCATTTATAATTTTTTGGATAGTTCTTTTAATCGTTTCATCAGTAAATGCATCTTCAAATTCTTTTTCACCCACGGAAATAACATCTAAAACAATGTTTCTTTTTTTGCATTCTCCAATAAATTTGCGAAAACTGTGATTCGGATTGTTCCAAATATCATTGTCTATAAACACATACAACTTGATATATGGCATAAACTCTTGTATTATTCTACAAAATGGTTCCGCTTTGTCACATCCCTTAATGTGAATTATCTTTATCAAATCATTGTACAACATCCTATCATATAATTTTTCATAAAGGATATTCAATGCTTCTTCATCTGTCGATCCTTCTACAAGCACTACTTTTCTGGTAAAGAATAAATCGCTATTTTCTATTCCTAATTCCCTAAACAGTTCTCTTATTTCATCCTCTGCTCTTTCATTCATAAATGATTTTTCAACTTTCGTTTCCCCATTTATTTTTTCAAACAACACAATTTTTTTCGGCAAAACATAGTTAATTATAAAGGGCGAATGTGTTGTCATTACTATCTGGTTATCCATCTTTAACTTTTCAATAATTGACATCAACTCATATTGCGCTCTCACATGTAAATGCGTATCGGGTTCATCAAAAAGATAAAGAATAGGCTTCTTAAAATCCTTTTTTTCTGCATATTTAAGTAGTGCTAATGTCATTCGTCGTTTTGTTCCATCACCTTTTTTGGTTAGCATTATTCCCTGGTCATTATTATCTTCATTTAAAAACACTTTAATCTTAATACTTTTGCTTATATTCTTTTCAATTCCATCCAATTCATGTAATAAACTTATTCTTTTAACTTCTGGAAGAAAATTTTTTATATCTTTTAATAAAAGTTCATTTATTTCTTTTTCTTTGTCTTTAATAATGTTTTCAATTTTTCCGTTTATAATTTCAGAAATTTTTTTATCATACTCACCAATTTTTATAGGTTCATCAAGTATACCCATTAAACTTTCTTCTAAATATAATTTATACAAAATATCATCTACATTATAGAATGTTTTTCCATCAAGATATAAAAAATCAAAATATTCATATAAATAATCATCAAGTCTATCTATCTCAACAGAAATTTTTTCTTTATTAATAATTTCTTCTTTCTTCTCTTCTAATATATCACTGAATTTTTTTCTTAAAGTCTCTAAGCTACTACGAGAACCAATATTACCACCCAATTGGCTTATAACTTTTTTTAATTTTTCCTCACTTAAATTGTTGACTAAGTCTGGATTTTGAATGTATTCTCTAAATTCATCTGTCGATTTACATAGGCATAATAAAGGATCTTCATTTAAGTCTTTTTTTATATACTCTACAACGTCTCCATTTGAAAGCTCAATTCTTATTCTAATTGGTTCATTTATAAAATCACTTTCGTTTTTTTCATGCTCACTTTTTCTTACAAAAAAATCTCCTTCTTCTATTTCTAACTTTTTATCCTGCTTTTTCGCTTTATTATTCACACTAAAAATTATTCTAAAAACATCTAAAAAAGAAGACTTACCACTATCATTTTCGCCAACTATCAATGTTAAGTCTTCTTCCAAACCTATTTCAGTTCCTTTAAAACATCTAAAATTTTCTACTACAACTTTGGATATATAAACTTTTCCCACTTAACTTCCACCTCTCAGCTTCGAATACCTATTTGGAATCTTATAAATATTTTATCACTAAAATCTTAATTATTTGTCGAACTTTGTCGAAAAATATACTATATAACTGCATAACTGCAAATGTCACTATTTCCACCCCCTACACAACCACTCTTTCCTTTGCTCATTGTCCAAAATTCTTTTACAACTTTCCCAGTCGACTTTTTCGACATGTTCCTTATATTTTATATCAAATGGATGTTCGGAATTTAGTATCTCAACCGTTTTGACAATTTCCATCCACTCATCTTTTATAATCTCTGGAAGTGATCCAATCATGTCATATGTAGCTTTTATTCTGCCAGACAAAACCGCATGTATCTTATCTTCAATAGAATCTTTGTATCTTAAGTTATACACATAAACCTTATCAAATTGCTGACCTATTCTTTTTATTCTTCCCTGGCGCTGCTCAAGTCTTATTGGATTCCATGGAAGGTCAACGTTTATAAGAGCACCAAGTGTTTGCAAGTTCAAACCTTCTGCAGCGGCATCTGTTCCAATCATAAGTTTAATTTTACCGTCTAACACAAGCTCTTTTATCTCATCCCGTTCTACCTTTGAATAAAATCCATTTTTGATAATGCCAGATTTATCACCACCCGCATAAATTGCTATGTTCTTGTCTGGCATAGCTGAAGACAACTTTTGTGCAATGGTCCAAGCTGTGTCAAAGTACTCAGAAAAGATTATGCAGCCTCTTTCAAGCCACCCCATGTCGTTTAAGATATGCAAAATTTTGTTTAGCTTTGGGTCTTTGTCTTTGTTATATTCAAGAAGATCTATTATTTCTTCCAAACAGAAAAGCTCATCCCTGCCTGTGATACTAATTCTATCAGGCATTTCATCGTCTTCATCCTCTTCAGAAAAGTCGTCTTTAACAATTGCTCTCTTTTCATAAATTGCTTTCGCAGTGTTCAAGCCTGCTTGCATAGAAGAGCCCATCCTTCGCAAAAGTAGTGTCTTGTAAAACCCTTTCGCGCCTGTTTTCTGCCTCAGTAAATTTGTAAATTCTTCAGCATATTCATAAGCTTTTTTGAGTGGTGCAGAAAGTACAAGACCTTCATCATCACCTTCACCAAAAAGGACAACATCAATCTTCTTAAGATACGGCTCACCTGTTTCTGGATCAATTGTATTTTCAAGTGTACTTCTTTTTCTCTTGACAATATGTCTGATAAAAGGATTATACTTTTCCATGAAGTTTTCTTCTATAAGCTCATCTACGATATCCTGCTGGGATGGCAAAAGTGCATCATAATCATCATATGAAACATACTCATCGTCACCCATACCAAGTGATCTTCTGAGTTTCCCAATTGTAAATGGATTTTCACTTGAGGGAGGCAGAGGATTTCTTATCCAGCTCCAGTAATAAGCCTTACTTGAAATTTCTTTTTCTCCCCTCACATAATCAATTCCTTCTAAAGGTCTCAGTTGCCACAGGCTAAATGCATCGCCTAAAACCTTTTGAGATCCCTGTGCTAGTATATACAGAAGGTCCCAACCCTCAATGGGATGTAGCTGAATTGGAGTTGCAGTTGCTAAAATCATTGTCTTTGTCTTTTGTGATAGCTCAAGTAAAAACTTCATAAGGTTATTAGGCTCTGGCTTTTCAGCAGGCTTATTTAAATTTTGGCGCCTTGCCCTGTGCGCCTCATCAACAATTACACATTCATACTCAAGGTCCAAAAGAGGCTTTACAATATCCGAATTAGAGGTAATCAAGCCTTGTGAAATTATTCCTATTCGCCTTGGACACTGTAAGATTGGAGGTATGCCATTTGCCTGTGCCCTGTACTCTTGCCCTGTTTCAACTATCCATCTTTTCCCATCCCACACAGCAGAAGGTATATCAAATATTGTTTTGAGCTCATCCTGCCACTGCCATAAAAGTGTCTTTGGAACAATTATTAAAACAGGTTTGTCTCCATAGAGCGCTGTTAGCTGAGCAATCATACCAAGCTGGGCGGTTTTGCCAAGTCCAACCTCATCTGCAAGAATGTATCTTGCTCCATCTTTGCAGTGCTCTTCAAACACCATTTTTACAAAATACTTTTGGTGATTCCAAAGCCCAAAACCTTCCCGGTAAACAGGTGCTTCTATCACAGGAGATGCAGGATCAGGCTCTTTTTTCCACTCCTCAATGTTAACTATATTTCTTTCTGCCAATCTTCCTATATTTTCAATTATCAAATCACAAAGCTCACAAGCATAAGGATTATTCCAGAAAAAGTCAAACTCATTTTGCACCCATTCCACGCTCTCAATACTGTCATCTGCCCAAAGTATCTCGTAGTTGCCTTTCCAGGCAGGTAGGGTTTCATTGACACTCCCAACAAATGCAATCTTTCTACCATCTGATAGATTTATGACACCGGCTTTGCCATGTACAAGTCCATACAGATCATTTGGTACAACTCTTACCTGAAGTTTACCGCTTTTCAGAAGTTCATAGAGTTTTTTAAACCTCTCTGGAAACTGTTCAGCCTTAAGCTCAGGTTTTGATTTGAACCATTCCCTGACAAGCTTTTGTTTTGCAAGTTTTGCCACCAAAACGTCCTTGCTCTCAACCTCAGAGTTGCAAACAACCCTTGCAACTCCTTCTATACTCTCAATTGCTTCACCTGCTATCTCTAAGATAGATGAGCTAAAGTAGCCAGCAAGTCTATCATAGCTTTTAGCATTTTTCAGGTGTTTGTTTAAAAATCCCTCTGCAAGGTCAATAAGACGTGACGAATATCTTTCAAGCATATTTTACAAAAAGGCAATACCCCGCACCCTTTTTCTGCAGGATACTGCCTTTTTGGGCACCTCCTTCTCGCTTTAAATTTTACAGTCTATCGTTTGCCACACGCTCAGCAAGATATGAAGCTATTTTTGAGTCGTTTTGCCAGTGTTCCATGCCATCAATTTTCTCAAGCCTTGCAAGGTATCTGAATATTATCTCTATCTTAGTTTTGTTGTTCCAGTATTTTGTTCCAAGTTTGGTCTTTAACATCTCATGTGAAAGTGCAACCGCCTCGGCAGTGTCATTTATTTCCTGGTCTTTTTTTATTGCGCTATTTATCGCGAAAAGACAGTAACGCAAGATTGTTGTACTAAACGCATGTTTGGTATCAAGAAGTTCCTGCCCAAGCTCGCTTGCTGTCTTTAGTCTTGCTGAATTTGATTTTTTTATTGCAAAAAGTTCATCATAATCAGCAACACCAAGACTCCTTGCAGCATCTTGATATGCACCTATTCTTTTTTCGCCCCTTGTTTCAAACTCGATGCCTCTTATATAAAACTTCTCATAGCTTTCCATCTTGCGCCAAATTTCATAAATGGTATCTTGGTCAAACCCAAGGTATTTCAAACCTTCTGGTACTATGTAGCTGCTTGCATATTCGCGCATGGAATCCAAAAACTCTTTAATCTTCTGGTTTGTTGCTTTAAGATTGCAGGATGTCAAAACACGCAATGCTGCATAGTAGCCTGACAGCTCCAAATCTGTTGGACTAAAATTAGGCTCTGCTTCATCTTTGTCAAGCTCATACATGAGCTTTATCTGTCTTTCTACCTCTTCTTTGCCAAAAGGATACAGCTCTTCAATAAATACAGGCTCAAGTTGAGTTCTATCAATCTTCTTTAGAACAACACTCACAGTTGACTGGACAAAGTTGCCCTCTGACATATTGTCCTCTGTCTCTGTTGCAATACTCCATGCATTGACAGACAAAAGCCCTGAGCTGAGCAAAATTTCTGTTAGGTCTGCAAAAACCTGTGAGTCCTGGTGTGTAAACATGAGGACAAAATAGCCATTTTCAGGCATATTAGAAACGATGTTTTTAAGAATCTCTGTAAAAGCTGCTTTAAACAGTTCGCGGTCACCCCGAACTGCCAATGCCCTTTTGCTGTCTGTATACCAATCTGGAAAAACTTCTTTCAAAAACTTCTTATCCCATGCTAAGAAGAACTCTGATAGCTCATGGTAGTTTATTGCATCGGCATAAGGTGGGTCTGTTATCCAAATGTGGCAGGATTGATTTATGTCGCGGGCGTCTTGTAAAAACAATGAAACTGATTTTTTTAAATTACAATTGTTTATATTAAAACAGAAAATTTCTTTGAGAGACCATAAAGACCGTATTCCAAAAATATAAAAAGTGTTAAATGCTTGATTATAAAATGTTTGTTTGTTAATTTCATTAAATCCGCCTTCCCAGCGGCATAATTTGGAATTCCAATCACAACACCTATTAACCCCCAACAACCCCACAATTTTCTCCTCTTTTGTTCTTGCCTCTTTGTCAATAAGCTCCATCAAAAGCCCATGTAAAAGTAACTGTCGTGGATTGAAAAGCTGATGCCAATATGCCCAACCACGTGTTCGTATAGGTTCGTTCGTCTTCTCCCCTTCTTCAATCATATCACTTGGAATATACCCTTTTTGCTGCCACTCATCAAATCTTTCTTTCAAAAGATCTATAACTTTCCTTTCCCTTTCCAAATCCTCATCATCTGGGGCTTTGTAGTATCTTTGCCCTTTTTCATCCTCATATCTTATGCAATACAATCTTTCTTGAAAAACATCATCTTCTCTTGGTATAAATTCATGTTTTTCCCAGCGTCTTAGCCCCCAAATTGTTTTGCCGCTCTCATCAACCTTATCTCCCCTAATTGACGAAATACTTGTTTCCATTTTACAATGTGGACAAATTAGATAACCATTCTTCACAGTCCCATTTTTAGCTGCTTGTTCAAGCTCTGATTGGCTGACATTCATTTTGATTTCTATATCAAATCCTTTTTTAACTGGGTTTTCGTGCAACACAGCAATAGTTTTAGAATTTTTGCCAATTACCGAAGAAGGTAGTAGAGGTACTTTGAAACCACATTCAGGACAAATTGTCTCAACGCAGTATAAATATGCATTTGCTCTATGCCCTTTTGAGTTGTGCTCAATCTGCCACTGAGTTACAATCTTGTCTGCTGCTTCAAATACTCTTTTTTGAAAGTCTTTTAGTTTTTCAATCTCATCTTCGGGCAGGCTCAAAAGATTCAAAGCAGCCCATGTAAGAAGCATCGCAACAGGGTTTAGGTCTGATGCAAAAACACTAAACCCCAGCCTTGCTGCTTCAAATGGAATACTCCCACCACCGCAAAAACAATCTCCAACTGTTGGAATCTGTCCAAATCTTTTTTTGCCAAGTTCTTCAACAAGAGATGAATACGAATATGCATTTGTTCCGAGATGTTCATTTATCTCATCCCAAGCGCTTTTGGGTAGATTTTCTATCTCTTCGGGACGCTTGCAATATCTTAGCTTCTGTTCATATGGCATCCTTTTAAATATTCTTTCTTGAAATTCTTCTCTCTCAGCTTTTTTTAAATCTTTTTTGTAGCTTATCTTTCCATCATCTGTAACATCGAAATATTTTGCTTTTTCTTCTTCTGTTGCAAATTCAAAAAGCTCTCTTGCTGATATGCTGCTTTTTTTTCTCAGCTTTAAACCTTCTTCGTCCATAGCCATAAGCTTGAGAAAAATCTTCATATCTTTTTTTGGATCATCTGTTGCAGGCAAAAGAACTCCCAAAAGTAGTGCACGCACAAGCACAAGAGGTTTTCTGCCCCACCATTTGCCAAGTCCTGTTAATGTCTGTCCTGCACCTGCTTTTCGCTCTTTAAATGCCTCCTTTGAAAGTTTTGAAACTGGGAATTGAACTTCTATAAAAGATTTCTCCATCTTCTTCCATCTCCTTTTAGGTCAAGAATTTCTGTCAGTATTACTCTTCATATATAACTTTTTGTTCTTTGATGCTTTCAAAGTCAAGCTGTTTAATTTGTTTTTGACTTACTGGATTATCAAGCAAAGCATATTTTAGTGCCATTCTCCAACCTTTTCTGTCATTTACCCTGCCTGTTGCAGCATTTGTAACACCATACAACCACCATCTCTCTTCTGGTCGCAAGCCCTGCCAGTTGACAATTGCAACAGGCACCTGCGAATCATCAGTGCAATCTTCCAGTGCCCAGAGCAAAACCACAAGTTCTTTCCCCAAAAGTCTGTGAACGGGATTTTGCCCAACTTTCCACTTAGATTTCTTAAAACCCTCCTTTTCAAGACGAAAATTGAACTCCTGTGCAATATACGGTGCAACTATTTGCCACAGCCATTTAGGAACAATTACTTTGAGCTGGTTGTGAAGAGGACTGTTCTCATCAATATCTTGTACTTCCTTCCCCTCTTGCCATATAAATCTTTCATACACCTTTACTGTTTCGTTCTTCCCTTGAGGAATTACCACCATAAAATGGTGTTGCGTCTCAGATGGTACATATCCAAAGCCAATTGAGGCTGCAGCGTCTTTCTTTTTAGATTTACTCATTCTGTGTTATTGCCTCCTTGAAGTCATTAAGCGTCTTGCCTTTTTGCTTTATCCATTCTTCAAAGTCTTTTGCATCTTCAAATAAGAGCTCTGTAATAACTCCTATGACATTTTGAATACCTTCGTTATAAAAATCAGACTTAACTTTTTCAATAAGTGTAAACACTTCTTCAGGATTTGTACCTTGTGGTTTTTTGCATGTTAGCACAATATAGTTATCATCATCTTTATATACATCGATTGAGTAATTGACAAGTTTCCCATTACAATTTTTTAAAAGTTCAATCTCTCTTTTAAGTTCTTCTAAACCATAAATTAGAATTTTCTTCTTATTTAAAAGTTTTAATCTTACATGTTTTGTATAATCAAGTTCAATTTGCTTAATTACTATATTTCCTGTAACATCTCTTTTCACAGGAATATTCTTTTGCTCTGAAAAAACGCCATCTTTTTCTGCAACTACAATAATAACCTTTGCATCATCTGGTATTACAATATCACCATTTTCAGCAATTTTCCCATCATAGCGCGGGTTTGTACCATCCGTTGTATATTTCACAATAGCCTGTGGTGCTGTTCGAACTTTTATATGAGCTCTTCCTTCTTGGTCAGTAAACCTCACATTATCATCAATTAAAATCGGGCACACGTATTTTACAACATCACCTTTTGGATGATACCCTGTGGAATCAATGCAAAGAAAACTAAGCTTTACTACTTTTGTCCTGAACTCATTGACATTTGGCACAACCGGTGAGTTCTCTGATACTTCCTTATCACCTTCTTCATAATGTACAACATCACCAAACATTGGTATGAGTTTTAAAACTACTTCACCTGTGTCAAAGTCAGGAGATACAAAATGAACTTTTACTGTTGTTTTGTCCTTTGCTACCTCACCTCTTAAAATAAGCCCTCCACTTTCTTTCCACAGGCCTTTCGAAAGCATCTCGCACTTTAAATTCTCCAGGGCCTCTGGTGGATGCCAGAACCACCTTGCATCTCGCGCTGCTCTTTCAATAATCTCGTTCCAGCTCATTGATTCTCTTGTGAACAAAAGATTTTCTACCTTTTCGCGAAATTCATCAATGTCATTTACTTCTATATACTTTTTGTTAAGCAACACTTTTTGAATGACAATCTCTCCATCTCGATTGTTGCCAAGAAGAGCTCTAACTCCGTCTATCCCTTTTGCACCTTGAGAATCACTATTTTCACTCGCTGGCAGATATTTTAAATCTTCAGGAATAAGTTCAGCGTTTTGTTTAGTATATGGCCTCTGTGGATAGTAAATCTTGTTAAAAGTCTCTCTCAAGACTTCTAAAACCGCAGTTTTCATCTTGCTCTGTTCATTTTCTGCTCGTTGATATTCTGTGTCAGTCTCTGGAACACCCTCTTTTCTGAGCTCATTTAGCACGTTTTCCCAACACATATACTCTCTTATTCTCTCTAAAAGCGTATTATACATGGTAGTAGAGCCTGTCAAAAAGAGAAGTCTATTTTTGTATGTTTGATTTTGCCAAAAACCTTCTAACGCAGGGTTAAGAGAACCTTTTGAGTCATAAGGCTTTGAAATAACCAATATTACACTATTCATATCCACATTGATTTTGGATATATCATTTGGTAAGGCGATGATTTTCTGGTACACCTTTTGATAGCAGTTTAGATTCCTTGGTGAGAAATACTCATAAAGAAGCCTCTCTAACACTGCCTCCGCTTCATCTAATGTATACATACTTTTGAACTTTCTCATACGCGCAATTACATTTTCCATTGGCGTGAGATATATTCTATCATTTGCATCTATTCTTGTATGCAATGAATTTTGCTTAAATTCTTCAATTATGTTCGCAAGACTGCTTAAATCTTTGTTTGGAGAGCTCATATATGCAAAAAGCTCACTTGTTGTAAGACCTAACGGAGATTTTGTAATTTCAGACAGCGAAGACAGCAAAATCAGTTTTGCAACTTCACTTGCTAAGTTAGTATTGTACTTTTGGTCAATAGCCTTTGCAGTTGTAATATGAGCTGTTGAATAAACATCGTGCATAACAGCATTTTCTAAACTCTGCTTTATGTTTGTAATCTCTTCGCGTGTATTGTAATCGCTCAGGTCAAAGTCGTATGGTTCAATTAGATACTTCTGCTTTGCAAGTGCTCCTTCTTCACGATAAAGGTATCTTATGTAATGCCTCATAAGACGAATAAGTCCTCGTGTTTGCTGAAAATTGACATTTTCTCTGAACCTGCTAACAAGCTCCATTATTGCAGGATGAAACGGATATGTCCTCTTTATCTCAGTGTAAATTCTCTCAGGCTCAACTGTAGTCTGTCCTTTTTTATTACCCTCTTCAATAACCTCTTTGTAGGCTCTTGCAATCTCTTCTACATTTGGGTCATTTTCAGGGTTTTGTGGACACTCCTTGAAAAACCTCTTTCTCAAAATACAGTACACATCATTTGTAACCATATCAACCGGCTGGATAGAAGAGGCAACACGGGTTGCTTCTTTGTCAAGTTCTGTTGCTAAAGCACTTTGTAAAAGCTTCCCACCTTGTTCATACGCTGCCTGAAGGTCTGCAACAACTACCATTACGTTTGAAAGTTCTTTTTTCTGAATGCTATTAAAAAGATTCGAAAGCCCAATTGAAACAACCTTTCCAAAGTTGCTCTCACCAACCGGGATACTCTGGACATACTCAAGATATAACGGAAGCTCATCAAGCAATATCAAAAGCGGATCTCCTGCAAGAAGCTCAGTCCACTCTCTATCACCCGGTGCAAACATATGGTTCTGAAGAGACTTGTTCAAAACCTCCTGCTTGCCCAGTTGATTGGCAATCTCTACCCACGGAATAGAATTTGTCCACCGCCCAGTAAATACTGCAAGTCTTATTCTGCCTGTGTACATATATGGGTGATTTTCGCCCAAAATCTTTTTTCTGAGTTCAGGGTATTTTACCAAAAGACCCAGTGCAATCATATTATGGGTCTTGCCGCCACCCATTGCCTGTCGCAGAACAATTACACCTTGTTCATCGTCAATTCCACTAAATCTTTTGAACGCAACATCAAATAATCTTCTCATACCGTTTGTTATGTACGTTTGTTCGAAAAACTTTTCCGGGTTGATTTTGTCAGAAAGAAGGTCCGAGATTTCCTGAACATCTTCTGAGCTTCTTGTGGTAAATACATCTTCTCTTGGTTTACAAAGATCGAAGAGAGTTTTCATGAGAGACTACCTCCAGTGAATTTAAATTTTTCTAACAATAGTTTACTTAGAAAGTTTAAACTCAAATTTAGAGGTTTTAATTTGAAATTATTTTTTAAATTGTTATGTTTGGATTTGCTCTTATTTTTCAAACTCTGGTGACAATTATCTTTTATTTAATTATAACAATGCTTCAGTAAATGGTAAACATCTTTATGCATGAAACTGTAAAGAAATGGAAAATTAAAAATGAATTATTTAGGTTATTCCACATATTTAAACCGGCTCAATAAATAATCAACCTCATCCATCTTGCCTAAAAAATACAACTCAATAATATCCCATCTTGTCTTCGTGTCAATTTGTTTTGAAAAAAATTCCGTTAATATCTGTTCAGATTTTTTCCTCCTTCTTTCTCAATGTATTTTTGATTTTCTCAAAATATCTCCTTATTTCTTCAAATTTCATTCTCGAAATGAATAATTATATGCTTATAATTACTATTATTACTTTAATTTGCCACGCTAAGATTAAACTTAACCTATTTCACGTATTTATCTTGTACCATATTACGGCGGGTTTTTGTCCACCCAAAACCATAGCGTTTACCCTCTCATGTCTCTCAGGTTCTCATTTTTTAGCCCTCAATTCCCTCGTTCCATCTACCATGGCGTGGACACAAAGCTATGCTTTCTTGCAGGTTCTTCGCCCGTATGGAGAATGTTCTTCTTTTCACCCGCTCAATTTTTTCCTAACTACTTTCAATAAATCGTTAAAAAATCTCCTCTTTCTTTAAAAATATCGACTAATAGCTACTCCTTTGCTCATTATAACCATTTTAGATAACTACTAATTTGTCCCTATAATAGCACTTCTAAGTTCAGAATCTGTAAATGAACATAACATGAGATATTATATGAGTAAAATAAGAACTTATCTTTCCTTATCTTTCTGAAATATATGCAAACAATACCCACATAGACCCGTCTTTACAGCTTCTATCATCTCTGACCATAGAATTTCAGTACCACATTTATTACATTTTTTCTTGTAATTTGGTTTAATAGCATAAAATATAAAAGCTCTCCTTTGATTTTCTGATAATGAATCATATCCTTCTGTCAAAACTATTTCTGCAATATCTTTTACAAAGTCTTTTTCTATCATATCCATTTTTATAATTTTCTCAAGATATTCATTGAAGTCATCTTCGTAAAATCTCTTTTCAAGTTTCTCAATATCATTTTCATTTAAATACATAGTGCATTCCTCCATTTTTAAATTAATTATTTTCTTCTTGCTCAATTACCTTCTATTTTCATTATGTATTCGTTAAAATTACCAATTTAATTTTAAACTACTTTACTCGAGATAAATAATAAAAGTTTTTTATCTATACTCAATTACAATTAATTTTTCCAAGGCTCGAGAACAAGCAATATACAACTCATTCAGTTGAAGGTTATAGTCAAAAACTATTACTTCAGGAAATTCTAAACCTTTTGCACTTTTTATATTTAAGATATTCAGCTTGTTTTCTGAAAAACTTCTGCGGGAATCGAATATAACATTGACTTCTTCCATATTAATGTTCACTTTATTTTTGAGTTTCTCTAATGCATTTAAATCTTTTAAGATCAAAACTTTTCTTCTGCTATTCATTCTTTTAAGAAGATCATGAAAAGCTAAAGTGCTCAACTTAGAAAACTCAATTACTTCAACAACTCCATCTAACCCAATAGACTTCATACTTAAAGAACATCTTTTATTGATATACTCTGTAATCTGCTTGCTATTTCTGTAGTTTACATCCAGCTCATAAATATCATAATTGTTTCCATCTAAATTCTCAAAAAAGTATTCCTGGTTTATTAATCGTGTCTTTTGCAATTTGTCTCCAAACGCATTGATAAATGGCATACCATTGACTTTTGCTGTCAGCATAATCTCTTTTGCCAATAAATCCTGGGCTTCGTCGATAAAAAGATATTTGTCTGCTTCAGGTAGTTCACCAAATTTGTGATACAAAACTTCCAATAGGGCATACAATTCAAATTGATACTTTTTCTCCAAGGGGATTTTGTATTTGTTCTTAATTTGCTCAATAAAACATTTCCATATAAATGTAAAATAACTCAATTCTTTGCCCTCTAAAAAATCAGCTAAGGACAATACAATAGCATTTAAATTGTAAAAATCTATAATGAAATCCTCCACTTGACTAAGAGTTATTTCTTTTTCTTCATAATTCAATGTATCTACCATGTACTTTTTAAATGTCTCAAATACTGTTTGAATCTCATCAAAAGCACGCTTTTTATCTATAAGTTCCTGCTTAAAATAGCTAAACGGCGATAGCAGTATAAAGGTTCTATTACCTTTTCTATCCTTGTAAACCTCTTCTTTCACATGTTTCATGCCAAAATAAGCATTTTCGTTAAGGAAATTTTCTTCCTCAAATGTAAAGCTTATTTTGTCAAGATTAGAGTATATTGTTTTAGATATGATAAGTTCTTCTACAATATTTAATTTAGAAATTATACTCTCAATCACACTTCCATTACCTGCTATTTTTCCATTCTCTTTTAACTCCGTCAGTTTCCTTAAGGCTATATCAATATCATTTAAAAATTCCATTTCTGTTCTGTTTAACCTCAGTGCTCTTTTTTTGAATTCGCTAACCAAGTTAAATTTTTTATTCTCATTATATAGCTTTTTCGGTATTTCAATTGCTTCGATTAATTCTGAAAACTTGCTTTGAAAATAGTTTAAAAACTCTCTTCTGTCTCTACAATTAATAATTTCTTTCTCGGAAACAAATTTCCTTACTACATCCCGTAAAACAATTAAGTCGTACTCATTTTCTTCAAATTTTCTGTACTCGGATGAAAAATCTATTTTTCTTATTTCATCTCTCACATTTGGATCTATATTATCATCATCTTCCAGCATATCTACATCATATTTGAGAGACTCTAAAGAAGGAATTTTATAGATTCTATGTAACTTACAGTATCTTCTAATCAAGTCAAGCCAATACTCTTCCAATGTATAGCGTGGTATATTAGATAATTCCAACTTCTGAGCAAGTTGATCTAGTTCTACGTTGAGATTTTTGTTTGGTGTAATAATTTTAATTTTTGAATTTGACAGATCTTTATTATTATAAAGCAGATAAGACAATCGGTGAACTAAAACCATTGTTTTTCCTGAACCAGCACAACCTAATACAATAATATTTTTATTCGATTTTTCGCTGATAATCTTGTACTGGATATCTTGAATAGTCTGAATTATATCATGAATTACAGGATTCTCTCTTTGCTTTTTTATGATACCAAGTAAAAATTCATCAACAATCTCATGCTTGTCTCTCAGTATGTCTATCCCTCTAATATAGCTATCATAATAACCACAAAAACTCCCTTGGTAGATATCAAATTTTCTTATTAACTCCACTCCATATTTTTCAAAAAGAACACGGTTTTGTAAATAATAAACCTGGCAAACGGGTTCTCTCCAATCTACAATTTTCTTGTCCACCTCAGGTAAAGCTCTGTCTCCAATATATATGGTGTTTAAATTATAATTTGATAAATCTAATCGTGCAAAATAAGGTTTATTAATGGCCTCCTGCAATTTCGTCTTTATCTTTGCAAGACTGCTGTATATTTATCAAAAGAATTTGTAAAGCTATCAGAGAAATCGTTAAAGCCATATTTTAAAAGTTCAAATTCTTCAGAAACTTTTTTATATTCCTCCTGTAACTTTGACTTTACATTATCAAAAAATGTTTTTTCTTCAATAAAAATCTTATCTTTTTCATCGTTGATATAATATTTTAACTCATCTAATGGAATATGACTTTCCCCTGTTAACATTACTACATCACTAATCTCATCCTCCGAAAAGAAAAGATTTTTCCCTATTGAATCAACTCTGAACACTTTTATCCCTTTAGAAGTTTTACATTTTATGTACTCTCCATCAAAATCAACCACAATAACTTCACCATAAGAACTTTCTTTGTCCCTTATATAATTTCCCCTATGATATAATTTGCAACCAGGATAAATCTTATCATTAAGCATAGAGAACTTCCACCCCCTGTAAGAGGATGTCAAAAACTTTTAGCATACTAATACATATATTACCACATAAATTTATAAAATTAACAAAGTTTCTGTGGAGAGTTATTTTTTGATTTTTGTTATGGTTTTATTTGTAAATATTGTTGCAAATTAGGTGTATTTTAAGGCTATTATAGTGCGAGTGGAAAGAATTTGTAACAAAAGAATAATTTTGTCTTAAGTTTGGCCTAAAAATTCAGCAGGATTAGCCTGTCATCATGTTCTGAAATATTTCAACTGTGGTATAATGATATCAGGGTGCGTTGACCTGTTTACATCAATGTAGTCGGTGGAAGGAAGAAGTGAAGTAGTTAGATGGTCTTTTATTGTATATGATTTTGATTTCATTATAACAACACAACAATAAATTAAACTAAAGATTGCTTTTTAAATTCTATCATTGTTTTGCCTAACGTTGCTAAATTTCAGACTTATATTGACTTAAAAGATTTTCTACTTCATCCATCTTTCCTAAAAAGTATAACTCTATAATATCCCACCTTGTCTTATTATCTATTTGCTTAGAAAAGAATTCAGTCAATATTTGCTCAGATTTCTTTCTTCTTCTTTCGATATCACTCAAAATGCTATTAGTATACCTTGGATTATTAGCTAAATATTTCAGTTTCTGAGGATCATTTATTCTTATGAAGAGTTCAATATTCCTGCCACCAAAAACTTCATAGCTCGCAAGCTTGAATATTTCTAATAGGGATGCAATTTTAATAAACTCCGACACATCTTTGTTATCTTTTGACCATTCACCTTTTGAGACTGGTAAATACTTTTCATAAATTTTTGAACTTATAGATCTATCAGGTTTCATTCCGAGAAGTAATCTTATACAATGACTTTTTATGTTACGATATTTATAACTACATACCCTATATCTTTTCTCTCCGCTTTTTGCATCTACCTCATGCTGAATAAACTTAAAATCAGTTGCATTATAAGTAAAAGCATCTAATTTATCTTCTTCATTTACTAAAAATAATTGTAGAATCAGATTAGCAATATATGTGTTAACATTGAAATCACTCAAATACTTTTTAAATAGTTCTAAAAAATCACTTGACGTAAATAATTTATCCCCACGCCCTGTTTTCAGTTCATCAAATATACAAACTAATTTTTCCATTACATATTCCATTTGCTTTATGATATCATCAAAATCATATTTATATACGACTCTAAACCTAACTCTTGGTGCTATTTTATCACTGAACTCGAATAACGTCCCTTCAAAAAATTCTCGTTTGAACTCAGCAAATGTCTTATTAGAATATTTTTCTTCCCACAACTTAGCTAAATTTATTTCAAAGACTTTCCCTGAATCTATAATTTTGGTGTCTCCATTTAATTTATCATTAGAAGGAATCACTCTTGTATTATCAATTTTTATTTCAGTTAAATATTTGCCGAATATGACTTCAAAATCACTTACAATTGAATATGGGACATGAATATAATTATGTGAGAATAATCCACGTGGTCTTACAAACAATACTGGATATTGATATTTTTGATATAAATCCTTTGATATAAGCATTAGTCCACTTTTAACTTTATTTTCTAAGTCACTTTCATTTGAAAAAATATACGAAAATGCCTCAGGTGAAACAAGTATATTTCTAACCTTCTTTTCATCATAAATTTCACAGAGTTTTCTCATCATCTCTTTCAATTGATATTGTCTTATAGCAGATAAACCATATAATGTCCTTATATAGCGAAGATCCTTGGGAGTGAAATCAATTATTGCTTTTCCTTTAACTAATTTTGGATTTCTTGCTGCTCTACCAATTTCTTGCACATAATCAGCTAAATTGCCTGTTGGAGCATAGTGATATATATTCACTATGTCCTTTACATCGACACCCATACCAAAAGCTTTTGTGCAAATCATAATCTTTTTTACGCCTTCTTTGAATTCCACTTGATTATCATTCTTTGTAAGCTTGTCTAAGTCTCCATAATATTTTCCAACAAAATGTTTATATTTAGCATCAAGTTCATTATAAATGCTCTCAACATGTGTAGTATAAGGACAATATATCACTGATTTCTCTTTACGTTCTAAAAATTCCTCTATTCTCTCTTTAGCCCTTTCTATTTTAAACCTATCATGTGATCCAACTAAATCCTTATGATATTTTATCTCAAACTCAATATTCTCCCTCTTAGCAGGTCCTAAATAATATTTACACTTTCTCAAATTGAGATTTTCAACGGTCTCTAAGACCATGTCATCTGGTCCTTGATATACAGCAGTAGCTGTTAAGCACACTACAGGAAATTTCATATTAAGTAATTCTCTAAGTTTTTTAATATAGTCTCCTAAATACCAATAATCCACTCTAAAATCTCTGCCCCATGTAGTAACTAAATGAGCCTCATCAATCACAAACAAACCAAGTTTTCTATTTCCTATTAACGTTTCAATTGGTGAAGAAAGTAAAAATTCTGGGGAAAGATATATTATTGAGATTTCACCATCTTTTAACTTTTGAATAATAATTTCTTTTTCACTATAAGTTACTTGAGAATTTATTGTTTCTGCAAAATTAACACCATTATCTTTCAAACTTTCAACTTGGTCTCTCATTAATGAAATAAGTGGAGACACAATAATCGTGACTGCATTCTTTTTTTCTGCTAAATAAATAGCTGGGATTTGGAACAACAATGATTTACCTGAACCAGTTGGAGCTGTAATAAAAATATCATTATACGAATCATCATTATTATAAGCTTTTTCGCATTGGCTTATTATTTCCGAAATTATATGCCCTTGACTTATTGTTTCAAGTTCAAGGCTTTTATCAGGATCTTTATAAAATTTTAATTCTCGAAATTCACTTTCTTCTCCCCAATATTTTTTTAGAATATAAAGATATTTATTTGCAGTCTCTTCTTTGTTATAAAATTTATTCCCTTTAATTATAGTTACGGATTGATTTATCTTTCTACAAAGACTTACAAAAGATGAAATCTGTTTTTTATTATGTTCTTCTTCTAACTGTATTTTAATCTCGTCAAATATTTCACCATTTTGAATTTTATTAACTACTAATTGATATTGAATATCATTAACACTTATAGTATTCTTGTCTGCAATTCCTATAGAATAATCAAAATCTATCTCATCAAAAAAATTTATTTCTTCAAATCCTTCATCTATATGTTTATTAATATATGAAACAAATGTTACATCTTTATTCTTTTTTATGTCCGCATAGAATTGGTAATAAATATCTAAAGGACTTTGATGCAAAATAGGTTGACTTTCTTCTTTCTCTTGTATTTGCTTCAAATAACTATATTCTTCATCACTCAATTCAATATCTACTGGATAATAGATATTAAAAAGATTATTATTAACAATAAGCGGTTTTCTGCCAAATAGAGAAAGGCTCAAAAATGTAGAAATATAAATGAGTTCCTCGTAAAAACCCCATAAAATTTGTATACTTTCACTTTTACCTAAAATTTCCTTTGTGTACTTTCTCTTGTCATAGCCAAAAAATTTTTTTACATCTATGTAACCTTTCGAGTTCAAAAAGTATTCTCCTGATAAATTTGAAAAATTCTTTTGAAACAAATGTTTATAAACCCATGTTGGAAAACCTTTGAAGAAAATAATAGAATCTTTAAATCTCTGGCTGTTTTTCTGAAAAAACTCATCTAACAAAGACGGATACATATAGAATCTCTCCTTACAGCTTTATTGTTTTCTTCTTTTTATTTGCTCTAACACTCCTCACATGTTCTCTCATGTTTCTCCTGTCACTTATATTAGCTGATTTGAGCTTTTCGTAAATTGCATCACGCTGCTCATCAGTTAGACATTCCTGGTTATATTTCTTTATTGTTCTTAGCAACTTAACAGTATATATCACATCTGTTTTAACTTTTACTTTTAGCTCTGCTTTTGTCGTGAAAACAATTATAGAGATAAACTTTAAATTTTCAAACTCTTTTAAAATCTCTTTCAATGCCTGAATATGACCATAGTTCTGCCTGATTGGATTATAAAATTTTTCTTTTCTTTTATAAATGACTTGCGTCCAATACTCGTCAAACTCATTTCCATAAATCCACCCTTGATAGTTTTTTGTCTCAATAACAAATATTCCATAATTTGAAACAACAACATGATCTATTTGAACTGTTTTAGAACCAACTTTAATCAAAAGGTTATTCAAAACTTTATACTTTTTAGGGTCTAATCGAGCCAGAAAAAACGAAACTGATTTTTCACCCAATGCTCCTTTTATTTTCGGTCTCAACAATGATAATATTGCGCTTATAATTAGCAAAACCCATATGTACCATAAATCTAAAAGCAGATCAAAAGCTAACTTCAATCTCTTACCTGGTCAACCAAACTGTGCAAACTAGCACAAGTTTGGTGGCTGGGGTATTTGTAGTCCGCCTTTCAAGCTTTCCCAGCCCCAGCAGGCGGTTTTTGGGAAAGCTATAGCCCCTGCCCCAAGAAGCAGGAACTTGCGCCCTTTTTAGCCGGGTCTCCCCACTTGCCCTGAAATCAAAAGCGATTTCAAGACAGACATATCACGCAGGACTCTGTCAGGGGAGAGTGGCGTTACCACCGCTACCCTGAGAACTCGCCAGGAATTGTAGCATTTACTACAGGTATCAGAACTTGTTCCACCCAGAGGCCCTGATACCCTTCCTGACTCACTCCCAGGGCTTTGTAATATTTTTATTGCCCTATCTATCTTTTTGAGCTGTATTTTCCTAACGTATGGGTTTTTAACTACCTTCTTTACGTGTTCCTTCAGTTCTTCCATGTTGTTTACGTCAAGTCTACTGAGGAATGCTATGTAGTTGTACGGTACTCTTTCTTTCAGTCCTAATCCTCTTCTTGCTATTACATACGCTGCTGCCACATCCTTGCTTACCATATACTGCGGTGCATACTTTAGAATTCCTATCACAGAAGTGTATGCAGGGTTCACTTCTACAACCTCTATCCCTTCTCGCTTTGCTAAAAGTTTTATCTTCTCCAAAAGCAACCTGTATCCAAAACAGTGCCTTATCCGCCTCGATTTTCTTCCTGAAAAATCTCCTCTTTTGCCCCTGTCCTGTATGCTAAGACTCTCAATCACTATGGCTTTTTGCTTCTCTTTCGCCATCTGTACTATCATGTGTGCATACTGCCACCTGTAATACTCTCTCTTGCTTGAGCTCCCACTCTCAAGCCCTGGCATTGCTACCTTGCCATATCCCAGAAGCTGTCCGTACTCATCTGTTTCTGCCCATGCAACATTCTTTGGATATGCGTTAGTGTCTATCCCTATAACTCCATTCGCTCTCGTTATCGCAGGCTGTGGGAAAACTTCTTCAACGGTGAAGTAGGCATATACTACACCGTTTTTGAGTTTCAGTTCTACAGAGTAGGGTTCTCCTGAGATGCTTATTGACTGCAGAAGTTGATTCCTGTCTGTGTACGTTCCAGCTTTTACTTTCCATCCAGGCTGTATCCTTGCATATACATATTCCCTTTCTCCTACGTTGATTCTAAGTCTTGTACAATCTTCATCTATCTCAATCCTTGTATTGAGATTCCCCTTTTTGCTCCTGTCTCCTCTTGAATACAGATTCCCTTTTCTTTTCTCCTTCCACTCTCGTTGAAGTTTCCTGTATGCCCTGCCGTTTATATGTCTCTTTTGGAGCTTTTCAAACAACTCCCTGCCACCAAAAATAACCTTTCTTGGATTTTCTCCTCTCTCTTTGTAGGACTTTAAAACGCTGTTTGCTTTCATTATCGCATCATCGACATATCGAGAGTTCAGGTTGAAAATCCCCTGGAGTTGCTTTTTAAGTTCATTCCTCTTGTGTCCTTCCAGTAGTCTCTTATACGCATACCTCATACAAGAGGATCATCTTCTCATAAGGTCTAATACTGCCTTTTTGTCTTCCTCTCTATCGAACACTAACTTCGCCTGAACTGTTACCATGCTTTTTGGCACCTCTTTGCCCATAAATCCTCGCTGCAAAAGATGTTACTATCGCTATTAAGTCCTCTGCCAGTTCTCTGTTTATATCTTCTTCGTTTTCTCTGTCATTTAACACTACAAGTTCTACCCCAAAACTCTCCATGAAAAACTTAAGATACTCAAATCCAAACCTTGCAAGTCTGTCTGGATACTCTATTACAACTTTTGCAACTTCTCCTCTTTTGATTTTGTTCAAAAGTTTTAATAGTCCTCTCCTGTTTTCATTGACTCCGCTGGCTATTTCAGATATAACTTCATACTGCCAACCTTTAGACTTTGCGTATTCTTCAAGTCTCCTAATTTGGTTTTTAAGGTACTCTTCTTGCTTTTTAGTGGAGACTCTTGCATACAAAACAACGGTTGGTTTTGGTTTTTCCTCTATCATACCAAGTAGCTTTTCTATGTCTTCTTTTTTATACCTTCTCCTTCCCTTCGGTGTCCTGAGAGGTGTTATTAACCCTTCCTTTTCCCAGTTTATTAGTGTTCTTCGGCTGATGCCATATATCTCTTTAACTTTTTGCACACTTAGTAACATTCAACATCACTTAGTTAAAATTATACCTTTTTACATTGTTATTTTCAACTGTTATTACCTCCTTCGACAAACAAAATTCGGCTTTATTAGACAGTATACGTTATTTTCTCTAACAAACTAATATAAAAAGCATAAAATTACTATCTTATTTACATTATACCATAACTTAGTAAAATAGATATATTAAAATTAACTGTATCGATGAGCTTGAAATATTTGTGTTTATATCTCAATGAAGAAAGAATTATTATAATCTTTTAAACTAAATTTTTTTAAATTACTCAGAAAAACTTTGGTCTTTCTATCATTCAAATTTTAAACGTGTCGCATGGAAACAAAATGGGTACAAAAGCTAAATGTTCTTGGATATTCAGCTCATCTCTCTACTCCCCAAATCTATATACCTGATCTTTTGTAAACTGCCACTCTGGGGTTACTAAAATATCTCCAAAGTTTATTGAATACCAGGGGTTGCTATCTTCATTTGCTGGGTTTTTCAAGATGTGAATGTCTTGGGCTGGCATATAGCTTTGTGCAAGCAAGAATATCTTCTCACCTGTCTTCGGATTCTGGGCCACATCAACCACAATAGCGCAATGACCAGGGTCGCTACCTTTTAAAAATACATCTCCAATTTGCAAATCACTCAATGGCACTCTTTTCATTTCTTGAGAAAGTGACAACGTCCCAGCATATGCAAATACCATATCAAGATATTTTCTGAAACACTCATAACTATCATCATATCCAGCAACTTTAATCCAATAAGTTTTGTTCCCTTCAACTTTGATTCTGTAGCCTTGCATCCATTTTTTAAAATCAGCTCTAAAGCCATTTGTGAAGTTAAAGTGAATTTTGTCATATTGTCTGTTCTTATAAAGATACTCTGAATAGAGCCTTATGACAGCATCAGCACACTGCTGCAAATCTCTTGTACCAACATCCATGTCAATTACTGCAACATATACGTCGTTTGGTTTTTCTTCACCATTATAGTACTTTACCTTTGTGCCATGGGGCTTGAGTGGCAGATTCCTCAAGTATTCAGCAAAAGACCCTCTTGGAACTTCAACTCTTTCATATCCTTCTGGCACTTTTATTCTTTCGATTATTGTTCTGCCATTGCTATTTATGAGACTTTCTTTGTAACTTTGTTCTGACTTATTCGTCGGGGAAGAAATACCATCCTTTTCTTCTAACCTTGGCTTTTCTACAATTTCAGTTTTTTTATTCAATTGAGATTGTTCAGTTGTACATCCTACCATCAGAGCAAAAATAAGGATACTTACTACTCCTAACCGCATTAGTTTGCTTAGCTTAGGCATTGAATCAGCTCCTCATTTAAACAGCTTTTTCAAAAGAGTAAATATGCTAAAAGTTGTTTTATTGTATATCTTGTTGTACATGTACTTCTTGGGGTTAGTCATCCAGCCATAACCTCGCGGAGCTTTTAAACCTAAACTGTGCCGTATAAATCTCTTAACACTTGTTCTGGCAGCTATACTTTTCCTTATACTTGGTTTTCTCATGCCAAATTTCATTTTATCTACCTCCTCGCAATAATAAAAAATGATTTTTTGATTATTAGGACTCACTCTTTTTTTCAACCCTCTTGACAATCTCAAGCAAAAGACCTGTCTGGTCATTTTTGTCAACAAGTTTATACGTCCCATCTATGTTAAGCCTAAATTTCCAGTAGCTTTGAATTGGTTTCCCGTTAATTTTAACATCCCATATGTTATAAAAAGAAATCAAAGCCTCATTGTCATTAAATTTTTCAAATACAGTTTTGTGTGTACATTCTATAGGAGTTTGAAAATCAGAAATCTTATAAAGCCTCCTGATGCTTCCTGATTCTATAAAGTTCCATCCTGTTATCTCTGAAACTTTTGGAAGAAGGCTATATACTTGTTGAGAGTACCAGTTGTTAGAAGGTTTTGTTTGAACATATCTTGCTATTTTAATATTTTCATTGCCAATACTTTTCAAATATTCTTTAGCGTACTCATAGATTTTTTCTGAAAACTGGTAATTCAAAAGAAGCTTCTTTGCCTTTTCACTTCCAAATATCCTTTCGATTGACTTTGAAAAATACTTACCCTGTCCTGTAGGTATTGTAAGAAAAATACCCTTTACACTACCATCACTATTCAGAAGAATTTCACCCTTTACAATTTCAACGCCCCCTAAAGCCTCTGCAGCAAATTTATTATTTACAAAAGAAAAACCCGCAAAAGAATACACAACCCCAGCCATGACTTTATTTTTCTCAGACTCTTCAAACACAACTTTATAGTCCACAAAAATCTTTTCAGGAAGTGGGATTGTAGAAGGAAGTTTTGCTTTTCTCAGATAAACATTGAATGCTTCTTTGATAGCATCATCAATATCTTTTCTGTTTACCCAAGGTGGCAGTTTAATCTCATATTTTAATGCACAAGTTCCTATGCTCTTATCTTTTACCTTCTCAATAAGTATTGCCGCTGAGTTTTCATATTTTGGCCAATCTCTATCAACACACACAAACCATTTATAAACACTGTTTGACACAGACTCTTGTTCACCCCTTAAGTTACTGAAGCTATAAGAGTATTTTGATATTATTTTTCCTATCTCTTTATTCACTCCCCACCACGGCTTATCTTTATTAAAATCGATCGCTGGGACATACTTAATAAGTGTTCCTGAGTCTGAGGAGTAAGAATACAAATATGATTTGCCACTTTTTTCAAATATTTCAATATGGTAATCATTACTAAGAACTGTGTTGGCTAAGCTAAACTTTTTCCTTGTTTTATTTATGCTTTTCACGATATTTTCAATATCTTTTTCATCAGTAATATCTACTTTAGCTGGCAACTCAATTTCTTTTTTGCTTTCAGCAATCTCGATTAAGGTAGGGATACTCTTTTCTATTTTTATCTTTTCAATATTTTGCGACCAACTTTTAACATCTTTTTGGGATAAAATCACACCAAAGACAAGATAAACAGTGGCAAATAGTGCACAGGCTGTTATCAAATAATTACAAATTTTCTTTAATTTATGATTATCTCCTCTCTCTAATTTGTTTTCGGCTTCAGCTAATATCTTAATTCTACTTTTGAGCGAAGGATGTGACTGAATCTTTTCTAAAGCGTTCGAAACATCACCTTTTATGTAATTGATAGCATACAAAGTTTTTAGAGCACTTTCATACTCTTCTCTTTTTATACCACTTTTCAAAACAAACAAATCAGCTTCTATTTCGGCAGTTCGGCTAATAAAGCTGGGTAAAAGCAAAAATTGAATGGTTCCAACTAAAAAAACTACTATTTGTATGAAATTATAAAACTCACAATTTGAAACAAAATAATTAGCAATGCTTTCAAGCCCAAACACAAAACTTAAGTAATAAAGTATTGCAACAAACCAACCAAATAGAATTTTTCGTCCATGTTTTGCTTTAATATGACCAATTTCGTGAACTACAGCTGCTTTAATCTCTTCTTCCTTTAGGTTCTCTAAAGCATATGAGGTTACCAAAAGCTTTTGTTTGAACAAACCTGCTGCAAAAAGATTTGCAAACTTTTGACCAAGTGTATCAAGAACTTCTACCTCGATTGATTCAATTTCAAATTTTTTTAAAGTATCTTTTATTATCTTCCCTTCATTTTCTTTGAGTTTTCTTTTCGGATACTGCAGATTAAAAATTACTAAATAAAATAAGTAATTACCGACAAAAATGGCAACAGACAAAAAATATAAATATTTGATATCCCCTGTCCTCGAAATTTGAACAATAGGCAAAAAGATTATACCAAACATCAAAACCAAACCTAAAAATCCAGACACAATTTGCCGCAGAAAAAATGCATTTTTTAACTTTTGATTTAGAATTTTAGCTTGAATAGAGGTTGCAAAAAATATTGAAATTATAAAGATTTCAATAAAATAGATTATGAATAAATAAAAATGCCTGGAAAAAGTAAATTTATCAGAATTTAATGCTATAATAAATATACTACCAGTTGCACCAAATATTGAATTAACCAAAAATATTGATCTTATTAAAAATGTGTTTAACTTAGTTGCTTCCTTCTCTTTTTCCACACTTTTTTCATACCTTGACACAATATATATTTTGAGTCCTGTCATAACAGAAAAATACAATATCAAAAATATCAGATTTGCTATGACGTTTTTAATCCACGGCACAAAACTCCACCTCTCATTGTTTATAAACCAAACTCGAATATTTATAACAATAACATTTTATAACAAAAAATCCTTCAAATCAACATCAATAGTTTTGCTTTTCAAAAATTAAGAAAAAGAGCAAATAATAATTTTCAGAAGAAAAAGCCCAAATAAAGAGCAAATGTCCGAAAAAATCAAAAAAATTTTAAGAAATTTGACTTTTTCTGACCTTGACAAAGTATTAATTTGTAATAATATTTAATATTGGAAGGTTGTATAATCCTCCTTTAAAGAAAGAAAGGAGGTGGCATCAAATGGCAGCAAAAGAGACCACAGCTCAGAAAACTCATGAGTCAGCAGCTCCAAAAACCCAAGAGATGGATCACCTACAAGATGCTGTGAAGCTCAAAGACCTATCTAAAGCTGCACCTGAACTTTTTGGTGTAAAGACAGGAGTTGAAGGGATAGACAAGCTATTTTACAAGCTTGAGTTTTCGAAAGACCATGGAAAACCTGTAATAAAACCACTTGGCGGAATTCCTGCGTACTCGGTGATAAACGTAAGTGGTGTTGCAGATACAGGCAAAAGCCTTTTTGCTGAACAGTTTGCTGTAGTGCAGGCAAATGAGGGAAATAATGTTCTGTATGTAACTGTTGAGACACCTGCTGAGTTTTTGTATTCATCATTGTTATTTCGCGCAAATGCAATGAACATTGACAAATCTAAAGTGGAAGAAAATATCTATATACTTGACGTAACAAGAGATTTTAACATCCGCGGAAATATAAATAACTTTATAAAGACTATTGATAATGCCGCATCAAAGTTTAATATAAAAAATGTTGTTATTGACTCTATTACAGGATTTTTTGAGTCAAAGGAAATTTACGCTCGTGAGATTGTAAGGACAATTTATAATTTCTTAAAGTCTAAAAAACTCACCACTCTTATGATTTCACAAAAGAGAAGTGGACAAGAACACCTATCAGCTGAAGCTGCAGGTGGATATGCTGTGAGCCACATTGTAGATGGTACAATTGTATTTTCAAAACAGATTATCATGAACAAGTTTGACAGTTCTACTTTCAAAAAACCAATTGGTGAGGTTATACGTCTTTTGAGGGTTGATGGCTGCAGAATGTGCGGTCATGACTCAAAGACATATGTGTTTGAAATAGACCAGACTGGGCTTATCAAAGTGCTGTATCCTCTTTCTACTCTCACCAACCAAAACTCTGGTGAAAAGGAATGAGATAAAAAACTGGTAAAACAAAGGAGGTGCAAGCCATGAAAAGAATTGAGCTTTTAAAACAAGACATGGACAAGGTGATAAAAGAAATATTTATGATTGCTATAGACATCTTAGGTGGTCCTAAAAAACTTGTTGAGTATAAAAGACTTACATGGCTTGCATCGTTGATGGAAGCAATATTTGTGATTTATCTTCATAACGAAGAGAATAAATCAGCAGATGAAATTGCTGAGTTTTTAGGAATAAGCAGTCAAACAGCAAAGGCAATTTTGCAAAGCAAACCTGAATACGCAAAAATCAAGTTAGAAAGTGGTGAAAGTAGCGAAAAGACACATATTGCAGGCGGTATAGCAAAGATTGCATACAAAAAATGGAAAGAAGAAAATGAAAAAGGCTCTATGTCGCATCAAGAGGCATAGAGCCAAAATTTTATATCCCGACATCAAACAAATCAGTAGACAAATACCTTTCTCCTGTGTCTGGAAGAAGAACAACAATCATCTTCTTTTTATTTTCTTGCTTTTTTGCAACCTCTAAAGCACCATAGAGTGCTGCACCAGATGATATCCCCACCAAGATGCCTTCTTCTCTTGCTAAATATCTTGACATCTCATATGCATCTTCGACTTTTACCTTGACTATTTGGTCATATATTTTTGTATTTAATACCTTCGGCACAAACCCTGCACCGATCCCCTGTATTTTGTGAGGACGAGGCTTTTCTCCTGACAAAACTGCAGAGTCATAAGGTTCAACTGCCACAACCTTAACAGACGGTTTTTTCTCCTTCAAAACTTCACCAACTCCTGTGATTGTTCCACCTGTGCCAACTCCAGCAACAAATATATCAATTTTACCATTTGTATCATTCCAAATCTCAAGTGCAGTTGTTTTTCTGTGAATTTCAGGGTTTGAAAGGTTTTCAAACTGTTGTGGCATAAATGCATTAGGGGTTGAATTATAAATTTCAAAAGCTTTTTCAATTGCACCTTTCATACCCTTTTCACCAGGTGTCAAAACAATTTGAGCCCCATATGCCCGAAGCAGTTTTCTTCTTTCGATACTCATTGTCTCTGGCATTGTCAAAATAAGCTTATAACCTTTAACAGCGCAAACCATTGCAAGAGCAATTCCTGTATTACCGCTTGTTGGTTCAACAATTACAGTTTCTTTGTTTATGAGGCCTCTTTTTTCAGCATCTTCAATCATAGCAAGACCAATTCTATCCTTTACACTTCCACCGGGATTAAAATATTCTATTTTTGCTACTATTTCTGCATCAAGATCTTTTGAAAGCTTATTTAGCCTCACAAGAGGCGTTTTCCCAATTAGCTCCACGATACTGTTATAAATCACCTGTATACCCCCTAATTCCAATCGAAATAGTATGTTTTAATTTAATTATATTACTTTTTTTTCAAAATGTCAAAAAAAATTAAAAAGAAAAGTTTTTCTATTCATTCTTTTGTTTTGACAGCTCTTCTCTTATTATCTCTCTTATTCTCTCCTCTGAAATAACTTCTGACTTTGTTGCAAGGTTCATCTTGTTTAAAATGTTCTCAACTTGTTTTGCAATATAGTCGTTGAGTTCCTTTCTCTGCTCTTCGCCCTTCTCCATAATCTTATTTACCATTTCTTGTACTTCATTTTTGCTAATCTCACCTTTTTCAGCAAGCTCATTCACAAATTTTTCTACTTTCTCTTTTGAAATAGCAAAAACTCCAAGTCCAATGTTGATAATCTTCTCTAATAAATCCTTCATTCTAACACCTCCACAAATATTATTTTTCTCTTCTGATAATCAAAACAAGCATGATGATAATAAGAACAATCAATATTAATATACCCAATCTTAAAGCCCATAAATACCATGCTGATAAAATTGTTTTATACAAGGCTGGAGAAAGCAAACCTCCAACTGTCATGCCTGCAATTATTATACTAACTGAAAGAAAAATAACCGAAAGCGAAACCTTGTTTGCAAGTCTTTCCATCTGGTGCAGAATCTTGTCTATGTTTTTAATCTCAATGTTAACTGTAAGTTCGTCCTCTTCAAGCTTTTCTAATACTGTCTCTGTCTTTTTAGGCAAAAATTCAAACAAACTAAGGTAAGATAACAGAATCCCAAACAAATTTGAAATGCTAAGTTTAGACAGCCTATTTTTTAACACAAGCCTGTTTACATACGGCAAAATCGCCTCTAAAATATTTAAATCAACTTTCAAAAGAGCAATGTCGTTTTCAAGAAGGCTGAGCGTCCTGCCAAAAAAAACAAACTGGTGGGGAATTTTTAGCTTGTACTTAAACGTAAGCTTAAAGACATCATTGAACACATCTGCTACTTTAATAGAACTGATGGGCTGGTTTATATAATGATTCACTATACTTTCAATATCATTGTAAAATTTGTTGGCATCAATGCCTTTTTGAATTATTCCAAGCTCTTTGAAAGCCTTTATTGCCCTTTTCTTATCATTCAGAACTATTCCCAAAAGCAAGTTAGAAAGACCTTCTCTATCTTGTTTACTAAGGTAACCTACCATTCCAAAGTCTACAAAGGCAATATCATGATTATCTGTAATTAAAATATTACCTGGATGAGGGTCAGCATGAAACACTCCCAGCTCAAATATCTGTGAAAGATACAGATTTACAAGCTTTTTGCCAAGCTTCAGCCTCTTATCAAGTGGAATTTTTTCTGCATCTATGCTTCCCAGAGTATTTGCCTCAACAAAACTTGTAACAAGAACCTCTTCGGAGCAAAGATCATCATACACATCAGGAATAATAACCACCTTGGTTGAAAGAGCTTTCTTTAGCTTTTTTATGTTGTTTTGTTCAAACCTGAAATCTATCTCTTTTAAAAGCACATTTGCAACTTCGTTTACTATATCCGAAAAACTGATAATATTTTTTACTGGTGAGTACTTGTCCAAAATTGCACTTATTCTTTTTAATATCTCTATATCAGTTTTAACCTCATTATCAACATTAGGTCTTCTTATTTTCACAGCAACCTTTTTGCCATCTATATAACCTATATGGACCTGACCAATTGAAGCTGTTGCAATTGGTTCTCTTTCTATATATTCAAACTTACCAAAGATACCATTTCGGACCAAAATAGTTTTTGCCTCATCAAAGGAAAATGATTTTACGTTTTCCTGAAGATTTTTAAGTTCTGCTATAATGTCTTCTGGCACAAGGTCAGGTCTGTTAGCAAGAAGCTGACCCATTTTGATAAATGTTGTTCCAAGCTCTTCTAAAGCATTTTTAAGCCTCTGTCCTCTATTTACTTTGTTTTCAGAAAACCTTTTAAATTTTACAAGCGGAGTGCTACTAAAGACATAGCCAAACCCGTGTTTTACAAAGACATTTATTATATGTCTCAACCTGTTAATTGTTTTTCTTCTATTGTTTTGCAAACAAACTCACTCCATTAAAATCTTTTCTGCTTCTTCGCGCGACGAAGCTTTTACTAACTTTTCAAAATCTTCTTCGTTCAAAATTTTAACACCAAGCTGCTGAGCTTTTGTAAATTTGCTACCAGGGTCCTGACCTACAATCACAGCTGTTGTCTTTTTAGATACACTTTCTGTCACTTTTGCACCAAGACTTTCTAATATTTCTTTTGCTTCATTTCTACTATACTTTGACAAAGCCCCTGTCAAAACAAATGTGTAGCCTTTTAAAATATCCGATTTTGCTTTCTTTTCAGAAACCGTATTTACACCAGCAGCTTTTAGCCTTTCTATTAGGTGTTTTGTCTGATCCTGCCTGAAAAATGTCACAACGCTTTTTGCCATCTTTTCACCAAAGTCAGGAAGACTTAAAAGCTGCTCTTCTGTTATAGTAAAAAGGTCATCTATAGACGATATATGCTCAGCAAGAGTTTTTGCAGCTTTTTGCCCAATGTGCCTTATCCCCAGCGCATATATTAGCCTGTCTAATGGTCTGTTTTTAGATGCCTGTATAGCTTTCAACAAATTATTTGTAGACTTTACTCCAAAACGCTCTAAATTTACCAAGTCTTCAAACTTCAAATAATAAATATCAGCAGGAGTCTTTATAAGTCCTTTTTCAAACAAGGTTTTTACAACCATTTCGCCCATGCCGGCGATGTCCATTGCATCGCGCGAAACAAAGTGTAAGATTAACCTGTAACTTTTAGCAGGGCATTCAACACCTGTGCACCTGTATGCAACCTCATCTTCAAATTTTATAACATCTGCTCCGCAAACAGGACATTTCTTTGGCATCTCAAAAATTCTTTCTTGCCCCGTTCGTTTTGAAAACACAACCTCCACAACCTCAGGGATAATCTCTGCAGCTTTTTGTACTATTACTGTATCGCCAATTCTAATGTCCTTTTGCCTTATATAATCCATGTTATGAAGAGTTGCCCTTGAAACAACAGAACCTGAAATTCTTACAGGCTCCAAAATTGCTGTGGGTGTTAGAATACCTGTGCGCCCAACATTGACCTCAATATCCAAAAGCTTTGTCTCTTTTTTCTCAGGCGGAAATTTGTAAGCAACAGCCCATCTGGGCGACTTTGCAGTCTCCCCCGCAACATCTCTCAGTCTTAGCTGGTTTAGCTTTACAACTGCACCATCTATTTCAAAAGGAAGCAAGTCCCTTTTTTCTTCAATTTTCTTTATAGCTTCAAATGCTTCTTTAATATCCCTGCAAACAACATAGTCAGGTGAAACTTTAAAACCAAGATGCTTTAAAAACTCAAGCGCTTCTGCATGTGTTTCAAGCTCTTTTTCACACCACTGAACATTGAACACAAATATATCAAGCTTTCTTTGAGCTGTTATTCTTGGGTCAAGCTGACGAAGCGACCCTGCCGCTGCATTTCGTGGATTTGCAAAAAGAGGTTCTTCATTCTCTTCCCTTTCCTGGTTGAGCTTTATAAACTCATCTTTCGGCATGAAAACTTCTCCACGAACAACAATGGAGATGTCTTCTTTTAGCCTTAGCGGAATAGACCTTATAGTCTTTAAGTTTTCTGTGACATCCTCACCTACATTGCCATCTCCACGGGTTGCACCCCTGATAAAAAGACCATTCTCATATTCAAGCGCAACAGATAGCCCGTCAATCTTGTATTCAACAACATAGTCAAAATTAGATGTACCAAGAAGTTCCTTTAGTCTTCTGTCAAAATCGTAAAGTTCCCCCTCATTGAACACGTTTGAAAGTGAAAGAAGAGGCACACGATGCACAACCTCTTTAAAACCTTCTTTTACCTTCCCACCAACCCTTTGAGTAGGAGAATCTGGAAATACATATTCAGGATATTGCTTTTCAAGCTCAACAAGCTCACGATATAACATATCATATTCATAGTCGCTGATCTCTGGATTATCTTCAACATAGTATTTATAATCATGATAATTGATAAGATCAACAAGTTCTCTTATCCTTTTTTTTATAAACTCGCTCATATGCCTTTTTCACCCTCTTTGTTTACAATTTTTAAAATTAAGATTCAGTAAATGTTTGTAAAGCTGGTATTGATTTTAGATTTATATATTTTCAGATCATCTTTTTTCTTAAACTTTTCAAAAAGGCTGTAAACAATATCCACAAACACCTTTTCGCTCTCATAATGTCCAAGCTCTATTATGCTCATCGATAGCGACTTTGCCAACAAAATCCCGTGGTGACCAACTTCGCCTGTGATAAGACAGTCTGCACCCTTGAAATATGCATCTTTTATAAGGTCTTTACCAGAACCACTGACAATGGCTATCTTCTTAAAAGCATCTTTTTGAATGCTTGCTTTTACGAAATCAAGGTTTAGTTTTTGTTTTAGCTCTAAGATAAGATCTTTTGCCAAAACCTCTCTCTCTCCAACAACTCCTAAACTTTCATATGATATTTCATTTTCAAGCCGGTATATGTCATATGCAACTTCTTCATAAGGATGAGCTTTTAACATCGATTTTATTACATTTTTGAGCTTATCTTCAGGTACTATGCTCTCAAGTCTTACCTCTTTAACCTTTTCAAGCTTACCTACCTGTCCTAAAAAAGGTTTTGCACCTTCTTGAGGCTTGAAACTACCTTCACCTTCGACTGCAAAAAAGCAATGGCTGTATTTTCCAACAAAGCCCGCACCTTCATTTGCCATTGCCTCTAACACATTTTGTACATAGTCTACTGGTACATACACAACAACTTTAAAATACCCATTTTTTTGTTTGATGTTCAAACCCTCAATGTTTTCAAGACCTATGAGATTGGCAAGCCAGTAGTTTATACCATGTTTCGAGACATCTGCACTGGTGTGAGCAGAATATATATTTATGCCGTTTTTGATAGCATCTATGATAATCCTTCCTTCTGGTGTGTCATCTTTTATGCTTTTGATTCCCTGAAAAATAAGGGGATGATGAGAAATTATAAGCTTTGCTCCAAGCAAGATAGCTTCTTTTAAAACCTCCTCTGTCACATCGACACATATCAAAACCGAATCTACTTTGTCTGAATAACTTCCAACCTGAAGACCGCAGTTGTCCCATTCATATGAGAGTTTTTTGGGAAAATAGGTTTCTATAAACGAAATTATTTCCTGAGCACTTACCACTTTTTCAATTCCTCCTCAATCATAATTAAAACCTTTTCTTCATATGAGGTATCTAAAAAACTTTCCTTTTTCATCCCCATGATTTTCTGCATCTTTTCTTTCATTTTCAAAAGAAATTCATAACTCTCTTCTGTTCTGTTAAGAATATGCTTTCCAATGTAAATATCTTTGTCTGAAAAAGATATTTTTTCTTGCGAGTAGCTGGATTTTATAATGACATAAAACCTGTTTTGGTCCTTTATAACCTTTTCATTTAATATATCAAACCCATTTTCAAAAAGCCATTTTCTTAAAAGCTCAATGTCTTTCATTGGCTGTAATATCAAAGTGGTATTAGATATTCTGTCCTTTGCCCTGGATAAGATACTACAGATGTTTTCTGCTCCCATCCCTGCTATAACAGCTTCATCAACATCCTCTTCAATTGGATCAAATCCGTTGCCAAGCAAAAACTCTATTTTATTATCTACATTTTCTTTTTTAGAAAGCTCTATTGCTTTCAAAAGAGGCTGAAAATTGATGTCAACTGCAAAGACTTTATTTGCAATTTTTCTTTTGATAGCTTCTACCGCAACATACCCGTGGTCACATCCTATATCAGCAAGAGTGTTGCACCTATCCAAAAGATTTATGATTTCTTCAATTCGCTTTGAAATCACTAAAACTTTTCTCCCCAAAATCTATCTTTTTCTTTCTAATAACAATTATAATTTTTGTCAATAATAATATCAAACACTTTACTCAGCAGGAATAAAAGAATTGAAAAAGCCAAGTGATATTGAAAGAATAACTGAAATGCTACAAAATTTTTTAAATCTTAGTAAGGAAGATACTCAAAGTAATTTCAAAACAACCATAGAAAATCAAAATATGCCAATTTTTAAAAAATTAGAAGAAAAAAAGAGGTTGTGAAAAACTTACACAACCTCTTTATTCTTTTCTTCACTTTTAACAAGATCTTCAATGAAAAGCCTTGCTAAGAGGTAACAAATTGTAGATTCTGCACCCTGGTTCTGGTTAATGCCATCCTCTTCTATACCATCTCTACATCCACCTGTTTTTTCATCATACAGAGGCTTTTTGTGAATATTTTCACCTAAAAACCACTTGAAAGCTTTGAGAGCTTTTTCTTTGTATTCTTTTTCTTCAGTGATTTTATAAGCCTCAGTATAGGCAATCACACAGTCACATGCATCAATTGGTTGCTCATCAAAATAAGGACGTTCTTTTCCTTTTTCATACCATCCTCTGTTCCCTATAATTCTTAGAATTCCATTTTCAAATAAAATATCAGACAAGAAATCAAGAGCTTCTTTTGCAACCTTTAAATACTTTTCTTTTTCTGTAACAGCAAAAGCTCTAAACAAAGCATAGGGAATTATTGCATTGGCATATGTGAGCTTGTCAGAAAACCATTTCCAGTTCTCATCTGAGTGTTTGTGGTAAAAGTTTAAAAGTTTTTCAGAAAGAGCTTCTAAGTACATTTTTGCTTCGCTTGAAAACTCTTTTATGTCGTGCAACATTGAAAGTGCAACTACTGAATAAGCAATGCTAATCGGGTAGCTGAGGTGTAAAACATTTCTGAGCGAGCGCTTTAACATCACATACGCAAGCTCTTTAATAGAACTATCAAGTATCTCAGAGCTGTAAACATACGAAAGAGCAATCAAAGACCTTGCAAAACAGTCTTCCGTGCCTTTTTCGTCAATGAACACCCTTGAATAATTCATAAAGTTTCTGAAAAAGCCATCCTCGGTGTAAGCATTGTATAAAAATGCCATGTATCTATAAACAAGGTCAAGGTATAATTTGTCTCCTGTCTTTTCATAAAGCCTCAAGGCAACAATCAGTGCTCTTGCATTGTCATCTGTTGTATATCCTTCTTTATAGTTTGGCACTGAGAATTTAGCGTGCTGCAAAATTCCTGTTGAGTCTGTCATTCTAAAAAGATGTTTTGTGTTTAAAGAAGGAAGGGCAAGCCTCTTTGTGCCTCTTTTCATGCTATCACCCCTACCTTCTTGTTTATTTCAACAACATCATAGAATATATCTATCATTCTCTTTGCAACATTGTGCCAGTACATCTCTTTGCCAATCTCCAATGTCTTTCTTTCAATCTCTTTCCTGAGACTCTCATCTTTAAGAAGCATCAATATTCCCTCTGCAATGGACTGTGCATCTTCAAACTCTACAAGAACACCTCTGCCATCCGAGAGCATTTCCTGAGCGTAAGTATAAGGCGTCGAAACTATAGCTTTGCCAGAACCGATAGCATATGCGAGTGTCCCTGATACAGCCTGCTCCCTCCCTATGTAAGGAGTCAGGTAAATGTCGCTCAGGCGTAAATATTCCATTATTTCTACTTTTGTTAGATATTTATCAACAAACTGGACATTGTTTTCTAACTTTAATTCTTTTACCATATTCATAAGTTTTTCTCTATACTCTTCACCTTTTATTCTTTTGATATTTGGATGTGTTTGACCCAAAATCAGATACACAGCCTCTGGAAATTCTTTTCTTACCTTGTTCATTGCTTCAATCGCATACTCTAAACCCTTGCCAGGACTAATAAGTCCAAACGTGGATATCACTTTTCTACCTTTTAATCCATACTTTTCTTTCAAAGTCTCTCCATCATCAAGCTCCATATATGGTACACCATGGTGAACAATTTCGATCTTTTCTTCTTCTATGTCATACACTTCCATGAGAATATCCTTGGTGGTTTTAGCCATTGTAATAACCTTAGAACTCACATCTGCCAACTTTTTCAGTATCTCAAATTGTTTTACAGTTGGATTTTTCAAAACTGTGTGGAATGTTGTAATGATTGGTTTTTTGATAAGCTTCACAAATGGGATTATATAATCTCCATCCTCTCCGCCAAATATTCCATATTCATGCTCAATTACCACAACATCAATGTCCGACATATTAATAAGATTAGCTGCTTTTACATAATTTGAAAATTTGTCTTGATTAATATCATATAGCACTCTATTATCATAAATATGCTTGTCTTTGCTCAGAGCAATTATATAACAACGTCTTACATCATTATATTTTTCAATTGCATTTACCAAATCCTGTGTAAAAGTGGCAATACCACATTCTCTCGGAGGATATGTGCTTACAAACACTGGCTTTATAGCCATTTAAATCCCTCCTTTTCAAAAAATATTTAGTTTGTAGCTAAAATTATTTTTCCCACTGCCACTTTTACTTATACCTTGCCCTCAAAACCGCTGGAAACCCATAGACGACATGAGACTTTGACTTTATACCCTGATTTGTTTTACTTTGACCTTCCTTGATTTTTAATTATACCCATCTGTGAATACTTGTCAATTATTAAAAAAGTCTATTTTAGGCGATTTAAGACCAAAATTCTTTATTATTTTTTAATTTTTTGAGATAAATCAATTCTATCTTTAATTATCTCTTAAAATCTAATGTTTATTATAGAAACCTTTTGCAAAAAATTATTTTTAAAAAATGTTGACAAAATGAAAAAAGAGGGTATAATAATTAAGTGATAGGGGTATATGGTATAGGGAGGGTTAGAAAGTGGATGAATTGAGAAAAGAAAAAGAAAATCTACTGCTGAGACTCAGAAAGATTGAAGGACAGATTAAGGGTATCCAGAAAATGATTGAGAATGACAAGTCTTGCAATGATGTTTTGACACAAATTGCAGCTGTAAAAGCTGCACTCAACAAGGTGGGAGCAATTATACTTGAAAAGTATTCAAAGTCATGCATTGCTGAGTACAAAAATACTGAAAATGAAAAAAGCATTGATGAGCTGATTGAAACCTTATTAAGGTTTATCAAATAAATAAAACTGGGTATATATAAAAATTGAAAGGAGATGTGATAAAGATGGCAGATAACATTGTAACTTTAACAAGTGAAAACTTTGAAAGAGAGGTCTTGCAATCAGATATTCCTGTTGTTGTGGATTTCTGGGCAGCGTGGTGTGGACCTTGCAGAATGGTTGCACCTGTTATAGAAGAGCTTGCTCAGGAATATGCAGGGAAAGTAAAATTCGCAAAACTCAATGTTGACGATTATGGCGACATAGCATATGCATTCAGGATCATGAGCATTCCGACAATAATGCTCTTCAAAAATGGCAGGGCTGTTGACAAGATTATAGGTGCAAGACCTAAGAGTGACTTTGTAAACTTTATAAACAGAAATCTCTAAAGCTCTTAGAACTATTTGAAAAGGCGGCAGTTTTATCCCTGCCGCCTTTTTGCATATATTTTAGAAAATCTTAATATACCAATGTTACCTCTGCCTTTATCTCAATTGTTCCAGGCTGAATTTGAGTTGATGTTGAAGAAGCCATAGCTTCTGCTTTGTAGTAAACTATTGGAGGATTGTTCACATAGCTATTTTCCGTAACAGATTTTGGCTTGCCAAGACTTATGCCAAGTCCTTTTGCAATTGTTGCTGCCTTTTGCTTTGCATTTTCAAGTGCTTTTGAGAGTGCCTGGTTGTAGTAAGGCGATGAATTTGAGATATCAAATGTAAGGCTACTAAATGTATTTACACCATTTCTGAATGCAGTATCAATTACCTTCCCAACAATAGAAAGATTTCTTACAGTTACAGTCAAATCAGTTGATGCATAAAAGCCCACTATCTTTGAAGTGCCGTCATCTTTGTTGTAAGAATATTTTGGATAAACATTTACTCTGAGTGTCTTTATATCCTTTGGGTCAATTCCAAGCTTTTTTACTGCATCAATGGTTTTGTTAATCTTTGCTGCAGTTTGAGAGTATGCAGCATCTGCACTGACATTTTCACTCATAACTCCAAATGTCAAAATGGCTATGTCAGGTTCTACATACACCGATGCCTGCCCTTTTACAGTAATCTCTGTTTTTGCTTGATAAGATGCAGATGATGCATCTACATTTTGCGCCAAAAATACCAAAAAAGTTGATAGCAGCAGCAAGATTGCCAAACTTACAGCTCCAATCTTTCTGTTTTTCATCTTTAACTAAATTCCCTCCTAAAAAATAGCTTCTTCTTGTTTTTTATTCTACCTTATATAACGCTAAGCTTCCATAAATGTTACGACATTTAAAAATTTTTTAACCAAAAAGCCTTTTGAACTGCATTGGTGTTATTCCTTCCAGCTTTTTGAACATATAGCAAAAATAGCTTGGATTTTTGAATCCAACCTCATAACATACTTCTTTTATTTGAATCATCGGGTTTTTAATCAAAAGTTCTTTTGCTTTTTGAATCCTAATTCTTATCAAGTATTCGTAGGGTGTTGTTTGAAAAGTCTTCTTAAAAACTGAGCAAAGATGCTGCGGTGAAAGACCAATCTGCTTAGAAAGTTCATCTAAGGTAATGTTTTTAGAATAATTCTCTTCAATATATTTCAAGATTGGAAGTAACTTCAAATAGTTGCTCTCAAAATTTCTCTCAATTTTATTTTGCAGATTTAATGCCATGTGAAGGATGAAGCTATAAATGAGCTGCGAACACTCAATCGACACTATATAATTGTAAAATGATGCTTTGTTTGAAATAGCTTCTAAAATGCCTTCCAAATACTGCTTGCTTGAGAGTTTAAATATTTCAAAAGGTTTTATTCCCATGGTTTTTAATATCATCTCACAAGCAGGACCGTTGAAAGTAAGCCACAATGTTGACCACTCAGAAGATATCGCATAATATTCATGAGGAACACCTGGCCACAAGAAAAATGCCACAGACTCATCAACAATGTATTCCTTCCCATCCACAATTAAAACTCCTCTTCCTTGCGCGGTGTGAAGATAATGATAATCCGGATGCCCATTCTTTCGAACAATATGTTCTTGATACCGATTAAAACCCACGCTTTTGAGATAAATAGGAAGTCCTTTTTCCAAAGAAGTGTTGACTATAAAGCAGGTTTTCATAATGCTGTCTTTCCCCTCTTAAAAGTTTCAAAGTTTGTTTTCTAAAATCTGAAAAATAATATTCTTTTAGCCCAGTGCAACAAATATAGAACCTGCGGCAATTAGCAGCACTCCAATTGCTGTGTAAAATGAAACTTTCTCGCCAAGAAAAATGGCAGCAAGTACTATTGCAAACACAACCGAAAGCCTGTCGATTGGCGCAACCTGCTGAACCTTCCCATTCTTGAGAGCCAAAAAATAGAAAAGCCATGATAGAGCTCCTGCAACGCCACTTAAAACAATAAACAAAATAGCTTTTTTATCAGCTAATATTTCCCCAACCTTGCTCAGTTTCCCCTGAAATGCAACTACAATGATTAAAAAAGCAGCCATAATCACGGCTCTTATAGATGTTGCAACGTTTGTATCAATGCCTTTTAGACCAATCTTCCCAAATATTGCAACAAGAGATGCAAACAGAGCTGATAAAAGTCCGAATATTAGCCACAAATAGTTCATTATATTAATCCCTCCGTTTTCATCAGATGTATAGTCAATTACATTTTAGCCAATAATCAAAATGATAGCAATTAAAATTTTTGATGGAAAGAGAGGTATTGAGGTCAAATGAAAGGATCAATTGATATTTTGTCTCAGATTTCACAGCTCAAAGAGGTTGACTATAAAAACACCTTGATGATAACCTCGCTAATTGAAGTTTTGGTTGACAAAGGCATTATCGCACGAAAAGAAGTATTTGAAAAATCAATATTTTTGGACAGACTTATAGAAAGCGAAGCACAAAGAAGAATTGAAAAGAGCACATAAAAGTTGTGCTCTTTTTCATTTTTTGTGGTATTATTTTAATATATCGCACTTTATTAGAAGGGGGAAATATAGGCTTGAAAGGAACTGTTGTTTTAACCTGGCTTGAAACAATTGGAAATATATGGGGAGATGATGTTAAAAAGTATGCAAAGCAAGGTATGGGGCTCGATGAGTCGGTAATAATTTCACCAACAGATGATATTGACGATGAGCTTGTTCACAGGATGATTGAGAAGGCGTGCGAAAAGGCAAATATTCTTCCATCGCAGATGTGGAGAGAGATTGGAAAAAACAACATAAGAACCTTTAGTAAATGGTTCCCTTCATATTTTCAAAGGTTATCACTAAAAGGTTTTTTAGAATATATGGATGATGTCCACAGCCAGCTTACTCGAATGATAAAAGGTGCAAAACCACCCAGAATAATCTTTGAAGAGATATCGCCAAACGAGGCCTACATAACATATGTGTCCAAAAGAGGATTTTATGATTATTTCCTTGGTCTTCTTGAAGGAAGTGCTGAATTTTTCAATGAAAAACTTGACTTTGAAGAGCTTGAAAGGTTCAAAGATGGTGAAGGATTTTATCATCTAAAGATTAGAATTAAATTTGAAAAGACAAACCGAAAGGTTAAAAAAGCTTATTTTAATATAATAGCAGGTTTAGGTTTTATAAAATCCTTAGAGTTTAAGATTTCTATATTCTCAAGCATCGCTGTCATAGTTTTAAGCTTCATACTTAACCCAAACAAAACTGAATATGTCAACCATCTTCTTATGGCAGGTCTAACTTTCATAACCACATTCATTGCGGCTTTTTTCATCTTAAGACCATTAAAGCCTATTTATGACGAATTGAATTCACTTAAGAATTTAGACTTTAGCGGCTCACTGATAATAAAGACAAATGACAAATTAGAAAACTTCGCAAAAATGTTAGCAACTACAAAATCTTCTGTAAAAAAAGATTTGCTTTTACTCAAAGGCGGAAGTGACGAGATATATAACTTCTCTAAAAACATAAAAGAGATTGCTGACAAGATGAAAAATCTTTCTGATTCTGTTGCTGGAATTGTAAATGATGTTGCTCAAGGTGCTGTTCATCAGGCAGAAGAAATTGAAAAGGCTGTAACAACTTTGAATGAAAATATTGAAAATCTTAAACAAATTGTTTCTCAACAAACTCAAACAAAAGATATTTTGACCGATGTTAATCAAATCCTTAATAATTCTGGAAAAGACATAAGTGAAGCTGCAAAGGATATAAACAGAATCAGCACCGAGTTTTCTGAAATAGTTCAAAAAGGTAGTAAACTTTCTGAAGAGGCAAACGAGGTTATGAAGATAACATCAACAGTTGCAGAGATTTCAAACCAGATAAATATGCTTGCTCTCAATGCTTCAATTGAAGCTGCAAGAGCTGGAAATGTCGGTGTTGGATTTGCAGTTGTCGCAGATGAGATAAGAAAGCTTGCAGATAGCACCATGTCGTTTGCAAAGACAATTAACAAAAACCTCAAAACATTTGTGGAGGAGATTGAAAATCTGTCGACAATTTTGACCCAGCAGTTTGAAAAACTCACAAAGAGTGAATCTACTTTAAATGACGTGGTGAATAATAACAATCAAAACATTGAAAGAATATCAAATGTGGTTGAGACTTTAATTTTGCAAATTGAATCTCTTTCGCAGGAAGCCGAGAGGATTTCAAGTGTATTCGAAACAATTACATCTCTTTCGGCAATATCTCAAGAAAACTCTGCATCTGCACAGGAGATGGCGGCTTCAATTTCCATGTATGCAGAAAGCATAAAAGAGCTTTTGAACAAGGTTACTGATCTGGAAAATCTTTCAAATGTGTTTAAAGAAGAGCTTTCAAAATACCGATTATAAAAATAAAGAGGAGGGTTTTGAAAATGTGCAAAACTTTTATAGCTGCAATTTTAGTTGACAACAGGTTGCATGATGCACCAAAACTTCAGGAAATTTTAACGAAACATGGTTGTCTAATCAAAACAAGACTTGGAATTCATGAGGCAGGTGAGAGCTGTTCAAACCAGGGACTTATCATCTTGCACATGCAGGCAACAGAGGATGAGATAAAAGCATTTGAAAACGATGTGAAACAGCTTGAGCACGTGAAACTTCAGTATATGAATCTTGAATGCTAAAGGCTTTTAAAAATAAAGTAGCTTGAGGGGATTTTGTTATGGCAATTTATAATGTTCAGGATTTTATTGCGCAGAAATTTTCCCAGATAGCGCAAAGAATATCAAGCAAAACTAACCTGCCCCAAAATTTTAAAGATATATTTGTGCAGAGCTTTGAAAATGCCGTTCAAACAACCAATGTAGAAACTGATACACCAATTTTGAGCACACAGACAAAAGCTGCAGATATTATTTTGAACAAAAGACTTGGCAGCTACAACCTGCAAAGCTCAAGCTATTCTTTTGAGCCTTCGACCGACAAATTTAATCTTAGAAAAGACGATATAATATCAATCGCAACACAAAAGGCAAAACAATATGGAGTTTTGCCAAGCCTTGTCTTGAGCGTAATTGAAGCAGAATCAGGTTTTCGTCAAGATGCAGTCTCAAAGGCTGGCGCAATTGGTCTTATGCAGCTTATGCCTCAAACTGCAAAATCTCTTGGTGTAAACCCATATGACCCTATTGAAAACTTAGACGGTGGGATAAGATATTTGAAGGAAAAGATTGAAGAGTTTGATGGAAACATTGAACTTGCGCTGGCAGCTTACAATGCAGGTCCAGCAAACGTTTTAAAGTTTGGTGGAATTCCACCGTTTGATGAGACTATAAACTACGTTCAAAGGGTGCTTTTGCTTTCTCGAAAATACAGAGAATATGATGTATAATCCCCCTCTTCAGTTGCACACATTAATAGAAAGAGGGGGAGATTAAAAATGGTCAGAACAAGAAAGCTGTATAATCGCCAAAGAAGTAGATACAGCATGCTCAAGGCAAAAAAGAATATGCTGTGTATGCTCGGCTCTTATCTTACAGGGCTTTTTAAGGGTATGATGATTGGAATGATAATCGGGAAAAAACTTAGAAAAGATTGAAATGCTTTTGAAAATTTTGATGCCACCTTGTAAAATAACTAAAAAAGTAAAGCAAGGTGGCATTTTATTTTGAATAATTCTAAATTGATTTTTGACACAAAGTATTCTATACTGTTTATTTGTAAAAAACAAAAGATTTTCATAGGGGGCAAAAAAGAAAAATGCGACTTGGTATTGTTGGACTTCCAAATGTAGGCAAGAGTACTCTCTTTAATGCTATAACAAAAGCGGGTGCAGAAGCTGCCAACTACCCTTTTTGTACAATTGAACCCAACGTGGGAGTTGTCGCAGTGCCTGATGAAAGACTCGATGTACTTGCCAGAATATACAATCCTGAAAAGGTGACACCTGCTTTTATTGAATTTGTTGACATTGCAGGGCTTGTAAAAGGTGCAAGCAAAGGTGAAGGCCTTGGCAATAAGTTTTTGTCTCATATAAGAGAGGTTGACGCAATTGTTCATGTTGTTCGCTGTTTTGACGATACTGATATAGTCCATGTGGAAGGAAGTGTAAACCCAAGAAGAGACATTGAAACAATCAATTTAGAACTGATCTTTGCTGACATGGAAATGCTGGAAAGAAGGCTTGACAAGACAAGAAAACTTGCAAAAAATAACAAAGAAGCAGCACATGAACTTGAAATCATGGAAAAGATTTATTCTACATTGGAAAGTGGCAAAATGGCAAGAACGCTCAAATTCGATGATGAAGACGATTTAAAATTTGTAAATTCGCTCAATCTTCTTACATTCAAACCTACAATTTATGCAGCTAATATCTCTGAAAAGGATATTGGAAAAGAAAATGAATATGTAAAAGTAGTAAAGGAAATCGCAGCAGAAGAAGGGTCAGAAGTAATTGTCATCTGCGCTAAAATCGAAGAGGAAATTGCTGATCTGCCAGATGAAGAAAAGAAAGAATTCTTAAAAGAACTTGGCATTGAAAAATCGGGACTTGACAATTTAATCCAGGCAGGATACAGGCTTTTGGGGCTGATTTCGTTTTTGACAGCAGGAGAAAAAGAAGTAAGAGCATGGACAATTAAAAAAGGAACAAAAGCCCCTCAGGCGGCTGGCAAAATCCACAGCGATTTTGAAAAAGGATTTATAAGAGCTGAAGTTGTGCCGTTTGAAGTGCTGGTAGAGTGTGGCGGGTTTGCTCAGGCAAAAGAAAAAGGGTTTGTCAGGTCAGAAGGGAAAGATTACGTCATGCAAGATGGTGATGTGGTTATATTCAGGTTTAATGTATAAAGATATTGTATATTGCAAGAAAGGGGCTATCCAAAGTATTTTTTGGACTGCCCCTTTTCTCATCTTTTTTATTATTCAGTCAATTTTTTAATATCTTCAAATTCAAGTTTGATTTTTTTAATATCCTCATAAGAACTTATCTTTAACCTCAGCTCGGGATTATCCTGAATTCTTTTCTCCTGTCTTTCCATCTCTATTCTTTGCATCTTTACAAATCTTATACCAATTGTAGATGTCCAGCGAAAGATTGCAGAGGCTACATTCTCAAAGTTTTTGGCTTTTGTTATAACCCCAATCTTGTAAGCTGGCCTACCTTTTTTCATGAAAATTGGAGTAAAATAGACATCCAACGCACCGCTTTGCATTATTTTCTCAAGCGCAAGCGAAAGGTGTTCGCCTGTCATATCATCAACGTTTGCAAATATCTCAAAATAATCACCATCAAAATTCAGTTTTTTTTCCAACTATAGCCCTTACAACATTGGGAATAGGAAGTTCTTTTGTCCCTGCACCATACCCAATCTTTTCGATGGTCATACTCGGCATTTGGGAAAATGAGCTTGCAACTGCTGCTGCAATACCAATGCCTGTTGGGGTTATAAGTTCAGATTCAATATCCTTTGTGGAAAGTGGAATACCATTTTGCCTTGCTATCTCCAAAACAGCTGGTGCTGGCACGGGAATAATCCCGTGCATCGATTTTGTAAAACCTCTGCCGTCACAAAGAGGCGAAAATACTATTTTTTCAGGCTTTAAATTGTCTATACAAAGAGAAAATGCAACAATATCCACTATTGAATCATCTGCTCCAACCTCGTGGAAAGAAATTTCTTCTGGGTTTTTGCCGTGCACCTTAGCCTCTGCCAAAGCTATCTTTTCAAATATTTTTATCGACATCTCTTTTACAGCCTCTGGCAAAGAACTCTCTAAAAGAATCTTTTTTATATCTTTAAAAGTTCTGTGATGATGGGTGCTATCGCTGTGATGGTCATGTTCATGTGAGATAGTATTTACTATAAATCTTTTTGCTTTAATACCATTTACAAATTTCTCCTCAATCGAAAGCTCCACGTCAAGCTTTAAAAGGGAAATATTTGATTTTATATACTCAAAATCAACTCCACAGTCAATCAGCGATGCAACAAGCATATCACCCGCAAGGCCTGAGATTGCATCAAAATAGAGAATCATAAAAAATTTCCTCCTCTTTTTTTCCTTCTTTACAAGTTCTGATTTGCAAGCGAATTTATCATATGGGCAACAATAGCTGCACCAAATCCATTATCAATGTTGACCACACTAACACCATTTGCACAGGAGTTTAACATAGTAAGAAGAGCTGAAAGACCTTTAAAATTTGCCCCATAACCAACAGATGTTGGAACAGCAATAACAGGTTTTGAAACAAGCCCAGCAACAACTGACGCAAGTGCACCTTCCATACCGGCAACTGCAACAACTGCATTTGCTGATTGAATATCATCAAGGTGTGCAAACAGCCTGTGGATTCCCGCAACACCAACATCGTACATCCTCTTTACATTGTTCCCTAAAATCTCTAAAACTATAGCTGCTTCTTCCGCCACCTTCAAATCGGCAGTTCCAGCAGACACAACTGCAACGTGTCCTTTTGGATTTTTGATAATTTCAACCCTCTTTGCACAGATAATTCTACCTGTTTCATAATATATCACATCATCTTTTAGATGTTCTTGTAGATACTGGTACTGCTCTCTGCTTGCCCTTGTGCCAATAATGTTTACTTCTCCTCTTTCAATCATCCTCTCAAAAATCTTCAAAATCTGCTCTTTTGTCTTTCCTTCGCAAAAGATTACCTCAGACATACCCTGTCTGAGCTTGCGGTGATGGTCAATCTTTGCAAAGTCAATGTCTTCAAACGGCATCTTGGCAAAAGCCTTCAGTGCCTCGTCAACCGAAATTTTGCCGTCTCTGACATCCTCAAGTATTCTTCTTACATCCATATCATACCTTCTTCCTTTCGTGTTAAATCAGTTCATGCTTCCTGTCCTGTAGCCGGAAAGGTCAAGCGTTACATACTTAAATCCCAAGGCTTTCAAAGCGTTTGAAACTTCATCAATCAGTTTAAGGTCGAAAAACCTTGAAAGCTCCTCTTTTGCAACCTCAATTCGCGCAATAGCTCCGTGATGTCTTACTCTTACCTGCGAAAATCCTTTTTGAACCAAAAAATCTTCTGCCTTTTCTATCATTTGAAGTTTTTCCAATGTAATTTCATCACCATATGGAATTCTTGTAACCAAACATGCAGAAGAATGTTTTTTATATGTGGAAAGCCCAAGCTCTTTCGACAGATACCTTATCTCCTCTTTTGTAAGTTCTGCTTCAAAGAGGGGGCTTTTGATACCTTCCTCTTCAAGAGCTTTTCTGCCGGGTCTAAAATCCTGAAGGTCATCTATATTTGAACCTTCAACTATTTCGTTTAGATTTAACTCCTCTTTTAATACTTTTAATCTCTTTATCAAATCTTTCTTGCAATAATAGCATCTAAGCCTATCATTTTTCATAAAATCCTTATTTGAAAAAACGTCTCTCTCTATAACAATCAGCCTTGCTCCAATGTCTTTTGCAAGCTTTGCTGCATCTTCTTTTTCCCTTTGCGGGCTCAAAACTGAACTTGAAAATACTCCAATGGCTTTTTTCCCCAGAACATCAAACGAAACCTTTAACAAAAATGTAGAGTCAACTCCCCCCGAAAATGCAACAAGAACGCTTTCATAGCTTTTTATAATTTCTTTTAGCCTTTCAAGTTTTTCATATGCAATTTTTTTATCCACCAATGTTTTAATCCCTGCCTCTTTTATTTTACTTTGCTTGCAAGTTTAATTGCAAACCATCCTTCAAATATTGTCCCTGGCTCTAAGTAATAAAACTTATTGTTGATATATCCTTCATGTTCACCCATCCAGGGCTCCACACATACAAAATCAAAATCTTTTAAAGACCAAACTACTATGTTTTTAAAATTCTCATCTTTCAAAAGCAATATTTTTTTGTCCCTGTCAAGAGTAATTTCAACTTCGCTACTTCCTACATCCAAAAAGTCAAGGTTGACCTCAGGTTTTGAAAAATCAATCTCTTTGAAATCCTGAAGGTCAATAAACCTTTTTTCAACATCGTCAAAGCACTTTTCACATTCAAGCTTGAGAGTAAAATCCTCTTTATTGCATAAAAAATAAGGGTGAAATCCTGCATAAAAAGGCATTATACTACTATCCTCATTTTTAACAATCATCTTTACTTCAAACATTTCATCGTTCAGCAAATATTGAAGCAAAAGTTCAAAGTCGTATGGGTAAAACCTTTTTGTAAATTCGTTACTTGAAAGCCTCAAAATTATACCATTTTTGTCTGGCATATCAACGTACCCTGCTATATTAAAATTGCTGTCTCTTGCAAATCCATGATTTTTCATCTCAAACTCTTGACCTTTGAAAAAAATCTTGCCGTCCACAACTCTTCCACATATCGGGAACAAAACTGGTATTCCGCCTCTTATGTTTTTTGTTCTGTCAAAAAGTGTCGCCTCATTCAAATAAAGAATCTCTTTGCCTGAAAGATTGAGTAAAACAACAATTGCACCCCGCTCGGGTGCAACTGTAAAATATGAATTTTTTGTCTTTGAATATATCTTAACAAGCTCCAAACCATTTTCAAATGACTTTTCAACAAATTCCAAAACAGCTTTCCTCCCCTTATTCAAAACTTCTGACTACTCAACATGAACCGAATAGTTTGGTGCTTCTTTTGTAATATAGATGTCATGCGGATGGCTTTCTCTAACACCAGCCTGGGTAACCTTGACAAACTTTGCCTTTTGTTGAAGCTCTTTTATAGTCCTTGCACCGCAATAACCCATACCAGACTTTAAACCGCCAATGAGCTGGAAAACAGTGTCTTCAAGCGGACCTTTATATGGAACTCTACCCTCAACCCCTTCAGGAACAAGTTTTGAAGCATCTTCCTGAAAATATCTATCCTTGCTTCCTGCTTTCATTGCAGAAAGCGAACCCATACCTCTGTAAACCTTAAACCTTCGTCCCTGGTAAATCTCACACTCTCCAGGGCTCTCTTCACATCCTGCAAAAAGACTTCCTATCATGACAACATCAGCACCAGCTGCCAGTGCTTTTGTTATATCCCCAGAATACCTGATTCCACCATCAGCAATGACGGGAATACCATATTCTTTTGCAACCTCAGCAACATCCATTATAGCAGTTATCTGCGGCACACCAATACCTGCAACAACTCTCGTTGTACAGATAGACCCAGGACCAATTCCAACCTTCACACAATCAGCTCCAGCCTCAATTAAATCACGGGCAGCCTCAGCAGTTGCAATATTGCCCGCAACAACCTGAATGTGTGGATACCTTGATTTTATCCTCTTTACCGTTTCAATTACACCCTTTGAATGCCCGTGAGCTGTGTCAACAACAATCACGTCAACCTGGGCTTTAACAAGCGCATCAACACGTTCATCTGTGTCTCTTGACACACCCACAGCAGCAGCACAAAGTAACCTTCCTTTGCTGTCCTTTGCTGCATTTGGATACTTTACTGCCTTTTCAATGTCTTTTATGGTGATAAGACCTTTTAGATTTCCTTCATCATCAACAATAGGAAGCTTTTCTATTTTGTGTTTTTTCATGATCTCCTTTGCTTCTTCTAAGGTGATGCCTTCCTTCGCAGTGATAAGGTTACTTGATGTCATAACTTCTTTAATTGGCTTTGAATAGTCTGTCTCAAATCGAATATCCCTGTTTGTAATGATACCAACAAGCTTGCCATTTACTGTTATCGGAACACCTGAAATGCGATACTTTGCCATTAGCTCCATTGCTTCATATATCTTGTTGTCGGGGGACAAATAAAATGGGTCAACTATTACACCATGTTCAGACCTTTTTACTTTGTCTACCTCGCTTGCCTGCTCTTCAACTGTCATGTTCTTGTGAATAACACCAATTCCACCCTCACGGGCAATGGCAATTGCCATACGCGACTCTGTTACAGTGTCCATTCCAGCTGACATAAGAGGAATATTGAGTTTTATCGTCTTTGTAAGATAAGTTGACACATCAACATCCTTTGGCAAGACTTCACTGTATTGAGGTACAAGCAAAACATCGTCAAATGTCAGTGCCTCTTTGATTATTTTGTCTTCAAATGCCATCTCAATCTCAATCTCCTTTGGAAGAATTTTTATCTATAAATCTGGTAAGGCTTTTTCTGGAAGAATTTATTTATTGCCTGAATTATCTCTTCGTTTGGCTCAAACAAGATTCTTGTTTTTTTACCTTCTACATTGGCAACAATAGCATATACATTCTCCTCGCCACTGTTTGACGTGCAGTCAAATGACTGGACAATACTTTTGTCATTCTTTTGAGCGTTGAACATGCTTGTATCTTTTGAAGAAATAAAATAGTCAATCTTTCGGATGTCCAAAGAGACAACTCTGCTTCGTTTTCTCTGAGCAACTATCTTGTCTATGTCAAGATAGTGGTTTGTTACTGCATATTCATATTCAACATTGTAGTTCCTCGAAAGATAAATCGCACCCCATATAGCTAAAACTAAAAGAACAGGGCCTAAGGTGTTTATGATTGGTATAAAGAATGTTATAAGTCCAACCAACACCCCGCCGATAATAATCAGTACTTGTTTTGCTTTCTCACCCGATGTCTTTCTCCTCACAATCAACTGTTCATGGAAAACATCATTCATAACTTAATATCAGCCCTCCGAATAACTCTAATTTTTTAAACAAAAAATCTATCATAAAGTAAACTTTTATTACCATCAGAAGTTTTTGTCTTTATCTATTTCACTACTCCTGCGCGACTAAGCGGATATACTCTAAACACAACTTTGCCTAAAATATCATCTCTTGGAACATACTTGTGTTCCCAGAACCGGCTATCATGAGAGTCATTCCTGTTATCACCCATCATGAAATAGTGTCCAGGCGGAACTTTGTATGGTCCAAAGCTTCCTACCATAGGTTCTTTTAAATAATTTTCTTTATAGACTTTACCGTTGATGTACAAAACACCATCTTTTATCTCGATTGTGTCACCTGGAAGACCTATCACTCTTTTGACATACAAAGTTTTTCTGTCATCTGGATACTTGAAAACTACAATGTCCCCTCTTTTTACATCTTCTATATGAAGAACATAACCAAGCTTATATACAAAGAGCCTATCGTTTAGCTGAATTGTATTGAGCATAGATCCCGTTGGGACAATCACAAGTGAAAAGACATAAGTGCGAAGGATAAGAGCAATAAGCACTGCACCGCCAATCCATAAAATCCATTCGACTGCTTCTTTTACCACTTTGTTTTGAAGTTTCAGCGTTTGATGTTGTTCCATCACAATTTCGTCCCCTTCTTTTTTAAGTTAAAAAATAGAAGCTTAAATATAAGTTTAATTGAATTTATCTGCCAAGTCAATATCAAGAAAATCATTAGTCTTTCAGCTCAACTACTGTAACACCCTGTTCACCTTCACCATATGTTCCATCTCTGAATGATTTTACATGAGGATGACGTCTTAAAAAATTTCTTATCGCCTGGCGCAAAACCCCCGTGCCTTTCCCATGGATTATTGTAACCTGCTTTAGTCCCGCTGTGTATGCGTCATCTAAGTACTTGTCAACCTCTAAAATGGCATCGTCGCTCGTTTTGCCCCTTACATCAATGGACATGTCAATGTTCTTTTCTTTGATTATTACATTTCTAGATGCTATTTGATAAATTTTGCTATCTTGTCCTTCCACCTCTTCAATATCAGAAAGATTGACATTTATCTTCATAATACCTATCTGGACAGTAAGATTTCCCTTTGAGTCTGGCAGGCTTTCGACAAACCCCTCAGCATCAAAGCTTCTGACATACACCTTTTGACCTAAACGAAGATTCTGTATTGTTTTTTTGGTTTTGGACTCAGCTTCTTGTTTTTCCTGCTGTGAAATACTTTGAATCAGCCTTTCATATTCTCTTTTTTTCTCTTCTAACTCCTTTAAAACTTCTTTTTCCTTTAAGTTTTCAGCAAGTTTTCGAAGGTCTTTAAAAAGATTTTCTATTTCATACTGTGATCTTTCTACAATCTCTTTTGCCTCATTTATGGCCTTTTTGCGAATTCTCTCTCTTTCAGTCTCAAACCTTTTCTTCTCCTCTTCATACGCCGCCTTTAAAGCTTGTGCTTCATGCTTCAATTTTTGAGCAAGTTCAAGGTTTTCTTCAGCTTCTTTTTTCTTTTGTTCCATTTCGTTTATTATTCTGTCAAGATCAATTGTCTTTTGAGACAGATACCCTCTTGCCATCTCAACAATACCTTTGTCAAGCCCAAGATTGGATGAAATTACAAGTGCATTGCTCCTTCCTGGAATTCCTATCAAAAGCCTGTACGTAGGCTTTAGGGTTTTTACATCAAACTCACAAGAAGCGTTTTCAAACCGATTTTCTTGCTGAGCAAATATTTTTAGCTCACCATAGTGTGTTGTAGCTATCACCTTGCTGCCCTTCTCAGAAAGATATTTCAAGATTGCCTTCGCCAAAGCTGCACCTTCTTCAGGGTCTGTACCTGCTCCAATCTCATCTAATAGCACAAGAGTTTTATCATCTGCATTTTTTGTTATTTCAATGATGTTTTTCATATGTGCTGAAAATGTGGAAAGACTCTGAACTATACTTTGATCATCTCCAATATCAGCAAAAATCTTTTGAAATATGCAAAGCTCAGAACCCTCATCTGCTGGAATGAATATTCCGCTCTGGCAAAGAAGACAAAAAAGTCCAACCGTCTTTAGTGTTACAGTCTTTCCACCTGTGTTTGGGCCTGTTATTATAAGAACGTCGAAGTCTTTGCCTAAATGAATATCAATAGGAACAACCTTGTCTTTTTGTATTAATGGATGCCGAGCTTTTTTGAGATTTATAATGCCACTTGCGTTAATAATTGGTTTGCTTGCGTTCATTTCTTTTGCCCAAATAGCTTTCGTAAATACTATGTCAAGCTCAACAAGTGCATAAAAAGATGTTTCAATTTCCTCACAATAGCTTGCTATCAAAGAGGATATCTCTTGCAAAATTCTCTCTATTTCCTCTTTTTCTTTATTTTTCAAAATTCTGATTTGATTTGATATCTCAACACAAACAAAAGGCTCAACAAATAAAGTTGCACCTGTTGCTGACTGGTCATGGATAATTCCTTTTACTTCATTTCTAAACTCTGCTTTAACAGGAAGTAAGAGCTTTTCACCTCTGATTGTTATAATTGGTTCTTGCAAAAACCTTTGGATTTTTGGGTCGCGAATCATGCTATTTAACTCGTCTCTTATTTTATTTTCAAGTTTTCTGATTTTATCTCTTATCTCCTTGAGCTTTGACGATGCTGTATCTAAAATTTCATCTGGTGTTAAAAATGTCTGGTCAATTCTTGAGATTACTTCTTTTAAATTTACAAGTCTTTTTTTCATACTTTCAAGAAAACTAAAGTCTTGTGTGTAAGAAAGATAAGTTCGCATCTCATAAGAAAGTTTCAACACTTTTCCAATTTGCAAAATCTCTTGTGGATTTAAAGTTGCCCCAAGCTTTGATTTCTTAAGGCTTGGCAGTATATTTTCAAACTCCAAAGTTGGTGGATTTCCATACTTTAGAACGTACCTGTAGCTTTCATCGACCTTATTAAGTTCATTTTCTATATCTGCAACATTGGTTGATGGAATAAGGTTTTCAAAATATTCCTTTGCTGGAGTTGACTTTGCCATGTTTTTTAAAATCTCAACTATCTTGTCATACTCCAACGCTTTGAGTGTCTTTTGGTTCAACTTTCAAAACCCCTTCTTATATGAAATTTAAGTTCTCAAGTTTTAATTATACCACAAAACAAAAGCAGGCTGTCTTCATATTTCATGAAAACAGCCCCTTATTGAATATGCTCATCCATACAATACAATCCCTTCGTTCTCTATATTTTTATAGTAAGGTAAGATTTCTTTATATTGCATATATCTCTGATAACTGATGTCTACTATAGAAATTAATTTAAAGCTTCTATATCCAATTTCACTTATTATTTCATCCAACTTATTTTCATAGTCTTTTAACACTTGCTCGTCTTCATCAACTAATACCGCTATATCAATATCAGATTCTTCATTTTGAGTTCCTTTAGCATATGAACCATAGAGGACTATTTTCCTTAGTTTATCGCCATATAATCCTTTCAACTCTTCAACCACTTTATTAATAATATCATGGTAATTTTCCAGTTTGATATCACTCACAAAAATCAACTCCAATTTCTTCTATTCTCTTACCTGCCCGCTTCCATAGATAATGTATTTTATAGTTGTGAGCTCTTTTAAGCCCATAGGACCTCTTGCATGAAGTTTTTGAGTTGAGATTCCAATCTCTGCTCCAAAGCCAAATTCAAAGCCGTCTGTAAATCTTGTTGATGCGTTCACATACACAGCCGCTGCATCTACATAGTCCAAAAACTTTTGAGCGTTGAAATAGTCCTTAGTTACAATAGCTTCTGAATGTTTTGAACCATATTTGTTAATATGTTCAATTGCATCATCAATACTGTCAACTACCTTAACACCCATAATCAGATCTAAGTACTCTGTATACCAGTCTTCTTCGGTTGCTAACTTTATTTCAATTCCATTTTTTCTGCAAATCTCAGCTGTTAAAGAACACCCTCTTATCTCAACATTTCTTTCCATCAACTCTTTTAAAATCATCGGCAAAAATTCTTCTGCAATGTTTCTGTGGACTAAAAGCTTTTCAGCAGCGTTGCAAACGCCTGGTCTTTGAGTCTTTGCATTTATCACTATTTCTTTTGCCATCTCAAAATCAGCGCTTTCATCAACAAAAACGTGACAATTCCCAACACCAGTTTCTATCACAGGAACTGTTGCGTTCTGCACAACAGTTTTTATAAGGTTCGCACCTCCTCGTGGAATCAAAAGGTCCAAATACTCATTTAATTTCATCATAGCAACAGCAGTCTCTCGCGATGTATCCTCTACAATCTCTATGCTGCTCTCTTCAATTCCAGCCTCAATTAAACCCTCTTTCATTACCTTTACAAGTGCAATATTTGAGTTTATCGCTTCAGACCCTCCTCGTAAAAGGACACTGTTCCCTGCTTTCAAACACAAGACAGCTGCATCAACAGTAACATTTGGTCTTGCCTCATAAATAATTCCAATTGCACCAATCGGCACTCTCTTTTGACCAATCAAAAGCCCGTTGGGACGCTTCCACATAGAAATAACTTCTCCAACCGGGTCAGGAAGTTTTATAACATCCTCAATCCCCTTGCATATTTGCTTTATTCTGTCCTCTGTTAGCTTTAACCTGTCTAAAAGTGCTCCTTTGATGCCTTTAGAAACAGCATTTTCCATATCTTTTTGGTTTTCTTGCAAAATAAAGTCCATCTTTTCTAATATCTTTTGAGATATGCATGAAAGTGCCCTGTTCTTTTCATTTTCAGAAATGTTCATAATTTTTTTTGACGCTTCTTTCACTTTTTTTGCTTTTTCAATCAAATCACTCATCTTTATTCTTCCCCCTTTGCACTTATCTCGAAACGGCATTTTTACTAACAAATAAGGTTCCTATCTCTTTGCCCTCTAAGATCTCTTTTACAATTGATGGATTTTCGCCATTTGCAATAACCATAGGAATCCCATGTTGCATTGCAATCTTAGCAGCTTCAATTTTGGTTTGCATACCGCCTGTTGAGTTGAGAGTGCCAGCACCGCCCGCAATGCTTTCTATATATGAGTCAATCTCAAAAACCTCTTTTATAAGCTCTGCACTCTTGTCAATTCTCGGGTCACATGAATAAAGCCCATCTATGTCAGAAAGGATAATCAAAAGGTCAGCACCAATTATTGTGGCAACATAAGCAGACAAAGTATCGTTGTCGCCAAACTCAAGCTCTTCAATTGCAACAACGTCGTTTTCGTTCACAATTGGAATTGCACCATATTTGAACAGGTACTCAAATGTGTTCTTAACATTTAGCATCTTCTTCTCTTCATCAACAACATCCTTGGTAAGAAGCACCTGAGCAACCACAACTCCGTATTCACCAAAAAGCTTTTCATAAATCTGCATTAAAATTCCTTGGCCAATTGCCGCAAGTGCTTGTTTTTCCTGCGTTGTTTTGTGATTCTTGGTAAGCCCAAGCCTTCCTAACCCTGATGCAACAGCGCCAGATGTGACAAGCACAACGTCCCTTCCTTCATTTTTTATGTCAGAAAGAACTCTTGCAAGTTTTTCTAAACGCGAAAGATTTAATTTGCCGGTTGGATATGTTACAGTACTTGTCCCAACCTTTACAACAATCTTTTTTGCATTTCCAAAGTCTCGCATTTTTAACTTTCTACTCCTTCTAATCCTTTTCTATAGTAAAATCTTCCAAGCTATTGTTAAAAATAATTTTGTACTTTGTATTCCCGTCAACCACATAAAGCTGAGTCTGGGTTAAAATATCAATATTAATTCTTTTTAGTAGTTCTTCTTGTAAAATGGAAGCAATATTTGGTATAAATCTTTTGGGGTCGTTTTCATCAAGACTTTTAATATATATTGGAAGCTTTCCGTGTTGGGGTTTGTAAATTTCAACGTTTATAACTCCAGGCGATACAGGGATGTCTGTTGGATACAAAAGTTTTACATTATAAAGTACTTCCATAATGCCCTTCCCCCTGATAAAATTTAAGATATGAGCTGTTTATATTTATTCTACCAAATAAAAAGTTGGTATTCAAAGATTTTTCTAAAAATTTAGTCTGAAAGGAATGAAGATAAATGCGAACATTCATTGGTATTGATTTTCCAAAGAGTTTAAAAGAGCAGATTGTTGAAGTACAAAGCTTTTTAAAGTCAATCAGTAAAAAAGGCAGATGGAAGTACATTGACAACTTTCATTTAACCCTCAAATTCTTAGGTGAGATTGAATATGAAAAGGTAGAAAAAATCAGACAGGCGCTTGAAAAAAATCTAAAAGATTTTTCCCGTTTTTCATTGAAAATCTCATCGTGCGGATATTTTAAAGGGCATGGAAATTTGAGAGTTGTGTATCTAAAACCAGATGGCAATATTGAAAAACTCAATAACCTTTTTTCGCTTGTTGAGGATGCAATGGCAGATGTTGGATTTGAAAGAGAAAAAAGAGAGTACACACCCCATATAACAATTGCTCAGGATGTTGTGTTAAATGAGCCTTTTGAGAATTTTCAAAATTATGTTGAAAACTTTTCTTTTGATGAAATTCCTGTTGAAAAGGTCATTCTTTTTTTGAGTGAGGAAATAGATAGAAAAAGAGTCTATACACCCCTATTTGAGATACAGCTACACTGATTTAGAATTTTTCGAAAGAAAGGACTGAACAGCTGTGTTAAAACATTTTTCCAAAAAAAGCTTAAGCACTGTTTTCTCAAGCATTATGCTTTTCGTGTTTGCCAACGCTTTTATGGGAATTGGCAGTGGAATAAACGATACAATATTTAATAACTACATTGCTGCAAATTACAATATCTCTCCAATGGCAAGAGGAATTTTGGAGTTCCCCCGTGAAACTCCTGGTTTTTTGCTTATATTCTTAATAGGCTTTTTATATTTCCTTGGTGATTTGAGGGTAAGTATAATTGCAACATCTTTGTGTTCATTTGCCTTGATTGGTCTTGGATTTTTTGCCCCAACTTTTCTGCTATTGATTGTATGGACTGCTATTTACAATACAGGAACACACCTGAACATGGTCTTGAGCTCAAGTATTGGAATGGAGCTTTCTAAAGAAGAGGAATACGGAAAAACCTTAGGTCTTATTAGTTCAGTAGCAACAGCTGCATCTATAATAGGTTATTTTATAGTTATGGTAGGATTTAAATTTCTGAATTTTTCTTTCAAGACAGCATATGTTATTGCTTCTGCGATGTATCTATTTGCTGTATTATTTTTATTACCTGTTAAACTCCCAAGAAAACCTCAGCACAAAGGATTCAAGTTTGTCATCAAAAAAGATTACTGGCTTTATTATATACTTTCAATCTTCTTTGGAGCAAGAAAACAAATATTTATCACCTTTGCACCCTGGGTCTTGATTAAGATTTTCAAACAACCTGTTGCAAATTTTGCACTTGTAGGAATCATTTGTTCGTTTTTAGGAATTGGTTTTAGAAACATAATCGGAAGGCTCATTGACAGACTTGGCGAAAAGACAATACTTACATTTGACGCGTTAGTAATCTTTCTTATATGCCTTGGATATGCAGCAACTGAGAACATAAAAATAAAATGGGTTGCACTTTCGGTTGCATATGGTTGTTACATCATTGACAACTTGATGTTTGCCACATCAATGGCAAGGTCAACATACATAAAGAAAATTATAAAGCATCCTGACGACCTAACTCCTACTCTTTCAACAGGCACAAGTATGGACCATGCAGTTTCAATGAGCCTTCCTATGCTATCTGGTTTTCTGTGGAATAAATTCGGGTATGAATATGTGTTCTTACTTGCAGCTTTCTTTGCGCTTGGGAATTTGTATTTTGTAAGGAAGATAAAAGTTGAAAGTTAGTTACCCTTAAAATTTTAAGATATGATTTGTGAAATTTAGAGTATAATTTTATTAAGAACAAACCTATTGTGCAAACTGAGGTGAAAATAAAAATGCCGGAAATTTGTATTTTCTACGGCATAAGGATAACAATGTACTATGACGACCATAATCCTCCGCATTTTCATGCAACCTATGCTGGATTTGAGGCAGAAATTGATATATTAAATACAAGGGTTATAAAAGGTTTTTTGCCTAAAAGACAATTAAAACTTGTGTTGGCTTGGGCAGAAATTCATAAAGATGAACTTATGCAAAACTGGGAACTTGCAAAAGATCACAAACCACTGATGAGAATTAATCCTTTAGTTTAAATCTTTGGGGTGATTAATATATGATGGAATACTACCCTGAGGTTGTCCAAGTTATTCCTACTGAGGATTACAAGGTGTATATATACTTTGATGATGGTAGCATAAAACTATTTGATGCCTCTACTCTGCTTGAAAAGGGTGAGTTTCAAAGACTCAAAGATAAAAAATTCTTTATGGAAAGATGCACTGTTTTAAATGGAACACTTGCATGGGATGTAAGTGGAAATTACGATGAAACAACCTGCCTTGACTTAGACCCACTTGTTCTGTATGAAACTTGCCCTGAGGTTCAAGAGCCAACTTGGCTTTTTGAAAAGATTGAAAATGAATTCAAGCAAAAGAGTGACAAATAAGGGGCTTTTTAAGCCCCTTTACTCTTTTCTGTCAAAGCCGGATGGAAACTGGGTTTGTTTGTACTGGGAATAGTCTTTCAAAGCCTCTTTTTTGTACCTCATGCTTTTTATAGTCTTTTTTATCTCATCAAATTTTGCTCGAATCAAAATATTATTCTTTTCGTCTATGTCCTTTATCACTTGAAGTTTTTGCAAAATAGATGATGTAAGGCTTTTGAGCAAAATGCCTGTCTCTTTATCAATATCTGTTATTTCATCAAAACTTTTTATTCCTTTTTGTCTTTTGATACTTTCAAACTCTTCTAAAAACTCACTGTCTATTCTATTTATTCTCTCAATCAAATCCCCTTTTTCATCAACAATCTTAGAAAGCTCATCAAAGTTGTCATTTAAAATATACTCCTGCTGCAAACTTGTGAGAGTCAAAAACCTATCCACAAGCTTTTCTTTTTCTTCAAGAAGACTTACAAGCTTATTATACATAAACCCCAGTCCTTTTTTATTTATTCTTCTGCTGTCTTGCAATCTTTATTGCCTCTGCCCATGTGTTACGCAAATCCTGCACAATTTCAAGTGCCTCTTGCAAATATTTCTTATCTTTTTTAAGATTTGCTTGAATAAGCCATCTGTAAATAAAATCATATAGGCTCATCAAATTTTTTGATATCTCATATTGCATATCAAGGGTTGACATAAGTTCTGTGATAATATTCTCTGCCTTGATAATATTCTCATTTGCTTTATCAAACTTTTTCTCATCAATTGCCTGCATTGCAAGTTTTATAAACTTTATACAGCCATCATAAAGCATAAGAGTCAATTCTTCTGGTGGCTTTGTCATTATCATTTCCTCTTGATATCTTGCTGCTGCATCCATAAATTTTGCCTCCTCATATTTCTTATTCTTCAAATTTTAATTTGTTATTCTGAACTACTAAATTTCTATACTATTAAATTTCTATAAGTATGCTACCTACCACTAAACTGTTGAGATAACCACGAGCTTTGAGTATTCATTTGAGCAATCAATCGCTCAAGCTGAGTAAACTGCCTGTAATATCTATCTTCCACCTTTTGCAGTCTCTCTTGCTCAGCGTTCATCTGGTCAATAATTCTTCTTAGCTGCTTTCCTATAAAACTGTTCGGGTCATATGTGCTTGTAAAATATGGTTTGCCAGCTCTGTCATATATCTTCTTTAGAGTATCATTTGCAAGACTGTAAAATCTCTGGAGAATTCCATCATCATCAATAGATTTTGTGTCGTCACCACTGCTTGTAAAAAGCTTCACAAATGCATCAAAATTATTTGCTATTGCATCTCTGAGCTTAGCTTCATCTTTGATATAAATTTTTCCTTCTTTGCTTTCAAAATAGCTGTATGTTTCTATTCCTGCTTCAGATATCGTATCTAAGTTAGAAGGAAGACCTGGAACTTGTTTGTATAAGTAGTTTCGCATATTGTCCAAAAAACTTGAAAGTACAGAATCACCATATAAAAGCCCTTTTTTAGCTGCATCCTCCCACTTTTGAATGTCTGTGTCCTTCATCTGGGCTTTTTGTTCTTCTGTCAGAGGCAAATAGTCTCTGTTTCGCTTTTCTGTAATTTTGTTGTATATCTTGCTAACAAGTTCGTTATATTTGTTAATAAAGTCCTTGATATTGTTTACAATTGCATCAATATCTTTTGAAATAGAAAAAGATTTATACTGCGCACTGCCTTGGGCATCCAATGTTGTTTTATTCAATGTGATACTCATACCATATACATTCACTGTATTTGTTGATGATTGAACAAATGATTCATTATTGAAACTATCTTTGATATAAACTCTTGCATCTGCGCCTGTTCCACTTGCTATTTGAGCATAATTGTTATTTACATCTTTCACAGTAAAACTCACATTGCTCCCTGTTTTTTGAGAAGCTATGATTAGTTTATTTAAGGTTGAGTCGTAATAGGCTTTCAAGGCACCATCACTGCTGAATGCCGAATTTATTTCTTTCGCCAAATTAGTACCAAAAGTTGCAGTAGAATCTCCTGGATTCCATGTAAGCTCTATTGTTTTTGTGACAGTTGAACTGCCAACTGTCAATTCAACTTGAAGTTTCACATTATTCTGAGCATCTTTAGTAATTACCGTAAGATCATTCACTACAGCATTCGCCTGGGTTGCAAGCTGTTCCACTTTTATTTGATAATTTCCCTCAAGAGCATTAGCTGTACCTGTAACAGAAACATAACCAGACTCAACAGCCTCTCCACTTGTTTTAAACTTTACAAAATTACTTGAAAGCTTGAGATTAAATAGATAGTCTTTAAAACTTGATATAGCACTCGCCATATCCATATAATCCTGTCTTTGCCACTCTAAAAGCTGTTTTTGCTGATACAGCTTATTATACTTTGTCTTCTCAACACTCATAAGTCCCTGGATAATAGAATCTGTGTCAAGCCCACTTGCAAGCCCACCTACTCTTGTGTAGTATTTATACATGTCATAAGGATTTGTGTAGCTTGTCGAATTAGTTGAGTTAACATTCATCTTTTATCACCACCTTATCTTCTCTCATCCACAAAAATACCTGCAAGCTCCCAAAGCTTTGCAATTATATCTAATATCTTCTCTGGTGGTATTTCTCTTATAAGTTCATTTGTCTCTTTGTCATACACTTTGACAACAATTTCATGTGTCTCTTTGTGAATAGAAAACTCAAGCCTTGTGTATTTTGCTTCAAATGCTTTGTTTGCTTGGTTTATCATCTTTAGGAGTGTATCTTCATCAAGTTCTTTTCTGCTGTTTTTGTCTGCAAGATTATCAATAACTTCTTCTTTATTTATACCCTTTTCTTCTTGCAAGCTAACTTCAATATTTTCGGGTCTTGTTCGGTTGTCTTGAATCCTTGATACTGTATTCGATATATCAATGGTTTTGATCCCAATGCCATCAACAACCATTATCGCTTCCCTCTCTTTTTGGTGTTTCTCTTTATATTATCGGTTGTGGAAAGGGAAAAGTTTAATGAATGCTTTTTTGCACTTTAGATTTGTGATAAAATATTTAGTAAGAACATTATAGATTTTGTGAGTGTGAGCGTTTTGAAAAAAGAAGAAATAATTCAGTACTGGATTGATTCGGCACTTGACGATTACAAGACCATGAAGCATTTATTTGAAAGTGAGGACTATCTTTGGTGTTTATTTATGTGCCATATAATTGTCGAGAAATTATTAAAAGCTTTATATGTCAAAAATATTGAAACCATTCCTCCAAAAACCCATGATTTATTGTTTCTTGCAAAGAAAATACAACTTCCTTTGGACACTTCTATGGCAGATTTTTTTTGACCTTCTTACAACTTTTAATATAAATACAAGGTATCCCGATTATAAAAGAGAATTTCACAAAAAATGCACACGAGAATATACACAAAATATAATTGAAAAAGTGGAGGATGTTATAGAATGGCTAAAAAGATTGATTCAAGAGTAAAAAATACAATTATGGAGTATATTAGTAAACTCAAAAAAGAAATAAATGTTATTGATGTATATCTATTTGGTTCATATGCAAAAGGAAATTATCATAATGATAGCGACATTGATATTGCAGTAATTTCTGACCAGTTCAAAGGTGACTGCATTGAAGATAGATTATTATTAATGCGACTTAGAAGAGACATCGATCTTAGGATTGAACCCCATCCTTTTAGACCTGAAGATTTTACTGATGAAAATCCTTTTGTAAAAGAGATTAAGGAGTATGGTATTAGGATACAATGTTAAGGCTTATTTGTTCTTCACCTTAAATATTTTCTTCATCTGGAGCTCATATACTTCATTGATAAGTTCTTCATTGCTAAAAAATGAATATTGACCATTTGTTTGAGGAAAATATTCAAAAATAAGACTCTCTTCTAATGCACACTGATCTACTTTTACCCATTTCCCCATCAAATGATTGATAGCTTTGTTGTGATAACTCAATAAATATCGTCCGATTATAAGTGCTCTGTGACATTGTGCAGGATCGAATTCACTGCACATCAAAGCTATTGTTTCTCTTTCTGCAAGATCAAGTAAAGTCTTTATGCCTTCTTTAAACTCCATTGACTGGATTATTACATTGTAATTCCAGTAACCCTCGGGAGTATAGAAAGAAGGATTTTCTGGCTTTCCGCCAAGGAGATTTCCAAGGAAAATGTAGCTTATATTTACCAGTTCTAAAGCTTTTTCTAAATTTTCCTTCCTATACTCTGGAACAAACCTTGAAAAAGGATTTGTCCTTACATCTATAAGTGTTAAAATTTTATATTTTTTTTAATATATCTAAAAAATTAACAAATCTTGTTGATGAACAGCCAATGGAATATATTAGTTTCAATAAAATACCTCCTGGTCTAATTTGGATATTCTTTAAATATCTTTAAATATAATTTATATGTACATTTTGTAACCCCAATAATAAGCTATATTTTTCTAAGTATAACTACTTTTTCTTTTAGCATAGTATTGTCTTTTTGCCCTTGAATATTAGATGGACTATTTTTTAAGGGCATTCGTTTGTTAATAATATTACGTTCCAATGTATCAACCCAAACAAATCCAAAAAATTCAAACATTTCTTTAGTAATTTCATCTGTAGGAATTTCTATACCTCGAACTTTTCTATTCGCAACTACATAGACTGCATATCCTTTTTTTCTAACTAACTTAGCTAACTTCTTGATTGAATAAAAATAATCATGAAAAAATCTTAGAACTTCTTCGGCTCTTTTACTATCCAATTGTAAAATTTTATTGAAAACAGAATTTAAAACAGGTAATTGGAATAAAATCGGATCAAATTCTCCAATTTTTTTCTTTCCACCTAAACTTTCTTTATCAACATCATACTCCCATAAATTAAGCCACTGCAAAGAGAGTCTTGAAAATTGACCATAAGCAACTGTTGTCCTAGCATCTCCATAAGGCGGAGAGGTCAATATTAAGTCGACTGTTTCATTTTCTACTTCATCCAAATCTAAAATATTTTTGTGAAATATTTTTACATAATTAGAATTATTAGTAATTTCTCTGTACAAAAGTTTTTCCTCTGTTACTTTAAAGTCTCGTTCAAAAGTTTTCCAAACATCAGGATTATGTTGTTTCAATTTTTCTTCTTCGAGTCTGTATAATTTAAATTCTGAATTACGAGTATTACTTACATTTCTTACTGTTTTAGCGAATACAAGTTTAAAGAAAAGTTTATATATATCTTGATCTACTACTTCAATAGCTGTTTTTAATCTTTGTAAGTTTATCTGAACTTCTTTTTTAAACCAAAAATCAATATTTTTAAATTTAGGTAACTCAAACTCTTTACCTTCAAGTTGCTGGTAAGCTTTAAAGATTTCTATAAAGAATTTTTCTAATTTAGATAACTCAATTTTCCCTATGTTAATCTTAACATTGCTAATTAATATCGCCAAAGGATTTATATCAACGCCAATAGCATTTCGCCCATTTTTTAAAGCTTCATAAAGTACAGTTCCAGACCCACAAAAAGGATCAAGAACTATATCATTTCTCCTTGTAAAGCTTTGAATCAAAAATTCTGCTAATGGAGCTGGCATCATTGCTGGATAAGAATGAATACCATGAATTGACTCTTTTATCTTGTAATCTTTAAAATCGATATCTACATTACTTAAAAATAAATCAAATTTCAAATTTTCCATTTTATTTCACCTTGCTTAATTTTTTAAATCAGTTACTAATTCACCTAAGGGTCTTATATAACTCACATTGATAGGTTTTTTACCATCTTTGCTTTCCTCAACTATTTTATTATAACTTTCTGTTGGAAGATAAATAATTAATTTCTTTTCTTGAAATTCACATATTTTATTAAGTGTAACGTCTAAATCCAATGTAACAAAATAAAATCTTTGATTAACTGTTGCTTGTGGTACTTCTTGACGCCAACGTTCTCGTAAAGTTCTTTTACAAGTTATAAAAAAACATTTGTCAGGTTTTGTAAAAGCTTCAGCCACAGAAGGAACAACAATATCAATATAACCAAGTCTTTGTTTATCTTCATTATTTGTTGGAATTTCCGATTTGATCCCATACAAACTAAGCAAAAATTTAATACTTTCTTGAAACTGCACACCAGCTCTTGCTTTTCTCATCTGTCCAATACTTTTTTCTAATAATCTTATAATTTCAATTGCTTCATTAAGTTCTTTAGACAGTAATCTAATAAATTCGGTTGTTCCTTTTGTTTGAATAATATTTTTCCACTTTTCCAATACTTTTTCTGTTTCTTGTTTATCTTTAAACTTATTTTCAAAGAACAATTGCAAAGCTAATAAAAAAGCCTTCTGTTCATACTTCCTAAATATTTCAAGTCCGCGTTCATCAATAAAGCGCAACAAATACTCAAAATCTTTTTTCTCTTCAAACTTTTTTCTACAGTCCTCAAATAGTTGTGCTCTTAAACTCTTTGGTTCGGGAATTACACTTTTTGCTTTATCAATTATTTCTTCAAGTTTCATTTTTTTTAACACCCTCTATCTTCAGCATATATTATATCAGAACTTATATTCGAATATCAAGAAAAAAGATTTAATTTTTTATTTTTGTTGATAAGTGCTGAAATCTCACTATTTTTTATATAAAAAAGCAACAAATCTTGATAACAAAGAGCAAATAAAATTAAATGTCTTTATAAAAGTGTCTTCTAACTTACAACTAAGTATTTTACGCCTATCTACCTATCTATCAAAAAATGATAAATTCTCATAGTGATTAGACTGTGATTTTTTTGCTCTGTTATAAAGCTCAATAAATAATTTTTCATATGTTTTATTACTTATTTTCTTTTCACTTTGTAAAAGTTTTAATCTCTTTATTGGCATTTGTTTTAAAATAGCATCTCGAAGGTCGCGCCTCAATTTTATTTCAGCTAAAAACCTATCGCCCTCTTCATTTAATATTCTTATCATCTCTCTCTCAATACCTTCAGCTTCTTCCAATTCGTCAAGACAAATATAAACAGAAATATCGACCTTTTTGAGGTATTCAACCATAACTGCTTTGACTTGCGACCAAGGCAACTTCCCTGCATTTGTTCCCAGTTTGGGAAATGCTATAGATTTTATATTCCACTCTTTGTAATGCTGAACAAAATACTCAAGCCTTTTCTTGATCCATACAAGCTTAGAAGGATATTTCCAATGATGTTTTGTTGGAAAATTGATAATTTTTGTCCCATCATTGGCTATAAACAAATAAGGTTCACCTATTTTCACTAACTTTTTTTGCATCTATTCACATAATCTTCATACATCTTGGGATATCTGAGCTTAAATTCCAAAGCTATGCCTGTTCCCATAACTCCCATGCAATTTATTTTATTGACTACGGCATCAGCACCTGCATTGAACACAGTGCCAAGATAAAATGTAATATTGGAAATATTTTCCACATAATTAAGTTTCATTTAAAGTACCCCTTGTGTGTTGGTTTGAGTTTTCTAAACTAAAATTACATCACAAGTGTGATTTTTACCTATTACAACATCTTTCTAATATGGTTATCTCTTCTATTCAACAACCTATTATAATACTTGTTAAAATTCTATTCAACTTTTTTCATTAATTTTTTACTTTCCCAAATTTTATATTGAATTAGATTAGAATTAAAAAAATTTCTATCAGAATATTTTTCACTGTATTTCTTTATCCTCTTAGTAATAAAGGTATCAATATCACTAAGCAAGATGTTTTCAAATTTCCCTCCTGTATGCCTACTCTGTGAAATAAGTATTTTAACAATTGTATAATTCTTATAATAATAGCTACTGTTGTTTAACAATTTATCATAAAATTTTTTGAACTCATCACTTCCATTTCTAAAAAACCCCAATCGCTGTAAACATCTTCTTACTTTAGATTCAATAAATAGATCCCTATCTAAATAACCACATTCTCCACTCTTTACTTCACAAATTACTCCTATAATATTTTCTTTAAACTTGGGAATCATATTTTTTAAATCTTTATCCCAATCGTCTTCCCTTCCCCCAATCTCTTCATAAACATATGGAAACCTAATAGCAATAATATCAGTTTCATACGTTTTATTTTCCTCTTGTCGATTTCTATCCAGCACATAATTATCTAAAACGAAAAAACCGTTAAGTCGAAAATACCAATATGCAAGTTCTTCAGCATAATTTCGCATACAATTCTCACCATCCCAGACTTTTTATGTCAATCTTTTCCTTATCCCCTTATCAAAATCGCCATATATGCTAACGTATTAACATTATTTTTCTCAAGTATTTGGAGCCAGTTTGCAAGGTAGACAGTATTATGTTCAATGGTTTTTGAAAATGACTGAATAAGATTTACTGCTACATCTTCTGTGAAATCAGATTTATAATAATTGCAAAGACCAATGATAAGAAGCTTAATTGTTGCCAAATTTGTGCAAAGGAGCATATAGCTTTCAAAGGGTGTATCACAGTCAAAAGGGAAGAGGTTTTTAAATACATGATTTACAGCATAGTTTTAAAATATATAATACTGATGTTCATTAAAAAAAGGCACAAAATATTCATTAAACGCTCTTTCATAGTTATAGAGAATCTGGCTATTCTCCGCTTTTGCATTATACCAAGTCTTTATACTTAAAAGGAGTACGGAAATATTTAAACTCTGGTAAATTTTTGTCCCTTTCTGAAAGTATAGGATTATCAACTGGCCAAGGAATTCCTGCACTATCCCATCTTATTCCAGTATCATGTTCTTTTGAATATACATTTGTAACATTATAAATTACTATTGCCTTTTCACTCAAAACACAGTAACCATGTGCTAATCCCTCAGGAATATATAAAATATTAGATTTTTGTGCGTTTAGATAAAAAATATCGTACTTACCATAGGTTGGAGAGCCTTTTCTTAAGTCTACAACAACATCCATTATCTCTCCCTCAACACAATATACAATTTTAGCTACTTCATAAGGTGGTAATTGAAAATGCAAGCCCCTTATTACATTTTTGTGAGAAATAGTAAAGTAGCTTTCTTTTATACTTGTGTTAAGCAAAATGCTACTATAAAAATCACTATTATAAACTTTTACAAACGCACCCCGTCGGTCTTCCTTAATATCAGGGATAAATTCAAAACAACCAGGAATGATCGACTTCTTTACCTCTTTAAACATACAACATGTCCTCCTGATAAAGAAATAAGTATTAATATTTTTTAACATCTTCCCTAAAAAGAATTTTCAGCCCCTCTTTTAACTTTACTCTTGGTTGCCAATCAGGCAAAATTTTGTAATTCATCCAAGGAGAAAAAAACTCCTTTTCTCTATATGGTAAAGCCCCCCATCTTACTTTTAATCTATCTCCTGTAATTTCATTTATTATCCCAACTATTTCTTGTAAGGTATAATTTTCATTAGATACAACACTGAAGCATTCGTTTTTGAAATTTTTTTTATAAACAATTTCTGCAGCATGTAAATACGCCACCACAACATCATCAATATATACAAAATTCATTACCTGTTTCCCTGGTGACATGTCTAAAACTTTACCACTTAAATATGCTTCTTTTAATAAATTTATAATTTTCTTTCTCTTATCTCCTGGACCATATGTATCAGTCAAATCCAATGTAATTACATTTAAATTATACGCTTCTGTATAAAATTTCAAAATATCTTGAAAAGCTTTTTTAGTTGCCGCATATAAATTTACAGGATTATATTCTTCATTATTGTAATGTAGCCATGAAGTTCCTGTGTTAATCAAATATTTTACTTTATTCCTTACCATTGACTCTAAAATATACATTCCAAATTTTATATTACTATTAATCAAGTCATCTATATCATCTGGGGTATGGTTATGAAGAAATCGTGCTGCTAAGTGAAAAATTATGTCTGGTTTTTCGGTAGATAGAATTTTATCAATTTCTTTAAATGAACCACCAAATTGATATAACTTAATCTTATCTTCTATATCTCTAACATAATCCATATTGCTTGTTTCCCTTTTTATCCCTATAACTTGGCATTTCATATTATTAACTATATACCTTGCTATATTAGAACCTATATATCCCGTTATCCCTGTAATAAAAACTTTCCCATACCACACATGATATCACTCCAAATATTTCTCAGCACACTCTTCATATCTTTTTATTTGATTTAAAGAATATTCAAACATATCTTCAGCTTCCTTGAAATAAAAAGCTTTGTACCATTCAATAGTTTCTTTAATGGTTGTATATATATCATAAATGGGATACCAATTTAATTTCTCCACTGACTTACTAATATCTAACTTTAAAACATTTGCTTCATGGAAACTATTTTCATTTTCAATTCTAACTTCTAAATCACTCCAATATTTTTTTACTTCCTTTACAACGTCAATAACCTTGAGCAACTTAAAATCAAAAGGTCCAAAATTCCACGCTTCACTATACTTTTCAGGTTCTTTTTGCAACAGATAAGCTAATTTTAAATATCCAAGCAATGGCTCTAAAACAAATTGCCAAGGTCTTGTTGCATTGGGGTTCCTTATTTGAAGAGGCTTGTTATACATTATCGCCCTAATGATATCAGGAACAAGCCTATCTTCAGCCCAGTCTCCTCCTCCTATAACATTGCCTGCTCTTACTGAAGCGACACCTACTTTATTTTTCTTAAAATAACTTGCTCGATATGCTGAAACTATTAACTCAGCACATGCCTTGCTTGAACTATATGGATCCACTCCCCCCAATGAGTCAGTTTCTCTGTATGCATAAACCCATTCTTTATTTTCATAACACTTATCAGATGTTACTATAACTATAACTTTTACACTTTCTGTTAATCGCGAAGCTTCTAATACATTAATTGTACCCATGATATTGGTTTCATAAGTATAAGCAGGCTCCAAATATGATCGTTTTACAAGTGGTTGTGCTGCTAAATGGAACACTATCTCTGGTTTATACTGCTTGAAAACATTAGAAAGAGTTTCATAATCTCTTATATCACCCTCAATATTAATAATCTTGTCCCTTAATTTACAAATTTCAAATAAACTTGGCGTTGTTGGAGGCTTTAACGAATAACCAATCACTTCTGCACCATTTTTTAGTAACCACATAGTGAGCCAAGAACCTTTAAACCCAGTATGACCAGTTATCAATACTTTTTTTTTGGAAAAACTATTTAAAAAGTTCATATACAGTTCCCCCAACGAAAATACTTAATCCCACAACTTCCATGGAGCAGTCCCACTATTCCACAAATTTTCTAATTCAATTTTGTCTCTTAGTGTATCCATTGCTTTCCAAAACCCATAATGTTTATATGCATTCAATTGATTTTCCTTTGCCAATCTTTCTAATGGTTCTCTTTCAAAAATTGTAGAGTCATCTTTAATATAATTAAAAATTTCTGGTTCTAAAACAAAGAATCCTCCATTAATCCACGTTCCATCTCCTGCTGGTTTTTCAATAAACTCAATTACATTGTTCTCATTATCAATTATTAACGTTCCAAATCTCCCTGGAGGCCGAACTGCTGTAACTGTAGCTATTTTATTTGATTTTATGTGTGATTTATAAAGCTGGTTGATATTTATATCTGCCACTGCATCTCCATAGGTCAACATGAAAGTCTCATTGTTTATATATTTTTGAATTCTTTTGATTCTTCCTCCAGTCATAGTATTTAGTCCTGTATCTACTAATGTAATTTTCCAATCTTGATTGAAATTATTGTGATAGTAAATTTCCCCACTTTTTATATCAACTGTAATATCACAATTATGTAAATGATAGTTTACAAAGTATTCTTTTATTATATAACCTTTATAACCTAAACATATAATAAATTCATTGATTCCCCAATAAGAGTATATATTAAGTATATGCCATAAAATGGGTTTATCGCCTATTTCAACCATGGGCTTAGGTTTACTTATGGTTTCTTCACTAAGCCTTGTTCCAAATCCCCCTGCCAAAATCACTGCTTTCATTTTTCTCTTTTCATCCTTTCATGCTATTCAAATAACTTTTTCAACTGTTCTGCATAATCATCAAGTACATCTTCCTCATAAATTCCATATTTATATGTTTTACATTTTGAACATACACTGCTTGCATTTTTAACTCCATCCAACATACTTCTTCTAAATGCTTTAAATTTTAAACCGTTCCAAATATCTAAGATAGATTCTACTGTTGCATTACCCACAATAGTCGGATACGAGAAAGAACAGCAGGGAACCACATTACCATCTGGGTTAATTTGCATCATGTAAAAAGGTTGTGGACAAATATTAGCTTCTAAGAGAGGAGTCCCATTTTGGGTCATATCTAATGTTTTTTTACCTGTTAACCTTGAATAATCTATTTCTTGCACTGCAGGAGTCAAATGTTCAATAGCAATAAAATCACATATATCACCAAAAATTTCAAAAAACTTTTTTTCTTCTTCATTTTCTAATGCACAATCAATAATTTTGATGTAAACCTTTGTACTGCCTCTATTTCTATAGAAAAACTTCAGATTTTCTACAAACTGATTAAAATCAATATCTATCCGCGCTAAGCTTTTATATTTTTCTTTAGAAACTCCTTGAATAGAAATTCTTAGTCTATCAAGCCCAGCATTTATTAAAGATAAAGACAACTCCCGATTAAGCAGCAATCCATTTGTAACTATATCAACACTCTCAGCAATATTTTTCATCTTAGCATATCTGACCATTTCGGCAATATCTTTATGAAGCAATGGCTCTCCTATACCAGCAAACCTCAGCATTTTTAATTTATTGGGAAAATTTGCTATTTCATCTATGTATTTCTTATAAATATCCATATCCATGGCTATTTTACTTGAAATATAACCATGTTGACTCTTCGGAATTGAATAAATACAATAACTGCATCTAAGATTACAAGCATAAATTGGAAATATCTGAACTAAAAAAGGGGTATCAAGTGGCAATGATTTTGCTAAAACTGTCCTCTTTCCTCCCGGCGTAGTTCCTTCGAGTATCTTAGCCTTCAATAAAAACACCTTCTTCTTAGATCATTTTTATTTGGTTAATCTTTTCAATATATTCTCAGCTTCTGAATCCAACTCATCTTCGGGATGTGCAACGTCATCTGGTGCACAACACTTAGCACATTTTTCGTTTTTTTGTCTCATATTTTTCAATTGCATTAACCAAAATTCCTTTAATTTGTTACCATTCCATATATCAAACAAAGTATCTCTATGAACATTTCCCAATACAATAGGTTTATAGATAGAATCACATGGCACCACATCACCATTAGGAAAAATTGCTAACATATAAAATGGTAACGGACATACTTTTCTTCTTATATGAGCTCTTCCATAACGATCGATAGAGTTATAAGCCTCTTCCGGATACTTAACACCGTCATAAACCGGTTTACATTTCTCTATATACATCCTATCGCTTATTTTTGAAAATATATCATAAAACTTTTCACTTTCTCCTTCTTCTAATGCTATATCCATTATCTTTACAAAAACATTGCATTGTTTTTTGTTTTCGAAAAAATACCTTATATTATTAATAAACTCATCAAAGTTTAGTTGATAATTACATATATTTTTATACTTCTCAGCGGAAAGTCCTTGAATAGAAATCCTTATAGTATCTAAGCCAGCTTCTATTAAACTTTTAGCTACCTCTTTATTTAGTAATGAGCCGTTTGTTATTATTTCAATTCTCTCAGCAATATCATTTTTCTTTGCAATTTCGACCATCTTCGAAATGTTCCTGTTAATCAAAGGTTCTCCTTGCCCAGTGAGTGATAAAAGTTTCAATTTTTGCGGGAATTTTTTTACTTGTTCTACAATCAGATTAAATGTTTCTATGTCCATATTCTGAGCTTCAAAATTATACCTCTTTTTCATTTCTTTTAACCCTAAAGAATGTGCACAGTAAATGCATTTAAAATTACAAAAAGTTGTCGGAAAAACATACAAGCTAAATGGAGTTTCCAATGGTATAACCGCAGATAGTTTAACTCTATCAAGACCGCATATTGGCTTTATTTGTGCTACCATGTAATTACATCTCCTTGGTAAAATTATTAAAGCGTTTTAAAAGTTCCCCAGCAACATCATCTAAATATTCATTGCTGTCTAAAATACATGCTATAGAAACACATCCAGAACATCCAGGAATTTTGTTCCTATTAAATTTTAGATGTTCCCTTATCAAATTGATACGTTTTTCCCCATTCCATATCCTATTTAAACTTTCAACATGTATATTTCCAATTATCAGTTCTTGAGGAAGACCATTCACAGGACATGGATACACATTTCCATCAACATCAATTTGTAACATGTAAAATATAACTGCACATACATGTCGATAACTTACCTCTTCATTATGCAGGTTGCGTGAATTGTCTGCTAACCCCTTATGGTCTCCCATAGGTGGTTGAAGAGTTATCAAATGTTCAATATATATTTGGTCGCATATATCTCCAAATAAATTATAAAATCTATTCATATCTACTTCATTATCTAAAAGTGCATCTATTATTTTTATGAAAATTGTACAGTCACCTTTATGTTCATATAAATACTTTAAATTATCATAGAACTTGCTAAAATCCAAATCTACCTTAGCTACTTCTTTATACTTTAAAGCATCAAGTCCTTGCAATGAAATCTGTATCCTTGTAACTCCAGATTCAATAAGAGCATCAGCAAGTTCTGGTGTAAGCAAAGAAGCATTTGTTAAAATATCTAATCTGTCTGCAATGTTCAATTCTTTTGCTTTTGCAATCATTCTCAGAAGTTGAGGATTCATTAACGGTTCTCCTAACCCAGAAAATACTATCCTCTTAGGTCTTTCAGGAAATTCTTTAATATCATATAGTATTTTTTCATACATTTCAAACTGCATATGTTTTATCCTATACCCTAACATCCTCCATGCCCCATTTTTATCATCTTTTGTACTATGAAGACAATAAAAACACTTAAAATTGCAATACCGAGTGGGTTCAATGAAAATAGTAAATGGTGCCGATAATGGAATAATATCAGCAAGTCTCTTGCGATTAGTATCGTAACTTGGTTTAATTTTAGCTTTCATAATTATCATCTTCCTCTCTCTTTATTAATGCAACTTATGAAATCTCAAAGTAAAAACTAACAAGTCGCATATAAGACTGTTTCCATTCCGTATAATCCATGAGTTCGCAAATAAAGTTTATAATTAGGATTAATCTTTTTTATTAAATAAGGAATCTCCCATATATGCTCAATTTTGTGATAAACACTTATGGCTAAATCAGGAGAATATTTTTTAATTATACTTTCTGCACCTATAAGAGCTTCATATTCAGCTCCTTCAATGTCCATCTTGATAAAGGTTGGGGCAAAATCTATTAATATATCATCTAATGCTACGCATTGGATGTAAACATTGCCATCTTCTGAAATTGCACTAATACTTTGCTTTCCTGCAGAAAATCTCACCAAAGCAGTTTCTCTCCAAACACCACAAGGAAATAGAAAATGTTCTTTAGCTATTGGATATTTTTTTATCTTATCTGACAATTTTTTAAAATTATCCATATCCGGTTCAAATAAAGCTATCTTGTCAAATTGCCCCACAACCTTATTTAACATATAAGCAGTATCACCATCATAAGCTCCGCAATCGACAAATCTTGAATATCCTTTTTTAAACATTATATTATTAACAAAATACTGAAGATCAGTATCCGACTTGGAAAATTTGTTCCAATTTGAGCATAAAACTGCTTCAATAAAATTGTAAAATAACTCCTGACTTCTTTTATCACTCAAATAAGAAGCTACTTCAAATATTTTTTCTTGGCATAATTTTAAAACATCATTGATACCATTTAACTTATTTTCAGATAATCCCTTCGTAATAATATAATTGTAAATCTCATGATAGTAACAAATTTTCTTATAACCTAAATTGTTAAGCCATAAAATAACACTTTTTAATTCATCATAACTGCATCTAAAAGCAACAATAATAAAAGCTCTTTCCTTATTTATGCTCTCATCATCAACATTATAGACAGGTTTATTCATACATTTCTCTATGACAGATGCTTTCCTATCCATAAACCCCACTATGTCCAAATTTAATTTTTGCAATAATTCATATGTCATTCTCCCAGCATTTCCCGCTCCATAAATAAAAATATCAGAAGAAATAATTTCATTGAAAAATCTATTTCCGTATTCACTATTGTTATATGACATAATTAAATCTTTTATTTTGCTTTGAAAGCTATTATTTTTAACAACTTTCATTGTTTTCTTCCCCCAATATTTTTGTCCACAAGGCAAGATAATCATCGTTTGGAAATTCTCTTTTATAATGGAATACTGAAGATTTATTTTTTTGTTTTAGCAGGGGGCTTGTTGACTTAATTAATCTTTTTATTTCTTCAGTCTGATTACCTATTCCAGCTTCATAGCTAATTTTAAACGCTTCATAATCCTTTCCCAAGCAAGACATAAACCATTCAGCAGGAGTCTTCCCCAAATGCTTTCTGAAATTAACAAATTTCTTTGGCTCATTCATAGCTGATTCGCAATTGCTAATAAAAGATTCCACAAAACTTTTAGATGTATATTTTTTCAAAACATATTCACGAGCCCTTTCGCCCATTTCTTTTCTTTTATCTGGATTATAAAATAAATACCTTATTGCCTGTCCATATTCTTCTACACTATTAACTAAGATTCCTGTTTCACCGTCTTTAATTATATACCTTTCTGTCAACTGATTAAGAAGAACAGGTGGAATTCCTGCTGCCATAGCTTCTATAATAGAATTTTCTGTAGTGCATGTATGGTATGGCATTAAAGGACACCCTAAAACATCAATTTCTGAAAGCATCGGCTTTACATCATCTACATATCCAGTAAACACAAATTTATCTTTCAATCCTTTTTCTTCAGCCCTCTTTTCAATATACTCCTTTGCCGGTGCATCACCAACTAAAATAAACTTAGCTTCCTTCACTTCAACAGCTGAGCAAAATTCAACAAAATTAGGATGTAATTTAGAAAAATCAACTAACCCTATATATCCTACATTAAACCCATAATGTTCTTTCCTTTCTGTATTTACAAAATCATCTAAACCCGGACATCCATATACAATACCTGTCTTCCTTTTTAAAATATCTGCAGGAATTTCTTTAAAAACCTGTGCTTCATATGATGCTTCGGTAGTGAAAATAACTCTTGTTGCTTCTAATAGAAAGTTCGGATTCAAAGCAGGAACAGTCAAATTATTTATATGTGTCCATATAATTATACGCAGTGGGATTTCAGGTAAATAATATAAAAACTTTGATGTTTTAGGATGATGCCACCAGTGAATTATAACTATATCGCTTTCAGAAAGCAAATCTTCTATTTCCGAATTATCAGGAAATATTGATACTTTAGCTCCTGCTTCAACGGCTGAATTAATAAAATTCCATTTCAGAGGTTGTTCTAATACAATTATTTTATGTTGTATTTTGTAATCAGTCAAATTCACCAGCCCTGAAATAACTCTGCCAACTCCTCCGCCCATATGAGAAGTAACATGACATATTTTAAGCACTTTTATATCATCTCTCTTTATCTTTATATAACTATTCAGAATTTATTCTTTAATAACCGACTATATTTCTGTAAAGCTTAGCGGCTTCATATACATTTGTTACACCAAACTTGCTTGCATCAATAATTAGCCTTCCGTTTTCCATAAACATTGGAACTAACGGGCTGTTAAAATAATTTTCATATCCGACAAAATATTTATTGTTCAAATAATTATCTTCATACCATTTAATCAAAGACTCGTCCCCATATCTTAAAATACACTCATATAAAATTTTTTTCTTTTCCTCCAGATTTTCATCATTGAAAAGATATTTTGTGCAGGCTTTAAAAAAGTTATTAACGTTTATTTCAAAATTATTATCATTTGCAAAAAATAACTCCTTTGCTTTTAGGGCAGCTATTAGAACTGATCCTTCCTCCCCCGCAAAATATGGTGCATTAAACTTTTCGTAAGGAACACCAATTTCATATAACTTTTTAATTTCAAACTCAAGAGTATCATATCTAACCACATTATTACCTATAAAATTGTTAAACTTAGCCAACCCGTTCACTCCAGAACTTCTATGTGAAGAACCCCCGATTGTCATAGGCATATGCACATATATGTATTTCCTCTGCAGATAAGCAAATACAATTCCTGTATACACATCAGGAGGTGGACAATAAAATATTTTACCCACTTTCTTTTTTATTCTTTCAGCTAAGTCTCTTTTAATGACAGAATTATAGTAAAACATGGGTAATACACTGTATCTCATCTCAAAATTTAAAACAGCTTTCAAAACTGACTCATCATATATACTGTATTTTATGTTACTTTTTTGAGTTGGATATGGAATAAAAAGTCCATTTCTAATGCTGTTTATGGCAACATTAGGCCATCCATATGCCACAACGTCCCAACTAATTGATAGAGGATAATCAAATTGTTTGATTAAATTCGGTAAAATTTCCAAACAATGTAATAAAAGTCCGTCATCAGAACCTAAAATTATCATGTATTCTCCGTTTGCTTTTTCGTATGCAAATTCATAGTTTTCTATCACCGCCAAATTCCCGTTAGTTCTGTAATACTTTATTTTTTCACAGTTAAGCTCTTCAACAATTCTTCTTGTATCTTCATCTTCTGGTGAACTATTATCACTTACTATTATTTCATAATTGTCATAATTTTGTTCTATACATGTTTTTAAGGTGTATTCAACAATATCTGCTGAATTTCTTGTAGGTACTATTATACTTATAAATGGTTGATTGTAAAAATTGAAATAAATATTTTTTATTTCTTCTCTTCTGATTTGCCTTTTTAAAAATTTATAAATATAAGAATCATGATTAAACGAAAACAATAGGCTCCGTTCACTTTGAGTTACTGGTTCTTCTAATAAAGTTTTTAGGTAGATATGATAAATAACTTTGAGATTATCATCATCTAACTCTCCAATTAACTTTAGCGCTGTTTTTATATCATTTATACATATAGACCCTATCACAAATATTCCTTTGAGGTTATTAGTTTTTTGCAGATATAATATTTCTTGTTTCAACTCCTCTCTCACAAACGAAGAATTAAGTATAACATTCATTAAGTCTGCAATATTGTGATTTTGAATCAAAGCTTTCAAATACAGTCTTTCAGTATAGTTAGTCTTTTTTAAATTATAAACTTCTTTTGATGCTTCCTCAAATCTTTTCCCATCCTCTAAATTTAAATAAGCTGCTTTCATAGCTTGGAATATTGGCCACTTGTATTTTTGAACAATATTATCAAGCATTTCTTTTATGTGTTTTTCTAAGCTTTCCCTTTCTTCTTCCACTATAGCTTTATCAGCTATCCTGCAAAGTAATGCTGCTCTTGCATTCCACGAATTTTCAACGAGAAAATCGTCTATAACTTCTTCTTCACATTTTAAATAAAGACATTCTTTTATTGCCTTATTGAATTCCTCGGCTGTAGTAGCAAGAAAAGTATACGGCTTATCTATTGCCGTTTCGGGCATATACGTAGTAATTACAGGCAAACCGCAAGCTAAATATTCATACTGTTTTATTGGATCACAGCTAATAACAATATTTTCATCATCCTTAAAAGGAATGATTCCTATTTGCATATATCTCAAATAATTTCTAAGCTCACTATGTTTTTTAGCACCCAAAAAGTAAAGATTATTAAATTTTTTATCTAAAATTTTCTCATCCCCAAAACCTATAACTACAAACGATTTGTCAGGATTAGCTTCAATGATATCATAAAAAAGCTCTTTATCAAACCACTTATAAATCGCTCCTACATAAACAATTCTGGGTTCAGGAATATTTCTTAGGTCTTCTGGAATATCATGGATGTTATCAATAAGAAAATCCTCTTCATTGACTGCATTTCGAGAAAGAAACACGTTTTCTCTTTTTTCGATTGCAGCTCTTTCAAGATATAATGCAAGAGAAGTAGTAGTAATTCCATCTGCTAAATCCATTAATTCCTGTTCCCAAATGCTATCCTTTTTAGTCCCCCAGAATGCATTTTCCAAATCAGTATGGTCATCCACACATTCATAAATATGAATAAAACGCCCTTTTAAAGACTTAATAACATTAACTTGATAAGGCATATAAGTAATAATGACAGGTTCTGATTCAATCTTTGTTGAATCTATTAGTTTTTGAACTACCTCAATATAATTGGTGATGATTTCTTTCCCATTGTGTTCAACTGATATAGGGACAAAAATATTTACTCCGTCAACAACAATTTTGTTATCAAACGTATATCTAACCAAATCATCCACAGTAAAATCTTTATCAGAAATATTTACTTTTACAGTTGGAGTAACATACATCACTTCATGACCAAATTTTGTTAAAGAACGAGCTATGTGATGAGGACGTTGATAAATACCGCCCCAACCGCACGAAGACAAAATTATATATCTTCTCCTTTGAGCTTGTTTAGCTACATCAAAGATATTTCTCAAGGTTTTATTGTTGCCGTATAAATTTTCCAACTTATTTTTTAAATCCTTATCTTTAGCATATCTGCACGATAGTCCATAGTATACAGCTGCATCACTTTTAATGCCTTTTTTTTCTAAATATGTTGCATAATCATAATACAAATATTGCAAGTCTTTATATATCCGCCCTATCTCATTATCATTTTTAGCTTTATCTAAACCCTTTTTATAATAATATTCAGAAAGTTTATATTCGCATTTGATTTTATATAATAGTCCCATATAATAATTTAAACTAAAATCGTCTGCATGTTTATGAAGTCCCTCCATCAAAATTTTTTCTGCCTCATCAAGATTTCCTTTTTTAATTGCAATTAATCCTTTTATGATATATTCATCTTTATCTTCAAGTGCATTTTTATTTTCTTCTGCCATTTTTTCAGCTTCCGTTATTTTACCTTCCTCAATTAATTTCATTACATCATTTTTAATTTTTTGGATAGAAGATTTAATCTCATTAATCAAATTCAATATTTGTTCATCTCTTTCTCCCACACTTTCTAAATATCTAAGTGCTAACCTCTTTTCACCTAATAAGCTTAAGAAATATCCTAAATTGTATAAAGTGTCAAGATGTTGACTATTGATGTCATATGAAGCTTTCAAAAAAGGAATAATATAATCATACAATCCCTCGTTAAAACAATAAACGGCTAAATCATTCAGTACTTTATCCTTAGCATTTATTTTTTCTGTTAGAACTATTTTAATTATCTCTTCCGCCCTTATAGAGAATTTCTTTATTAATTCAACTATATCTTTTAAAGAATTTACCACATTTATCTCCCTATCAATATTGAATAATAATTTCTTGATCTCTTTTATAATATCCATATATATTCCTCCATTTAAGCGATACTCAAAAAATACAGTTTAATAGCTGCCGTTGAACGACATTTCTTTCGTTAAACCAGATAAAATATAATCCTCAAATTATTCTTGTCATTTATATGTATTTGGAACTGTTTTCTATAAGCCAATTAAAATCTATTCCCGTATAGGTTTCACAAAATTTATCTATTATAAAATCTACTTTTTGAGTTAGAGAAAGAGCTGAATAAAGCTCATATAACAATATGTAAGTAGGAACATATGAAGAATTAATCGCTAATGCTGCTTCAGCCAAATTAATTGCTTCATGATATTCATGTGCTCTTTTAAGATGGTCTGCTAAAATATATAAGATTCTATAATCTAAATAACCTTCTCTTACAATGTGTATCATTAGTTCTATTGCCTTCAATTTGTCATAAGTTTCATATAAGTATAGAGCTGTTTCAGCTGTTACTTTTAAATCCTTGTAATATTTCAGATTATTAATGATGCTCTCTATTAAATCCCTTTGATTACATTTTTTTAATGCTGTAATTACATTTTTTATGGAATTACTCTCTAATCGATTGATAAACTTTTTGTTTATTAATGTATCTATCACAGAAATTGATTTATTATTTTTAAACATTTCACTAATACTTGAAATATTACCGAGTTTTAAAAAAGCAATATAATAGAAAAACTTAAATTCCTCATTTTCTGTGTTGCTATCATCTTTAATTCTACTTGCAGCAAGTTCTATTGCTTCATTCCATTTCCCTTTTCTCAGAAACATTATACATTTAAAATACTCCTTCAACTGATTATTGGATAAACTTTCAATAAGTTCTTCTATCTCATTATCTGTCCTATTTTCTAAATAGGTATGTATCAAAACAGCTTTATCAATGTCACTCAAATATTCCCTATCCAATAACCTTGAGATTTCATCATATTTATACAAGCTAACTAAAACTTGTGCTAAATTAGCAAACAAAAAATGAATATCAGATTGCTCTTTTGCAACCTCATAAAACAAATTAAGCACTTCTTTATATTTTTTTAGTCTTTCATAGCATTCAGCTTTTAAAATTTTAAATTCTTTTTCTCCTAAACCAATTACAGAATTAATGTTAAATATATGAATATCTTTGTCATTCTCCCCTCCTTTTTTAATTAATTGAATCAGTTCATCAATCTTTTTTATACAAATCAAAAACAAGTTCTGATAGTAATACCACAAAATTTCTAAAAAATAATAGTCAAAATTGCCTACATTTGCAAAAAACCTCTTTGCAGTTATAATGATATCATACGCTTCCTTATATTTACCTAACTGCAGATAAGTTAGTATTAAAAACTTTAAATATCTACTTGCACTTAAATTAAAAACCGAAAATTGTTCTTTAATACGTAGTAAATGGAACAATGCCTTTTCATAGTCTCCTAATCTGTAATACTCCACTGCAATATTTAAATTTTGAAAGAAGTCGTTTGGATTTTTTTCTAAATATCTCTTCAAAATTGAAATATTTCTTTTTGATTTTTGTCTTTTATTAGCAATAAAACTTATATATCCTAAATGAATTATCCTTATATCACTTATAACTGTAATAGGTGGACGATTTTCTTCTATATTAAATAAATTTTCATGAATGGGATATACAAATCTTAAAGACTTTTTATTTTTAAAAATTCTATAATTAGAATGAATCTCTCCTGTCACTGAGCAATATACATCTTGATAATTCAATATTTTTGTTAAAATAGCTTCTGTATTATCAGCACACTTTGAGATAGTTTCCAGCATTTTATTTTTATCTTCTGGATGAAGTCTTTCATCTGCATCTAAGAAAATAATCCAGTCTGTATTTACATATTCTAATGCTAAATTTTTTACTTTTGAAAAATCATCCTCCCATACAGTTTCTATCACTTTGGCACCATATCTAAACGCAATTTCTTTTGTAGAATCGGTCGAACCTGTATCAACTAAAATAATTTCATCCACAACGTCAATAACACTTTCTATACACCCACCAATAAAATTTTCTTCATTTTTTGTAATCACACAAAGAGCAAGAGAAAAATCTTTATCTTTTTTAATCATTTCAAATTTCATTCTCCTTCTTTAAATTGAAAGAGGAAGAGAAAAAACATTCTCTTCCTCTTCTTTCACGCCAAAACATAAAATTTCTTTTCGATTTATCGCAATAATTGTAATACTGCTTGAGGCAACTGATTAGCTTGTGCAAGCATTGCAGTTGCTGCTTGCATTAGAATATTATTCTTTGTAAATGCCATCATCTCTTTTGCCATGTCAACATCTCTAATTCTGCTTTCTGCTGCTGTCAAATTTTCAGAAGATACTCCTAAATTGTTGATTGTATGTTCTAACCTGTTTTGATAAGCACCAAGTTTTGCTCTTACTCCTGAAATATATTGGATAGCACTATCAATTGTGGAAATAGCTGCATTTGCTGATGCTTGCGTAGAAATACTAATTCCACTTAATCCCAATGCACTAGCTTGAGTATCAGATATTGTTAATGTTATATTTTGATTAATATTAGCACCTATATGGAATACTAAACCTGTTGTTGCAACTGTTCCATCCAATAATGCTTTCGTGTTAAATTGAGTTGTAGTTGCTATACGATCAATTTCTTTTACCAATTGATCAACTTCAGATTGGAGTGCTTGCCTATCTGCATCAGTATTTGTATCGTTTGCTGCTTGAACTGCAAGTTCTCTCATTCTCTGTAAAATTGAATGTGTCTCATTTAAAGCACCCTCTGCTGTCTGAATCAAAGAAATACCATCCTGTGCATTTCGAATAGCTTGATTTAAACCTCTAATTTGTCCTCTCATCTTTTCTGAAATTGCTAAACCTGCTGCATCATCGCCTGCTCTATTGATTCTCATACCAGATGAAAGTTTTTCAAGTGACTTTGCCAAAGCATCATTATTAATAGTCAACCTGTTATAAGTGTTTAAAGCTTGAACATTGTTATTAATACGCATACCAAAACACCCTCCCTGAACTTAATTTTTTAGCTTCACGTCCCTGTGAAGCTTTATTTTGTTTTCATTAAGATTATCGGTAAGATGGTTTTATGAATTTAGGGGGTATGGGAAAAATTTTTGAATTTAATGTATTAATTTTGCAAGGTACATTTCTAATTGTGTATGAGTGACATTTTGAAATTCAGCTTTTTTAAATAGTTTTATTTCATTTTCCAAATTTATAATCCTAACTATTTCTTTTAGCCTGATTTTCATTGGAAGCAGTTTGTTGTGAGGATTGATTTTTAAAGCTTTTTCTATCCATTCAATATCTTTTTCTATAAATTCAATCATTGAATAATAGTTTAGATCTTTCAAAGATGAAATAACTTTATTACAATAACTTTTATTAAATTGCACTAAAAACGGATTAACAGCTTCAATAGCCTTTAAATCTAACATCCTTATTAATAACTTTATAAAAAACTCCCTTTGTGTTGATCCTAAATGAAAGACATAAACCATATTATCTCTAATAATATAAGGAAAAACTTTATCTTCTAATCCCAAATATGTCCTTATTGCATAAGGCTGCGTATTAAAAAATATAGTTTCATATGGTGCATAACTTAAAAGACCACCATCTAACTTCTCAGATGAATTTTTCACAATTAAACTGTTTCCTTGAATATCTATTATCTCTTTGTTTTGACCTGTAATTTTAATCCTTTTGTTTTGAAAATCTTGGACATTTGTTGCTAAAACCTTATTCTTTTCAAGATCATAAATTGACATTCCGCTTGCAAATCTAATTGTTGAATGAATTTGTCCGTTTGAAAACTTATCAAACCAATCATTCTTTACAGTTAGCTTGCCATCATCCGCTTCTTTGAGCTGGCTGCTTAAAATTAGATTGTTTATAATGTCATTTGCAACTGATAAGTCTTCAAAATAATATTTTAAACAAGATTCTATTAAGCTTTTTAGTGCATCTTTGCTTCGTTTAAAATCTTTTGACTGAAATATGTATGAGATTATCTGCTGGATAATAACATGAAAAATATTCCCCACTGCTGTATTTAAAAGAATTCCATTTTGTGCACAAAGGAGCATAGCTTTTTGAATTAGTCTTTGAGTATCATTTTCAGCACATAAAAGGACCTCTATTCTCTCATTTTTTCTGTTCCCACGCCCAATTCTTTGAAGAAAGCTATTCATATCAAGCGGCGGTTCTGCCAAAACAACCAAATCAATTGAGCCAATATCAATTCCTATTTCAAAGGTAGAAGATGAAACTGCTATAACCCTTTCATGCCTTTTTAAAATTTCTTCAGTTTCTTCTCTTTCAGACTTTGCTAAACTGCCATGATGAGATACAATTTGGTAGTTTGAATCTTTTAAAATACTTCTGAGCTCTGCTACTAAAGCATCAACTTTATTTCTTGAATTACAAAAAATTAGAATTTTCTTAAACCTGTTTTGAAAATCAATGCTGCAAAAATACTTGAATATTGTCTCATCAATTGAAACAATTTCATCTGATATTAGATTTATTTCTCTTTTCCCTTCAGCTTTTATTATTTCACCATCAGGAATATAATACTTTAATATCTTTTCAGGTTCCTTCATTGTTGCACTCATTCCAATAATCTGAATCTTTTCATCATCACACCACTTTTCTTTAAAAGCTTGAGCTTTTAGCCTTCTTAACCTTTCAAGTAGCCATCTTACTTGCTCACCTCTTGAGCTACCATATAAAAGATGCACCTCATCTAAAATAACCGCATAAACACAAGATAAAATATGCCCAAAACCATTTTTAAGTTTTCCTCTACACATCATACTGTCAAATGACTCTGGTGTTGTAATTAGTATATTCGGAATTGTTTTAAATTCGGCTTGATAATCCCCTGTTTTTCTTAAAATATTAATATCATAATAGATAAGCCGTGAAATAAGCCTTTCATAGATATCGTTAACTAGTGCTCTTGTTGGACAAATGTATAAAATTGTCCAGACCTTGAACCTTGACTTTAACCTCTCAATCAAGGGTGCACATGCAGCTTCTGTTTTGCCACTTGCAGTAGGTGAGCATATTAAAATATCTTTTCCCTCAAGTATTTTGGGAATTGCCTTTCTTTGAACATCTTTTAGTCTACCATAGCTTCCAAAAAACATATCCCATGTTGAAGAAAGCTGATTCTTAATATTTAGATCTTCTAAATAGCCATTATCCATATTTCTTATCACCTTCTTATGCCTGGTGGTCCATACTGCAAATCCAGTAGTGTCAAATACCATTTTATAATCGAACGAATCTGCCTGCTCTCACTGTTAGGAAGTTTACTTTCTATGAGTTTTGTTAGATTTTCTCCTGTGCTTAAGCTAAACTCAGACCACAATTGATAAGTCTCACAGTAAAGGACATGCAGCTTTTTTAAAAGCTCTATTTTTTGAGATTCACTCCACTTTGTCACCTCAAACATATTTTCAGGTGTTTTTGAAATATATCTTGTGATGTCTGGATCACCCTTTTCGCCACCTTGATTTATTGCTGAAAATATTATACAAAGTGGAGCTCTTGGAATATTCAACCCGCCACTTAAATATCGTCCAATTACGTACAACATGTCTTGAACCATTTTATAATTGCTTGGATTTTTTATTCTTTCCACCTCATACTCGTCTATTGTAACCATAAGGCCTTTATAACCTGCAGCAACTACTAAAGTGGCAATCCCTGCTAATGCCTCAATAAAATTAAAATATCGTTCATCTACTTTTCTACTAATAAGAGTTTTCAGTTTTAAATTTGAATATCCAGAATATCTCAAAGCACTTGATAGCATTTCATTTACATCAGTTGCACTTACCTCATCACTGCATGTAAGAAGTGATTCTATAAAATAAGAATATTCATCTAATAAACCCACCTCAGCTAAAGCTGTTATAACATTTAGGTATTTTTGGATTGTTTCAAATCTTTTTAGTTTTTCAAAGCTGCCGTTTTTCAATAGCAATGCCTTTAAAAAAAGACTTACTAACGGGTAGTCTGAATATATATCATTGTCTTGAATACTTAAAAATAATATGTTCAATAGTTTTGATGGATTAGAAAGGCTTATGCCTTCTCCATCAACTTCCACTTTAAATGTAAAAAACCCTTCTTTTCGTGCTATATATCTCATAACAGATAGGGTGTGACTTTTTCCACAGCCATATTCTCCACAAACTTGAAATCCAACAGGCAAAAAAGACTCGCATTTTCTCAGTATCTTTTCTGTAACATCTTTGATCTGATCAAAACCTATTGTAAGCTGGTCTATGTAATACTCTGGCACCAATCCAAATCTAAGTGATTCTATAACCCTTAATTTTTTAAATGTGGTATCTTCTCTCATCATGTTTTTAAACCTCATCTTCGTATATGTTTTGTGTATATATTTTTCCTAAATTACCATAATTAATCTCTCTTTCTTCAAGAATTTCTAACAAATATGTGCAAACAGCCTTTGTTATTTCACGCTTGTTTGAGCTCGAAACACCTCTTTTTATAATTTCACCTGATATCTCGTCAGCCTTTTTTAGTATCTCATCTTTTGAAATGTTAATTTGGTCTTTGAAAGTCTCATAAAATACATCTGAAATCTTCATAGCAATTTTCTTTGACAAATCAATAGAATCAAGTCGTGTAAGGTTAATAACTGGGGCTAAAACATTTCCACTAAAAAAATCCTTCTCATACGGACTTGAAAGCCTTTGCTGCAATGCTGGGTATTTATTCATTTCTTCATAAACATCATTTGTCATAGCATATACAATTAGGGCAGAGGCATCTTTTAAGTTGACAATAGCATCTAATAAAGAACGCAGTGTTGAAAAAATCTTGGCAAGTTTTTTTCTATCAACATTAAAACTCTGTTCAGCCTCATCAAAACCCACAATTATTCCTCTATAACCAATATAATAAACAAACTGGAAAAGAGAAAAAAGCATATCCTCTGCACGCTTATTTTGAGCTGATTTTGTCACTTTGGATATACCCAATTCTCTACAAAGTTTACTGTCTGAAATATTGCCTAATAAATAATCACAGCACGAATCAAAGGTTGAAATATCCCCGTTGAGGTAGGAAATTATTGCTAATTTTATAACCTTCCCGAATTCTCGTGATTTAAAGCTACCATCATTGATATCTCTTAAAAATTTTTCTTTCAAATACTGAGAATTTTTAGTATCGTTTATTATATTGTCAAGTGTATATCTTAAAAACTCACTTAAACCCTCATTCTGCTGTAATGGTGCTTTCATATTCCGTACAACTTCACTATAAATCAGTAGTTTATCAGAAAAATCAATATCCCGATTTAGAGCAATTTCGGAAGTAACACAGTTTTCATCTCTTGCAATTTCCATTAAATGGCGCAAAAAATGTGTTTTTCCTGACCCATATGGACCTACAACAAATTTTTGTGCGCAAATGTTTCGGCCAAAATGCTCATAAAAGTATTTTTGTCTAATTGCCTCAAACACATTCTCATATCCCACACCAAAATATTTACATCCTTCAGCTGGTGCTGTTCCGTGTTGTGCCATAGTATATAATGCTCTTAAAAATAAGTTCTTATCCAATTTATCTCATCCTTTCTAATATCATAGTAGCAATAGTCTTTGCCAGCTCTCGTTTATAACCTGAACCTACATTTCTTCTTAGTACCATTATGCAACTGTTTATGACTTCTTTCTTAAAATCATCATTTAATATGCCAAAATTTTGAGCCAATCTTAAATAAGCCTCAACCATTTTAACCATAAAAAGCTTATGGTCTTCGCTCAATGTGTTAACAAAGTCAACTTTCTGAAGCGGAAGGCGCCAACCTACGCATTTATTTTCACCTTGAACTATCTGCAAGCGCTGAGCCAGAGCCTCGTACCTATTTGCAACTTGGGAAATAAAGTCAGGCAAAACCGAAAATACTATCAAAACCCCTTCCAAAGCACCACTTGAACAGCCATCAATTAATCGGCGCATAAGGTTTGCTGCAAGCTGGCTACGCCTTGAAATTCTTTCTCCAAAACCCGAAAGCATTCTTTCATTTTCATCAAACAACAATACAACTCCTTTAAACCCCAAAATATGTAAAGATGATAAAACTGTTTTTAAAACATTCTCTGCGTTAGACTTACTCAAGCTTGCCTTTACATTATAAATCCCCACGCTTTTAAAGGTTTGAACATTGACTTTTCGACCAACCAAATACTCTTTTACAACTTCCCATGCCTCATTGTTCAAATTCTTTTTGTTAAGAGCAAGCAAAATGGCATTTTTAAAACTTGCTGATGGCAATTTTGCTGACTTTAAAATCTCCTTTTGCCTGTCATCTACCAATCTTTCACCTGCAAACGTTAGAATCTCTGGCAGTGATTTGTATGTTATCCCTTCATGCCTGTATTCGACGTTTTCCAAGATGTACTCAACCACCAGCTTCCAATCAGTCAATGAAACAGCACTGTCCAAAGTTGTAAATGCAACCAGCATGTCTTTCGATAAAGCTTTTTTGTAAATTAGATTTAAAAGATGAGTTTTCCCAGCACCATATGCACCTTCAATAAATTTACATGTTGCTCCGTCTTTTGCAATAAGATTCTCAATCACTTCGTTCTCAAAATAGTTCATGTAATCTTGATTCCCAACATCAATCAAATCTGCAATCTCAACATCATCTATCCCATGCTGGGAAATCCTTTCGAGTGAAGACAATATACTATCCTTGCTCATCATTTGCATTTTTTAAACACCTTCTTTTGTTTCATACACATAGCACATTATCTTGTAATCATCATCAGGATTAAGCCCGTTTACATACATACCCTTACCCTGCATTGTTTCTTGCATACTGCCAGTTTGCAAGGCAAGCCGTTTGTTTTTAGGTATCTCATCCCATATGCTTCTGTAGATATCTAAATTATACAAAAACGCCCATTTAGGAAACTCTGTATACTTTGTTATCTTAGCATCAGGTTTGTTTTTTTCTAAATATCTTCTTATTTGAAGTAGTCTAACTTCTGTATAAAAATCGAAAATACTCACAACATCCCTGCCACTTTTAAATCTTGCATATTTATATGCATCCCAGAATATATCTATAAGTTCATCCTTAGGCATAAGGAATTGAAATAGTAACTTTTCTGCCTCTTCTATCAAAGATTTAATATCTTCTTTTGAATTTACCCTAGTCCAACCAATGATTGTTTGATTATTATAAGAAATGCTAACAGTTGATGATTGAGGTTTAGTCTTTAACTGGATACTTTTTATTCTCCAACCATCACTGCACTCTCTTAGAGGAACTCCTTTTTCTTTTAGTTCCATGATCAATTCAGATTCAATTAGTTTAAAGTTGTAAGACATTTTTTCCTTTTCTTTGGCAATTATGTCTTTTGCTCTGGTTATAATATCATTCAGTGTTTCAAAAACACTGCTAAGATTTGACGCGCTAACTACAAATTTTTCTAACTTTTCTAAAACATCTTTGTCATTTGGTTTTATCTCTGTTATTTTGTTGAATACCTTTAAAGCATCTTTGAGCTCTTTTATAACAACTTCAAGTTCTGAAGTTTGTTTCATTTTTAATCTGCCCCCATCTTTAGTGTTTTTACAAAATTAATTACTTTTAATTTATTTATACCACCTTGGTTCTACTTTAATTAAGATAAAAGCAATTTTTTTGATATAAGATTTTGCCAAATATAAAAAGTTATCAGCAAAAATAGCTGCTGGTAACCTCTAAAAAACATATTTTTAAATTATCTTTTTCCCAGCAAATACATAAATACAAACGCAGGAATCTTTATTATTGGAACCTTTGCAGAAAGCTCAAGCTTCCCATAATCTTCTGCTCTCTTTGTAATAAGCACTGCTGAGATTATATCTTTTTCTTTTTGGCACATCTCCACAATTGCATCACTCTCAGGAAGTGTGCTATCTTCTCTAAACTTCACCTCAATTAGGCTCTTACCATTTGGAAACTGGGCAACTATATCAATTTCTTTTTGATTATCAGTCGGTTTTCTAAAATAGCCTATCTTTACATTCTCTTCACTGTAGAAGCTGTATATATGCTTAAAAACTGCTGCTTCAACTGTAATTCCAAGTTCTTTGCTATTGGTGAAGAGATTATCTATCATTAAAACTGCATTTCTAATAGCTGGGTCAGATATATATATTTTCGGTTTTGCTTTTAAAACTTTTTTACCGCCCAATTCAATTGGAAGGCTCCTATAAATCAAATTTGCATTTTCGAGCAAGTGAATATAATTTTCTATTGTGGTAACTGATACATTCTCAATTTGTTTGCTGATGGTTGAAATATTTATTACACTTGAAGAGTTGAAACACAAGTACAAGAAAACTTTCTCTAATACTGTCAAGTTTCTAACATTAAATAGTGAAGGAATATCTCTTTTGATGACCTTATCTACCACATCTTCTCTTAAAATTCTCTGAATTAAAAACCAATCTTCTGAAAATACAAATTCAGGGAATCCCCCAACCATCAAGTATCTGTTGAAATATTTTTGTAAAGGCATGAGCAAAAAGACAAGTTCAGAAATCTGATGATCATTAAAATTTGAAAGCTCTCTAAAATCTAAATTTGGTAAATTCTTAGGTCTTTCTTCAACACCAAGTATTTCACAAAATTCATAAAATGAAAGAGTTGGAACTGAAACGACTGTCCAGCGACCAACACCACTTTCCTTTACTCCTTCAATAAGTTTAGGTGAAGCAGAACCTGTTGCAACTACCTTCCATTTTGGCCTCAGGTCATAATATACTTTTAGCCATCTGTCCCAATCGCTTGCGTATTGAATTTCATCCAAAAATACATAAGCTTCCTTTGATTGATTGATGTTTAGCTCATAAAGACTCAAAATTTGATCAAATGAACAGAGTTTAAACAGAGGATGATCAAAAGAAACATATAGTATCTTTTTTGGATTAACTTTATCTTTTAAAAGCGACTCTATTATTTGGTATAATATAGTTGTTTTACCTACGCGACGTGCACCCGAAAGTATGATATATCTTCTGATAGTTGGATGATTTAGCAAACTGAAAACTCTATAGTATGCCATTCTCTTTACAGGTTTAGATAAATCTTGTGGAAAATACCCTTCTCTCCACCAGGGATTATAAGAGTATAAAATTCTTAATATGTTTTCTGAGCTTGTAATGGTCAATCTTTTCACCTCCTAATTTAATATTATAACACATACTTTTAACTTTTAGCTCAAAAATATAAAGTATACTTTAAATTTTTAATCTAATTTTATAAAATATACTTTAAATTTTTGAGTCTACCCTAATTAAAATTATCCCCAAAAATAAAAAGGCAGGTTTTGTTCCTGCCTTTAAGTAAGCCCTTCCAACTTCTTGTTTCTTGCAATTTTATACTTGCTCGTCGGACAAAATCTCTTTTAAATCTTTAATTTTGCTGAGTCTCTTTCTTCCCTGCAACGCTTCAACGTTTTCATTTTTGACCTCTTGAAGTAGCTCATATCTCAAAACCTTGATATTTTTTGGAGCCTCTATTCCAAGTTTTACACAGTCTTTTTCTACACTGATGACTTTTATTATTATATCATCTCCAATTAAAATTTGGTCGCCTTCTTTTCGCGAAAGAACAAGCATCTTTTATATACCTCATTTCTGCTCATCTGAATTCAAATTTTCAAAAAGGTAATATCGAAGTGGATATCTTTCATCATCTAAAAGATACTGTATTCCCTTTCTCTTGTGCACATTTATAATAATTGGAGCTTTTAAGTTTACTCTTGTTTGCTTTACATCTTCTGGAATTACAACAATACAAAAAACTGCAACATCGCTTTCTGATTCTATCTCAAGCTTTTTTAAAACTTCCTCACCTATATCAAATTCATAGTCAGGTTTTATGTCAAATGGATTAATGATGACAAATGCAATGTCTTTATCTTCGATTGACTGTAGCCACAAAAAGGGACTGTCTTCTTCTTTGACAATTACAAATTTTTTTAAATTCTCAAATGCAGGAATTCCATCTTCAAAGGTTATTATATTCTCCTCATTTACTTCAAGCTCTCCAAATACTCTTGATTGGACTACTGACTTTTGGACTACCATTTTTTATACTCCCTTTTTTATAGTTTTAAATAATCCACAATTTCCTTAAGAACATTCTTAATTTCATCTAAACCATTCTTCAAAATGTCATATATAACATTTAAATCTAATTGGGTATATTCATAAACAATTGTATTTCTCAAATCAATCATTTTCTTTATAAAGACAGAAGAATCATCCGAAATAACCTTCTCGGTAGCTAAAATTTCAGGAATATCTTCAAAATTCTCAGGTACTTTAAATTGTTTTTCAGCAATTATGCGATTGCACAGGCTTATTAGATTTTGAGCAATCAAAAATAAATTGTAAGCAACTACATCTTGAATATTACTAATATCTTTAAAATTTTCAAATGTAATACTTTTAAATCTCTCTATTCTTTTCATTCTAAACATTATTTTGCTTATCTTATCTATTATAACCTCTCTTCCGTTCATACCCTCACATCAACCTTACCCATCTCAAAATCTATATACACCTTGCCACCTTCAAAGTAAATTTGCGGGCGGCTTTTTGGGATGACATCTACGTTATAGCCATACTCAGGAAATGCTTCTTCTATGCATATGTCAATTATAGGCTGACCACCATCTTCAATTCTGGCAAGTCTGTTGCCATTTTCTGCTGTCTTTTCTATATACCTTAAAACCTGCTCATAACCTCTTTGAGCAGAACTACGCACAAGGTAGTCTGTTGAACCAAGGTTTACCTCTTCCCAGCACCTGTCTTGATTTATTCTAACTTTTATATGCTCCTGAGAAAGTTTTACCTTTACAAACTCCTGGTGAATTTGAATCCTTGCTATTTGCATTTTTAGCACTTCCTCAAGCTTTTTTGTTAAAGACTATTTAAAACCTCAAGAAATCCAAAAGTGTTGGTGGTAGAATCTGTGCACCTGTCTGAAGTGCTGCCCTGTAAACATTTTCTGCGGTTTTTAGCTGCATTATAATCTCTGCCATGTCAACATCCTCGTTGTTTGATAGCAAAGTAGTAAAGTTCACATTGTCGTCACTGAGCCTATTTTTAATAAGCTCAAGCCTGTTCTGAAGAGCACCCACATCTCCACGCTGTGCAACAACATTGTCAATGTGTCTGTCAATATCGCTCAAAAGAGAATTTACTGAAGTTGCATCCCCGCTTTCAAGTGCATTTATAAGATTATCCAAAACTTTGAATAAATTGCCTTTATTTTCATCAGTTTCACCTTGAATATAAAAAACCTGGTTGGCTGTCTTATTAATGCTAATATAATTCGCTTTCATAAGTTCAAACTGAATAATATTTTTACCAGTCGACAAATCAATAGGATACCCTCCAGTTGAATCAAAACTATTTGTATCTGAAAAAGAACCATCAGAATTTATCGGTGCTGTGTCTGTTTTAAAACCAGAGAAGATATACCTTCCTGCATAGTTTGTATTCCCAACTTGAATTATATGCTGTTTTATTTGAGCAACCTCTTTTGCAATCTGAGCCATATCTTCTTTTGTGTTTGTTCCGTTTGCACCACGCACAGCAAGCTCTCTAACTCTCTGAAGACTTTCATTGATATCCGCAAGAGCACTTTCTGTTGTGTCAACCCACGATATTGCATCATCCACATTTTTCTGAAGCTGTTCTATTTCTGAAACGTCAGTTCGCAGTCTCAATGACCTTGCAGTAATCACCGGGTTATCTGACGGATAACGGATTTTCTTACCTGTTGCCATTTTATACTGAATGTCGTCTAACCTGCTTAGGTTTTTGTTTAGATTTATCAAAAAGTTGTTGACCATCATATTGTTTGTAATTCTCACGAAAGCTTCACCTCACAAATTGATGAAAGTAATAAACTTTATTATCTCCCAACAAGACCAAGACGATTTACTATCACATCAAGCATCTCGTCAAAAGCATTAATCATTCTGGCTGAGGCTTGAAAACCGTGCTGGTATCTGATTAAATTTGTCATCTCTTCATCTATAGAAACACCTGATACTGCCTGGCGTCTGTTGTCAAGCTGGGTGACCATTACCTTTTGGTTTTCTGCAAAGTTTTTGGCACCCTGAGAATCAACCCCAAGGTTTGAAATCAAAGACTTTAGAAAATCTTCAAATTTTCCTTCTTTGAAAACTGAATTGTCATTTCTTAGCTTTAGCATATCAACAACAAGGTCATTCCCACCTGGAAGACTACTTGCATCATAAGTTGTTGCAATGTTGTTAAGGTCGTTCATAACAGCATCAGAGACTTTTATATACCTTGCATAGAAAAATGTCTGGCCAACAGGTGGTTCGAAAAAGTTTATATTTGTATTTTGTCCGTTGAGTGACCAGCCCTGTGTGTGAAGTTCATTGAACTTTTCGATAAGTTTTTGAGCAAACTCATTGAGTCTGTTCAAATAGTAAGGAATACCTGTAAAATAATTTTTATTGGGAACATCAACAGGCTGACCATTTACAACCATATCCTCATCCAGCCCACCAACACCGTCTCGCATATCCAAAAGTCCTTTTAGCTCACCTGACTTTATATTCAAAACCTGCCCTGTGTCCTTCCACATAACAACAAAAAGTCCTGGGACGTCGTAAAGGTTTTGCTGTGATAGCGGGTCATCAGGATTGAATCCTGTTGGCAGACCACTTGAGTCAAATCCACTTTTTCTCATAATTTTCGATTTGTCTGTCTCAAGCTCGTAGACTGTAAAGTGATTTACAAGGGTCTCGCCGCCAGCTATCTGCACAATGAACCTGCCATCTTTGTCTTCATAAGCAGTTGTGTCAACAATTTTTGAGAGTTTGTCAACAAGAAGATTTCTCTGGTCACGAAGGTCATTTGCCTTTTCGCCTCGAAGCTCCAAAACAAATATCTGCTGGTTTAAATCTGCAATCTGAGAAGCTATGCTGTTTATTTCTAAAATTTTATCATATACCTGGTCATTTAGCTCGCTCTGCAAATCTTCAAGCTGTTTGTACATCTTATGTATCGCATCAGTCAAAGCTTGAGCTCTCTGGCGAACAAGCGCACGAACTGTTAAGCTCTCTGGATTTTTTGAAAGCTCCTGCAAGCTTGAGAAAAATTGGTCTATAACAGAAGACAGCCCCGTGTCGCTCGGTTCATTGAATATGGATTCTATAAAATTCAGGTTATCAGCTTTTATTTCATACTCTCCCTGGCGCGAATATTCGTTTCTATATTGAATATCTAAAAACATATCTCTTATCTGCTCAAGGCTTTGCACATCAGCACCCATACCAACCTGAAACTTTGGGCTATAAAAACCAACCTTAGCAGATGGTGGATTTGACTTTACATTTAAAACCTGTCTTGTATACCCTGGCGTTGAAGCATTGGCAACGTTGTGCGATGTCACCTCTAACCCTTTTCTGTTGACAAATATACCTGTTCTTGCAATCTCAAGCCCGTAAAACGACATTCTATTTCAACCCCTTTTTTCTACAGCTTAACATCAAAAAGGTTTTTCTTTTGTGACCCTGTCTGCCCATCCTTTTGATATGTAGTGTTGTCCGAAAAATACGATGAAATTACGTTTGTCATAAAATCTATATATTCAAGTGCACTTGAAACTAATGAAGCGTTAAGGTCATTTGTTTTTTTAAGCTTAAAAATAATTTCACCAAGTCTTACTTTCAAATCGTTTATTCTCTGCCATTCATCTGGTGTGGCTATACTTACAAGGTCGTTTAGATTGACAATAACGATATTTTTTTCTTTTGATAAAGCATTCAAGATTTCTTGCCTTTCTCTTTCAAGTTTTTCGATTATTTCTGTCTCTTTTTTCTCTTGATTTGATACTTCAATTAGCGCTGAGAGATTGTTTTCCACAATGTATTTTGTTTTTTCATTGCTGAGGTTCAAAATCCTCTCAAATATCTTATACTCCTCTCCTAAAAGCTTGATTATTTTTTCTACATAGTTCATCTTCCTGCTTCCTTCCCATTCTATTAGATATTAAACCACAAATGTTTATAAATAAACATTAAGGCTGCTATTAATTTTTAAAAGCAGCCAAAAATTTACTCGTTCTTTTTTGAAGCTTTGTATTCTCTTATTAGCTTTTCAACAACATCTTTTCCAGATACATTGTATGTGCCAGAGTCAATCTTCTTTTTTATCTCATTTACTTTATCCTCACGAACATCAGGTGTTTGCTTTATAGCATTCAAAACTGCCTGAAATTCTCTTGCCTCACTTGATATTTCAATCTTATCAGTAGAAGCAACTTCCTGCTTCTTTTCAACTCTGCTTACCTTTGCTGTTTGGGTGTAGATTTGAAATATCTTTATCCTGTCTTCTATCCTCATCTTACATCCCTACCTCGACTTTAGCTTCGAAGCTTCTTCTACAGTTATTATCGTGAGAAAATTCAAAAAAGTTTAATTAATTTTTCACTTGTTCTCATCTTCTTTTAACTCCTTCGAAAGATACCTGTAACCTGCTTCTTTTCTTTTTGCAAACTCTTCATTTTTCTTTTTCGATTCTTGAAGCTTTTTGTCGTCAAGATAACTCAAAAACCTTGTTCCAACCTCTTTTTTACACTCATCACAAAGTCTTCCTGTTTTAATTGCCTTCCCACATCTTTCACATTCTAAAATGATATTGCTCTCACCAACAATCTCAAGTCTTTCCTCTTTTAAAAACCTCAAAATCTTTTCAGGTGACACACCTGTTGCGTTTGATACTTCTGGCAAGGTTGCACCGGGATGATCATAAAGATACTCTTTTACTTTTTTGAAATCTTCTTCTTCTTCCTTTCTGCATTGAGGACAAATAGGACTTCCATCATAAAGATAAATTTTACCACATCTTCGACAGTTTCTTACATCCATTATTTAAAAACCCCCTTTTAAAATTTTAAATTGGTACTTTATCTTGCAAGCTTTGTTATCGCAAGAACAGAGACAAAAACACACTTTACCCCATTTTCAAGCAAAACTTTTGAACACTCATTTGCTGTAGCACCTGTTGTGAAGATGTCGTCAACAAGAATAACTTTTTTGCCTTTTATAATATTTTCATACCCTTTTTTAAGCTTAATTTTACCTTTTATTTCACTTTGTCTTTCGTGGCGTGAGAGGTTATAAAAAGGTTTTGTAAAACCTACTCTTGTAAGAATGTCAACTGTGGGAATTTTAAGTATCTTCCCAATATTTTTGGCAAGCAGATAAGAATGATTAAAACCTCTTTGCAAATACCTTTCATAGCTTGTTGGCACAAAGGTTATTATATCAGCATTGATACCAGCATCAAGAATCTTTTTAACCATAAGCCTTGAGAAGGTTATTGCATTTTGATAAAAACCTCTGTACTTAAAAAGATGAACACCTCTTCGAACTACCCCTTCATAGTAGAATACTGGAAAGACTTTTTCAAATGCAAAGTTTTCTCTCAAGCAAGATGAGCAAACCGGCAAATCACTATCACCAATAGGTATTCCGCATTTTTGGCACGTATTGCCTGAAATAAATCTTATATTTTTCTTGCAATCATCGCACGGGCTTTTGCCAAGCCTGCCACAAAATGCACACCGCGGCGGAAAGAAAAATTCAATTAGTTTTTCCATTGAAATTTTTAAAAACTGAACAGGTAATTTTATTTATATTAAATCACAAAGGTAAAAAAATTTCTATATAAAAATAAAAAGACACGCTTTCTCAATCACAGCGTGTCAAACAAACTCCCTCTTTATCCTCTCCAAAGCTCTTTTTTCAATCCTTGATACATGCACCTGGGAGATATTGAGCTGTTTTGCAATCTCAGATTGTGTTTTGTTTTTGAAGTAGCGCATAAATATTATGTAGCGTTCCCGTCCTTTTAATTTTTTAAGCCCTTCTTTTAATGCCATCAAATCCAAAAGTTTTGTCGAATAATCTTCTTCATCAGATGCTATGTCCATCAGCGTGATAGGTTTTCCCTCTTCCTGATTTATAACTTCACTCAGCGATGCAACCTCAGATGACGCATCCAAGCAAAGCAAAATCTCATCGTTAGAAAGCCCTGTCAACTGCGAAATCTCTGAGATTGTGGGTTCTCTTCCATGGTTTGATACAAACTGGTTTCTTAGTTTTTTTATTTTACCCTGATTTTCTTTTATCTTTCGTGAAACCTTTATCTTGCCATCATCACGCAGATACCTTTTTATCTCACCAATTATCATAGGAACAGCATATGTTGAAAACCTGACATTAAACGACGGGTCAAACCTGTCAACAGCCTTTATAAGCCCTATTGAGCCTATTTGGAATAGATCCTCAAGCTCTACTCCTTTTGCAGCAAACTTTTTTACAACACTCCACACAAGCGCAAGATTACTTTCTATCAGCTGTTGGCGTGCAAGTTTATCACCATTTTTAGCCCTACTTATCAATTCCTCATGGGAAGCCTTGCTCAATTTTCTGCACCCTCGCTCTTTCGTTTTTTAATAGCTTTAAGCATCTTAACACATGTGCCTTTACCAACCTCTGATGTAACGTCAAGCTTATCCATGAATGTTTCCATTACAGTAAATCCCATACCAGAGCGCTCCTGGTCAGGTTTTGTTGTAAAGAGTGGTTGCCGAGCAAGCTCAACATCTTCAATTCCTTTACCAAAGTCAATTACTTCAATCTCAACAACATAATTTTCATAAATCTTTCCTTTTATTATTATTTCCCCAATTTTATCCTCATATGCATGAATTATTGAATTTGTTACAGCTTCAGATACAGCAGTTTTTATTTCAGTAACTTCATCTAAAGTAGGATCAAGCTGAGCAACAAACGCAGCAACAGCAACCCTTGCAAATGCTTCGTTTTGGGCTTTTGAGGGAATTTTCAGTTCCATATAATTTAAAACCTTCATCTTCAAAAATTCACACCCTTTCAATTCTTTTAATTTAACTCAATGCCTCTTCAATAGTTGTATATTTTTTTATTAGTTTTTCTATTCCACAAGTTGAAAGAAGCTTGTTGATATAGTTTGAGTTGCAAACCAGGACAAGTTCTTTGGCAAATGCTTTTGCTGTTCTAAACCTTCCTACAAGAAAGCCAACACCTGATGAGTCCATAAACGAAAGCTCTGAAATGTCTATCACAACTTTTTGAACTTCTGGACTTACAATTTTCATATCAAATCTGAGTCTATATTTATCTGCATTGTACTGGTCAAGCTCGCCTTTTATCTTTAAAATCAGTATTCCCTCCATAATGATTGCTTCAAAATCCATTTTATTGCACCTCGATTTGAAAGTTATATTATTTCTAATTCTATATTACCCTAAAAAACCCTTCAGTATTTAATGTAATATTTTGTCGAAATAGAATATTTTGTTTTTAAATAGAAAACAAAAAACCCTCAACAGCTAATACGCTGCTGAGGGGAGTTATATTCTTTTTCTGGAGCGGGTGATGGGAATCGAACCCACGCTGCCAGCTTGGAAGGCTGGTGTTCTACCATTGAACTACACCCGCTCGTTTTTTCCCCTTGCACATTGAATATTATAATACCTTATCTTAATGTTGTCAATAGGTATTTGGGCGGGAAAAATCAGAAAGATGAAAGAGTTTTGAGAATCTCATACCAAACAGCTACACTTTCGCGCATAAAACCATAGTATTCTTCATGCAAATATTGTTTTACATATACACCTGAAAAAGAAGAATTTATTTTTAATTTTTTAGCAATCAAATGTGCTCTTTCTAAGTGAAACATATTTGAAACAATTATAGCGCTTTTGAAACCTTTCTTGTTCATAACCCTTTTTGCATGGAGAAGATTTTCATATGTCGAAAAAGATTTATCTTCCTTCAAAACAAACTTTGGCAAAACTCCCATTTCTACAAGATACCTTTTGCCTGCCTCAGCTTCAGATATGTTTTCACCCGGCCCTTTTGCACCACAGACAACTATGTATCTTGCATAGCCTTTTTTATAAAGTTCAAAAGCTCTGTTAAGCCTTTCTCGAAAAAACGGACTTGGAAAATCACCATAAACTGCACAGCCCAAAACAATTATACAGTCTGATTTTTTAGGCTTTGCAGAAATGCCAAAAATAATTATTGATGCTTCTGTCACTGCAAATATCAAAATCACAATAACCAATGTGCAAAGCAAAATTTTTAAAAACCTTCTCATTTAAAGTACTCCCTGTTACATTCTTCAAATTTTCTTTTATGTTCAATTGCAGCCTTCATTTGATATTTGCATTTTACAAAATATATGTTATAATACATACTGCAAAAAGTAAATAGCTAACTGGTGGGGATATAGCTCAGTTGGTTAGAGCGCTTGCTTGACATGCAAGAGGTCATAGGTTCGAGTCCTATTATCCCCACCATTTATTTTTGTCAGTAAACAACATCAACAAGGTAAAGCCCCCATGGTGGCAAGGTCTTTCCTGCCTTTGTTCTGTCTTTGCTTTCTATTATAAGCGGAATATCCATTGGTTTTAATTTTCCTGCTCCCACATCCAAGATTGTTCCTGCGATAATCCTTGCCATGTTGTAAAGAAAGCCATTGGCTGTTATATATATTGCAATGCACTCATTTTCAAAGGTCAAATATGCATTGTATACACGCCTTATGGTTGTCTTTGCTTCAGAATCAGCAGAACAAAAACTTTTAAAGTCATACTCCCCTATAAAGTATTCACATGTTCTTTGCATGGCATCAACATCAAGCTGGTATGGATAATAATACGCATAGTTTCTCAAAAGCGCAGGACGGCTTTTTTTGTTATAAATAAGATACTTATAAGTCTTCTGCCTTGCACTGTATCGCGCAGAAAAATCTAAAGGCACCTCAATTGCGTCTTTTATAGATATATCGCCAGGCAGGACAGAATTTAAGGCAAGCGGAAACTTGTCTGTTGGAATTTTGCTGCTTGTTTTGAAATTAGCTTTTTGATTTAAAGCATGAACACCTCTGTCTGTTCTTCCAGAACCAATCAAGTTTACCTCTTCGCCTGTCAACTTTTTTATAGCTTCTTCAATTGTTCCCTGAATAGTTTTTTTATTTGGCTGTTTTTGCCACCCAAAATATCCTGTGCCATCATATTCTATGGTCAAGAGAATATTTCTCAAGTTTTTCACCTCACAACAATCGCAAGTATGATTAAAATCCCACATATAACAAACGAAATATAGTCAGAAAGTCCAAACTCAAGTTTTTTGAGCTTTGTACGACCTTCTGAGCCTCTGTAGCAGCGCGCTTCCATCGCAATTGCAAGTTCATCTGCTCTTTTGAAAGCTGAAATAAAAAGTGGAATCAAAAGCGGCAAAAGTGATTTTGCTTTTTTTATTAATCCCCCTGTTTCAAAATCAGCACCTCTTGACATTTGAGCCTTCATAATCTTGTCAGCCTCTTCGTAGATGGTTGGTATAAACCTTAATGCAATTGACATCATCATAGAGATTTCATGAACAGGAAATTTTACCTTTTTTAGGGGCTTTAATAATACTTCCAGGGCATCTGTTATTTCAATTGGCGATGTTGTGAGAGTAAGAAGGCTTGTGGCAAAAATGAGCAGTAAAAGTCGAATTACTAAAAAGACAGAAAGAACAATACCTCTGTCGGTTATAACAAGCCCTAATATCTTTATCACAGGTTTTCCTTGAGTCATAAAAAGATTAAAAACTACTGTTATAAGGATTAATATAAATACAGGTTTTGTTCCGCGCAAAAGTATAAGCGGGTTTACTTTTGAGAGCAAAATCCATAGAAGTATTAAGGCAAACAAAAATGTATATCCATAAAAGTTATTTACCACAAATATCGAGATACAAAAAAAGAATAGAACTATTATCTTTGTCCTTGGATCAAGCCTGTGCACAAATGAATCTTTTTTTATATACTGACCAATCACAAAGTCAACCATTATAGCATTTCACCTTCTCTTTTGAATGCAAGATTTTTCACAATCATATCAGCAACATTTTCAATACTGTATTCAAACCTGTCAATCTTAAAACCCTTAAGTTTTAATCTGTGTTGGAGATAAAGAATGTCAGGTGGCAAAAGTCCACTTTTTTCAAGAAGTTCTATATTCTCAAAAGCCTGATGTTTAGGACCATCGAAATGAACTTTGCCTTTGCTCAGAATAATAACCCTCTCACAGAGCACTGCAACATCTTCTAAGCTGTGTGAAATCAAAATTATTGTCTTTTTTGCTTCTTTGTGAAGTCTTTCTATGATATTAAAAATCCTTTTTCGACCACGCATATCAAGCCCGGCTGTTGGTTCATCAAGAATTATACAATCTGGGTCCATTGCAAGTATTCCTGCAATTGCAACCCTTCGTTTTTGACCACCCGAAAGTTCAAACGGCGATTTTCCTAAAAGTTCTTTGGGTATCTCTAAAAGCTCACATACCTCTTCTACCCTTCTTTTTACTTCATCTTCAGAAAATCCAAGGTTTTGAGGACCAAAAGCTATGTCTTTGTAAACTGTCTCCTCAAATAGCTGATATTCAGGGTATTGAAACACAAGCCCAACTCTTTTTCGAATTTCCTTTGCCCGCTTTTTATCCTTTGTATTTATACCATCAACAATAACATCACCTATCTGCGGCACCAAAAGCCCGTTCATCAGCTGAACCAAAGTAGATTTGCCCGAACCAGTTTTGCCAATAATTCCAATAAACTCTCCCTTTGTTATTGATAGGTTTATATTTTCAAGCGCCTTTTTTTCAAATGGTGTTTTGTAGCCATATATGAAGTCTACATTTTTCATTTCAATGAACATAAAAATCTCTCCATTTCGTCAACCGACCAGATTTCTTTATTAATCTTTACACCTCTTTTTTTAAGTTCAATTGAGAGCTTCAAAATTTGTGGCATGTCAAAGCCCATCTCATAAAACCAGTCAAGCTTTAATAGCTCAAGAAAAGAACCATCAAACTTTATATGTCCTTTATCCAGCACAATGCTTCTTTGGCTCAAGATCATCTCGTCGATATTGTGTGTGACCAAAACAATGGTCTTTCTCTCTTCCTTATTAAGTCTTTGTATAGTAGCTATAACCTCTTTTCTTCCTTTTGGGTCAAGCATAGAGGTTGGCTCATCCAATATGATGCACTCTGGTTTCATCGCCAGAACACCAGCAATTGCAACCCTCTGTTTTTGCCCACCAGACAGTTTGTACGTGGCATAGTTTTTATATTCCATCATCTCCACAGCCAAAAGTGCGCTGTCAACAGCTTTTCTTATCTTTTCTCTCGGCATTCCTAAGTTTTCAGGTCCAAATGCAACATCTTCTTCAACAATTGATGCAACAAGCTGGTTGTCAGGGTTTTGAAATATATATCCACACTTTCTTCTTATATCCCAGACTTTTTCTACATCTTTTGTATTCATACCATCTACAATTACATCGCCTTTTTCTGGTATTAAAAGACCGTTTATTAGTTTTGCAAGGGTTGATTTACCAGAACCATTTAGCCCCAATATCGCAACAAATTCTCCTCTTTCAATCTTAAGATTTATATCAATCAAAGCTGGTGTTCTTGTCCCATCAGAGCTTACATATGAAAAGCTGACATTTTTAAACTCTATAAAAGCGCTCATTTTTCTTTTCTCCTTTTTGCCAAACTACATTCTATTATAGCAAAAATTTTTGGCCTTAAATATACATGTATTTTTGAAGTATCCCTGCATACATCAAACATATTAACGAAAAAGAGGGTATAATATATATTGGAAGGGGGGATTTGAAATGTTTGCTCCAAGGTGTGACATCTATTTTGATTACAACTTGATAAATTTAAAAGAATTCAACTTGCCAGTTGAACTTGAGAATCTTGAAGCAGAAGAGTTTTCAAAAATTGAGGAGACACCAAAGAAAATCAGTCGACTTTTGAAAGAAAGTGAAAATACGGAGGTTCCTGTAAATTGAAGGGTAGCACGGCAGGAAGGCGAAAATATAAAAAGGGGATGTTTTTAGCATCCCCTTAAATTTATTTGTGTTTTAGACTTTCAGAGATTTCTTTCAAAAAATCTTCAAGCTTGTCTTTTCCTTCATCTATCTTTGTGATTATTGCGCTTCCAATGACAATACCATCTGCAAGGTCTTTGAACTTCTGAACATCTTCTTTACTCTTTATACCAAATCCAACTGCCAAAGGTGTTGATGTAACGGTTTTCAGTTCTTTTAGAAAAGTAAAGATTCTATCATCAATCTGCCCTTTGAAACCTGTCACGCCTTTTCTTGAAACACAATACAAAAAACCGCGGCTCTGCCTACCTATCATTTTTGCTCTCTCAAGAGAAGATATTGATACAAGGTCAATATAAGTAACACCAAACTTTTCAGCTGATTCTTTAAACTCAAAGCTCTCTTCAAACGAAACATCTGGGATTATCACGCCATCCACACCGCAAGCTTTGCAACTTTCAAAAAACCTATCAATTCCCTTTTTGTAAACTGTGTTTGCATACAACATTAGCACAACCGGCTTATCTTTTTTAAACTTTTCAATGCTTTCAAAAAGGTGGCTCAATTTGACACCTTCACTGAGAGCTTTTATAGAAGCTTTTTGAATAATTTCTCCATCTGCAATAGGGTCAGAAAAAGGAAAACCAATCTCTAAAATGTCTACATATGAATATACAAGCTTTATAAACCAAAGTGTTTCTTCAAAAGTTGGATACCCAAACGTAACATAGCCTATGAAAGCTTTTTTTCCCTCTTTTTTTAGCTTTTCAAATCTTTCATCTATTAAATTCATATCTCATCATCCTTCCAAAGCTCAAGTACTGTGTTTATATCCTTATCACCTCTTCCAGAAAGGTTCACAACAACAATGTCACTGGTTTTAAACAGTCCCATTTTCGCCCTTTTAATAACCTCTGCAAGAGCATGACTTGACTCCAGCGCCGGAATTATCCCTTCAAGCCTTGTGAGCAGCAAAAATGCATCCACAGCTTCTTTATCAGTAGCCCCCACATACTCAACTCTTCCTGTCTCTTTCAAATACGCATGTTCAGGTCCAACACCAGGGTAGTCAAGTCCTGCTGAGATCGAATGTGTGTTTAGAATTTGCCCTTCCTCATCCTGTAAAATATACGTTTTAGCACCGTGCAAGATTCCGACAGACCCGCTACATAGCGTCGCAGCCGTTTTACCTGTATGTATCCCCTCTCCTGCACCCTCAACACCGATAAGCTTTACCTCATGATCTTCCAAAAATGCTGAGAAGATACCAATTGCATTAGAACCACCACCTACACATGCAAAGATATAGTCTGGAAGTTTTCCTTCAAGCTTTATTATCTGATCTTTTGTCTCTTTCCCAATCACACTTTGAAAGTATTTTACAATTGTTGGGAACGGATGAGGTCCTGCAGCTGTACCAAAAAGGTAAAAGGTATATTCAAAGGTCTCGCTCCAGTCACGCATTGCCTCGTTTATTGCATCTTTTAATGTCTTGCTTCCCTTACTAACTACTCTTACCTTACTGCCAAGCATTTTCATCCTCTGCACGTTATGAAACTGCCTTTTTGCATCCTCTTCACCCATAAATATCTCACATTCCATCCCAAAAAGAGCAGCAACTGTAGCCGTCGCAACACCGTGCTGACCAGCTCCTGTCTCGGCAATAAGTCTTTTTTTACCCATATGCTTTGCCAAAAGTGCCTGACCAATGCAGTTGTTTATCTTGTGTGCACCGGTGTGGTTCAGGTCTTCTCTTTTGAGATATATTTTAACTCCAAGATGATCGCTCAAGTTTTTGGCAAAGTAAAGTGGCGATGGTCTTCCAACATAGTTTTTGAGATAGTACTCATACTCTTGATTGAATTTTTCGTCATTCACAAGCTTGCAAAACTCTTCTTCTATCTCTAAAAGAGCTGGCATAAGAGTTTCTGGGGCATACATTCCACCAAACCTTCCAAAATACCTATCCATTTTTTGTTTCACCAACCTTGTGTTTATTTACTTTTTCAATAATCTTTTTCATCTTTGTAAAATCTTTGAAACCATTTGTCTCAATTCCTGAGCTGATGTCAATCCCAATTGGATTTAGATTTAGGTATTTATCTATATTTTCAGGTGTTATTCCACCTGCAATGATATAACCAAAGTCAGCAAGTTTTGCAACCTCTGTGATATCCAAACTACTGCCTTTTGGTCTGTCAAGAAGCACAAAGTCAGCTATTTCTGTATAGCGTTTAGCTTCTATTAAATCTTGTTGTCTTTCAACTTCAATAGCCTTTATGACCCTAAATCCAAGGTCTTTCAAATGCTTTATATATTCATAATTTTCTTTGCCGTGCAGCTGCACAAAGTCAAGTTGAAGATAAGTCGCTATTTTTATAACCTCTGATATGTTTTGGTCCTTGAAAACTCCAACTGATTTTATTGAAGGACTTTTAGCTAAAACAATATCTTTTGCAAGGTCTTTTTCAACCTTTCTCGGACTTTGAGCAAATATTAAGCCTATCATATCAGGCTGAAGTTTATTGCACATCTCAATGTCAACAAGCCTCTTTAGCCCGCAAAACTTTACTATCATATCCTATCACCAATTATTTCAAGCGGATTTTGCGATTTCATAAAAGATGTCCCTATCAAACATCCATCAACACCGAGCGAGAGAATATAGTCAAAATCCTCTTTTGTCTTAATTCCACTTTCGCTTATCACAGCGACTTCCTTTGGAATATACTTCAAAAGCCTTTCTGTCTTTGTTATGTCGATGGACAAATCATCTAAGTTTCTGTTGTTGATTCCTATGAGTTTTGCACCACACTTCAAAGCTTTTTCAATTTCATATTCATTTTCAACCTCAACAAGCGGTACTATGTCAAGAATTTCCAAAATCTTAATAAATATTGCAAGCTGCTTCTCTGACAAAGCTTTTGTGATAAGCAAAGCTGCGTCTGCGCCTATCATCTTTGTCTGGTAAAGCTGCCAGATATCAATGATAAAGTCTTTTCTTAGCACAGGCAGAGATACCACTTTTTTTACTTCCATCAAATCTTGTTCTGAACCCTTGAAAAAAAATCTTTCTGTCAAAACTGATATGGCAAAAAACCCTAAATCTTCATACATCTTTGCTATTGCTTTTGCATTAGCATCCTCTGATATTACACCCTCCGATGGTGATGCTCTTTTTATTTCACCAATTATACAGAATTTATCTTTTTTGAATATTCTTTTGAACCTGTTTTCCGAATAGCCACCTTTAATCTTCTCAACTGCAAGTTTCTTCATTTTCTCAACAGGTATGAGATTTTTGCACTTTTCAACCTCTTCCTTTTTATAGCTCAAGATACGCTCAAGCACACTCATTTTTAATTACACTCCCGATTTATAAAACTGCTGCAAGTCTTTGAGCTTTAAATAAGCTTCTTTGCTCTCGATTGCTTTTGAGGAAAGCTTAATTCCTTCTTCAACATCTTTTGCAACCTCACAAATGTAAAGTGCAAATCCACAATTTAAAACAACAGCCCAAAAATAAGGCGATTTTTCTCCCTCAAGCACACTTATCAAAATCCTTGCATTTTCTTCAGGCGAAAAGCCTCTAATTGAGCTTGTATCAAATTCAATTCCATAGTCTTTTGGGTCAATATAATATTCTCTGAGATTCTTGTCTTGTATCTCAAGCACCCTTGTCTTTTGAGAAATGGAAATCTCGTCAAGCCCGTCAAGACTATGTATGACAGCAGCTTTTTTTCTCTTGCCTCTTAACACAGAAGCCACTTTATCCTGCGCATCAAAGCTGAATGTCCCAACAACCTGATATTTAAGTGGTACAGGGTTCAAAAGCGGACCTAAGATGTTAAAAACAGTTCTGATACCAAGTGATCTTCTTAAATTTGCAACCTTTTTCATAGCAGGATGATACAGTGGTGCAAATAAAAACGCAAAGTTGAGTTTCTCAAGCCCTTCTAAAATTTTATCTTCCTCAGCTTGAATATCAATTCCAAGTTTTTCTAAGATATCAGCTGAGCCTGAGTTGCTTGTAATGCTTCTGTTACCATGTTTTGCTACTTTTACGTCAAAACAGCTAAGGACAATAGCTGCAGCTGTTGAGATGTTAAATGTGCCTTTTCCATCGCCACCTGTTCCACATGTATCAATTGTAGCTTGATGGTCAAAGTTGAGTTTTTTTGCCTTGTCATAAAAGGCATCAACAAATGCCGAAATTTCTTTTTCTGTTTCACCCTTTGTTTTTAGCGCTGCCAAAAATGCACCAAACTTTATCTCATCAAGTTCTCCTTCCAAGATATTGTCAAGAAGATTTTTTACCTGGTCATATTCCAAATCCTTTTTGTTTGTCACAAGCTCAAGCACATCGATGAGCATCTTTTTCCACCCCATCATAGCATATTTCTAAAAAGTTTTGAATAATTGTCTCGCCATCAGGAGTCAGGATTGACTCAGGATGAAACTGAATCCCATAGACTCTCAAGTTATCATTTACCAAGGACATGACCTCATCATCTTCACTCACAGCAGCTATCTCAAGCTGTTTTAAAGACGAAGATTTCTCAACCACAAGTGAATGGTACCTTCCTGCAAAAAATCTCTCTGGCACACCTTTAAAAAGTCTGCTTCTTTTCCCGCTTTCAAGCAGGTCAACCCTCGATCTCATTCCATGGTAAATTGTCTTTGCATGAATTACTCGTGCTCCAAAACATTCTCCAATCACCTGATGACCAAGGCACACACCCAAGATTGGAATACTACCCGCAAATGTATTTACAACCTCTTTGCTCACACCCGCATCTTTTGGACTGCCAGGACCCGGAGAAATTATTATACCAGCCGGATTTAACTTTTTTATTGTATCAACTGTAACCTTGTCGTTTCTGAACACCAAAACCTTTGCTTTACTTGCAATCATCTGGTAAAGATTAAACGTAAAAGAGTCATAGTTATCTATTAACAATATCATCCTCGTTCACCTCCATTATCCTCAAAAACGCTCTGAGCTTGGTCAAACACTCCTGATACTCATTCTCTGGCACTGACAAATTTACAATTCCCGCACCACTTTGAAGCTTGATAATGCTTTCCTTTTTGTCCTTCACAGCCATTCTTATAGCTATGGCAAGGTCAAACTGGTCTTTGTAGATATATCCAATTGCTCCTCCGTAAAGATCTCTTCTCTGCCTTTCGTACTTTTCAATTAGCTGCATAGCTCTTATCTTTGGTGCGCCGGTCAGCGTCCCGGCCGGAAAAACAGATAGTATCGTTTTTGTGAGGCTCTTTTCTTCAAGTTCACCTGTTACAACTGAATATATATGAATGAGATTATAAAGCCTTTTTATTCTCAAGTACTCTTCTACTTTTACAGTCCCGGGTTTTGAAATCCTGCCAAGGTCATTTCGCGCAAGGTCAACAAGCATGACATGTTCACTTATCTCTTTTTTGTCTTTCAGTATCTCAATCTTTTTCTGGGCAATATCATCGCCTTCGTTTATCCTGTACGTTCCTGCAATTGGAAATGTCTTTACTGTGTTTCCTTTTTTCTTTATAAGAGTCTCTGGCGAAAAACAAATTATTTGGCTTTCTTCATTGTTTATCACAATGCTGTACTCTGAAGGATTTCTCTCTTTCATTGTGTAAAAAAGATGGTTTGTCGATATATTGCTTTTGACCATTATTATTTGAGACAGAACAATCTGAAAAATCTCACCATTTCTGATATCCTCTTTTGCCTGCTTGACAGTGCTGATAAAGTACTCTTTTGGAGTCGAAAAGACCACATTGCTTTTTATATCAAACAAAGTTCTTTGATACTTCTTTAAATTTATTGCAGCAGCTTTTTCAAATTCTTTGCTACTTACCAAAAGAGTTTTCTTGCCTGTAAGTTTGTCAACAAACACATTTTTTCTGTAAACATTTAAAACTATATAAGGACTGTCAGTTAAATATATGTCTTCTAACAGATTTACCGCATGGTAGTTAAACTGACAGGTGATATAAGCATTCTTTCGAATTAAGATTTCCAATATACTATCAAGCATTGCAGGAATATCCTCAAAGAAAACATCTTTAGTTCCTTCAAAATCAATCTCGATCCTGTCACGGTAAACTGTAACACACAAAAGCCTATCAAGGCAAAATGCTACCATCTGGGAATTTTCAAAGAAAAAGAAATCCTCTACGATTGAATCAAAATCTATATTTGATAGGTCAATTGAATAGTTTGAATATTCTTCAAAGAAAGGTATACTATTTCTAATATCATGATAACAAAAAAGCCCCGATGAGCTATCGGGGCGCACGTTTGCCACCTTTTTCATTTTACAGCTCATCTCCTCTCATCTCTTCTATTCTCTTCTTTTCTCATCTCTTCTAAGCTTTTTACAAGCTTAAAAAAATGATCTTTCTAAGCTCTCTAAAGCCTAAAGCTATTCCTATTTTTAAGTATATCAGAAAACTTCTCATCTGGCAATACCAAATTTCTAAATTACAATCAGCTCCTTTGTCGACTTTGTCAAAATTTCACATCCACCACTTTTTACAACAACTATATCTTCTATTCTCACACCTCCAAAATCCTCAATATAAATGCCTGGCTCTATCGTTACAACCATATTTTCTTCTAAGACCATCTCAGACTTTGGTGAAAGCCTTGGAAGTTCGTGAATTTCAAGTCCAACACCATGTCCCAAAGAGTGTCCAAACTTTTCCATATAACCAAAAGAGCCTATATAGTCACGGGCAATTTTGTCAACTTCGTTTGCTTTTAAACCTTCTTTTATAAACTCTTCTGCCTTTTGCTGAGCTTCCATTACTATATGGTATATCTTTACCATCTGATTTTCCACTTTCCCTACAAATACCGTCCTTGTCATATCAGACATGTAGCCGTCAAAGTTGCATCCAAAATCAATTGTAACAGTATCGCCAGCTGCAATTTTCTTGTCTGTTGCAACACCGTGTGGTAAAGAACTTCTTTTACCAGAGGCAACTATAGGTTCAAATGAAAAGCCTTTTGCACCGTTTTTCAGTATAAAGTAGTTGAGCTCTGCAACCACGTCATTTTCGGAAACACCCGGCTTTATGAACTTCAAGATGTGATCAAATGCTCTGTCAGCAATCTCAACAGCTTTTTTTATTTTCTCTATCTCTTCATCATCTTTAACAGCTCTTATTTCATCCAAAGAAAACGAAAGTGCACATACCCTGCCTTCAAGCTTTTCTTTCATCTCACTGACAACAGAAAACGGCAGATGATACCCTTCAATAAAAAGCTTTGAAATGTTATGCGATACCATCAAGTCTTTTATAGCATCATAAAGTTTTCCTTTGTAGTCAACAATTTCAAATTCAGTTGCTTCTTTCTTTGCCTGCTCGGTATACCTAAAGTCTGTTAAAAGATATTTTGTTCCTTCTCTTGTAATAAATAGAAAGCTTTCATCGCCTTTGAAATTGCTAAGGTATCTGACGTTTTCTTTTTTGGACACAAAAACTGCTTCGATGGTCTCATCTCTTTTGAATATTTTCGCAATTCTTTTGCTAACCATTGCCAAAGCTTTGCTCCTTTCTACTCTAAAATCTCTTTCAAAGCATAAAGTGCTATTATATAGCTTTTAATGCCAAAACCTGAGATTTGACCTGTGCAGGCAGGTGCAATCACACTTTTGCGTCTGAACTCTTCTCTTGCATGAATGTTGGAAATGTGTACTTCAATCGCGGGAATGTTTACAGCTTTTATTGCATCATGGATTGCATAGCTATAATGAGTATAAGCACCTGGGTTTATTATAATAGCATCAACCTTTTCAAAATATGCGCTGTGAATTTTATCTATTATTTCTCCTTCATGGTTTGATTGAAAAAACTCCACTTCAAACCCAAGTTCCTGTGCTTTTTGTGAAATAGATTTGAGGACATCTTCGTATGATACGCTGCCATATATATTTTTTTCTCTTATTCCAAGAAGATTAAGATTTGGACCGTTTATGACCAAGACCTTTTTCATGGTAAATATTCACATCCTCTTTTCCAAAGTCTCTTGATATATTTTTTTTAGAACAAGAGCATCCTCTGCCATATAGTCTTTTGATTCGCAGATTATCACTGGTTCGAGCTTTAGCTTGTAAAGAGCCTCTGCCAGTGGTTCAAAGTCAGGCTCAAACTGTTTGTCTTCATAGTTCCAGTGTTTTTTCTCACCCTGTGATGTGTATTCTATCCTGCTAAAATGGCTGTGAAAGCATTTCATCCTCTCATATCCAAGCTGGTCAATAAATTTCTTGAGTAAATTTTCAAAATCCTCTTCTGTCTTCAAGCTGCCGCCTTCGAAAGCATTTATGTGCCCAAAATCAATGGTTGGAAGCAGCATCTCGTCCATTTTGCAAATCTCTATTATCTCATCGCTACTGCCAAGATTGTTTTTCTTTCCCATTGTTTCCGGACACAAAAAAATTCCATCTACATGCATTTCTTTTACCACATTTACAACTTCCAATATTGCCTTTTTGGCTGTTTCAAAAGCCAAGCTTCTTTCTACCTTTGCGCACGAACCGGGATGAAATACAATTCTTTGCGCTTTCATCTCCTTTGCAACTTCTACGCATTCATAGATGTACTCTTTTGACCTTTGCAACTTTTCTTCTTCCTGGCTGCCAAAGTTTATATAGTAAGGTGCATGAATGGAGACAAGTATATCGTACTTTTGCGCTTCCTGCCCAATCTGTCTTGCCTTTTCTTTTGAAATGTTTACCCCTTTGTTGCACTGGTACTCATAAGCAGAAAGACCTATTGATTTTAGCCACTTTGGCGCATCAACGCTTGATTTATAACCGGCATCGTAAAAACTCTGAGAGTTTCCTGCAGGACCGAATCTTATCATCTTTTACTCTCCTTTGCTAAGTGAATTGAAATTATCTTTTCTGCTGCAAGCTCTGGAGTGAGTATGTCTGTGTTTATTTCAAAATCGCAGTTTTTATAAAATGGCATTCTCATGTTCAAAAGCCTGATGATGTTGCTGAGCTTATCACCATTTTTCAAAAGAGGTCTTGTATCATCGTCTTTTAGCCTTTTGAGAATACTTTCGGCTGAGGCATACAAAAAATATATTACCCCGTTTTCTCGCAAAAGCTTTACATTTTCGGGATTTAAAACAACTCCTCCACCTGTTGAGATAACAACATTTTCAAGCTTTGAAACTCTCTCAATTACCCTTGTTTCGACCTCTCTGAATTTTTTCTCACCGTGCACTTCAAATATCTTGTCAATTGTCATACCAAACTCTTTTATTACCTCTGAGTCTGTGTCAATAAGCTCTATATCGAGTTTTTCGGCAATTAATTTCCCAATGGTTGTTTTACCACATCCCATAAAACCTGTAAGCACAATATTTTTCATGTGAATACCTTTCCTTTTTTGTACGAATTATAGGGTAAGAGTTTGTATCTATTATATCATAAATTTTTGCCATTGAAAAAATAAAAGACCATTCTCATGAATGGCCTTTTTGGTTATTAACTTTTAATTTTACTGTCCCTGGGCTTTTACAATGTCAATGCAGTTTATAAAATCTTTCAACATTGCCCATCCAAGCAAATCTTTTTCGGTCTTTATCATATACCAATCGTACATCTTATTGTTCTTCTTTGATTGGTCCTTAAACCAGTTTGAAGGATCACATTGTACTATCTCTATTTTTTCACCCTTTTTTGTTGTGGTGAGCTTAGTTTTCTGTTCCCTGTACGAATATAACACGAAAGGTCTTTTAACATATGCAAACACCCCAACATAGTAAAGCTCTTGCGGAGAAAGTTTTAAAGTTCGCACGCCAGATGCATTCTGATCCAAAATGTATCTTTCTTTTTTCACCCAGAAATCCATATTCCTTTCAATAATGACCTCTTTATTCCCATCGATGATTGGTTTTGAATCAGTATTAAGAAGTTCTTTTAAAACTTTACCGTTATATTCTAATATAACATACTTTTCAACCTTGTTTGATCTGTAATGTAGCAAGATCTCCTTGTATCCATCACTGCTGTCAATATCTACAATCTCAGTTCCAATTACCTGCAAAATGTTTTCTTTTGGTTGATAAAGCACATTGTTTACACTCAGCACATATTTTTTCTGGTTTTTATCAAGCCAAATACTTACTGTATCTATCTGCGCATCTGAGTTCAAATCAATCTGCTGCTGGAAAACCAATTCTCTCTGGATATTTTGTTTTGCAGATTTTGAAGTTTTTTGACCTGAAGCCGGCAACTTGTTTAAATTTTTAGCACTTGCTGCCATAAACAAGCTTTCGATAATAAGGGCTATTATTAATGGAATTATAAGTAATATCAAAGCTTTTGCTATCATTCTTTTGAGCATTCTTATTCATCCTTTACATAATATCTGTCCTTCTAATTATAATCATACTCCATCAAAAAAGGGGTATCAATACTAATAAGCAAATTTACAAGATTTTTTAATATTTTTGTAATCCAAATCACTTCGAACTTTTTTGCAATCAATAGCGTTTAACTTATAGCAGGAGTGATAGGTAGTGGATGAAAAAAGGTTAATAGAAGAGGCAAAGAAAGGAAACAAAGAAGCTCTCTACAAGCTTATTGAAAATAACTTAAATATTCTCTCAGGTTTTGTGACGAAGATGGCTCAAGATTATCATTTTGCTCAGGATGTTGTTCAGGAAACACTTTTGCGAGCTATCATGAACATTGATAAGTTCTCGCCAGATGCAAAGTTTTCGACATGGCTTATAAAAATCTCTATAAATGTGTACAAGGACTTTTTAAGAAAAAATAAGAGATATATCTATTTAGATGAGTCATACAAAGATTATATGCAGGACGTAGAACATGTTGCCATATCAAACAGTGAATACAAGGACATCTGTAGCTCTATTTTGTCGCTTGATTATAAATTCAGGGCTGTTTTTATTCTAAAACATTTTTATGGATATAAATATAAAGAAATTGCTAAAATTTTGAACTGTCCTGTCGGGACAGTAAGGTCAAGGCTCCATTTTGCCATAAAATTTCTGATAAAAGAGCTTGAAAAGAAAGGAGTGCTGGAGAGTGAAAGCAAAAAAGAATGAGAAAATTCAAGATTTAACTATTGATAAATACTATGAAGAATTAGAAAATGAAGCTTTAGAAAAATTAGATTTTAATAGTGCTTTGCTTGAAAAGCTAATACTTTTAAAAAACAAACTTGAACCTATGAATGAATCTCCTTTGGTAAAGATAGATATCCAGAAAGTCATTGAAGATGCAATAGAAGCAAAAGCCAAAAAGCAGGAAAAGGTTAATCTTCTATTATTCATTTTATTGAGTTTTCTTGTCTTTTCTATTTATATTTTACTAATTAACATCAATGGTTTTGGATTTTTTGTAAGGCTTCAGATGCTCTTCGGAACACTGATTCCATGGATTTTAATCCCTGCATCATTGATATTCTCAAAAGGAAAGGTGTGAGAACATGAAGGTTAATAAAACATTTACATTTTTTTGCATAACTGCTATCGCTTGCTTGAGCTTTTTGCTTTTTTTAGTTCAGCAATTTTCTGATGAGAAAATACCACTTGGTCTTCTGTTAATTTTATTCTCCTTACTGATGGCTCAGGCTGTGTATATATTCTTCGATGCTAAAAACAGAGGCGAAAAATACTATTTTCTCTGGGGACTATTTGGACTTCTGAACTTCCCCAGCAGTCTTATAATATATCTTCTTATCACGAGGGTAATTTTAAAAGATAAAAATAGAAAAACTTACTGAAAAGGAGTGTTTTGGAATGCTCGGAAATATGGATATGGAAGAAATGCTAAAATTAATTGCACCTGTAATTGTTCTGCAGTTTGTTCTTATGATTTTCTGTCTTGTTAAGTTGAAAAATGACAAAGTAAAATACCTTCCAAAATGGGCATGGGCACTAATAATAATTATTTTCAACTTTGTAGGTCCTATAGTTTACCTGCTACTCGGAAGAGAGCGTGATTAGTTTGTTGAAAGTAATAAATCTTCACAAAAGCTTTGGAAAGGTAAAAGCTTTAAAAGGCATATCATTTGAAGTACAACCTGCTACTGTTCATGGTTTTCTTGGACCAAATGGAGCAGGTAAGACAACCACAATGAAAATTCTTTCTGGACTAATTAATTTTGATGAAGGATCAATCTTATTTGAGAATCTTAATTATAAGACAAACAAAAATGCCATAGTGAAACAAATTGGATTCCTTCCTCAAAATCCTGTATTCTACGGTTATCTCACACCAGTTGAGTATTTAAACTTAATAGGACAAATTTGCAATTTTGAAATTAGAGCTATTAAAAAGAGGATTGAAGAAGTTCTTGAGATTGTAAAACTTTCAAACGTTTCTAAAAGAAAAATCTCAACTTTTTCGAGTGGAATGCTTCAAAGACTTGGAATAGCTGTCGCAATATTTAATAAACCAAAACTATTGCTTCTTGATGAACCAACCGCTTCTTTAGACCCAGAAGGAAGAGCTGAAGTGTTAGAACATATAAAATCTTTGAAAGAAGAAGGAATCACTGTCTTCTTCTCAACACATATATTGAGCGATGTAGAGAGAATATGCGACTATGTCACTATATTACATGAAGGCAAAGTAATTGTAAGTAGTAGTTTAGAAAACCTCCAAAAACGATACATTCAACCCATTTTTTGTGTTGAGTTTGAAAGTATTCCCGAAAATTTTAAAGATAGATTATCTAAAGTTTCTTATATTCAAAAGATTGATATTGATAATTATGGAAAGGTTTCTATTTTCGTTAACAATATTGAATATGCTAAAATAGATTTAATTAAAATTTTATCACAGTTTGAAACACCTATTTTGTCTTTTTATTTGAGAAAGCCTTCACTGGAAGACATATTTATAAAGGTGGTAGATAAAAGTGACATTTAAAGCGTATTTTAGAAAAGAATTTATTGAAGGAATAAGGCAGTACAGATATCTCATTTTCGCAATAGGTATAATATTGTTTGCCATTTTAGATCCAATAATGCTAAAACTTCTTCCATCTTTTATTAGTAACAAAATTCCCAACAATTTAATAAATCAGCTATTCAAATTTAACCCAAGAGATGCTTTGGCAAACTATATTAAAGATCTCTTTCAGATAAGTACGCTGTTTATAATATTCTCTAACGCTGGCAGTATAAATGAAGAAATCTATTCTCAAAAAATTGTTTTACCCTTCTCAAAAGGGGCAAATAAAATTCAAATTGTACTTGCAAAGTATTTTAATACTGCAATTGCAATCTGCTTTTTTCTGTTTATCGGTCTAACACTCAATCAATATTATGCTAACCTTTTATTTGAAGGGCAAAAACTATCTTTTTCACATATAATTTGTGTTTTTTATCTTTTGTGTATTTATTATTTGTTTGTAATTTCACTTACATTGTTTTTTAGCAGCCTCACAAAGAAAAATATTACAGCAGGAATTTTAGCATGCACATTTGCGTATTCCACAGCACTTATTTCTCAGTTTGAAAAACTTAAAAAATTCAGTCCATACAATTTAATCTTACTCACAAATAATGATAATCTGCAAAATGCAACAGAAACAATTATTATTTCTATTCTTTTAACCATTTTGTTTTTGCTTATAACTATTGTTCAATTCAATAACTTGGAAGTAATTTGAATTTTTTATTATTTGCAAAACAACAAAAATTTTTTCTGTTTAAAGAACTGTCCCAAAAATAATCGGATAGTCATTTTTGCTTTAAAACAATTTATTACAGATAAAATTATACTTGTAATATTGCAATTTAAAGTTTTTCTTTCAAATCAGCTTTCTTTATTGACTTTTTCTAAGTTATCAAAACGATTGGTATTCATTTTATTGTTAAAAGATTAACGATACTAAACAAAATAAAAAATCCGGCAGCCACCTACTTTCCCGTGCCGTCTCCAGCACAGTATCATCGGCGTTGCGAGGCTTAACTTCCGTGTTCGGAATGGGAACGGGTGTTTCCCTCGCTCTTTCGCCACCGGATTTGTCAGCTTATTCATTTTCTTCAGCAGCTTTCTAAGCAGCCTCGCAAGTGAATAGGGAGAAAGCTCCTCTTTCGGTCAAGCTCCTCGGGCCATTAGTACCGCCTTGCTCAACGCCTCACAGCGCTTACACATGCGGCCTATCTACCTGGTAGTCTTCCAGGACCCTTACCACCTTTGAGGTGTGGGGTATCTCATCTTGGGGTGGGCTTCACGCTTAGATGCTTTCAGCGTTTATCCCTTCCGGACTTGGCTTCCCAGCCGTGCCCCTGGCGGGACAACTGGTAAACCAGCGGTCCGTCCAACCCGGTCCTCTCGTACTAGGGTCAGCTCCCCTCAAATACCCTGCGCCCGCGGCGGATAAGGACCGAACTGTCTCACGACGTTCTGAACCCAGCTCACGTACCGCTTTAATGGGCGAACAGCCCAACCCTTGGGACCTACTTCAGCCCCAGGATGCGATGAGCCGACATCGAGGTGCCAAACCTCCCCGTCGATGTGGACTCTCGGGGGAGATCAGCCTGTTATCCCCGGGGTAACTTTTATCCGTTGAGCGACGGCTCTCCCACTTGAATACCGCCGGATCACTAAGCCCGACTTTCGTCCCTGCTCGAGATGTCTCTCTCACAGTCAAGCCACCTTACCGCCTTTGCACTCCTACCGCACGATTTCCATCCGTGCTGAGGTGACCTTTGGGCGCCTCCGTTACCTTTTAGGAGGCGACCGCCCCAGTCAAACTGCCCACCTGACAGTGTCCCATCACTCGGTTCAGAGTGTCTGGTTAGTGCCCCAGTGCACCCAGAGTGGTATCCCACCGTCGGCTCCATGGATGCTGGCGCACCCACTTCTCCGCCTCCCACCTATCCTGTACAGGGCACACCAAAACACAGTGCCAGGCTGCAGTAAAGCTCCACGGGGTCTTTCTGTCCAACCGCGGGTAACCAGCGTCTTCACTGGTACCACAATTTCGCCGGGCACACCGCCAAGACAGCGCCCAAGTCGTTACGCCATTCGTGCGGGTCGGAACTTACCCGACAAGGAATTTCGCTACCTTAGGACCGTTATAGTTACGGCCGCCGTTCACTGGGGCTTCGGTTCGGAGCTTCGCCCTCTTCAGGCTAACCCCTCCCCTTAACCTTCCAGCACCGGGCAGGCGTCAGCCCCTATACCTCGCCTTTCGGCTTGGCAGAGACCTGTGTTTTTGATAAACAGTCGCTTGGGCCTATTCCCTGCGACCCTGAGCTCTTCACCCAGGGCACCCCTTCTCCCGAAGTTACGGGGTCAGTTTGCCGAGTTCCTTAGCGGTGCTTCACCCGTCCGTCTGTGGATCCTCTCCTCGCCCACCTGTGTCGGTTTCCAGTACGGGCACCTGCCTTCGCCTACGCGACGCTTTTCTTGGCAGTGTGAAGCTCGGCACTTCGCCTACTATTACTTCGGCTCCCCATCACGGCTCACGGTTGCCGAGTGAGCGGATTTGCCTACCCACTCCCGCTCGCCGCTTGGCCGGGGTCTACCAACTCCCCGGTTGCCTGCTCCTCCTGCGTCCCGCCTCGTAGGTTAACCTCCGGCAGGTGGCTCAGGATTATCAACCTGATACCCATCAGCTACGCCTTTCGGCCTCGCCTTAGGCCCCGGCTAACTCTGGGCGGATTCGCCTTCCCCAGAAAACCTTGGGCTTCCGACGGGCAGGCTTCCCACCTGCCTCGCGCTACTTATTCCGGCATTCTCACTTCTGCCTCGTCCACCCTGGCTTTCGCCTTGGGCTTCGCCCTAACGCAGAACGCTCCCCTACCGCTATAGCCACACCTTCCCGTGGCTATAACCCGATGCTTCGGTGTGTGGCTTTAGCCCCGAGTATTTTCGGCGCCCAGCCGCTCGACCAGTGAGCTGTTACGCACTCTTTAAAGGAATGGCTGCTTCTAAGCCAACCTCCTGGTTGTCTTCGCGGCTGAACATCCTTTGCACACTTAGCCACACCTTCGGGACCTTAGCAGTCGGTCTGGGCTGTTCCCCTCTCGACCACGGACCTTATCGCTCGTGGTCTGACTCCCAAGCTTAAAACCGCCAGCATTCGGAGTTTGATAGGGTTCGGTAACGTTTTTGCGCCCCTAGCCCAATCAGTGCTCTACCTCCAGCGGCTACAAGCTTGAGGCTAGCCCTAAAGCTATTTCGGGGAGAACCAGCTATCTCCGGGTTCGATTGGAATTTCTCCACTACCCTCAGCTCATCCGACGCCTTTTCAACGACGACCGGTTCGGGCCTCCATGTGGTCTCACCCACACTTCACCCTGGCCAAGGGTAGATCACCCGGTTTCGGGTCTACTTACGCATACTAATCGCCCTCTTCAGACTCGGTTTCCCTGCGGCTCCAGCGCTCTCTCGCGCCTTAGCCTCGCATGCGTAAGTAACTCGCCGGACCGTTCTTCAATAAGTACGACGTCAGGGACTTCTCGCCCCCTCCGTCTGCTTGTAGGCACAGGGTTTCAGGCTCTATTTCACTCCCCTCCCGGGGTTCTTTTCACCTTTC